>NZ_AKKK01000021.1 GCF_000281065.1 Arthrobacter sp. M2012083
GGCAGGGGCAGCGGGTGCCGAGCCAGTACCGTCGTCGGGCTTGGCGTCAGCCGCATGCACGACGGCGGGGGTGTCAGTTGCAGGCGACGGCGTGGTTCCGTAGCTGGCCGGCGGAGCGAAGGGGCTCGCACCTGTGGCGGAACCGGCGCTCGGAGCACCCGCGCCTGGAGCACCAGTGGAGGCTGCTGCAGCAGCTGTACCTGAAACATGGGCGACCGGTGCTTGGTATCCGGGCGTTGATCCCTGGAATCCCGGCGTTGAACCGGTGGTCTCGCCCGGCTTCGCCGCTTTAGGGGCCTTTGGCGCTTTGGGGGCAGCCGGCTTGCGGCTGGGGACCGCTGCCTCGCGGGCAACAACGTGCGCCGGCGTCTCAGCGCGGCCCTTGAAATCGGCGGAAAGCCACGGAAGGTGTGGAGCCAGGACAGTTGCAGCCAGCAGGCCTACAGAACCGACCAATCCCAGCAGGACGCTGCCATTAAACGAGTTGGCAATAGTGAGGAAGAACAAGGGGAAGGCGAACGAGGCGGTGACGGACGCGAACTGGTCAACGGACAGCGAGCCAACACGGACGATTGTTCCCGGCTGCAGCCTGCGGGCAACGAAGAGCGCCACCACAACCAGCGGCAGGATGATGCCCAGCAGCAGGAAGAACAGGTTTCCGAGATTCCAGAGGTTGTAGCGCGCCCCGAACATCGGCAGAAGCGACGCGACGAACATCAGGAGCGTGGAGCCGAAAACAGTGAGGTCCCGGATGGTGAACGGCCCGGCGACGGCGTCATACGTGGCAGCGTCGTTCTTGTCAGCAGCGTTGCCACCTGCAGAGGTGGCCGTTCCAGCCGTGGTGTCCGGTCCCGTCCGCTTTGAGTCGTGCGGGCCTGGGCTCAGCTGGTTCATCTATTTCTCCTTCGTACGGCGGCGCCTTGGACAGTCCGGCCCGGCGACCTCCGCGGGATTCCGCGGAGAACCGGACACGCCAGAAGTGCGTCCCAAGACTTCTTCAGCCTATGCCACCCCACTGACACGGTTCTAGCTGAAAACGGCCATCCAGCTTCGCCCACAGCAAACTCCAAGGTTCCTTATGGAAAGTAGCCACCACTTCCGGAGTCGAGAGCGGCAGCCCAGGTCCGCCGTCGTGCGTCATGTAAGCGGTTCCCCGTAACCCCCAGGCGCCATTCGTCGCTAAATCCGCACCGCTCGCTGCCGCATTTGTGACGACGCACACGTAGGACTTCCCGAAGCGATAGTGTTGATGCCGGACAGCACTCTGCGGATCCTTGTGGGACGCGCTCGACGCCGACGACGGCCCGGGCGGGAACCTCACGGCAGGATCCGCGCAGCAAAGATCGATGAATGATGAGGTTCACCATGTCCCAGGACACCACCGGATCCACGGCCACCGCTGCAGCTGCAACGGCCCAAGGCGGTCCGGCCGCACACGTTGACGCGCTTGAAAACCTCCTCCACGAGAACCGCAAGTTTGCTCCGTCGGCAGAGTTCGCCGCGAATGCCGTCACAAACGCCGATGCCTACAAAGAAGCAGAGGCGGACCGCCCCGCATTCTGGGCAAAGCAGGCCCGCGAGCTCTTGACCTGGGAGAAGGACTTCACCGAGGCGCTTGATTGGTCCAACCCGCCGTTCGCCAAGTGGTTCGTCGGCGGCGAGGTCAATGCGGCCTACAACGCGCTGGACCGCCATGTGGAGAACGGCCTGGGCGACCGCGTTGCCATCTACTTCGAAGGCGAGCCCGGCGACACCCGCACCTACACGTACGCGGAACTGACCGAAGAGGTCAAGAAGGCCGCCAACGCCTTCGAGTCACTCGGCGTGGCCAAGGGTGACCGCGTGGCCGTCTACCTGCCCATGATCCCCGAGGCCGTTATCACGCTCCTTGCCTGCGCCAGGATCGGCGCCGTGCACTCCGTGGTGTTTGGCGGCTTCTCCGCAGACGCCCTCCGCTCCCGGATCGAGGACGCGGAAGCCAAGCTGGTGGTTACCGCCGACGGCACCTACCGCCGCGGCAAGCCGAGCGCGCTGAAGCCGGCCGTGGACGAAGCCCTCAGCAAAGAGGGCCACACCGTCCAGAACGTTGTTGTGGTCAAGCGCAACGGCGAGGACGTCAACTGGGTGGAGGGCCGCGACCTCTGGTGGAGCGACACCGTAGATAAGGCAGCAACCGAGCACACCGCCGTCGGGCATGACTCCGAACACCCGCTCTTCATCCTCTACACCTCCGGCACCACGGGCAAGCCCAAGGGCATCCTGCACACGACCGGCGGCTACCTCACGCAGGCCGCATACACGCACAAGTCCGTGTTTGATCTCCATCCCGAAACGGACGTGTACTGGTGCACCGCCGACGTCGGATGGGTCACCGGCCACTCCTACGTCACCTACGCTCCGCTCATCAACGGTGCCACGCAGGTCATGTACGAAGGCACGCCGGACTCCCCTCATCAGGGCCGCTGGTGGGAAATCGTGGAGAAGTACAAAGTTTCCATCCTCTACACCGCGCCTACCGCGATCCGGACCTTCATGAAGTGGGGCCGGGACATCCCGGACAAGTACGACCTCTCCTCCATCCGTGTCCTGGGCTCGGTGGGCGAATCCATCAACCCCGAAGCGTGGATGTGGTACCGCGACGTCATCGGTGCCAACGCCGGCAAGAACGGCGAAAAGAAGGACAACCCGGCACCGATCGTGGACACCTGGTGGCAGACCGAAACCGGCGCCCAGATGATCGCCCCGCTGCCCGGCGTGACCGCCACGAAGCCCGGCTCGGCTCAGGTCCCGCTGCCCGGCATCGCCATTGACGTCGTGGACGAAAACGGTCAATCCGTGGCGAACGGCGAAGGCGGCTACCTGGTGGTCCGCGAACCATGGCCCTCCATGCTGCGCGGCATCTGGGGCGATCCCGAGCGTTTCAAGGACACCTACTGGTCCCGGTTCGAGGCCATGTACTTCGCCGGCGACGGCGCAAAGAAGGACGAAGACGGCGACGTCTGGCTCCTGGGCCGCGTGGACGACGTCATGAACGTCTCCGGGCACCGCCTTTCCACCACCGAGATCGAGTCCGCGTTGGTCTCGCACCCCTCCGTCGCCGAAGCCGCCGTTGTGGGTGCCGCTGACGAGACCACCGGGCAGGCAGTGGTCGCGTTCGTCATCCTCCGCGGTGACGCGGCGAACAACGGTGACGAAACCGTCCTGGAACTGCGCAACCATGTGGGCAAGGAAATCGGCCCGATCGCCAAGCCCAAGCAACTGCTGATCGTTCCCGAACTCCCCAAGACCCGTTCCGGCAAGATCGTCCGCCGCCTCCTGAAGGACATCGCAGAAGGCCGCGACACCGGAGACGCCACCACCCTGGCAGACCCCGGCATCATGACCCAGATCGCGGAGTCCCTCCGTAAGTAAGTAGTTCACGACGGCGCCGCTCACCTCTTGAGGCGAGCGGCGCCGTCGTGCGTTAGATGCCTTAGGTGACGCAGGCGTGACGTCGCCGCACTGGGCCTGCCGGGCTCTGGAAGCCTCCCGCCCTAGACTGGAGCCAGAATCAGCCCCATGTTTGACGAGGTTCCGCAGAAAGGCCCTGATGCTTCAGGCAGCACGCCACACCGCCATCGTCGATGCCGTCCAGCGCGAACGCGTCGTACGGGTCTCTGACCTCGCGCAATTGCTGGGCGTGTCACCCATGACCGTGCGCCGCGACATCGAAGCCCTTGAGGAAGCCGGCCGCGTGGAGCGCATCCACGGCGGAGCCAAACTTCCAGGCGACGCGAGCACCCACGAGCCCGGATTCGAGCTCAAGTCCACGCAACTGACAGCGGAGAAACACGCCATCGCCGTTGAAGCCGCATCCCTTGTCCAGGAAGGTATGGCAATCGGCCTCGGGGCCGGCACCACCACGTGGGCGTTGGCGAAGGAACTCGTCAATGGTCCGCGCATCACCGTGGTCACCAACTCGGTGCGCATCGCAGACCTGTTCCACCACGGCGCCTCGTCCGGCCCCGCACGCTTCGGGTCCACCGTGATACTGATCGGCGGCGAGCGAACGCCGTCGGACGCGCTGGTTGGCCCCATTGCGACTTCTTCGCTGAAGCAGCTCCACCTGGACGTCTTGTTCCTGGGAGTCCACGGCATGGATGCCCACGCCGGTTTCACTACCCCCAACCTGCTGGAGGCCGAGACCAACCGCGCCTTCATGGCGTCCGCCCGGAGCACCGTTGTCCTGGCCGACCACAGCAAGTGGGGAGTGGTGGGCATTGCCTCGATCGCCCAACTGGAAGAAGCCGATGAACTGATCACGGACTCGCTGCTGGGTGAAGACGCCCGGCGCGTACTGGCAGAGAACGTCGCAAAACTCCGGATTGCCGAGGCCTGATCCAGCTAGGTGACAGATACGTCGCTTGAGAGCTCAGAACGACGTTATCTGCGTATTAGTTGGGTCTCATACCCCGGGTGGAGGCCTGCCCGCAGAGTTCAGCCGCGGGGCTGACGCCCCAGCATAGGGGCCGCAGCGATGCTGGATATATGAACGCCATCCTCCACGCCCAGCAGCTCACCAAGCACTACCCCGGCAGCATCGCTTTGGACCACGTCGACTTCACCGCAAACGGCGGTGAGTCCATAGCGATTATTGGACCCTCAGGTTCCGGTAAGACCACCCTTTTGCACTGCCTCGCCGGGATTTTGAGGCCCGACGCCGGTGCCATCACCTTGAACACGCCGTCCTCACCTTTGCGGCTGGACACGTTGGGAGATGCAGGGCTGTCCCGGCTAAGGCGCGAGGAGTTCGGCTTCGTCTTCCAACAAGGCATGCTGCTTCCGGAGCTCACTGCCTTGGAAAACGTGGCGCTGGCGCTCATGCTCAACGGCACGGATCGCAATACTTCAGAGGCGAGGGCCGCCGAATGGCTCGGCGCGTTGGGGCTGGCCGGGATGGAACAACGCCGGTTGGGCGAGCTTTCGGGTGGACAGGTGCAGCGTGTGGCTATCGCCCGCGCCCAGGTCACGGGCGCCCGGGTTGTCTTCGCTGACGAGCCCACCGGCGCTTTGGACTCGGCAACCTCCGCCGAAGTCCTGAACGTGCTCCTCCGCTCAGTAGCTGCAAATGGCCGGACGCTCCTCGTGGTCACCCACGATCCCAATGTTGCTGCCCGTTGCCAGCGCGTTGTGGAGCTGCGCGACGGCAGGATCGTGTCAGATAGCGGCAGTCCCGTTCCGGCTCCCAACTTCCCAGCACAAGCAACGCAGGCCGCGCCGGCCACCGCCAACTTCAAGGGTGCCTTCAATGTCTAGTCTCTCCATGGCCCTGCGCCTCACCCCGTATCTCGCCCGAAGCAACGGGAGCAGCTTCCGGGAAACCGGCCTTCGCGATGCCGGGCTACCCATCCTCGCCTTTGGGACGGTCACTGCGCTGCTGCTCACCGTGGCCGGAGGTTCACAGGTCTTCTGGTCCTGGTCCGACGACATCGCAGGCACCTACCAGGCCTTGGCCGTCGTCGCCATGGTTTTGCTCGTGATCCCGTTGTTGACGCTCGGTGCCTCGGCCGCCCGACTCGCCGCCCGCCGTCGTGATGACCGCCTGGCTTCCCTGCGGTTACTTGGCGCCAACAGCGCGACGGTGGTCTGGATGACCGTTATTGAGTCCACCGTCCTCGCCGCCGTGGGAGCGTTGGCGGGTGCGGGGCTTTATGCCTGCATGGCGCCGTTCCTGGGGCTGATCCAGTTCCGGGGCCAGGCAATCGGAAGCCACGCGTGGCTGTCTGTGCCGTCCATCCTTGGCTGCGTTCTGGCAGTCTGTGTCCTTGCCGCGGCAAGCGCCGCATTGGGGCTCCGGAAAGTTGTGGTGACACCGCTGGGTGTCCGGACCCGGCAAACGGCCGACGGCGCGCACTGGGTTCGCGGACTCATTGCGGCTGTGGTGGTGGTTGTTGGAGTGGTGGCAATGGGGATGCTCAGCAGCTTCGGTGCGTTCGTAGTGATCATTGCCGTGATGGGCGGTTGCTTCGGGCTGGCGCTGCTGGCATTGAACCTCATGGGACCGTGGATCCTGCGATTGAGGGCGTCGTCCCAGCTCAAGCGGGCCAAACGACCCGAGCAACTGCTGGCGGCGCGGACCGTGTTGGAGAGCCCCAAGGAATCGTGGCGACAAGTCGGGGGCGTCGCGATGACCAGTTTTGTGGGGGTATTCGTGGGTGTCGGCATGGCTGTGGCCGACACCATGGGCACCGGCGCTGACGCTGAAGCAACGCTGCTGGTCCGGGACATCAACACCGGAGTGATGATCACCCTGCTGGGCTCGTTCCTGATGGTCGCGTGTTCCGCGGGTGTGAACCAAGCCGCCGCAGTGCTGGACCGGGCTTCCACCTTGGTGGCACTGGACCGGGTTGGGATGCCACGGAAGCTCATGGTGGCGGCGCGGGTCAAAGCCGTGATGTCGCCGCTGTTCCTGGTGGCGGGCATTTCAGCTGCCGCAGCTGCCGTCCTGGTCCTGCCGCTCACGGGTGCCGCGCTGCTGACCCAGCCCGTGGTGATCCTGACCATCGGCGGGGTGTTCGCCGCCGGCTTCCTGCTGGTCCGGCTGGCCGTGGCCGCGGGCACGGCGCAGATCGGCCAGGTGCTGGCCCGCCCCGAGCGCTATGCCAGCATGGACTCGTAACCCGGCCAGCCGCCGGGGCTATTTGCAGCCGCAGGACTGTCGGATGATCAGCTCGGTGGGCAGGATCCGGTGTTGCAGTTCATCCCCGCGGCCCTTGCCAACCAATGCCTGCACTGCGGCTTCGGCCATCGCTTTGACGGGCTGGGCAACAGTAGTCAGCGCGGGCCAGCAGTATTCGGCGTCCAGCGAGCCGTCGAAGGACACCAGCGCAAGGTCCTCGGGCACACGAACGCCTGCCTCATGCAGGGCCCTGAGGATGCCGATGGCTTGCATGTCATTGCTGGCGAAGATCGCGGTGGGACGGTTGGCCATGGCGAGGAAGCGTTTGCCTACCTCGTAGCCACCCGGACGACTGAAGGGACCGTGCAGCATAGGCCCGTCCGGCAGCCCGGCGTCCCGCAAGGTGGCCAGCCAGCCCACCTCGCGCCCATCCAGTTGGTTGCCGGTATTGGTTCCGATTGCCAGGCCAATATTCGTGTGCCCGTGACCAATGAGATGTTCCACGGCAGCACGCGCTCCAGCCTGGAGATCAACACCCACGCTACTAAGTCCCGGGGGCGACCCCGCATTGTTCAGGAGCACTGACGGAATCTCCGAAGCCTCCAGTTCCGTGACATCGGGATCGAACACACAGCTGGCCAGGAATACACCGTCCACCTGGCGGGCTGCCAACGTGCGGATGTTCTTGCGTTCGCGCGTCAGGCTTCCGTCCGAGTTGGTGAGCACCATGCCGAAGCCCAGTTCCGCTGCGGCGTCTTCCACAGCGTGGGCCAGTTGCGTGAAAAACGGGTTGGTGTTGTCCGGAACCACCACGCCAATGGTCTCGCTGGAACCCAGCTTCAGGGCCCGGGCGGCGGCGTTGGGCCGGTATCCGAGGACACGGATGGCGTCGCGAACCTTGGCTTCCGTCGCCGGGGCAACGTTCTTGGGGCCACCGTTCACCACATAACTCACGACGGCGGTACTCACCCCGGCGTACCGGGCCACGTCTTTGCGTGTAACCGGGCCGCGCGAGGTTTGTACCGCCGAAGTTGTCATGAGGTAAATGCTAGCTACTCCACGGGAGCATCACCGAAGTCGTGGATGGGAAGGCGCTCCCCGCCACGAAGCGCAGACTCGTGGGCGACGATTCCCGGCAACGTAAACCGGGCCGCCACCCAGGCGTTTACCGGAGGAAGGCTACGGTTGTTCACGGCCGTGACGAAGTCGTCCACCAGGAATTGGTGGCTTCCTTCATGCCCGTTGGGCGCTCCAAGGAACTCCTGGGGAAGCCTGGACTGGTCATGGACTGGAGCCAACCCCGAGATGAAAGCATCCCGCAGCTCAGGGGCCACGTCCGCCAGGGAGGGATCATCCAAGGACATGGTCGGCTTGGTTTCCACCTGCTGGGACACGTCTTCCACAGTGGACTTGTCCTGCCACACGGTGGTGGTGGCCAGTTGCTCAAAGCTGGCATCGGTGCCAAAGAAACGGAAGCGGGACTCGCGAATATGCGACGGGTACCCTACGCGGCGCATCTCGTTTGTACGCATCGCGCCGCCGTCGTTCATTTCAAACAGCGCCGTGGCGTTCGAGAAGTCGTTGGCGAACATGCTGACATCCTTGTCGAAGACGCCATCGCCACGCTGGTCCTTCACGCCGATGCAGCTGACGCTGACAGCATGTCCGGGGACTGCGCCGAGGACGCCGCCGATCGCGTGAGTGGGATAGAGCATGGGCGGGTAGCTGGCGGTTTCCTTCCAGCGTTCTCCGCCGCTGTATTGGTATGCCTCGTAGAAACCGAGATCCATGTCGTGGACGTAGTCGCCTTCGGTGTAGAAAATCCGGCCAAACTTGCCGGCCGCATGTTGCTGCCGGGCGAAAACCGTTGCGGGGTTGTAGTAGCTGGTCTCGCCCATCGCGTAGACCAACTTGGTCTCACGCACGGCCTCGATGATCCGTTCAATTTCCTCTTCAGAAATAGCCATCGGCACGGCTGAATAAACGTGTTTTCCGGCACGCAGCGCCCGCTCGACCAGCGGCCCGTGCGTCCACCGCTGCGTGAAGATGGCGACAGCATCGACGTCGGACGTCAACAGCTCCTCAAAGCTGCCCATCACGCCATCCAGCCCCCAGCGTTCCTGCGCGGCAGTCGCCCGCTCGGGAAGTTCGTCGATTGCATAGACCGCACTGACGCCGGGATGGAGCTTGAACAAATGGGCGAATTGGCTGCCGAACTGCCCGGCACCCACAACACCGATCGAAAACGTCATTGTTTACCTTCCCTGAGGCTGCAGAAGCAGCCTCCGATGTGTCCTTATCTGATGTCCTGACGAGTCTCGCACCAGGGATCTACTCGAGTCAACGAAAACAACATAAAAGAACATTTTGAACCAAAATTTTGCGCGAACTCTTGCACTATTGAAATCTACTCGTGTAGATTCGCATCCAGTTGTTATTCCCATCACAGCTAGGAAGGGTCGACGATGACCATGCTAACCAAGCCACCGGAACCGGGGCTCTCTGCCAGGGCGCCGCGTAAGTCACCGAAGCGGGGTAAACCATCCGATGGGTTCCGCGGCATCGGCGATTTGAAGATCGCACTCTTCTTCATCGCTCCGGCGATGATCGGATTGATCCTCTTCTACCTCGTCCCGACCATCCGGGGCATCTACCTCAGCTTCACCGAGTACAGCATCCTGGGCGACCCTGAATGGATTGGCGCACGGAACTACGAACGCATAGCCAAGGATCCGCTGTTCTGGAACGCCTTGGGCGTCACGTCGGAATACGTGGTGATCAACATTGTCCTTCAGACGGCGTTGGCCCTGGGCCTCGCAATCCTCATGCACCGCGTCGCAAAATCGACCCTCATCCGCGGCGCGCTGCTGATGCCCTATTTGATGGCAAACGTCATCGCGGCCCTGCTGTGGTTCTGGATGCTTGACTACCAGATCGGCGTCATCAACCAGATCATCGAATGGACCGGACTGCCCCGAGTGGCCTTCTTCGGCAGTGAGCAATGGGCCATCCCCACCCAGGCGCTCATCAACACTTGGCGGCACATGGGCTACACAGCGCTCCTGATCTTCGCCGGGCTCCAGGCCATCCCGAACAGCGTCTACGAGGCCGCCAGCATCGACGGCTCCAAGGCCGTGAGCACTTTCTGGCGGATCACCCTACCGCTGCTGCGACCGGTCCTGGTACTGGTCCTCGTGGTGACCGTAATCGGTTCCTTCCAGGTCTTTGACACCGTTGCCGTTACCACGGCCGGCGGACCTGTCAACGCGACCCGCGTGCTGCAGTTCTACATCTACCAGCGCGCCTTCAACGAACAGGACTTCGGCTACGGATCCGCCCTGGCTGTCATCCTCTTCCTCATCCTCGCCATCGTCGCTTTCCTCCAGATGAAATTCCTCCGCGGCAACCAGTCGGACCTGGACTAAGGACACGCCATGACCACTCTTACCCCGCCTCCTGCCCTGCCCAAGAACGCTGGCCGCCGTCGCCCACTCAGTCGTCCCTTCAACTGGCGCCGCGCCATTGCCCTCACCCTCCTCGCCCTGGCCATCGCCGTGAGCATCCTGCCCTTCTACTGGGTGCTGCGCACAGCCCTGTCCTCCAACGGCTCCCTCGCCGCGAACTCCGCCAACCTGCTGCCCGCCGATTTCAACCTGGGCGCGTTCAAGCGGGTCTTCGGCCTCCAGAGTGCCTCCGAAGCCATCGCAGAAGGCGGCTCGGGCGCTTCGATCAATTTCTGGCAGTACCTTTGGAACTCGCTGCTCTTCTCCGGCATCACTACAGCCTGCGCGGTGTTCTTCAGCTCCATGGCCGCCTATGCTTTCTCCCGGCTGCGGTGGAAAGGACGCGACGCGGTCTTCTCCCTGTTCCTGGCCACCATGCTCGTCCCGCCGATCTTCACCGCCCTGCCCAATTTCCTGCTCATCAAGAACCTGGGCCTGCTGAATTCCATGCTCGGACTCGTGCTGCCTTACCTTTTCATGACCCCGTTCGCGATCTTCTTCATGCGCCAGTTCTTCCTGAACATGTCCAGGGAAGTCGAAGAAGCTGCAATGCTCGACGGCGCCAAGCACTGGCGGATCTTCTTCCAGATCATCATGCCCAACGCCGCTGCCCCGATCGCGACCTTGGCGCTGCTGACCTTCATGGGTCAGTGGAACGAATACTTCTGGCCCCTGCTCGTAGGCACCTCCGAGGAATCCCGGGTGCTCACCGTCGGACTGGGAGTCTTCAAATCCCAGTCCCCGCAAGGAGCACCGGACTGGTCCGGGCTCATGGCCGCAACGCTCGTGTCCGCCACGCCCGTGCTGATCCTCTTCGCCATCTTCGGCAAACGGATCGTCAACTCCATCGGCTTCAACGGCACCAAATAGCTTCCTCCACCTCCCTCCCCGCGGAAACCGGCCTGTGCCGGCACGCACCCCACCCCGTCCTGAAAGGACCAACCATGATGAACAAGAAGACATTAGGCGCCGTCGCCGTCGCAGCAGCCGCTGTCCTCGCACTGTCCGCCTGTTCCGGAGGCTCCTCCGGAGGGAGCTCCGGAGGAGACGCTTCCAAGGGCGAGATCAGCTACTGGCTCTGGGACGCCAACCAGCTCCCTGCCTACCAGCAGTGCGCCACTGACTTCACCAAGGCCAACCCGGACATCACCGTCAAGATCACCCAGACAGGTTGGGACGACTACTGGTCCAAGCTCACCAACGGCATGGCCTCCGGCACCGCACCGGACGTCTTTACGGACCACCTGTCCAAGTACCCGGACTTCCTCAAGACCAAGCAACTGGTGGCCCTTGACGACAGCATCGCGCAGGACAGCGTGGACCTTTCCCAGTACAACGAAGGCCTCGCAGACCTTTGGGTGGGCCAGGACGGCAAACGCTACGGCCTGCCCAAAGACTGGGACACCGTCGCACTGTTCTACAACCAGAAGATGGCCACCGACGCCGGCATTACCCCTGAACAGATGGGCTCCCTGACCTGGAACCCGCAGGACGGCGGAACATACGAGAAGGCAATCGCCCGACTCACTGTGGACAAGAACGGCAAACGCGGCGACGAAGCAGGTTTCGACAAGAACAATGTTGCCGTCTACGGATTGGGCCTGCCGGGCTCCGACGCCGAGAACGCCGGCCAGACGCAGTGGAGCTATCTGTCTGCCACCACCGGCTGGACCACCACAGACAAGAACCCCTGGGGCACCCACTTCAACTACGACGACAAGAAGCTCCAAGACACCATCGACTGGTGGGCCTCGCTCGCCGTGAAGGGCTACATGCCCAAGCTTGAAACCACCGTTGGCGCCAACGCCGCCGACAGCTTCGGCGCAGGCAAGGCCGCCATCAACAGCAATGGTTCCTGGATGATCGGCCAGTACACCGGCTACAAGGGCATCGATGTCGGCATCGCCCCCACACCGCAGGGTCCTGAAGGCAAGCGCGCCTCCATGTTCAACGGCCTGGCCGATTCCGTGTGGGCCGGCACCAAGAAGAAGGACGCCGCCATCAAGTGGGTCGAATACCTCGGCTCCACCGCTTGCCAGGACGTCGTGGCCTCCAAGGCCGTCGTGTTCCCGGCCATCACCACCTCCTCGGAGAAGGCCGCAGACGCCTTCAAGGCCAAGAACGTGGACGTCAGCGCCTTCACCCAGCATGTGAAGGACAAGACCACCTTCATGCTCCCGATCACGGACAACGCCTCCAAGGTTGCTGGAATCATGAAGCCGGCAGTAGACGCGGTAGTCGCCGGGAAGTCCCCGGCCAGTTCGCTGACAGCCGCCAACGAACAGGTCAACGCACTCTTCGCGAAGTAACAACTCTCCTGTTGCGGGGCCCGCTCTGCGCGTTTTCGTATCGAAATAGCGCGCAGAGCGGGCCTCACAACACCCCGTACAGGCCCACAAAGCCCACCGATGTGAAAGTGACTCAACACATGCACCCGCTCCATCTCCGTTCCGCAGGTACCAGCCTGGTGATCGCCACCCACCGTGGAGAGGCTGAGATCATCCACTGGGGAGCCGACCTGGGCGATACCTTGCCGGACCTGTCCATCCTCAGCGAGCCCATTCCGCCCTCGTCCATCGATGCCAACGTCCCAGCGGGGCTCCTCCCCCAGGCGTCGTCGTCGTGGCAAGGACGGCCGGGACTTCGCGGGCACCGCATCACAGATGATGGTCCCGGCTTCGACTTCTCAGTTCGCCTGCGGGTTGCGAGCGCTACGGCGGACGGCAGCACGGCGGTGGTTGTCCAGTCGGATCCCGACGCCGGCATCACGGTGACCAGCAACCTCACCTTGCACACGGGCGGACTTCTCGAACTGCGGCACACGGCTACGAACGACGGCACGTCGCCTTTCCAGGTGGATGAGTTGGCGACGATGCTCCCGGTGGCGCCTGACGCCGTCGAACTTCTGGACCTGACAGGTCGCTGGTGCCGTGAGCGCCACCCCCAGCGCAGGGCCATCCAACAGGGTACCTGGGTGCGCACGGGCCGCCATGGACGGACCGGACACGACTCCTCGCTCCTGTTTGCGGCCGGAACAGCCGGCTTCGGCAACCGACACGGCAAAGTGTGGGCCACGCACCTGGCATGGAGCGGCAACCACGAGCAGTTTGCGGACAACGTTGCCGATGGCCGCACCATGGTGGGAGGCGCCGAGCTGTTGGGACCCGCAGAAGTGGTCCTGCAGCCCGGCGAAAGTTACACAACTCCCGCGCTGTTTGCGGCGTACTCAGACCGGGGACTGGACGGGATTTCCGAGGCTTTCTACTCTTGGTTCCGTTCGCGGCCGCACCATGTGGGTGCAGCTTCCGGGAAAGCCCGCCCAGTAGTCCTCAACACGTGGGAAGCGGTGTACTTCGACCACAACCTGGACACCTTGATCGAGCTGGCCGAGTCAGCTGCAGACCTCGGGGTTGAGCGTTTCGTGCTCGACGACGGCTGGTTCCGCGGGCGCCGCGACGACAACGCCGGGTTGGGCGACTGGTACGTCGACGAGACCATCTGGCCAAGCGGACTGACGCCGTTGATTGATGCCGTGACCGGCCGGGGCATGGAATTCGGTCTGTGGGTTGAGCCGGAAATGGTGAATCTGGACTCCGACGTCGCCAGGGCTCATCCCGAATGGATCGTGGGCCCCTCAGCAACTTCCTATAAGGACGGCGGACGCCTGCCCCTGGGGTGGCGGCAGCAGCATGTGATCGACCTCGTGAACCCGGATGCGTGGCAGTACATTTACGACCGTATGGACACCTTGCTGCGCGAGAACAACATCACCTACCTCAAGTGGGACCAGAACCGGGACCTTCTGGAGCACGGGCATGCGGGCCGGGCTTCGGTGCACGAGCAAACCCTTGCCGCGTACAGGCTGTTCGATGCGCTCCATGCAGCCCACCCAGGGGTTGAGATCGAAAGCTGCTCTTCCGGTGGCGCCCGCGTGGACCTTGGGATCCTGGAGCGGACCGACCGGATCTGGGCTTCAGACTGCAACGACGCCTTGGAACGGCAAACCATCCAACGATGGACCGGAATGGTGGTCCCGCCGGAACTGGTGGGTGGGCACATTGGACCCACCACGTCGCACACCACCGGGCGGACGCACGACCTCTCGTTCCGCGCCATCACGGCGTTGTTTGGACACTTCGGCATGGAGTGGGACGTCCGCTCCGTCACGGGTGCGGAGCGCGAAGAGCTCAAGCGGTTCATCGGTCTCTACAAGGAACACCGTGGACTCATCCACAGTGGCCGAATGGTGCGGGTCGATGTGCCGGACGAGTCCCTGATGGTGCACGGCGTGGTGGCTGACGCTGAAGGGCTCGACGGCGGCACGCCAGTTGGTGCCACCTCTGCCCTGTTCGCCGTGGTGAAGACCCGGACAGGCTTCAGCGAACAGCCCGGACGAGTGACCATTCCCGGGTTGGACCCGTCCCGGATGTACCGGGTGGAGGCGATCTTCCCTGCACCCGGGGACGCCGACTACGGGCACACCTTCACTGAGGCAAAGCCGGCGCCGTGGGTGGCGTCCGGGGCTGAAGCATCGGGACGGTTCCTGGGTGAGGTGGGTCTTCCCATGCCGGTCCTGAACCCGGAGCATGCCATCCTGCTGCGGTTCACGGCCCTCTGACGCTCGCTCACACCCCACGGGCTTGAGCCGAACGCTCGCTCACGGTCAACACAAGAGAAGCCGCCCTGGTTCACAACCAGGGCGGCTTCTTTGTTGCTGTTTAGCGTGAGCGCTGGCGGAGGCGCTGCATGTCCAGGATCACCACGGCGCGGGCTTCCAGGCGGAGCCAGCCGCGCTGAACGAACTCGGCAAGTGCCTTGTTCACTGTTTCGCGGGAAGCACCCACCAGCTGGGCCAGTTCTTCCTGGGTGAGCTCGTGCGCTACCAGGACGCCGTCCGTGGCGGGGCGGCCGAAGCGGTCTGCCAGATCGAGGAGTGCCTTGGCTACACGGCCCGGGACGTCGGAGAAAACGAGGTCGGACAGGGAGTCGTTGGTCCGGCGGAGACGGCGGGCCAGGGCCTGCAGCAGCTGCGCCGAAACCTCCGGGCGCGTGCGGAGCAGGGCGTTGAGGCTCTCGTTCTTGAGGCCGGCCAGGCGAGTTTCCGAGACGGCAGTGGCCGTTGCGGTACGCGGGCTGGGGTCGAACAACGCCATTTCGCCGAAGAGCTCACCCGGGCCGAGGATGGCCAGGAGCGACTCGCGGCCATCGGGGGACGTGCGGCCGAGCTTTACCTTGCCGGAAACGATGAAGTAGAGCTGGTCACCCTGGTCGCCTTCGCGGAACACCGACGCTCCACGTGAAAGGTCCACCTCGGTGAGTTCGTCCGTCAGCAAGCGGAATGCGTCGTCGTCAAGGGTGGCGAAGAGGGGTGCGCGGCGCAATACCTCGATGTCCATGAAATCTCCTGAATATAAGTTTCGGTCGTGGCGCTCAGGCCATTGTTTCAGAATTTTTAAGCTTCTGTGACGTACTTGGCACGTGAAACGCTGAAATGGCGCGGGTTTCGGGGCATCCAGCCCCTCTTGACGCCGTTCAGAGGGGGTATCAGCGGCCCATATCGTGACCGGACTAACGGTTGGTTGTCAGGGTGGCCACCTAGAATTGGCGCTACCCCGGCTATGAGGAGCATTGGTGTTTGGCTTGACGATATTGGATTTGGCATTGATCTTGATGCTGCTGTCCTACCTGATCTATGGCCTGCGGAACGGTTTTATGGTCACGCTGGGTGGAATCGCAGGATTCGTCGTCGGCGCCATTGCGGCCTTCATGGCAGTTCCACTCGTCAGCGGCTGGGTGACCGACAGCGGTTGGAGGCTGACCGCCACGGTGGGTGCCGCCGTCGTGCTTATCGCTTTGGGCCACGGGCTTGGCACCATGATCGGGCGTAAAGTCCGCCACGCCGTGCGGATCAAGCCGTTGCATGCCGTGGACCGACTAATCGGTGGCGTGGTGAGCGTTGTCGTGGCGGCGCTGGTGATGTCCATGCTCGCGTTCAGCATCAGTTCTCTCGGCGTGCCGTTCGTTTCGCAGCAATTGGCGGAGTCCCGCGTCATTCGTTACATCGACAATGTGACTCCCACGCCCGTCAAGAGCACCATGGCACAGCTGCGGTCCACGGTGATCGGCGACGGAATTCCCAAACTCATTGAGGGCGTCGGACCAGTAACGCCCGTGCCCGTTCCCAACGAGTCCACCGACACTCCAGCCCTCAACCAGGCCGCCGATTCCGTCCTCAAGATCGCCGGTACCGCCTTCGAATGCGGGCAGAACCAGACCGGTTCCGGATTCGTGGTCTCGCCCGGGCGCGTCGTCACCAATGCGCATGTTGTGGCGGGCGTGTCGCAGCCGGTTGTGGAAGTTCCCGACGGCGGGGCGTTGCCGGGTCGGGTAGTGTACTTCGACTCCCAGCGGGACATCGCCGTCCTGGCCGTGGATGGCCTTCAGTCCAACCCGCTACCCTTGAGCGCCGATTTGGCGGCAGGCAGTCCCGCCGCTTTTGCGGGGTACCCGCACGGCGGTCCGTTCCAATCCAAGCCGGCCACTGTACAAGGCATTTCCACCATTCTCGTTCCCGATATTTACGGCAACAATCCCTCGCCGGAGCTGGTCTACCGGCTGGCGGGCGACGTCCAGCCAGGTAACTCAGGTGGCCCCCTGCTGACTATGCAGGGGCAGGTGGCCGGGCTGATCTTCGCCAAGACAACCACAGACGCCGCCCTCGGCTTCGCCCTCACCATGCAGGACCTGGAACCGGTGGCCGCGCAGGCTCCCGGCCTCAGCGACCCCGTCTCCGCCGGTCAGTGCACCCGCAAGTAACGATTCCCGGACTCCTCCGGACCGCTATAGATTGGGAGCCATGACTGAAGCCACTCCTGCCACCGAAACCGGTCGCGGCACCATCCTTGTGATCAACGGCCCCAACCTGAACCTTCTGGGCACCCGCGAACCGGAGAAGTACGGCACGTCCACCCTGGCCGATGTGGAGCAACTGGCCATGACTGCGGCCGCTGCCCATGGCTTCACTGTCGACTGCGTTCAGTCCAACCACGAGGGCGACCTCTTGGACGCCATCCACGCTGCGCGAGGCACCGCCGTCGGAATTGTGATCAACGCCGGTGCCTACACACATACGTCCGTGGCCCTTCGTGACGCCCTGGCGGCTGTGCAGCTGCCCGCCGTCGAGGTCCACATCACCAACGTTCACCAGCGGGAAGAGTTTCGCCACCACTCGTACCTGTCGGGTGTGTGCAACGCGATCATCGTAGGAGCGGGTGTGCTGGGCTACAAGCTGGCCATCGAGTATCTGGCAGACACGGTCTAACGCATGCGGGACGTGAGCGAGCGTCCGCATCAAGCCCGAGGGACGTGAGCGAGCGTCCGGCCCAAACCCGCGGGACGTGAAAGAGCGTCGGGCTCAAACCCGCGGGACGTGAGAGAGCGACCGCCCCAAACCCGCGGGATGTGAGAGAGCGTCCGCATCAAGCCCGAGGGATATGAGCGAGCGTCAAATGGCGGTTAGCGCTCGCGCTGGGGCTCCCCTGCCACGGTGCGGGCGGCTTCAACTTCGAGCATCAGGAGTCCGCCTTCGTCCACCAGTTTTGCTTGATACACGTGAGCTTTGCGTTTGTAGCTCAGATAGGCGATGCAACCGTTGGCGTTGGCCATTTTTTCGAGCATGATCTCGGAACCTGGTACCAAGAGCTGGCCGAGTTTGAGGCCAACGGTATTTTCCTGGCCTACTTCGTCACCCAGTGCAGAGGTGTCCCGCAGGGCAATGGCTTCCGCGGCGCACACCCAGCGGCCCCACACTCCCTTGCTCCCCAGGATGCTGGGTTGCTGGTTCACGGGGACGGTGGCGGCGAAGTAGCGGGTGTTGAAACGCGCATGGGCGAAGTCCGGGCTGAGCCAGTTCACCAGAGGCTTCAGAAGGTCGGTGCGGAGGGAGAGTCCGCGCTTGGAGAGCATCTCCGTGAAGGACTTCTCTTGGGCGGCCACGGCTTCACGGGCACGCATCCAGTCGACGGTGGAGTTCGCTTCCACTGTGGAGGAAGCATCAGGGCCTGCGAGCAGGACGCCGGTTTCTTCGAAGAGTTCGCGGATGGCGCCCACAACGTGACGGCGGGCGAGCCCGACGTCGTCCGTTCCCATCTGCTCAGCCCAATGCTGGGGTGAGGGGCCTAGCCAACCCACGGGGTCGTCGTCGGACGGGTCCAGTGAGCCGCCCGGGAACGCGACAACGCCCAACGGCGAGGAACCTGGCCTGTATCCAAGCCAGGTTTCCAAACCGGTGGGCGAGTCGCGCAACAGCACAACTGAGGAGGCATGGCGGGCGGCCCTGGGGGTTCGCTCGCCAAGCTCAAGCCAGTTTCGTGCTGCCCCCTCAAGTTCCGGGGGCAGTGCGAACAAACGGCGGGCAAGCTGCGGCAATTGGGTGAACCGATTCCTTAGCTGAATTCAGCGATGAGCTCGACTTCAACAGGAGAGTCGAGCGGCAAGACAGAGACGCCGACGGCCGAGCGTGCGTGCTTGCCGGCGTCGCCGAAGACCTGTCCGAGGAGTTCAGACGCACCGTTGATCACGCCGGGCTGACCGGTGAAGGTGGGCTCGGAGGATACGAAACCCACCACCTTGACGATGCGGGTGACGCGGTCAAGGTCGCCGATGACGCTCTTGACCGCAGCCAAGGCGTTGATGGCGCACAGGGCTGCGTAACGCTTGGCATCTTCCGGATCAACGGTGGGCTCGTCTGACGCGCCCAACTCGCCGAGGGACACCTTGCCCGTAGCTTCGAGTTTGCCGTTAATAAACGGCAGCTGTCCGGAGGTGTATACGTAGTTGCCGGAGACGATGGCCGGTACGTAATCGGCGACGGGCGCGGCGACCTCGGGGAGGGTTAATCCGAGCTCGGCCAGACGCTGCTCAACGGCAGACGTGGGGGCGCCGGATTCCGCGGCAGACGTGGCTTCTGCAGGGGTGGTCATGATTACTGCTTCTCCCTCTTCAGGTATGCAACAAGGCCTTTGCCATCGGGGCCACCGACGACCTGGACGAGCTCCCAGCCGTCCTCGCCCCACTGGTCCAGGATCTGCTTCGTAGCGTGAATAATGAGCGGAATCGTGGCGTACTCCCATTTGGTCATGACAGAAAGCCTAGCCCTTGCCGGTAAAGTGGAAAACATGGTGACTCGCAAGAACCCACTATTCGACACTGCCACCACCCTCGGAAAGATTCTAGGCTTCCTTGGTGTGAGCGCGATTTGTGGCGTCCTGGTGGCGGGCCTTTTGGTCCCCGCAGCCGCCGTTTCGGGCAGTGCCGCAAGTGGTTCAATTCAGTTCTTTGACACTCTGCCGGCGGAACTCCAGGTGGATCCGCCCAGCCAGAACACCACGATCCTGGCGAAGGACGGTTCGCCGATCGCCTCGATCTACGCAGAGAACCGGACCAAGGTTCCGCTGGATCAAATGAGCCCGTTCATCAAGGACGCTGTCATCGCTATCGAGGACAGCCGTTTTTATGAGCACGGCGGCATTGACACCACCGGCATTATGCGAGCCATCGTCAGCACCGCCCGCGGCAACAAGCAGGGCGCGTCCACCATCACGCAGCAGTACGTGAACAACGTCATCAACGAGTCCCTGGTGGCGTCCGACCGCGAAGAAGACGTCAAGCTCAACGGTGGCGGTAAGGGCGTGGGCGACAAGCTTCGCGAAATGAAGCTTGCGATCGCCCTGGAGAAGAAGTTCTCCAAGGAGCAGATCCTTGAGGGTTACCTCAACATCGTCTTCTTCAACCGTGACGCCTACGGCATTGAGGCTGCCTCGAAGTTCTTCTTCAGCACCTCTGCCAAGGACCTGACGCTTCCGCAGGCTGCCCTCCTGGCCGGCCTGGTGAACAGCCCGTCGGCCTTCGATCCCATCGCCAACCCTGACAGCTCCAAGGTTCGCCGTGACCTGGTGCTCGCCTCCATGGTTAACCAGGGGAAGATCACTCAGGCACAGTACGAAGAAGCTGTCGCCACTCCGGTCACCACGCAGGTCACCCCGGCTCGCCAGGGCTGCGCGTATGCCACCATGGCTCCGTACTTCTGTGACTACGTGCTCCACCTGCTCTTCAACAACCCGGCGTACGGTGACACCACGGAAGAGCGCGTCAAGCGCATTCAGCGTGGTGGCCTCACCATCCAGACCACCCTCGATCCCACCGCCCAGAACGTCGCACAGCAGCAGGTCGACGCAACGGCTGGCGCTAACCCGGACAAGTGGGGCGCGTCGATCGTCTCCGTCCAGCCGGGCACCGGCCAGATCGTGAGCATGGCCCAGAACACTGTTTGGCTGCCTCAAGAGGGCAAGTTCGATCAGACGCAAAATTTCAACGTGGATGTCCTGGACGCCAACGGCAACGACCTCAACGGCATCGGCGGATTCCAGCCCGGTTCAACGATGAAGCCCTTTACGTTCGCCCAGTGGCTGAACGAGGGCAAGTCGATGGAAACGAACGTCAACGCGGCGGTTCGCAAGTATCCGCAGAACTTCCCTTGGAAGAATACGTGCCCCACACCGACCGATGGCTTCTATGATGGCAACGTGCAGGGCAGCTTCGACCTCCAAAATGCTGAACCACAGTACTACCGGAACATGACGGTCCTCTGGGGCCTCAAGAACTCCATCAACACAGCCACGTTCGCTTCGGCGGCGCAGGTTGATCTCTGCGGCATCCAGGGCATCGTTGATGCCACAGGCATCCACGGCGGCCTTCCGACACGCGACGACACGGGTAAAGTCACGGATCCAAACCCGAAGGTTCAGATGACTCGATTGTCCAACCTCATTGGTGCGACGCAGACCGCACCTCTGACCATGGCTTCGTCTTTCGCAACCTTCGCCGCTGACGGCAAGTACTGCGAACCAATTGCTATAACTTCGGTGAAAGACCAGTCCGGTGCCTCTTTGCCTGCCCAGTCTTCCAGTTGCAAGGATGCGGTAAAGCCTGAAGTAGCCCGCGGCGTCGCTTATGCCATGGGCAAGGTGCTGGATGAAGGCTCAGGCTCGTTGATCCGCCCGGCCCTGAACTCCAAGAACTTCCCGGTGGCCGCCAAGACCGGAACCAACGACACCAACGGCTCCACTTGGGTAGTCGGGTACACCTCCGGCCTCGCGACTGCCTCATGGTTTGGTGATCCTCTGGATGACCAGTCCCGTCCCGGCCGTAATCTGACCATTAATGGCAAGTCCTACGATGCTATCGACGGCTACATGATTGCAGGTCCGCAGTTCACCAACTACATGCTGGCTGTGGCTCCGGCCTATGGGACCAATCCGTTCCCGGCTCCGCCGTCAAACCTGACGGGAGCTCCTGCTCCGCAGCGTAACAACACCCCGTCCAAAAACACCCCGTCCACCGCGCCCAACCCGCCGTCCACTGGGAACGGCAACAACGGGAACGGTAACAACGGCAACGGCAATAAGAACTGACCATGTCGTTTAGTGATTCATTGGCAAACCGCGTCCGCACTATCGGGCGCGGTTTCGCCGTCACTGCTGCCGTCGGTGCGGCAGCAGGCGCAGCGGCCGCCGCATACGGGTGGTGGGAAAAGGACCAGTTCGAGGTCCGCCACGAAACCTTGCCCATTCTCCCTGCCGGTTCAGCCCCGCTCAGCGTCCTGCACCTAAGCGACATCCACTTCGTACCGGGCCAGGACAAGAAGACGCAGTGGCTGCAATCGCTGGCGGACCTCAAGCCTGACCTCGTGGTCAACACGGGCGACAATCTCAGCCACACCAAGGCCGTCGATCCCCTGATCCAGGCACTGCGCCCGCTGCTGGAGTTCCCGGGCGTCTTCGTTCCGGGTTCCAACGATTACTACGCCCCGCGGATCAAGAACCCGGTGGGCTACTTCCGTGGTCCTTCCCGGATGCGGACCGACCCCATTGCCTTGGACTGGCCGAAGCTTCGTTCGGCCTTCGGCATGGGAGGTTGGATCGACCTCACCAACCGCGCCCAGTCAGTGGTGCTGAACGGCCTGCGCTTCGACTTCTCTGGCGTGGACGATCCCCACCTGAACCGCGAACGCTATGCCGGCTGGCCCCGTGGAACGGTCAACCAGGATGCCCGCCCGCACCTGAAGGTGGCAGTCATCCACGCTCCGTACCAGCGCGTGCTGGACCACTTCACCGAAGCCGGATCGGACCTGATCCTCGCCGGCCACACGCACGGCGGCCAAATCTGCATCCCTGGTTACGGCGCACTCGTCGCCAACTGCGATCTCCCCAACTGGCGCGCCAAGGGCCTCCACGACTGGGAAAGCGACAGCTTCACGACGCCGGTCAACGTCTCCGGCGGCATCGGGACATCGCGCTTCGCTCCAGTCCGCATCGCCTGCCGCCCGGAAGCAGTGCTGCTGACGCTCACGCCCCGCAGCTAGAATCCGTCCACCAGCTAGAACCTGAGGGATCATTACGATCTTCAATAACTGGGTCAAACATTTCACCTCAGGTGCGTGGTCCTGTGAATCGAATCACGCCATGGCATAGGGTAGTTGCTACGGGAAACTACCTCCGCACCATCTGAAGATCCAGCTGTTGAGAAGCGGGCATGTCCAAGCAAACGTCATTCTTCACCTCCGTCGGCCGCCTGTACCCTCACGTGCGGCCCATCCTCCCCCGACTATTCATGGGCCTGATCTGCGCCCTCTTGGCCAGCATCGTCGCGCTGACCATCCCGCAAGTCCTGCGGGTTCTTGTCAACAACTCTTTGCAGCCCGGCGGTTCCACGGACGCCGTCTGGATTGCCGCCGTCGTGATTCTTGCTTTGGGTATCGCGGAAGCCGGGCTGGTGGCCTTGCGCAGGCAGTTCGTCATCAACCCCGCCACCACGGTGGAAACCCGGATGCGCGTGACCCTATACGGTCACCTGCAACAGCTGACGGTGGCTTTCCATGACCGTTGGGGCTCGGGCCAACTGCTCTCCCGCGCCATGACGGACCTGAGCTTCCTGCGCCGCTGGATGGCGTTCGGCGCGATCATGTTGGTGGTCACTACACTGACGGTGATCATCGGCGTCGGCGTGATGTTCTCCATGAGCTGGCAGCTGGCGCTGATCTTCCTGTGCGCGGCAGTGCCGATCATGATCAACTCTTTCCGCTTCCGCCGCCGCTTCAGCTTGGTCACCCGCCTCAGCCAGGACCAAGCGGGCGATCTTGCTACCACTGTGGAAGAGTCCGTCCACGGCATCCGCGTCCTGAAGGCTTTTGGCCGCAGCCGCGAAGCGCTGGAGAACTTCAACGGCCAGGCAGAAGAGCTGCGCCAGACCGAGATCGCCAAGGCCAAGCAGCAAGCCGGCTTCACGCTGGTGGTCACGCTGCTGCCGGAGTTGGCGCTGGGCGTCGGACTGGTCGTGGGCATCATGCTCGCGGCCAGCGGCCAGCTGAGCATCGGCTCGCTGGTCGCCTTCTTTGCCACAGCAGCGGTGGTGGCCACTCCCGTGGAGTTCTCCGGGATGCTCCTGGCCATGGCCCTGACCGCCAAAACCGCGCTGGATCGCCATTTTGAGGTGATGGACACGGAAAACACCATCACCTCCCCGGACCAGGCCACGGTTCCGGAAACCGTGAAGGGCGCCCTGCGCTTTGAGCACGCAGGTTTCGGGTTCGACGACGGCGGCACCCTCCTGCACGACGTCACCCTGGATATACGCCCCGGGGAAACAATGGCACTTGTAGGCATCACGGGTAGCGGCAAGAGCGCCCTGCTCCAGCTGGTCCCCCGCCTCTATGACGTCACCGAGGGCGCCGTGACCATCGACGGTGTGGACGTTCGTGACTACGACATCGACGAACTCCGCAAGATCGTTGCCGTGGCGTTCGAGGACACAACATTGTTCTCCAGTTCGGTGCGGGACAACGTCTTGCTCGGAGCTCCGCATCCCGGCGACGCTGCCCTGGACGAGGCCTTGGACGTGGCACAGGCACAGTTCGCGTACTCGCTGCCGGACGGCGTCGACACGCTTATCGGCGAGGAAGGGCTGAGCCTGTCCGGTGGCCAGCGGCAACGCATCGCCTTGGCCCGCGCGATCGCCGCCAAGCCCAAGGTTCTGGTCCTGGACGATCCCCTGTCCGCCCTCGACGTGAATACCGAGGAACGTGTGGAAGCCCGTTTGCGCGAGGTCCTGCGCGAGACTACCACCCTGATCGTCGCGCACCGCCCGTCCACCGTGGCCTTGGCGGACCGGGTGGCTCTGCTCGAAAACGGGACCATCACCGCCGTCGGGACCCATACGGAACTGCTGGCCGAGAATGATCACTACCGCTACGTCATCGCCAGCCTGGACGCCGGTCCGAAGGACCTGGACACGGAACTGGATGAGCTCGAAGAAGCTGAGGAGGCCCGCCGGTGAGTGCCGGAACGTTTGGAACCGCCAACGAGGACAACACTCTCCTCACCAAGGCAGACAGCAAAGCCGTACGACGCCGGTCGCTCACCCTGCTTGCCTCGCTCATCCGCCCGGTGCGCTTGCGTTTCTGGCTGACGATCGTGATGGTGGTGGTCTCGCAGCTCACCCGTGTTGCAGGACCTGCGTTGATCGCCTTCGGCATCGACAACGCTCTTCCTGCACTGCAGGCCGGCGACAACGGGCCCTTGGTCCTGGCCGGCTCCCTCTACTTGGCGGCTGCGATTGCCACGGCTGGAATGACTGCGCTGTACGTGACCTCCACTGCCCGGTTGAGCCAGGCCATGCTGTTGGATCTGCGCCTTCGGGTCTTCCGGCACACCCAGCGGTTGAGCCTTGAGTTCCACGAGAAGTACACCTCCGGCCGCATCATCGCCCGGCAGACATCGGACCTCGAAGCGCTCCGGGAACTCTTGGATTCCGGAGTGAGTTCCCTGGCGTCGGGCATGCTGTTCATGGTGTTCACAGCTGTGACTGTTTTTGCCTTGGATTGGCAAAGCGGATTGATCGTGCTCGCGGCCGGCGTCCCCATGTTCTTCCTTGCGCGTTGGTACCAGAAGCATTCGCAGATCGCCTTCCGTGAATCCCGCGTGGTGTCTGCCCGGCTGATCGTCCACTTCGTGGAGACGATGACCGGGATCCGTGCCGTGAAGGCCTTCCGCAAGGAGCGCGAGAATGCCTCCCGGTACGGCGAACTGGCCGAGGACTACCGCAAGAACACCGTCCGCTCCATCAACTTGAACGGCATTTTCCAGCCTGGTTTGGTGCTGATCGGCAATGTTTGTGTGGCCGTGGTTCTGCTGTTCGGCGGCTTCCGGGTGCTGAGTGGGGACCTTGCTGTTGGCGTCCTGCTGGCATTGATCCTGTCCACCAAACGCTTCTTCCAGCCCGTGGACCAGATGGCGATGTTCTACAACTCCTTCCAAAGCGCCCAGGCTGCCCTGGAAAAGGTGTCCGGGCTCCTCGAAGAAGTGCCCACCGTCCGTCCGCCCAAGAACCCGGTACCGCTAAAGACTTCACGGGGCGAGATCGACTTCAAGGGTGTGGAGTTCGGCTACAGCGACGGCAAGATTGTCGTCCCAAAGCTTGACCTTCACATTCCGGCTGGCCAGACGGTTGCCCTGGTAGGCCAGACGGGTGCGGGAAAGTCGACGTTGGCCAAGCTCGTGGCACGCTTCTACGACGTCACTTCCGGGGCGATCACCCTTGACGGCGTCGATCTCCGTGACCTGTCCACCACAGACCTCCGCCGCGCCGTGGTCATGGTGACGCAGGAGGCGTTCCTGTTCAGCGGCTCCGTGGCGGACAACATCGCGCTGGGACGGCCCGAAGCGTCCCGTAAAGAGATCGAATCCGCAGCTGCGGCGGTGGGTGCCCACGAGTTCATCATGAGTCTCCCCGAGGGATACGACACGGACGTCAACAAGCGAGGTGGCAGGGTGTCTTCCGGTCAACGCCAGCTCATCGGCTTTGCCCGAGCGTTCCTGGCTGCACCGGCCGTGCTGATTCTGGACGAAGCGACCTCCTCCTTGGACGTTCCTTCTGAACGTATGGTTCAGCAAGGATTGTCCAAGCTGTTGGAGGGGGTGGCCGGTGGCCGGGGAGCCCGGACGGCCATCATCATTGCTCACCGCCTCTCAACTGTGGAGACGGCTGACAGGGTTCTGGTGGTCCACGACGGATGCATTGTGGAGGACGGGACGCCGGCCGAGTTGATCAGCGGCGGCGGACGGTTTGCCCAACTGCACGGGGCTTGGCGCGACTCCTTGGTCTAGCCCTTGCCGCGGGCAGGCGTGACCAGCGACACCCCATCCTCGATTTCGCATCACGGGACGTTTCGGCTATTCTTGAACAGTTGCTTTCGCAGCGGATCGGGATGTAGCGCAGCTTGGTAGCGCGCTTCGTTCGGGACGAAGAGGTCGCAGGTTCAAATCCTGTCATCCCGACCACACACGAGAATGGCGTCGAGAAATCGGCGCCATTTTTGCTTTCCCGATTGTTGCCTGGTGAAACCCCATGTGCCGCCAAAGCCGCGGACATTCGTTCACGCTACGCATCCTCGTACACGACACGCGTATCTGGGTGTCACTGGTCCGCATCTGACTCGTGGACGAATATGCGTGTCACCCGCGCACCCCACAAAAAGGCAAAAAAACCCCCGAAGCATCGCTCGTCACGCTCCGGGGGTTTCTTTACTACAATTGTTTTACATAGGGTCAGGCCAGTTACCGATGGACATCGTGGTGACTGTCGTTTCGGTCGTGTCCTTCTTGGGTGTTGTGGTGGTGGACCGCATGGGGTCCGGCCAGTTACCAATGGCGCTTACTGTGCTGGTATCTGCTGCAGGAGCAGCGGAGACAACCCCGGGAGCCGCAACCGCGAACGTCAGTGCGCCCGCCACGGCCACTGAAGCGATGATTTTCTTGAACATGATGTAGTACCCCAATGCGAGTCGGATTCGTTACGGAAATTGCACGGTCCCTGTTGACATACATTGTAAAATGTTTTCCACAGAGACTGTCAAGGTTTTGGTCAAAAGACACCTGTAGGAGGGACCCGTGGGAAACGGATTCGGCGAGAAGCTACGTGCCGAACGGCTCGAACGTGGGTTAACGCAGGCAGAGCTCGGCAAAAACCTGTATTCGCCCAGCTACATTTCGCTGCTTGAGACAGGCCGGCGCGAGCCCACGGCCGAAGTCATCGAGGAGCTGGCCCGCAGGCTCGAACTTGCACCGAAGGCCTTGGAAGCGTGGAGCCAGCCGGTCTCCGTCAGTGATGCCGAGTATGTCCTGGCCGGTCTTTACGCCCGGCAGGCCTGGGACCTCCGTGACTACCAACTCGCCGCCAGCCACGCAGCCACAGCGGCGCAGATTGCCCTTGAGGCCAAGAACAACAGCGCCTGGTGGAACATGACGTACATGCAGGCCGAGTGCGTGATGAAGCAAGGCCAGTTGAAGGAATGCCAGCAGATCGTCGAGCACCTCCTGGAACACCCCATGGCCACCGAATCCGCTGGCCTGGGGGTACGCGCCTGGCAGATGCTTGCCGCGGTGTGTCACGGCCAAGGTCAGCTGGCCACCGCCGTCGAACATGCCAAGCGTGCCGTAAAGCTCAGCGAGCAACTACCCAAGGGGTCCACGCTCATCATCGGTGCGCACCGCGCGCTGATTGGCGCCCTGGCCGAGAGCGGCAAGCTGGACGAAGCCTGGCAGTATTGCCTGGCGATGATCGAGCACATGGACGAGCACTCCATGTCGCAGCTGGCCGGTGAAGTGGCGTGGGTGGTGGGCAACGTCGCCTTCATGCGCCACGACTATGTAGAGGGCATCAAGCACCACGAACGTGCAGCAAAACTCCTCTCCCCCGCCAACGACATTGAGCTGTGGGCCCGCTTCAACAAGGCGTCCGCAGCGGTTCGACTGTCCTCGGGGATTGTGGAACCGGAAACGTTGTCCGCCATTGAGCGTGCAGAACTCGCGCTGTCCATTGTGGGCGGAAACAAGACAGACCAGCTTGAGGTCGCCTTCATCCGCGCCCGCTGGCTGTACCTGACCGGTGACATTCCGGCCGCCGTCGAGAAACTCCGCGAAATCTACGCAGACCGCAAGGTATTGGCCCGACACACCGCCGGCGAAGTTTCGCTGCTGCTGGGCAAGTCCTTGAAAGCAGCAGGGGAAGCCGCGGAGGCGCTTCAGTTCCTGGAAGAGGCGCAACACGACTTCAGTGCGGCAGGAGCGTCGGACCGTGTTCAGCAGGCCATGGACGCGGTGTTGGAGATCCGCCTCGCCGAGCGCCGGGCCGCGAAAGAACACTCGGAAGCCTGATTAACCCAAAACTGGGGGACAGCACGCTCCCACTGACCGTTCAGTGGAGCATGTGCTGTCCCCCAGCTGGGTCAACTAGGCGAAGGTGCGGCCCGTTAGCTTCTCGTAAGCCTCCACATAGCGGGCACGGGTGCGCTCCACAACCTCGGCAGGCAGTGCAGGCGGCGGAGTGTCGGAGGACTTGTCCCAGCCTGACTCGGCTGAGGTCAGCCAGTCCCGGACGTACTGCTTGTCGTATGACGGCTGCGACTGTCCCGGTGCGTAGGTGGATGCATCCCAGAACCGCGAGGAGTCCGGGGTGAGGACTTCATCGCCCAGCGTGATGATGCCGGTGGCCGCGTCGATGCCGAACTCCACCTTGGTGTCGGCCAGGATGATGCCGCGTTCGCGGGCGATCTCCTCGGCGCGGGTGTAGATCTTCAGCGTGAGTTCGCTGAGGCGGGCAGCGATGTCGTCGCCCACCATGGCCACCACATCGTCGTACGTGATGTTGACATCGTGCTCGCCAACTTCAGCCTTGGCAGAAGGAGTGAAGAGTGCCTTTTCCAAGCGTGAACCGTCAACCAGGCCCTCGGGCAGCGGAATGTTGCAGACCGTGCGGGATTCCTTGTATTCAACCAGGCCGGAGCCGGTGAGGTAGCCACGCGCGATGCATTCCACAGGGAACATGTCCAGCTTCTTGCAGATCATGGCCCGGCCCTCGACGGCGGCAGGAACGCCGCCCTCAACCGTGGACGCCAGCACATGGTGCTCAACATCCAACTGATCGAACCACCACAAGCTCAGCTGCGTCAGGACGCGGCCCTTGTCCGGGATTTCGCTGCTCAGCACATGATCGTAGGCGCTGATGCGGTCGCTGGCGACAACCAGCACGCACTCCTGGCCGATCTTTTCCGTGATTGCTTCGTCTGCCGGGACGTAGAGGTCGCGGACCTTGCCCGAGTAGACGTGCGTCCAGCCCGGAAGTTCCAGCGTTTCGGTTTCGAAGCCGCCGGTAGGGATGCCCTCAGTCATGCTCAGGCCTGCACTTTCGGAATGGTTCCTGTAGCCGTGTACGGAACGCGGATTTCGCCGCGGGCGGCTTTGCCTCCGATGTCCGTACGGAACTGCGAGCCTTCAAGCTGAACCAGCTCAACGCCGTCGTACGCCTTTTCACGGGCCTCAACCAGATCTGAACCGAGCGCGACAACAGCAAGGACACGGCCGCCGGCCGAGACCACTTTGCCTTCGTCATCCAGCTTGGTGCCAGCGTGGACTACGTGGACACCGTCCAGTTCGTCCACCTTCTTCAGGCCACGGATGCGATCGCCCGTGCGGGGTGCGTCCGGGTAGTTTTCGGCAGCAACGACGACGGCGACTGCTGTGTCCTTGGACCAGCGCAGCTCTTCTGCCGTGTCCAGTTCGCCCTTGGCAGCTGCCAGCAGAAGCGCACCGAGAGGGGTCTTGAGGCGAGCGAGGACGGCCTGCGTTTCGGGGTCGCCGAAGCGAACGTTGAACTCAATGACGCGCATGCCGCGGGAAGTCAGGGCGAGACCGCAGTACAGGACACCAACGAAAGGGGTGCCTCGGCGGGCCATCTCGTCCACGGTGGGCTGGGCCACGCGGTCGATGACTTCCTGAACCAGGCCATCGGGGGCCCATTCAAGCGGGGTGTACGCGCCCATGCCGCCGGTGTTGGGACCTTCGTCGTTATCGAAGATGCGCTTGAAATCCTGCGCCGGGGACAACGGGACGGTGTTGCGGCCGTCGCAGAGGACGAACAGGGAAACCTCGGGGCCGTCAAGGAATTCCTCGATGACCACTGTTCCACCGGCGTCGAAGCACGCCTGGGCATGTGCCAGGGCCTCAGCGCGGTCCTTGGTGACCACCACGCCCTTACCGGCAGCCAGGCCGTCGTCCTTAACGACATACGGGGCGCCAAAGGTATCCAAGGCGTCGGCAGCTTCGTCAGCGTTGGCGGCAACGCGTGCCATAGCCGTGGGAACGTTGGCTTCAGCCATGATCTGCTTGGCGAACGCCTTGGAAGCCTCCAGCTGGGCTGCTTCCTTGCTGGGACCGAACACCGGGATGCCGGCTTCGCGGACTGCGTCGGACACACCGGCAGCCAAGGGCGCCTCGGGTCCTACGACAACCAGGTCCACGCCCAGCTTGGTGGCGAGGGCGGACACGGCTTCCGGGTTGTTCCCGTCAATCGCATGGGTGGGAACGAGTTTGCTGATGCCCGCGTTGCCCGGGGCCGCGTGGACCTCGGAAACGTTGGGGTCTTCAAGCAGAGAGCGGACAATGGCGTGTTCGCGGCCGCCTGGGCCAATGACGAGTACCTTCACAGTCCTCAAGGGTACTTTGTGAAGGGCGCCCCGGCCTAAGCTGTGTCATTCACCGGACCTGTGGATACGGACCACCGCGCACGGCTCGCGTGCACGGGATCACGCGCGCGGGCGCGCGTATGACCGGGGAACCGCCCTGCCGCGCCCCTAGACTTGCTTCATGCCCATAAGTTCGCATGAAACGTTCAACGTTGAGTCCGCGGTGGAACTGGCAGTGATCGAACGAAGTGGCTTCATTGAGTCCCGGCACATCGGCGCGGCCGTGGTTCTCGCCGGTGACGGCTCGGTGGTCACCCGTCTTGGTGACATCGACGCCCCCATCCTCGCCCGCTCCACCCTCAAACCCTTCCAGGCCCTGGCTTCCATGCAGTCCGGCGTGCCCCTTCGCGGCGCGCAGGTTGCCGTGGCTTGTGGCAGCCACACCGGTTCCCTGGATCACATGGACGTTGTGGAGGGGATGCTGAAAGCAGCGGGTGTTAGAGAAGAAAACCTCCAGTGCCCCACCGCTTGGCCCCAGGACGAAACGGCCCGCAACTGGCTGGTCCGCTCCGAACGAGGACAATCCAAACTGGCCTTCAATTGCTCCGGCAAGCACGCAGCATTCCTATGGGCTTGCACCGAAAACGGCTGGGACCTGCGCAGCTACCTCGAACCAAACCACCCACTGCAGCAGCGCGTTCGCTCAGTGATTGAAGAATACAGTGGCGAAACCATTTCCCACTTGGGCATCGACGGCTGCGGAGCACCTGTTGCCGCCATCTCGCTGACCGGCCTCGCCCGCTCCTACTCCCGCTTGGCCAAGTCCCCGGGCGATAAATCGTCCAACGCGCGTGCCGCCACCATCGCCACGTCCATGCTCGATTACCCCTGGGCCGTCCAAGGCAAGGGCGAGCCCAACACGATCGTCATGGAAGAGCTGGACGTCCTGGCCAAGATCGGGGCCGAGGGCGTCCTGGTCCTGGCAACTCCCACAGGCGCCACGGTGGCCGTGAAGATGCTGGACGGGAACCTTCGCGCTACGTCCTTGGTTGGACTGACTCTCCTGGCCGTGAGCGGTGCCGTGGACATCCCGGCAGTTTCCAGCGTTCTGGAGCGCGTGGTGGAGCCCGTGCTCGGCGGCGGCCACGAGGTGGGCAAGATCCGGCTGGGTCACGCTGTCTCCGCCCTGCTGGACTAGTACTTCTGAGGAGAAGAACACCTATGGCTGTTGCACGACGTCGCGTCAACATAGAGGAAGGCCGCGCCGCCCTGGCAGCGTGGCAGGCCGCCGTCGAGCCTTCCGGCAGTACAGGTGAGCCTGCCAGCGTTGCCGGCCACACGCCGTCGCGCTCTTTAATCGCGACGGCGGTCCGCTACTCCCTGGAGGAAGTCACCGCCCGCGCGCCCGGCAACTCCGTGGAAGTCCGCGTGCCACCGTTCGGTGTGACGCAGTGCGTGGAAGGACCCCGCCACACGCGCGGCACTCCCCCGAACGTGATCGAGTGCGACGCCGCCACCTGGCTTTCGTTGGTAACGGGCCGGATTTCCTGGGCAGACGCAGTTTCGGACCACAAGCTGACTGCGTCCGGCTTGCGTGCCGACCTCTCGGAGTTGCTGCCCCTTTAGCGGGCATTTAACCAGCTGAGGCCCCTCAAGAATCGTCTTGGGGGGCCTCATGCTTTGGGCTGTACTAGTCCGGGCAGACCGGGGCGGATGGTTGGCCCCGTTTGCTCATTTCGAACTGAGGAATGTCCTCCGCGGCCGGGCCGCCGCGGAACTTGGGCGAAGGCTCCTGGCCGCCGCTGATGCGCTCGAGTTCCTGTTCCTCGAAGACTTCTTCCTTGCCGAGCATGATGGCGGAGTCGTGGTTGGTGATCTCGCCGTTGAAGGCGCGGAGCATGACGCTGCGGTCAAACTGCCCTTCCCATTTGGCCACGACGAACGTTGCCACGCAGTTGCCCAACAGGTTCACCACAACGCGCATGGAATCCATGAGGCGGTCGGCTCCGAGGAGGAGCGCGACGCCGGCGACCGGGAAGATGCCCAGCGCAGCTGCTGTGGCGGAGAGTGCCAGGAACGACGAACCCGGTACGCCGGCCATGCCCTTGGAGGTCAGGAGCAGGACGCCCAACGCCGCCAGCTGCTGGCCAAGGTCAAGGTTGTGGCCGAAGGCCTGCGCCAGGAACAGCAGTGAAATGGACAGGTAGATTGCGGCCCCGTCCAGATTGAAGGAGTAGCCCGTGGGAACCACCAGGCCGGTGGTGGCACGGGAGCAGCCGGCGTTGGTCAGCTTGGTCATGATGCGCGGCATGACTGCTTCAGTGGAAGCGGTGCCGAGTGCCAGCAGGAATTCTTCACGGGTGTACTTCAGGAACGCCCACAGCGGAACCCGGGCGAAGCCCCAGGCCACCAGGAAAAGCAGGCCGATGAAGATGATCGCTGCTCCGTAGCAAGCCGCAATCAAGAGCGCGTAAGTGCTCAGCGTGCCGAGTCCGTACTGTCCGATGATGAAGGCCATGGCGCCGAACGCGCCAATGGGAGCGACTTTCATGATCCAGGACATGATCTTGAAGATCAGTTCCAGGACGGTTTCCATGAGGCTGATGACCGGAAGGCAACGTTCGCGACCAATGACCACGATCGCTGCACCGAAGAAGACGGAGAAGAACAGCACCTGAAGCAGGCTGTTGTTGGCAAAAGCACCGATCACGCTGACGGGAATGACATCCAGGATGAACGCTGCGGCGTCCTTGGGAGGCGCGTTGCCGGTCTTGGCGTTGAGCGCGTCCTGGGAAAGCGTAGCGGGGTCGATATTAAGGCCAGCACCAGGCTGAACGATATTTCCGACGATGAGCCCGAAGACGAGGGCGAAGAGAGTGGCGCCGGTGAAGTACAGGAGCGCTTTGACCCCGACCCTTCCGACCGCCTTGACGTCGCCCACTGCCGAGATGCCGGTAACGATCACCAGGAAAATCAGCGGGGCGATGATCATCTTGATGAGTTGAATGAATCCATCACCCAGTGGCCGGAGGGCGGACCCGATGGTCGGCCAAAAATGACCGATGAGTACACCTGCGACGACGGCGATCAGGATTTGAAAAAAGAGCGACTGGTACAGCCGCTTTTTCTTCTGCGGGGCCGAACTCGCCTTCAGCGCCGCGGAGTCTGGGATCTTCATTGATCTGAACCAATCAGTTGGGAACGGCCCCACATTTTGAGGGGGTTTTTCAAATGTAAGCCTGCTCACATCATTCCGCAAGGGGAAATAACATTTCCATAATATGGAAAGTCACAATTGGTTTGAAGCCCGGTTGATGGTGCGTCCACCACCTTCTTTGGCGCGAGAATGCCCGTGACACACCCTTCTAGAGGCGTGTCACGGGCATTCAGGATTCAAAGTTGGTGGTGGCGGTACACGCCCTCGGTCCGGGGCGGTGCTGTGGGGCTAGCCGCGGCCCACGAAGGGCATGCCGGCAGCGGTCACCACCAAGGAGCCAACACTGGCCGACGCCGGCATGTTGGCCATCATCAGCACGGCACGGGCTGCGTCCTCCACAGGAAACATGGGCTCCACCTTGCGGCTGCCGTCAGCCTGCAGCGCGCCGGAGCCCACGCCTATGGTGTCCATGATTTCGGTACGGGTATTGCCGATGTCGATCTGCCCGCACGTAATGCCGAACTCCCTGCCGTCGAGCTCGATGCTCTTGGTCAGGCCCGTCATCGCGTGCTTGGTCACCGTATAGGCCACGGATTTGGGCCTGGGCGAGTGCGCCGAAATGGAGCCGTTGTTGATGATCCGACCACCTTGCGGCTCTTGCGCCTTCATGGCCCGCACTGCCTCCGCGGCGCACAACATGGAGCCCGTGACGTTCACGCGAAGCGTTGCTTCCCACTCGTCCACACTGATGTCGCCCACGTCGCCCGCCGGCCCAAAAATGCCGGCATTGTTGAACAGAACATCAACCCGACCCCAGCGTTTGCGGACCTCCGCGAAAAGGCGGGCCACGTCGTCGGGTGCTGTTACATCGCAGGGTACTGCCAGCGCGTCCGGATGGTCGCTGGCAGTTTCCAGGAGTTGCGCCTCCCGGCGTCCGGCAAGCGCAACGCGATACCCCTCTGCGAGCATCAGCCTGGCGACTGCACGCCCAATACCTGAACCGGCCCCGGTCACGACGGCGACTCTTGAGTTTGCGGGAGGGCTGGAGTCAGTCATGTGGTTGCCTTTCGGGGAATTACCAGTGGCAGCGTCAGCGTGCGGCTTCAGCAGGCTGGACCGCTGCTGGCTGGGCTGCTGTTATCGGCCAGCCTATGACAGTCTTCGGGCGCGGAGTGGCGTAGGTCCTGACCTTGGACGTGGACAGGCCGAGGCGGACCAGGGACTCGGCGATGGTGACCGCCGCGGCCACTCCATCCACCACGGGGACGCCTGTACGCTGGCGGATTTGTTCGTCGAGTCCGGCCATGCCGCCGCAACCGAGAACAATAACCTCGGCTTTGTCGTCCTTAACGGCTTGTTCCGCCTGGCCCACAATGGCTTCGACCGCACGCTCCGGGAATTCCTCCAGCTCCAGCACGGCCATGCCGCTGGCCCTGACAGAAGCGCAACGTGCGTCCAAACCGGCCAGCTTGAGCCGGTCCTCGATGAGCGGGACGGCACGGTCAAGCGTGGTGACCACTGAATACTTGTGGCCCAGGAACATTGCAGTGCTGGCTGCTGCCTCGGTGATATCAACCACCGGGACGTCGAGGAGTTCCTGGAGGCCTTCGCGTCCGTGCTCGCCATAGCCGGCTTGGATGACGGCGTCGAAAGGTTCGGAATAGTCCACCACCGCATCCATGACGGCGATCGCGGCGAGGTAGCTTTCAAAGTTGCCTTCGCAGGAGTCGGCGCCGAAGCGAGGCGTGATGCCGATGATTTCGGTGCCAGGGGCCGCTGCGGCACGGGCCTGCGCTGCGATGGAGTCCGTCATGGACTGGGTGGTGTTTACGTTTGCGACAAGGATGCGCATGGATTTCCTCAGTGTCAGTGGGTGCTGGCGACGGCGATCGGCTCGCCGGAGACGTCCTCGTGGACCTGCTTCCTGTCCGCGACCGCGAAATACGTCAGCGCTGCGACGCCGGCTCCGATGAACCAGGCGAACGGAGCAGCCGCGGCCAGCGCGGGGATGAAAGCGATGGCGATGGCGAGGCCTGCTGCCGGGAGCATCGCGATAATGGCCTTCGGGTTCACGCCGCGCTTGTAGAAGTAGGCGCCCTTGGGGTCCTCCGTGTAGAGCTCCGGGACATTGACCTTGCCTCGACGGACCAGCCAGTAATCGGCCATGACCACACCGAACAGTGGCCCGAGCAAGGCACCAAGGCCACCCAGGAAGTACACGATCACGATCGGGTTGTTGTAGAGGTTCCACGGCAGGATGATCAAGCCGATGGTGCCGCTGACCCAAGCCGCCTTGCGGAAGTTCAGGTGCCGCGGGAAGAGGTTGGTCAGGGCGTAGACCGGAGCTACGAAGTTGGCCATCAGGTTCACGGCGATGGTCAGGATCAACAGGGCCAGGCAAGCAAGGACCAACAGAAGCGTATTGGGAATGCTCTCAACAATGTCCGACGGACTCTCGATCACGGTGCCGTTGATCTTGTACTGCCCACCGGCCATGACGACGACGATGGCGCCGAAGACGAGCATATTAATGGGGATGCCCCAGAAGTTGCCCTTGACGATGGACTTCTTGGAAGCCGAAGACCGGGTGAAGTCGCAGAAGTTCAGGACGAACGTTCCGTAGATGGAAACCCACAGGGCACCGCCGGCGAAGATGGTGAGCCACATTTCGGTACCCTCGAGGCCCTTGATGCCGCTCCACTGGATGGCGCCGCCGGCTTCGATGAAGACCCATACGGCGATCGCTGCCATGGTCACCAGGATGATGGGACCGGCGAAGGCCTCATACTTGCGGATCATCTCCATGCCGAAGCTGACGATGACCAACTGGACGATCCAGAGTGCCACGAACGAAAACCAGCCCAAGGTTGAGAGGCCAAGGATGGAGTTGCTGTCCAGGTCCTTCAAGCCCGGCGCAATGGCAACGAGCATGACGCGGAGGACCACGGATGCCAGATACGTCTGGATGCCGAACCAAGCAACGGCAACAGCGCCGCGAACCAGGCTGGCGATCTGCGCTCCCCTGATGCCGAAGCTAATGCGGCTCATGACAGGGAAGGGAACACCGGTCTTCTCACCCATGAACCCGGAAAAGTTCAGGAGCGCGAACAAGAGGATGGCACCGATACCGAGGGCTACCAGGATCTGCCAACCACCCAGACCGAGGGAGAACAGGCCGATGGCGAAGGCATAGTTACCCAGGCTGTGGACGTCATTGGCCCAGAGGGTAAAGATGCTGTAGCTGGTCCACTTCCGGCCCTTGGCCTTGGTGGGTGCGAGGTCGATGTTGTAAAGACTGGGACTGATGGTACGGCCTGCGGCTTCGGAAGCAATAGCGCAGAGGTCAGTGTTTCCCACGACCGGATGGTTGGGGCCACCTGCGTTTGCGTCTCCCGGAGCCCCAGTGACGCCGACTGATGAAGTCGTCTGCATCGTGGATCTCCACTTCGTACTGATTCCATAATGCGGAATCTAGTTATTGAATAGTGAAAGCACTCTATGACTCAGGTCACGTAACGTCAAGGTTTCCCATGTATGCAGGGTCACATTCGGTTGCTTGGTCGACAGTTTCCCAGTTGACTGTTTCGGTTACGCAATCCGTGTTGACGCTGCCCAACCAGCAGACGTAATCTCGAATTGCAGAATTTTATTCTCACAATACGAAATTCCTTGAGCGCCCCCACAGAGCAAGCGCCCAGACATTCAATGAAGAGAGGTTGGACGTGGCTGCAGGAGAAGAGACCTCACACATCCTCAGCGGGTTGACTGCCCAGCTGCCTGATCGTGATCCGGAAGAGAC
>NZ_AKKK01000022.1 GCF_000281065.1 Arthrobacter sp. M2012083
CGGACGAACCTGGAGAAGGCCATGATCGTAGATCTTCCCGATACCACCACCTCCAAGATCTCCAAGAAGATCATGTCCCTGCGCGAACAAGGCGGCGTCATCGCGTTGGGTCGTGTGCTGACCCTGGTGGTAGTGACCAAGTCCGGGCAGGAAGAAGACGCCATCGAGGCAGCCAACGAAGCCAGCCGGGAACACCCCTGCCGGATCATCGTCCTGGCCGACGCCGGCGCGGAAGGACCCGACCGGCTCGACGCGCAAATCCGTGTCGGCGGCGACGCCGGCGCCTCCGAAGTCATCGTCCTGCGCGGGCACGGGCACATGGCCCACGAAAGCGAATCCCTGGTCGCGGCGCTGCTGCTCCCGGACGCACCGATCGTGGCCTGGTGGCCGCACGGCGCCCCGGAAAGCGCGTGCGAGACCTCGATCGGCCGGATCGCGCACCGCCGCATCACCGACTCAGCCAACGAACCCGACCCAAGGCTCGCTCTGGAGAACATCCGGGCCACCTACAAAGCCGGCGACACCGACCTCGCCTGGACCCGCCTGACCAACTGGCGCATGCAACTCGCCGCCGTCTTCGACCACGTCGATGCACAGTCCGTGACCGCCGTCGAGGTTCAAGGCGCCTCCGATTCAGCCAGCACCCACCTCTTGGCAGCGTGGCTCAAGAACTCCCTGAACGCTCCCACCACCATTGTGGATGGCGAGCCAGGGATGGGCATCCGAAGTATCAGGCTCCGCCGCGATGACGGAGATGTCCAGCTGTCCCGGCCGGGTCACTCAGGGGTGATTCTGACCCAGCCGGGGCAACCCGCACAACGCATCACCCTCCCCCGCAGAAGCCTCAAAGACTGCCTCGCAGAAGAACTCCGACGACTCGACCCCGACGAAGTCTTCGGAGAAGTGATCGGCATGGGGCGTGTTTAGATCATCCCGCCACGCGCGCCGATAATCAGTTCCAAGGACCGGAGCACAGCGAACGGCACAACGCCGCTGGTGCGCGGGTTTTGTGGCGATACTTTATTGCAGATTTCAAAGCGGTAATTCCCGCTGTTTCCGGAAGCCTCGATCACGTGTGTCGTAAGCTCGGCAGCCGGGTCGGCCCTCACAGACACAGCCACAGCGTCCCAGTCGTCTACCGCCAGGGCGACGGCGGCTGCCACGTTGAGCGATTTGGGGAACAATTGTGTGGCTCGGGCGGCGGACCCGGTAAAGATCTCGATGGGGCGGGCCGTATTCCGAATGCGATCGGCCTCAACCTGGTCCATCCACGGCTGAATCAGGGAACCCGGGAGCTTGGTTGTGGTTATCCTGACGGCGTCGTAGCCCGTTGCGCGGGCGCCCGACGCCAACAGGTCCAGGCCACCAATGGAGCCCGGGGTCAGGAAAAGCCTGCCAGGCCCTGCCTCCGACAATCGCTGTGAGAGGTGCGGGTCCGCAAGCGCCCCGAGTGATGTAGCGAGCAGGTCTACGCCCGCAGAAAGCACAGCCTCGCCATGCTCAACCAAGACCTCCTGCCCAGCACATTCAACCAGGAGGTCGCAGCGCTGCAGCGCTTGTTCCAACTCCAGCTGGGGTGCCGGCGCGTTGTCTATGGCGCTGCGGCTAATGATTCCTTCAAGGGTGGCCCCCTCGACTTTTCCAGCTGCAATGTCAGCAGCAACACGAGCACCAATGGCTCCGTGTCCGATGATTCCGATCCTGCGGGGTCCTGGCTTCATTCGATTCCTTGCTTGATGGAGTGGATGGACGAACCCGCGCCGTGATCGTCTAGACGTTAAGGGTAAGTTCGTCCGCGGAGGAAGCCTTCGGGTCATAGGCGACGATGGAGGCTTCAGTTTTCTTCAGGAGCACCGCCAGTTGGTCGATCTCCTTGGCGGTGAGGCCGGCGAGCATATTGCGCTGCGTTTCCAGATGCTTTGAAATGACCTCGTCAATGAGTTCTTTGCCATGGTCCGTCATCTGGGCGTAGACCACCCGACGATCCTCCTTCGACCGAACCCGCTCAATGAGGTTTTGTTCCTCCATACGGTCGAGCCGAAAGGTGATGCCGCCCGTGGTCAGCATGGATGAACTGGCGAGTTCACCAGCAGTCTTCCGGTGCGGAGGGCCGGAACGACGCAAGTTCGCCAATACATCAAAGGATGCCAACGTGAGCCCGTACTCCTCATAGTTCACATCCTGCACAGCTCGCTGCCGCGCCACCAGGCTCTGCAAGCGGCCAAAGACGCCGATGGTCCTGGGATCAAGATCCGGGCGCTCGCGATGCCAGTCCTCAATAATGGCGTCCACGGCGTCCGTGTCAGTGTTCCGCGATTCGGTGGTCATGCGCACTTTCTCCTTCATTCGGTCTAAGCATCTTAACACTGAGCTTCCCAACGAAGGCGGCAAATAAGAGCACTTTCCACCGGGGTCTTGCAGCACGTCCCAGTATATCTTAGTCTTGAGATAGTTAGAGTCGAGAGAGATTGAAACTGTCCCGACTTTTGCGAACTCTGGCAATAACCAATCCGAGAGAGGTCCATCATGAGCGACGTTATCGAAAGCAAGTTACCGGAACTTGAGGAGCTGATTGATTCGGCCATCGCCTCCCGTGAGAGCCGGGTTGTTGACTTCAATACCCTGAAATTCCAGACCAAAATGGGTGAAAAGTTCCGACGCGGGCAGGTCCGTTACATCGGTTCCGGAGCTACCGGAGACCACTCGGACGACAACAACATCCTCCAAGCGGAGCATTTCACCTTTTCCAACATGGTGCTGCCCGCCGGATGCGTAGGTCCTGAGCACACGCACCCGGACGTCGAAGAGGTGTTCTTTGTCCTCGAAGGAGAGGTGGAGTTCAGCGTGCACGACGTGGAAGACGGCAACAAGAAGGCAAGCCGCGTGCTGGGCTACCGCGATTTGATCCGCGTTCCAGCAGGGGTTCCCCGGAGTTTGCGCACCGTCAGCGACGTTGACGCAATCATCTGCGTGATCATCGGCGCCAAGAAGCCGGAGATCCCGTTCTATCCGCCCACCTCGGAGATGTATGGCGTGACCCGCTAGACCTTCGAGAACCCGGGTACCGGCCGATATGGCCGGTACCCGGGTTTTGTTTTGCTGAATGGTTGGGTGCACAACGAAAAGAGCCTGCAGCTCAAAGGGTTACGAGCTGCAGGCTCTTTCCGTATCCACCCATCCCTTGGCCGGAGGGTTCGCCAGGAACGACCGGCTAAACGTCGCCCCCTGAGAGAACCGCGGCCTGTTTCTGGGCATCGGCGTCATGGACCCTACGGATTCTGGCTACTCCAAGATCGTGCTGGTACAGGTGCTCGTCCTTGTCCGCGTCTGCAGCCAGCGCCTCCAACAATTCCCGGTCCTGTTCCAAAACCACCCAGTGTTTTTCTTCAAGGGTTGTCTTGTACATGAACCGCCAAACATCCCGTTCCCAGTCGGAAACGGTCCGGGTACGCCAGTGGAAAACAGCGGAGGTATGGGCATCAATAGGAGTGGACATTCCTACGATGCCGAACGAACCCCCGGGACCTGCCGAATCGGCATACGGGATCTCCAGGTCCACGTAATCCATGGATTCGCGGCAGTACTCCACCCAGTCGAAGTTCTTGCCGCGCTGGTCCGTTTTCTCGAAGAAGAATCCACGATCGGTCTCGCGGATGCGGAAGCGGGCACTGGTATCACCGCCAAACATGGAATGCGAGTCACGGTGGAGGAACGCTCCGTGCATCGGGTCCAGGACGTTGTCCATGTAGAAACGCCACGGACTATTCCATTCAGCGTAGTTTGAGAACCAGGAAACCTCAGGGTTGTCCAGACGATCGGGCAGTTTGAATGCCGTCACCACAGAGTCCTCTGTCAAAGGCATGAAGGCAAAGATCATGTCAGCGCCTTCCTCCACAGCCAGCGATGCTGTGACTGTCTTACCCTCAAGCGCGCAGCCGGGCATCCCGGGAACCGAAACCACGGTGCCGCGGCCGTCCACCTGAACGCCGTGGTACTTGCATGCCACCCGGTCCCCCAGGTGTTGGCCCACGGATAACGGGGCGCTGCGGTGGGGGCAGCGATCCTCCAACATTCGGATTTGGCCCCTGGCATCGCGGAAAAGGAGCCAATCCACACCCAGCCGGCGGACCTTAACCATGTCGCCGGGACCCACGAACCGCGACGGGTAGATGGGATACCAGCGATCCCTCAGTCCCGTCGCGGCCAGTTCTGCGGCATCGAGTTGGCGCCGGGTACCGACGACAGTTTTAGTCTTGGCCCTGCCGGCCCTGGCTCCGACGACGGAGCTTGCCGTTGCAGTTGCAGTTGTCATGTCCTACTCTCCCAGTCGTCGCATTTCGGAACGGAATCGGGTTTCATCCCACGGTTCACCGTCCGGGGCGTTCAGGCCCAAATTGTTCAGCCCCGAGATGATGGCCGGCAGTTCGTGGCTACCACTGGCGAAAATCTCGGACAGGGCTCCGGCGAGCTTCAACTCATAAGGGTTGGGCGGACCCACCCGGGACTGGTTGGCGTCAAGATATTGCTCAGGCACTGTGCTCCTCCTGTGTTTCGGTGACGGTGTGCAGACCCTCAGCGATGTTCATGAATGACCTGCTCCACTCGTTGAATGAGTGAGATCGGCTCTGGTGTGCTGGAACAGCGGTGTTGTCGATGATGACAAAAACCCCGTTCCTGATTCCCCCGGCGATGCTTTGCGGTATGGAGATATCGGCGTCCGGGTCAGGGGCGGCGGCAATGACCAAGGACGGCGCACGCACGCCCCTGAGCGTGGCCACGAATCCCTCAACCGACGTGTCCACCAGGGGGTCGCCCAGGATGACACTCTTGATCTGCTCCGGGTGGTGTGCAGCGAGCATGATGGCCCCGTACGCGGCTGTTCCGCTGGCAAGGATATGAGCTGGACCGGCCGTTGACTCGTAGAGGGCCGACGAGGCCGCTTCAACCCAGTCGTCCATTTGACCGGGCGGGCCGGTGACGTCGAACTTAACGCCGGTTCGGGGTTCCCAGGCACGGGCCCCCAAAGCGTCAAGCTGCTGGGCAAACCATTCGGCGGCTCCCCCGCCGCCGTGCAAGCACACGATGTCGTGCTGTGGCACCACATCGCCGGGCTCATGGCCAGAGCGCGGATCTACTTCCGTACTTGATTTCATGGGCTCTCCTGTTCCTCTACTGACGTGGGGTTGGAATATGCACGGGCGGAACAAACGCACCCGGTACGGGATCCAAAGCGGTGACATCGATCTCGATCACCGCAGGCCCCCGCACCGCGAGTGCTTCCACCAAGGCCCCGTCAAAGGAGCCGGGGCCGCGCACCCGCCAGAACGGCAGGTTCAGCGATTGGGCGAGCAAAGCAAAGTCCGGTGTATGCAAGTTGACTCCTGCCTCCGCGAAGCCGTTGGCTTTCTGCATGTTGCGCAGAACCCCATAGCCGCCGTCATTGAACACGAGCACCACACACCAGACCCCTGAACCGGCAAGCGAGGCAAGCTCACCAAGGTGAACGGCCAGACCGCCGTCGCCGGCAATCACTACCGTGGGAACGTCCGGGCGGGCGCAGGCCGCCCCAATGCCCATGGCCAAACCTTGGCCGATGCCGCCACCCAGCGGAAAGATGTTTGTTTCGCGGGAGTACATCTCCAGCAGGCGGTTACCCCACTGGCTGGAGGGGATGGTCACATCACGCGCAACCACGGATTCCCGGTCCAGGCGCTCCCTGAGACTGTGGCAGATTTCCGCATAACCGCCGATGTACTCAGTCAGCGTGGCCCGTACCTCGAGGCGAACATCGTGCACCTGCTGCGCCCACGCGGCGTCCACCGAATGGCTACCCAACTGGCTGACAATCGCCCCAAGAATTGCGCGGGAGTCGCCCACCAAGCCCACAGTGGCCGGATACACCCGGCCCACGGCTTCAGGATTTAGATCCAGCTGGATGTGGGTGGACGGCAGTTTGAGCGAATAATGCTGCGTCTCGTTGGAGCGGAAGTGCGTGCCAACACTCAGCAACACATCAGACTTTTCGATCAGCCTGGCGGCGGCGGGAGTGGTAGCAAAGTTCCCGATGACAAGATGGTCATCTTCCGGAACCACTCCCCGTCCCGAGTTGCTGGTCAGGAGTCCTGCGCCGAGGTGGTGGAGCAGAGCCGCAAGTTCCTTCTCCGCGCCTGCCGCTCCTCCGCCAGCCCAGATAAGCGGGCGCTTGGCACCTGCCAGGAGCCGGACCGCTTCCGCGACGGAATCGGCGTCGTCATCCGGTAAAGGCTTTACCTGAGCGTCGATCGGCCGCTGATCATCCGGGTGGGCCAGGTACTGCAAATCCGTTGGCCATTCGATGCTGGCCGGCGTGTGAGGCAAGGAGAGCAGGTGTGCGATTGCCTCCTCCAGGTCAGCCTCCGCATCCTTGCCATTAAAAATGGTGCGGGCATAGCCGGAGACCGCATGGAGCATCTGCAACTGGCGTGGGACTTCATGGATCACTCCACGGTTGCTGCCCATGAACTCGCTGTCGATCTGGCCGGTAATGTGCAGCACGCGGCTTCCCGCGGTGAGCGCCTCCACCATGGAACCCGCGGCGTTGCCTGCGCCTGTACCGGTGCTGGTCAGGGCAATTCCGATTTTGCCGGACGCTCGGGCATAGGCGTCAGCTGCGTTGACTGCCGCGGCCTCGTGGCGGACAGCCACGAAGTTCAGCTCCCTGTCCACTGCCTCGACGAGGGGAAGATTGTGGATGCTGATGACCCCGAAGGCCGTATCGATGCCGTGCCGACGCATTACACGGACCAGGACGTCACCGCCTGTTGGCCCCCGCGGGACCGTTGCTGCTTGTGTCACTGACATATCTGGATCTCTTTCGTGATGAAGTTCCGCTGGCTAGACATAGCGCCCAACGCCACCTCCGACGTCGATGGTTGCTCCTGTGGTGTAGCCGCTGAGGGGCGAGAGCAGCGAAACAATATGGAAGGCCACCTCCTCAGCCGTGCCGAAACGGCCCAGCTTGATGCCACGGTTGGCAGCGATCTCGGCACTCCAGGCCTCGTAGTCGAGCTCGGAGTCGGATGCCTCGTAGCGCCGCCTCCACTGGCCGGTGTCCACCAGGCCCAGCAGGACTGAATTCACCCGTGTTCCCTCTGTGGCCAGGTCTTCGGCCAGTGAATGGGTGAGGTTCAACAGTGCGGCGCGGGCAGCTGAGGTGGCAGCCAGGCGTAACTCCGGCTGCCGGGAGAGGATCGCGTTGACATTGACCACCGAGCCGTGCGGTGATGCATTCAAGGCAGATCTGGCGGAACGTACCATATTCAAAACGCCGAAGATCTTCAGGCTGAACTCATCACGCAGCTGCTGGTCCGTGGTGTCCTGGAGCGTGGCCATCAAGGAACGGCCCGCGTTGCACACCAGGCCGTCAACGGCGCCAAACCGGTCCAAGGTGCCGGCGATGAATCTGTTGGTGGCATCCTGGTCCGTGACGTCGCACGACGCAAGGTAGATCGCGTCCTTGTCCGCCCAGGAAAATTCGTCGAACGCGGCGGTTAATCTGCCGGCGTCACGCGCACAGGCAGCAACCCGGGCACCTTCGCTCAGCAAGTATCGGGCGGTGGCAAGGCCGACGCCGGAGCTCGCCCCGGTGACAACCACCGTTCGGTCCTTCAATTGCAGGTCCATGTATGGGACTCCTTGTTAGTTTTTTCTCCGCTGCGGGGCGGTTCGGCTCAGCGATTTCAGTGGCCAGCGGCTTCAGTGGCCCATGACGAAGCCGCCATCCACCACGATGGTTTGACCGGTGATGAAGCCTGCAGCATCGGACAACAGGAACTGGACGGCGCCTGATACATCCCGGGGTTGTTGGTCCCTGGGCAACACTCGGTTCTCTTCATAAAGGCGGTACCGGGAGGCCGGCACTGACTCGGTGGCTTCTACCCGGGTCAGTCCCGGAGCAACGGCATTGACCCGGACTCCGGCTGGTCCCGCGTCGCGGGCCATGGTCCGGGTCATTGCCAGGACTGCCCCTTTTGATCCGACATAGTGGACCAGCCGGGGAGAGCCGTAAAGTGCTGCGTCCGATGCGATGTTGACGATGGACGCTGCCCGGCTTTCTGCCAGCTGGGGGTAAAGGTGTTTGCTGACCAGCCAGGTCCCGTAGGCGTTGACGGTCATCACCCTCTGGAAGAACTCCTCGTCCAGTTCCCAAAACGTGTCGCCGCCTACGCCGTCGGCCAGCGCCGCATTGTTGACCAGCGCATCCGCCCCGCCCAACTGCTGGACTGCAGTGGCCAGGTGCGCCACGGAGGCTTTGTCGGCGATGTCGGTGACGACGGACGTGGCGTCGAAGCCCTGTTCACGGAGTGTTGCTGCAGCTTGCCCGGCCAGGTCTTTGTTCTTCTCGGCAATGACTATCCGGTCTCCGCTGCCTGCCAATCGCTCGGCGATGTCGAAGCCAAGTCCCCGCCCGGATCCGGTAACTACTACCAGGCGCGTCACCGGAGATCCTCCCAGAAAGCGAGGATGGCAGCGGCCATCTCCGTCGGCTTTTCCTGCACAGCGGCGTGGCCCGCGCCGGGAATGATGCCCAGCGTGGCGCCAGGGATGTTCTCCGCAAGGACCCTGGATTCCGCGACGCCCGTGATCACGTCGTCCTGGCCTACCAAGACCAGCGTCGGGATCCGCAGCCCGGGCAGCAGGTCCGTGGTGTCGCACTGCGCCATCATGGCGGCAGCCGATGCAAAACCGGACAGGCGTACGGCGGCCATGTCCGCCCGGACGGCTTCCGCCACCCAAGCCGGGGCGGACGGGGATACCAGCCTTGCGGCTCGTCGGGCCGCAATAATTTCAGGACCGACGGCGGCCAGCTCGGGAACGCGCGCAAGCATGCGTTGCGCTGCGGTTTTATTAATTCCGGAGCCCCGGGTGCTGTCCGCCAGCACAATGGACCGCACCGCCTCAGGTGCTTGGGCAGCTATCCGGGTGGCGATCACTCCACCCCAGGACGTGCCGATCAGGTGGGCCGGGCCAACATCCAGTGCGGCCAGGATCTTCAGCACCAAAGCAGGGTGATCCAAACCTTCCGGGGGCGCTGCGGACTCACCATAACCGGGTGCATCCCAGCAGAACGTCTGGTACCCGCGTGCGCTCAGCAAGTGGGCCAGTGCACCACATGATGACGCGGCGCCTCCGATGCCGTGCATGAGGAAGACGGGCGTGCCTTCCCCGTGAATAACCAGGGAGATCCCGTGGACGGTTTTCCTGCCTTCGGCAATAGTGCCGGTCGGCGCTGCTTCGGTGGCTGGCGGCAAGGAACTGCTACGCATGGGCTTTTTCCGCGGCAGGAGTTTCCGGCATGGAGAAGTAGTCTTCACGTCCGGGGACCACCAGTGACCTGTAGCCGATGTCCGGAATGCCAGCCATGGCGCTGCGGACCGCGGTCGTGGGCGGACCTGCCGTTCCCCATTGGTCGGACAGTTCGGGTGTGCGCTTCCAAGTGCGGCACAACCAACTGTCTTCATCCACCTGGGCAACTTCGGAGGTATATTCGCAAACCAGTCCTGCGGGGTCTGTGAAGTAGGAAAACGTGTTGTCGCCCGGGCCGTGACGCCCCGGCCCCCACTGGGGTGCGATATTGTGCTGTTTCAGATTGCCGATCCCTCGCATGAAGTGGTCAATGCTCTGCATCTCGTACGCCACGTGGTTGACCGAAGTCCAAGGGGCCTGGTTGAACGCGATGGCGTGGTGCTCGCTGTTGCACCGCAGGAAGGCCATCTGGTGCTCGGACCAATCTGAAATCCGCATCCCCAGCACCTGCGTATAGAAGGCGGTGGCACGGTCAATATCCACGGTGTTGAGCACCACGTGGGCGATCTTGCGGGGAAGGGCCCGCCGACCTGCAGGCTCCTGGCTGACAACCGCATGGACATCGGCGGAAAGTTCCACCAGCCTGCCTTCGGGGTCCACCAGCTGGAGGCCGTAGCCACCGGCAGCATCATCCAAAGGTCCGGGTTCGCGGAAGAGCGGAATTCCCAAGGCAGTGAGTTTGGTGGCTGCGCGGTCAACGTCCTGCGGCGTGGCCAAGGCGAAAGAGACCCCGCCCAGGGCGTTCTGCTCGCCCTTTTCCAGCCTCAGGATGTGGTGTTCCGAACCGGTTCCGCGGAGCCAGAACTTGTCTGTGTCCTCTTCTACGGTGGAAAGGCCCCAGACTTCATGGTAGAAATCCTTGGCCGGCCGGGTGTCGGGCACTTTAAGGGACACAGAACGCAGCGACCGCAGATTGCAGACAGGCTCTGCTGAGAAATAGTTCATGGGAATCAGCCTTCAGTCGAGTGATGTTCGTACTAGAGATCCAAAATCAGGTCCCGGGACCGGCAACGCGAAACGCAAACAAACATTGATTTGTTCTCTGCCCGTTCGGCCGGGGAAAGCAGGAAATCGCGGTGGTCAACGTCGCCTTCGATGACTCCTGTTTCACAGGTTCCGCAGATGCCTTCCGCACATGAGCTGGGAACGTTGATGCCGGCGTCGTTGAGGGCCTCCAGGACCGAAACATCAGGCCCTACGGAGATCCGCTGACCAGTGCTCTGGCAGATGACGTCGAAACTTGTCGGATCGAGTTCTGGTCCGGCCGCAACGTCCGGTGCTTTGAACCGCTCAATCCTCAATCTTGTTTCGTCTGCCATGGCACCCGCTACAGCCTGCATCAATGATTCCGGGCCGCAGGCATACACCAGTGCTTCAGGCGGGAGCGAGCCGACTGCCTCGGAGAGATCAGCGAATTTGCCGTCGGCTTCGTCGGCAGCGTGGATACTTATCCGGTGCCTGGGGAGGTCATACACCTCTGATAGGAAGGCCATGGTTGAACGTGACCGGCCGGTATACAGCAGGGACCAGTCAGCTCCGACTGATTCCAACCGCCGCACCATGGAAATAATGGGGGTGATGCCAATACCGCCTGCTACCAAGGCGTAGCGCTCGGCATGGTCAAGCTCGAAGTTGTTGCGCGGACCATCAACCTTAATGAGCGTTCCCACCGGGAGCTCATCATGGATCAGCCTGCTCCCGCCGCGCGAATCGGGGGTTCGCAGTACGGCCACAGTCCAGCTTGTTAGGTCGTCCGGGTTCGAACACAAGGAGTATTCGCGTGTGAGCCCGTTGGGGAGGTGCAGGCTCAGGTGGGCTCCTGGAAGCCAGGCCGGGAGCGCCGCCCCGGTGGGGTCCATAAACATGATCCGGATGACGCCGTCGGCTTCCCAGGTTTTCTGGTGCACCCTGAGTGTCAGCGTCGTGGGTTCGGCGGCTGCAGAATCCGCACTCACCCGGTTCTCAATTTCCACGCTCATTGGTCCTCACTTCCTCCGGTGGGCGATTGCTTCGATTTCCACCGTGGCCCCGTAGGGCAAGGCGGCCACCTCCACAAACGAACGTGCTGGACGCGGCTCCTCGAAAAGCTCCTCATAGTGGCCGTTGGCTTCGTCGCGCAGCGTCACGTCCGTGACGAAATAGGTGGTCTTGATGACGTCCCGCAAGGACATGCCGACGGTTTCCAATCGTTCGGAGAGCCTTGCGGCTGCGGCAACCAGCGCTTCAGAGCGGCCGGGAACGGCAACACCACGTTCATCCACCGACAATGCGCCGGAGACGAAGCCGAATCCCCCGGCTACAAAGGCCGGGCTGTAGGGGTGGGCATTCATTGAGGTACCTTTCGAAAGCAGGATGGTGGCAGCCTGTCCGGCTAATTGCCGGCCCATGGTATGGATGCACCCGAGAGGTCGATGTAGATACTCTTCTGGTGCATGTAGGAACGAATGCCGTCCCGGCCCTTTTCGGTACCCAGACCGCTTTCCTTAAGCCCGCTGAACGGGGTGGAGATGCTGAACTGCTTATAGGTGTTGACCCAGACGGTGCCGGCCGAAACGGACCTCGCTGTTCGCCAGGCCAAGCGGTAGTCGGAGGTCCAGATCCCGCACGCCAGGCCGAAGATACTGTCGTTGGCTTGGAGGATGAGATCGGCTTCGTCGTCAAACGGCAGGATCACCGCCACGGGCCCAAAGATTTCCTCCTGGCAAATGACGTCGGAGTTGCTCACGCCGGCAATGATGGTGGGCTCATAAAACGCGCCGGCCTGGAACCGGGACCCGGTGGGGGCAGCGCCACCGCAGAGGATCTGCGCACCTGCCAGCCTCGCGTCTTCCACCATCGTGGCCACCGCGTCCCGGTGGGCGTGGGCAACCAGTGGCCCTACCTGGGTGGTTGGGTCCGTTCCAGGTCCGAGCCGCAGGGCTTGGGCCCCCTTGACCAGTTTTTCGACAACGGCCTCATAGACCGAACGCTGGATGAAGACGCGCGAGCCGGCAATGCAGCTCTGCCCGCTTGAAGAAAAGATGCCATAGAGGACGCCTGCCACAGCTTGGTCCAAGTCCGCATCAGCAAAAATAATGGTGGGGGATTTTCCGCCGAGCTCCAAGGTAATCGGCATGATTTTCTCGGCCGCAATATGTGCCAGCTGGCGCCCTGTGGACGTGCCACCCGTGAAGGAGATCTTGCCAATGCCGGGGTGCCGGGCAAGCGCATCGCCAACGACGCGGCCGGGGCCAGGAAGGACAGAAAGTAGACCGGCCGGAAGCCCTGCCTCCTCACAAATCCGTGCCAGCAACAGCGAAACCCAGGGAGCCCAGACCGGGGGCTTCACCACCACCGCGTTGCCCGCCGCGAGCGCCGGAGCCACTTTTTGTGCGTCGCTGGCAATCGGCGAATTCCATGGCGTGATGGCCCCTACTACGCCGATCGCCTCATATGTGGACATGCTGAGGTAGTTCCCTCGAGGGGACGTCAGTGCGTCCTCCATGGTTTCCAGTGCGGAAGCAGTGAAGCGGAAGGTGGCTGCCGCGCTCATGGCGAGCGCCTTGGTTTCCACGAGTGTCTTTCCTGTATCCAGTGTCTGCAGTTTGGCAATGCGGTCAGCGTTGACCTCAATCGCTGAGCTGATGCGGTGGAGTACGGCGGCGCGTTCGTGAGGGAGCTTCTTTGCCCATCCGGACTCTTCCACGGCTTTCAGGCCGGCAGCCACCGCGGCGTCCACATCCGCGGCTGTTGCTCCGTGGAGGGTGGCGAACACCTCTGAGTTAGCGGGGTTGACGGATTCGATCAGTGTGCCGCTGGCTCGGGTCCACACGCCTCCCACAAAGATTTCATCCCTTACATCAAGGCTGTCGGTACTCATCTTCAGGCTTCCGTTCATCTCTCTGTCATGCCCACGGCGTGAAACATGCGCTCCGCCCACAGGCAGCGTGTGCCGATGCTGTGAACTACGTCATAAAAAGAATATCAGTAGTAAGATACTTTCTGTCAAGATATTTAGGTTCGAAGTTATTTCTGGTTGGAGCCTGCGCTTTCCAGCGCGCCTCTGTGGATCGGCTCGCTGGTGTGCGCCAAGGGCAACCCTGAGCTCTGGTTCCTGGTAGCGATGATCTCCGCCATGATGGAGACTGCTGTTTCAGCCGGCGTGGAAGCGGAAAGGCCGAGCCCGATCGGCGAGCGGAGTGGCGCCACCGACCGGTCGGTGTGGCCCAAGTTAATCAGCCTCTCCCGGCGGTCCCTGGCTGTTCGGCGTGAGCCCATAGCCCCGATGTACTCAAAACCATGCCTTAGGGCTACGTCCAGGACCGGAACATCGAACTTGGCATCGTGGGTCAACACACAGATAGCTGCATCCGAGGCGAGCCTTCCCCGCGTGATTTCTGCCTGCAGGTAGCGAGCCGGTTGATCTACCACGATCTCGTGGGCTGAGGGAATACGCTCGGCCGTCGCGAAGACAGCACGGGCATCGCAAACGGTGACGTGAAAACCCAGGAAAGCCCCTAGCTGGGCCAGGGAGGCTGAAAAGTCTATAGCCCCGAAGATTAGCAGCCTACGGGCCGGACGGTAGACATCGATCAGCACGGAAAGCGACTCTTCGGTTCCGGCATCCGCCACGAGAGTGACCGACGTCGTACTGCCGGAGGCAATTGCTTCCTGGACTGCACCCCCGGCGGCGCGGACCACATCCGGGGCAAGGGATTGACCGACGAACAGCTCTTCGATTTCCGCAGCTTGCAGCACAAGTTCAGATCGACCTACCAGGCCAGGCACGCCGTCGAAAATAGTAACCATGGCGCATGGCAGTTTCTCTTCCAAGGCCTTTTTCAGTAAAGCAAAGTGCCGGGAGGAGGCCGGAGCGTACTTTTGGATGAAGATCTCAACGCTGCCACCGCACGTCAGACCGATGCCGAAACCGTCGTCGTCTGAAATGCCAAATCGGTGAAGCTCCGGGACCCCGCTGGCGAGGACCCCGGCTGCTGCTTCGATCACACTTGCCTCAATGCATCCACCCGAAACGGAACCGACCGGGGATCCGTCATCGGTGACAAGCATGGACGTTCCGATTGCCCGTGGCGCGGAGCCCTCCGTGCGGACTACCGTTGCCAAGGCGACATGTTGATCGCTCGGCAACGAGTTCTCCAGCGTCTCCATCACCTCACGCATTTCCGTCAGCCCCGCCGTGACGCACGCGCGCTGCGCGGATGCCGTTGTAGACGCGTTCAGGCGTCATGGGCAACGATGTGAGCTGTGCCCCGGTTGCGTCAGCGATGGCTTGGGCAATCGCTGGAGCAATGGGAAGCATGCCACCTTCGCCCATCCCCTTGGTCCCAAAAGGTCCGGCCCCATGGCCCTGCTCCTGGGTGATGGAGGAAAAGCGCCGGGGAATGTCCTCCGCCAAAGGCACCCGGTAGAGGAGCGCCTCACCGTTCAGCAACTCACCGTCGTCATACCGCAGTTCCTCGAACAGCGCCTGGGCCAATCCGAAAACCGCGGCGCCCTCGTCCTGGCCGCGGCAACCCAATTTGTTCACCACCTTGCCGGCATCTCCACTCACCACCAGTTGCAAAAGCTCCACCCGACCGGTTTCCGGATCAACCTCCACTTCGGCAGCCGCCCAACCGATCTCCCAAAAAATGCAGGGTGCTTCCAGGGGCGCGCTGCTGGCGGAACGGGCCTTGTAGTAGCCATCCGCCGTAAACTCGAAGCCCGTTCCGCCGAATCTCTCCATAATCAGCGGTGGGAGCTCATAAGTGGTGCCTTCAGCATCAACGATCGTCCAGTCGTCCAGACGAATCGATTGCCTGTCCAGCATCAGGTGTTCGGCCGCCGTGTCCAACACCGAACACTTCACTCGTTCAGCAGCCTGCCGGACGGCATGACCCATGACGGCGATGCCCGAAGAGGCGTTGGTGCCTTGGTCGAAGGGGGTGTTGTCGGTGTCAATAGCGGCATACCTCACCCGCTTCGGATCGCATCCAAGCGTCTCCGCCACGATCTGGCACAACGCCGAATGACCGCCTTGGCCCATTTCCACCAAGGCGCAATTCAGGAACACATCGCCGTTGGTGGTCACTTTCACGCGGGCCTGGGCGGGCTTGTTGACGCCACCGCCATCTTTGATACCAATGGCAACTCCCATGCCACGGTTACTTAAGCGCGTACGATCGCGATAACCGATGGCGTCCGCCACCAGGATCAGTCCATGCTTTAGGTCCGAATCGATGGGCGTTTCCCCGGGTACGAACTCCTCCCCCAATTCCTTGGTGTTCTTTAGTCGAAGCTCCAGGGGATCGAAACCCAGCCGCTCGGCGATCAGGTCAACTTGGCGCTCACTGGCCCAAGTGGCTTGGGTTGCGCCGAAACCACGGTAGGCGCCGGCAGGGACACTATTGGTGATCACTGCTTGGCAGACGGAATCTATCCGTTTCCAGCGGTAGGCCCCGGGCATCCGATACCCCGCTTTCTCTGCCACCAGCGGACTGGCATCCGCATAAGCCCCACCGTTGAGCAGTACCCGTGACTGGCGCGCCATGAACTCACCGTCTGCCTTGAGCCCCGATTTCACCGTGAGGATGGCGTCATGCTGGCTCAGTGTCAGGAAGACTTCTTCTGTGCTCATGCAATAACGCACCGGCCGCCCAGCCGACAATTGTGAGAGCCGGATGGCGATCGCCTCCGTTTTTGGGCCGTTCTTGGCACCAAAGCCGCCGCCCAGGAGCGGGACGTTGACCCGGATGTCGTTTTCGGGCAGCCCAAAAACCCTCGCCAGTTCCTTGCGCATTGGGAAAGGGCTTTGAGTGGAGGTCCACACTTCGATTTCGTTCGCTGTCGCCTCGGCAACAGTGGCAAAGGGCTCCAGGTGCATATGGTTCATGCGGGAGAAGGTAAAGGTGTCCTCGAAGATGTAGTCGCAATCCGCCCAGACGCTCTCCTCTCCCGTTTCGTAGCGGAACTCGTAACTCACGTTGTGGGCAGTGTGTGCCGCCCCCGAGGCTCCATCGCCGTACTCGGGGTAGGCGGCGAAGGGCTGGTCGGGAAAAATGGCGGGCGCGGAGGGCTCCATCGCTGCTCTCACATCAAAGACAGCCGGCAATTGCTCGTACTCAACACGGATCAGATCCAGTGCCGCGAAAGCGGTGCGTTCGTCCACGGCGGCCACTGCAGCGACGACGTCGCCAACATAGCGGACCGACTCTGTGGCCACAATCGGCTGGTCTTTGACGTAGGTTCCGTAGGAATGCAGTCCAATGATTTCCTCGCGGGTGACCACGGCGGTGACTCCGGCCAGGGAGCGGGCAGCGGAAGCATCGATGCTCAGAATTCGCGCGTGCGCATACGGGCTTCGCAAGACCTTCGCGTGAAGCATCCCGGGCTTCTCAATGTCCACCGTGTAGACCGCACGGCCGGTGACCTTCATGGTGCTGTCCAAGCGTGGGCGGTCGCGTCCCACAATCGGCTCATCATCCGGAGTGCGAGGATTCACGAACCCGGTCATTCCGAAACCTGATCCTGCTGCTTGGCTCCAGCCAGTTCGGCTGCACGCTCCACGGATTCCAAAATCATCTCGTAGCCCGTACACCGGCAGGTGTTCGAACTGACCCACTCGCGGATCTGTTCCCGCTCCGGTTGTGGATTCTGCCGCAGCAGCGCCGTGGTCAACATCAGCATGCCGGATGTGCAGAAGCCGCATTGGAAGCCGCCACATTCCCTGAATGCCTGCTGCTGGGCACTCAACGTACCGTCTTGGGCCGCCAAGCCCTCAACCGTTTCAACACGAGCGCCGTCAACGTCGAAGGCAAACGTGGAACACGCAGCTACAGGAAGGTCGTCAACCAAAACAGTGCAGGCACCGCAAACACTGCGTTCACACGACGCGCGCACCCCTTGTTTACCGCAGCTGTTGCGCAGCAAGTCCAGGACCGTGGCACTCGTAGGGACACAATGCCGCTCCGGGCTTCCGTTCAACTCGAATTCAACATTGTGGGTGAGTGTTTCCTCGTTTGATTCCGGTGATTCAAGGCTCATGGCCGACTATCCTTTCCTTTGGTTACCGGTGGCTTCGGCAAGAAGACGGCCGCAAAGAACGCCCACCAGGTGTCGGCGGTAGTCGATGGACCCCGCGTAGTCGCCCGCCTCGTCCGGAAGCTGAGCCGCCAGAACCTGGCCCACAGAGACCGGGTCGAGTTCGGTGATGTCAGTCGCCTCGGCAGCATGTGAGAGGACAAAAGGCTGCCGGTATTCACTGCCACAGACGGCAGAAACGGTGAGCCCGGCCACCGGGTTCTTTCGTACCGCGAGGGACACGGTGCTCACCGGGCGCATTGACCGCTCGTAGCCGAACCACAACAGGGACGCAGTGTCGACGGTGACGGCGGTGAGAATACCTACGTTGCCAAGGCTGCGGTCCCACAGTGAGTCCCGCTCCCATAGTGACGAGACGGGCAGGGCTGTAATGTCACCGCCATGAAATTGCATCTGCCCACCCAAGGCCGACAGAATGACAGGCATTTCGTATCGATATCGACGTGAAAGGAGATTGCCCCCGAGGGTGCCGCGATAGCGGATCCGAACTGTGGCAATTGATCCCCAAGCTGCAGCCAGGGCAGGGACGGTGGATACTATTTCCGGGCTTCTGCTGCCTTCAGCGTGGCTCACCCCGGAGCCAATGCTCAGAACCCCGGAATTATTCGAAATTGCCCGCAGCTCCGTGATTCGTTGCACGGAAACCAAAACCTCCGGCTCCAATCCCTCACGAAATTGGGCCACCAGATCCGAACAACCCGCCGCAATCACAGCTTCCGGATGCTGCCGGGTTAGAGCCACAGCTTCTCCGAGCGAAGTAGGCCGATGCAATATAAATGGTGGAAGGGCGGACTGGCTCTGGGCTATCAGCCCAGCCCCTAATTTCTGGCCTCGCATTGGTCAGCCTTCTTTCGCTTTCGCCCGGTAGGGGCTTTCTGCCGCGGCACCCTTGCCCGGCAAAACCTTGAGATTCATGACAACCAGCCGGGCGACCCGCAACAGGCCGCCCGGCAAGGTTCCAGCACGCACTATGCCGGGCGGTCGCCCTTCAAGGTGACCCGGTGCATCAGCCGGTAGTGCGGGTGATAGTCCCCCACTGCATAGTGTTGGGTGGATCGGTTATCCCAGATCACCAGGGAGTTCGGTTCCCAACGGAAACGAACCTGGTATTCCGGGGTCCTGGCGAGGTCGGTGAGCATGTTTCTCAGCGAGTCCCCCAGCTGGGTGGAAATACCCGTAAGCCGGGTGGTGAACAACGCATTGACGTAGACAAGCTTGCGGCCGGTTTCCGGATGCTTACGCACAACAGGGTGCGTCATGGGTGGATACTTCCGCCGGGTATCCTCGTAGCGCGCGTCGCCGTCGGGACCCTGGCGGACAACTCCGGTGAGTTCCTTTTCCCAGTCGTGCACTCCCTCAAGACCGTCAATGACGCTTTTCACGTTCTCTGGCAGAGCGTCATACGCGGCGGTCATACTCGCCCAGAGCGTATCCCCGCCGCACGGCGGAATTTCCTGGGCGTGAAGGCATGTAGCGGAATTCGGTGTCGCCTGCCACGTCAAGTCCGAGTGCCAGACGTCTGTCCCCGCAGCCCGGCCACGCGACTCCAGCACCTCAATGTGCGGATAGTCGGGGAGGGAGGGGAAGAACGCACTTACTTCCTGGGGGTCGCCGAAAACCTTGGCGAATTCGATTTGATCATCCGGCGTGATGTGCTGATCGCGGAGAAAGAGTACTTGGTGCTCGAGGAAAGCTTCCCGTAGTTCCGTCCGGCATTCCGGGGTGATCTCTTCACGTAGATCCAGTCCATGGATGTACGCCCCGATAGTGGGTGTTGCTCGTTCCAGCGTGAATGTTTTGAACTGTTGATCGTTGCCGCTCATGGTAGTTCCTTCCTTTGGTGGCGTTTGATATGGCGCCCGTCTCTGTCATCGGTGACAGATCAAGACGAGCCGTTCCTGCTGAGGAGTGCTTTGTGTCAACTCACTCCGAATAGGTGGATGCGGGGACCTCATCAACCCCGGTCGCATCGTTGCGTCTCCCAACCCGCAATGCCTTCTTTCGTATGACCCGTCCGAGCAAAACAGCGCACGTGATGGACACCGTTCCGGCGACGAAGACGTAAAGCGAGGTTGAGACAGACGCATTTGTCGCAGCAAAGAGGGCACCGGCAATAAGAGGTGCAATTGCGCTGCCGAAGAGATTGCCGAGAGTAGTAGCCAAGGACAACCCGCTATAGCGGACCTTCGCGTCAAAGGCGGTGGAGAAGTATGCCGGCGAGAGTGCCCATGGGATGTATACGGCCACCGTTGCCGCAACGTAGCACACGGCGATGAGGCCATAAGTGCCCCCATCAAGGGCAAAGTACAGGGGGAAAGCAACGATGACGATGAGTGCAAGGCCCCACAAGTACACCCGTTGCCCGCCGAATTTGTCTGAGAGCGCACCGGCGATCGGGGTAACTACAAAGCCAATCGTGGAGGTGACGATCACCAGGACCAACATCGCCGTCGAATCCAGGTCTCCGGACTTCCCTGCGTAAACAAAGTTGTACACGGTGATCAGGTAGAAGAAGATTCCCGGTGCCAGACTGGCGCCGGCTACCAGGAACACTTGCTTGGGGTGTGTCCGGAGCACCTCGACTATAGGCAGACGCACAACGCCGTGGTCAGCCTTGACGCGATCGAACTCCGGGCTTTCCGCGACCTTCACACGAATAATAAGGCCAGTGATAACCAGTATCGCGCTGAGCAGGAACGGGACCCTCCAGCCCCAGGCCATGAAGGCGTCCTCCGCCATAGACTCCAGGGGTATGTATAAGGTCATGGCCAGGATCAGCCCGACTGCAACGCCTGCTTGCGGCCAGCTACCGAAATAGCCTCGTTTGCCTTCGGGGGAATGTTCGGTAGCCATCAGCACGGCGCCACCCCACTCTCCCCCGAGTGCGAATCCTTGGGTCAGCCGCAGTATGACCAGCAGAATCGGGGCGAACACGCCAATCGAGTCGTATGTGGGCAGTAGTCCAATAGCTACAGTGGCAATGCCCATGATCAAAATGGTGAGGACCATCATCGGCTTCCGGCCTGCCCTGTCACCGAAGTGGCCGAAGACGATGGCCCCGATAGGACGGGCGACGAAGCCGGCCGCGAAGGTCGAGAATGCAAGCAGGGTCCCGGTTGTCGGGTCGAAGCCAGGGAAGAAAAGGTGGTGAAAAACGAGCACCGCTGCGGTGCTGTAGATAAAGAAGTCGTACCACTCGATAGTCGTGCCGATGAGGCTCGCGAAGGCGACCTTCCTCGGAGAACTCGCGCCCGATGGTTGTGCGACCACTGCACTCATATTGTGCCTCCAGGTAATTTTGCGAACAGTCGGCCCCGCTATGCGTGGACCCTGGTGATCAGGGCTGCCTAAGGCACCTGTCTCAGAATGAGATGTGAAGTGATGCAGATTACTTCAGTAGTCATTATCTTATGACTGAGATGCTTTGTGCGCAAGATCTCATTTCTCATGGAATGCTGCCGGAAAATTCAGCCAGACAGTGGACTCGAGGACGCGCGGCCCCTCACTGGGTCGTGGGAGCTATGAGGCCTCTGGCAATCTGTTCAAGAATTTCCTGGATGCCACGGATGTCCCGGAGGAACGGGGTGCGGACAACGCTGCTGACCACATGCAACGCTGCTTTCACCCGGGTCCTCACCACTTCCTGATCCGCGCCGGGGTAAACGTCCTGGACCAGCGAGGCGACATCGGTGATGTAGTCACCCTGGGCCTCCATCAAGTTCCGCAACTCCCGCTCGGGAAGGTGCGGACGTTCAGACACTGCCAATTGCAGGAATTCCGGGCTTCCCAGTGAGAAGGCAATGTATGTGGAAAGGATGCGCTCCAGTGCCTCGGCTGCATCAGCGGCTTCAGCGAGGGCCCGCGACATGTCCATCCACCGTACTTCTTTGGCGCGATGCAGTGCAGCGGCAAGCATTTCCGCCTTGCTGTCGAAATGGCGGTAAATGCTGGGACCTGCGACTCCAACTTCGGCGCCGATGTCGTCCAGACTGACGGCGTCAAAGCCTTTCGCCGCGAACTGTCGGATTGAGGCTGCCAGCAACGCCTCACGGCGGGTGCGCGGCAAGTCAATAGCCGCGCTACGGTGATTCGTCGCCGTTTCAATCGGGGGCATTGGCATGACCAGTACTGTGCGGGCGAGCGTGGTCAGCTGGGATTCTTCGTCCGCACGCGAAAGCCGATTTGGGTCCAACGACACGCTGATCATCGCTGCAAACATGGCCCACGCCCGCAAGTCGGCCTCGGAAGCGGGCAGCGCGGGGCTGCCGGACTGCAGTTTGCTGCTGATGGCGAACTTGATACCACTGGCAATATCGAAGCGGGTTGCAGGCGGGAGATGGCGGGATTCACGCTCCCACAGCACGCCGTTCTCCCTATGCACCAGAATTGCGCGGCCCAGCGACGTGATCAACTGATCGAGGTCGCCGTCGGGCGTCTGGGTGATGCTATCCAAAACAGGCTGGAGGCTGGCCACCACTGCCTCGCGAAGAAGCTCACCCTTGCCCGGGAAATGTCTATAGAGGGCGGACGGCTGCACTGCCATCGCCTTGGCCACGTCGGTCATGCTGACTTGGGGGTATCCCTTCTGCGCGAAGAGGTCACCTGCCGCAGCAAGTATCAAGGCGCGCCGGTTCCGCGGCCTAGTGCCGCGTTCCGGGGCGGTGGTGGACTTATTCATGTTCTCAAGATTAGTCGCATTCACTTATTGCGCAATAGCCCGCTACGTGCCAAAGTTTAAGAACAACCCGCGGATCACTGAACTTCACTTACAAACAGGCCAGTCGACGCGAGATAGTGATGCCTCACTGCGGCGGACCCGTGAAGGTTCCCGCAACACAAGCATCGGCCAGGAGTACCTCGGCGGCCGATGCTGATTCACTTACGGGACGCCATGGTGGCTCGTAGACCCAGAGAAACAACGCAAGAACGAGACACCCCGATGGACGAGATTTCCTGGGCGCTTGCGGCGCCCCTTCCGCGAGTTTCCCATCCACTCGATAACCCAAAGCACCGTCCCAACCCAAAGTTCAGTGCCGTGACAAAGGAGTCCCACATGAAACGACGTGCAATAGTCGCTGTTGCTGCACTTTGCGGCTTCGCAGCTCTGACAGGCTGCAGCACCGGGAATGACGCCCCCAACGCCTATGCAGTTAAGACGGACATTCCGACGGCAGCAGCAATGGACCCTGCAACCCTGGACGCCGCCCGCAAGGAGGGCTCGCTTCTGGTTTACGGCGAGGCGAATGAGGCCACCATGAAACCGGTCCTCACTGCTTTCCAGAACCAGTATCCGGACATCAAGACCAGTTACATCAGCCTTGGCGGAACCGAAAGCTTCCAGCGCTACCTCAACGAGAAGGCCACTGGCGGAAAGACCGCGGATGTCATCGTCAGCCTGCAAGGCGCGAACTTCCTCGATCTGGTCAAACGTGGTGACATCCAGGACTTCACACCACCTGCCGCCGCGCCACTGCCCGACTTCGCGAAGCTCGCCCCCGGGGTCTTCGCAATGGAACTGAACCCGGTCATGGCTCTGATCAACACCACCCTCTTGCCTGAATCCGAACAACCCGACTCCCTTGAAGCACTCGCCAAGATGTCCAGCGACCCCAAGCTCGCAGGCAGGATCGTCACGTATGACGGCACTACGGAGTTCGGCTACACGGTTAATCACGCATACATAGCCAAGGCGGGAGAGGCCGGATGGAACGTCTTGGATCAGCTAGGCAAGAACACCAAGGTGGAAGCCAGTGCAGGGCCCATGTTCAACAAACTCCTGCAGGGCGAGTACACCATGTCCTACTTCCAGTCCGGCGCCACCCGGCCGCTCCTCACCGGCGCTACCGCGAAGGTGCTGAACTACAAGTTCTTCAAGGACGGAACGCCCTTCATGCCCCGCGGTGCCGGAGCAACAACCGGGGGTAAGTCACCCAACGCGGCCAAGGTGTTCCTCAACTTCCTGATTGACAAGGCCGGCCAGACGGCCGGGTGTGCCGGCGGGTTCGCACCCTACCTGGACGGGGTGGACTGCCCGGTGAACCTGGCGAAGGTAACAGAGCAGTTGGGCGCGGAGAACATCAACATCGCCACATGGGATGAGGCCTTGGTGAACGATGCACCGGCCTTCAAGAACCGGTGGAAAGAAGCATTCGGGCGATGAGCAGTTCCACACTTACAGACCCGAAGGCCCCGCCACCGCCGTCGAGGTTTGGAAACATCAAGCGGGCATGGCTGCCGGAGAAGGTCATCCACTACGGTGTCTGGATCCTCGCAGTCCTGCTGATCCTCGGTCCGATCGTACCGATCGTCTGGTCATCACTCTGGTCCACTCCGCTCTATGAGGGCGGCGGCAGCGGCACCCTCGACAACTTCCGTAAACTGGCGACCGATCCACTCTGGTGGTCAGCCGTCGCCAACAGCCTGCAGTTCGCCGTCTTCGCCACCATCGGGTCAGTTCTGGTTGGAACCACAGTGGCCTTGTTGGTAGCCCGCACCGACCTCCCGCTGCGGAGGCTCTACTCAGCACTGATCGTCCTGCCCTTGGTCCTGCCTGGACTAGTGCTCATCGTCGGGTGGCAGTCAATGTGGTCGAAGAACGGATATGCCACACATTTACTGGAACAGTACACTCCGTTCACTGTGCCCTTTGACCTCTACAGTGTTGCGGGAATGGTGGTCATGGGTACGGTCCTGGGCTCGCCTGTGGTCTATCTTTTTGCCCGGGGGACGCTGTCCTCAGGCGATTCGACACTTGAGGAAGCCGCCCGTTGCGCCGGCGCCGGTCCCTTCCGTGCCTTGCTCACGGTGACTCTGCCGCTACTGCGCCCGGCATTACTCAATTCCGGGCTGCTGGTCTTCGCATTGGCGCTGGAAACACTGGGCATTCCCCTCATCCTTGGTACGTCAAAGAACATCGACATGATGTCCACCTACCTGTACAGGCAGTGGACCGGAAGCGCCGACGGCGGTGGAGGAGTTCTGCCTGCAGGTGCCGTCATGTTGTTGCTCGCCGTCACTATGCTGCTGCTGCTGCGCAACCGCCTGGCAGGTGATCTCGCCCGCTTCACCACAACCGGCGGCAAGTCATCCAGGCCGGCAAACGTCGTCAAATTAGGCCCTTTCGGCTGGCTGCTGTCCGCCGGCGTCGGAGTTGTTCTGGGCTGCGCAACCCTGGTTCCGCTCAGCGGGGTGGTTCTCGCCTCGCTCACCGCTGTTCTGACCCCGGCGATCAACCCGTTCAGCCTGCTGACACTTGACCACTTCTCGGCGATTTTGACCAACCCGCTCTACACCGGAGCTATCGGCAACAGCCTGCTGATTGCCACCGTTGGCGCCGCTATCGCGACCGCCTGCATCGCCGTCATCGCTTTGGTTGCCCACCGTTCCAGCTTTCGGTTGCGGGGATCCTTGGAGCACATCGTGCTCTATCCCAGGGCAGTCCCGGGCCTGATCACCGGCATGGCCTTCTTCTGGACCTTTGCAATCCTGGACCAGTCCGGAACTTTCAGAGCCACACTTTGGGCCGTGGGAATCGCCTTCGGGGTACGCGCACTCGCCATGGGTTACGCCGCGTTCTACCCGTCACTTGCCGCCCTGGGCGCGGACCTGGACCGCGCCGCGCGCTCGGCCGGGGCAGATTGGTGGACTGCGATGCGCACCATCATTCTCAGCCTGCTGAAGCCGGCCATGGGCATTTCATACGTCCTGCTGTTTGTAGCAATGCTCAATGAAGCCGACGCCGCAGTTTTCCTGGTTACCCCTGAAACCCAGGTTCTGGGACTGGCCATGCTTCAGATCGCAGCAAATGGCCTCGGCGGCACCGTGGCCGCCCTCGGAGTCATCCAACTCGTCATCACCGCAGCTGTCCTGGGCGCAGGACGCATTCTGTTTGGAGTTCGCCCCAATGTCTGATCTGGTCATCACCAACCTCACCAAGAAGTTTGGCCGTCTGACGGTCCTGGACAACGTGTCAGTGACTGCTTCCGACGGGCAGATACTGACGTTGCTGGGGCCAAGCGGCTGCGGCAAATCCACAACGCTCTGGTCCATCGCGGGACTGCTCAAGCCGGACGGCGGCAGCATTGTCGTGGGCGACCAGACCTTGTTCAACCATGATTCCTCCGCCTTCCTGCCGCCGGAACGCCGCGACTGCGGCGTGGTTTTCCAGTCCTATGCCGTGTGGCCGCACATGAAAGTCCGCGACAACGTGGGCTACCCTCTGCGGCTTCGACGCTACAAGCCCGAGGCACTACGCAAACGCGTCGACGAAGTGCTCGAGCTGGTTGACCTCTCTGATCAGGCAGACCGCTATCCGCATCAGCTCTCCGGCGGTCAGCAACAACGAGTGGCGCTGGCGCGCGCCCTGGCTTTCCCTCCGCGCTTGCTGCTCCTGGACGAGCCGTTCTCGAATCTTGATGCCAAGCTGCGGGAACGTACCCGCGATTGGTTGCTTCAGTTGCAACGCAAGATCGGCGTCACCACGGTTTTTGTGACCCACGATCAAGACGAAGCCCTGGCGATGAGCGACAGAATCGCGGTCATGTCTACCGGAACCGTCCGCCAGATTGGTACGCCGGAGCAGATCTACAACGATCCTGCCGATCTCTTTGTTGCTGATTTTGTTGGCACCAGCAACCTGCTGGAGGGAACAGTGATTGGCCGCTCAAACGGGATCCTGACGATCAAGATCGACGGGTTGGATCAAGCGATCCACGTACCATCCTCTATTGATTCCGACGGCGTCGTGGTTGCCGTTCGTCCGGAAGCGCTGGCGTTGTTGCCTGACGATGCGTCGACTGACGGCTACGAAATGACTGTCAATGGACCCGTGCTTGACAGGTCCTATCACGGCCATCATTTCAGGTACAGGGTGGGCGTCGGCGAGCAGGCCCTCGTGGTCGAAACCCGTGAGCGCACGGATTCCTCCCATGTGCGCGTGGGCATTCCACGGGACGGGTACAAGTTGTTCCGGCCCCGCACTGCCACTGCGCCCAAGGCCGCACAGTGATTCCCGTCGGATCAAGCCACCCCATCAGAATCGACCTCTTCAGCGACACTATTACCCGGCCAACAAAAGCCATGCGCCAGGCCATGGCAGACGCCGAAGTTGGGGACGAACAAAAAGGTGAAGACCCCTCCACCAACGAACTGGTTGCCCTGACACGAGAGCTCCTGGGCAAAGAGGAGGCTGTCTTCCTGCCATCAGGGACGATGTGCAACCAGATCGCCTATGCTCTGCACTGCCGCCCTGGAGACGCGATTCTTGTTGATGAGACCGCGCATTCGCTGTGCCATGAGGAAACCGGGGCGCCCGCCCTGGCCGGTGCCTTCTACAGGCCGATCAAAGCAGACCGTGGCGTGTTCTCGGTTGCCCAGCTTCAAGCGGCGCTCCGCCCTGAGGGCAGGTCCTTCGCCCGAAACGCGGTGCTCTCCATAGAGCAGCCATCCAACCTCGGAGGCGGCACGTGCTGGTCGCTGGAGGGCATCACGTCAGTGACGAATGTGGCACGGGCCCACCAGATCAAAACCCACATGGACGGCGCCCGCCTGCTTAATGCGGTGGTGGCCACCGGCGTATCTGCCCACGATTTTTGTGCCCCGTTTGACTCAGTCTGGTTGGACCTCAGCAAAGGACTGGGCGCCCCAATCGGGGCAGTGCTGGCCGGCGACGCTGATTTCATCAATGAGGCCTGGCGGCTCAAGCAACGGTGGGGTGGCTCCATGCGTCAATCAGGCATTGTGGCGGCAGCAGGAACGTTTGCCCTCCGAAACAACGTGGACAGGCTCGCAGATGACCATGGGAATGCCCGCCTGCTGGCTGAACTGCTTGCTGTCAACCCTCATATTTCGATCGATCCGCTGTCAGTCCAAACAAATATTGTCCTCTTTGACTTGGTCGACTTCCCTGTCATTGCGGCTGTGCTGGTGGATCGCCTGCTGCAGAAGAGCGGGATCCGGATGGGCGCTTTTGGCCCGTCCACGATTCGTGCCGTCACCCATCTGGACGTAGACACGGAAGACGTACGCCTCGCCGCTGACGCGCTCAGGGAATTGCTGGACGAAACCTACTCGATGCACGCACGCACAAGGAGCAACTAACATGACCATCACCTTCGATGTGACAGACCGTCCTGTACCGTACAGCGTCAGCCGCGCAGCCCGGACAGGCGACGACGTCACCGTGCTGCTCAATGCACGTGTTGTTGATCCCGAGTCGGGCACGTCCGGTTCCCTGAGCGATGTGTGGCTACAGGCAGGGCAGATCTCCCGCATCGTTCCTGCCGGCACTGAACCGGGCATGGGCAGCGTCCTGGACCTCAAGGGCAGGTTCGTGGCTCCCGGACTGATGGATGCCCATGTTCATCTGGCCTTCGATGGTGGTGATGACCCGAAGGGAACCTATCAGGGCAGCAGCGATGACGAGATCGTTGCGCAGGTTGTGGCGAATGCGCGGATTGCGCTTCGTGCCGGAATAACCACAGTGCGGGACTGCGGGACACCCAGGCACCTGCTTGCTCCCATGAGGGCAGCCCTGGGCATGGTGTCCGATGTCGCCGCAGTGGTTCATTGCGGTGCGCCGGTTTGCCGCGTGGGCGGGCACGGTCACGACATGGGCGGAGAGGTACGCACCCGTCACGACGTTGAGGCCATCATCGCCGAACAGCACGCGGCCGGCGCAACCTGGATCAAGCTCATGGCCAGCGGCGGCGGATTTACTCCCGGAACCAGTCCAAGCGTCTTTGAATTCGATCCCATCCTGCTCCGTGAGGCGGTGGTCATCGCCCGCGCCTACGGCATGAGGACTGCAGCCCATGCCCACGCCAGTTCCTCGATGGTCGCGTGCATCGAGGCCGGCGTGCACTCCTTGGAGCACGCCTCCATGCTGGGGCCCGATGAGCAGTGCGCTCCCGATCGCGAGCTATTGCGCAGAGCGGCCGATGCCGGGATCCACGTTGTGCCCACCGTCATTTCAGCGGACATCGTTTCCCGGCAATTGCGGGAGGGCCAGCCAGTACTGTCCAACCTCCAGGACAGCAATGTGATAGCCCGGTTGGAATCGCGGTTTACCAACGTGACCGAATTCCTCCATTCCGGCGTATCAATCGTGGCAGGAACGGATGCGGGCCCTGCCCACGTCACCTTTGATCTCCTTGCCCGCGAGCTGGAACGCTATGTCGACGCCGGACTGGCAGCGCAGCATGCACTGAAATCTGCCACCTGTGAAGCCGCCGACATGCTCGGGCTGGAGACGCAGGTGGGCCGCATCCGGCCCGGCCTGTGGGCCGACCTCATCGTCACTGCGGCGGACCCCACGCAGGACATCAGCACCCTCGCAACACCTCTTGGAGTCCTCAAGCACGGACGACTAATAGCCCAATAACTACTCGCGCCCAATAACTACTCGCGCACAGTACCCACCCACGCCCCGATTTCCGCTGTATCCGGGCCTCCCCCCATGACCACCAACACACCCTTAAGGCATCCAATGAACCTGACCCCAGTCAGCGATGACCTGGCGGCGAAGACCGCCCCGACCGTCGACGACCCCCAGCTGGAAGCACTTGCTGCGATCGAACGCCGTGTCCTGTGGCTTGCGACATCCATCATCCACCACGCCAACAAAGTGCGGCCCAACACATCCGGCATCAAGGTGGGCGGGCACCAGGCTTCGAGTGCCTCCATTGCCACGATCATGACCTCGCTGTGGTTCGGGCAGCTTCGCGCCGAGGACCGTGTCTCGGTGAAGCCTCACGCCTCACCCATACTCCACAGCATCAACTACCTGCTGGGCAGCTTGGATGAAAAGTACCTCACAACCCTGCGTGAGTTCGGCGGGCTGCAGAGCTATCCCAGCCGTTCCAAGGATCCGGATCCCGTTGACTACTCCACAGGCTCAGTCGGGATCGGGGCCACCGCGCCGATCTGGGGCGCCATCTCGAGGCGTTACATCGAGACCGTGAGCGGCACACCGAACCGTGGGCGCCAGTACTCGCTCGTCGGCGACGCCGAACTGGACGAGGGCGCCGTCTGGGAAGCCGTGCTGGACTCGAACGTTGCGGATCTTGGCGAGATCGTCTGGATCGTAGACCTGAACAGGCAGTCCCTTGACCGGGTGGTGCCCAACATTGCCGCGGGCAAGATTGAGCGCCTCTTCCAGGCCGCTGGTTGGCAGGTCATTACCGTGCGTTTCGGCCATCTTTTGGAAAGTCTCATGGCGATGCCAGGAGGCGATGCACTCCGGAAACGCATTGTTGACATGTCCAATCCCGAATACCAGCGGCTCCTGCGCTGCTCCGCCGAGGAGTTGCGCCGCAGGCTCCCGGGTGAGGGCGCCGGGGGTGCGGCCATCGCGGAACTTATTGCCGGCGTTGAGGACCAGATCCTGACCCGGGCCATCAGGAACCTGGGCGGGCACGACCTTGCCGCGTTGCGCGAAGCCTACGCGCAGATCGATGACACCCGCCCTACCGTCATCATCGCCTACACCGTCAAAGGCAACGGACTGCCCACCGAAGGGCACCCGCAGAACCATTCCTCGCTGCTGACTATCGATCAGTACCGCCAACTCGCCCACAAAATGGGCGAGAACCCCGACGCACCTTGGACGCGGTTCGAGCCTGCAAGCGCCGAAGGGCAACTGGTGGGAATTACGGCCGAAACCCTTCAGCGCTCCGCGCGGCCTGCTGTCGCCCCGCCCCCAGTACCGGCAGATTTCGGCAGGACGCCCTCGGGCACGGCAACCACACAAGCGGCTCTGGGCCGTACGCTGCTGGACCTCACTCGTGCGGCGCCCGAGGTGGCCCGCCGATTGGTCACCGTCAGCCCGGACGTGAGCTCCAGCACCAACCTCGCCGGCTGGCTGAACAAGGTGGGCGTATGGTCAGTTGAGGAGCGCCGGAACTGGTTCAGCGACGACACCGAGACGGTCATGCACTGGCGCGAAAAGCCCACTGGGCAGCACATCGAACTCGGCATAGCCGAGGTCAACCTTGTCAGCCTTCTGGGCGAGCTTGGCGCAACTTGGAGCCGCTGGGGACAGCCGTTGTTCCCGATAGGCGTGCTCTATGACCCGTTCGTCGAGCGAGCCTTGGAACCATGGTCCTATAGCATCTACGCCGGCGGGCAGTCGATCCTGGTGGGGACGCCGTCGGGCGTGACGCTGGCACCCGAAGGCGGTGCCCATCAGTCCATCAAGACGCCGTCCATCGGCCTGGAACAGCCCGGCTGCACCAGCTACGAACCTGCCTTCGCCATCGACGTCGAGTGGACGCTGCTCGCCTCCATGTCCCAACTCGGACGACCGGACGGCAAATCCGCCTACGTGCGACTCTCTACAAAATCGGTCCACCAACAACTGGCCGCGGTCCCCGAGGATCCCGCCGCCCGTGAGCGTCGCCGTCGCCAAGTGGTGGCCGGCGGCTACATGCTGCGCGCGGCCTCGACACCGAACGCCACGATCGTCGCCATGGGCGCATTGGTCCCCGAAGCACTGGCGGCCTCCGAGCGCCTCGCCGCACAAGGCGCTCCCGTGGACGTCGTCTGCGTTACCAGCCCTGGCCTTCTCTACGAAGCGCTGCAGGGGCGCAATGGACAGAACCAGGACGCACCGTCCTGGATCCTGGATCAAATTCTGCCCTCCGAGCGCGCCGTCCCCATGGTTACCGTGTTGGACGGCCACCCCCACACACTGGCGTTCCTCGCCAACGTGCACCAAGTCAGAAGCCGAAACCTCGGCGTCGACACCTTCGGCCAGGCGGGCGGTATCGACGACGTCTATCGCTACCACGGGGTGGACACCGACAGCATCGTCCGCGCTGTCCTGGACTTGATTCGGTGACAGGAACGGCGATGGAGACTGTGAGTGATGCTGATCTTGTCTTGAGGGTTCGGTCGGGGGATCAGGGGGCTTTTGCGAGTCTTTTTGACCGGCATCGGGATATGGCGCGGTATGTGGCTGCGGGGCAGGTGGATAACAGGGCCGATATTGAGGACATTGTGTCGGAGGCGTTTGTTTCGATTCATCAGGCTCTGATGCGTGGCAAGGGTCCTGATACTTTTTTCAGGGCGTATTTGCTGACGGCGGTGCGGCGGATCGCGCAGGCTCATAATCGGATGGCGGCCCGTAGCTTGCCGGTTTCGGATAGTTTTGTGCTGGACCGGGTGGAGGATCCTGCGGACCCGGCGGTGGTCGGGTTTGAGTCCAGCACGGTGGCTGCTGCGTTCAAGTCCTTGCCTGAGCGTTGGCAGGAAGTGCTGTGGTATGTGGATATTGAGGGAATGAAACCCGCCGCGGCATCGGAAGTTTTGGGTATCACTCCGAACGGGGTTTCGTCGTTGGCGATCCGGGCCCGTGAAGGGCTGCGGCAAGCGTATTTGCAGGGCCATATCAAAGGCTCCACCGGCAAGGAATGCGAAGGGTATGCGGACCAGTTGGGGGCCTACTCGCGCAATGGTTTGAGCCGGCGGGCGCACCAGAAAGTCCAGGTCCATCTGGAGTCCTGCTCAAAATGCACTGCCCTGCTCCTGGACCTCCATGACGTGCAGTCGGCCATGAGGGCCATCATCTTCCCCCTGGTCGCGGGAGTGGCACTGACCTCGGCCGCCCCTGGAATCGCGGGCATCACCGGAATCGCGGGTACTGCCGGGGTGGGGGCCGGTGCCGGCGGCGAGGTTGCTCCCCGGTCCGTGGCTGCGATGGTGAAAGTCGGGGCGGCGGGTTTGACCGGGGCTGCCATTATTGTGGGCGCCACCATAGCTTTGGCAGGAACCGGAACCAACAACCCCGGCACACCGCGGGCCGGTGAGGTGCCGGTATCGACTTCCAACCACGGGAACCAGAACACGAAGTCCCCGCTGAACGGCATCAACCCGGCCCCGGCCGCACCAACGACTCAACCCTCAAGGACCTCCGGCCACGTCGCTGAAGAACTCACCAAGGGTCCCGAAGAACGCACCGCGGGTCCCGAACTCCCCGCCCTGAACGGCGTCCAACGCAGCCCCGCGGGTTTCCCCGCGCCGCCGCCCCGCCCGGTGGCTTTGCCTGCCCCGACCACGGCCGCTCAGCCGAAGCCCCTGGACATCCTGCCGCCACTACCCCGGGCGGGAACCACCCCGGACCCCACCCCAACACCAACCCCCACCCCGAGCCCGACACCAACCCCGACGCCGGACCCCACCCCGGACCCGACCCGGCCCGCAGCACCGGAGGTGACGGCCACCCTCACCACAGAGGCCGGCTCGAACGCAGCCGATCTCCAGGCCACCATCACCTTCACCATTGCCGGCCAAACAGCCACCGAAACCGCTGACGTGATCTTCTCCGTATCCGAAGCGGCAAGCCTCATCCCGGGAACACTCATCCAACCCCCAGGATGGTCCTGCACAGCACAGAACGACGCCACAAAAGAAGTCCGCTGCACGAGCACAACGGTCGACCCCGGAAACCTGCAATTCACGCTGGGTATCTCCCGAAAAGACCCAGCCTCCCCAACCACCCTCAACTACCAATTCACAGGAACGGGACTGCCCACAACCACCTTCTCCAACACCTTCTGAGCCCGCAGCAAGGCTTCGCGGGACCGCGGGACTGCGGCCACCGAGCGCGGCATAGCCCGCACCGAGGTGATCGGGTGCCCCCAGCTTGGTTGACACTGCAACAGACAGGCCCCTTGCTTCATACTCGTGGTGCATATGGACTTAATAACTAAAAGACCTTTATGATCACGGCAACAGCGAAATTCGTTAACATGCGAAGCCTGCTGGAGCAGTAAGGAAATTGTCTACTTTGCGATAGCTCAGTATCGCGAAGCAGTAAATACCTCGCAATAATTCCGTTCGCACCCTGGTCTTCCGCCAATGAGGCAATTGGCGGCTGCCCGCTTCAAGTTTCGTGAGAGAGCGCCCCTTGAGCACATCACCTGATACACCCACGCCCAGCCCCAAAGCGGGGCACCCCCGAAGGACCCACTTTTCCCGATCCAGCCGAACCGTCATGGTCGGCATTTTTTGTGCGTCCTTGGTACTTACCGGCCAGACGGCAGCAACAGCCGCCGGCGAAACAGAAAATGCGGTGACATTCTCCGATGTACCCGCAGGCATGATGTTTGCGAAAGAAATGTCCTGGCTGGCAAATGAAGGCATCTCCACCGGCTGGTCCGACGGAACCTACCGTCCTTTAACCGCAATCAATCGTGATGCAATGGCCGCGTTCCTCTACCGGCTGGCAGGATCGCCGGAATTCACGGCACCGAGCACTTCGCCCTTCCAGGATGTCAGTCCCGGCCAGCAGCACTACAAGGAAATGGCATGGCTCCACCAGGAGGAAATCTCCACCGGGTGGGATGTAGGAAACGGAAAACGGGAGTACCGCCCCACTGCCCCGATCAACCGCGACGCCATGGCGGCCTTCCTCTACCGCTTTGAAAACAAGCCTGATTTCCAGGCACCAGCAACGCCTCCGTTCTCTGACATCACCAGCACAACGCAGTTCTACACGGAGATTTCCTGGCTGCATGCGAAGGGAATCGCTACGGGTTGGGATAACGGAGACGGCACTGCTTCCTACCGCCCGCTCTCACCCATCAATCGCGACGCCATGGCGGCATACTTGTACCGTTTATCCTTGCCCCCTGCAGCAGATGGTGTGGTGACATCACCGGATACCCTGGTGATCGATACCAACGCCTTGGCACAGGAATACGTTCAGGGCGATACAACCATCACCTTCAACTCCGTGGGTGCGGGAGCTCCGGATATCGACCCCGGCAACGTGCTTGTGTCCGGATTCTCGGAGTTCACCCCGGACGGAATGTTGGTTCGAGTTCAGCAGGTTACTAATGCTCCGGACGGTAAACAGACAGCTGTTGTCCAACAGGCCACCTTGCCGGACGCTATTTACGACACCAACGGCTTGGTAACCCCCACCACCACTATCGTCAAGCAGGAGTTTATTCCAGCGGATGGTGTGGACGTCATCGATAACGGCCAGGCCTCTGCGGCTCCCTTGAACCGGAATGGCGGTCGAATTCCAGCAGACGAGTTGGCCATCCCAAGTGACGTGTCCCTGCCCGTCTTCGAGAAAACGTTCAAATTCTCTGACACCCTGAGCAAATCCGTAACAGGAACGGCATGGAAGACAGTGGATGTGGAGGGCACCGGAACTCTGGCACTCAGCAGTGAATTCGGTGTTGAATCTGCTGTCAACGCCGAAGTGGATATTCACTGGGCGTCGCTGAAAGAAGCAAAGTTCACACTGGACACTGGTTTGTCCGCCAAAACAACAGCCCGGGCAACGGGAACCCTGACCGGAACCGCGGAAAAGAACCTGGGCACGGTGAATACCTGGGCGCATATCCAAGTAGGCCCAGTCCCCGTGGACATTCAGTTCATTTCCTCGATCGACCTCAAAGCCAAGAGCGAATGGACCGCCGATACTTACGTCACGGCGGCAGCATCTGCAACCACTACGGTTGGCATGTCGTACAAAGACGGCAACTTCCAGCCCGTCGCTGAGTACGGCGGCAACGCCGAGGCAACATTCCAAGGCCCTCAGCTGACCAGCGAATCTTCAGTAACCATCGGGCCGACGCTGACCGCAAAGCTGTATGGAATCGCGGGCCTTACGGGTGGATTCGATGCATACGCCAAGTACGCCACCGGGCCGGAAACATGTGCCCATGAGGTAGGCCTGGCTGGTCGCATAGGTGTGATCGCCGGCGTCGAGGTCTTTGGCATGAAGCTGACGGACGAGTGGAAGAAGGAGATCACCAAGAACCTGGTTCTTTGGGAAGGTGACCTCTGCAAGCCCACACCACCCGTTGGCGACGTCTCTAAGGAAGTATTCGGCGACGGTATCGCCGTGCAAGAAGACGGCGGAGCAGGTGACTCGTCCCAGTGGGGCAGGGCAACCGACTATGGTCCGGGTGGCGCCGCATGGATCTTGTCCACGGGCAACATGCAGAACTCCGTAGGCACACCCGATCAGGAAGCCTCCAGCGATCTGGGAACAGCAGGAAACACCACGCTGTCCAACTTCATCGGTGGCCTGCCCACTTTTGATGCAGCCTCCTACTGGGCCAAAATCACCCCGTCAGGCGACACCCTCCATGTTCGTTACTTCTTCGCCAGCGAGGAATACCCCGAATACGTGGGCAGCGCCTACAACGACGTCATGGGCGTCTTCGTCAACGGAACCAACTGCGCGTTGGTACCCGGCACCCAGAGCCCCATCAGTGTGAACAGCGTTAACGATCACACGAATGAAAGCTATTACATTGACAATGCCGCCGGAGCAAACGGATTCAACACCGCCATGGACGGGATGACCACCGCCCTCACATGTTCGGTTCCCGTGCAGCCGGGCGTACCTGTCACGGTGGAAATTGCTGTTGCTGACACCAGTGATGGCATCCTCGACAGCGCCGTAGCGCTGCTCGACGGAGGCATCTGGTCCGACTAGCGCTTAGAGCATTAAAACAGGGCCCTCCGCCACTTGGCGGAGGGCCCTGTTTCGTTGATCAGTGCCTTGGTTCGCGGATCAACGGAAGGATCAGCGAAGTGAAATTCGACGACGGCGGTCGGTTCCGCAGCGGAGGTCCCGGTTGAGCCTGCGGTCGCCGTGGTAGAGGATTGATTCCCAATCGACTTCCTCGGCCGTTTTGGGGACAACCAACGATTCAGGCTTTGCCTTCGGCTTGGGTGTGACGTAAAGCCAATTGACTGCCCCCAGGACGACATCCACCACCGAGTTCCACAAGCCGATGTACGACTGGATGCACATCATGGCCAACACTGCATTCAGTGATGCGAAGGCGACGTTGCCCCAATTGCCCTGTTGGGCGTCCCTCCAACCAGTCAGTACAGAGAACGCCACGATGGCGTAAGGAATCAGGACATAAATCGCGGGGGCGGCTGTCCGGTCCTTGACCTTGGGGGTTCGGACAAAGGGGATCTTGTCCCCCGTCAGGCCCTGCTGGAGTGATTTCAGGACTCCGGCAAGGTTGACCGGCAGCAGGATGAGGTTAAAACCGTATATCCGGAAGATGTCGCTAAAGCGATGGCCGCAATCGCGAAGGTCTGAACCCATGCACAGGAAGTACGGCAGGGCAGCTATAAACACTGCAGGGCTAAGGAGCCTGCTGTCATAGGGATAAGCCAGCAGGAAAAGAAGCCCGAAGCTGGCCCAGGTAATCGACGCCATGTAGTTCACACGAAGGAGAACTTCACGGAAGAGTATCCGTTGCCGTTGGTTCCGCCGCTGCGAAAGTTGGTTCCAGAGCTTGGGAAGGATGAGCAAGCCTCCGTTGGCCCAGCGTCTGCGCTGCACCACCAGTGAACCGAAGTCCGGTGGCGTTGCACTGTAACTCAGGCGCTCCGGATAATTTACGAGCGTCCATCCGTGCGTGCCCAGGTCAATGCTGGACTCGGTATCCTCAATGACGGTGCGGTCCTGAATGTAAGTGCGGATTTCGAACCCGCCAACCGTCTCAACTTCAACAATGTCCTCGAGGGCGCGCTTACGGATAATTGCGTTGGCACCCACCCAGAATGTGGCTCCATAGAACGTCATGCCTTGGTGCAGAATGTGCTGGATATCCGTTGTTGCGCCAGCGATCCTCTCAATCCGGGTAGGCGCACCTCGGAACGAGGAATACGGCGTTTGAGTCACTGCCACCCGCTCGTTGCCCGCGGATTCCAGGAAGTAGACCAAGCGCAGGCAATAGTCCCGGAGCAACAGGGAATCCGCATCCAAGGTCAGCAAATAGGTACTATCCGGGACCAGCAGATCGTCATCGCGCGGAACCAAGGACGGGCGAAGCACCGCGCCTCCAGCAGTCTCTTCCCGCCGCCAACGTTTGCCCATGAGGGAAATGTAGGCGTTGAGGTTCATGGCCTTGTTGGCTTCGTGGGAGAGGCTGGCATACCTCTTACGCTCAAAAGTCTCGGTTTGAACGTTGAAAATCCACGTGAGCCTCAGGTAAAGCTGTTCCATCCGCTCTGGGTTTGGGGCCGTGTTCTGCGCCTCTGCTGCATTCAGCGCCAACAAAACCAAGCGCAGTTCACGAGCCAGTCCCATGATGACCAGGTCCACGAAGAATTCGTCCACATGGTCTTCCACGGTTTCAGCCTCAGCCATCGCTTCCAGCCACTCCACCGCTGCCTCATACTCAGCGATCAGGAGTTGGAGCTCGTCCCCTTCGAACGTGGCAGGGGCCTTCGCTGTCAGGGGCGAGGCGTGTCTCTGCCGGAAGGCAGCCAAGGCGTTGTTGGCGCGCTCTGCGGGAGCTGATAACGCATCTGCAATTTGGCCCGCCAGCGCCCTGGTCTGTTCAAGACGGTGAATCTTCTCCGGCTCCGTAGGGAACGGAGGATCGTCCAGCAGGAGCACCACCCGCAGATCCGGGAACTCCTGCAGGGCGGCCGACCACAATGTACCCCGCACAACCTGGGGTTCTTCGGCGTAGGACGGAACCAACACCGTCACGGCCTCTTTGTAGTTGGCGAAGTGATTATCAAGTTCACCCCGAGGAACCCTGCGGTGTTCCTTGAACCGGTACAGTGCACCTTGCCGCGCCATAAGGTACATCAGGGCGGAGAACGTCAGGAACGTGACGACAATAAGGTACGAAATCGACTCAAATCCGAAGCGGAATCCTGAGTTCGGATTGTCAACAAGCTGCCGAATAATGGTGGAGACAACGTAATAAAGCCACGCCCCAACCGTCACGAGCATGGCAAGCCTGCCAAGAACGATTTTTCGGGATGACGGCGTTGGATGAACAATGGCCAACGGTTCAGACCGCCGCTCCGACCCCCATTGTCTCTTTCGTCCCGTACTTTCCTGCCGCTCCGCGGGGAGCTCTTTGGTATCCCGCTCTACATCGGACAAATCAACCAACTGGTCCGTCATTATTCCCCATCAAACTGTGAACCGCGTCTTCCGGCCCTGTAGCCGGTTGAACGTCCGCCTTCTGTAAAAAAGCTTCGCCGATTGCCCTTATAGTAATCGATAGCAGGAGCCTTACGATTCCCGTGAGGTCCACGGAATTTGTTGGAACAGTTCTTGGCCCCATTCACGGGCTTTACGTCTGCTCGTTTGGAATTTCAGGTCTTAATGTTGGGGGATTAATGTCCAAGCACTTTCCTGGGCGGAAGCTGTCCTGGATTCGGCTCTCCGTACTGCTGGCTGTCATAGCGGTGGTGGCGGGGGCCGGCGTCGTTTCCTGGCGTAACTACACTGATACCCGTGCCGCGGCAGCGTCTCCATCACTCTTCGCAGGGTACGTCGATGTGACGGCCACACCGCGGTACGCGTTCGAGCAACCGGTAAGCGACAACGCAAAGTCCGTGGTTTTGTCGTTCATAGTGGCCGACTCCAAGGACGGTTGCACACCATCCTGGGGCTCCTTCTACAGCATGGACGCAGCCGCCTCAGACCTTGATCTGGACCGGCGCATTGCCAGGCTACGGCAAACCGGCGGTGACATCGCCGTTTCCTTCGGTGGGCTATCGAACAAGGAACTCGCCACCGCGTGCACCGACGACGATCGGCTTCAGCAGGCCTACTCGCGCGTGGTTGAACGCTACGACCTCAACACCATTGACCTCGACATCGAGGGAACCGCCCTGACGGATAAGGCAGCCATCGCACGTCAAGCCAAAGCGATCGTCGCGGTGCAGCAAGGAAGGCGGGCCGAGGGCAAGAACCTCTCCGTCTGGCTGACGCTACCCGTGGCTCCGGCGGGGCTGACTGCAGACGGGATGGCCGCCGTCGAGCAGATGCTCTCATCCGGTGTGGAACTGGCCGGGGTGAACATCATGACCATGGACTACGGCGAAAGCCGCGTGGCCGGGCAGTCCATGCTGCAGGCGTCAATCGCTGCAGCCGAGGCAACCCACTCCCAGCTGGGTGAAATCTACTCCGCAGCGCAGCAGAACCTTGGGGCACAAACCCTGTGGCGCAAAATTGGTTTGACCCCCATGATCGGCCAGAACGACATCGTGGCCGACGTCTTCACCCTCGCCGACGCCCAAGGATTGCACGACTTCGCCCAAGGGAAAGGCATTGGCAGGATGTCCATGTGGTCCTTGAACCGGGACGCCGAATGCGGCCCCAACTATCCCACTTTGACCGTAGTGTCCGACGCTTGCAGTGGAGTGCCGCAACGTGACACACGTTTCTCCGACGTGCTGGGAGCTGACATTGACTCCAAACCCACGGACTCCCCCACTCCGGTGCTGCCGACGGGCACAACCACTGCAACCCCGGTAGTGGACGACCCCGCTACCAGCCCTTACCCCATCTGGTCTCCCGTGGCCACGTATGTGCAGTCGGACAGAATCGTTTGGCAGGGCAACGTCTACGAGGCCAAGTGGTGGACCAAGGATGACGTGCCGAACGATCCCGTTCCGGACAGAGCTGCCGCGCCGTGGAAGCTGATCGGCCCTGTCCTGCCCGGCGACCGGCCCAAGCCTGAAGTCACGGTTCCCGCCGGAACATACCCGGTATGGTCAGCCACAGCCGTCTATCACAAGGGCGACCGCGTGATGCTGGGTCAGTACGTCTTCGAAGCTAAATGGTGGGTCCAAACACAGAGTCCGGAAGCCGCGCTGCAGGGGTCCACAGATTCGGCCTGGATGAAACTCTCCCATGAGGAACTGACCAAGGCCCTATCAAGCCAAGCGGCAAAATAGGAGCAGCACAGCATGAGGAAGTACCTGGCAGCAGTGGCACTCTTTGCAGCAGCCGCGCTGGCCTTGAGCGGATGCGCCCAAGGGCACGATGACGCCAAAGCAAGTGACCTCGGAATCACCTTCGCCTACTCATTGGCAGGTCACAACGGCAAATTCTGCGACCTCCTGGACAGTTCCAGTGAACAAACCGTGGACGAGTGCAAGAAAAGCGAAGCGGACATGGCGGCAAAGCAGGAAGCCGATCCGCAGCCAATAATCTGGGATCCCAAGATCTACCAGCTGGTGCCCGGAGAAGAAAAAGTGCTCGGAATAGTAGTGGAGTTCAACCGGGCAGGAAACCAGGAGTTTGTTGCCATCGAAGCAATACGGCGGGGAGACGGGTACAAGATCCTTCGGTGGGCATATCCGGATAAGGCCGACTACAAGACCGACCGCGCCCTGACAAACACCTTTGGATGGTGAATCCACGCCTGCTCAGTGCATAAAACCGCTGCCGTCCCAGTCGCGGTCGTATTTGCCGCAGCGGGTGCACCGCCTGTATCGACCGCTGCCATCCTCCGCGGATTCCACGTGCCAGTGGTGGTGGAGGTTTAGTTTGCACATGATCATTTGAAGCATGGCAATCTCCGTTCTCAGCACGCTGACCCGCTAGGCGCGTTTCATGCGTGTGCCTAATTTTAAGCCGCTCGCCTTGTATTCTCTATCTGAGCCACGTCCTGTTGGCCTTTTTCTGGTTTGGAACTACGCCCTGCAGGTGCTGAACCATGGACGTTCCTGGGGGAACCATGATTCAGTCCCGATCCGCTCGTTTTTTTGGACGCTTGAAGCCAGCTCGATTCGGCGTCGCGGCCGTAGGTGCTGCCATACTGTTGTCCGCGTGCACCATCATTCCCCTTCCGGGGGTACCCGCCGCAACCACGCCACCGCCCAGCCCCTCTCCGGTGGAGAGAAGCACGGAAATCACGACGGCGGCATGGGAAGTACCGCTCGATGTCATCGGCCAACCGGTGGTGGCTGATGGCGTTGCCTTCGTCTACGCGTCGACTCCCACAGGTGTCAATGCCCATGCGTTCTCTGTTGCTGATGGGAAACAGCTCTGGACCCAGCCTGTTCACCCGGGGCTCGACGCGCCTTCTGTTCCCCTTGAACCTGTTGTCACCATGACCGCTGCAGGGAAGAGTGCCGCCATCTTCCTGCAGGCTACGGCTCCTCCGCCCAACAACAGCGGCTACGAGTGGTGGACTACCCCGGTGGCCTTTGATCTGGGCACCGGGGATGAGCTCTACCGCGGGAGGGCAGAACTAGTTAGTACACGTCCCTTTGCTTGCGACGAGTTGCAGGACATGTGCTTTATCGCCTTCGATGAAATGTCCGGGACGGTGGAACACTGGGTGGACTTGGAAACCGGCGATGATCTGTCCGGTCCTGAAATCAACCCGCTCAGCGGGGACTTCCGGCCGGTCGGAAAAGAACTGTACTCGGTGCTAGCGGGCGGAGTTGAAACGCTGGCCCATGTCTCTTACGGCGAGGTCCTGTGGGAAGTGGAGACGGAAAGCATTTTCGGGAAGGGTGCCACCACAGACATGGGCTGGCACTTCATCTACTCGGAAAAATTGGATCTCTACATTGGCTCCGTTGGCATCAACCCCACCAACTTCGCACCCGAGGAATTTACGGAACAAACCTTTTCCCTGAACCTCCGGGAAACCACCAAAACGGTAGGCTTCCGGGCATCCAGCGGGCGGGTTCTCTGGACTGCTGATGGTTCACAGCTCGAATGCGCCAAGACCGTGGGCACGGCTTCTTCCAAGCTGGAGGACGGGGACGCTTTTCCTGTTCGGTGCGAGTACGTAGATGGCTCCCTTGAATTTCCCTCAGGGAGATACGTGGGCGGACATTCGAAGGTGGTGGGCTACGATCCCATCACCGGCGAAGCCGCTTGGGAAAGCAAACCGGTGGAAGTTCACAGTTGGGATACCACCGGCCTTATACCGTCAGCAGGCCACGGTGATTTTGTGATTGCCGGCACCTACTATTCGTCAGCCCTGTTGGACGCCCGCACCGGCAAGCCCAGTGGGGCAAGCTTTGACGATGCTTTTGTTTGCACGAAAGCAACCACCTACACCTTGCCGCCGAACGGGCCCTTCAAGGACCAACCTGGCGGCGACATCGGCGCCGGCTCACTTGTCGCATTTCCATGCCTCAAAAGCGGGTCCCCGGCCCCGGCATATACCTATGGCGCCCTCACCGATGTGAGCACTCCGGACCAAGACATGGCCGTCCTCTCCTTGGAGGGAAAAGTGGCCGGGTACAAGCTCCTCAAGGAATTCGTCTAAAAAGAGCCGAACGTAACCTGCCTCTGTCCGACCTGCCCGCCGTACAACGGTGAGGGGTGCGAACAAGGGCGGGACCCGCCTGCGCAACAAACCTAGCCCTTGAAAACCGGCGCCCGCTTTTCCTGGAAGGCACGGAAACCTTCGGCGTAGTCGTCGGTCTTGCACAGCCGTGCCTGCTCTGTGTTTTCCTCGGCCATGGATGCCCACAAGCCCAGGCGCTGGTCACGGATGTGGGCCACCAGTTCCTTGGAGGCCACAAAGGCGCCCGTGGCCCCGGTCGCCACGCGGGCAACGATCTCCCGGGTCACCGGCAAAAGGGACTCCGCCGGCATTGCCCGGCTGAACATCCCCTGCTCCACGGCTTCCGCGCCTGAAATGAGGTCGGCAGTGTAGATCAGGTCCAGCGTGCGGTGCATGCCCAGGCGCTCCGTGAAGTACCAGTGGCCGCCTGAATCCAACGTGGCACCCAGCTTGGCGAAGGGCGAGCCGAACTTGGCGTTGTCCGCCACGTACACAACGTCCGTGGCCAACAACAGCCCCAGCCCAACCCCGAGGCAAGCCCCGTGGGCGGCAGCAAAGGTGGGTGCCGGAAACGCTGCCATCTTCTTCAGCAATGGTTCAACGAGTCCGCCAAGGTACGCCTGGGCATCATCTGTTTCCGGTGTCACTCCCGAGATGTCACGGCCGGCACAGAAGGCCCGGCCCTCTCCGCGAAGCAGCAGCGCCCGCACCTCACCGCGTGAGGCGGCGGCAGCAGCGTCGTCGTACGCTTTGTCCAGTTCGGCAAGCGCGTCCTCGTTGAGCGAGTTCAGCTTGTCGGGGTAATTGAGGACAATTTCGGCAATACCGTTGGCAATGGAGAGCTCGATCATGGGGACTCCTTAGACGTCGAAGTCGACGGTAACTTCTTCGCTGGTGGGGTGGGACTGGCAGGTGAGGACGTAGCCTTTGTCCAGCTCATCCTGTTCAAGGGCGTAGTTCTCATCCATGGTCACCGTACCGGTGATCAGCTTGGCGCGGCAGGTGCCACAGACACCACCGGCGCACGCAAAGGGAACGTCCGGACGGACACGCAATGCAGCGTTGAGGATGGATTCGCGGGCGTGGGTGGGGCTGGCGACGTCGCCGGTGAGACCATCCAGGGTAAAGGTGATCTTGTACGTGTCCTGCGACTCGTCCTCCACGACGGGTCGGCCGGCGTTGCCCTCGGGGCGGTCCGGACGGCCGGTGGTGAACAACTCGAAGCGAACGTGCTCAGGCTCTACGCCTCGTGCAGCCAGGGTGTCACGGCACAGCTGGACGAGCTCGAACGGCCCGCACAGGAACCACTCGTCCACGTCCTCGGCACGGATGGCACTGCTGAGCAGCGCCTGCAGCTTCTCCGAGTCGATACGGCCGGTCATCAGCGGAGCGATCCGCTGCTCGCGGGACAACACGTGATGCAGCGCCAGGCGCGACGGGTACTTGTCCTTCAGGTCCGCCAGCTCTTCCAGGAACATGACGTCCATGGCAGCTTTGTTGGCGTACACCAAGTCAAAGGTGGTCTCCGGATTAGCCGCCAGCAGCGTGCGGGCAATCGCGATGACAGGCGTGATGCCCGAACCCGCGGCAATCGCCACGAAGTTGCCCGGCTCCCCCGCGAGCTCCTCCGGGTGGTTCATGGAGTTCATGACGTTATGTTGAACCGACGCACCGTCCTTGCCGTGCCGCGAGATGAACGCACCCTGCGGGCTCATGACGTCCAGGACGTCTCCGGCTTTCAGTTCCGCGTTGGCCCAGGTGGAGAAGAGGCCACCAAGGTCCTTTTTGATGGCCACGCGGATCTCGCTGCTGCCGTCCGCGAAGCTGCGCGGCTCTGCGCAAATCGAGTAACTGCGGCGTACTTCGTGCAGCTCACCCTGCTCGTCCGGAAGCGTGGTGCGCAGGGCCACGTACTGGCCGGGCAGGTAGTCGTACTGCCCGGCAAGCTCGGCGGGAACCCCGAACGTGACCTCAATGGCATCGTCCGTCAGGCGCCGGACCTCCGAGACGGTCAGATTGTGGAAAGACGCACGACGGCGGCTGGCCGTCTGGGTTTCGGTGGTCATGGAATTCCTTAGAGGACTTTGAAGTAGTCGAACGGTTCCTTGCAGTCCTGGCAGACGAACAACGCCTTGCAGGACGTGGAACCAAAGCGGGTGATTTCCTTGGTGTTCAACGACGAACATTGCGGGCATTTCACGGCCAGGCTCAGGCGGACGGGACCGGAATGGCCACCTGCGGCAGCCATTCCACTGGGCGGAGCGATCCCGTATTCCTCCAACTTGGCTTTGCCGGATTCGGTCATCCAGTCAGTGGTCCAGGCCGGGGACAACACCAGGTTGATGTGAACGCTGGCGTAGCCCTCTTTCTCAAAGGCCTTGCGCAGATCGTCACCAATGGCGTCCATCGCCGGGCAGCCGGAGTAGGTGGGCGTGATGGTGACCTCGACGGCGGCACTTGAGGCGCCGCCGTCGTGCTGGCCTGTTGTTTGGGTCGAGTCGGGTGCTTGGGTCGAGTCGGGTGCTTGGGCAACCGCCGGGACTACCCGCACACCGCGGAGGATCCCAAGGTCCTCGATGGTGAGGACCGGGATCTCCGGATCACAGACCGTGGACGCGATGTCCCAGGCCCGCTGCTCAGCGGTCTTTGCCAAGGTGGTCATGCTGGTCACCAGCTCGCGCCAGGGTGCTCGCGGGCGAGGACCTGCATTTCAGCAAGGATGTATCCCAGGAATTCGGAATGCTTGCCTCTGCGTCCGCCGCCCAGTGCCTGCGGGACGCCGGGAATTTCCAGCTCCGCTTCGGCCATGATTTCTCCGGTGAGACGATCGAATTCTGCACGGAGGCTTGAAGGCTGAACGGTGACGCCGGCCTCGGCCAGGCGGGTGGTCAGTTCGTCGTCCTCGAAGAGTTCGTCCACGTACGGCCATACGAGCTTGAAGCCCTGGATGATGCGTGCCCGGGACTCATCAGTGCCGCCAGCCAGGCGAAGCACCCACTGCGCGCTGTGGTCGCGGTGGTAATCGACTTCCTTGACGGCCTTCGCGGAGATGGCTGCGATGGTGGCGTCGGTGGACTCAATGAGCTTGGTGTAGAGCTCGTACTGGTAGAAGCTCACAATGAACTGCCTGGCGATGGTCACCGCGAAGTCGCCGTTGGGCTGCTCAAACAAGTGGGCGGAACGGAACTCGTGCTCGCGGCGGAAGTAGGCGAGGTCGTCCTCGGACTTGTCCCAAGCGGCACCGGCGTAGGTCAGGAACGAACGCGCGTGCCCTAACTGGTCCAAGGCGATGTTGCCCAAGGCGATGTCTTCCTCGAGCTCAGGAGCACGGGAAATCCAGTGGCCCAGGCGCTGGGCGAGGATCAGGCCGTCGTCGCCGATGCGCAGGGCAAACTCTGCAACATCCTCGCTGGGCCTGACCTGGCCTCGTTGGATTTCGAGGGCGATGTCCTCGGGTCGCAGCGCGTTGCCCGGCGTGATGCGGGTGGCGCTGGCCGAGCCGTCACCGGACGCACCGGCGCCGTGGACGCCAACGGAGATGTCGCCGTGGCCTTCAATGGCGAAATCAGTGTCTGTAGTGTTCACATCTTTGCTGGTCACAGGTGCTTCACGCCTTCGCTCTTGGTGTAATACGTTGCGTGGCGGTAATCCTTGCCCTGCGGGGACTCGAAGAAGGAACCCTTGGAGTCGGGATCGCTGGAAGAAATTGCCTCCGCCGGGACAACCCAGATGGAGACGCCTTCGTTGCGGCGCGTGTACAAATCGCGGGCGTTCCGGAGGGCCATGGCAGCATCCGGCGCATGCAAGGAACCGGCATGTACGTGGGACAGGCCGCGGCTCGAGCGGACGAAGACCTCCCAAAGGGACCAGGGTGTTTCTTCCTTGGCGCCATGCGAGGCGACGTCCGGGCCTGAGGCGGGTGCCGTCGTCGTGCCTTCAGCGTTGGTTGCCGCAACCTTGGGGGCCTCGCGGTTGATTTCGCTGGCGGCGCTGGCCGGTGCTTCCGGGTTGCCGTGAGGAGCCATTATGCTGCGTTCTCTTTCTGTGCTTGCTTGCGGGCGTAGGCCACTGCGGCTTCGCGAACCCAGGCACCGTTTTCGTGTGCCTCACGGCGGCGCTCGACGCGCTGCGAGTTGCAGGGACCGCGGCCGGCCAGGACTTCCTTGAACTCGTTCCAGTCCAGGGGTCCGTGCTCCCACTTTTTGGTTTCTTCGTTGAAACGGATGTCCTTGTCGGGCAGGGTCAGGCCGAGGACCCGGACCTGCTCCACCATCATGCCGACGAACCGGCTACGCAGCTCGTCATTGCTGAACCGCTTGATGTTCCAAGCCATGGACTGCTTGGAGTTGGGTGAATCGTCGTCCGGCGGGCCAAACATCATCAGCGACGGCGCGTACCAGCGGTTCACTGCATCCTGGGCCATCTGCTTCTGCTCAGGGGTGCCGTTGGAAAGCTCCAGCAGGATCTCGAAGCCTTGGCGCTGGTGGAATGATTCTTCCTTGCAGATGCGCACCATTGCGCGACCGTAAGGACCGTACGAGGCACGGCACAGGGGAACCTGGTTGCAGATGGCTGCACCATCAACAAGCCAGCCGATGGCTCCCATGTCAGCCCAGGAAATCGTGGGGTAGTTGAAGATGGACGAGTACCGGGCCTTGCCGGCAATCAGGTCTTCCATCATCTGGTCCCGGGACTGGCCAAGGGTCTCAGCAGCCGAGTAAAGGTACAAGCCGTGGCCGGCCTCGTCCTGGACCTTGGCCATGAGGATGGACTTGCGCTTCAGGCTCGGCGCCCTGGTGATCCAGTTGGCTTCCGGCTGCATGCCGATAATTTCCGAGTGCGCGTGCTGCGAGATCTGGCGCAGCAAAGTCTTGCGGTATGCCGCCGGCATCCAGTCGCGCGGTTCGATGCGCGAGTCTTCCGAAATGATGCGATCAAAATACGCCTGTCCGGCCGCCTCCCGCTCCTGTTCTTCCGGGGACAGCTCAGCGGGCACTGACTGCAGATTCTGCGATGCCATGGTTGCTCCTAATAAATTACCGACCGTTCGTTCAGAATATGCGGAGCGAGTGATTTCAGTCAAGCGTTCGTGTCTTGCCCAGGTACGCGTCCGGACCTGTTTGCGTGGCTCTGCGTTGTTGACAAGGTCCTCGCTGCCCGCCGTGTTAACTTGGGGTGGGACCTCAGCTGTCCCCAGTCACCGCTAGAAAAGAGCCTCACGTGGAATCGCCCCAGCCCTTCAGGATTCTCACCGTCTGCACCGGGAACATCTGCCGCTCCCCTGTGGCCGAACGGTTGCTGCAGACCGGGCTCAATCAGGTCAGTCCCGGGTCCTTCGAAGTCCGCAGCGCCGGAACTCGCGCCATGGTGGGTGAGCCCATCCAGCCCCTCTCGGCCCGGATCATCAGCACTTTCCGCGGAAACCCTGACGGTTTTGCAGCCAGGCAGCTAACCCCCAGGATTCTCAAGGAAACCGACCTGGTGCTGGCCATGACGTCCAAGCACCGCGGCGAAGTCCTCCAGCTGGACGCGTCCCTGCTGAAGCGCACCTTCACCGTGCGGGAATTTGCCCGGATGCTGTCCGTGCTGGAGAACCGGGGCGATACGGCCCCGGCCGGGGACATCACGGAATTCTGGCGTGCTCTCCCCACCCGGGCGGCATCAGTCCGCCACCTCGCGTTGCCGTCCGATCCTGCAGACAACGACGTGGTAGACCCCTACCGACGAGCGGAAGAGGTCTACCACCAGATGGAGGATGAGCTGGCCCCGGCCATCCTAGGCATCCTCCGTTTCGCGCGCCTGACGGCGCCGGCCTAGGTATTTATTGCTTAGTTGAGGGCGATCACCAGCATCTGGCTGGTGCCCGGGATGCAGGTCTGCAGGACAACTGCAGGGAATCCGCCGAACACTGCGGCGACATCGTTGGTGCTTCCCGGATTGGGTACCTGGCCCCTGCCTGTCGCTGTGAATGTTCCGTAGCCCGGGATCGATACCGTTTCACCAACACCGATTCCCGAGAACCGTCCCCACCCTCCGCAGAAATCGTGCTCCGTGATGAACGTTGCGTAGGCGTTGGTAGGCGTGTAGTGGATGGGCCCGATGCAGGCGTCCACCATTGATTGGCCACCGGCACCAGCAACGTAAATGGTCCGGACAGCGGGAGCCGGCGCGGGTGCCGGTGCTGGCGCAGGAGCGGGAGCAGCAGCTGCGGGAGCGGCCGGGGCTTGAACGGGTGCAGCTTGCGCGGCGGGAGCTGCCGGAGCCGGTGCGGGAGCGACCACAGCAATGGGAGGTCCAGTGAGCTTCAAAACCTGTCCCGGCACAATCACCGAGTAGGCACTAAGGCCGTTGGCGGCCAACATCGCAGTGACATCCACCCCGAAACGCGAGGCGATGGCACCTACCGTGTCCCCGGAAGCCACCGTATAGAGATTGGGGTCGCCAGCTGGCGCAGGCGGGGCCGCCTCGACGGGAGCGGCAGCTGGCTCAGGAGCAGGAGCGGGTGCTTCGGCAGCGGGAGCTGCCGGCGCTTCAGCTGCCGGAGCTGATTGTACTTCCGGCGCTGCCTCCGCTTCGGCATCCTGGACCGGCAAAGCTGCGGGTGCTTTTGCACTGTCACCTTTTGTAAAAGGCACTTGTTCCTGTGAAACATTTTGGTCAGCGTCACCCGCCGGTTGCGTCGCCCAGTTGACGACGCCAAAGAGAAGTGGGATCAGCGCTAATATCGCGAGCACCGCGCCGGCAATCAACAGTTTGGATTTACTGGAGTGCGGCCGCCGAACATCGCCATTGCTCTTGGTTGACAGGGAAGATTGAAGATCTAAGTCATTCATGTTCATGGGAAACCCCGGACTCCATGGCTCTGGACCGCGCAAAACAGGCCCCTGCGGACCTGGGTGGGAAAGCGCAGCTACGTATTGGGAGGGGCACCGCCCACGATTTATGGGAGGTGCGGTCCACCGCTGAGCCGGAGGAACGGAATTGCTATAACCCTAGGAATTTCAATGGTAGGAATAGGGTCATGCCCGCCGCACGAGTAGGAACTACTCGACTTTCCTGCTGGTGCCGTAATTGGTTACTTGGGCATTACGCAGTTTCCAAAATTGGACTACTTGCTCCCGGGCACGCCAGCCGCCCAAGTAGCTGGCATTTGTGGCTCTTCCCGGCCCTGGCAGCAGCTGCGAATGCGGGACAATTGGGCTTCATCTCGCCCTCACTCTCCGTTCACGCAGGCCACGCACTGTGGAACCATGACTGACCTCTCGCGCCGCTCACTCGTCAAGACCTCCCTTGCCACGCTCGCCCTCGCCGGCGTTGCCACCGGCACCGCCGCACCCGCGTCCGCTACCCCAGCTGCCATCCCACTGGTGCGCAAGCGGCTCACCCTACCCACGGGGATTGCCACCGGCGACGTAACTACGGATTCCGCCGTTCTCTGGTCCCGCGCTTCCGGCCCGGGCCGACTCACGGCACAACTTCAGGCGGTGGACAGCGCCGGTGAGATCCTTCGCGGACGCTACGGTTTCAGCCGGACCATCCGCGGCCCCTTGGCCACGGACGCCAGCGACTTCACCGCCAAAATCCATGCCAAGGGCCTTCCCGCAGGCACACGCTTCGCGTTGGAACTGACCTTCGAGGACGAGAATGGTCCAGGCGAGGCAGTTCGCGGCACCTTCAGCACAGCGCCGGGTTCCACCAACGGAAAGCACGACGACGGCACTGAAGACGCGCGCGGAGGCGGCAGTTCGTCGTCGAACGGGCAATCCTTCGTGTGGACCGGCGACACCGCCGGCCAAGGCTGGGGCATCAACGAGGAACTCGGCGGCATGCGAGGCTACAAAGCCATGCACGCTACGAAGCCAGACTTCTTCATCCACTCGGGCGACACCATTTACGCTGACGGCCCCATTGCCGCAAGCGTGACTGAGAAGGACGGGCAAGTGTGGCGGAACATCGTCACCGAGGAAGTATCCAAGGTGGCCGAAACCCTGAAGGAGTACCGGGGCCGGCACCGCTACAACTCCCTGGACGCCAATATGCGGGCCATGTTCGCCGATGTCCCCGTGATTGCGCAGTGGGACGACCACGAAACCACCAACAACTGGTACCCCGGCGAAATCCTGGACGACCCCCGCTACACCGAACGGAACGTCAATGTCCTGGCAGCGCGAGGCCGGCAGGCATGGCAGGAGAACATGCCGATCGCCGATGCCGCCGCGCTCTGGCGCCCCGGAACGTACGACGCCGGCCAGTACCAGCCCGCGCGCATCTACCGGAAAATCTCCCGCGGCCCGCAGTTGGACATCTTCTGCCTGGACATGAGGACCTTCAAGTCCCCCAACACCGACGGCAAGGAACCCTACGCCACCAACATCCTGGGCCAGGAACAGGTGGACTGGCTGATCAAGGAAGTCCGCAAATCCAAAGCGACGTGGAAGGTGATCGCTGCGGACCTGCCCCTGGGGATCATCGTTCCCGATGGCGCCGTGAACCAGGAAAGCCTGGCCAACCGCGACCCCGGAGCTCCCCTTGGACGCGAGCTGGAAATTGCCGGCGTGCTCAGCGCCTTCAAGAAGTACGGCGTCAAGAACACCGTGTGGCTGACCGCTGACGTGCACTACTGCGCCGCCCACCACTATTCTCCCGAGCGGGCGTCCTTCACGGACTTCGACCCCTTCTGGGAGTTCGTTGCCGGCCCCATCAACGCAGGCTCCTTCGGTCCGAGCGAGATGGACAAAACTTTCGGACCCGAGGTCCTGTTTGCCAAGGCCGGACGCTTCCCGGGCGAGTCGCCGCGTGACGGCGAGAACCAGTACTTTGGCCACGTGGACCTCGCCGCGGACGGGGTGTTCACGGTGAGCCTGCGCAACGCCTTGGGAGCGGTGATCTACTCCAAAGCCCTCATTCCGCAGCGCTGACCCACGCAGCCGTACTTAACTGAGTCGCAGTTAATGCCGTTTTGAGTCCTCAGAACGGCATCTACTGCTACTTAGTTGGGTTTCGGCGTATGCTCTCCTCAGCGCAGGCTAGACGCGTTGTTCGCTTTTGGGTGGGGCCACTTTTGAAGGCAGGGGTTCAGTGGCAGGAGTGAAGCACGGGGTTCTTCCAGAGCGCTCGTCGTTGCAGAAGGTTTGGCCACTCTTTCTGGTGTCCGCTGCGGTTTGTTTGGTGCTGCTGGCTTTCGGGCTGGCAAGCGGAGTAGGAACGACGACGGCGCAACTTGCCGGTGACTTAGCCATCCTTCTCGCCGCACTCACCGCGCTGACCACCCACACCCTCGCTGCCCGGCGGCGCCGGGACAACAACCCCGGCCGCTGGTTCATTGTGGCGGGCCTGGCCATCTGGAGCGCCGGGCAAACGGTGTGGACTTTCAACGGCATTACCCTGAACCACCAGTACCCGTTCCCGTCCTTCGCGGACATCGGCTTCGTTTGGTACGCCCTGCCCACCTCCATCGGACTAGTGCTGCTGTCAAAAGGACAAGGACTGCGCATTTCACTGCGCCGCACCATCCTGGACGCAGGTGTGGTGGCAAGCGCCACGTTCTTCATCGCATGGAGTTCCGTGCTGGGCCCCTTGGCAGGAGCTACGGACCAGGACGCCTTTGCGCACATGACGCAGATGGCCTACCCCATCGCAGATGTCTTCATGGTTTCCGTGGTGATCGTCCTGACCATGCGCGCAGCCCGTGGCCGCCGGCTGCCATGGCTAAGCTTGGGGCTTGGCTTCTGGATCCTCGCCATTACAGACCTTGCGTACATGAGCTTCATCCTCCAAGGCATCACGGGTGTCACTGGATCCCCGTTGGCCCTTGGTTGGGTATTCGCTTTCCTGCTGGTGGGGCTCAGCCCATTGCTCCCCGAAGCCGGGGCCACACAAAAAGACGGCCGAACCTACGCCGTGGCCCTGGAGCTCCTCCCCTACCTGCCTGTGTTCAGTGCTGTGTTCTTCTCACGCAGCCGCCCCATCGGCGAAGACCGTATCTTGCTGGTCACCGGCCTGACGGTGATTGTTTTCGTCATCGTGCGGCAGGTGCTGATCGTCGTCGAAAATGTCACGCTGACCCGCGAACTTGAGTCCAAGGTTGCCGAACGGACGGCTGAGCTTGAGGGACTCGGGGCGATCGTCAACTCCTCCGGCGACGCCATCATCGGTGAAACACCCGACGGCGTGATCACCAGCTGGAACCCTGGCGCTGAACGCATCTTCGGCTACCCGGCATCGGAAGCCATTGGCCGTAAGGGCGACTTCTTCGTTCCGCCGGACCTGATGAACAGCGAACGCCAGGCGTTGGAAGTTACCGCCCAACGCGGCGACGTACAGAACTACGAAAGCATGCGCCTACGCGGTGACGGAGAGGTTATCCCGGTGTCCGTGACACTCTCGCCTGTTCGGGGTGACTCCGGCATTCGCGGCGTCGCCACCATCTCCCGCGACATCACCGAACGCAAAGCCGCCGAGAAGGAACTCCTCGCCGCCCGCGAAGCGGCCCTGGAGGCCAGCCGCCTCAAGTCCGAGTTCCTGGCTACCATGAGCCACGAGATCCGGACTCCCCTCAACGCGGTGATCGGCCTGACCTCGCTCATGATGGACACGCCCCTGAGCGAGGGCCAGCGGCAGTACGCCCAGGGAGTGAAGGGCGCCGGCGAAGTACTGCTGACCCTCATCAACGACATCCTCGACTTCTCTAAACTCGAAGCCGGGAAAGTAGACCTGGACATCAACGTCTTCGACCCCCGGGCGCTGGTGGAAGAAGTAGCAGGGCTGGTTGTGGAAGCTGCGCAGGGGAAGAACCTGGAGCTCATCTCCTACTGCCACCCGGACGTTCCCGCTCGCCTGCTGGGCGACGCCGGCCGCATCCGCCAAATCCTGCTGAACCTCTCTTCCAACGCGGTCAAGTTCACTCCCTCCGGTGAGGTGGAAGTCCAGGTCTCCGTTCTTGCCCAGGACGCCGGCAAGGCGTCGTTGCGCTTCGAGGTGAGGGACACCGGCATTGGCATCACCGCCGAAAATCACCAGAGACTTTTCGAATCCTTCGCCCAAGCGGACGCCTCCACCACACGCCGCTATGGAGGGACGGGACTGGGCTTGGCCATCTCCCGGCGCCTCACGGAAGTCATGGGTGGCAGGATCGGCCTGGACAGCGAGGTTGGAGTTGGCAGCAGGTTCTGGTTTGACCTTGATCTCCCCGTTGGCCCGGCAGCCTCGGACACGGAATCTTTGCCAGCCAGCCTGTCCGGACGCCGGGTATTGGTGGTGGACGACAACGCAACCAACCGCCTGGTGCTCGAAACACAACTGGCCAGCTGGGGAATGTTTCCCCTTTCGGTTGCCGACGCCGCGTCCGCACTGGACGAGTACCGGTCCGCGGCCCTGTCCAGCCACCCCTACGACATCGCGGTGGTGGACATGTGCATGCCCGATATCGACGGCCTCCAGCTTGCCCGCAACATCAGGGACGAGAGCAACGGCTCCGGCAGCCCGGGGATCATCCTGCTGACCTCCACTATGCAGGTGGAAAGGAGCGACCTCACCTCGGCGGGAATTCGCGAGTACCTCACCAAACCCGTCCGCAGCTCCGAACTCTACAACCGTCTATTGCGTGTGCTGGCCACAAAGACAGCTGGCATGCCTACCCCGCCGCCAATGGCCCACCCGGTTGAAGCGGCGGATCCTGTGCCGCGGCTCGGCAAGCTCTTGGTGGCCGAGGACAACGAAGTCAACCAGTTGGTGGCACGCGGCATGGCAAACCGCCTCGGCTATGAAGTGCACATAGTGGACGACGGCGAACTGGCCGTTTCCGCCGCGCTGACCGGCACATACGCAGCAGTGCTCATGGACTGCCACATGCCCGTCATGGACGGCTTCGATGCAACCCGGGCCATCCGAGCCCGCAACGGCCACTCCGCCCGGATTCCCATCATCGCCATGACGGCCGGTGCATTGGATGAGGACCGCGAGCGCTGCTTCGCTGCCGGCATGGACGACTACATCAGCAAGCCCGTGGATCTCGCCACACTCGCTGAAGTCCTCTCGCGCTGGGTACCGCAAACGTCGACGGCGGACGTCGGGGTGGATGCCGCGGCTGCGGCGGACGTCCCGCAACAGCAGGCGGCAGCACCGGCGTCGAACTCTGTTGTTCTTGAACTCGAGCGGCTGCAGATCCTGCGCGAACTTGGACCCGCCGACGGTTTGGGCCTGTTGCCCGAAGCCGTCAGGGCTTTTCGGCAGGACTCCCAGGGAGCCTTGGATACATTGCGTGCTGCACTGGAAAACGGACAAGCCGCGGAATTGGAAGCGGCAGCGCACAAACTCGCGGGCGCGGCCGCCAATATCGGAGCTGTGGGCGCTGCCGGCCTTTGCAAGGAACTGGAAAGGCTCGGACGCGATGCAGGACCCGAACTGGGAGCTTCCGGAGCACTGCTGCTGGGCCAATTGCACACTGAACTCGCCCGCGTGGACGAGGCACTAGAGCGCACACTTACTGAAGCACACTCACCGGGAGCACCGTGAAAATCCTCATCGCCGACGACGACCAGATCTCCCGGATGATCACCAAGGCCGCCGTCGAGCAGTCCGGCCATGAGTGCATCGTGGCAGTTGACGGCGACTCGGCGTGGCAACTCTATAAGGAGCACAGCCCGGAAGCTGTTGTGACCGACCTGATGATGCCCGGCCTCAACGGGCTGGACCTTTGCCGCGCCATTCGGGCGGCCGAGGAGGACCGGTATACCTACGTGATCCTGGTGACCTCGCACGGTTCCCGGAAAGACGTACTGGCCGGAATGGAAGCCGGAGCAGACGACTATGTCACCAAGCCCCTGGATCCGTTCAGCCTGCACATCAGGCTCCTGGCTGCCCAACGCATTACCTCTTTGCATGCAGACCTGGCCCGGTACCGTTCCGCGCTGAGTGAGCAGGCTCGTACCGACCCCCTGACAAAACTCCACAACCGCCTGAAACTGGCCGAAGACCTGGGTGCCCTGCATAGCGGGGGCGTGACCGGGCACAACTACTGCCTGGCCATGGTGGACGTGGACAACTTCAAAAGCTACAACGACATCTATGGCCATCAGGCGGGCGACGCCGCATTGGTTGCCATCGCCTCGACGCTGGCTAGCGAAGTCAGGAAATCCGACGCCGTCTACAGGTTCGGCGGTGAGGAATTCCTGCTGGTCCTGCGGGATCAGGAGGCTCCCGGCGCTCGTATGGTCATGGAGCGTGTCCGCTCTGCAGTGCAGTCCCTGCGCATCGAGCACTCCGGCGATCCCGACGGCGTCCTGACCATCAGTGCGGGCATCTCGGCGTTCACCGAGGGGCGCCGTGCAGGAACCGAGCAACTCCTGCGTGAAGCCGATCTTGCCCTGTACGCAGCGAAAGCCTCCGGCCGGAACCGGGTGACCCTGGCCGATGCCCTCCGCTCAGAGTGAGCTTGCCACATCACGGGTCAAGGTGATTTCAGCAGCTTCCCGGCTCACCACCCGAGAGCCAAACTTGTATCAGCACGTTGAGCTCTGAATGTTGCGGGCATTTACATTCCCGATGCCCGCCGGAAGGCGGTAATCGCCTGAGTTGCATGCCGTATTGTCTGTCATGGTCACATACGTCACCGGACGCTCGAAGTCGACTGCCCCGCCCGTGGTCTTGATGTCGTTGTCTTTGAAGGTGTTCCCCACGATCTGGATGTGATGGATTTGCTTCGTGCCGTCGTAGTAGGCGTCGTGCAACCCCCGCGGCGAACCCCAGACGGTGTTACCGGTAAGGTCGATGTTGTAGACAACCCCGGATCCTCCCGCAAGGTCGATCCCGGCGCCGTGACGGCCTCCGCGCACATTGTTATTGGCAATCCTGATGTCGTGAACGTCCTCATCGCCGTATGTGTGAACGGCGATACCGTCGTCGCCGTCAGTACCTTTGCGCTGGTCCACAACATTTCCAACAATGTCTCCGTTGCTCGTGTTCATCGCATGGATGCCATCCAGTTCCACGTACTTTCCGTTGGTTACCGACTCTGTGCTGCTGTCCTTAACACACCACTTCACACCGCCGACAAACGCGATTGAGTACGTAAACGGGTTCCTAGTATGAACACCCTGTACTAGCGAATTCATCGAATTGCGTACGTCAATCACGTACTCATTCAAGCGGCCCGGCACATTGCCGTTCAGTGTGTCACCTGACTGATCTGCCGTGAAGTTGGAGAGCGTCGTATTGTCGGCGCCGGCTGTCGTAACGATAGGATATCCGCCAGCGGGGCCAGTGTTACTCGTGAAGGAAGGACCAGCTTTCAGGATCGTTTCAGGGCCAACACCTTCAAGCTTTACATTGCTCAACATGCGCAGCTTGCCATTAAGAATGAACGTGCCCCCAGGGATTTTTACCACTCCGCCGCCAGCATTTCCGGCCGCGTTTATCCTGCCTTGGATACTTGCAGTATCGTCGATGGAATCGTTCGGAATGGCAGTGACGTTGTAGATGCTGGTCGAACTGCTACCAGTGGCACCGCTTGTTGAACACGACGACGATGTGACCGTAAGGGCTGCGGCATTTTGAGCGGACCTAGCTGCCGCTGGGGCAGCGGTTGAGGCAAGAACACAAAGAACAACCACAGCACTGCCCATAGCGGTGCGGGCAGCGGATCCCTTCCGACGCTCACCGCCTGTTGCATATCCGGCCGTGGGCAATGCGTGACGAGTAGCGTCCGAAGAGGGCGCGCCGAAGTTAAGGTTGCCGCTGAAGTGGGTCAAGGGTGTCAGTCTCCTCTTTGTTTTCGGGCTGGATGCGATGAGGCCGTCCACTGGTTTAGTGGGCGCACCTCGACGGTCGTGACGTTTACTTTGGATCTTTGTTGGGGCCGCAGCCGTCTAGCTCTTTCTGAGTTCGTCGGTGTCAAGCTGAAAGTGGCGTGTGCAGCTGCTGGATGACTTCTTTGTAGTCCTCAGTGCTGACTTTGTTTAGGACGTTGGCGTACTCCTCAAAGAGGTTCTCTTCGAAGCCGAACAGGAACATTGTCATCCCACATTCCAAGGCGTACCCCGGAGCAGTCCGCAATTGTTCGGCAAGGCTGTGCGACTGCGGTGAGCCGCCGGTGAAAGGTGACTCGGGAGGACCGGGGTTTTCACCGACCAGTCCCAGCCCTGCTCGCCGAGCCAAGGCGCTCGTGTACCTGTGGGAGGACCATTGTGATACGTCGTCCGTCAGCACGTTCTCGGTGTCAGTGGGAAGGCAGTGGTCTTGGCGCGGCACGGCAGCGGCCGCTCTCACGGCCGACACGTCATCCAAGCCGGTGAAGTCCACGTCCACGCCCGGCAACGTTGCGAGCACAGCGAACTGAACAGAATAGTCCAAGCCGCGTTCCTGGGCGCCATCCGGATTGGCCCGCCCGTCCAAGCCTCCTTCTATGGCTTTTGCTTTGTCATTCGGCAAGACTCCGCGGCCCGCTACCGGAACATGCACTCGCCCTTGATACCCAAGTTTCCGTAGCTCGCTTATCTGCCATACGGCTGCGTCCACCGTGGATCCGGAATACCAGTCCCACCACCGTTGGACCTGCTCGTCAGTTACGGACCGCCCATGCCATGAACGGGTGCCCGGAATCCACCCCGGCATGGGGGAAGGCGCAACGCCCTCAGCCAAACCGATGCCGTGCTGGGGGGCGTCACCAAAAGCCCAGTACTCGCGTTCATTTCCACCGTCACCGGGCCCTGGGTACCCCAGCTCCCCGCTGGCATTCGTGCCGACTCGTATCGCTGCTATGCCCACAAACCCCAGGTCCGATGTGACCAGGGCCAAGTACTTTTGCGCCGCATCCCGCACATTGGCACTGAATACGAGCTCGGCCCCCTCGTCCTTTGGCACACCCCCTGCGCTTCCCTTCAGCACACCTCCGGGCAGACGCCTTACCCAATCAGGCGGGTAATGCAGGCCAGGGGACAGAACCACAGCCAGGCCGGCCTCACGGCAACGGTTCAGGCGTTCCCGAACCTCCGCCACGTAGTGACGGTCCACCCGTCCGGCTCCCGGCTGATACCGATCCCAAGCCAACGGTAATTCGACTACGGACACGCCTGCGTCGTGAAGTGCTGCGAGGCGTTCAGGAGTGCACATGGCGCCCAGGACCCCGAAGGACAAGGGCTCCGGCGTTGGCTGGGTCTCCACACTGCAACCAACGATCACAGTTGCCATGACTATAGGCAGCAAGATAGAAGTGACAGGGCGTCTCACCGGTAGCCGCCCGTGACCGGAGGCAGTATCATCCCTCCGGCGATAGCAGCCTCGAGCTTTGTTCGGTCCAGCTGCCAAACAACTGTGTCACCGGAGGTTGGTCCAGTGAAAGTGAAAACCGGTTGGGCGTTCTCCTGCAGCCAAACCAGGAACTCAGGCGAAGCGAAACCGTAGCCCTCGCTCAGTTGCCTCCCCTGTGTTAGGACATACTGCGCATCGCGGTCATGCAGGGACTGCAAGGATGGCAGGACCTCCCACCCCTCATGCGGCATGAGCGCGAACTCACCGGTTACTGATGTCAAACCCACTTTGGAGGACGGGGGCAGCTCGGCGTTCATCCAGTCCCGGGCACGGACAAGTCCGTCATCGACTACTGACCTTGCCTGAACACCCAGAAAAAGACTGAGCATGGTCATGATTGCTGTGGCAACTATGACGACCCCCCGGAGGCTGGGCCGCCATTTCACCACCATCACAGCGGTTACGGGCACCGAGACCAGGGCAGCCAGCACCACACAGTAGCCAAACTGTTCCTCTGCCGCCCCGAAGAAGACGGAGTAGATACCCACCAAGCCGGTAAAAAGCGAGAACAAACCAATAGCCCGCCGTCCCACCAGCGGAGACATGGCAGTCACTGCCCCCGCCACGATGGAAAGGCCCAGTAGCAGATAGCTGGTGCCGAAGCGTCCGGCCAGGTCAATGAGCCGGTCTGTAAGGCTCACGCTGTGGACTGAATTGAAGCCTGTCATCTGAACGACGCCCATCATTCGAAGGACACCCACGGATTTTTGTTCAATGAACTGCGGAAACAGCCCGCTGGCAGCGATCAAACCCAGATAAATCAGGTAGGGAACTGTGGAGCATGCGAGGATTCGCAAGGCTGTTTGGAGGGGCACCGTTCTGCGCCAGACCACCGCGGCAAGTAACGGAACAACGGTGAACACGGCAGTCATGTCTTTCATTGCAATGGCCAGTCCGAAGACCAATCCGGCGCTGATTTCAAGCCACAGACGGGTTCGCCCCGACTTACGGTCGAGCAGCAACAGGACCAATAACCATCCCGATAGGACCGTCAGGCCAGCTGGAGTCTCCATCATCAACCGCCCATCCATGCGAAGGACAAACGGGTCGCTGGCCAGGATGACGCCAGCCACAACAGCAGGTCCAACACCCACCAGACGGCGAACCAACAGGAAACAGACAACCACCGCAACTGCTCCGAGGACACTATTGACCCAGCGCAACTGCAGCACCAAATCCGTGGAGTGGCCTTCCAGGCCCAACACGCGGATGACCACAGCATTAAGGGCGTATGAGCCTGGGGGGTGCAGGAAAAACGGGGTGCCAAAGATTGATGGCATGTGCCCATCCGCTATTTGCCTTGCAATATCTGCATAGGTTACTTCGTCAATGAAGACGTCATTGGCCCGTTGAACACCGAACACCCGGAAGACCGTGGCCAACAAACCTACAAGGACTGCAACCCACAAGTGTCCCCGCAATGCCCTCTGCGAGGCACGGGCAGACCTCCGCGCTCGATTCCTCGGCCGAGATACCTTGAGTGCAATAGAAGTCATCAGGCACTGCCGTTAATAAGTCCGGGTACAAAGTACGTTTCCGGTTTCAGTGGGATTACTCCGCTGGGGAATAGGGCATCTACCTGCGTGGAATACTGCCTGATTCGCCCGGGTTTTGCGTCGAGTCCGGTATCCCAGGTCCATGGCACAAAGCCCAACTTAGACATATGCGTTTCGTCCGGGCCGACAGCCAGATCATAGGGGAAGTCTGAGTACATCACGACGTTGGCCGGGTGTCCCTGGCCCAGCTCGCGGGTAATGAGGTGGTCCACATGCTTCCCCACCCCTGCCGGGCAAAACAACAGCTCGGCTTTGGTTTGTGCCATGAGTCCGGCGACGCCGGAGCGAAGCTGGCGGATGAGGGCTCGATCACCCTTGGCGATCCTTCCCAACGCGATGTCGAACCGGTACGTGGGGTAGCGGTGGGTGAGCTCCGGGAGCAGCCTCTCCCACGCGCCGCTCCCCAGCATCGGTGGCTTGCGTCGTCGAAACAGCGCGTCCACTTCACCGAGGTGGATGGACTCAACTCCCATGTCCTGCAGCACGGCGCGGTCCTCCGACTGCCTGGCCCGGAACAGGTCCCCAGCATCCGGAACGGTGCATTGGCGCATGAAGGACCGAGCCGCCCGTGTGTGGGGTGATGGCATTGCCTCAGTGAACAGCGTGGCCACGATGATCTGCCGCCCTTGGGCCTGGGCTTCAATAAGCGCGCCGCATGACAGGACTGCATCATCAAGATGGGGTGACAGGAACAACCAGGGGGCGTCGCCCCCCATGGAACGTTCAATTCGTGATTGGAGCGGCATTCAAGCCCTTTCAGCGTCGACGGCTTGGGGCCGCCGGGTTTGAGGATTTTTCAGTTCAGTGAGAGCCGTGCGGTAGGCCTGCGCCTGCTGGTCGGCGAGCGCATCCCAGTTGTAACCGGCGGCAAACTTCCGCCCTTGCTCAGCCACGTCCTCCAGCCCCGTTTGGGAGTATCGGGTGGCAATTTCATCAGCCAGGGCAAGAACATCGAAGGCCTCGACTATCCAGCCCGTGCCCGGAGGAATGATCTCTCTCAGGCAAGGAATGTCGAAGGCGATAACCGGAGTGCCGGCCGCGAGCGCGTCGATGGCCACTAGCCCGAACGTCTCGTGCCGCGAAGGCACTACCAGCAGCCGGGCATTGCTGAGAGCCTGGAACTTCCTATCCCCGGACAGCCACCCGAGCATCTGTACGCGCTTGGAGAGACCCTTGTCCCGAACGGACATGCGCAACCGTTCTTCGTCCGGGCCCGTACCGGCGATCAGCAGGTCGCCTTCTACCCTTTCGCAGGCGTGAGCCCAGGCTTCCAGAAGGAGATCCAAGCCCTTGTGCCCGTACTCCAGTCGTCCGATGAAGAGGACATCCTTCCCCAGCCGGGGTTGGTTGTTCCAGACTCCAGGATCTACGCCGTTGCCGATGACGTCCACATGCAGCTCCGGGTTCAGGTCCTGTAACCGATCTCCGATGCCCTGTGAGACCGAAATGAGCCTGCGGTGCTTCCGCACGCCCAGCCGCTCTATCCAGTGCAGGGGTAGCTTGTACTGCCGCGCCTTGTCTTTGGCGTGCAGCCACTGGACAACACCAATGGTGGGGCGCTTGGTCCAGAGCGGTGCGGCCATGGTGGAAAACGGGGCGAAGAAATCCTCCACCACTAGCTCGGTAGCTGACCGGCGCTTGCATACCTCAAACGGTAGCCGGGCCACATAGGCCACCAGCCTGGTCAATCGGTTCCCACCGGCGCCGAAGCCGATGGGCACATAGTGCACACCGTCCTCCACGCGTTCCTGCCAGCCCGGATAGCGGGTGGTCAGCACTGTGACGTGGAAGCCTTTTGCCGTCAGGCGGCGATTGATTTCGTGGGTTCGCACGGACCCTCCGCCTGCCCCGGGCATGCGTGGATCTTCAAAGCCCAAATGCAAAACTCTCATAGCTGTCTTCCCGTCTCTACATTTCTGGAGGGCACCCTGCCCGCTACAACTCCGCTGAATCCGGAGCAGTGGCATCGGCTTTGGGAAGCACGTCGGTGTAGCGCCCTATGCGACCGGCGGCCGGTCGTTTTGCTGCGTTTGCCGACCTGGCGCCGTCGGGAAATCTTGAAGTCATTCCTGCGCGGCAGCATGCCGCGCTGGTGAGCAAGAACGGTGGCACCGCTGATGCCGGCGAGAAGCAACCAGAGCAAGGGCTGCAGGTGGGCGGCGACGGCAAGGACCACGATCAAGGCGAACGCCAGGCTGGCGAACCTGCCTGCCCGCTTTCCCGGGTTGGCAGACGCCAACACGGGACGCGCCAATAGTGTCAGGACCAGGCCGGCGGTCACGGCCCCGATGGCAGATCCCACGGCCATTCCCGAGACGGCGTTCAGTTGCCAGCCGATCCAAAGCCCGCCAATAACCAGAAGACACGCACAAGCGAGGCCGATTTGGCAGCGGCGGTAGGCACGCATGGCTAGGAGTATGGTGGCGAGCACCATCAGGACGGCATAGCCGAGACCGGAAGCCGCCAGCCATGGCAGGAGTCCAAGGGAGCCGTGATACTTCTGCGGAACAATGACGCCGGACATCAGGGGCGGTGCCGTGGCGATGATGGCGAAGGCCACCACCACAAGCTGTCCGAACGAGGCGAAAGAAGCGCCCAGCACCTCGCCGACCTTGACTCCAGGGGTGCGAAGCAAGGGAAATGCAACCAGCGCGGTTCCTGCAGCCACGTAAACGGGCCCCTTGGCAATGGTGGCGAGCGCTTGGAAACCCGCCGCCTCAACCGAGCCATTGTCCAGAAAGCCGACCACTACGACGTCGATCCCCACCAGCACGGACACAATGCACAGAACCGACGCGATATCGCTGGTTTCGGCCCATCGCCACTTCTCGAGCAACACGCGCGGACGCCAGCGGAGGTCCCGATAGAACGACCACGGCACCACCAGCGGCGCCAGGCACCCCGCGACAAAACCGAGCACCGCTCCCCCGGCACCCCATGCCATCAAGATCACCAGCAGGCTGAAGATCAACCGCAAGACAACCTCCCCGATGGTTGACACTGCGTACCACGTGAAGCGGAGTTCGCCCTGAAGCCACCCGGCAGGGGCATTCACAACAAAAATGACGAAGGCTGCCAGTGCCACCGCTGCTGCCAGGGCCGGGGTGGCGAGCGCGAGAGTCACACCGCCAGTGATGGCTGCTGCGGCAATACCCGCCAGGCAGGACACGAATACCGAGAAGGCCACGCCGTTCCGTCGCTCTTCGGAGCCTTCCGGATGCACTGCAACCACATGCGACAGCGGAAGCGGAACCATCGCGTTGGCCACGATCCCCACAACTCCGAGGATCATTGCGGCAGCCGCGAACTGTGTGTAATCCGCTGTCCCCAGCATGTTGGCCATAAGCAGCGTGCACGCGTAGCTCACCACGCCCACCAGTCCTGCGGACACAGCGAGGAAGCCACTGTTTTGAGCTATGTTGACGTCTTGATCCGGCGTCCTTTCCTTGCTTTCAGCCCTGGGCCTCAAGCTCACTGCGGTTATTACAGCCTGTTCGGATAAATCCACTGATCAGCTACCGATACTGGCCATCGTTGGCTTCGGCCGGGACGAAGACATTTCCCGGTCCGGCCAGCAGTGTGTTTCGGCCTGCCGATCGGATTTCCGCAGTGGCCACGCCGATCTTCTTCATCGCGGCGAAAGCCTCGAACTCGTCCCGGCCCTTCATGATGATGGATACGTAACCGTCGGCCAGGGCATACTCGTCGGTCGGCCTCAAGGCGGCTGTGAAATCAATGCTGTCAGGCACTTGGAACTGAACCAGGGTGGACAAGTCCGAGTGGAAGGCCCGTGGATCTCCGCCGTCGCGGCGCATCTTCGCTTCCTCCAAGAGCACCCCTGTGAGCAGCATGGTGCTGCGGTCCCAGGTAAAGCAGCGGGCCCATTCACGGCACTCGCCGGAGACGATGATGGCTGCCTCCGGTTCGGTCAACTCAGTGATCGCATCAACCATGGCAGATCCGAAGTCCGTGGGATGGTCCACCAGCCATCCCGTACGGCCGTCCACTACCGAGTCCCTGATTCCCGGAACCCGCAGCGCCAAGCACGGCACGCCCCAAGCCGCGGCCTCGATTACTGAACAACCCCAACCTTCTGACGCCGACGTGGTGGCGGTCATCCAAGCACGGCTCAACAAGTTGTCACGGACCTCGTTGGGTTGGTATCCGTGGAAAGTGATTGCGTGATCCAGGCCGAGGTCCATGGCCAGTTGCTGCAAACGCGCCCGTTCGGGACCGTCCCCGACGATGTCCATCCGCAAGTTGGGAAGTCTCCGCGCCGCTACGGCGAACTGGCCCAGCAGCAGGTCCAATCGCTTGTGGGGCACCAGCCGGCTCACGACGGCGATGGTCGGCTCAGCAGCCCGCGCGGCGACCGTGGGCGGAATGTCGATGGTACCGTTCGGCACCACGTGGATGGGGCCCCTGAATCCAAGCTTTCGCAGTTCCATGCGCGTTGACGGCGATACCGCCACGATGGCCCGCTGCCCATACACCGTCTTGGCGCCACGGCTTTCGAGGAATCGGCCTACGGCGGCCATGGGAGGGGAGAACCGGGTGCGGAACTGCTCTTGGTGGACGTGATGGACCAGTTGGACGATCGGAATGTCCCCCCGCAGGAACAACGGGGAAAAGAACGGAATTCCGTTTTGGCAATCCACCACGGCGTCGAACTGGCCGTTGGTGCGCAGGAGCCTGAGTGCGGCCTGCCCATAGATGGAGAGTGCTCCGCCACCTCGCAATATACGGATGCCGTCAATGGTCTCCTCGGCTGACTGGCCGGTGTCGCGGCCGGTAAACCACGTGACACGAACTCCGCTGCTCACCCATCTGCGGGAGATCTCATGCATGTACTGTTCGGCGCCGCCGGCCTGCGAGTGCTTGACGTCGCGCCAGTTGAGCACCAGTACGTGCTTCCCAGCAAGTTGGGTTGGGGAGTTCATGTCAGTTGAGCCGTCCGTCACGATGTTGCTTTCTGAAGTTGAATCACTGAGGCAAAGCTGGCCACTCCGTCCTGGAAGGGACGGAACGTGGACTCGGCTCCATCGGTCCAGGCCACGGGGAGTTCCACAATGCTGGCGTCGTTGTCCTGGAGCCTAAGAAGCAGTTCCACATCGAAGGCGAAGCCCGTGCTGCGGCACTGCACCATTGCAGCGGTGAGGGCATCACGTTCGAAAAACTTGAAGCCGCATTGGGTGTCCTGGATGCCTTTGACCTTCGATTTGGTCAGAGCCCGGAAGGCCGTCCCGCCCATTCGGCGCCCGATGTGCTGGGGCACAACAAAGGTGGATCCCGGGGCATGACGGGAGGCGATAACCGCTGCAGCGCCACCCGCGAGTTGCGCCATGGCTTCGGTGAGCGTTGCCAGCGGCGTGGCGAGATCGGCGTCAAAGAAGCCCGTGTATCTGGACGTCCCGCTGAGGAGGCCACGGCGTACAGCTGCCCCTTTTCCGCGACGGGAACACCCCAACACTGAGATCGGCACTGCATCTCCCTTTTCCCGGGAGATCCGGTGGACAACCGCAGCAGTCTCATCCACGCTGCCGTTATCCACCACCACAATGCGCGAAGACCACGGCTGAACGGCCAGGAAGTCCACTGTTTGCGTCAGTGTGCTGGCGATTCTTCCTGCCTCGTTGTAGGCAGGAATAATGACTTCGAGGTCTACGTGGGAGCGACGCAACGAGTCTGGATGTCGCCGTGCTTGAAGACGACCCCTGATGCCGACATGAACACTGTGCGCGTGAAGCGGAACCATCTGAACCTCCAATATCCGGGAACGGTACGAAATCGTGCTCGCAATATATGGAGTGGGCCCACCACGCAAGTCATGACGCCAATCCGGACGTTGTGGTCCAAGTCATGGATCACTCTCGCTACCACGGCCGATCCCGGGCGCTCTGAGCGAAATTGCTGGTTCTGTGTCAGAGCCCGTCTATAGAGTGGCCACATGAGCCACACTTCTTCCGCGCCTGCCGCTGCCACGGAACCCACGCTCCAGCCTCCTGTCGCCAAGCAGGTCCCCACCCGCCGCGAACACCACGGCGATGTGTTCGTGGACAACTACGAGTGGCTCAGGGACAAGGAATCCGCCGAGGTTGTTGACCATCTCAAGGCAGAGAACGCGTACCAGGAAGCAGTGACGGCCCACCAGGAACCGCTCCGCGAAGCGATGTTCCGGGAAATCAAGGGCCGCACCCAGGAAACGGATCTGTCGGTACCCAGCCGCAAGGATGGCTGGTGGTACTACAGCCGTTCGGTGGAGGGCAAGGAGTACAGCATCCAGTGCCGCGTCCTGGCCGCCAACACGGGCGATCCTGTGGCGGACTGGACTCCCCCGGCGGTTGAAGCAGGCGTTGGGCTTCCCGGCGAGCAGGTGCTCCTGGACGGCAACATTGAAGCGGAGGGCCAGCCGTTCTTCAGCGTGGGCGGTGCCGCCGTTACTGTCGACGGCAACCTTTACGCCTACGCGGTGGACAACTCCGGAGACGAACGCTTCACCTTGCGCATCAAGGATCTGCGGACCGGCGAGCTTCTCCCGGACGTTATAGAAGACATCTTCTACGGGGTTGCTTTCTCCCCCGACGGCACCAGGCTCTTCTACACCGTGGTTGATGATTCGTGGCGTCCCTACCAAGTCAAGGCCCACGTCCTGGGCACGCCTGTGGCTGAGGATGAGGTCCTCTACCAGGAGGACGACGTCGCCATGTGGCTCGGCTTCGACCTCTCCTCCGACCGCCGCCACTTGGTGCTCAGTATCGGCTGTTCCGAGTTCAGTGAAACGCGGCTGCTCCGCTTCGACGATTACGACGCCGGCCTCAGCACTGTCATTTCCCGCGACCACCGCGTCCTCTACGAGGCCGAGCCGTTCCTCCTTGACGGCAAGGAAACACTGCTTCTGACCCACAACAAGGGTGCCATCAATTCGATGGTGAGCCTGGTGGACCCGGCAGAGCTCTCCAAGCCGCTCGCCGAGCAGGACTGGCGGACCGTCGTCGAGCATTCCGACGACGTTCGCGTCAACGGAGCGGGCGTGACCTCCACGCACTTGGTGTTGTCCGTCCGCAAGGACACCATCGAGCGCGTGCAGGTGCTCCCGCTGGCGGGCCTGGGCACAGCTGCTCAAGGGGCTCCCGTGGAGCCAGCCTTCGATGAGGAGCTTTACACCGCGGGTGTATCCGGCTCCGACTACGAAGCTCCGGTGATCCGCATGGGCTATACCTCCTACTTCACGCCATCGCGCGTCTACGACTTCGTCCTGCCGACTGCAGGACAACCCGGCGGCGAGTTGCTGCTCCGCAAGGAAAGCCCGGTTTTGGGCGGCTACTCGGCGTCCGATTACGTTGCCACCCGTGAATGGGCCACCGCCGACGACGGCACACAGGTTCCGCTGTCAGTGCTGCGTCACGCATCGGTCCAGCAGGATGGCACGGCCGCCGGGTTGGTTTACGGTTATGGCTCCTACGAAATGAGCATGGATCCGGGCTTTGGAGTGGCCCGCTTGTCCCTCCTGGACCGCGGAATCGTTATGGTGATCGCCCATATTCGTGGCGGCGGTGAACTGGGACGCAAATGGTACGAGGACGGCAAGAAACTCACCAAGAAAAACACTTTCACGGACTTCATCGCAGCCACGGACTGGCTGGCGGAGTCCGGCTGGGTCCACCCCACGCGTATTGCTGCCATGGGTGGCTCCGCTGGCGGCCTGCTCATGGGCGCGGTCGCCAACATGGCCCCGGAAAAGTATGCCGCCATAGTGGCGCAGGTGCCGTTCGTGGACGCCTTGACCACCATCCTGGATCCTGAGCTTCCGCTATCCGCCCTGGAGTGGGAGGAATGGGGCAACCCCATCACGGACCCCGAGGCCTACGCGTACATGAAGTCCTACACTCCGTACGAGAATGTGGGGGCCGTGGCCTACCCGAAGATCGCCGCAGTAACCTCCTTCAACGACACGCGAGTGCTCTATGTGGAGCCCGCGAAGTGGGTCCAGGCGCTGCGCTCCGCCTCTACGGGGACCGAGCCGATCGTCATGAAGATCGAAATGGACGGCGGCCATGGAGGCGCATCGGGCCGGTACGTGCAGTGGCGCGAGCGTGCTTGGGACTACGCTTTCGTAGCCGACTCCCTTGGTGCCACGGAACTGCTTCCGGGCGCCGGCCTCAAGTAGCTACGTCCGGCGTGCCCGGAGCAGTGCGTAGTAGCCAGGGATGAGGTCCGGGGACGACGGATTGCTCAGCGGGCGCGTCTCTATGCTCGCTGAGCCCTCCTCCACAAGGTTCCAGTCCGCCGTCGGGAAGGCCTTGGCCCGTTGCGCGGCACCGAAGCGGCCAGGCATGGGCAGCCCCCGGATTGCCCCCTCAAGTGGCGCTGGAATGGAGTTTCGGGTGGCACCGAGGTGACTAACGTAGTCCACAGGCGTGCCGGGGAAGTTGGTCTCGGCCAGGAAAACGCCACCTCGGTTCCCGACGACGGGCAGTAGGTTTCCGGCCAAAGCGGACTGGCCGCTGCGATCGAGTACGTGCAGGACACCTCGGATGAACACGTTCGCGTCCCCGGCCCACCCGGCAGCTGCCAAGGCCGTCGCTACCGTCCGGGCAGCGTCAGGCGCCGTCATGTCGCACACGGCGAATGACGCCGTCGTGATCCCTGCTGCCTCCTGGCGCGCACGGGCCACAGCGTTAGCGGAGTAGTCGAGCCCCAGCGCATGGGGGAAATGCTGTGCCAATAACCGGGTGAAGCTGCCGTTGCCGCACCCTACGTCAACTATGGGGAGGGTGGGGTCCAGCTGCTTCAGCGTGGGGAGATAGCCGTTGAGTTCATGGGCACTTCCCGAATCCCACAGGACATCGCCCGTTGCACCGGTTGAACGAACGTTTCCCCAGTACTGGTCCCAGGCCGTGAGCGGGTCCTTGGGGGCTGCAGAGGACAGCCTGATAAGGCGAGGTATAAGCAGGTATTTCCTGAGCGCGGAGAACATGCTCCAAATATATGGGGCGCTATGCCTCCACCAGCCACTCCAACGCTTCTGTTTCGGAGGTGAAGAACTTGGTGGGGCACGGCGGCTTCATGATTCCGAGGAAGAAGTTGGCGATGACCCTGTCTACCGGGGACGAACCCCAAAGGGCGATCCGGGAAGCCTGGCAAGGTTTGGCAAACACTGATCGGGCACCCCTGGTGACGTCGTCCGTGGTTGCCATGTCGACAATCATGGGATGCCGGTCCGGGCCGCAAAGTTCGTTGACCCTGTCCATGGCCCTTTGGGCATCCGGTTCCTTGATCCGGGCGCCACGCGGCCATGTCAGGCGCAGGATCCCAGGCTCTTCGAGTTCCAGATCGAATGTCACCTGTTGGTGGTCTTGCGGTGTCGCTGGCTGGTCCACAATTCTCCTCGCACTTTTTCACAACAGCTGCAGAGGAAATCCGAATGGATCTCCCGCATTCCCTCCCTCAAGGCTGTCGAATCCGGAAGTCAAAGTAAAGGTGTGTCCCACGACTCAAAAGGCCTGTTTACAGTCGGGCAGCCACTGGCCGCTATGCCGCTGATAGGGTGTTGCCAAATCCTGAAATATTGTGGACCGATGGTTGAACGGAAGGGGCTCAGTGGGCGAGACCGTTGCCGGTGAACAGCATGCTTCCCGCTCGGCTGTCGTGGCGGACTCAGACCATGACCGTCTGGCCGCCACCACGTCCGTGCTTGATGGAGCGGGCTTCCAGGTTTTCCCTGCCAGTAACGCCGCTTCCATGGCCTTGCATCTCCAGCAACACCACCCCTCAATTGTGGTGGCAGAGAACGCCCTGGCCCACGGACTTCGCAGCCCAGGGGTTCCCGTGCTGCTGCTTCTTGATGCTCAGGAGTCTGTGGACCTGGAGCAAGTGGAGTCCTGGCGCGTAGCAGACTACGTTATAAACCCGGTGCGACCAGGGGAACTCGTCCACCGGGTTGAAACCTTGATCGGTCGCGCCACGGAGCGTGCACGCTCGCGTGGCGAAATCGAGGCACTGCGGGAAAGCCTCCGGAACGTCTCATCGGCAATCCGGCAAACCAATGATCCGCAGCTGATCGCGGAGCACGTGGTTCGCGGTTTTGGCGAAGCCTTGGGCGCGGACCATGTTTGGTTCGCCACCTTCCGCGATGAACGGGTCCCCAGCATCCGTGCACAATGGAACCGTCCGGGACTTCCGCTGCTGCCGGCAAGGCTGGGCGAGAGCGAAAACATCATCACCGAGACGGCCAACCGCCTATGGGCCGAGGCGGACGTCCTTGCTGTAGCGGACCACCGGGAAGACCCTGGCTCGAAGATCGCCAAGGCACTTCGCGAGTGGTCCGGCGAACTCAAACCCATATCCACTGCGCTGCTCCCTGTTGGCGAAGGCGCTTCCGCCATGGGCATCATCCTGTTGTCCACTGTGCGGGAGCGTCATGATTGGACGCGTGCCGAGATCGCCTTGATGCAGCACGTCGCCGGGAACGTAGCCCACGGGCTCATCCAAGGCCACCTCATCAGCGCCCAGCAGCGTGTCCTGCACCAGTTGAGGCAACTGGACAAGGCCAAGACCGATTTCCTGGCCACCGTAAACCATGAGCTACGGACACCCCTTACCTCCATCACCGCCTACCTGGATATGATCCAGGATGGCTCCGGCGGCCCGGTTCCCGAGGGCATCAGGAAAATGCTGGACGTTATTGCCCGGAACTCGGACCGCCTGCGCAGGCTGATTGAGGACATGCTCACGGTCTCCATGCAGGACGGCAGCAACCTGGACCTTAAGCCGGTTGATATCGACAAGCTCCTGCAGGTGGTGGTCGCTACCCTCCGGCCACTGGCAGAGTCGCGCCATGTTTCCGTGTCCTTTACGGAGGCTACCGAGGACATTGAGGTCACTGCCGATGAAGCAAAGCTGGAACAGGTGTTCACGAACATCGTGGCCAATGCCATCAAATTCACTCCCGAGGGCGGCCGTGTTGGCATCACCAGCGCCATGGCAGCTTCCGAGAATGGCGGACGGGCAGCCCTTGTTCAGATCGAAGACAATGGCTTGGGCATCCCGGAACACGACCTCCCCCACATCCTGACGCGCTTCTACCGCGCATCGAATGCCACCTCTGCGGCTGTACCGGGCAGCGGATTGGGCCTGGCGATCGCCAACGACATCATCAGCCGCCACATGGGCCGCATGGCCTTCGACTCCATCTTGGGGTCCGGGACCAAGGTGTCCGTGGAGTTGCCGGTGGGAGGACCCTAGGCTGGCTTCCGAGTGACTGGTTTCGGCCGCGTCCTCCGCCACTGTGACAGCAGTGTCATTGCCGGGTCCGGAAGATGTGATCCGTGGTCACTAATGTTCGACATGCAGAGAAACAAAACTGATGCCCCGGGCAGCAGCCCGGGGCATCAATTTAGCTCATGAGGCCTTGAGAGGCGCTCCCCCAATGTTTAGTTCGGCCACCAACCGATGCTGGTGGTGTTTGTCTTACCCGTGGTGGTGCTGTTCGGCCACCAGCCGATTGCCGTGCTGTCCTGCGTAGGCTCGGCATTAGCCGGAGCAGCGAATCCCGTTACTGCCAGAACCGCCGCCATGAGCAGGGTTGCCGCAAATTTTTTCATCCGCTATGCCCTTTCGTACTGATGCGAATTTATTGACTGTGACTTGAATAAAGTCACGGGGCAAACTATACGAGCTTTTCTTCCGCAATGACATGGATAATGGGCACATGCAAAGTCCTCACCTGGCCACCCACCTTGTTGCCGGACTCAATGCACGCGCCAAATGGAAGGCGCGGGACTTTGACGAGGCCTTCAGGATGGCTGCAGAGGCCGCGGAACTCGCCCGGGCGGCCGGCGACGAACTGGCCTGGTGGAACATGCGCTACCTGCAGGCGGAGTGCCTCCGTGATCAAGGACGCATCGAGGAATACCTGGCACTGGCCACCTCCCTCAATGATCACAGCCTTACAGCTTCCTCGGCCGAGCTCGGTGCCAAGGCAGGAACGATGGTGGCCATCGGGTTGCAAGGGCTCGGCCGGCTTGCCGAAGCCGCAACCATGGCTGCCGATGCCGCAAAACTTGCCGCCACGGATCCGGATCTCCTCTACGTCCAGGTCCTGGCCCAGCGCGCCCTTATCGCGGCCTTGGCTGAGAGCCGACTGCTGGACGATGCGTGGCGGGAATGCCTTGTTCTGGAGACGTTGATTTCTGATGACATTGATGAAGACACCGCCGGCAAGGGTTACTGGGTGATCGGAAACGTTGCTTTCCTGGCTGACCGCGTTACAGACGGGGGCCGTTACCATGACCTGGCCGCCGAAAGGCTGTCACCTTCAAAGGACGTCGATTTGTGGGCCCGCTTCAACCGCGCCTCGGCGGAAATGCGGCTGCAGGCAAAACTTGGTGACGCCGCCACCCTCCGCTGCATTGAAAGGGCAGAGCTCGCTACAGACATTGTGGGCGGTTCCGAGCGGGACCATCTGGAAATGTCCTTGGTCCGCGCCCATTGGAATTACCTCGCCGGAGATATGGAAGAAGCCCTGGCGATCCTCGAACCCCTTTGCTCACGTTCCTCCATCCTTGCTACCCAGACGTCAGCCGAAGCTCATTTTCTGTTCGGGCGGACTCTGCTGGCATCCGATCGACGAGAAGAAGGCCTTGCTGCTTTCGAAGAAGCAGCCAAGCTCTTCGACCAAGGGGCCCTGCCCGATCGCAGTGCGGCGGTTCGCGAGCATCTTCGGCAAAGCGTCCGGGGCGGGCCGCACGGGGAGTGAGCATGTCTGACTCAGAAATGTACTCCGCGAATGACCCCCGTTTGGGGCTGCTCCTTGAAGGCATCGTCAGGTTGGCGGCCGGCGACCTGAACACCCGGATCCAAGTCTCCGATGCGCGCGACGAGATCGACGCAGTGATCATGGGCACCAACCTCTTGGCCGAAGATCTCCAGATTGTCTATGAAGAGCTGGAGCAAAGGGTGCAAGCCCGGACAAAGCAGCTCAATGAAGCGCACCTTGCGATGCAGCGCATGGCCATGACCGATCCCCTGACCGGCCTGAACAACCGCTCCGCCTTCGCCGCAGCCCTGAGCAAGGCCCAAGCGAACGGCGTGCAAGGCAACAAACGGCCGGCAATCCTCTTGCTTGATATGGATGGTTTCAAAGCCATCAATGATTCCCTCGGCCACACCATCGGTGACAAAGTCCTGGAAACGGTGGCGAACCGTATCAGTGGTGCGGTCCGCGAACAGGACATGGTTGCCCGCATGGGCGGTGACGAGTTCGCTGTCCTGCTTTCGGAAGTGACCCCTGCGGAAGCCAGCGCCATTGGCAGCCGAATCCTCGCCGCTGTGGTGGGGGTGATGGAGATTGAGGGCCAACACCTCCGCTGCGGGGTCAGCATGGGGCTCCGGATGGCCGATCCAGGCCAGCGGGCCGAGGAGCTCATGATGGAAGCGGACATCGCCATGTACGAGTCCAAGGCGGACGGGCGCGGCAAGCTCAAGGTGTTCGCATCTGACATGCTGCTTGCCCGGCAAATGCGGAACCAGCTGGTGGGCGAGCTCAAAGAGGCGATCACAGGATCGCAGCTGGTGCTTTATTACCAGCCCATCATCAGGCTGGACACCCGCGAGATTGAAGGGGTGGAAGCCCTGGTCCGCTGGAACCACCCCACCCGTGGAATCATCATGCCGGACGAGTTCATTCCCATCGCCGAGGAAACGGGAATGATCTCCGATCTGGGCGGCTGGGTGCTCCGCACCGCCGTCGAGCAGTTAAAACAATGGCGTTCAGACCCCCTGACGGCGGGCCACAACTTCAGCATGCGCATCAACGTTTCAGCCGCGGACCTGCAGCGCCTGGAATTCATTGAAGACGTCCGTGAGGCGCTGGTTTCAGCCGACCTGGACCCCTCGCTGCTGGTCCTGGAATTGACCGAGAGCGCAGTGATCCAAGGGAACGACCTGGACCGTTACACGCTCAACAGCCTGCGCCGCCTTGGCGTGGGACTGGAGATTGACGATTTCGGTACGGGCTATTCCTCTATCAGCTATCTTCGCCAATTGCCCGTGGATACCGTCAAAGTGGACCGGACGCTGCTGTCCGCCTTGGGCAGTGACCCGTCACAGCCCGCCCTTCTCGCGGCCGTGTTGCAGCTCATCCGCGCCTGTGGCCTGGCTGCTGTATGGGAGGGCGTGGAAACCGCTGAGCAGGCTGATTACCTACTGAGCATCGGGTGCACCAGCGGCCAAGGTTACTACTTCAGCCGGCCTTTGCCTGAAGCGCAGTTGACCGAACAGCTGAAGCACCACAAGACCTGGCCCGTCAGCTGATTTTCCGGGTCCATGGATGGTGCCGCGTGCGCCACTCCGAGTCCAGAATCGCGTAAATGTTCTCGGTGGCCCACTGGCCCTTGTAATGCCAATTGTCCACCAGGGTGGCCTCCAGCCGCATGCCCAGGCGCTGACAGATACCGGCAGAACCCGCGTTGAGTGCATCCAGCTTGGCATCGATGCGGTGGAAGGCCAGTTTCTCGAATGCCAGCTTCATGACGGCCTCCGCTGCTTCCGTGGCAATGCCGTGGCCACGCGCCTCAGGATGCAGTATCCAGCCCAGCTCACCCTGCCCGGTGCCCTCCAACCACTTCAGCACGACCTCGCCCATCAGGCCGGGGTGATCCTTGCGCTCGATGGCCAGGCAAACCCAGTCGCCTTCTTGGTTGAACTCGAAGTTCGCGTATTTGCCGAGCACTTCCATGGACTTGGTCTTGGTCAGCTCGTTACGCAGGAGGTAGCGGGCAGTTTCGGGAAGCGACTGATAGCCGTGGAACCGTTCAAGGTCCTCAGCCTCGAAGCGCCGCAGGATGAGTCGATCGGTGATGATGGGAAGCTCAATTTCGGGCATGACTCCGAGGCTACTAGGTACGGGCGAAACATGGTCCAGTCTTGACACGTGGCGCGATCTGGGATTACCTAATGAACATTCGGTAAATAAAGCTGGAGGCAATGACGCATGGTTGAAACAACCCTCTCCGGTGCACAGCACCACATCCTGACGAACGACTACGCGTCCGAATGGATGGGCATCGAGGTCCTCAAGCTCGACGACGGCCACGCCACCATCCGCATGCATCTCCGCCAGGAAATGCTCAATGGGTTCGGCATGGCACACGGCGGAATGATCTTCGCCTTCGGGGACACTGCCTTCGCACTGGCCTGCAACCCGGCCAACCCCACGCCAAAGCAAGCCGCCCACATCACGGTGGCGTCCGGCGTCGACATCAATTTCATCAAGCCGGCGTTCCAGGGCCAGGTGATCACCGCCGTCGCAAACCGCCGCGCAAGCACCGGCCGAAGCGGCCTTTACGACATCCAGATTTATGCGGCGTCCCCCGACGACGACGCCTCCGACCCCACCGCCTCCGATCCCGCCAGCCGGGAGCTCATCGCTGAGTTCCGTGGCCGCAGTCGCACCATCTCCAAGAAGTAGGAAACCCATGACGCAGAACACCGTGGCCGCACCCGCAGCTTCCTCCTCCAAGGAAACCGCCCCAGTGCTTGACCGTGAAGAAACCATCTCCCGCGACGAACTCGAGGCATTGCAGCTCACCCGCCTCCAGCACACGGTGGCGTACGCCTACGATCGCGTGCCGCTGTACAAGCGCAAGTTCGACGAAGCCGGCGTGCACCCGACGGACCTCCGCGAGCTGAGCGACCTCGGCAAGTTCCCCTACACAACCAAGGAAGACCTCCGGCTGGAATACCCCTTTGGCATGTTCGCCGTCCCGCAGGATCAGGTGGCGCGGATTCACGCGAGCTCCGGCACCACCGGCCGCCCCACCGTAGTTGGCTACACCAAGAACGACCTCGCCAACTGGGCAACGCTGGTGGCGCGCTCCTTCCGCGCCTCCGGCGTCCGGCCAGGAATGAAGGTCCACAACGCCTACGGCTACGGCCTCTTTACCGGCGGCCTCGGCGCGCATGCAGGCGCTGAAGCGCTCGGGTGCACCGTCATCCCCATCTCCGGCGGTCAAACCGAACGGCAGATCCAGCTCATCCAGGACTTCAAACCGGACGCCATCCTGGCCACGCCCACCTACCTGCTCACCATCGCCGATGCCATGCAACACCAAGGGATCGACCCCAGCTCCACCTCACTCAAGTACGCCGTCCTCGGCGCCGAGCCCTGGACCGAAGAGATGCGCCACGAGCTTGAAACCACCATGAACATCAAGGCCTCGGACATCTACGGGCTCTCCGAAGTCATGGGCCCGGGCGTCGCCGGCGAAGCTGTTGAAACACAGGACGGCTGCCACATCTGGGAAGACCATTTCCGCCCCGAGATCATCGATCCGTTCGACCACTCGACCGTGCTGGCCGACGGCGAACCCGGCGAACTCGTCTTCACTTCCCTCACCAAAGAAGCGTTGCCGATCATCCGCTACCGAACCAAGGACCTCACCCGCCTGCTGCCGGGCACTGCACGGCCCGCGCACCGCCGGATGGGCCGTATCACCGGCCGCAGCGACGACATGATCATCCTGCGCGGAGTGAACCTGTTCCCGTCGCAGATCGAGGAAATCGCACTTCGCATCCCAGAACTCAGCCCGCACTTCCAGCTCGAAATCACCCGCCCCGAAGGCAAGCGCATGGATTCGCTGACCGTGAAGATCGAGCGCCGCGAGAACGTTCCGTCCGAGGCAGGTACGACGGCGGCCCACACCTTGCGTGAGCAGATCAAGATTCACGTTGGGTCATCTTGCGTGGTTGACGTTGTAGAGCCAGGCTCCCTTGAGCGGTCCAACGGTAAGCTCCGCCGGATTTACGACATGCGTCCCAAGGGCTGAGCGCCTTCACCCGTAGAGATCGTGAGAAAATGCCAGCATGCCTACTGAGACCACCACCAAGCGCGGACGGCCCGGTTATGACCAGCAGTCGGTGCTCCGCATCGCTGTCGACGTTTTCAACCGCCACGGCTACGACGCAACGTCCATGGGCATCCTGGCCGAAAACCTCGGGATCTCGAAGTCAGCCATCTACCACCACGTGCCGTCCAAGGGCGATCTGCTTAAGCTCGCCTTGGACCACGCCCTGGGCGGGCTGGAAGCCATCTTGGAGGAGCCGTCCGCTACGTCCGGTCCCGCAGATGCGCGGCTGGAGTTCGTGCTGCGGCAGACCATCGCCGTGCTGGTGGACAGGCTCCCGTTCGTGACCCTGCTGCTGCGATTGCGGGGCAACACGGAGATCGAGCGTGATGCACTGGAACGTCGTCGCGCCTTCGACCACAAGGTTGCCGAGCTGATTGCCGCTGCCCGGGAAGATGGCTCGCTGCGCCAGGACATCGATCCCCGCACCGTCACACGCCTCCTGTTCGGTACCATCAACTCGATCGTGGAGTGGTACAAGCCGGGCGGCTCGCTGTCCCCGGAGAAGCTCGCCGACGACGTCATCACCATGGCCTTCGACGGCCTCCACACGGCCGCCTGACCCTCTCTCACCCCCCGAGCGCTTCCGGCCAACCCTCTCTCACCCCCCGAGCGCTTCCGGCCAACCCTCTCTCACCCCCCGAGCGCTTCCGGCCAACCCTCTCTCACCCCCGAGCGCTTCCGGCCTGCGTCAGGCGCCGGATACCGCCGTCGGCCACTTTCCCCTCCTGACCAATGGCCCCGAACACGATACGCCTTCCCGCGTAATGCGGAAAGGCGTTTCGTCGTAGGTGAGAGAGGGACCCGTTCAAACCCGAGGGACGTGAGAGAGGGACCCGTTCAAACCCGAGGGACGTGAGAGAGGGACCCGTTCAAACCCGAGGGAGGTGAGAGAGGGTTACTTCTCCACGAGGGTGAGGACGTCGTAGGTGGCCACGATTTCGTCGTTCTGATTGGTCAGGACGGCGTCCCAGGCCACCTCACCGTATTCGTCGGTCTCGCGTGGGGTGATCTTCTTGGCCGTCAGCGTGACCCGGATGGAGTCGCCGGCTGCAACAGGGGTGATGAAGCGCAGGTTCTCCAAGCCATAGTTGGCCAGTACCGGACCCGGAGCTGGCTCAACAAAGAGCCCGGCAGCCCAGCTCAAAAGCAAGTAACCGTGGGCCACAATGCCGGGGAAGAACGGGTTGGCCTCGGCGGCTTCCTGGTTGGTGTGTGCGTAGAAGGTGTCACCCGTCGAGTTCGCGAAGGCGGTGATGTCCTCAAGCTTGACCTCGCGAAGGTCCGAGCGAACAGCGTCACCGATGCGGAGGGTGGAGAGGTGCTTCCGGAACGGGTGCTCCCCCTCGGTTTCTACGGTGAAGTTCCGGTCAGCGCCCGTGTGCCAGAGGCCCGTAACGGCGGTCAGCATGTTGGGGGAACCCTGAATGGCCGTGCGCTGCATGTGGTGCAGGACGGATCGGATGCCGCCAAGCTCCTCGCCGCCACCTGCGCGACCGGGACCGCCGTGAACCAGGTGCGGGACCGGGGAACCGTGGCCGGTGGACGAGCGTGCGTCTTCACGGTTAAGCATGTGAACGCGGCCGTGGTGGGCAGCGATGCCGAGCACCAGCTCCTGCGCAACAGATGGATCATTGGTGCACACCGATGCCACCAAGGAGCCGGAGCCGCGGGCTGCCAGGCGGATGGCATCGGCAAGATCCGAGTACCCGATTACCGAGGACACCGGCCCGAAAGCTTCGAGTGAGTGGACTTCTTCGGCTTCAGAGTCTGCCCAGCTCAGGAGGACCGGGGACATGAAGGCGCCGTCCTCCACGACGCCCACGCCGCCACCAACGGAGGTGACCGACGGCGAATCGAGAGATCCGTACGCAAGCTCACCGCCGGCGTCGAGCATTGACTGAACTGCCGCACGGACGTCGGCGAGCTGTTCCAGCGACGCCAAGGCGCCCATGGTGACACCATCGGCGCGCGGGTCGCCAACCACGACGCGTTCGTTGATTCGCGCACCGACGGCAGCAGCGACGTCGGCCGTCAGCTCCTGCGGGACGATAACGCGGCGGATCGCGGTGCACTTTTGGCCGGCCTTGACTGTCATCTCCGTAACCACCGCCTTGATGAAAGCGTCGAACTCCGGGGTGCCGGGGACGGCGTCGGGCCCGAGGATGGCGGCGTTGAGGGAGTCGGTCTCGGAGGTGAAGCGGATGCCGCCCTGCACCACGTTCTTGTGGCCCTTGAGAGAGTTGGCAGTGGATGCCGAGCCGGTGAACGAAACGAGGTCGCGGTAGTCCAGCTCATCGAGGATGGTGCGGGCAGAACCGGAGATCAGTTGAAGGGATCCTGCCGGGAGAATTCCCGACTCAACGATTGCCCTAACAGCCGCGGCGGCAACATAACCCGTGGGCGTAGCCGGCTTCACGATGGTGGGGACGCCCGCGAGGAACGCCGGAGCGAACTTTTCCAGCATGCCCCAGACCGGGAAGTTGAACGCGTTGATCTGGACTGCGACGCCTGGAATCCTGGTGTAGATGTGCTCGGCGACGAACGATCCGTCCTTGGACAACGTCTCCATGGGACCGTCCACCACAACCTGTGAGTTGGGCAGCTCGCGGCGGCCCTTGGAGCCGAACGTGAAGAGCACACCGATGCCGCCATCGATATCGATCATGTTGTCGATCTTGGTGGCACCGCTCTGCGAAGAGGATTCGTACAGCTCTTCGCGGCGCCCGTTGAGGTACATGGCAAGCTCTTTGAGCTTGAGCGCGCGCTGGTGGAAAGTCAGCTTCCCAAGTTCAGTTTGCCCGGTGGTGCGGCCGTAATTTACGACGGCGGCGAGGTCCAGCCCGTCGGTGCTGACGTTGGCCAGCACTTCTCCGGTGCTGGCATCACGGACCGGGACTTTCCTGGCGTCGGCTGCCGGCGTCCACCAAGCATCCTGGACGTAGCTGGGGACGGTTGCAACGGCTGTGGTTTCCGGGGCGACTGCGGTAGTGGTCATCGTCGACGGGTCCTTCCAAGGCACGTGAAATCGGCACGGTCCCTGCTGACTGGAGCCAACATTACTGACCGGCCGTTCGGTAATATATACAGGGTACATGAATGCCCGGTGGAGTACAGCAGGAATTTTGCTGCTGGGTCGAGACGCGACGAAGGGCCGGGCTCCCTGTAGGGAGACCGACCCTTCACTTGTTCAAGCTTGTGGCGGGCAAATTGCCTAGACGGCGCCGAACTTAGCGTCAAAGCGGAACATAAATGCGGCCATCGCATCGCGGTTCACAGGCAGCAGAGGCTTGAAGGACTTGCCAGCTGATTCGGTCCAGCCAGTAGAGATGCCCTGAGCTGCGAGCCAGGTGATCTCCTTGTAGAACTGAGCTCCGACGGGGACATCAAAGAATGGCGAAGTTGCCGGCGCCGTGAACTCGGGCTGCTCAGCCAAGCGGTACATGAAGGCAGCCATCGCATCACGGTTCACAGGCTGCAGAGGCCGGTATGTCTTGGTGTTGTCAGCCTCTTCCCAGCCCGTGGAGATGCCCTTGTCAGCAAGCCAAGTGATCTCCTTGTAGAACTTAGCGTCCATGGGGAGGTCAGCGAAGGGTGAAACAGCAGGCGGCGTGAACTCAGGCTCACCCGACAACCGGTACATGAACGCAGCCATGGCGTCACGATTCACCGGGGTCAGGGGCTGGTAAGTCCTGGACCCATTGGCTTCCCAGCCGGTGGAGATTCCTTCGTTGGCCAACCAGAGGATTTCATTCTGGAACTGGGCGCCGAGGGGAACATCGTCAAAGCCTCGGGTACCCTGCGTCGCAGTCGCGTAGCTCAGCGTGCCAAGGTCCGTATTCTGGCCTACGAAAGAGGAAACGGACCGGGCGTTGGCCTCTGCAAGGACGTTGCCGGAGAAGATCGGACCGGACTCACCCGCAGGTTCCGCTGAGACAAAGTAAAGTCCCGTGGTCAGGCCGGTGACCTTGAAGGTCCCGTCCGCCGCGGTGTATGAGAATCGGGTAACAAGAGACTCGTCCTTGGTGTAAACGTTGACCCGCACACCGCTCAGGGGAGTACCAGTAGAGCCCAGAACCTTCCCGGTCAGCGTCCCGCCCTGGCGAACGGTTGCGTTGACGCTGGAAACGGTCTGGCCGGCGGCTACAGTCACGGGAGTCGCGTTAGCCGCGCCCCCGGACTCCGGGAGGTTCTTATACAACTGCGCCTCGTAATTGGAGACGAACCCCTTGGTCCGGTTGAACTGAACCTTGTACGTACCCGGCAACAAGTTCTTCAGCGCGTAGGTGGTCTGCGAAGTTTCCATGACCGTAGACGCAGCGACAGTGCCGTCCTGGGCAATGGCAGTGATGCTCATGCCCGGACCACTCATCGTGGGGCCCGGGGCAGGTGCGCCCGCGATGGAACCCGCGATAGTGGCGGCCGCAACGGCAGAGTCCTGAATGCCAGCGAGTTGCTGCCCTTCAGTCACCGTCACCGACGGCGAGGCGTCGATTCCTGAGACACCGCCATGCCACATGTTCGCCCACCCGTTCTGGGCTTGGAACTGAATCTTGTAAGTGCCCGGCGCGAGGCCACCGATGACGTAATTTCCGGTGTTCGAGCTTTGGAGAAAGGCGGTTCCCGCATAACCGCTGTTCGCGTAATCGGGGCCCTTGATGGCATTGACCTGACCGGCAAAGGCTGCAGAGCCAGCCGGAACGGAGATCTTTCCGGAAATGACGGCTGCTGGCTTCAGGGTCTGGTTGATTCCCGTAGTGGTGGCACCCTCTGAAACGCTGACGAGTGTTTTTGAACCATCCGGAGAGGTTGAGTAATAGGCCTCGACTACCGGAGACGGGGATTCGTGGTAGGAGAAACGTACCCAGTGGTTAACTGCGGGAAGTCCACTGACCGTGAACGTTCCGTCCGAGGCCACGTTGGCCGTTTGATAGCCACCTATTTCGGGGCCGGCAAAGACGGTTACCTTGGTGACGTCCACGCCCGCAGGCACGGTGACCGTTCCTGAAATACTTCCCGTGGCTGCTGCAAACGCCGGGGATGCGATCCCGGCAGGCAATGCACCCAAGATGAGTGCTGCTAATAGAGTGAGAGCGAGCCGAAAACGGCCGCGAGAATAACCCCTCATGGGTCCCCCATGTTTCATGCGAACGAAGGGGCCGCAAATGGCGGCCCCTCGCGATCCTAATGGAGAAAACCAATTATTCTAAACGCCGATGTTATTTGAACCCGCCTAGCCAGAAAGGGTTGGCTTCCATCGAAATGGAACCAACCCTTTCCGGTTGATTCGTAGGCTAGATGGAGCCGAACTTTGTGTTGTAGCGGAACATGAACGCCGCCATCGCATCACGATTCACCGGCTGCAACGGCCGATACGTTTTGGACCCATCAGCCTCGGTCCACCCCGTGGAGATGCCTTGAGCTGCAAGCCACGTGATCTCCTCGTAGAACTCGGCTTCGACGGGCACATCGATGAACGGCGATTCCGTGGGTGGAGTGAACTCAGGCTCGCCGGCCAATCGGTACATAAACGCTGCCATCGCGTCGCGGTTCACAGGCTGCAAGGGACGGTAGGTCTTGGCCTGGTCGCCCTCTTCCCATCCTGTGGAAATGCCCTTGTCCACTAGCCACGTGATTTCTTTGTAGAACTGCGCTCCCACGGGCAGGTCTTTGAAAGGGGAACCGGTTGGGGCAGTGAAGTCAGGTTTGCCCGACAACCGGTACATGAACGCAGCCATAGCGTCCCGATTGACAGGAGTTAGCGGCTTGTAGAGTCTGACCCCATTCGACTCCCACCCCGTGGAAATCTGCTTCTCAGCCAACCACTGGATCTCATCCTCGAACTGCGCGCCCATCGGAACGTCATCGAAACCCCGAATGCCCTGCGAGACCGTGGCATAGCTCAGTGTGCCAAGATCAATGTTCCGGCCGGCGAATGTGGAAACGGACCGCGCATTGGCCTCCGTGAGCACATTGCCCGAGTAAATCGGACCGGACTCACCCTCTGACTCAGCGGCAACAAAGTAGGGGCCAGTACTCAAACCCGTCACTTTGAACGTTCCGTCGGCCGCCGTTGTCGCGCGACGGGTAACCAGAGCCCCATCCTTGGTGTAAACCCGAACAGCCGCATCTGCCAAAGGTGCGCCACTGGCGCCCAAGAGTTTGCCCGTTAGGGTTCCGCCGATACGTCTCACCTGGTTGATGTTCGATACAGTTTGGCCCGAAGCAACAGTAATGGCGGCGGCACTTCCCAGACCGGCGCTTTCGGGCACGGCATTGTAATACTGCCCTTCCTGGGCAGTCCGGTAGCTGTCGTGGTCATAGCGATTGAATTGGACTTTGTAGGTCCCGGGAAACAACCCACTGACCGCGTACTCGTTGGGCTCAAGCAAACGTACTGTGTTGACGTTGTCGGCAAGGGTTCCATCAAGGTTCAGGACGTCCACGCTCTGATAGTTGACGTCACCGTCCGTGAAGCCCCTAATCGTTGCACCTCTCACGGCAGAGTCCGTCAGCCCTTGGAGGTGCTGTGTACCCGTCAGAGTCAAGGACGGCGATGCAGATGGATGAGCAACTCCGCCATGCCAGATGGACGCGAAAGAGCCATCGTCGGAGCGGAATTCAAGTTTGTAGGTACCTGGCTCTAGTCCCCCGATCTTATAAGACCCCGCCTTGACGTAAGTAGCACCGGCGATCTTTCCGAGATCATTAACGGGCCTCGCCAGGACGCTGCAACTGAAGGGGACCGGGCTCGAAAGGGTACCTGAGATCAATACAGACTGCTTCAACACTTGATTTATGCCGGTTGTGGTTTGCCCGTCGACAACCGTAACTCTTGTCGCTAAGTCTCCGCTGGGGACTCCCGGATAGTACGCGTCGATAAAAGGTTCGGAGCCAAAAGCTTGTGTAAAAGAGACAACGTACTCACCCGGGGCCAGCGGTCCGAGCTCGAAGCTTCCATCATCAAGGGGGTAGGACCAATCACTATCCGCTTGATAGTCTCCGTGAACTCGGGCGTGCACAAAAACATTTCCGGAGTTGGTACCTGCAGGAAGGGCAGCTTTTCCCTTGATCCGGCCTCCGGAGGTCATCGTGTGATTTATTCCCGTAACCGTTGCCCCGAGTGCCACCGGGATCAGCTTCGCATCTGCAGCTTTGAATCCACCGTAATAGGAATGAATGACCAGATGATCGTAGGCATAATTCACGAAGAGCAGCCGATATTCGCCTGCTCCGAGGCCTGTGAGAGTGAACTGGCCAGCGGCATTCGGCCGGGCGCTCGCCGGGGTCGGGCCTCCCTCGGCATAAATGTAAACGGAGGTAACGTCCACCCCCGCAGGCACCGCAACTGTTCCCGAAATATTTCCTGTGGATACAGCCGAGGCCGGGGATGCGAGCCCCGCGGGCAATGTACCCAAAATCAATGCGGCTAAAAGTGCGAGTGCGAGCCGAATGCGGCCGCGCGAATTACCCCTCATGGGTCCCCCATGTTCATGCGAACGAAAAGGCCGCTTGGTCAGCGGCCCGCTCGTGATCTTATGGCCTCAACCGGCGCACAGTCGATAGTCGAGGCTCACATGACGCATGAGAGTGAGAGAACACTCCGCGACCCGCCTAGCCCCGACTGAGCAACTTCCGCACCAAAAGCATGGGCTTCTTCAAGAACTCCCCCACGCTGGTCCGCACAACCACGGTCTGGTTCAGCGCCTCCAGACGTTCCAGGATGTGGTCCAGCTTGGCCGCAGACTCATCCAGGCGTCGCTGCTGGGCAACGATGAGTTCCTCTTGCTCAGAAAGCACGCGCGTCAGGTAAAGCATGGTGCCGAGTCCACCCTGCGCTGCCTGGTCGCGGAGGTAATCATCACGGACCAGGGCGTCGTACTGGGCGTGCTCGGCAACTTTCGCGAAGATGCTGTTGCTGTGGTGACCTGCGGATTCCGGCCGCTGCGACCAGAAGGCGAGAGGTTCGCCGTCGAGGAAGCCAACACGCGAGTGGCTCAGGACGCGAAGGTGGAATTCCCAGTCGCCCACCACCGGCAGGTTCTCGTTGTAGTAGCCCACATGGTCGTGGAGATTGCGTCGGTACAGGAAAGAAATAGGGACCGCACGGTTGATCTTGAGCATGTCGGCCAGTGTTATCTGCCGCATGTCGGCCCAGAAGATTTCACGCCGGATGGGCTCGATCTTGTCCTCCACAAGCTCCTCGATGACGATCTCGGTCCGCACCATCACACCGCTTTCTGCAGCATTCGCGGGATCGTCAAGGTAGGCCACTGTGCGGGCAAGGAACTCGGGGGACCAGAAGTCGTCGTCGTCATGGATCACCACGAACTCGCCGGAACCGGCCTTGAGACCGGCATTCGATGCTCCCTCCATGCCAGCTGACTCAGCATGGTGAATGGTGGTGATGCGAGACCGTTCCGCTTCCGACCGTTGGGAGGTGAGGTGTTCGACGTCGGCCGGATTCCCGCCGTCGTTGACTATCACCAGCTCAAAGTCCTGGAAGGTCTGGGCGAAGATGTCATCCAAAGCCCGTGCCAGGAAGATAGGTCGGTTCTTGGTTCGGGTCACGATAGTGACGCGGGCGCCGGAAGTCATGCGGATCCATCCATGTCAGAGAGCAGTCAACTCTGCATCTTAGCAGCGCCGGCCACTCCGAGTTTTGCCCTGACGGCGGCCAGCTCCGTCCCGGAAACACCGTTGTCTGCCAGGAACCCGGCCGCATCCAGCGACGCAAGGAAGGCCCTCAGACTCGCCCGCCGCTCGGTCAGCATCGCCTCAAGAGCGGCCTCGGACAGGTAGGGATCGTGGGCATGCGGCGCCCCGTGCGTACGGTGGCGCTCGTTGATCCCGCGCGCCGCGAGCTCGTATCCGCGGACGATCTCCTCGTCACCAACACCCGCCAATCGCTGAAGGATCAAAGCGATCACGCCACTACGGTCCCTTCCCGCCGAGCAGTGGACCACCACCTTGCCGGGCGACGCTGCAATGGCTTTAAAGACCGCCGCGATCTTGTCAGCGAACAGCTCAAGATAGTTACCGTACTGCGCGGGGTCCTTCAGGTACGGGCCGAAAAGCTCGCTGAAGTCCCGATGATCCGGATCTTCCGTTGGGCAATGCACGACGTCGATACGGGCCTTAACCTCGTTCGGCACCTCGGGGTCGGTGTCGCGGTGCCGCCGCTCGCGCGAGGCGCGGAGATCGATCACGGTGCGAACGCCGTCGTCGTACATCTGCTGCCACCCGGCTTCCGTGACCCATTCGTGGCGCCCCATCCGGTACACGTCCCCGGCGATCCGCCACGCGTTGACCGCGCCGTCCCAGTGGACGCCCTGGTGAGCTGAAGTCGTCCCATCCATAGGAGCCAGCTAAGCACAAACTTTGGGAATGAAGTCTTGCGGAGGCTGAGTGACCCATGTCATACTCGTTCTCGATGCGCATCGACGATACGTATCGACACGCCCCGGGAACCGATCAGCAGAGAGCACAAGGAGGTCAGGCAATGCCCACCAGCAAGGACGTTGCCCAAGCCGCCGGAGTAGCTCAAAGCACCGTCTCCTACGTCTTGAGTGGCAAGCGGCCAATCTCCGAGAAGACGCGGAAAAAGGTAGAGGCGGCCATCGAGGAACTGACCTACCAGCCGAACGCCGGCGCCCGCGCCTTGGCTGGGCGAAGGACGCGTGTGATCGGGCTGGTCATACCGTTCATTCCGGAACTCGAAATGGCATCACTTATGGAGTTCGTGTCGGTGATCGCATCGACCGCAAGGCAGTTCGATCACGACATCCTGCTGGTCACCGAAGACGAAGGAGCTGCCGGGCTGCGTCGGGTTGTCGGTCAACAGATCTGCGACGGATTGATCCTCATGCAAGTGGAAGATGAGGATGAACGGCTCCCCGTTGCCCGGACACTCAACGTCCCCGTACTGCTGATTGGCATCCCCCGGGACCCTTCCGGCCTTGTCTGCATTGATGCGGACTTTGAAGTGGCGGGTGACCAATGCGTCCGCGATCTGGCAGCGGCCGGCCATAGCGTCATCTCGATTATCGAATGGCAACCCGCGGTCGTGAATCGGCACGTCAATTATGTTGACCGGTTCATGCGTGGAGCCGACGGGGCCGCCGAAACACTGGGAGTAGCAGTACAGCACTTCCCCGGAGGCGCAGACGTTGCCATCATCTCTGAATCCGTGGACAAAGCACTGGCCGCAACACAAGGCATACCGGCCTTCATTGCACCTGACCGCACTATCCAGGACATTCTCCGCCGCGCCCTGGCCGCGCGAGGCCTAACCCCGGGGGTGGACGTCTCCGTTATAGGCAGCGCCTCTCCCACCCTGGCTGAACTACAGCCCGTCCCTCTCTCCACCATCGATCTGCGCCCGAAGGAAGTTTCCCGCCGGGCAGTGAAGATTATTTGCGACCTCCTCGAAGCCGAGAACCACGGACCACACGAATCCCTGGAACTGGTACCCACGGTCATTACGCACCGTTCAAGCACGCTCCGCCCACCCCACGGAAGCTAAGTCCCGCTCTGTATCCACCTGATCCACATCCCTTTCCGTACTCATCGATACGCATCGTCGATACGCATCGATAAATCGATCCAAGAAGAAGGAACAGACAATGAAGTCAGCACAAAGGACATCCCGTCCGCTCGCAGTGGCAGTGGCCGCACTGGTCGGCTTGCCGCTGGTCGTCTCCGGCTGCGGCACCTCCACCGCTGCGTCGTCCTCCGAGGCGGTAACGGAACTCTCCGTGATGGACTACTACAACAACGAGCCGGACAAGTCGTTCATCGGCGATGCCCTGACCAAGTGCGGCACGCAGCTGGGCGTTACCGTCAAACGGGAAACTGTTCCCGGAAAATCACTCATTTCCAAGGTCCTCCAGCAGTCTTCCTCCAAGACACTCCCCGACGTCCTCATGTTGGACAACCCGGACCTCCAACAGATCGCTGCCACCGGCGCTCTGGCTCCCCTTGCCGATTTCAAGGTCAGCACTGAGAACTTCGCTGAAGGTGTGCTGAGCGCGGGCACGTACAAGGACAAGGTGTACGGCCTGGCTCCAACCGTGAACACCATCGCCCTGTTCTACAACAAGGACATCCTTGCCAAGGCCGGTGTCACCCCGCCCACAACCTGGGATGAACTCAAGGACGCTTCCGCCAAACTCACGTCAGGTGACCAGTACGGACTGGCCTTCAACGCCAACCCCACCTACGAGGGCGCGTGGCAGTTCCTTCCTGTCATGTGGTCCAACGGCGGCGATGAGAAGAAGATCGACACCAAGGAGACCGAGCAGGCCCTGCAGCTGTGGACCGACCTGGTGAAGAGCGGTTCAGTTTCTTCCTCGGCCCTCAACTGGACCCAGGCTGATGTCAAAGACCAGTTCCTGGCCGGCAAGGCCGCCATGATGGTCAACGGACCGTGGCAGATCCCGGCCCTGGACAAGCAGCCCACTCTTCAGTACGGCGTAGTGAAGATCCCTGTGCGCGAAGCCGGGCAGACATCCGTGGCTCCGCTCGGCGGGGAGGTATGGACCGTCCCGCAGACCGGCAACAAGGCCCGGCAAGTGAAGGCAGCAGAGATGGTTGCCTGCTTGAACAGCGACGAGAACCAACTGGCCATGGCTACCGCCCGCAACACCATCCCATCCAAAACCACCCTTTCGGACAAGTTTGCCAGCGACAACCCCAAGCTCGCCACGTTCACCGAGCTGATCAAGACAGCCCGTGCACGCACCGGCCAACTCGGCGAGGAATGGCCCGCCCAGGCCACCAAGATCTACACCGCAATCCAGAGTTCACTGACGGGTAACGCTTCACCGGCTGACGCCCTCAAGCAAGCACAGGGTCAGTAGGCAGCCTGCCATGTCACTAGCAACTGATCTACCTCATTCAGAGGGGCAGGCTGTCGGCGGGGCCATGAAGACTCACGGCCCCGGGACCGAAAAACCCGTGCCCAGGCGCAGTCCCCGCCAGCGCCGCGAGCGCGTCTTCCAGTGGCTCTTCCTGGTCCCCGCGGTGGTCTACATGACGCTGTTCTTCGGGTATCCCGTAGTCAAGAACGTGGTCATGAGCTTCCAGGAGTACACCACCTCCACGTTCTTCACTGGCGAAGCCCCCTGGGTGGGGTTTACCAACTACGTGACTGTATTGTCGTCGTCGTTGTTCTCAACCTCACTGCTGAACACCGTCCTGTTCACCATCGGCTCCATTGTCGGCCAGTTCGTGATCGGGCTGGCACTGGCTATCTTCTTCCAGCGGAAGTTCCCGCTCAACGGAATATTGCGGTCCCTGCTCCTGCTCCCTTGGCTCCTTCCCTTGATCGTCTCCAGTGCTGTGTGGCGATGGATCCTGGATAAGGACAGCGGCGCGCTGAACCGTTTCCTGGGTGACCTCGGCATCATCGATACCGGCATTCCGTGGCTCACCAGTACTTCGCTGGCCCTCATTGCCGTGGTGGGCGTGAACATTTGGATTGGCATCCCGTTCAACCTGACCATCCTCTACGGCGGCCTGCAGGAAATCCCGGACGAACTGTACGAGGCCGGATCGCTGGACGGTGCCACCGGCTGGAAGGCGTTCCGGCACATCACCTGGCCCATGCTGAGGCCAGTGGTGAGCGTGGTCCTAGTGCTCGGCGTCGTGTACACGCTCAAGGTGCTGGACATCATTCTGGGCCTCACCAACGGCGGGCCCGCCAATTCCACCCAAACCATCGCGACGCAGTCCTACAACCTGTCCTTCCACGAATTCAGATTCGGTGAAGGTGCGGCTCTGGGCAACGTGCTGGTGATCATCTCCCTGGTCTTCGCAGTCCTGTACTTGCGGGCCAGCCGACGCGCAGTGGACGAGTGAGGACAGCATGACAACCGTACTGAAAGCCCGCACACTCCGGCGTACCGTCCCAAAACCGACGGGACGCAAGAACTGGGGCTACACGGCACTGGCTATCTTCTTCCTGGCCATCATGCTGTTCCCGGTCTATTGGATGGTCAACGCCTCCCTGCAACCCAACGGCACCACCTTGGAAACCTCGTGGTTCCCGCTGAAGCCCGACTTCACCGGCTACGCCACGGCCATCAACGAGCAAGCAGGGAACCTGGGAACCAGCCTCATCATTTCGCTGGGTAGCGTGGCGCTGAGCCTGGCCATTGCAGCCCCGGCCGCCTATGCCTTGGCCTACTTCAAGGTCCGCGGCGCCGGTGTGGTCCTGTTCGCGATCCTCATCAGCCAGATGATTCCGGGGATTGTTGTGGCCAACGCCCTGTACACCGCGTACAACGATCTCGGCCTGCTCAACTCCATTCCGGGCCTGATCCTCGCCGACTCTGCCCACGGCATCCCGTTCGCGATCCTCATCATCCGGGCCTTCATGAACGGTATGCCAGCGTCGGTGATCGAGGCCGCGCGGGTGGACGGCGCCGGGCACCTCCGGGCGTTCTGGTCGATTGTGCTCCCGCTCAGCCGTAACTCACTGATCACGGCAGGGCTGTTCACGTTCCTGTTCGCTTGGAGCGACTTCCTCTTCGCGCTGACCTTGACCACCACTGAAGCAGTCCGACCCGTCACCCTGGGCATCTTCCAGTACATCGGCGCCTACGTGAATGACTGGAGTTCAGTCATGGCGACGGCGGTACTCGCCTCCATCCCGGCCATCGTCCTGCTGGTCGCGGCCCAGAAATACATCGCCGCCGGCACCACCGGCGGTGCGGTCAAGTAGACCGCTACCCAAACCCTTCAAGGAGAAAACAATGCCTGAGAGCAAGCCCACCCGCGTCACCGTATGGTCCGAGAATCGCCACGAAAAGCGCGACGAACTGGTGGCCCGCCTCTATCCGGACGGCATGCACGGCGCCGTCAAGGCGGGCATCGAAGAGAACCTGGGTACCGCCGTCGAGGTCCGGACCGCAACACTGGACGAACCCGAGCACGGACTCACCGAGGAAGTCCTCGCCAACACCGACGTCCTTACATGGTGGGGGCACATGTCCCATGCAGATGTTGAGGACGAGATCGTGGAACGTGTCCACCGGCACGTCCTGGCCGGAATGGGCCTGATCGTATTGCACTCCGGGCACTGGTCCAAGATCTTCACCAAACTCATGGGAACGTCATGCACGCTGCGTTGGCGCTCCGAGCAGGACCGCGAACTCGTGTGGACCGTGGATCCCACCCACCCCATCGCCAAGGGCATCCCGCACCCCATCGATATTCCGCAGCAGGAAATGTACGGCGAGTTCTTCGACATCCCCACGCCCGAGGAACTGGTCTTCATCAGCTCGTTCAGCGGCGGCGAAGTCTTCCGTTCGGGCTGCACGTTCCGGCGCGGTCACGGCAAAATCTTCTTCTTCAGCCCGGGCGACCAGGACTACCCCGTCTATCACCACAAGGACGTCCGACGCGTGATCGCCAACGCCGTGGAATGGGCCGTCACCGACCGCCCGGAACGCGCGGTACCGGAGCTGCTTCGCTACGAAACCAACGACTTCTTCAACGGCAAGAGCTACCAGGGAGCCAACGCGTGAGCACGCCCTTCGCTACCATTCCCGACGACGGCACTCCCCTTCGCGTCGTCGTAGTCGGTGCGGGAGGCATGGGACGCGCCTGGCTCCGGACAGTGGAAGAGTCGCCATTGGTTGAGCTCGTGGGCATCGTTGACCTTGACCTTGCGGTTGCCGCTGAGGCGGCGGCGTCCTTGGGCCGTGACGATCTCCCGGTAGGTGCCGGTACAGCGGCGCTGGCGTCCGACGTCGGCGCTCAGGCGGTCATCAACGTCACCGTCCCTGCCGCCCATCATCCGGTAACCACCGAAGCGCTGGCTGCGGGCTTGCCGGTCCTCGGCGAGAAACCAGTGGCTTCGACCGTGGCCCAAGGGCTTTCCCTGGCGGCCGCGGCCGAGCTTCACGACCAGCTGTTCATGGTCAGCCAGTCCCGGCGCTACAACCGCCAGCTGTTTTCGGCCAAACGCCTGTCTTCCGCCCTGGGATCCGTTGGAATCGTGTCAGCCGAGTTCTTCAAGGCCCCCCACTTCGGCGGTTTCCGCGATGCCATGGATCACCCGCTCCTGCTGGATATGGCCATCCACCAGTTCGACATGGCCCGCTTCCTGCTCGACGCCGATCCCGTCTCCGTATTCTGCGAGGAGTACAACCCGCCTTGGAGCTGGTATCGCGGAGATGCAGGTTCCACGGCAATCTTCGAGATGACCGGCGGCGAGCGCTTTGTTTTCACGGGCAGCTGGTGCAGCCCTGGCCAGGAGACCTCATGGAACGCCTCATGGCGGATCAGTGGGGAGCATGGCACCGTCCTGTGGGACGGCGACAATGAACCGCTCTCCTCTGTTCCCGTTTCCGGCGATGCCGGGGGTTGTGAGGATCCCGGCCAGGAAATTGCCGGGTCCTTGCGGGACTTCGTGGCCGCTTTGCGCACGGGAAGCACACCGATGGGACGGGTTCACCAGAACATCATGAGCCTGGCCATGGTGGAGGCCGCGATCCTCAGCGCTTCCACCGGCGCCCGGGTTTCCGTGGATTCCCTGCTTGAAGACTCCTACCAACAGGCTGTTCTGGCTGAGCGGGACCCCGCTGTGCTGGAAGTGCTGAAGTCCTGGACCTCGGTGCGGAGTGCCTTGGCCGGCGTTGTGACGGGCACGTCTATGTGAGCTCGCCGAGGGGCTGGCTTTCGGGGTTATCGCGGGCTCTTACTTCCGAAAGCCGCCCCTCGGCGAATGGGTCACCGCTTGGCGGGCCGGGTCATTGCTTGGCCAATTGGGCGGGCTTGATGGTGGAAAGGAGGGCTGCGGCGTATGCCTGATGCCCGGCCGGATTCGGGTGGAAGTTAGCATCCGGCAGCCGATCGAACGGAGGCACGGGAGCCGGGACCAGCACAATCCACGGTTCCGCTGAGTTGACTGCATGCCCGCGGAATCGCTTGGTCACGTCAACGAACACCGCATTGGCATCACTGGCTTTCACCGCCGCTTCAATGGTCCTGTTGAGGGCATCGACGGCCCGGTTGACCTCGTTCTGGTGTTCCACGGAAATAATGGGCACGCCGTTGACGGGATCAAAGAGCCGGGGGTAACCCATCACCGCGATGGTTGCATTGGGCGCTGCATCAGCGATGTCGTCATAAATCGCTGCAAGCGACAACTCCAGGGCCGGCAAGAGTGACATGGCATTATTCACAGCAGCCTGGCAGACGACGAGTGTCTGAGTGAGGCAAGCAACCAGGGCATCCCCGCTCCCAATGTCATTGGCGCCAGCCGTAATGCTGACGAGCTCCGCCGCAGCCAGGTTACTTCCCAGGCTGCCTATTTGCTCCGAAACCGATGGAATGGGCACTCCAAGGACAGGGAACAGGAGGGCCCCATGGCACGCCCCGTTCGCCAAAAGGTCCACGCGGCCTGTCTCGGCAACCACATTCACGTAGCCGCCCACGCTCCTCCAACAAACTGCGTCTGCATACAACCCGCCCGCTCCAGTCCCCGCGGTGTACGAATCCCCGAGCGCCACGTAATCAACTGGAGCCGGCGGCGCGGCGGTCGCCGGACTGGCCGTGAATCCTAAACAAAGTGCCACTATGGCGAGCCCGCCCACAAAAGCCGTGTGCCGCCGTCGTACTTGATGAGTTGCCATTGTGAATCCCCTTTTTACCGTTCGATGGGGCTCCGGCGCCCGCGTTAAGCGGACGGGGCGGCTCGCCCACCAGTCGGCCGCGCACCCGGGGCAATGTGTTGGCTAGATTACGCCTGCGGCTGCGAGGGGAAAAGACCTGCGGCTACCCTATTTTGGGGACCGCACTTTTCGGCGGTACCTGATATTCCAGGGGGAGCCGACTACGCTCCGTACTTCGTCAGCCGGAACTCCAGGCCGTTGCGCACAGCGGGCCATTCGTGTTCGAGGATGGAGAACACCACGGTGTCGCGGAGGGCGCCGTCCTTGCTGCGGGAGTGGCTTCGAAGGACGCCATCCTGTTTGGCGCCGAGCCGGGCAATTGCCTCACGGGACTGCTGGTTCATCCAGTGTGTGCGGAACTCCACGGCCGGGCAGCCCAGCGTTTCGAAAGCGTGCCGCAGGAGCAGCAACTTCGAATCGGGGTTGGTCCCCGTGCCGTGCGCCGACGCGGCGTTCCACGTGGATCCGATCTCCAAGCGAGGCGTCTCGGCGTCGATGTTCATGTACGTTGTCATACCGATCAGCTTGCCCGTCGCGTTGGAGCGCGTGGCAAAAGGCACCATGGACCCTTTTGCTTGTAGGTCCAGGCGGCGATCTATTTCCGCGACCATGCCCTCCGGCGTCGGGACGGAGGTGTACCAAAGCTTCCAGAGATCGCCGTCTCGGGCTGCATCTGCCAGGCCGTCATGGTGTTCCTGGCTCAACGGTTCCAGCGTCACGAATTTTCCGGTCAGGGTGATGGGTTCGATGGAAGTCACCCGGTTAGCCTAACCGGCCCGGGGTTTCAGTCGTTCCAGTCGAAGAAGCCTTTGCCCGTCTTACGTCCCAGCTCGCCGCGCGCCACTTTGTCGCGGAGGATCTGCGGCGGAGCGAAACGGTCGCCCAGCGTGGAGTGAAGGTACTCGGCAATGCCCAACCGGACGTCCAAACCAACGATGTCCGTGGTCTTGAGCGGACCAGTGGGGTGCTTGTAACCGAGGACCATGGCAGCATCGATGTCTTCCGCCGACGCCACGCCCTCTTCCACCATGCGCATCGCCTCAAGGGCAATGGCGACGCCGAGCCTTGAGGACGCAAAACCCGGAGCGTCATTGACGACGACGGCGGTCTTGCCGAGTGCCTCAGTCCAGCTTTTCGCGGCCTCAGCCAGTTCGGGAGACGTTTCCTTGGCCAACACCACCTCAATGAGGGTTGACGCGGGCACAGGGTTGAAGAAGTGCAGACCGACGAAGTTCGCGGGGCGGCGAAGCTCGTTGGCTAGCCCCGTGACCGACAGCGAGGACGTGTTCGACGCCAGGTAGGCATCGGCAGACAAGTGGTCCTCCACGGCCTTCAGTGCTGTGACTTTGAGGTCGTAGTCCTCAGGCACTGCCTCCACAACGAGGCCGCAGTGGATGAAGGATTCGTAGTCCGTGGAGGTACTGAAGCGGGACATTGCTTCTTCGGGGGTTTCGCTTAGGGTGCCGCGGGCGGCGGACTTGGCTACGGCATCAGCCACGCGACCCTGCGCTCCAGCCGCTGCCTCGTGATCGCGTTCAACCACGATCACGGTGGCGCCCTTGGTAAGGAACGCGTGAGCGATACCAGCACCCATACGGCCACCGCCAAGGACTCCAACAACGTGCGGGATGGCGGGAACTTCGGTCATTTCTGGGTCCTGTCTTGCGTCGGGGCGGCGGAGTCTTGCGAACCTTTGGCCGACTTCTTGTCGAGGAAGGCCTGCATGCGGTCGAACTTGGCCTGAGATTCAAAGAGGATCCCCTGGGCAAGGGTATCGATCAGCGGGTGGGCCTCGGCGGGGGCATGGAACACCGATTTTGTGATGCGCACGGCCAAGGGATCCTGTCGTCCAATGCGGTCGGCCAGCTTGTGTGCTGCATCCATGAGTTCGGGGGCCTCGTGGATCTCGGTGATGAGGCTGATCCGCAGTGCTTCCTCTGCGCGCAGGACGGCTCCGGCCAGGAGGATCTCCTTGGCCTTCGGCTCTCCCACCAACTCCTTGAGCCGCCAGCTAGCACCGGCGGCAGCAAGGATCCCAAGCCCCGTCTCAGGGTTGCCGATGCGGACACTCGGCGTCCCAATGCGGAAGTCGGCAGCGTAAGCAAGCTCGGCGCCGCCGCCCAGGCAGTACCCATCCAAAGCCGCGATGACCGGCATGGGCAGCTTGGCAATGCGGACAAAGATCGTTGAGTTGATCCCCTGCAACGCGTCGTCCCTGCGCCGTTCGCGCAGCTGTCCAATGTCGGCACCGGAGGCGAAAACGCCTTCGGTACCGGCAATGATCAGTACCTTCGGGTTGCGTTCCAGCTCGGCGCACACCTGGTGAAGTTCTTCCACCATCTTCTGGTCGATCGCGTTGCGGACCTCGGGTCTATTCAAAAGAACCGTGAGGCGGTCTTCGCGTTCTTCCAGGAGGAGAGTGGTGAAGTCGTCCGGGTTCAGGGCCATTACACGCCTTCCAGCAGCATCGCGGTACCTTGCCCAACGCCGATGCACATGGTTGCCAGGCCAAGCTTCGGTCCAGTGGTGGAGGCGAGTTCGCGCTCCATGCGGCCCAGCAGCGTGATCGCAATACGCGAACCGCTGGAACCCAGCGGGTGCCCCAAACTGATGGCGCCGCCGTCGTTATTCACTATGTCCGGGTTTAGTCCGAGGCGTCGCATGCTTGCCAACGATTGGGTAGCGAAGGCTTCGTTGAGTTCTACTGCGCCCAGTTGATCCACTGTGAGGCCGGAACGTGCCAGAACCTTTTGGGTGGCGGGGACCGGGCCGATGCCCATGATTTCCGGTTCGCATCCAGCCGAAGCGCCGTCGATGATACGGGCGCGGGGCGTCAGGCCAAACTTTTTGATGGCGGCCTCAGAAGCGACGATGATGGCCGAGGCGCCGTCGTTGAGCGTTGATGAGTTGCCGGCGGTGACCACGGAACCTCCAGGGACGACGGGCCGCAAACCGGCCAAAACGTCCATGGTGGTGCCTTCTCGGGGGCCCTCATCAGTGTCCACCACGGTCTCCGACTTTCGGGTCTTCACGGTGACGGGGACAATCTCGTCCTTGAACCGGCCACCGGCGATGGCAGCCAGCGCAAGCTCGTGGGAGCGGACAGCAAAGGCGTCAGCATCCTCGCGGGAGATGTTGTCCACGCGGCCCACTTCTTCCGCCGTTTCGGGCATGGAGTAGGTCATTTTGCCGTCGCGGGAAAGCTCGCCCTTGGTGAAAAGCGGATTGGCGAAGCGCCAGCCGATGGACGTATCGAAGATTTGGCCGGGCTTGGCGAACGCCGTAGTCGGCTTCTCCTGCACCCAAGGTGCCCGGCTCATGGACTCAACGCCACCAGCGACCACGATGTCGGCGGCTCCGGACTTGATCATCTGGCTGGCCATGATGATCGCGCTGAGGCCCGAGGCGCACAGGCGGTTCACTGTGATGCCGGGGATGTGGAGGGGAAGTCCGGCCAGAAGGGTGGCCATGCGGGCCACGTTCCGGTTTTCCTCGCCCGCGCCGTTGGCATTGCCGAGAATTACCTCATCTATGGAGTCAGGGTCGACGCCGGCACGTGCCACCGCTTCCCGGACCACCAATGCTGCGAGATCGTCCGGGCGGACGGAGGACAATGCCCCACCGTAGCGACCTACAGGCGTGCGCGCGCCGCCAACAAGAAAAGCCTCGACCATGAGAACATCCTTCGCGAAGTGAAAGGGACCGGCTCGGAATAATATACCGACCGTTCGTTCTATAAAGATTACACGGCCCAGCGGGCCGGTCAACAGCTGAGTCCTCAGTTACGGACCAGCGGAGACCGGCCCCAGCCCGGATCAGACCACCCGGATCCCCAAGTGGCCGGCCAGCAGCGGCGCCATGAGGCTCAGCTGATAGTCGTCGATCACCACTCCTGCGAGCCCTGCCAGACCATTGATTCCGCGGAAATCCGAGGTGCGCAGATCCACGTCCTTCAGCTTGGCACCTGTGACATCCAACGTGCCGATAGTGCAGTTCTTCAGTGCCAACCGCGTTCCGGTGCAGGCCCCGAGGTCGAGCTCGTTGATGATGCAGTCGGAGATCTGGATGTCCATGAGCTTGGAGCCGCGCAGGTTCACATAGTCCAGCTTGCCGCCGTCGATACGGACGGAGCGCCAGTTGCCCTCATAAAGTTCGGCAGACCCCCACCTTGGATTGGTAATCTCCACGTCCTGCCAGGAAGTCCTGGCCGCCATGAAGACCGGGGCATAGGGCTCGGAAAAGATGCACTCGCGGAAGGTTGCACCCCGCAGTTGCGTTTCATTGAAGGAGACACCATTCAGCTCACATTCCATGAAATCCGCGCCGCTCAGTTCCTCTCCGTCGGCAGAAACCCGGGTGAGCCTGACGCCGTCGTACCGTTCGCCACGCTGGAAGTCCGGGGCGTCGTCGTCACGCAACTCGTCCAACCGCACAGGCGAAATCTTAGGTGCCGCAACCTTCGCTGCCCCCATCAGAGCGATTCCGCTTTGGCGGCGATCTCAGCCAGGTCCTTGCTGAGGGCCTTGCGGGTCATGTTCATCCCGATCTTCCCGAACAGGGCCATGCCCACCTTGCTGATGAGCGAGGGTTTGACCATCTCGGCGCCGAAGTTCAGCGTCAGATCTGTGCCGCCGTCGCGCTCGTTCAAGGTGAAGCGGGTGGTGTAGTCCGCGCCGCCCTGGTGCGCCTTGACCGTGGTGCTCTGCGGAGGGTCGGTCTCGGAAACCCACATCTCAACAGTCTCCTGCTTACCCATCATGGTCCGGGTTTCCTTCCAGCGGGTACCTTCACCATAAGGACCCTCGCTGAGCATCTGGATTGAGTCGATGCCGGAGAGCGTGCCGGCCGAGCCGGGAATGTCCGAGATAACGGCCCAAACCTTCTCCGGGCTTGCGTTGACGTGCTGCGTCAGGGTGGTGGTGTGTTCCATACATCGAGCCTAGACCCGACCCCCGACACTCCCAACCGGGCTGGTCGTTGCGAGGCCCACTCTGCTCGACTCACCCCCCACATAACGCGCAAACCAGGCCCCACAACGGGAGGGGCACTCGTTGCGAGGCCCACTCTGCACGACTCACCCCCAACTTAACGCGCAAAGCAGGCCCCACAACGGGAGGGGCACTCGTTGCGAGGCCCACTCAGCACGACTCACCCCCAACATAACGCGCAAACCAGGCCCCACAACGGGAGGGGCACTCGTTGCGAGGCCCACTCAGCACGACTCACCCCCAACATAACGCGCAAAGCAGGCCCCACAACGTGAACGGCGCGCGCCCCCAAAAGGAGGCACGCGCCGTCGGACGTTGAAGCGTTGAAGCGTGAGCCTTAGCTGAACAGCTCGCTCTTGGGCTCGTTGTTCTTGACCTTCTGCCATCCGAGCCACAGCACCAGGGCGAAGAACGGAATGGTCGCGAGGGTCCACAGGCCAAGCAGGAAGACCTCGCCTGTTTCCTTGTCGGTTATGGAGTCGAAGCCGATCAACACGGTGATGGCCAGCAGGGCGATGAGACCCACCCAGCTGGTCCACGGCGAACCGGGCATCGGCAGGCTGGAGACGTTTCCGCGCTTCTTCCGAAGGGCGATCTGGCTTGCGAAGATTGAGCCCCACGTGAAGATCACGCCGATGGATGCAGTGTTCAGCGCGAGGTCGAACGCGTGCGAGCCACCCAGCCAGATGTTGAGCAGGATACCCACGAGGTAGACGCCACCGATCGCCAGGATGGCCGCGTACGGCACGTGGCGTGTGGACATCTTGGTGAGCCACTGCGGGGCGTGGCCGTTGTTGGCCATGGTGCGGAAGATTCGGCCGATCGAGTACAGGCCCGAGTTGCAGGAGGACAGTGCGGCGGTGATGACGATCATGTTCATGACGTCGCCCATCCAGCCGAGCCCCATCTGGCCGAACACGGTAACGAACGGCGAGGTGCCGGCCACGTACTGGTCGGACGGCAGCAGCATCGCGAGCAGGGTCACCGAACCGACGTAGAAGACCACAATACGGACCACGACGGCGCGGATCGCCTTGGGAACTTCGCGTTCCGGGTTCTCCATCTCACCAGCAGTGATACCGACAAGCTCAATTGCGTTGTAGGCGAAGATCACGGCGTTGAGGACCAGGATCATCACCAGGCCGCCCTTGGGGAACATGCCGCCGTCTTCGTGGAACAGGTTTGCGACGGACGCGTTGCCGTCGCCCACCTTGGCGTTGGTGACAACCATGAACGTGCCAACGGCCAGGAAGATCACGATGGCCGCGACCTTGAGGCAGGATGCCCAGAATTCGAACTCACCGAACGCTTTGACGCTGAACAGGTTCACGGCCACCAGCAGCACCAACGCTGCGATGGCGGAGAGTTCAATGGGCACGTTGGGGAAGAAGAACTGGAAGTACAGGCCGATCGCGATGAGCTCAGCGATGCCTGTCATGGCCCAGTTGATGAAGTACATCCACCCGGAAAGGAAGGCGCCCTTCTTGCCGAACATTTCACCGGCGTAGCTCACGAAGGAGCCGGAGGTCTGGCGGTACATGATGAGTTCGCCGAGGGCGCGCATCAGCAGGTAAGCGATGACGCCGGCAATGGCGTAGGAGAAGATCAGGACAGGGCCGGTGGAGGCCAGACGGCCACCGGCGCCCATGAACAGGCCGACGCCGATTGCGCCACCCATGGCGATCATGGTGACGTGGCGGCGGCTCAGGGTCTTCTGATATCCCTCGGCGCTGAGGTTGGAGTCCGAGGCTACGGATGAGGCCTTGGAGCTCTGGAGATCTGTGGGAGTACTTTGCGGCACAGCTGTTCCTTGTGGGTTGGGGTGTTGCTGTAGGTGTTACACCCATGCCGGAACATGGGCGACTTTGGCACACATAATTCGAGCTTTTCCCCGTTAGAGGGCCCGAAGTGTGACAAAGAACGCAGAACGCCGAAGCTTCGCGCAACCCGTCTATCTTACGGGATTAACGCCAATGCCCGTGACGCAGGCAACAAGGGGCCGTGGAAAAGCGCCTCTCACGGCCGTTTCAGCACGATGTTCCCGGCCTCATCTGCGAAGACCTCGTAAGAGCTCAAGGGCTTGGTGCCTGTAGTGGAACATCCGCTGTCCAGCTCGAAGGCGTGCTGGTGAAGGGGACAGATGACCATGTCGTTGTCGATGGTGCCGTCGGCGATCGGACCGCCCTTATGCGGGCAGACACCCGAGACTGCCCGCAACGATCCGTCCCGTAACCTGAACACCGCCACCTGCTCGCCGTCCACTCCAAAGGCCCTGCCCTCCCCGAACGGAATTTGGTCAATTGGTCCCAAGACGCGTTGAACGTTCGATTCGACGGCGGGCGCGGACAGCGTGCTCATCGGACAGGCACCTGCGGCAGCACGGTCAACGGCAGGGAGGTCCGGAACTGCCCGGGCGTGAGTGGATCATGGCGTTCGCTCCAAGGATCGGCATAGGCATCCACCGAAGCTTGCATGGCTGCGTCCAACCGGTCGGCGATACCCTCTGAGTCGTCCAAAATGACCCTCCGAAGGTGTTCGATGCCTACCCGGGGCACAAAAGCGTAGGTTCGTTCCAACCAGTTGGCGTTCTCCCGGTAGTACTGCATAAACCGGCCTGCCAGGAGGGTAACCTCTTCGGGTGTATCCACCGTGACTAACAGATCTCCCTTGCGGATGTGGGCACCGGCCGCTCCGCCCACATAGATCTCCCATCGGCCACCTTCCACCGCAACTACGCCGACATCCTTGACCAGCGACTCCGCACAGTTGCGCGGACAGCCCGAGACCGCGAGTTTCAGCTTGGCCGGTGCCTCAATTCCCTGGAAACGGGACTCCAATCCAATGCCCAGGCCGGTTGAGTCACCAGTTCCAAACCGGCAGTAGTCCTTGCCAACACAGGTCTTGACGGTCCTAAAGCTCTTGCCGTAGGCGTATCCGGACGGCATGTCCAGATCAGCCCAGACCTGGGGAAGGTTCTCCTTGGGCACCCCCAGCAGGTCGATGCGTTGCCCGCCCGTCAGCTTGATCATGGGAATACTGTGTTTCTCGGCGACGTCGGCAATCCTCCGGAGCTGTTGGACCGACGTCACTCCGCCTTTCATCTGCGGGACTACGGAGAACGTGCCGTCTCGCTGGATGTTGGCGTGCACGCGGTCGTTGATGAAACGGGCGTCGCGTTCGTCAACGTACTGATCCGCCAGCATCATTTTCAGGAGGGACGCAAGGGCCATCTTGGATTTAGCGTCCTCGAGGCCGCCAGGCGCGAGCGCCGCGAACACCTGGGAAACGGAACGTAAACCCCGCGCCCGGATCTCAGCCATCAAAGCGGCCTTATCCAGCGGAATTCCGGGTACGTAATAGCTCGCTGCCGGATCTTCCTCCACAGTCCCACCCGCGGCCCATTCCACCACCTGGCTGACCATGAGCTTGCACGAACCGCAGCCTTTTCCGGCCCGTGTGGCGTCCATGGCCGCCGATACGGAAGTGCAGCCACTATGCACCGCAGCGACAAGGGCCCCTTTGGAAACCCCGTTGCAGTTGCAGACCTGCGCGTTGTCAGCCAGTTCGGCCACGCTCTCCTCTTCACCCGGTGAGCCGAGATCGAACATCAGCGAGAGCCGCTCCTCCGGGAGGGGCAAGCCCTCATCAAAAGCCTGGGTCAGGTAGGCCACCTTCCGGCTGTCCCCCAACAACGTGGCGCCCACCATTTTGTTGTCGCGGATGACAATCGACTTGAACACGCCCCGGCCGGGTTCCGAGAACACGATATGTTCATCCGTCTCCCGCTCCGGACCGGCAAGCCCCATGGACGCAACATCGACGCCGGCCACCTTCAGTTTGGTGGCGGTCCGGGAGCCCAGATACACTGATGAACGATCCACCCCCGTGACCTGATCAGCCAGCACGGCGGCCTGCTCCCACAATGGCGCCACAAGTCCGTACACCTCGCCGCGGTGCTGTACGCACTCCCCTACGGCGAAGATATGGTCTTCATCCATGACGCGCAGGTGGTCGTCCACCACGATGCCCCGCTCCACGGCCAGGCCACTCACGACGGCGACATCCACGTTGGGTCTGATGCCTGCGGTAACCACCACCATGTCGCAGTCGAGCTCGCGTTGATCGCGAAGGCTCACTCCGGTGATTCGCTCCGTACCAAGGATGGCCGTGGTCCGGCTTCCGGTGTGCACCTCGATGCCCAGCGCCTCGACGCTCCGGCGCAGTATTGCACCGCCGTCGGGCCCCAATTGCGAGTTCATCAGATGCCCGCCGGAGTGGACCACCGCAACGTCCATTCCGTTGGCCTGCAAGCCGTGGGCGGCTTCCAGCCCGAGCAGGCCGCCGCCGATCACCACTGCCCGGCTATGGTGCTCGTTGCGGGCGAACTGAATCATCTTCCGGGTATCGTCCAACGTCCTGAACGTGAAGACACCGTGCCTGATAGCACCACTGGGGGCATAGGCACCTTCCATGGGCGGCAAGTGCGAGCGGCTGCCGGTTGCGATGATTAGGTCGTCATAGGGCTCCACGCGTCCGTCCGCGGCAAAGACGTGCTTGCTGAACTTGTCGATGCGGTCCACCCGGGCACCCGCATGCAGGGTGATGTTGTTCTGCTGGTACCAAGGAAGAGCGTTGAGGAAGATGTCCGCATCGCTCTCCTCACCGGACAGGACATGGCTAAGCATGATCCGGTTGTAATTCCCATAGGGTTCGTCGCCAAACATGGTGATGTCGAAGAGCTCAGAGCCGCCTCTGGCCAGGATTTCCTCCACGGCCCGGGCTCCAGCCATTCCGTTGCCGATGACCACCAGCCGCCGGCGCATCAGTGCTCCACCATCCCAAGGTCCACCACAACGGAACCCCTGACGCCGGCAGGTGCCACGATGAACAGTTCAATCATGGAGCCCCCTTCAATGTCCTCCACTACCCTCAGCGGAACGTGGACGTCGCTTTTGGCTCCGATGGGGAAGTAGCGCATGGGAACGCCGTCGCGCATGAGGACCACGGTGATGAGCTCAGGACAGGAATTCCCGCCGCGGAAGTACAGCGTCTGGTTTACGACGCCGTCCGGGACAAAGTGGGCCAGCTCGCTGTGCAAGGGGACCGGCTTTTCCATGCCGATGCCTTCGAACGCGTAGATGCCTTGGAGGAAGAGGTTCTTGGAGATCACGGAAGTTCCTTTCGGCCGGCTTCCTTCCATGGTGCTCCGCCCGTGTTTCAATACGCCTGCCGCCGTGTTTCGGCCTGCATGACAGGCAGTAACGATCGCTTTGCAGGCGCCTCACCAGGGCGCCTTATCCGGCAGGGTAGCGGCCCGAGCTACAGCAATTCGCCGCCCTGCATCCCGTACCTGACCCAATGCCCGCCCGTGCCGACCGGACCGCGGCGGTGTTCGACGGCGACATCGGCGCGTGCGCAGCGGTCAAACCAATCGCCCACTGCACGGTCGTGGCTCACGATCACCAAGGTCCCCTCGAATGAGGCGAGCGCTGCCTCCAACTGCTCCACCAGCACCGGCGCCAAGTGGTTGGTGGGCTCGTCCACGACCATGGTGTCGTAGCGGCCCAGAAGAAGCCGGGCAAGGGCGAGCCTACGCTGCTGGCCGGCTGAAAGACTCCCGACGGGGACATGGAACTCAGCAGGCCGGAACAGCCCCAGCCGCAGCAAGCCCTCCGCATGTTCGTCGATGTTCCCACCCAGCCCCGCAGCGAACGCAGGAAGCAAGCGCAGCCCTGGCCGCACGGGCACTTCCAGTTCCTGTTGCAGATAACCCACCCTGCCGTTCACCGTGACAGACCCGGTGGTTGGCTCCAGCGTCCCGGCAAGGATCGACAACAGCGTGGATTTGCCCGCACCGTTTGGACCGGTGATGAGCAGTTTTTGTCCGGCTTCCACCCTGAGGTGGGTGGGCCGGAGTCGGCCGGGGGCGCTGATGCCGTGAGCTTCAAGCGCAGGTTCGGACGCCGCCAAGGCTGTAACGCCCAGCGGTGCTGCAAGTTTGAGCGGCACGGGCGGCCGGTCCACCGGATTGTCCTCTAGCCTGCGGAGCCTTTCCTGGGCATTGCGGACCTTGCTGGCCGCCGCCCGCTGCCACGTCCCCGCTTTGAAGTCGAAACCCATTTTGTCGTTGTCGCGTTTGCGGGCGTAGCCCATGCCATCAGCCACTGTGGCGGCTTGGAGTCGTTCGGCGGCCATGGCGTCCAGCCATTCTTCGTACTGCTGGATCCACCGCGCGCGTTCGGCGGCCTTCTCCCGGAGGTAGCCTTCGTAACCATTCCCGTAGCGGTTCACGGACCGCCGGTCAGCGTCCACCTCAAGAATGGTGGTGGCGACCTTCCGCAGCAGGACACGGTCATGTGAAACCACCACCACCGTTCCACGGTGCGCAGCCAACCGCGACTCGAGCCAAGCAGTACCACTCGCATCCAGATGGTTGGTGGGCTCATCCAGGAGCAACGCTTCGGCTGGATCGGCCAGCAGGCAGGCGAGCGCTACCCGCTCCTGCTCGCCTCCGGACAAAGATCCAAGCGTTCGACGGCGGTCCAAGCCTCCCAGCCCCAACTTGTCCAGCGCTGCTTCCACCCGGGACTCGGCGGCGTAGCCCTCACGGAGTTGGTATTCGGTTTGCAGGCTTCCGTAGAGCTCGAGTTCCTCAGAATCAGCGTCGGCAAGGCCGGATTCCAGTTCCAGGATGCGCGCCTCCAAGGAACGCAGGGAAGACAAGGAAGTGTCTATGGCATCTCCCACGGTCAGGGACTCGGAGAAACCATGCGTTTGCGCGAGGTATCCCACACGGTAGCCGGGGTTGCCGGATAAACCTGCTGTGCCGTCGTCAGGCGTTTCAACGCCGGCCATAAGCCGGAGCAGGGTGGATTTGCCGGCTCCGTTTTCGCCGACGATTGCCACGTGTTCGCCGTGGTGGATGGCGAGGTCAACGGCGTGGAGAAGTTCGCGGTCCCCGTAGCCGTGGGAAACGCCGGAAAGGTGAAGGTGGTCAGTCAAGAGAATCCTCGCAGGTCCGCAATGGGTGGCAGAAAGCCGTGTGGGTACTGGGGATGCAGCCGGGAAGAGGGGCTGCGCTCAAGACTTCATCGCTCCAGAGTGCCCGGCAACAGAAGTTCCGTCAAGGCGTGACACCAAAGCTGACACCAATAATGCCCCTAAACCCTTGATATGACACCACAGTGGCGTCACAATGGTGTCATGCAGTTAAACCCGTACGTCGCCACCCTCAAGCAGCAGCTGGAAACCGTAGCCGAGGCTGGCGGCCCGGAAGCGCGGGCCATCAGTGAGCGGCTCACCGCGGCGCTCGAATCCACAGTGCGACTGGTCCTCCTCGAGGCCCTTTCCGACGCCGCCAACGACATCACCCTGGAGTTGGCGCCCGGCTCCGTGGAGGTCAGGCTCCGAGGCCGCGACCCCGAGTTCGTGGTCAGCAACCCGCACGGCGACAGCGACTTCGAAGCAATGATCGAACAGTCAATACGGGGCAACATAGCGTCGGAAGACTTCGACGGCGCCAGTACTTCACGGACCACGCTCCGCCTTCCGGATCAGCTCAAGCAACAGGTCGAAGCAGCAGCAAGCCACGACGGCCTGTCCGTGAACTCCTGGTTGGTCCGGGTAGTCGCCGACGCCCTCAACGGACGCTCCTCAAGCAACCGTGGTACGCGCGGTGAACCGGGCGAGCAAAACTTCACGGGATGGGCACGCTAGTGGCAACCTTCCAGACACCCCAGCCGATCGCCGTCGTCGTTGACGTTTCCGTACGTGCCGACATCCGGGCAACTGCCCGTGACGGCAAAGACACCGTGGTCAATGTACGGCCCCGCAAGGAAAAGCGAAGCCTGGACGTCAGGATGGCCGAGCAAACCACTGTGGACTATTCGGACGGCCGCTTGCAGGTCAGGCTTCACCCCGGGTTCCGCCACAGCTGGTTCAGCGACGGCGGCGCGGTGGAGATCACACTGGAGGTTCCCATTGGCAGCAGCCTGGAGCTGAAGTCCGCAATGGGAGACCTCCGCTGCGACGGCGAATTCGGCAGTGCTGACCTACGGACCGACTTGGGCCACATAAACATCGATCACTGCGGCGAGCTGCGGGCGCATACCGACATGGGCGACATCACGGTGGAGCGCGCGTCGGGCCGGTCCAGGATAAAGACCGGCTCAGGCAAAATCCGCATCCGTGACATCGACGGACTTGCCACCGTAAAGAACGGCAACGGCAGTACGTACATCGGGCACGCTTCCGGTGAACTCAGCGTCAGCGCAGCCAATGGCGACATCTCGCTGGGGCATGCCGGCCTTTCCACTACAGTCAAGACGTCCAGCGGTGACATTACCGTGGGCGAAGTGGCCGCCGGCAGCCTTACTGTCCAAACCGCTGCCGGCACACTGGCCGTCGGCGTGCGTGAAGGCACAGCCGCCTGGCTTGATCTCAGCACGAAGTACGGGCGCGTTCGCAACGCCCTTCAAGCCACCACGGGACCGGGCGACACTACGGACAAGGTGGAGATCCGCGCCCGCAACGCTTATGGCGACATCGCAGTGACCCGGTCGCCCGTCAGTGCCCAATAGCCATGGCTACACGGTGGCGACGGCCCGCTTCCGTCGGGCCTTGGCGAGTCGCGTGCCGATCAGTCCCTGCCTCGGACTGAACAGATACACGGCGCCGAACACCACGCCTTGGGTGAGGACCACCATGGCTCCCGACGCCGTGTCCAGGTAGTAGCTGAGGTAGATCCCGGCCACGGAGCACACCACAGAGATCACAGGGGCAATGACCATCATCCGGGAGAAGCGGTCGGTCAGCAGGTACGCCGTGGCACCTGGAATGATCAGCATGGCCACCACCAGCACCACACCTACGGTCTGCAGGGCCACCACCGATGTCAGCGCCAGAAGCCCAAGGAGCAGGGCCCCGAGCCTTTTGGGTGACAGGCCGATGGCGTGGGCGTGCGTAGGGTCAAAGGCGTAGAGCGTGAGGTCGCGGCGCTTGAGGATCAGGATCGCAAAGGCCACGACGCCCAAAACCACCACCTGGATAAGGTCAGGGACACTGACGCCCAGCAGGTTTCCGAAAATGATGTGGTTGAGGTCAGTCTGGCTCGGAGTCACAGAGATCAGCACCAAGCCCAGCGCAAAGAGCGAGGTGAACACGATGCCGATCGCAGCGTCTTCCTTCACCCGGCTTGTATTGCGGACTACCCCAATCAATGTCACCGCGATCAGCGCGAATACCAACGCGCCCAGCGCGAACGGCGCACCCACAATGTACGCGAGGACGACGCCGGGAAGCACCGCATGCGAAACGGCATCGCCCATGAGGGACCAGCCGATGAGGACCAGCCAGCAGCTCAGAACAGCACAGACGACGGCAGCGATGGCAGTCGTTGCCAGGGCACGGACCATGAAGTCGTAGCTGAGGGGCTCCAGCAGGAATTCCATGGCTAACCCCTGTTCATGACATCGAGGCCAAAAGCCATGGCCAGGTTCTCCGGCTGGAGCACGGTGTCCGGGCTTCCATGCATCAGCACCTTCCGCATCAGCAACACTGCTTCATCGCACAGTTGGGGCAGGGCATGGAGGTCATGGGTGGAGATGAGGATGGTGGCGCCGTCCTCCGCCAGCTCACGGAGGAGCCTGGTGATGGTGGCTTCCGAGCGCTTGTCCACGCCCGCGAACGGCTCGTCCAGCAGCATCATGGTGGCCCCTTGGGCGATACCCCGGGCCACGAAGGCCCGCTTCTTTTGCCCCCCGGACAACTGTCCGATTTGCCGGTCGGCGTACTCGCTCAGCTCCACGCGTTCCAAGGCATGCTCGACGGCGTCCCGGTCGGCTTTGCGGGGCCGGCGCGTCAATCCCAAATGCCCGTAGCGGCCCATCATCACCACGTCCCGGACGGACAAGGGGAAGGCCCAATCAACGTCTTCGCTTTGGGGGACGTAACCGATGCCGGCGTCCTTGCGCATCTTTACCGGGGGTTCGCCGTTGATGAGCACCCTGCCGGAATCGGGCTTCACCATGCCCATGATGACCTTGAACAAGGTGGACTTGCCCGAGCCGTTCATGCCCACCAGCCCGCAGATCCGCGAGTGTTCCAAGCTCAGGGACGCAGAGTCCAAGGCCAGGACCTCGCCGTAATGGACGGTGACGTTCTCAACAGCGATCGCGGGAGTGCTCATGGCGTCCCTCCGGTGAGTGCAGTGGTGATGACTTTGGCGTCGTGACGCATGAGGTCAAGGTAGGTGGGGACGGGGCCATCCGCTTCGGAAAGGGAATCGACGTAGAGCGTCCCGCCGAACTTGGCATCGGTGGCACCCACTACCTGTTGCATCGGGGCGTCAGAAACTGTGGATTCACAGAACACCGCCGGAACCTGGTTGTCCTTGACGAATTCGATGGCCCGCGTAATCTGCTGTGGCGTGGCCTGCTGTTCAGCGTTCACGGCCCAGATGTAGACCTCTTTGAGGCCGGCATCGCGGGCCAGATAGGAGAATGCGCCTTCACAGGTGACCAACGCCCTCTGCTTCTCCGAGAGTACGGACAGCTTGGACACCATCTCATCCTGCACAGTTTGGAGCTGGGCGTTATAAGCCTTCGCGTTGGCCTCAAACCCGGCAGCGTGGGAAGGATCCAGCTTGGCGAACGCCTTGGCCATGTTGTTGGCGTAGATCTGGACGTTCTTGGGCGACATCCACGCGTGCGGGTTCGGCTTGCCTTGGTAGGAATCCTCGGCGATGGGCATGACGTCCACACCATCACTGACGACGGCGTGCGGCACATCGAGGTCTTCCACGAACTGGGCAAACCAGGCTTCGAGATTGAGTCCGTTGTCCAGGATGAGATCGGCTTGGGCAGCTTTCCGAATGTCACCCGGGGTTGGCTCATAGCCGTGGATCTCAGCTCCGGCTTTGGTGATGGACTCGACGCGTAGCTTGTCTCCGGCAACATTCCTGGCGATGTCGGCCAGAACCGTGAAAGTGGTGAGGACCACGGGCTTGTCATCTTCTCCCGCAGAGGAGTTCCCGCCACAGGCGGAGGCTCCAAAGGCAAGGGCGATCGCGGTCAGGACAGCAGCGAAACGGCGGACATCTTTGGCGCGCCGAAACGAAAAGTTAGGCATACCGAAAAGTGTAGCTAAGCATGGCCCTCGCAGCAAAGCTAGGCTGGTCACATGGGCACTCTTTCCACCAAGGCACCTTTGTACAGATTCACTGCCCTGGATGCCATCGCCGTTACAGCCTATGTGGGCTTTACCGCCTACTTCCTGCTGGCTGGCCAGACGCTCAACCGGCTGATGCTTCAGCTGTTCACCGACCCGGCCACAGCGTCCTATGCCGTCAACGCGATCTTCTATGCCGGCGTCGGAATATTTGCAGTGGCGTCCGCTTGGCGCGTCGTGGGCCGCGATCTCAAAATCCTGGGGACCCGACCGTGGTTCACGCTGGGCATGATCCCTTTGGCCTTGGTGGTAATGCTGATTCTTACAGCCATTCTGGTGGCGGCGTTCGGGACCGCCCAAAGCTCCGAGAACCAACTGGGCATCCAAGGCATGCTGCAACAGGTGCCGGCGTGGCTGATGGTGCCATTGCTGGTCATCCTGGGCCCGTTCGTGGAGGAATATCTCTTTCGGCACCTCCTGATCGGCAAGTTGTCGCAGTACCTGAACATCTGGGTTTGCTGCGTGATTTCCGTGGTGGTGTTCTCGTCCATCCATGTAGTGGGCCGCGAAGGGCTCGCCTTGTCTGCGCTGGCTCCATATCTGGGGATGGCCGTGGTGCTGGTGGCCGTTTACGTCTGGACGGGCAAGAACCTGATGTTCTCCTACTTTGTCCACGCCGCCAAGAACCTCATGGCCGTGGTCCTGATCTATGCGGTACCGCCCGAACTGCTCCCCAGCTAGGTCGCACTTCCGGTGGTACTCAGCCGCCCTGGAAAACGGCCTGATCTGCGGCTCAATTGGGCAACCCGGACGGAAGTTGACCGCAACTCCCTACCCAGCCACCCGCCGTCGGAATACCTTGTAGAGCATGACACTGAACATCCAGGTAGTAGTCGATTGCAAGAAGCCGCACGACCTCGCCGATTGGTGGGCTGAGACCCTCGAGTGGAACGTCGAGCCGCAGGACGAGGCGTTCATCCGGTCCATGATCGAACAGGGCTACGCCACCGAAGACCAGACCATTACGCACAACGGCAAGCTGGTGTGGGCGGAGGGCTGCGCGATCGTACCCGCCGAAGACACGGACCCCAAGACCGGACGGCGAATCCTGTTCCAAACGGATCCCAACGAAAAGTCTGTCAAGAACAGGGTGCACTGGGACGTCCGTCTGGACGACCGGGACAAGGATGACGTGCGGAAACAGCTCGAAGCGCGCGGCGCCAAGCACCTGTGGACCGCCAACCAGGGACCCCACGAATGGCACACCATGGCCGACCCCGAGGGCAACGAGTTCTGCATCAGCTAAGGCCATTACTAGACTCGGACTGTGAACAACCAACTCCCTGCCAAGGTTTCCGACGTCTTTGACCCCTCACGCTGGCGCACAGTTTCCGGCTTCGACGACTTCAAGGACATGACCTACCACCGGCAGGTTGAGCGTTCAACGGACGGCACAGTCAAGGACCTCCCCACGGTCCGCATCGCCTTCAACCGGCCCGAGGTCCGCAACGCGTTCCGCCCGGGTACCGTGGACGAGCTCTACCGGGCCATGGATCACGCCCGCATGACGCCGGACGTCGCCACAGTCCTCCTCACAGGTAACGGACCTTCAGAGAAGGACGGCGGACACTCGTTCTGCTCCGGCGGCGACCAGCGGATTCGTGGCAGGGACGGCTACCGCTACGCCGACGGGGATACACAGGAAACCATCGACCCCGCCCGCGCCGGACGCCTCCATATCCTGGAAGTCCAGCGGCTCATGCGGACCATGCCCAAGGTGGTCATCGCGGTCGTCAACGGTTGGGCGGCCGGGGGCGGCCACTCGCTGCACGTAGTCAGCGACCTCACCATCGCCTCGCGCGAGCACGGCAAGTTCAAGCAGACGGACGCAACCGTGGGAAGTTTCGACGCCGGTTACGGCTCGGCGCTGTTGGCCCGCCAGATCGGGCAGAAAGCCGCGCGGGAGATCTTCTTCCTGGCCCGCGAGTATTCCGCGGAGGACATGGTCAGGATGGGCGCCGTGAATGAGGCCGTTGACCACTCCCGCCTCGAGGAAGTTGCTTTGGAGTACGCGGCGGACATCGCCCGCCAGTCACCGCAGGCCATCCGCATGCTCAAGTTCGCTTTCAACCTGGCCGACGACGGCTTGGCCGGCCAGCAGGTCTTCGCCGGTGAAGCCACCCGTCTCGCGTACATGACAGACGAAGCCGTGGAGGGCAAAGAGGCGTTCCTACAAAAGCGCGACCCCGACTGGTCCAGCTTCCCCTACTACTTCTAGGACCTCGTGAACATCGATCCCATTTTGAAAGCCCTGATGGCCGCCCTCCATGGCGAGGGCCCCGCCGTCGAAATAGTGGTGGATGAAAACGGCGAGCCACGGGCTGTTCCGGTGGAGACCGGCGTCGAAGAGGCAGCCGTGCTGGTCCGCACCTCCGGTTCCACGGGCACGCCCAAGGCAACCGTACTGACCATCGACGCCCTGGCCGCTTCCTCTGTTTCCACTGCCGTGGCCTTGCGCGGCGAAGGTCAGTGGTTGCTGGCGCTCCCGCTGCAGTATGTGGCCGGAGTGCAGGTGCTGGTCCGCTCGCTCTACGCAGGCACGCGCCCGTGGGTCATGGACCAGTCGAATGGCTTCACGCCCGAGGCCTTCACGGCCGCCGCCGAGGAACTGACCGACAAGATCCGGTTTACTTCCCTGGTGCCCACGCAACTGCAACGGCTCCTCGACTCCCCTGCGCCGGAAACCCTGGCCGTGCTGCGCCGCTTCAACGCGATCCTGCTGGGCGGCGCTCCCGCATCCGCTGAACTCCTCGCCGCCGCCCACGCCGAGGGGCTTAAGGTGGTGACCACTTACGGCTCGGCCGAGACATGCGGCGGGTGCGTTTACGACGGCGAGCCGTTGGACGGCGTCGAGGTCCGCATCGGTGAAGGCGAACTGGAAGGCCGCATCCTGCTTGGTGGCGACACAGTGGCAGCGGGCTACCTGGACGCCGCCCGCGCCTCGAAGGCGGCATTCTTCGAGGAGGACGGCGTGCGCTGGTACATCACCGGCGATCTTGGCGAGCTGTCCAACGACGGCAAGCTCACCGTACTGGGGCGCGCCGATGACGTGATCATCACCGGAGGCGTCAAGGCCTCCGCCGCTTACATCCAAGGCAAGCTGGAAGAGCTCGACGGCGTCACCGCGGCTTTCGTGGCCGGAGTCCCGTCGCGGGAATGGGGCCAAGCTGTGGCGGCTTACGTTGCCGTGACTGATCCGTCGCCCGCTGGCCTTGAGGGCTTCACAGCCCGCAGGGAGGAAGTACTAGGCGTCCTGGCTCCCAAAACAGTGTTTGCCGATAATGAATTGCCGATGCTTCCCAACGGAAAGCCGGACCGTATGGCCATGATTGACCGGCTTTCCGAGCTGCATCAGGGACAATAGACAAGTTCTTCCCTCCGCCCCCCTGACTAAGATCAACCGCGAAATACACGAGGTACTACACGTGGCGACAGCTGCACAATGGATTCAAGGAGCCCGGCTCCGCACACTGCCCGCGGCCATCGCGCCGGTCCTCATCGGTTCGGCAGCGGCGTACGAGCTCCACGCTTTCCGGCTGCCGAACGCGATCCTGGCAGCATTGGTGGCTCTCCTGCTTCAAATTGGCGTGAACTACGCCAACGACTACTCCGATGGCATTCGCGGCACGGATGAGGACCGCGTGGGCCCCCTCCGTTTGGTTGGTTCAGGAGCCGCGAAGCCGGAGCAGGTGAAGTGGGCTGCCTTTGCCCTGTTCGGGGCGGCGATGGTTTGCGGCCTCATCCTGGTGATCATGACCCAGGCATGGTGGCTGATCCTGGTAGGTATCGGGTGCATCCTGGCGGCTTGGGGCTACACCGGCGGCAAGAACCCTTACGGCTACCTGGGCTTGGGCGACGTCTTTGTTTTCGTATTCTTCGGACTCGTGGCCACCCTTGGAACCACCTACACCCAGGCCGGGCAGGTCAGCCTCGCCGCGGTCATCGGGGCGATCGGTACCGGACTCATCGCCTGTGCACTGCTAATGGCCAACAACGTCAGGGACATTCCCACGGATGCGGCCGCTGGAAAGCGGACCTTGGCAGTCCGCCTGGGTGACCGGCATGCCCGCGAAAGCTACGTCCTGATGCTGGCTGTGGCCATCCTGCTCGTGATCGTCCTGGCACCCACCAAGCCGTGGATGCTGATCGTGCTGCTGCTGATTCCGGCCTGCCTGATGCCGGCCTGGCTCATGGTGAACGGCAAGAAGCGCAAGAGCCTCATCCCGGTTCTCAAGCAGACCGGCATGATCAACCTCGGCTACAGCCTGTTGTTCTCGCTGGGACTCATCCTGAGCCGCGGCTTCTAAGTTCCATACAAGTAACGCCCCTAAGAAGTTTTCTTGGGGGCGTTAGCTTTACACAAAAGTTCTAGGCAGTGCCCGGGCGTTTGTCGTTGTTCACGGCGATGTCCGGGTTCTTCTCCACCAAGCCGTCCTCGACGGCGGCGTCTTCAACCTCACCGGCAGTACGGATGGGCTTCGCCCGCCCGGAGAAACGCTCGCGCATGGCTGCCGTGGCGGCGTCGCGCTGTTTCTGGAAGAACAGGTAGCTGATAGCGAAGGCAATCAGCCCGGCGAAGACCACGGCAAGGATCCAGCCCACCCCCAAAAAGGCGAACAGCACGAACAATGGCACGAACAGCACCAGACGGATGAGGGAATACTTCAGGAAAGCCACCATCCAAGTTTAGCCGCCCGGATGGTTGCACTCTGATCACAGCCGGAACAGGGCGTCCAGTGATTGGCTTCAGGCGACTAGACTTGGTGCATGCTCCGGGTTGTAGGCGTCGTTATAGTTCTGGTCATCTTCGTCTATGCCCTGGTGGATGTCATCCGCACGGACGGCAACCAAACACGTGGGATCTCCAAACCCGCGTGGATCATTGTGATGATCCTCCTGCCGCTGTTGGGAGCAATCCTCTGGTTCATCTTCGGCCGGCCCTACGGCAAGCCCACTGCCAAGCCCGTACGCCGACAGCCCACAGCCCCGGACGACGATCCCGAATTCCTGCGCAACCTCGAAACCCGCCGCCGTAACCAGGCTGAAGAGGATCGCCTGAAGAAGCTCAAGGCAGACCATGATGCCAAGGAACGAGATACCAGCCACAAGCCAGAGGATGGCAGCGGCGACGCCAAAAACAACGGTTTCAACCCCGGCGACGCCAAGCGCAGCGAGCCGGATCCCCATGACACGGACGAGCTGAAGTAGGCAAACATGGCCCAGCAATCTGATGGACCACGGCAGTCACCCTCCTCCACACCATCAGTCAGCGGGCCCGCATCACCCTCCGCACCGCCCCCACGTCCAGGTATTTCCTTGTCCACGCCGCCCCCCATAGCGGCGGTTGTTCGTCCTCCCGGACCTGCACGCTGGTCACGCACACTCTGGGTAGCCAGTTTCGTGGCCGGAATAGCTGTCGTGGTGACAGGCTTTCTCGGCCGTGATCCCCAGTTCGAACGGCTGAAAGGCGTGATCGGAGGCATGGTCCCCGACGGCGACGCCGACGCAGTAGAGGGAGCCACCGCCGTCGTGTTCCTGGGAAGCCTCACCATGCTCGCGCTGGTAATAGCCATGGAAGCTATCCTGCTGGCGGTCCTCTTTAAACGCCGTATCTGGTCTCGCTGGGCCCTTGCCCCGTTGGTTCTGCTCCATGCCGTGGTCACAGTCATTACCGCCGATTTCCTGGTGGCCCCCGGCACGGACGGTGTCCTGACGATCGTGCTGTTGGCTGCCCAATTCATCCTGGCCGCAGCCGCCCTGATCCTGCTCTTTCTCCCGTCCACCACCACCTGGCTGCTTAGCGAACGGGTTCCTTAGGGAACGGCGGGCATAGCGGCCAACATCCCCTCGCAACTGCGAATGACTATGCGGCATGCGTCCAGTGCTGCCGGCTCAGTAAGCGGGTTCTCCGCGAGCAACCGCCAACGGTTCAAGCTGTTTCGCGCTGCCTCACTTATCTGTTCCGGGCTTGCGTCCGCATCCAGGCCCAACCTCAGCGGTGGCGTGCTGCCACGGCCGCCCACCAACCGCTCAGCCTCTGCCGATTGCCCCGGAGCCAGGTTCAGGCCTTCGCTCCGGAGTGTTGCCAGGAGTTTCAATTCCCGGAACTCGTGGGCTCCCGTTCGAAGCTTTTCCACGTTGGCTTCCAAAAGCACCGCCACCTCTTTGCGCGAACTGCGCAGCAGCGCTTCCAAACCTACGACGGCGGCACGCGCCTTGAGTGCGTCCGCTCTCGTCTGGAACAGGTAGGCGATGTTGTCCAACAGCTGGCCAAGTCCGCTACGCCGCGCCAGCTCATGGGCAAGTTCCGTCGGATTGCTGACGCCACCTTGGATCAGGGCAACACCAAGGCGTATCCCGAAAAGGCCGAACCTTAGAACGAGGGACGCTTTTGCTGCCGTGTCCAGACCATCGGGGTGGCCGGCACGGACAAAAAGGTCCGCTGACAGCATCAGTCTTTCCCGCTGGTTTCTCTCCATCTGCGCCAACAGCCGCATGGACTCGAAATCGGTCTGGCGCATGGTCCTCGAACTTTGCGCCAGCAAACCGGCAACCGGGACAACACCCAAGGCAAGGGGTCTGAGGTTCTGGTCACGACTGTATCTGTCAGCGATCACTGCTGCGGAAATGAGGGAATCGATTCTTCCCGCGCCGATCTCGTCAGCCCGTGACAGGACCGCCAAGGCGTTCACAGTCCCGGATTGGCCTGCGGCGGTGTCCTTGAAAGACTCCAGGAATCGGACATCCGATGCGTGGAGATGCCGCATGAGATAGATGACGGCATCGGCGGCCACAGGAGCGTCTTCGGGGAGGAGGAACTCCGTGGACCGGCTTGAAACATCCTGTGACAAGGAAGCGATCCCGGGGGTGTCGATCAGCGTAAGCTCCCGCAGGCTTGCCGATGGCCAGTCCACGACCATCCGCTCCACGTCATCGGCCCGGACATTATCCAGGTTGAAGATCAATCTGCCGTCTTCGCGGGTGACGGGGAGGGATTGGGGTTCCCCGACAATCGGATGGAGCGTGATCCTGGGTGTGTGCCCATAGCGGTACCACGTGACGATCCGGGTGCATTCCCCGGCGTCCGTGGGGGCGATTTCCTCCCCGATGATGGCGTTGAGCAGTGTTGATTTGCCGGCCTTGACCATGCCCGCCACAGCTATCCTCAAAGGACCTTCCAGCCTGTCCTCCAGCTCATCCACCACTGCGAGCGCCGCTGCGTCGTCGTGGAAGACCTCCCTTGCTTGCCGGAGCAGGTCGGCGGCTCCGGCAATGCCCGACTCGATCATCCCGCCGGGACCGAGGTAGGCGCTGTTGTGGCCTGGGTTGCGGGGACTGTCTGCGGCGCTGGCGGCTCTTCCTGCAGCTGCTGAGAAGCTTTGGCCAGGGCATCCACTACTTTGAGCTGATTCCGAATGTCTTTGATTCTCGTGTCCCGCTCAACGGCGTAGGTAGCTGCCGCTTTCTGCGCGGCCGCCACTGACTCCGTCAGGGAACGGTGGTGCTCCTCGGCGATTTCCGTGAAGTGGTCCCGTGTGGCCCGCTGAACCAGCCGCAGCCTGTCCTTGAGCTGCTTTCCTACTTGGAAGACAACATCGTCCACGTGCTTCCGGACCAGGATCTTGGCTTCGGATTGCCGTTGCTTGAGCCTGGCCTCTTTGTCTTCCCGGTAGGCTTTCCGTCCCAGCATCAGGCCGGCCCCCACGGACAGCGGGTTGATAAGTGCCATCCCAAAGATGCCTGTCAGCAGGCCAAACATCAGCACGCCCCCGTAGGACCCGCGCATCCCGATCAGCACCTTCTGCAGCGGCCCGAGCTTGCCGTCTTCCATGTCCTGGATGTCTGCGACGGGGTCCAGTACACCGCCGGTATCGGCTACCCTCAAGGCGGGGAGGGCCACCTCATCTTCTGAGAAGTGCTCCGCCACTTGCGTGGCCAACCATTGAGCACGCTCGCTGGTCCACACGAAGGTATCCGATACCGCCGCTGCCGTGCTCTGTTCCAGCCACTGCGTGAACTGCTCCCAAGCAGGTCCCGGGTCGCCTTGGTCTATGGCAATTTCGGCCTCGCGTTGTATCCTGCGCAGCCTGTCCCTCAGGTCATATTCCATGTCGGCGATGAGGTCGCCTATGCCATCGTTGAGCGTAATCTGCCAACGGGCCGAGCGTTTGCGGAGGGCATCGGCGTCTTCCTTTGCCGCGTTCAGGCCGGCGATCATCTGCGGAGTTCCCGCCGGATTCTCCAGGGCTGCCAACTCCGATTGCAGCGCCAGCCTGAGGTTTTCGCTGACGGTCAACAGGTCATTGCTCACGGATTTGCGTTGGATCCTGGCCGCTCCGCCCACAATGTTGTTCCGCAGGTGGGCGATCAGCGCCGGAAACCCCGATTCGGCGTTCAGCTCGGCGTCCTGCAGCCGCGCCGCATGGAGTCGCAACTGCGAGGACACTGGAAACAACGGAATATCAGGGCCGACCTCGGCCAGGTGCTTCCGGTCCAGCTCCGCGATCTGGCGCCAACTCGGATATAGGTCAGTCTTGGACAGCACGCACAGGACGTTGGGGCTGATGCGCATCGCTTGACGCAGGAAGCGCATCTCAGGCTCGGTGAATTCCTGGGAAGCATCGGAGACGAACACCATGGCGTGCGCCGATGGCAGGGCAGTCAGCGTGGTCAAGGTGTGTGTTGAGCCGAGGCCACCAACGCCCGGAGAGTCCACGATCGTCAGTCCGCCGGTGAGCAGTTTCCGGGGCAGGGAAACTTCGGCCGCCACGATGTTCTTCGAGTTGCCCGGGTTGCCCTTTTCGGAGACGTATTCCGCGAGCTGATCCAGCTGCACTGGTTGCCGTTCCAACCCGCTCTCTTGCCCGCTTGCGTCCCCTTCCGGGTCCGTGCCATGTTGGCCGGGGACAAGGACAACGGCCGACGCCGGGTCCCCCTGCCGTACGACGGTGGGGACGGAGGTGGCGATGTCGTCATCAACCGGGCAGACAGGCGCGTTGACCAAGGCGTTGATGAGTTGGCTCTTGCCTTGTTTGAACTCGCCCACCACCATGACGCGGACGCTTGGATCGCGCAAGCGGTTGAGGGTGCTTTCCAGTCGGCGCCTGAGGTCATTCCGGTCCCCCACCAGCGCCATGCCCTGCTCAACCAACGTGGTCATGTGTCCTGTGTCCGCCACGGTCTGTCCTTTGCTCTGCCTGCCTCGCCGATGAGGCCACGAAGTGCCCGGCAGACGTTGTGGCGTCTGCCGGGCACTGCTGGGGTGATGGTTCTCGCAGCGGTTACTACGAGGCGGGATCGTATTCGCTGGTGTTCTCGACCTCGACGTCCACTTCGTTGTCTGCAACTACAAGCGAGTGGTTGGCATCGATATCTGTGTAGTCGACATCGAGCTCGTTGTTGGCGACGACTGTGTTGCCCTCGATGTTCGTGTAATCCACATCGACGTCGCCTACTTCAACCGAGTTGTCCACTGACTTGTCGATCTCCACCTCGTTGTCCTGGATGACGGTGGAGTCGTAGTTGACCTGGACATCTTCCAGTTCCACGTTGGTGGAGTGATCGTTGGTGTACTCCAGATCCACCTCGTTGTCCTTGATGATGGTGGAGTTCTCGATGTTCGTGTACTCCACGTCCACGTCGCCGACTTCCAGCTCGGTCTCGTTGTTGTAGGAGTCCTTGTTGAACGAGTCCGTGTTGTGGATGTTGGTGTGCGAATTGTCCGTATTGGTGGAGTGGTCGTCGTTGAAGGAGTCCTTGAACTCCGCATCGATGTCCACGTCGACGTCCGTGTTGTAGGAGTCCTTGGTCACGGAGTTATCCGAGTAGTCGTTGCCGATGGAGATGTCGTTATTGCCCCTGGCATCCACAGTGACCGAGTTATCCGTTGAATGGTCATCAGTGTTGGTGGTTGTGGTGGTCGTGTTGCCCGAGTTGCTGACATCATCGCCGGCAGCAATGGCGCCGTCACCGGAGGCAACCACAGCGTCCTGGTTGAAGAGCTGCGTAACATCGCCGTCTGCCCAGATGTTCTGGTTGACCGACTGATCGGTGATCGTGTCGCGGTCGTCGATGGTGGTGGTGTAGGAGTAGTTGTTCACCACGTGGACAAGCTGCTGGACGGCATGCGCATGGTCATCCCAGTCGCCGCCCCCACCGCCGCCACCGTGTCCACCGCCGTCGTGATCATCGTCATCATGGCCACCCCAGCCGCCCCCGCCACCGCCGTGTCCGCCACCGTCGTGATCATCGTCGTCGTGTCCACCCCAGCTGCCGCCCCCGCCACCGCCGTGTCCGCCACCGTCGTGATCATCGTCGTCGTGTCCACCCCAGCCGCCGCCACCGCCGGTGGAAGCGTTGTTGCCTCCTGTGTTGTATTCACGGTCGAACGACGAACGGGCGTTGATGGGTGCGTAATCGAGGACCACCGGGCGGACGGCGTCGACGTCGGCCGACGAGACGTCGCGCAGGCCTGCTGCGGCGAGCGCTGCTTCGGGATCCCGTACGAATTCTTCAGCGGCATCAGGATCGTTGAACAGGCTCATCAGGAACTGCACGAGCTGTTGTGCGAGTGTTGGCATTGGAGTGCTCCCTCAAATTCTGTGATGGATAATGATTCGCCCGGCGCCTTTGCCGGGCTTGCATTCAACGTATTGCCGTGGCCGGTAACCGGGCATCGGGGGTGGTCCCCCTACCACTCCCCTCACCGTTAGGGGATTGCCCGGCTTTCCGTTAGGGGGTGGAGGGGTTGCCGCCTTACGGAGGTGGGTACCCCTCCCCCAATGCCATCCGCAGGCGGACCAGGAGTTCCGAGCGGCTTTCGGCCCCCAGTCGTCGTCGCATGCGCGCCACGTGGTGCTCCGCCGTGCGGGGTGAGATGTAGATGGCTTCGCCGATTTCCCGGTAGGTCTTCCCTTCCAGGATGAGCCGACCAACTTCGCGTTCCCTGGCGCTGAGTCCGGAGGAGTCAGGAGCGCCGGGGCCACCCCCGATGTCCATGACAGGCTGAGCGGGAACAGCAACGCGAGCAACTTCTTGCCGTTCTGAAACCCCGGCGGACGGGGCCGAACCTTGGGGGTGCAGATCCCTGGCGCATGCCAACAGTTTCACCATGTCGCGTCGCTCATCCGCATGCGCTGCGGCATGGCCCGCCAAGCGCGCGCCCTCCCAAGGCATGCTGACGGCGGCTAACCCGCGGGCCGCTGTTTCGACGTCGGACGCTTCAAAGCGGCCGGCCAGGACGGAGACCCAAGCCTTACCGCCGGCCGCGAGCACGGCAGCCAGATGGCTATGCTCCGATGCACGCACCAGCGCTGCCGCATGCGGTGCAAGCCCGGCGGGGTCTTCGCTCAATAACGCCGCTTGCACCGCCGCCCAGTGCAACGGCACAGACCACAAGGGCGGATTGCCCAGCCTCCCCAGCAAGTCCCAAGCACTCTCCAGGTAATGCGCAACCCTCCTTGATTCCCTCAACCGTGCTGCGGTGATCATCAACTCGCCCCAAGATAGAAGGCTGTAGAGGTCCACGGAAACGTGCATCATCGCTTCACGGGCCCTGTCCCAAGCCAGCACGAGCTCATGAACATCGCTGCCCCGCCTGGCCAGGCCTGTTTCCAAGGCCGCCAACAAGAACTCGTCCCTCGGCGCCAGGACCCAGTGATTGGCTTTGACGGCCTCATTGATGGCCAAACGGGCGTCGTCGGCGTTGTCCTGCTGCATGGAGGACCACGCGCGCAACAGAAACAGCCGGGGACGGGCTGCGTCGCCGCCCTGACCTGCAGCCAACGCTGCCTTGAGGACGGTGTCCGCTACGGTCGGCTCACCGCTGTGGAGGGCGCACAAGGCAGCCAGGGCAGCGGGTGTTTCCGGCAAGGGGATGGAAGTGCCAGCCGCGTTCATCATGTCCGAGGCCCTGATGAGCTCGGCCAGCGCCAGTTCCGGTGCCGGCTCCAAGGTTTCCCGAAGCCCCTGCTGAGTCAGGGACAGCGCAACCGCCAGGAGCGTAGGCGAACCGCTCGGAGGAACAGCTGCAAGAAGCTCCTCCGCATCCACCGGGTTTCCCGAACCGATCATGGCCACCGCAGCGAGCGGGGCCGAACCGTCGATCCGGTCCGGCCCCAGCCAGTGGTACGTATCTGCGCTCCGGGCAAGCATTCCGCGTTGCGCCCAGACGGCCGCGGCCACGTCTACTCCCAGACGAAGATCGGGGGCCCCGGGCACCGCCAGAAGCCGGTCCACCATCCTGCCCGCGGAGTCCAAGTCACCGGTGGCCGCTGTAGCCTGTGCATGTCTCGCGGCCTTGGCAACCTCGTCACCGCCGGCCAAGAGGGCTTCGGCGTAAAGTTCAGCAGCCAATCGCGGATCCGTTGCCAAGGCATCGTCCGCTGACCGTTCAAGCTCAGCCACCACACGAGGGTCCTGAAACCCGTTCCTTGCGAGGTCACGGGCCAGGTCCCCTAGCACCAGGCCTTCCTGGAGAGTCTTGTCCACCAACTCCCTTTGCAGCGCCCGGATACGGGCAGTGGGGGTCCCCTTGAGCAGGGCGTACCGTGCAGTACCCACTACAGTCCCATCCGGCAAAAGCAAGCCGGTGTCCTTGGCAGCGGCAATGATCGAGTCCAAGCCGTCTGGGTGGTCGGAACTGTCAGGGTCACGCAGGCTCTCGGGAAGGGGCGACGGGATGGAGAATCCCACGGACAGGGCCAGAAGCAGCTCGCGGACAGCGGCAGTCCCGCCTGTCAGCGTGGGGGCCGTATCTGCGCCGAGGGTGTCATCTGCGCCCGGGGTGTCAGTAGCGTGGTTGAGGGGGTGATCGTCTCCCCCGGGCCGAAAGTGCCCAGGCTTATGGTCATGTCCCGTCATGGGTTAGACCGCCGAGAGCAGCGCTGGATCCGAAGTAGGGCTGGTTTCCGTTGGTAAAGGGTCAGGGACGGCCGGCGGGGTGGTCTCCTGCGGCAGCACAGGTGCAGGAGATGCCGGCGGGTCTTGGACCACCGTGGGTTCGGGCTGCGGCACCGTTGGTTCCGGTTCCGGTTCGGGTTCCGGAGACGGTGGTGGCGGCGGCGGAGTCACCGGATCCGTAGGGGTGCTGGGCGGCGTTGTTGGTTCGCCTACCGGCGGAGTTGTCGGGTCCGTCGTCACCGGTGGTGGTGTTGTGGCTGCCGGAGGAGGCGTCGGTCCGGCCGCGGCACCCCCTGTGGGATCAGGATCAGCGGTAGGCGGCGTAGGAGCCTGAGTGCCCGGAGTGGAAGTCCCCGTTCCGGGGGCAGCAGGCGTGGTGGTACCTCCCGTCCCGCCTGCTGCTGTACCGGAGGAGGTACCGGCGGCACCCGTCCCTGCCGTGTTGCCCGAACCATCGGCCGCGCTGCCTTTGCCCGCGTTGGTTGCGCCCGGGTTCGTTGTATTCAGCCGGGCCGGAGCCCTTCCGTTGGACCCAGCCCTCGTGACCCCGGCCTTGACGCTCGCTTCGAGTCCAGCCGCCGGTCCACCGATGACGGGGCTGGAACCGGCAGCACCGCCAGCCCCGGAAGCTTGGGCCCCGGAAGCCTGCGCACCGCCGTCGCGCATGACATCGGCCGCCTGGTTTCCAAACACGGTGGCCAGCAGTCCGGTGCCTTCGGGGCTTTGTGCCGCTGTGGCGGTTGCGATGGTCAGCGCCGTTGCGGCTGCGGCGGCTGCTGCCGCCATCCGAACGCGAGGCCTCGGGGCATGGCGACCAGGCTTGACCGTCGATGCTTGATGGTGGCTGAAGGGAGCCCGGCTCGGCGCGTGTGGCCTCCCCAGCGAAGAGTCCGCACTTTTTTCCCGGGCTATTGATTCCAGGGACAAGTTCGCCGCGGCTGAAGCGGCTGTGGCGGCTGCCTCCGCATCCACTGAACCTGCCCCACTGGGGCGCAGGCCAGCCACGGCAGCGCCAAGGCAGATGGATGACTTGGGATCGGCGTCGACGGCGATCGGACGGTCCAGTTCCACGGAAATCAGCTCCGCCACGAGTGGAATCCGGGACGATCCTCCGATGAGCAGCACCGCGCTCAGGTCCTGGGCTTCAAGGTTGATACTCCGAAGGCTTCGTTCAAGGGCGTCCACCGTGTCCCTGACAGGGGCCTCGATCATCGCTTCGAATTCGGAACGGACCAACCGCACGGACAGCTGGGTGCCGGGCAGGGACACGGCCACGCTGGCTTCGCTGTCCAGGGAAAGTGCTTCCTTGGCTTCCCGGCATTCCCGCCTCAACCGTGAGAGGGCCGCCAAAGTCTCAGGAGAGCTCACATCCAATGCCACGCCCTCGCCAAGGTGGCCCATCACGTGACGCAGGACGGCGGCGTCGAAATCGGCGCCGCCAAGGGTCTCAATACCATCGGGACGGCCCAATAGCTCAAAGTTGCCGGCGCTGGCTTTGCGGAGCACGGCGGTGTCGAAAGTACCGCCACCGAGGTCGTACACCGCGATGATGCTGCCATCTTCCACACGGGTTTGGGAGGCATAGTGCAGGGCTGCCGCCTCCGGCTCGCTGATTAAGGTGATGTCCTCCAGGCCAACCATATTGAGCGCGGCAAGCACCAACGACGTACGGTGCTGTCCCCATGCCGCGGGGTGCGTCATGATGATCGACGACGGCGAGCTACCTTCCCGCTCTTGGGCCCTGTCCACCACCCACCGGGCCATGGCGGCATATACGTCCTCGGGGGCAAGCCAGCTCTCTCCGACAGCGAGGGGAACCGAGTCGCCTATCCTGCGTTTGAATTCCCTCACCACGCGCTGGGGATCGTCCAGTCCACGGCGTTCGGCTGCTTCGCCTATCAAAATGCGGCCGTCTTCTGCATAGAACAACACCGAAGGCACGGCGCTGCCATGCACCCCCAACGGGAGGATCTCGGCTGTTGGAGTTGGGCCTTGGTTGGGCTTTACAAGGGCTGCGGCGGTGAAACTGGTCCCGACGTCAATGGCGAGAACATAGCTCATGGTTACCTCGAAAAGAACACGGCGCGTCGCTAGCGGGCTGCATCACAAGCGGGTTCTGAACAAGTTAGCACCTGCCCCGGACGGGTAAAAGGCTTAGTTGCTACACCAAACTGTCACAGTTGATACACCGAATTGTCATTTTCAAAGACCGTCTCCGCATAGGGGAGCAAAGCCCCTGCTCAGGGGGCGAAGGCTGCAGTTCCGCGGCTTAGAGCCCGGAGTAGGAGTGCAGGCCGTTGAAAACCGTGTTGACGAGAGTGAAGTTGATGATGACGCAGGCATAACCAACGATCGACAACCACGCTGCACGGGTTCCGGTCCAACCACGGGTGGCCCGGGCGTGCAGGTAGCCCGCATAGACCACCCAGATCACGAAGGTCCAGACTTCCTTGGGGTCCCAGCCCCAGAAGCGTCCCCAGGCCTTTTCAGCCCAGATTGCACCAAACATGAGGGTGAACGTCCAGCCGATGAAGGCGATGGCATTGATGCGGTAAGAGAGATTCTCGAGGCTCAGCGCGTTCGGAACCAAGCGCATGAAGCCCAGGTTGTCCGCGCGGCCCGCGGCAAGGTTCTTCTGGCGGTACGACTGCAGCAGCTGCAGCACAGACATCGCGAACGTCAGTGTGAACAAAGCCGACGACAGAACTGCGATGGACACGTGGATGATCAGCCAGTAGCTCTGCAGCGCCGGAACCAGGTGCCCCACCGGGGTCCAGAAAGCCGCCGAAGCAGCCACCAGCATGATGATGGCCAGCCCGATCACAAAGGTCCCCAGGAAGCGCAGATCCCTGCGGATGAGGACCACCAGGAAGACAGCTACGGCAACGAAGGCACCCGTGGTGAGGAACTCGTACATGTTTCCCCACGGCACGCGGCCTGCGCCAAATGCGCGGGTGACCACGCCGGCGCCATGGATGAGTACGCCCAACACCGTCAGCGCTACCGCAACGCGGGCGGGCGCGCGGCGTTCGCCTGCGTACTTCATGTCGCCGGCGGCGGTTCCACCCTCAAAAGTGAGGCCCGACGTCGGACGCTCGGCGCGGCCTGCCGGCCCACCGGCGTCAGGACCTCCCAAGCCCGCCGCGACGCGGCCCGCAGAAACCGTGACCTTCTCGCCGGCGGCGCTGGCCGCTGCCTTCAAGTCCACGGCGCGGAGCATCTTGCTGCTCTTCGCCAAGTCCCAGGCAAATGCGATGAACGCCACGGTGTACGTGCCGGCGGCCAACAGCATGAACAGCTCGCTGTACTGGCCCAGGGTTTCGTTGATGACGGGCATTACTGGTCCTTCGAGGTTGAGGAAGATCCTGCAGGTGTTGTGGGGCTTTCCGGCGTTTCCGGGACATTCCATTCCCGGGCAAAGATTTCGCGGAGGGCTGCGGCTTCACCGGCCAAGCGGTGGTCTTCACCGCGTGCCAGCAGGCCGTACTCCACCATGGTGCGGCCGTCCGAGTGGGTTCCGGTGCGGACCCAAACGCGGCGGCGGTTGATGTACAGCGACATGACCAGGCCGGCGACCGCAAGGAAACCGAAGATCAGCGCGTAGAGCTGGCCGGGGTTGTGGTGGATGTCCACCCCGATGTACTTCTTGACGCCGTCGAACGTGATGCTGCCCTTGCCTTCGGGCAGGTTGACCGTGGCTCCCGGGCTCAGGGTGATGCCGCCGGCGGCGAGGTCGCGGCCGTTGAGCTGTTTGAGGTCCTTGACGTCCAGCTCGAACACGTTCTGGGGTACGCCCTTGTCCAGGCCGAGGTCACCGTAGAACGAGTTCAGGCTCAGCTGCGGGTTGATCAGTTCCGGGGCGCCGCTGAAGGAAATTCCGTCCTCCGTCACGAACGCCGTGGGCAGGAAGAAGCCAACAAAGCCCAACTGTTCCGGCTTGGCGTCCGGGACCTTGATGACCACGGAGGAGTAGTAGTTGTCGCCCTGCACCTTGGCCGTTACGGGACCCTGGAAAGCAACGTTGCCTTCGCCGTCCCGGACCGTCACCATGGGCGCGTAGCCGTTTCCGGTGAGGTAGAGGCTTGTATTCCCGAGCGAAACGGGGTCGTTGACCTTGAGGGTTTCCTTCTTGGCCGGCGCGTCCGGAGTTTCCTTGGTGGTCACTTCGGCCGTGTAGTCGATGGGCTGGCCGGCCTTACCGGGCGATTCGCGGTCGAACCTGGCCTCGAACTTATCCAATTGCATCGAGTACGGCTGGAGAGAACTGCTCTGGAAGTTGGTGCCCGGCGTGAATTGGTCGTAGCCCACCAAGGTGTTGACGAATGTATCACCCTCCACCAGGATCCGCTGGCCGCTGTACCCGTACAAGCCACCAATGGCCACGGACACCAGCACGCCGATCAAGGAGGTGTGGAACACCAGGTTGCCCACTTCCTTCAGGAAGCCGCGCTCGGCACCCAGTGACGGCAGGGCGCCGTCGACGTCCCTGACCTCAACGCGGTAGCCGCGCTTTTTCAGCAGCCCGGCGGCGTCGTTGATGGCTTTCGACGCCGGGATCCCGGCGTCGGCAGGCACCGCCAAGGTGCCGTACTCCGGCAGGCGCGAAAGGCGCTTGGGGGTGCGTGGCGGCTGCGACTTCATGGCCTTGTAGTGGGCGATGGCGCGCGGAGTGACGCAGCCGATCAGGGAGATGAACAGCAGTATGTAAATGGCCGAGAACCAAGCCGACGAGTAGACGTCGTAGAGCTGCAGGGCGTCGAGAAGCTCGCCGTAGGAAGGGTTGTCCTTGATGTACTGCGTGACCACTGACGGATTCGCGGGCCGCTGCGGGAACAGGGAGCCCGGCACAGCGCCAACGGCAAGCAGGAGCAGCAGGAACAGAGCCGTGCGCATGCTGGTCAGCTGGGTCCAGGACCATCGGAGCATGCCCTTGAAACCAAGCGCGGGCAGAGCTGCCTCGGACTTGGCCTGCTGGAGTTTTCCCTCGCCTGTTGTGCCTTCTGCGGGGGTGCTTTCAGCGGCTGGTGACTTCTTCTTGGCTTTCACGGACTCGCTCATCAGATTGGCAACTTCACATCGTTTTGGAACCAGTACTGCAACTCGGTCACCCAGGTTCCCCACACGCCGGTGGCCATGAGGATTCCAAGCAAAATCAGGATGCCTCCGCCGATCCGCTGGATAGCCAGCCGATGCGTGCGGAAGAAGGACATGACTCCCATGCCCCGACGCACAGCCAAGGCAATCAGGAGGAACGGAATGCCAAGGCCAAGGCTGTAAACGAACGCCAGAAGGGCACCCTTGGCCGCCGATGAACCGCCGGACAGGCTCAGCAACTGTACCGCGGAGTACGTTGGACCAATACAGGGAGCCCAACCCAGCCCGAACGTCAGTCCCAGCAGCGGTGCGCCCCAGAGGCCCGCCGGAGGTTTGGCATGGATCTTCGCGTCACGCTGCAGCCAACCGAAGCCGCCCATGAACACCACGCCCATGATGATCACGAGGATGCCCAACAGTTGCGTGATCCAAGCGTTTTGGGGGCCGGTCAGCAACGTACCCAACTGCCCAAAGGCGCCACCCAAGAGAACGAAAATCACCGAAAAGCCCAGCACAAACAGGCCGATGCCGGCCAGCATGCGGCCACGCCTTTGCTTCTGGAGGTCGACGCCGGTCAGTCCCGTGACGTAGCCAAGGTAACCGGGGACCAACGGCAGCACGCAGGGAGAAAGGAATGAGACCAGTCCGGCCAGCAGCGCCACTGGCACAGCCAGCAGCAGTGATCCGTTGAGGATCGTCTCGGCGAAAGGACTGTTCATGGGTGCTACTCGGCCACTGCGGAGGTGATGAGGGCTTTCAGGGTGCTCTTCTCGATCTCGCCGAGGACGCGTGAGGCAACCTTGCCCTCCTTGTCCAGGACCAGCGTTGTGGGTACTGCACCAGGGGGCACAATACCGGACACGGACAGCAGCACTGCCCCATCCTTGTCATTGAAGCTCGGGTAGGTGATGTTGAAGGTTTTGTCGAAGGCCTCGGCGGTGGCTTGTTCGTCCCGCAGGTTGACCCCGAAGAACTGGACGCCCTGGTCCTTGAAGTCCAAGTGCAGGGCTTCAAGCTGGGGGGCTTCGATGCGGCACGGAGCACAAGCGGCAAACCAGAAGTTCAGGACAGTAACTTTGCCCAGGAGATCCTCGGGCTTTACCGTCTGCCCGTTAAAGAGAGTGCCTTTGAGCGCAACGGGTGCGGAGCGGTCGGCCTTGGCGAACTCCGTCACCGAACCATCGCCTGCCACGTAGTTCTTGTTGTCTCCGGCCTTGGCTTGCTTGGCAAGGGAGTCTTCCTGGGCACACGCGGACAGGCCCATGGTCAGTCCAGCGAGAAGGACACCACCGGCGGTCAGCACGCCGCGGCGCGAAAGATTGTTGTCCATGCTTCTACGCTCCCGGGGTGCTCGCCGCGCCGGGAAGCAGGACGGCAGCAGGCTCGGTGTACTCAACGCGCACGATCTTGCCGTCGTGGTCGAGTGTGAGGGAGGTCAGCGACGTGAGGGTGCACTCGCGCTTACGGGGATCGTGGGCCAGACGGCGGCCCTCGGCAGTCAACCGGGTGGACCAAATGGGAAGTTGGTGGCTGACCAGAATGGCCTCGGCGCCGTCGCCGCCCAATTCGATTGCCTTCACACGGGCGTCTTCGACCGCGGCCAACACACGGGCTGCTTGTTCCTTGTACGGCTCGCCCCAGGAAGGGCGGAACGGATTCCGGAAGTAGATCCAATGCTTGGGCTTCAGGAACTCGCTCTTGGTGGGGTGGAGTCCCTCGAAGTGGTTCTCTGCTTCGATGATGCGCGGCTCAGTGGTGATCTCCAGGTTCAGGGCCTCGGCCGTGGGCATAGCCGTCTCCTGGGCGCGCGTGAGCGGCGAGGCTACCAAATGCACGATCTTGGCACCCTGGTTGGCGCGGGCCGTGAAGTGGTCCGCCAGCATCCGGGCCATCTCGCGGCCACGTTCGGAGAGGTGGAATTCCGGCAGCCGGCCATAGAGGACGGCGTCGGGATTGTGGACCTCGCCATGGCGAAGCAAATGGACAGTTGCTTGGGGCATGTTTACCAGTTTCTCAAAGAAGCGGGGCGATCCGAAATCTTCTACCGCTAGTAGAACTCAAAGTTTTCCCGAAATGTTCCGTGGAGTTGGAATAAAAGATGCATATGCATGTTTATACTGGATACGAAGCTCGGTTGACGCTTCAAGCAATGAGCTCAACCAAGCAAGCAAGCAGTACCTACCACTCGATATAGGAGCAACACCATGATGACTCTCCCCGCTTCCGTCACCACCGGCACCTGGACCCTCGACGCTTCCCACAGCGAGATCGGCTTCACCGTCCGCCACGCGGGCATCAGCAAGGTCCGCGGGCAGTTCAAGGATGCTGCTGCCACCTTGGAAGTTGGCGAAACGCTGACCGATTCCAAGGTCACCGCCACCATCCAGACCGCCAGCTTCGACTCCGGAGACGTCAACCGCGACGGCCACGTCAAGGGCGAAGACTTCTTCGATGTGGAGAAGTTCCCGGAAATCACCTTCGTGTCCCGCCACGTCAAGGCCAACGGCAACAGCTTCGACCTCGTGGGCGATCTCACAATCAAGGGCGTGACCAAGGAAGTCTCCATCGAGACCGAGTTCAACGGTGTGGCCGTGGATCCGTTCGGCAACACCCGCGCCGGCGTTTCCGGCGAAACCACCATCAGCCGCAAGGATTTCGGCCTCACCTGGAACGCCGTCCTCGAAGCCGGTGGCGTCCTGGTCAGCGACAAGGTTGTCATCAACCTTGAGCTCGCATTCATCGCACCGGCTGCCGCGTAGCCCGCACGCAACACCAAACGGCGCCCTGCACAGTTCACGCTGTGGGGGCGCCGTTTCGCATATACGGAAGTCACCCCGCAATTGTTCGGCGAACAGCCTGTATTTAGCTGCGAGTTGGCTCCGAATTTCCTATGCATCCCTCAACCTGCGGTCTAAAGTGATGCCATGAGTACCCCAGACGAAACACCTCAGCCACAGCAGCCCGGCTCCCAGCCTCCGCAGCCCGGCAATGTTCCTCCTGCGGGTCACCAGCCTCCGCAGGGCTACCAACCCCCTCAGGGCTACCAACCCCCGCAGGGTTACCAGCCGCCGTCGCAACCGGGGCAGTATCCACAGCCCGGACAAGGCCAGCCCGGCTCCGGTTTCCACTTCGAAATGCCCACTGACGGACCACGTAGTTTCAACGACGTCATGCCTCAAGGCGGCTTCTCGGGAATGTTCAAGACCCAGGGCCTGCCGACTGAGTTGAAGGTCTCCTACTTCATTTGGGTGATCTCCGGACTCCTGGGCCTGCTGTTTGGCCTCATCGCTTTCTTTGCCGTAATCGCGGCCTTCGCTTTTGCTCCGGGATTCGCCGCCATCGCACTGATCCTCCTCCTGCTCACTTTGGCGGTCGCCGCCGCCCAAGTGATCCTGGCCATGAAGATGAAGGAAGGCAAAGAGTGGGCACGCCTCGCCTTGACCATCCTGGCCGGCGTCTCCCTGCTCCTGGCCATCTTCGGAGCGGCAAGTGGTGGCGGTTCCGGGATGGGCCTGGGTGGCAATTGGTTCGGCTTCCTGGTGAGCGCAGTTGCCGTTGTACTGATGTGGCTGCCCAATGCGCAGCTCTGGTTCAAGACTGTGAAGGGCCACGCTTAGCGCCGACTCAACTTCCGTCGTCGTGCGATTTCGGCGGTAAAGCGAAACTGAAGGCCGCGGTCAGATCCTCCCGGATCCCGCGGCCTTCATCATGAAGGCGTAAGCCAGGATGATGATTTTTCCCGTGAGCTTGAAATACCTGCGTGTGAACATCTGCAGTGTCGGACGCTGGAGGTACGGTGGTACCAGAACCACGCTGGGGGCAGGGTCATTTTGCTGATCCCGGCGGCCGCACCAGCAGTCGAACAAGCAAAGGAATGCCATGAGCAACCCTCCGTACCCGCCCTCAAATCCGGGCGACGACAACAAGCCCGAGCAGCACGGCTCCCAGCCTTCAGCGCCGCAGCCGCCGGCACCGCAGTACGGTCAGCCGGCCGCACCGCAGTACGGCCAGCAGTCCCCCGCTGCGCCCCAGTACGGCCAGCAGTCTTCCCCCTACGGTCAGCCGGCAGCGCCCCAGTACGGCCAGCAGTCCCCCGCCGCACCGCAGTACGGCCAGCAGTCTTCCCCGTATGGCCAGGCTCCCGGAGCTCCGCAGTATGGCCAAGGCAACAACTGGCCAAGCCAGCAGCCCGGCCCCACCACTATCCCTCCAATGGTTAACTACGCGTTCTGGATGATCATTGCGGCCGGAATTCTGTCTGCCATCAGCTCGCTGCTCCTGGCCACCACCGGAGCCGATGCCTTCATCAACGTGATGAACCAGCAGGCCGCACAGCAGGGCACTGAGTTCCCTGCGGAATCCATTGAGGGAATGCGCGGTGCTATTGCAGTGGGCGCCATAGTCGGTGCCATCTTCTCATTGGGTCTTTACGCGTTGGTCGCCTTCCCCGTCCGGAAGGGCAAGAACTGGGCCCGGATCCTGGGCACCGTGTTCGCTGCCATCTCCGTTCTGGGCCTCACGGGCCTGTTCCAGTTCGGCGCAACCTACGGCATCATGCAGCTCATCGTGATCCTGCTGGGTGTTGCAGCGATCGTCATGCTGTATCTGCCGGCGTCGGCTCCCTACTTCCGTAAGGCCCAGCCTTTCGGAAACCCGTACCAGAACCCCTACGGTCGCTAAACCCTCACGCTTCCTAGTGTTGAAACGCGGGCGCGGACCCGGAAAAGGCTAAACAGCCTGGCCCGGCGTCTGCGCCCGTTGTGCATGGTAGGCCAAAATCTGGAGTTCAGTTGCCATGTCCACCTTGCGGAGGTTGACGTGCGGGGGAACCTGCAGGAGCACCGGGGCGAAGCTCAGGATGCTCCGGATTCCGGCGGCAATGACGCGGTCGCACACAGCTTGGGCCACGGTCGCAGGCAGCGCAAGCACCACCATGTTGGCGTGGGTGCGTTCCAGGACTCGCTCCAGTTCGGCCGAATCACTCACGCGCAGCCAGCCCACCTCGTTGCCGATCACCATGGGGTCCGCGTCAAAGATGGCCACAACGTCGAAGCCCCGGGACTCAAAACCGCCATACCGCGCAAGGGCTTTGCCGAGGTTGCCGGCGCCCACAATCGCGACCTTCCAGTCGTGGGTCAAGCCGAGGGCGGCTGCTATGTGCCGACTCAAGTACTGGACTTCATAGCCAACGCCCCGGGTCCCGTAAGAGCCCACGTAGGAGAGGTCTTTGCGGAGCGTGGATGAACTGACGCCTGATGCCTCCGCCAAGGCTTCCGAGGAAACGCGTTCCACACCTTCGGCCAAGAGAGAGTTGAGCGCGCGCAAATAGAGAGTCATCCGGGCCACAGCCGCGGGCGGGATCTGCTTGGTGGCAGGTTCGTTGTCCCCGGTTGTTGCGTCCGGGGACGGTTCCAGCGCAGTCACGGTATTCTCCATTGCATCGCTTTGTTGTTCCACTCTATGACCCTCGGCGGGACACAACAAAAGCCATTACCTGCGGGTAACCCACCCTCAGCCTTCCAGGACCTTCTTCAGTGTGCGGGTGAGCCGTTCCTCATCGATCTTCCAAAAATCCCGCTGGATGCCGTCGACCAGCACCACTGGAATTTCCTCTGCGAAGCGCTCCTGGAGTTGGGGGTCGCCGTCGATCTTCTGCTCAGTCCACTGCACGCCAAGGCTTTTCGTGACGCGCTCGACGGCGGCACGCGCTTCCGTGCAGAGGTGGCAGTCAGCTTTGGTAAGGAGTACGACGTCGGGAATAGCCATGTCTCAAAGGTAACCGCCCCACCCCTCGCTCACACCCTAAACCCTTCCCACCAACCCTCACTCACACCCCAAGCCCTTCCCACCAACCCTCACTCACACCCCACGCCCTGCGGCGAGTCCGCCCGTGCGCCCTCAACCGCAGTTCCCGGCGATTGACTAGACTCAAGGCATGCCCGAGGAGAAGAACGCCGCCGTGGTCGCAGATGCCTTGGTGCAAAACACCGCGCAGAAGGACGCGGCGAAACAGGAACTCGTGCGGAAGCACGCTGGCGAAGCCGCCTTCTTCGACGTCGACAATACGTTGATGAAAGGTGCAAGCCTCTTCCATGTGGCGCGCAAAATGTACGAACGCAGAGCGTTCACACTTTCCCAGGCTGCCGGGTTCGCCTGGAAGCAGTTCAAGTTCGTCCTGCGCGGCGAAAACATGGAAGACGTCCATTCTGTACGCGACTCCGCACTGACCCTTGCTGCCGGCATCACCGTGGATGACATCAAGGCCCTGGGCGAAGAGGTCTATGACGAGATGATCGAGTCACGGATCTGGCCGGGAACCAAGGCGCTGGCAGAACAACATCTACGGGTCGGCCGGAAGGTGTGGCTCGTGACGGCTACGCCCATTGAGGTCGCCACGGTCATTTCCACCCGGCTCGGCCTAACCGGCGCATTGGGCACAGTGGGCGAGGTGGACGACGGTGTGTACACGGGGAAGCTCGTTGGCGACATCCTCCACGGCCCTGCAAAGGCGATCGCAGTCCAACTAGTTGCCGATCGCGAGGGATTGGATCTGGACCATTGCTGGGCCTACAGCGACTCCGCAAACGACATTCCCTTGCTCACCATGGTGGGTCACCCGGTGGTGATCAACCCCGATGCGAAGCTTCGGCGGCACGCTCGTGAGAACAATTGGCCCGTTTACGATTTCCGCTCGGGACGCCGCGCGGCCACGCTCGGCCTCAAAGCCGCGACCGTCGGCGGAGCTGTGTACGGACTGTGGCGTGGGTTCTCCAAGTTCCGTGGCCCCCGCGTCTGACGCTCTCTCACCTCCCTCGCGCTTGAACCCAACGCTCTCTCACCTCCCTCGCGCTTGAACCAACCCCTCTCTCACCTCCCAACGGCTTGATTCCTGACCTGTGGATAACATCGGCGGTCCATGTCGATTCTGGGCGACAATGCCGGTATGCAAAGGCCAATTCCTGTCCCGTCCCAGCTAAGATCCGCTCCGTTTACACTCAAGGAGGCCAAGGCCGCTGGCCTCGCACCGTCTCAGATTTGGAACCGCGTCAAGATTGAAGGGGTCAGTCAGGGCATTTACCGACCAGCTGATTGGGACTTCGACCTTGAAGGGGCCGCCCGTTCGCTCTCTGCCGCGAGCCCTGGCGCTTGGATTTCCCACGTCACGGCCGCCAAAATCCATGGCTTGTCCCTTCCACCGTGGCTGTCGGATTCCAACGAATTGCACCTAAGTAAGCCCAGGAATTTGCCGTCGGTGCGCCGCAAAGGAGTAAGGGGACACACCGTGGTGGTCTCAGATGGAGAAATCGAATTGACCCGCGGCTTCTGGATCAGCACTCGATCGAGGACATGGTTGGACCTGGCCCGTCAACTGCCGTTGAAGGAGCTCGTCTGCATGGGTGACGAACTCATTCGCGAGCCCAGGCCAGAATTCGAACAGCGGGACTATGCCTTCACAACAATCGAGTCCTTGCGCGCAATGATTGACCGGCACAAGAACCTGCAAGGCGTCGTCCGCGCAAGGGAAGCACTCGAACTGATGCGCGTCGGCTCCGACTCAGTGCCCGAATCGGTGCTCCGGCTAGCAATTCTCGACGCGGGGCTTCCCGAACCCGAATTGCAGGTGCGGCTCCGGCTCCACGATCCGCTCTCGCCGTCCGCGGACCTCGGGTATCGACGGCGGCGAGTCGCTATTCAGTACGACGGCGGCCACCACCTTGAGGAGCAACAGATCTTCAGCGATAGGCGCAGGGATAAGGCTTTCGAGGCTGCAGGCTGGACGGTGCTGGTTTTCGATAAGGCAGATTTGGCCGACGATTTCGACGCAGCAGTTCAGCTGATCAAGAAGACCCTGCGCGGCGCTTGGATAGATCCCGCCGTCGAATCTGGTTTTGTACGCGGGACGTGAGAGAGCATCCACACCAAACACGCGGGGACGTGAGAGAGCATCCACACCAAACCCGCGGAAGGTGAGAGAGCGTGGATGCAAAAATGCCCGCCACCTCGAGAGGCAACGGGCATTCACGCTTGATGAAGTATCTCTACTTCTTATTGCGGCGCTGGTGGCGAGTCTTACGAAGCAGCTTGCGGTGCTTCTTCTTGGCCATACGCTTGCGGCGCTTCTTAATAACTGAACCCACGAAAGTTCCTTACAAACTAGAAGTTCCTGTCTGTTGGAACAGATCCGCGGAAGCAGACAAGTACAACTGACAGATTCTTACATTGACGTAAAACGTTCCTTAACAGAGTACCGCTTCAAAGGGGCACCCCATGACCACGGTCCGCGGGACGGACCCCGACAAGCCTCAGGCGGTCTCGGATTGCCCGTCCACCACGGCACCTTTGAGGTACTGGGCGACGGCCTCTTCAGGAACCCGGAAGGAACGGCCGAACCTTACGGCGGGCATTTCCCCTGAGTGGACCAGACGATACACGGTCATTTTGGAAACACGCAGGACATCGGCCACCTCGGCCACCGTCATGAAACGCGCATTCGAGAAGTTAGTCTCCGCGGACATTTCCCATATTCCTTTGCTCTCAGACAGTAGGACACCCCCAGTGGAACGGTGTGCCGATGCTGAGCCATCAAACAACCATGTGCTAGATACTCTAGAGGCTGATGGTGCCAATGTGAAAGAGCCTCCAGTAACTTGGGGACAACCTCCAGCCCGGCTTCAGGATCTACGCCGCAACCACCGCACGACGCTTCCGAGCCGACGCTGCGAGCTGCTCCAACACCGAAGCCGTGACATCCCATTCCATGCAGGCATCCGTGACGCTCTGGCCGTAAACGAGCTCCTGCTCCCCCGCGAGCTGCTTGGCAACGTCCAGGTTCTGCGCCCCTCCCACGAGGAAGCTTTCCAGCATGACCCCTGCAATGGGTGAGGTCTCCCCCGCTTCGAGCTGGGCACCGATTTCCAAGGCAACTTCCGCCTGACGGTGATGGCTCTTGCCGCTGTTGGCGTGGCTGGCATCCACGATCAGCCGCGGATTAAGGCCCTTCGATGCGAGCTTGGCGGAGGCTGCGGCAACGTCTTCCTGGGAGTAGTTGGGCCCTTTGCGGCCGCCGCGGAGGATCACATGGGTGTCCGGGTTGCCTGACGTCGCTACGAGAGCCGCGCGGCCGTCGTCGTCAATTCCCAGGAAGGCCTGCTCAGCGGCAGAGGCACCGCAAGCGTCGATGGCCACCTGGAGATCGCCGTCGGTTCCATTCTTGAAGCCGATGGGCATGGACAGCCCGGACGCGAGCTGGCGATGGATCTGGCTCTCCGTGGTGCGGGCGCCGATCGCGCCCCACGAGACGAGATCAGCCATGTATTGCGGGCTGATGGGCTCCAGGAATTCGGTAGCAGTGGGCAGGCCCAACGCGGTGACCTGCTTCAGGAATCCGCGGGCTGCGCGGAGGCCGCCGGCGATGTCGTGGCTGCCATCCAGGTGGGGGTCGTTGATGAGGCCCTTCCAGCCAACGGTGGTGCGCGGCTTTTCGAAGTAGGTCCGCATGACGATCAGCAGGTCTTCTTTGTGTTTCTCGGCCTGGCTGACCAACCGGCGGGCGTACTCGAGGCCGGCCTTGGGATCGTGGATGGAGCACGGGCCGACGATCACCAGGAGGCGATCGTCCACACCGTCCATGATGGCGCGGACCTGGTCCCGGCCCCGGTCGACGACGGCAGCTGAGCGGCCGTCAAGCGGCAACTCGGCGATGAGGTCCTGCGGGGCCGGAAGCGGCTCGAATCGGGCCACCCGCAGGTTGGAGGTAGCGGGCTGAGTGGTGGCTCCGGATTCAGCGGAGTCGAGCGATTCGGTGGGTTCTGCGGCGATGCTGGTCATTTCTGGGTCCTGTTCCGGGATGCGGAGCGGGCCCCTTTTCAGAACCCGCCGGATATGGCGAAGGGCAGAGAATAATCTCTGCCCTGTTGGCTCTGAAGGAAAGTTGGATGCGTGTCAGTTAGACGCGGGCCCCTCCAGAGCCAACGAAAAATACGCATACCAACGCTTAGTCATAGCCACACCATAACGGCGGTTCTTCACAGCAGGCAAATCGTGTCCATCAAGATGACAGCAGTTTGCGCAGGAACTGCAACTGCTTGATCCAGTGGTGCTCCTGCCCGCCCTCGTGGTTGTTGAAGCGGTACACCTCAATGTCCTTTTCAGGGGCGCCGCAGTGGCCGCGAGAGCCGATGCCGTAGTTGTTGAAGCTCGCGAACACCGTTGACGGAGGGCAGATATCGTCCATTTGCGCAGCGGAGAACAGCGCCGGGACCGTGGCCGCGCGGCCAATGTGGACGCCGTCGAAGTAGTTCAGCACGGCCAGCATGGGCTCATACTTTTCGCGGTGCCGGCCCAGGAATCCTGCGATCTCGGGATACGGGCCCCGGGGAGTGATGTCAATCGCGCGAGGAAAGTCCTGCAGGAACGGGACGTCGGGCAGCGCGGCGATAACGCCGTCGAGCCTTCCAGCCGTCAGCCCGGCAGCAGCAACAGTGATGCCGCCACCCTGGCTAACGCCGGTCAGCACCACCCTGCGAGGGTCGACGGCAGGATGGCTCTGCGCCGCTTCTACGGCACGGAAGGCGTCCACGTAGACCCGTCGGAAGTAATAGTTGTCCTGGTGATCGGCACCTCGGGTCATGAGGCCGGCGTAGTTGATGCCACCGGCAGATGGGTGCGGATCCGGTGTGTCGCCGGAAACGCCACCATAGCCCTGTCCGCGGGTATCCATGATGAAGTGCGCGTAGCCTGCCTGCGCCCACCGGGTGTTCTGGTTGACCAAGCCCCTGCCACCGGAGTAGCCGATGTACTCCACAACCACGGGAAGCTGCTCCCCTGGCTCGAGCTGCGCGGGTACGTGGAGCCAGCCCTTGATGCGGTCTCCCCCGAAGCCGGAGAAGGTGACATCGAAGGTGTTGATCACGCTGAGGTAATTGTCCACTGGCTCAAACACCGCATCAAGCGGGAGCGCGCGGGCATCTGCGATGGTGCGGTCCCAGAATTCCTCGAAGTCGCCTGGCGCCTGGGCTTCGGAGGTGTAGTCGCGGAGCTGATCAAGGGGAAGGTCAAAGAGGGGCATGGTCCATTCCGGTTCAGGTAGGTCTGACTAGGCTGATTCAGGCTGGGGTGCGGGCGATTGCGTCCACTAGAGGACATCCTACGTCATCTCGACTCCAACATTGCGCGCCCGCTTGAATCGTTACATTTTTCGGATGATCGAGCTAAACTGTACAAAGTCGGATCATGGGAAAGCGCTTGCTGAGGTGTAGCCTAATCCCGCCCGAACACTTTTGTGAAGACCCGGACGACGGCGTCACGCGCCATTGTCGCCGCGCCAGCCTAGGAGAGCCATGGACACCCAGCCCGCCAGTAGCCCAACACCCTTCGCGACTGCCGCTGCCAGGACCTCCCCTGCCCGGATCGCCCTCGTGGGGGTTCACGGCTTCGGCACACACCACTTGCGCAACCTCGAACGGCTCAGCAGCCAAGGCAAGGTGGACCTTGTTGCCGTGGCCGACCCAAATCCCCCGGCAGCTGGAGATCTGCCTGCGACCACAGCCGTCCACGCGAACCTGGACGAGCTGTTGGCCGGCGAGCATCGTCCGGATGTCATCATCGTGGCAACCCCCATTCAGACCCATGCACCGTTGGCCCTATCTGTGCTCGCCTCCACGGCGGATCTGTATTTGGAGAAGCCCCCGGTTGCCTCCATGAGCGACTTCCTCCGTCTCCAGGAAGCGGCGGAGCAGGCCGGCCGCAGTGTCCAAATCGGCTTCCAAAGCCTCGGATCCCACGCCCTCGCGGCCTTGGAAAAGCTGGCGGGCGGGGACGCTTCGGAAGAGCTGCCAAGCATCGGCAACCTGAAGGGGATTTCCGCTACGGGCCGTTGGGTCCGGGATCGTGCCTATTACAAGCGCTCGCGCTGGGCAGGCAAACGCCGCCTCGACGGCGTTGATGTGGTTGATGGCGTCGCCACCAACCCGTTGGCCCACGCAATCGCCACGGCGCTCCGCATCGCCGGCGCGCGGTCAGCGAAAGACCTCGCGACAGTGGAAGCGGATCTCTACCGCGCGAACGATATCGAGGCGGACGACACCTCAGTGATCCGCTTGCGCACCATCAACGGTTTGCCCATCACGTGCGCCCTCACCCTCTGCGCCGCCGAATCCGTGGAACCCTACGTCACGCTCCATGGAACGGAGGGGACGGCGGTGTTCCACTACACAGAGGACCGCGTAACAGTCCTCACGGAGGCGGGCGAAACCTCGCACTCTTTCGGACGGGACGACCTCACGGAGAACCTTCTCCAACACCTGTCTGAGGGCACGCCGCTGTTGAGCCCCCTCGATCACAGCGGCGCGTTCATGCGCGTTTTGGAAGCTATCCGCACAGCCGAGGCACCCGCGTTGATTCCCGGGGATTACGTCGAATGGGTAGGAACAGGCGAGCAAGCTCATGCGGTGATCCCGAACATCGAGGACATCCTGGAACGTGCCACACGATCCCACGCCACCTTCTCCGAACTGGGGCTTCCTTGGGCGCGGCCCATCACCGAAGGCGCCGAGGCACTCTTCGCCACCCCCGACGCCGGAACCGGCCCGGCCGACGCCCGCCCAACTCCCACAGCAGTCCTCCGATCGGGAAGCAATCTCGAGCCCGACCTCTCCCCGCGGCCCTACCTGCACCCGGTGTCCACACCAGCCGGCATCGTGGTCACGGACCACCTGCCCTCAGACCATGTGTGGCACCTGGGTGCGGGCTTCGCACTGCAGGACGTCAACGGGAGCAACTTCTGGGGCGGCCGCAGCTACCGCAGAACGGCCGGAAAGTACGTGGATTTGAAGGACCACGGCAGGATCGAGACCGTGAATGTCTCCCGGGAAAGAGACGTCACCACACTTGACCTCAACTGGCTGGCATCCGACGGCAGCCTCGTCCTCAACGAACGACGCTCCCTGAGCCGCACGCTCCTGGATGCGCGCACATGGCGACTCGAGATCCAGACCCGGCTCACCGCCGTCGTGGACGTTTCCCTGGGCAGTCCCGGTTCCCATGGCGCGGCCGGGAGCGGTTACGGCGGCTTCTTCTGGCGGCTCCCAGCCAATGCTTCCTCGCGCGTCTTCTCCTCCACAGCCGAGGGCGAGCCTTCTGTTCACGGTTCCATAGCGCCTTGGCTGGCTTGGACGGGAGAGTTCGACGGCGGCCCTGCCACCCTGGTGTTTGGCGCGCCTTCCGAATCGGCGGACCCTTGGTTCGTGCGGTGCAGAGACTACCCAGCTGTCGGTTCTGCACTGGCGTGGGATGCTGCGGTGGAATTGGTGGCAGGGGACTCCCTCACGCGCACCAACACCGTGTGGATCAGCGACGGCACCTTGGATGTAGCGGAGATCGAGGGCTTGGTTTCAGGCAGATGAGTGCTCGCTGACGCGTTGTGAGGCCCGCCCTGCATGGTATTTGCCATGAATAGCCTGCAGAACAGGCCCCGCAACGCGAAGTCACGGTGTTTGGCAATTACCGGCGGCCCGCTAGGAGCGACGGCGGCCCGAACAGCGCCAGAGCAAGAAGCCAATCACGGCCGCGGACACCATGCCCAACGCTCCCGTGACCACAAGCCCCGTGCGGACGCCGAAGTCCTCCGTGAGCCACCCCGCCAGCAAGCCACCCAAGGCATGGCCACCCAGCAGCAGCGGGAAGTACAGCGCCAGGACCCTGCCGCGCACACTTGCCCCGGCCTCGAGCTGTACCGCAGTGGCTGCGCTGGTGAGGAACACCAGGGTCATGAAGCCCACAACTATGAGCATCACCACGAACCACTCTTGCGTAGGCATCAACGCAGCGAGCGCTTGCGTCAGGCCGAAGAGCCCGGCACTGGCCACAATCCCCTTCCGTCCAAAGCGCTTGATCCGCGTTGCCACCAACGCCCCTGCAAGTGCTCCCAGAGCGCTGACGGTGTTGAAGAGCCCAAAGCCGGCCGGTCCGCTATGCCACACTCCGTCGGCGAACGCCGCGAGGACAACGGGGCCGTTCATGCCGAAGGCACCCAACAAGCCCGCGAGCAGCATGGTCAACAGTAAGGGCGGGCGTGATCGGACGAATCGGAAACCCGCGAGGATCCGGCCTTTCCGGGCAGTGGGATCAGGCGCTTCCAGAGAATGGTGCAGCTCCCCCGGCCTGATGGACGCAATCATGACCAGGACCGACACGCCAATCACAGCGTTGGCACCGAACGCCGCCGCCGGACCCGCTTGGGCAATGACCACGCCTGCCAGCGCAGGGCCAGCCATGGCTCCCAACTGGCCGATCGCACTGTTCAGCCCGATGGCGGCGGGCAGTCCTTGGTCGCCCACCACTTCATTGACGAACACCTGCCGGGCCGGTCCATCGATGGCGCTGGTGATGCCCAGGGCAACGCAGGACGCATAGACCACCCAGACATCCGCGCCTCCCATGGCGTTCCACACGGCAAGGCCGGCAGCCAATAGCGCGGCGACGGACTGGCAGACCAGGAGGATCCGCCGTTTGGAGAAAAGGTCCACGAGCACGCCGCTGATGGGACCCACCACCAACATGGGCAGAAACTGCAGTGCAACGGCGAGGCCTACCGCAGCCGGACTGCCCGTGAGCTGCAGCACCAGCCAGTCCTGAGCGAGACGCTGCATCCAGACTCCGCCACTCCCTACAAGGGAGAGGATGACGAAGATCCGGTAGTTGTGGTGCCTCAGCGGGTAATGCCAGCTTTCCGTGGAGCGGGCACGCGGTGTAGTGGATTTGGGGCGCGGTGGGAACGGGCGCGACGACACGGAGTGTTCTGCTCGATTCAGCGGGTTCGGTCGGATCTCAACGGTGGGAACGGATTTTTATGGCAGCCGCGGCCAGGACCAGGGTCCCGGGAACGATGACGAACAGTGCCTGCAGCATCCAAACGAAGACAACTGTCATGAAAACGGCAGCAAGCAACAGCAGCGAACCAGTCCAGTCGCGCAGGGCATCAGCCCTGGCCTGGGAGTAGGCAAGCGCCCAGCGCTGCGGGCCGGGAGCATCGGCGGGCTGCTGATCAGCATCGCCGCTCCAGTTGATGCCTCCGCTCCAGTTGGCGGCGATCCGGAGGAAGAGGACTGCGCCTGCTGCAGCCAAAATCAGGGTAGCGGGCAGGATCACCGCCCGGCCGGGCAGTTGACCCACCAGGGCGAGCAACAGGTTAAGGACAATCACGACGGCGGCTACCGCCGTCGTGATTCCCATCTTCCAACTGCCGGGAAGCGCTCGACGGAAATTCCCCCACAGGCTGCGAAGGGAATCGTCCCTCCCGCTGAGGTGCCTTTCCAGGTGCGCGACGCCGGCCGCATAGGCGGCCGGCGCCGTCACCAAGGGGACGGAGAGGAGGAGCACGATGACTCCCGCCAGGATGGTCTCGGCGAAGAGGGCAAAGCGGTTTACCGGGATCCCTGAAGACTTGCCTGTGGCGTCCATTGCGCTCATTCTCTGTTGTCCTTAACCCTTAAGGCCCTGCGTCGAAACGCCTTCGACGATGTAGCGCTGGAAGACCAGGAAGAAGACCAGCACAGGCAGGAGCGCCAGCACGGACATGGCGATCATGGCGCCGTAGTCCGAGCTCTGGGTCTGGTCGACGAAGAGTCGCAATGCGAGGGGCAGCGGGTATTTTTCGGGGGTGTTGAGGTAGAGCAGCGGTCCCAGGAAGTCGTTCCAGCTCCAGATGAAGGAGAAGATGGAGGTGGAAATCAGGGCCGGCTTCATCAGCGGGAGCATGATGGATCCGAAGATCCGCACGTGACCTGCGCCGTCGATGCGGGCCGCTTCGTCGAGTTCGGCCGGGAGGCCGCGCATGAACTGGACCATGAGGAACACGAAGAACGCGTCCGCGGCGAGGAACTTGCCGATCAGCAGCGGCACGTACGTGTCCACCAGCCCCAACTGCTGGAACACGATGTACTGCGGGATGATCACCACGTGGAACGGCAGGAGCAGGGTGGCGATCATCATGCCGAAGAACAGGCCTCGGCCGGGGAAATTGATCCGGGCGAAGGCGTAGGCGGAGATGGACGCCGAGAGGACAGTTCCCACCACGGCGCCGACGGCCAGGATCAACGAGTTGGTGAAGAACGTCAGCGTGGAGACGCCGCCGATTCCTTCCATGGCCGTGACGAAGTTGTCGAAGCTGAAGTTGTTCGACCAGAGCGCGTTGTTGGCGCCGCCGATCTCGGAGTTCGGTTTGAAGGATGCGGAGATCATCCAGATGGCCGGGTAGAGGACCATCGCCACCAGTGCCAAGGCAACAATGTGGAAGATGGTGCTCTTGACGCGCTTGGCCGTGGTGGACTCGGACTTCGGGTTATACACCGGTGCCGCTGGTGGTTTCGTGGGAGCGGGCTGGGTAGGTGTTGCCATGGTTGTCATTTCGAATCACCGCTGTAGTGGACCCAGGACTTGGAGGTCTTGAAGAAGATCAGCGTGATGACGCCGACCACGATCACCAGGAGCCAGGCCATTGCCGAGGCGTAGCCCATCCGGAAGTCGCTGAAACCGCGCAAGTACAGGTAGAGGGTGTAGAAGAGGGTGGAACCTGCCGGGCCGCCTTCACCGTTGGAGATGATGTAGGCCGAAGCAAAGATCTGGAAAGCATGGATTGTTTCCATGAGCAGGTTGAAGAAGATCACTGGGGAAAGCATGGGCCAGGTGATGTTCATGAACTTCCGCACCGGACCGGCACCATCCATCGAGGCTGCTTCATAGAGGTCTGCCGGAATCTGCTTGAGACCGGCCAGGAAGATCACCATGGGGGCACCGAACTGCCAAACGGTCAGCAGGATCATCATGGGCATGGTCATGGAAGGGTTGCCCACCCAACCACCGAGGTTGATCCCGAAGAACGACAAGCCCTGGTCCACTGGGCCGGCGTCACCGAACATCGCCTTCCAGACAATGGCGATGGACACGGACGCGCCGATCAGGGACGGTGCGTAGAACGCGGACCGGTAGAAACCCTGGCCCTTGCGCTTGCTGTTGAGCAACATGGCAATGGCCAACGCGGCGGCGAGTTTCAACGGAGTACCGAAGATGACGTAGTTCAGGGTTACGCCCACCGACTGCAGGAAACGCTCGTCCTGGAAGAGGGTGGCGTAGTTGTCCAGCCCTATCCACTTGGGAGCTTCGAAGAGGTTGTAATTGGTGAAGGAGAGGTACAGCGAGGAAATCATCGGACCTACGGTCAGTGCGATGAATCCGAGCAGCCAGGGCAACAGGAAGGTGTAGCCGGCGCGGGCATCCGTGCCCCGCCGCCGCGACTTGCGCGGCTGCGGGGAGGCGGACGGCGATGAGCGCCTGCTCAGGGTTGGGCTTTGAGTCACGAGATCAGTCCGTCAGTCGGGAATGCCTGGATCAGACGCATGGGTCTGGTCAGGCGTTCTGCTTGATGAGGTCTTCGGCTTCCTTGAACCATGCATCGGCTGCGCCGTCCAGGGTCAGCTTGCCGTAGTTCAGTTCGGAACTGACGCGCTTGAATGAGGCTTCAAGCGTGCCGAAACCGACGATGGGGGGCTCTGGGGCGTCCTTGAGGTACTTCTCAATGGACTTCTCGTAGTCCACCACCAGCTTGTCAGTGCCTTCGAAAGTGGTGCCGTCGCGCTGGGTCTTCGACGCCGGGACACCGCGGGAGGTCTTGAAGATCTGGCCAACCTCGGGATCGTTGACCATGAAGTCGATGAAACGGGCGGCAGCATCCTTGTACTTGGTCTTGGCGCTGGCCACCATGAGCATGGAGGGCTTGAGGAACAGGCCCAGGTTGTCCGGATCGTCAGACGGGACCGGCACCAGCTTGAGTTCCTTGGCACCGCTGTCTCCCAGGTAGCCGGCCATGAAGTTGTCCCATGTGACTTCACTGGCAGTGACGTTGGAGCCCATGGCGGACTTGGGGGCGAGCTGGGTGACCCGCTCTTCAGGTACGAGTGCAGGGGTGCCGCGAAGCTCGGCAGTGGTGTTCCACCACTTCTTGAGGTCGTCCTTGGTGAAGCCCAGCTTGCCGTCGTCGGTGAAGGCCTGGATGTTGTTCTGGCGCAGCCAGATGTTGAACATCCACCACACCCCGGTGTAGTCGGTGCCGCCGTAGAACGCTCCGTTGCCCTTCTGTCCTACCTCGAGCATGAATGCGTTGAACTCTTTGTAGGTCCACTGTCCATCCGGTTCGGCAACGCCCAGGCTCTGGAGCTTGGCGGGATCGTAGTAGACAGCGAAGGCGTTGGTGCTGGTGGGGATGCCATAGGTCTTGCCGCGGATCTGTCCCGAGGGGAGGAGGGACTTATCGAAGGCGTCCGTGTTGATTTTCACGGTACTGAGGTCAAGCAGCTGGTTCCGCTGGCCGTAGTCCCGCAGGTAGGAAAGGTCCCACTGCATGACGTCCGGCAAGCCGCCGCCTGCTGCCTCCGTGGCGCGCTTCTGCCAGTATCCGGCGAAGTCAGTGAAGTTGCCGTTCACCTTGATGTCGGGGTTCTTGGACTCGAACAGGGCAATCGCCTTACGGGTACGCTCTGCCCGGTCGTCGTTGCCCCACCAGGTGTAGTTGATGGTGACAGGGTTCTCCGCGGAGCCCGTCTGTCCCGCGGTCGAGGACTGGCCACAAGCGGAGAGGAACGCGGCAGATGCGGTGCCGAGAGCCACCGTGGTGAGGAATTTCCTTCTATCGATCATGAGAGCCTCCTTGCTCAGTTGGTGCAAGCTTCCGAGTTCTCTACAACGTGGCAGTGATCTCGCTTACACTCGTTCTGAATCGATACAATATCCCCAATCGGGAATCTGGGCAAGCGTTTTCCAATGATCATGTTTTTAGCGAAACGCTGCACCCATAACTCCGTACCATGAGTACCAGCACGGCCAACCTGACGAAGGAGTCCCCTTGACCTCCCCCGAAATCCCCCGCAGCCCATCCGTCTGGAACAGCATCCAAGGCCTCGCTTACGGCGGCGACTACAACCCTGAGCAGTGGCCTGAAGACATCCGGCTAGAGGACATCGAGCTCATGAAAGAGGCCGGCGTCAACTTTCTCAGCGTCGGCATTTTCTCGTGGGGCCTCTTGGAACCCACGGAAGGAAACTACGATTTCGCCTGGCTGGATGATGTCATGGATAACCTTCACGGAGCGGGGATCAAGGTGGCTCTGGCAACAGCCACTGCTTCTCCCCCTGCCTGGCTGGCGCGCAAATACCCTGAGATTCTCCCCGTCACCGCGGAAGGAATCAGACTGGAGCGGGGCTCACGACGCCACTACACGCCGTCGTCGTCCGGGTACCGCAGGTACGCCACCGCCATGACCCGCGTGCTCGCCGAACGATACAAGAACCACCCGGCCCTGGCGCTGTGGCACGTGGACAACGAGCTTGGTTGCCACGTTGGTGAGTTCCACGGCGAGGAGGATGCCGCCGCCTTCCGAGGATGGCTGGAACGGCGATACGGCTCCATCGAAGCCCTCAACGAGGCCTGGGGTACAGCGTTTTGGTCGCAGCACTACGCTTCCTTCGACGAGATCATCCCACCGGGCGCCGCGCCCACCACCCTCAATCCCGGGCAACAGCTGGACTTCGCTCGCTTCAACTCCTGGGCCTTCATCGACTACTACCGCGAGTTGCTGGCCGTCATCCGCGAGGTCACCCCCAACGTCCCGGCGACCACCAACTTCATGGTCTCCAGCGCCACCAAAGCCCTGGACTACTTCGATTGGTCCAAGGACATGGACGTGATCGCCAACGACCACTACCTCGTTGCCGCAAACCCGGAGCGCGAAATCGAGCTCGCTTTCAGCGCCGACCTCACCCGCGGGGTGGCGGGCGGCGAGCCGTGGATCCTCATGGAGCATTCGACGTCGGCGGTGAACTGGCAACCGCACAACCAGCCCAAGATGCCCGGCGAAATGCTCCGCAACTCGCTGGCCCACGTTGCCCGGGGCGCCGATGCCGTCATGTTCTTCCAGTGGCGGCAAAGCACAGCCGGCTCCGAGAAATTCCACTCGGCCATGGTTCCCCACGGCGGACGGGACACCCAGGTGTGGCGGAACGTGGTGGATCTCGGAGATGCTTTGTCCAAACTGCAACCCGTCAAGGGCACCCGCGTGGACTCCCGCGTCGCGATCGTGTTCGATTACGAAGCCTGGTGGGCCTCGGAGTTGGATTCGCACCCGAGCAACTCGTTGCAATACCTCGACACCATGCGCGCCTTCCACCGATCCTTGTACCTGCGCGGGATCACTGCGGACTTCGTGCACCCGTCCGCGGACCTGTCCGGTTATGACCTCATCCTGGTGTGCACCCTGTACTCCGTAACGGACACGGCGGCTGCCTCAATTGCTGCTGCAGCCGGGGCCGGAGCCACCGTGCTCATCAGCTACTTCAGTGGCATCGTGGACGAACGGGACCACGTGCGGCTCGGCGGCTACCCCGGCGCCTTCCGCGATCTGCTGGGGGTTCGGAGCGAGGAATTCCACCCTCTCTTCCCCGGCACGTCTGTCACGTTGAGCGACGGAAGAGTATTTGAACCCGGAACAGCCGGAACCGTGTGGAGCGAGCACGTACACGCTTTCCAGGACACGGAGGTTCTCGCAACTTTCACCGACTACCCGCTCGGCGACGTCCCGGCGCTGACGCGACGCACCGTCGGATCAGGTTCGGCCTGGTACCTGGCGACGCTTCCCGACGCCGATGGTATCGACTCGCTCACCGGCCGACTCGTGGAGGAAGCAGGGGTGACGGCCGTGACCGAGGCGTCCGCCGCCGTCGAACTTGTCCGGCGTCGCGCCGCCGACGGCAGCAGCTTCCTGTTCGCCATTAACCACGGCCAGGAGGACGTTACCGTGAAGGCCGACGGCGGCGAGCTGCTGAGCGGCGCCCGCTTCACTGGCGTGGTACCCGCTGGAGCCGTGGCCGTCATCGCGGAAGACTGACGTAAGCAAGCCGCGCCCGGGGCGGATCACGAATGATTCGCCCGGGCGCGGCTTGTACTTCCTGCTGAGCTAGGCTCCGATCGCGGACTTCATTTCGTCCACTGCCTTTTTGCCTGCTTCTTCCGCCGAGAGCCTGTTGAACATGACCTCGGAGGTATAGCGCTTGATGATTTCCTGGATGGCGCCTGCGCCCTTCGGCGGGGCTGCCGGAGCCTCCCCAAGTTCTTCCTTGATGGCGCCGATGAAGTCGACCACCTTCACGTCTGCTTTGGCCAGCTTCGGAGCAATTGCCTCGCGGACGTCCGAGTTCGGGTACACGCCGCGGTCAGCAAGGAGGATCTCGCCGGCTTTGACGTTGTTGGTGAGGAAGTCGATGAACTTTGCCGTCTCTTCAGGGTGTTTGGTCCGGGAGGAAGCGGACCAAAACTGCGATGCCTTGTACCAGAGACCGGCATCTTCAGCCTTGCCGGTCTTTGACGGGAAGCGGAGGATCTGCAGCTCACCGCCGGCAGCCTTTTCCAGTGCCGGAAGCTGGTTCGACCACCAGAACGCCATGCCGTTCTTACCCGTGGCCAGTCCGCTCTGGTCCAGCGGCGCAGCTTCAGCTTCAACGATTTCCGAGGCGGTGGGTACGGCCTTGTTGTCGCTCATCTGCTTAAGAAATTCCCAGTAGCCCTTGATGTCCGCGGGCTCAAAACCAAGCTTGCCGTCCTTGGTGTAAAGCGACTTGCCGTTCTGTCGCAGCCACACACCAAGGGAAGCTTCATCCGTGCCGTAGGCAGCCGCGCCATAGGTTCCCTTCGGGGATTTGGCGGTTACCTCGGCCGCAATCCGTTCGAAGTCTTCCCAAGTCCATGTCTTATCGTCGGGAAGCGGGACGCCTGCGGCCTGGAAGACTGCCGGGTTGGCGAGGATGGTGGCGGCATTGATGCCTGCGGCTATGCCGGTCAGTCCGTCCTCACCCTTGCCGGCGTTCAACGCGGCCTCATCCAGCTTGGACGTATCGATGTCGTACTTGGAGAGGTCCAGCAGTGCGCCACGGGTGGAGTATTCGGTGATGTACTTTTCGTCCATCTGGATGATGTCCGGGGCATCGTTGGCCGCAACCTGGGTGGCCAACTTGTCCCAGTAGCCACTCCAATCGCCGTACTCGGGCTTGATCTTGATGTTGGGATTCTCGGCCTCGAAGGCGGCAATTGCTTCCTGCGTCAGCTGCGCGCGCTTGTCCCCGCCCCACCATGAAAAGCGGAGCTCCACCTTGCCGTCGGCACTCTTTTGCTCTGCTCCACCGCCGCACGCCGTAAGGGCGAGGACCGCGGCAGCTGTGGCCGCAACGAGTGCGGAGGCACGAAGCCTGCGCTTGGCCTTCGGCGCTGACGCATGGGTTTTTGAGGTAGCTGCGGGGGCGACTGCTTCACCCTTTGGATTTACCGGCACTGTTGTCTCCGATCTTCTTTGATCTTGATGCAAACTGAGAAAGCGTTTTCTCGTTGCGATGATGATACAAGTCACAATCTTGTATTACAAGATGCTGACTTGTCTTACTTGTCCTACTTGATGCCGGTAGTCGCGATGCCCTTGATCAGGAACCGCTGGCCGAAGAGGAAGACCAGGAACACCGGGAGCAGGGACACAATGGACATCGCGAAGAGTGATCCCCAGCTGGTGGCGGACTGCGAGTCGACGAAAGCGCGGAGGGCCACAGGAACAGTGAACATGTCCGGGTCCGTGAGGTAGATCAGGGCACCGAAGAAGTCGTTCCAGGTCCAGATGAACGTGAAGATGGTGGTGGTGGCCAGGGCCGGAACCATCAGGGGCAGGATCACGCGGAGGAAGATCCTGGGGTGGCCGGCACCGTCGATGCGGGCTGCCTCATCGAGGTCTTTCGGAATACCACGGATGAACTGAACCATGAGGAACACGAAGAACGCGTCGGTGGCCAGGAGCTTGGGCACGATCAGCGGCCAGAAGGTGTTCACCCAGCCGATCTGCGAGAACAGGATGTACTGCGGCACGATCACCACATGGAACGGCAGCATGATGGTCAGCAGCATGATGCCGAAGAAGATCTTCTTGCCGCTGAATTGCAGGCGGGCGAAGGCGTAGGCGGCCATGGAGCAGGAGACCAGGTTGCCCAGGATCGAGCCCAGGACCACGATGGCGGAGTTGATCATGTAGTGCCCGAACGGGTGCGTCAGGGCAGACCAACCATCGGTGTAGTTGCTCATCTCCAGGCTCTCCAGCCACAGGCCGGGCTCGCGGAAAATAAGGTCATTGGGCCGCAGGGAGGAGACCACCATCCACAGCAGCGGGTAGATCATTACCCCGCCCACGATGATCAGGATGGCGTGCTTGACCAAGCCCTTGATACGGGCGCTGCGGCTGAAGGCCAGGCTGCCTGGAGACTCACGGCGTCGCGGGCTCTTTCCGTCCTTCGCGGAGGAGGAACCGGAGGCGGCGGGGAGGGTTTGGAGTTTAGTCATCGTAGAACACCCAATACTTTGAAGCGATGAAGTTGATGGCGGTGAAGACGCCGATGATGACCAGCAGGAACCAGGCCATCGCTGAGGCGTAGCCCATATCAAATTGACCGAAGCCCTTTTGGTACAGGTACAGGGTGAAGAACATGGTGGAGTCGGACGGGCCGCCGTTGCCGCCGGAGACGATGAACGCCTGCGTGAACGACTGGAACGAGCCGATGATCTGAAGCACCAGGTTGAAGAAGATGATGGGGCTCAGCATGGGCAGGGTGATCCGCCAGAACTGCTGCAGTGTGGTGGCGCCGTCAACTTTGGCGGCCTCGTAATACATCACGGGAATCTGGCGAAGGCCGGCCAGGAAGATGATCATGGGGCTGCCGAAGGTCCACACGTGCAGCAGGATGATGGAACCAAGGGCGGTATTGGGGTCCGAGATCCAGCCCGGTCCCTCGATACCAACCATCGCCAGGACCTGGTTCACCAGGCCGGTGGTCCCGAAGATCTGCTTCCACAGGATGGCAACAGCTACGGACCCGCCCAGCAGGGACGGCAAATAGAAGATGGACCGGTAGAACGGAAGACCGCGCAGCCCCTTGTCCAGGACCAGGGCAATCAGAAGGGCTACACCCAATTGGAGCGGCACACCCACCAGCACGTACGTGAACGTGACGCGTAACGAGTTATGGAGGCGGGCATCGCCGAACATGCGGACGAAGTTATCCAGCCCCACCCATTCCGGTGGTTGCAGGAGGTTGTAGTCCGTGAAGGACAGGTACAACGACATCAGCATGGGGCCCACGGTGATGGCGACCAAGCCGATCAGCCAGGGAAGGAGGAATACGTAGGCGGCTTTGTTGTCGCGGCCGTTCGCCTTCTTCTCTTCTTTGGACAGGGGACCCTTGCGCCGGGTCATCGTGGAGAGTTCGCCTATAGCGCTCATTGCTTCCCCCTCGCCGGAGCGCGAACGCCTTGCGGCGTCCCCGTGCGTAGTACAGCGGCCATGTGGTCTCCTTTGGTCATCGTGGCCATCCACGGCATACAAGTGTGGTTGGTGCTTGCCGTCCAGGACGCCGCCATTGCTATGGCGCTACCCCTTCGAAACGCCAGGCTCCAAGTCCCGGTGTTCAGCGGCTCCGTACCAAAGTAAACGTTTTCTTGACCCATGTACAGCCTTTTGCTAATTTTTGAGAAAGCGTTTTCTTGCAAAGCTGCACGAACATGTTTTTCAACGCTGAAGAAACCCGGCGTGCGCTACGGCCCACCCTTTCCGCATCGATAAGGCAGGACACTATTTGTTCCCCACTGACTCCGCCTGCCATGACCGCCGTTGACATGGCAGCATCCACCACCCGCCCCAGCGCATTGGCTGGCTACGAGGATTGGCCTGCCTACGCCGGCCGGCTCCGACTCACCGCTGACACCGAGGATGCCCGGCAACTCGCTGACACACTCGGCGTACCCGCCGTAACACCGGACTTGGAGTACGCAGTGCTCTCCGACTCAGAGCACGACGGCGTCATCACCTCGCGTCTGCAGTGGCAGTTGGGTTTCGGGCCAAGGACGTCCGCTTGGTTCGTGAGGCCGGCCGGGGCAACCGGGCCACTACCCGGTTTGCTCGCCCTGCACTGCCACGGCGGGATCAAGGCCTACGGTGCTGAGCGGCTTGTGTCCCTGCCCGACGGCCTGGAAGATTCCCGCGGCCTGGACAATCCCGACGGCGGCGCACACTTGGGTGAGAGGCCCGGCGGTGCCATCGGTTCTGCCCCGCTTCGGTTGCCACCCCTCGAAATCAGGGCGAAGCTCTATGGCGGCCGGGCACTGGCCACATGGTTGGCTCAACAGGGCTTCGCCGTCCTTGCCCACGACACCTTCATGTGGGGAAGCCGCCGGTTCGGGCTCGATCCCCTTCCTTGGCGAACTGCCAAGACCGTCAGCGGCGAGAACGCACTCCGGAGGGAGGCCGGCGTCGAACTTTCCGCAGCGGACCAGTACAATGCAGCGGCTGCCGCCCACGAGGAAACGGTGGCGAAGGCCGCAACGCTCATAGGCACCAGTGTTGCCGGGACCGTTGCGCACGACGACCTCGCGGCATTGGGTGTCCTCGCATCGCTGCCGGGAGTGGACATGGACCGGCTTGGCTGTCTGGGTTTTTCCGGCGGTGGAGGGCGGGCGATGGTGCTCGCTGCGCTGACCCCGCTGATCCGCAGCTACGTGGTGACGTGCATGATGACCACGTTCGACTCGCTCCTGCCCTCCCACCTGGACGCACACTCCTGGCTACTGCACACCCCCGGGCTGGCAAAGCTCGGGGATTGGCCGGATCTGGCAGTCCGCTCCAGGGCCACGATCCTGGTCCAATACGGGCTGGCTGACCAGTTGTTCCCGGAACTGGGAATGCGCGACGCCCATCACCACCTCTCTGAGAACATCCCGGCCCGGTACACGGGCAGGTTCTGGCAGGAACCCCACGTTTTCACTCCGGCAATGCAGGACGAGGCTGCGTCCTTCCTCACCGCAACCTTGCAGCCCCGCCACCCCACCAGCACGCCCTCACCTGATTCCACTAGGACATACCAATGACACAACCCCTCACCGCCACCACAGTGAAGGGCAATGCCCGGCTCCCCCGTATCGCACTCGTGGGTGTGCACGGTTTCGGCGAACGGCACCTCGAAAACCTCGCTCGTCTGGGTGCTGACCGTACCCTCGAGCTGGTTGCCGTTGCCGATCCGCAACCCCCGGAAGAGGGAACGCTCGACCCCGACGTCGCGGTCTTCGCTTCCCTTGACGAGCTCCTGGCTGCAGGAACCGCCCCTGACGTCGTCATCGTCTCCACACCTATCCAGACGCACGCGCCGCTTGCCCTTGCTGCTCTCAGGGCCGGGGCCAACGTCTACTTGGAGAAGCCACCGGTGGCGTCCATGGCGCAATACGAAGAGGTCATGGCAGCGGCCGCGAGCGCGGGCCGCTTGGTGCAGGTGGGTTTCCAGAGCCTGGGTTCAGGTGCCCTTCCTGGGATCGAAGCCCTCGTGGAGTCCGGCGAAATCGGCGAAGTCCGCGGCATCAGCGCCACGGGGCAGTGGCTGCGGAGCAAGGCGTACTTCGAGCGGTCCCGATGGGCCGGGAAACGCAGTCTCAACGGGATCGACGTGGTGGACGGAGTAGCCACCAACGCTTTGGCCCACGCTGTTGCGACGGGGCTGCGGCTGGCTGGCGCCCGGACGGTGACGGACGTTGAGTCCGTGGATACCGACCTTTACCGGGCAAACGACACCGAAAGTGACGACACCTCCGTAGTGAGGGTCCGGGTGGCAGGTGGCACTGCGTTGACGGGCAGAACTGTCCTGACCTGCGCCTTGACGCTCTGCGCTCCCGTGCAGTCCGCGCCGTCGGTCACCATTTACGGAACGCTGGGGCAGCTCACGCTCTTCTATACGGAGGACCGCCTGGAGGTCACCTCTCCCAGGGGTGTCCGGACCGAGACGTTCGGAAGGACCGACCTGCTGGAGAACCTGTTGGCTGCCCGCAACGAACAGGACCTCCTCAGCCCGCTCTCCGGGGCCGGCGCATATGTGTCGGTCCTAGAGGCCATCCGAACGGCCGATGCACCCCGGGAGATACCTTCGGACTTCATCACGTGGGAAGGCACCGGCGACGACGCCCACGCCGTGGTGCATGGAATCGAGTCGCTAATCCGCCGGGCAACCTTGGGGCAGGCCACGTTTGTTGAGCTCGGCGCGCCGTGGACTTCATCCGGCGGACCCACCCTGGATATTGACGGCACACCCGTCGCAACTTTGCAGGACGGATCCCGCATCCGGCCTACGTCGTCACCGCGGCCCTACCTCCACCCCGTGCGGACGCTGGCAGGCACTGTGGTCACCGATCACATCCCTGAGGACCACGTGTGGCATCTCGGAGCAGGAGTTGCCCTCCAAGACGTTGACGGCATCAACTTCTGGGGCGGCCGCACTTACACCCGCGAGGCCGGGGCATACGTCTGGCGGAAGGACCACGGAAGGATCGTCGTTGAAGCCGCGAACCATGCTGACGGAGAGCGACGCGAACAGTTGAGCTGGCTCGGCCCCGACGGATCACCGGTACTCCGCGAACAGCGCGAGTGGCGTTGGGCCGCCGTCGGAAATTCAGCGTGGAAACTCACGTTGGACTTCTCGCTGGAATCGGCCACGGGGCGTCCGGTGCTGCTGGGCAGCCCCGGCTCCAACGGGCGGCCGCAAGGCGGTTATGGTGGCTTCTTCTGGCGGCTGCCAAAGGTCGCCGACGCCACCATCTGGACTCCTGATTCGAGGGGCGAGGACGCCGTGCACGGCCGCACAGCGCCATGGCTGGCCTGGTCCGGAACGTTCGACGCCGGAACCGCCGGCGTCTCACATGTCACCGGAGGTCCGGGGCTTGGCCATCCGGCCACGCTCGTGTTTCTTGCCGCACCCCAGGCACCAGACCCTTGGTTCGTGCGGCACTCGGGCTATCCCGGCGTCGGACTGTCCCTGGCTTGGGATGCGCCCGTATCCACGGAGCCCGGCCACCCTGTCCACCGAACGGTCACAGTGATCATCGCGGACGGCTTCCTGGCAACACGAGACATTGAACAGCTCATCACAACCCTGGGGGAATCGGCATGACCACGCCTACTCAATTAACGCCGGCTCTGACTGCCGTCACTGCGCCCCGCAACGTTGCCGACCGCGCAGTAAAGCGCCAGAGGGTGCTGGACATTCTGGACGCCGCGGGGCGGGACTCGCTATTGCTCACAACCAACACGGCCCTTACCTGGTACCTGGACGGCAGCCGTGTGCACGTCAGCCTGGCGGGCGACCCCATCGCGGCCCTCTTGGTGGACCGCTCCGGCGACCATTTGGTCACATACAACAATGAGGCCGGACGGATCGCTGCAGAGGAATTGCCGGACGGCGTCAGCCTGGACACGGTCCCGTGGCACGGCCAGTTGCATGCGGCCGCGGCGGCCTTGTCCATCGATGGCAACCCCCTGCTGGAAGCGGCCGTCACCGCCGAACTTCGCGCGGCCCGGCAACAGCTCCTGCCCGCCGAAACGGCCCGCTATGCTGACCTGTCCGCCGACGCCGCGGCCGCCATGACGGATGTCCTCACAGGTGCAACGCCGGAAACCACGGAGTTTCAGCTCGTCTCGGAGCTGGCAGCGCGGATTGTGGCGGTGGGGGCCGAGCCGCTTGTCCTACTCTGCAACGGTGCTTCACGGAGCGAGTTCCGCCATCCACTCGCCACGCATTCCCCCATCGGACGCCGAGCCATGGCTGTGGTGTGCGCTCGCCGGAACGGCTTGGTAGCCAACGTCACCCGTTGGGTAGCGTTCGACGCCGGCACTCCCCAAGAGCTCGACGCCGAGGCCCGCATCGCAGCTGTTGAGGCTGACATCTTCCGGGCCACTGTCCCTGGTGCCCGCCTCACAGAGATCTTCGCCGAGATCAAGCTGGCCTACGCCCGGCACGGCTTTGGCGAGGACCAGTGGACCCATCACCATCAAGGCGGACCCGCAGGCTACGCGGGCCGCGATCCCAGGGTCATCGCTGGCGTCACGGATGCGGTGGTGCTCAACCAGCCCTTCACGTGGAACCCGTCGGGGCCCGGCGTGAAGATCGAGGACACGGTGCTGCTTACGGATTCCGGGCTGCGCGTCCTGACCACTGACCAGCGTTGGCCGACCTCCGAAGTGGATGGCCGTCGTCGTCCTTTGACGCTCCGCCGGTAGCGCCTTCTCCAGCTCGAGCGAACACGAATGGGGCGGGGTCACCGCGATGGTGACCCCGCCCATTCGTGTATGCCCCACCCAATTGGGTGAGTTAGCTGAGCGTTAGCACGCCGTCCACGCGCCGGGGGATGCCTAACGGGTTGGCGTCATGCAGTGCCGGGTGAAGGACAGACTCAGGAGCATCCTGGTAAGCCACCGGACGCTGGAAACGGCGGACGGCAGTAGCGCCGACGGAGGTGAACAGGGACGTCGTGGCCGGGTATGGGCCACCGTGCTGCTGCGCCCAATTCACGGCAACACCCGTTGGCCAGCCGTCGAAGAGGACCCTGCCGGCGAGACCGCTGAGCTGCTCCACAAGAGCGGAAACGTCCTCGCCTGGTTGTGCGTGAACCGTGCCCGTCAGGCTGCCCGGGACCTTTGCCAGGGCCGCGGACAGTTCCTCCTGGTTGGCGTACTCGATGAGCAGCGTCGTGGGGCCGAAGCACTCCTCCAACAACTCCTCGGGGCGTGCCAGGACGTTCGCGGCGCTCGTGGAGAACACCACGGGCGCGGCGCCGTCGGCCAGGCTGTCCTGCTGCACCGTTCCACTGACGACGGCGACACCGGGCTGGTCCGCGACGTTCCGCAGCCCATCCGGGTAGGCCTCGGCGATGCGCTCCGTGAGCATGGCAGCGGTGGGCTTGTCCTTGCTGGCCTCGGCCAGATGTGAGGCGAAGTCCGTACCGGCCGGGATGAACACGAGCCCGGGTTTGGTGCAGAACTGTCCGGCACCCATGGTGAACGAGCCAGCCAAACCGGCAGCGAGCTGCTGTCCGCGTTCCGCGAGTGCGTCCGCCGTGATGACTACGGGGTTTAGGCTGCCGAGCTCGCCATAGAACGGGATCGGCTCCGGACGGGAGGAAGCGAGATCGAATAGTGCGCGTCCGCCAGGGATGGATCCCGTGAAGCCAACGGCTTTGATGGCCGGGTCCTGAACCAGGGCTGTGCCTGCCTCGCGGCCGCTGACGAGGGCGAAGATTCCTTCGGGCGCTCCGGCCTTCGCCAAGGCTTCGCTGACGATCTCAGCAGTCCGCTCAGACAAGCGGAGATGTCCCGAGTGAGCTTTGACGATCACCGGGCAACCCACCGCCAGCGCGGATGCGGTGTCGCCACCGGCCACGGAGAAAGCGAACGGGAAGTTCGACGCCGAGAACACGGCAACCGGACCGATCGGACGCAGGATGCGGCGCAAGTCAGGCTTGGGCGGGGTGGAGGCAGGGTCAGCGTGGTCAATGACCGCTTCAAGGTATGAGCCCTCGGTGATCACGTTGGCGAACAACCGGAGTTGTCCGCTGGTCCTTGCTACCTCGCCCGTGAGCCGGATTGCGCCCAGGCTCGTCTCCGAATCGGCGATCGCCACTAGTTCAGTGACGTTGGCGTCCAAGGCGTCGGCGACGGCGTTCAGCCAGGCGGCGCGTTCGGCGTCGGAAGCTGATGCGGTCACCTTAGCCGCCTCGGTGGCTGCGGCCGTGATAGCTGTCAGGTCAAGAGTTGCTGTACTCAATGCGGTTTCCTTTACTCTCAGGGGCGGCGGTCTCAGGGACACCGGTCTCCGTGGCGAGCAGCTGTGCCGGCTGTCCGCTGAATTCGAAGCCGAGGCCGGGACGGCCTGTGCTGCTGAGCCTGCTTCTTCCGGTGCTGTTGCTGATCCTTACGGGCGAGGGCCCATCCAGGATGCCTAGTTGCTCGAAGGAGGCGTCCTCCACGTCCTCCACGCTCACGGTGTCGGCAAGGGTGAGCGCCAGCTGCCCGGAGAGTTCCGGGAGCAGGTGGGGGGCCACCCTGATGCTGTTGGCGCGGGCCAACTCAACGATCCTGCGGAAAGGCGTAATGCCTCCCACCCGGACAATGTTGGGCTGGATGATGTCTACCGCCTCGGCTTCAATGAAGTCGCGGAAACGGTAGATGGTGTGGACGTTCTCACCCAAGGCAATGGGCACCGGCGAGTGCTTGCGTAAACGCCGGTAAGCCCCAAGGTCGTCGGCTCGGATGGGCTCTTCCAGCCATTCCAGTCCGTTCTCCCCCAAAACATCCAAAGCACGGAAGGTGTGGGCGAGGTCCCACCGCTGATTGGCGTCGATCATGAGAAGCCGGTCCGGTCCGATGACTTGCCTGACAGCGGCAACACGCTCGGCGTCTTCCCGGAGCTCGGGCTTGCCCACCTTGATCTTCACGGCATGATGCCCGGCGGCCACCCATCGCTGGGCCTGCTCGACGAGCTGATCCAGCGTGTAATGGAGATTCACACCGGAGCCGTACACCTCCACAGACTCCTGGCGTTGACCAAGAAGTCCCGTGACAGATGTTCCTGCCTGTCGCGCTTTCAAGTCCCAAAGAGCCAGGTCAACGCCAGCCATGGCAATGGTGGTGAGGCCACCCCCACCGGCTTCGTGCAGTCGCTTCCAGAGCTGGTCCCACACGATTTCCGGGTTGTCTTCCAAACCCAGGATGAACGGTGCGATGTCGTAATCCAAGAGGGCTTTGACCGCCTGTGGACCGATGGTGGGTGTCCACGAGAAACCGTGGCCCGTGCCGCCGTCGTCCGTGGTCAGTTCCGTAACAATCACATGGTTTTCGGGTGCCTCCGCACCCCAGCTGCGCAGCAGCGGGACCGTGATCAGCCGGGTGGTGAGGCCCGTAATGCGGGCCGGCATCAGCTGGCCAGCTCGTGGCCCTTGGCCAGGATGGACTTGAGCTCCAGTAGTTGTTCCTCGGAGGGGTCCACCAGGGGCGGACGAACCGGACCAACGGGAAGCCCGGCCAGGCGAAGCCCGGCCTTGATGAGGGAGACGCCGAAGCCAGGAGTCTGGTCGCGGAGGCGAACCAGCGGTGCGTAGAAACCTTCCAGCAAAGCGTGGCGGCGCTCCTCGTCACCGGATACATAGGCGTCGTAGTATGCCTTGGCAATTTCCGGAGCCATGGCGAATGCGGCCGAGGAGTACAGGGGAATGCCCAGGCCGCGGTAGGCGCCCTGGGTCAGTTCAGCGGTCAGCAGGCCATTGAAGAGCGCGAAGTCTGTGCGGCCGCTGGCGTTGATTGCCGACACGATTTCCTGGGCCAGGCCGACGTCGCCGATCCCGTCCTTAAAGCCAACCACCTTCGGGTTGGCTGTGAGGCGGGTGATAGCGTCGGCGGTGAACTTGGCGGTCCCGCGGTGATACACGATGACCGGCAGGCTGCTCGCAGCGGCAATGGCTTCGACGTAGGCCACGACGCCGTCGGTGGGACCGGTGACCAAGTACGGCGGGAGCACCAGGAGGGCGTCCGCCCCGGCTTCCTCGGCCACCTTGGCTGCCGCGATGGCGTGACCCAAGGGTCCACCGGCACCGGAGATCACAGGTACGGCTCCCGCAACGGCCTCGACGGCGGCAACCACCACAGTACGGATCTCCTCAAGGGAGAGCGCATGGAATTCGCCCGTGCCGCACGCGGGGAACACACCACCCGGGCCGAACGGCAGCCGGGAGGTGATGTGCTCCTTGAGCAGTGCCACGTCCACGGTGCCGTCTTCGGCGAAGGGAGTGACGGGAAAGAACAGTACGCCGTCGAAGTTCATGGGGTCTCCTTGGTTGCTCCCGCCGGAACCAGGCCGGAGGGGATCTCGTCGTTGAGTGCTGCTTGTTCGGTTTCTTCTTCAGCTGCTGTGTCTTCGCCCTCGAAAGGCGGCGTAAGTTCGGTGCGCCAGGTTCTTTTCGGCTCCCAGCCCAGGAGTTCCCGGGCCTTGTCGATGGAGAACGCCGGGCGGGTGCCCGTCAAGTTCTCAGTCAGGGGTCCGCTGCCAGGCAGGAATCGCGGGAACAGCCCAGCCAATGGTGCCGTGGCCAAGGCATCCTTCGCGCCAACGAAGAACACCTCGCCGTTTGGGATGGCATCCATCTTGTCCAGCAGCACGTCGAGGAAGTCAGCGACGTCCCGCGCGTCTACATAGTTGAACAACGCGGGCGCGGAAAGTGCCGGATTCTGAAGCCGTTCCCGGACCGTGTGCCCTTGCTGGGTCAGCGCCCCTTCCCACTCCTCCGGGGAAATGACGTAGCACGGGCGGAATGCCGCATACCTGATCTTGTTGCCCTGAGCGGCAGCGAACATCTGCACGGTCTGCTCGGCAATCAGTTTGGACAGCGCGTACGCGTTCCACGGCTTGGGCGGCGTCTGCTCGTCCAACGGGAACGACGGCGGCAGCCACCCCGCCGGTGAGCCATAGCCCAGGGCGGTGGGACTGCTTGCCGTCACGATCCTGGGGACACCGGCGTCGGTGGCCGCGCTGACCACCGCATAGGCGAGCCGGGTGTTCGTGCTGAAAATAACGTCCTCGGGCGCGCTGAATGGCACGGCAATAGCAGCGAGGTGGATGACGGCGTCCGGCGCTGTTTCGCGGATCAGCCGCTCCGCCTCCCCTGGCGCCAAGAGATCTGCCGCGTATTGCTCGGCTCCGGCCGGCAGCTGTTCCGCCGGTATAGCGTCCCGGTCTACAGAGATCACCATGTGCCCCGCCTCGGCGAGTCCGGCCACAACGCTTCGGCCAAGCCTGCCGGAACCGCCGGTGACGAAAATCCTGCTCATTGTATTTTCCTTGCTGGGTGGTGAACGGTCAGGCCTGGCCGCGGCTGAGATCGACGCCGAGGCCAAGTTCACTGATGCGGACGGGAAGGGCGGAGTCCAAGGACGCGTTTCCGGCAATACCCACCGACACGGAGCGGAGGCCGTCGATGTAGCCGGAAGGGCGGCCCAGCGGGTCGACTCCCGGGCCGTTGAAGAGGTCCGAGAGCAGCAGATTGTCTCCGCCACCATGGCCGCCCTCGCCGTTGATGATCGGAACTTCGTAAGCAGCTTCCCAATGGCGTTGGACCACCAGGCGCTCGCCGTTCCGGCGCACTGCGTCATCTTCCTCGATGGGCGTGGCGCTCGGGTCCACCACGGTCTTCTTGTCGGTGCTGGACTCTACGGCGGCGCGTTCCACCACTTCGAGTTCGGCCCGGCCTTCGGTGCCATTGACGGTGACGCGGTAGCCTTCCCACGGGCTGTGGGCGTTCAGGGAGTAGCTCAGCGTGGGGCCTCCCTGGTAGTCCACTACGAGGGCGAGGTTGTCCTCGATGGTGATGCCCTCAGTGAAAACATCCTGGTCGCGGATGTAGCCGTCGAATTTCTCGTTGTCGAAATAAAGTGCCTTCAGGCGCTCGTCCTCGCGCATGTCCAGGCGGAATGGATCGTGCTCCAAACCATCAACGGTGCCGCGCTCCGGACGTTCTCCCAGGCCTCGCTCGGCAGCGTTCTTTTCGCCGTAGAAGCGCAGGCCACCTGAGGCGAAAACACGCTCCGGGACGTCGTTGATCCACCAGTTGACCAGGTCGAAGTGGTGGGAAGCCTTGTGGATGAGCAGGCCACCGGAGTTCTTCTTCTCACGGTGCCAGCGGCGGAAGTAGTCAGCGCCGTGCACGGTGTCCAGCACCCAGCTGAAGTCGACGGACGTGACCTTGCCGATCACGCCGTTCTGGATGACTTCCTTGAGAGCGGTGTTGCGCGGCGAGTAGCGGTAGTTGAAGGTCACCACCACGTTGCGTCCGGTCTTCGCCACGGCGTCGGTAATGCGGCGGCAGCCCTCCACATCGATGGTCAAGGGCTTTTCAACCACGACGTCGGCACCAGCCTCAAGCGCTTCAACGATGTAGTCCGCATGGGTGTAGTCGGGCGTGGTGACGATGACCCGCTCGATGCCGTTGGCCTGGATGAAGCTGGTGAGCTGGCCAGGCGCGAAGGAAGCCACCGGCTCAGTCCCGCCGAGTTCTTTGATCAGGTCCTGGTAGAAGCCCACGCGACCTTGGTTGACGTCCGAGAGCGCAATGAGTTCTGCGACATCCGCGTGTTGCCCGTAGAGGGCCCGGATATACATCTCCGAGCGGCCACCGGTTCCAATCAGGGCGATACGGGTCCGTTTGGGGGGCTGGGTGGTCGTTTCGGCAGATTCGGTCTTGGTTTCGGCTGAGTCGACGTTGACCATGTGGGGTGCCCCTTTCAGGAAGGCAGGAGTGAACCGCTTGACGGCCCGGCTTCGTATGGGAAGAATCATGAGAAAGCGTTTTCTCAGAGCGTTATAAGCTTTGTATCAAGACTCTGGTGGTCACGTCAACCACTGCTCCAACGACGGAGCTTGCGGGAGGCGACCAATGGGAAGGGGCCACATGGCACGCAGGAACACCAACAGGCGCGTAGGCATCGCCGACGTCGCAGAGAAGGCGGGCGTCTCGCACGCCACCGTTTCACGTGTCATGAACGGTAATGCCGCTGTGGATCCCGGTATTGCCGCGAGGGTTCGGGCTGCCGCGGTTGAATTGAAATACCAACCTAATCCAGTGGGGCGCAGCCTGGCACTCGGCAAGACAGACACCATCGGAATCGTGGTTCCGGACCTGGCCAACCCCACCTTCCAGGCAATCCTCCGCGGACTCAGCATCGCAGCTGCCCAGGACGGGTACCGCGTCCTCATTGCCGATTCCTCGGAAGTTACCAGCGAGGAAGCCATCCTCGCCGGCGAGGCCCGCCGCCGCTGCGATGGCGTGGTGCTTTGCGCTCCCCGCATGAGCGATGCCGAGCTGGAGGAGTTGGCCCCCACCCTGCATCCGCTGGTGCTGATCAACCGCACCACCATTGCCACCAATACTCCGAGCCTGAGCGTGGACTACGGGCAGGGCATCCAGGAACTGGCACAGCACCTGGTGACCCTGGGCCACCGCCGCCTGGTGTTCCTCTCCGGCCCGGAGCACAGTGCATCCAATCGCCAACGCCTGGTGGGCTTGGACCAATTCCGCGAGGAGCACCCGGAAATTGAGTTGCAAATGCTCCACGGCGGTTCCAACTTCGACTCCGGCCATGAGTCCACCGAGGCCATCATCGCCAGTGGTGCCACCGGAATCCTGGCATTCAACGACCTCGTAGCCATGGGGCTGCTCAGCGGTCTCCACGAGCGCGGAGTGCGCGTCCCGGAAGACATCTCAGTAACGGGATTTGATGACATCCCCTTCGCCAAATACACCACTCCCCCGCTAACCACCGCGGCTGTGCCCATCAACGAGCTCGGAAGCCTGGCTTGGCGAAGGATGCGGGAACAGATCCAGCAGGCGGGCGAGGCCCCCTCCCAGGCTCAGGACGAGTTCTCACCCAGGATGGAGATCCGCAAGAGCACCGCGGCGCCGGCCCTCAAGCCCGCGAGTTGACACTTAATGCCAATGTTTGCGCCGAGCATAAGTATTAAGTGTCATGTGGGCAAAGGGCTTGAGCCCACGCCGGCCTCCTTGTAGAAGCCTTGAATGTGGGCGGCAACAAGCTCGGCAGCTTTGCCGCCGTCGTTATTGTTCACTGCGGCGAGGATGGCACGGTGCTCAGCCCGAAGCCTGCTGCACGTCGCATTCCAGTCGGGGAGATTACCGGTCAGTTCACTGGCATAGTTCTCGATCGCGCCTCGAAGCGAGGCCATCATGGCGCTGACCACGGAGTTGCCCGCCGCTTGGGCAAGCGCCACGTGAAAGCGCGCGTCAAGTGCCAGGAATGAGTCAATGTCCGGGGCCACATCCATCTGGTCCAGCAGCTCCGCGGCTTCCGTCAGCGCCGGCACGCCCACGTGGGCCCGTTCCGCAGCCCACGATTCCAGCAGCACGCGGGTCTCCACGATGTCTGCCACGGGAAGATGGCGCGTGGCTACATGCAGCCGAAGCGTAGAGCCAAGGGCGGAGCCCGGCTCGGCAATCACCACAGTCCCGGCATCCTTGCCCGAACCCACGCCGGCCCGGACCACGCCCATGGCCTCAAGGATCCTCACAGCCTCGCGCACCGAGGTCCGGGAAACCTGCAGTTGCTCAGCCATGGCACGTTCCCCCGGGAGCCGGCCGCCCAAAGTGAGGTCTCCGTCAGACAGCTGCTTCTCGATCCATTGCAGGACCAACTCGTGGGTACGCATAACGGAATACTAGTTGATGTGGTCCAACCACATGGATTACAGTGTGGTTAGACCACAGTGGTAGGACCACAGATTTCAAGGGAGAACCGCATGACCGACACCCTCGACCCCAAGACCACCGCTGCCCCAGCCAATGCAGGCAGCGATCAAAACGTGGCACGCACCGTCCAGCCGCAGTCCGCCGTCGTGCAATCATCTGCACCTCAGCCGCCTGCACTGAAGCGCCGCGTACCCAAGGTTTCCGACCTGGCCCCGCTCATGCAGTTCAAGAAGCCCGAGTTCAGCAAGACCGCGCGCTTAAAGCGCGCCAGCACCATCTGGGAACTGCGTGACATGGCCAAGCGCCGCACGCCGCAGGCACCCTTCGATTACACAGACGGTGCCGCCGAAGAGGAGATCACCCTCCGCCGGGCACGCCAGGCATTCCAGGACATCGAGTTCCGTCCGGGCATCCTGCGCGACGTTTCGAGGATCGACCTCCGCACCGACATCCTGGGCAAGGAATCGCGACTCCCGTTCGGTATTGCACCCACGGGTTTCACGCGCATGATGCAGTCGGAGGGTGAATACGCGGGCTCGCAAGCTGCAGAAGCTGCAGGCATTCCCTACACGCTGTCCACCATGGGCACCGCGTCCATCGAGGACGTTGCCACCGCCGCCCCGAACGGCCGCAACTGGTTCCAGCTATACCTATGGACGGACCGCCAGCGCTCCCTTGAACTGATTGAGCGTGCGGCCAAAGCCGGCAACGACACCCTCATGGTCACCGTCGACACCGCAGTTGCCGGCGCCCGGCTCCGCGATGTCCGCAACGGCATGACCATCCCTCCGGCACTGACCATCAAGACCGTCCTGGACGCCTCTTACCGCCCGGCCTGGTGGTTCAATTTCCTCACCCACGAACCCCTGACGTTTGCCTCGCTCTCGCGCTACACCGGCACCGTGGCTGACCTCATCAACTCGATGTTCGACCCCACCCTGACCTACGAGGACCTCGACTGGCTGCGCGAAACCTGGAAGGGCAAGCTGGTGGTGAAGGGCATCCAGACCGTTGAAGACGCCCGCAAGGTAGTGGACCACGGCGCCGATGGCATCATCCTGTCCAACCACGGCGGCCGCCAACTGGACCGCGCACCCATCCCGTTCCACCTGCTGCCGGAGGTCACTGAGGCCTTGAAGGCGGACAACAGCAAGGCTGCCGTCATGCTGGACACGGGCATCATGAGCGGGGCGGACATCGTGGCAGCCCTGGCTTTGGGCGCAGACTTCGCCTTGATCGGCCGCGCGTACCTCTACGGCCTGATGGCCGGTGGACGCGAAGGCGTGGACCGCACCATCCAGATCCTCGAGAAGGACATGACCCGCACCATGGCACTCCTGGGCGTCAGCAAAGTAGCGGACCTGAACCCGGACCACGTGCGGCTGCTCCAGCGCTAAAGCCACCCAGATAGGTAGCAGTAGGGGCCGTTTTTTTAAAACGGCCCCTACTGCTACCCGGTTGGGCAAGGGGTACTAGATCAGGCCCTGTGCCAGCATGGCGTCAGCTACCTTGACGAAGCCGCCGATATTGGCACCCACTACGTAGTTTCCGGGCGCACCGTATTCGTCGGCCGTCTCGGCGCAGCGATCATGAATTCCCACCATGATCTCGGTGAGGCGCTGTTCCGTGTGCTCAAAGGACCAGGAGTCACGGCTCGCGTTCTGTTGCATTTCCAGCGCGGAGGTAGCAACACCACCGGCGTTCGCGGCCTTGCCCGGTCCGAACAGGATCCCGGCTTCCTGGAAGACTGACACAGCTGAACGGGTGGAAGGCATGTTGGCGCCTTCAGCCACTGCGATCAGGCCGTTGCTGACCAACTTGGCCGCGGCCTCGCCGTCGAGTTCGTTCTGCGTTGCGCAGGGCAAGGCCACGGTGCCATTGACGTCCCAGACGGAACCCCCCGAAACGTGGTTTGCCCCCGGCCGACGTGCGGCGTACTCCGTCAGGCGCCCGCGCTCCACTTCCTTGATCCGGCTCAAAAGCGCGACGTCGATCCCGGCCTCGTCCACGATGTAGCCGGCCGAGTCCGAGCAAGCCACAACGGTTGCACCCAAGGCCTGCGCCTTGGCGATCGCGTGGATGGCGACGTTGCCCGAACCGGAGACCACAACGCGCTGTCCGTCGAAGGACTGTCCACGGGTCTTGAGCATCTCCTGGGCGAAGATCACTGTGCCGTAACCGGTGGCTTCGGGACGAACCAGGGAGCCGCCCCACGAGATCCCCTTGCCAGTGAGGACGCCGGACTCATAGCGGTTGGTGATGCGCTTGTACTGGCCGAAGAGGTAGCCGATCTCGCGGCCGCCCACGCCGATGTCACCGGCCGGGACGTCGGTGTACTCGCCGATGTGGCGGTACAGCTCAGTCATGAACGACTGGCAGAAGCGCATGATTTCGGCGTCGGAACGCCCGCGGGGATCAAAGTCCGAGCCGCCCTTGCCGCCGCCAATGGGCATGCCGGTGAGCGCGTTCTTGAAGATCTGTTCGAAGCCGAGGAACTTCACGATTCCCAGATACACCGAGGGGTGGAACCGCAGGCCGCCCTTATACGGGCCGAGGGCGGAGTTGAACTCCACGCGGAAGCCACGGTTTACGTGGACGCGGCCGGCATCGTCGGTCCAGGGAACGCGGAAGATGATCTGGCGCTCGGGCTCGCACAGGCGTTCAAGGACAGCGCCCTCAAGGAATTCAGGATGACGATCATGAACAGGGCCAAGGCTTTCGAAGACCTCAGTGACGGCCTGGTGGAATTCCTTCTCCCCCGGGTTCCGCGCCAACACAGTGTCGCGGACTGCTTCGAGCCTTGAATCCATGCGTCTTCCTATCCTCAGTGCGCCGGCCAGCGGCGAGACGGTCAGTCCCGCTCATGGTTGCACCGAGGGATATGGGATCTCCATCCGGAGGCAATGTGACTCGGATCAAGGAGTTAACACAAGTGTAGAAAATCATTGAAATCTCAAGGAAACACGAGGTTAACGAAAACTCACAATGTGAGAAGGATCACGTTAACTCGAGGCTGACTATCGCTTTCGCCCGAACTTGGGAAGGTTAGGCAAGTTCGGAAGGTTCGCCAAGAGATCAGCGGCCTTAGTTGCCGCCCGGCCTACGGTACGGCCGATCTGTTGAGGCACAGTGTCGTCCGACGCAGGATCCAAAGTGACCGGGGTTCCGCTCGCATGCACCTTCACAGCCTGGCCTATCGCGTCCGTGCGGGTGGCCGGGGCCTCCGGCGGGGAGGCAACAACAGCAGCGGCAGCGGGCTCGGCGGCGGGTGTCGCCTCGGAAGGCGCGACGACGGCGGGCGCCGGAGTGCCGACGTCGAACGTCTCCAGCCAGCTGGCGACGCCGGCTAGCGGCTTGGGATTCAGCGCGTAGAAGCGCTTTTGGCCCTGGGCGCGCATGCTGACGAGGTCCGCCTCGCGAAGCACCTTCAAATGCTTGGAGATGGTGGGCTGGCTCGCAGCCAGCTCTTCCACCAGTTCGCCTACAGCTTTATCCCCAGAGCGGAGGGAGACCAGAATGTCGCGCCTGGTTGCCTCAGCTATGACGGCAAATACGTCGTCAGTCACCATGCCTCCCACCCTAGCGACATATACGCCGATTGGCATCCCTGTTTCGTGGCACTACAGCAATAGTCGACCCAGGACCGTCAGTCGAACCAAGGGTCCAAGCCGTAGAGGGGGAAGATCTCTTTGCGCGTGGCAATGACGGTCCGGTCAACCTCGTCCGCGGGATCGTAGCCGACCTCCCAGGAGCGCCACCAAACGTCCACGTCGTCGCTCATCGACTCCGGGGCCCACACACCGTACGTCTCCCTCACGTAGGTCCGCCATGCTTCGGGTACGGGCGTGCTGAGCGGCACCGGTCGTTGCGTCACCATCCCGATCAGGTGGCTCCAAGCGCGCGGCACAACACCGGTGACGTCGTAGCCGCCTCCCCCGGTAGCGATCCAGCGGTTATCGCAATAGCGGGCCGCAAGGCCGGCGACGGCGGAAGCCGCCTCACGCTGTCCATCAACGCTCAGGTTGAGGTGCGTCAGCGGATCGTCGCGATGCGAATCGCAGCCGTGCTGGCTGACAATGACTTCGGGTTGGAAAGCACCGACCAGCTGCGGGACCACCGCATGGAAAGCCCGCAGCCAGGCCGCGTCGCCGGTAAACGCAGGAAGCGCGACGTTTACCACGGTCCCTGGAGCATCTGGGCCGCCCGTTTCGTTGGCAAACCCTGTCCCGGGGAAAAGCGTGAGGCCCGTTTCGTGCAGGCTGATGGTCATGACGCGGGGGTCGTTCCAGAAAATGCTCTGCGTGCCATCGCCGTGATGGGCGTCCACGTCGATACTCATGACGCGTTGCACGCCGCCGTCGAGCAGCCTTTGGATAGCCATCGCAACGTCGTTGTAAACGCAAAAACCGCTGGCCCGCTCCCTCGCAGCATGATGCATCCCGCCACTGAAGTTCACAGCACGAACAGCCTGGCCGGACAGGATGGCCTCTGCCGCCAGCAGCGAACCGCCGGCGAGCCGGGCGCTGGCCTCATGCATCCCGGCGAACGCGGGATCGTCCTCAGTTCCCAGTCCGCGGTCCTCCTCGGGAGCCGAGGGATCGACGCTGACGCGGCGCACGGCCTCCACGTATTCGCGGCTGTGCACAGTAAAAAGTTCGACGTCGGTGGCCACCGTCGGTGCTTCGACGGCCACATGCTTGTGGTCAAACAGGCCAAGGGATTCGGCCAGCCGCGCGGTAAGTTCCAGCCGCTGCGGCGCCATGGGGTGACCCGGACCAAAGTTATAGGCAGTCATGGCTGGATCCCACACCACCGTCGTTGGCAATGCGGACCGCGTAATGCTGGAAGCTGTTGTTCCAAGCCGTGAGTTCATCCAGAACAGGCTACCTGAGCCCAGAGTAGCCTACCGCCCGGTTACGCCGCAGGAATAGTGGTTTACTACTCAGGAAAGCTTGTTCAACCGAGGAAGAGCGCCATGTCTCAAAGCCAGTCGCGGTCCACGAGCCCGACTAGCTGGCAACCCAACCAGCAGGAGCGGGAAGGTCTCTGGATCTTCACGCGCGTGCGCGACTTCGTTGACAACATTGCCAACACCTCCCCCGCCCGCTTGGCATTGACCGTCTTTGCCGTGGTGATCCTGGTTTTTACCGGATTGCTGTCCCTCCCCGCCGCTTCCACGGCCGGCACAGTCACGCCCCTGCACCAATCCATGTTTACGGCGGTCTCCGCCGTCTGCGTCACCGGGTTGACAGTGGTTTCCACGGCAACGCACTGGACCTTCTTTGGCCAGCTGGTCATTTTGGTGGGCATCTTCGTTGGTGGTCTCGGCACACTCACCCTCGCCTCGCTGCTGGCCCTCATGGTCAGCAAACGGCTGGGGGTGCGCGGCAAGCTCATAGCCCAGGAAGCCATGAACAACGCCGGCAGGCTCGGCGAGGTTGGTACGCTGCTGCGCATTGTCATCGTCACGTCCGTGGTTATTGAGGCGGCCCTGGCCATAGCCCTGGTTCCCCGGTTCATGGTGCTGGGCGAACCATTCTGGCAGGCCGTCTGGCACGGTGTCTTCTACTCGATCTCCGCCTTCAACAATGCCGGATTCACGCCACATTCGGACGGCATCGTCCCCTACGAAACCGACCTTTGGATCCTCATTCCCCTCATGTTGGGCGTCTTCCTCGGCAGCCTCGGCTTCCCCGTGGTGATGGTGCTGCAGCAGAACGGGCTCAACTGGAAAAAGTGGAACCTCCACACCAAGCTCACAATCCAGGTCTCCTTCATCCTGCTCGCGGCAGGCACTGTCCTGTGGGCTTTGATGGAGTGGGACAACATGCGCACCATCGGCCGCATGGACATGGGCGACAAGGTGATCCATTCACTATTCGCCTCCGTCATGACCCGCTCGGGTGGCTTCAACCTGGTGGACCAGAACCATATGGAATCCACCACCATGCTCCTCACTGACGCCCTGATGTTCGCAGGCGGCGGCTCTGCGTCCACGGCGGGCGGCATCAAGGTGACCACCATCGCGGTCATGTTCCTGGCCATCATGGCCGAAGCCCGCGGAGACGCCGACGTGAAGGTTTACGGCCGCACCATTCCGCAGGGCACCATGCGCGTGGCCATCTCCGTGATCGTGGCCGGAGCCACCCTGGTATCAGTGGCGGCTTTCCTGCTCCTGTCCATCAGCGGCGCCTCCCTGGACAGGGTGCTCTTTGAATCCATCTCCGCCTTCGCCACCGTGGGACTCAGCACAAACCTCAGTGCCGAGCTGCCGCCGTCGGGCGTTTACGTCTTAACCGCGCTGATGTTCGCCGGCCGTGTCGGCACCGTAACCCTCGCGGCCGGGTTGGCCCTGCGCCAACGCAGCCAGCTGTACCACTACCCGGAAGAGAGGCCAATCATTGGCTAGTAGCACAGGGGCAGCCAACCGCCCCGCCCACAACGCACCAGTGCTGGTGATTGGCCTTGGCCGGTTCGGTTCCGCGACGGCTGAGCAACTGGTCAAGCAGGGCCGTGAAGTCCTGGCTATCGAACGTGACCGCACCCTTGTCCAGAAGTGGGCGCCTGTGCTCACGCACGTGGTGGAAGCCGATGCCACCAATATTGATGCCCTGCGCCAGCTCGGTGCCCAGGAATTCAGCTCAGCGGTGGTGGGCGTTGGCACCTCCATCGAGTCCTCAGTGCTCATCACTGTGAACCTGGTGGACCTGGGCATCCAGCATCTCTGGGTCAAGGCCATCACGCCGTCACACGGCAAGATCCTCACCCGGATCGGTGCCAACCACGTGATCTATCCGGAGGCCGACGCCGGTGTCCGAGCAGCCCACTTGGTGTCCGGGCGGATGCTGGACTTCATCGAGTTCGACGACGACTACGCGATCGTCAAGATGTACCCGCCCAAGGAAACCGTAGGCTTCACCCTGGAGGAGTCCAAGGTCCGTTCGAAGTACGGCGTGACCATTGTCGGCGTGAAAACCCCGGGAGAGGACTTCACATACGCCCGGCCGGAAACCAAAGTGTCCGGCCACGATATGTTGATCGTGTCCGGACACGTGGACCTGCTGGAGCGCTTCGCGGCGCGACCGTAGCGGACCAGCCGTAGCGGTCCAGCCGTAGGTTTAGCCGAGCTGCTTGGTAATTTCTGCTGCCCGGGCTGCGGCCGCGCGGGCGCCGTCGGCGATAATCTTGGGGATCCCGCCGTCGTCGAAGGCCGCGATGGCCCGCTCGGTGGTCCCATTCGGGCTGGTGACGGCGATGCGGAGGGCAGAGGGGTTTGCTCCCGGTTCGGCCAACATGAAGCCGGCACCTGCCACGGTTTCGCGGGCAAGCATCACGGACAGTTCCTCGTCCAAACCAAGCTCGACGCCGGCCGCCGCCATGGCTTCGGCGAGGTAGAACGCGTAGGCCGGGCCGGAACCGCTGATGGCGGACAGTGCGTCCACCTGTTCCTCCGGAATCTGGACCACCGTGCCGGCACCGGCAAGTGCCTTCTTGGCCATTGCCAGCTGCTCAGGCGTGCAATGCGTACCCGGGGAGACGGAGATGACTCCGCGGCCCAGCCTTGCGGGCGTATTGGGCATGGTGCGGATCACCGGTTGTCCGTCCGGCAGCGCCGCTTCGAGCTGGGCGATGGAGACTGCCGCCGCGACGCTGACAACGATCGTGTCCTTCCCCAACGCCGGGCTGATCTCCCGGGCCAAGTCCAGAATGCCCACGGGCTTGACGCCCAAAATAACCATGCTGGAGCCTTTGGTGGCCAATTTGTTGTTGTCCGGTTCCTCCTCGCCTGCGATGGCCATGACCCCATGGCGCTGGGCGAGTTCGTCCGCCCGCCCGGCACGGCGGACCGTGGCGACGATGTCGGACGGGTCTGTCCCGGCGGCAAGCAGGCCTGCCAGGATAGCCTCGTTCATGGATCCACAGCCAAGGAATGCGATTCGGTTGCTCATGGCTCCATCATTGCAGTTGGCCTTGGACGGGGTCTAACGAATTCCAGATTCCCAGCTTGCTCCCAAGGTTATTGCAGGCAGCACTCATTCTTGGTCCGTAACTTAGTAGTTACCTCATTGAGGGTGCGAGTGATGAGGCGGGCATGGGGATGTCCGCCAGCAGCACCGGTGGCCGGGCGGGTTTTCCCCCATTTCCCGATTCGGCCGCCGGTGCTTTCGCATTTAACCACCGCGGACCGCGCGAACCCCGCGCTTATCCGCCTGACACGCCCCTGTGGGGTGGGTCAGGCGAACAAGGCGAGGCGCTGGCGTACAGCGCTCGACGCCGGCTAGTTGTCTATGCTTGCTAGTTGTCTACGCTTGCTAGTTGTCCATGCTTGCTAGTTGTCTACGCTGCGCAACAACGGGACGCTGAGGTGCTGTCGGGCGAAACGCAGGGTCTCTGCCAGCATTTCCTCGCGCTCCCCCGCAACCTTCGCCTTGCGGGTTGAAATCTCGGCCACTACGACGCCATCGAAACCCGTGGCTGCCAAATGCTGCAAGGCATCAGCGCACTGCTGCGTTCCGGTGCCGGGCACCAGATGCTCGTCCTTGCCCGAACCCGAACCGTCGGTGAGATGGACGTGGCGGAGTTTATTTCCAAGTGCCTTGATAGCTTCCAGGCTGTTGGCGCCGGCAGTGGCGGCGTGGGAGAAGTCCCAAGTGACGTCGTCGTAATCCTGGCCCAACGGGTCCCAGTGCGGCAGGTAGGCCACCGCCTCACGGCCACGGACGCGCCACGGATACATGTTTTCCACGGCTATGCGCACGCGGTACCTCGCCGCGATTTCACGGACGCCCTCAACGAAGTTCTCCGCATAGTTCGACTGCCAGCGGAATGGCGGATGGACCACCACGGTGTCGCATCCGACGTCCGCGGCCATTTGGCAGGATTTCTCAATCTTGTTCCACGCCGTACCCCACACCTGTTGCGTCAACAACAATGTAGGGGCATGGATGGAGACGATCTCCTGGTGGTACCGGTGGCTTAGCTGGATCAAGGCATCCGGGTTCTGGCTGACCGCGTTGTTGGTAACCATCACCTCCACGCCTTCGTAACCCAGGTCCTGCGCCACCGCGAAGGCGTCATGGACGCTCAGGGGGTACACGGATGCACTGGACAGGGCCACGGGAATTTGGCGGTCATTCACTTCAGGTTCGACGTCGTTGCTCATCTCAGGAGGCCAGCCCGCCTGCCACTGGGGCTGGTATGGGTGATGGGGACGGTGTGTTTACAGGGACCGGGAATTCTTTGAACCCCGGGTGGGGTTCGTCTTCTTTGTCTGCAGCCTTGGCGGCTTCCTTGGCTGCCTTTTTCTTCGATTTGTCCTTCTTGCGCTTGCCCACGTGCGGCGCCGGATCCAGGGCTTCCTCGAAAACCAGCTGGTCCAGGCGGCGCAGGATCAGGCCTTCACGAAGCGCCCAGGGACAAATCTCCATCTTGGGGAATTCAAAGAGCTCGAGGGCCGCTTCAGCAACGAGGGCGCCTGCCAGCAACTGTCGGGCGCGGGCGTCGGAAACGCCAGGAAGGTACAACCTGTCTTCCACGGTCATGGCCGATATCCGCTGTGCCCACAGACCCAAGTCTGCGGCGTGGAGCTCACGCTTCACGTAGGGCCCTGCAGCGCTGGGGGCTGCACCGGCGATCCGCGCCAAGGAGCGGAAGGTCTTAGAGGTGCCGGCCACCAGATTGGCCCGGCCCAACTCGTGGAAGTCCCGAACCACCGGTTTCAGCGTGGATCGGATGTAGCGCCGCAGTTCCTTGACGCTCTTGGCGCTGGGCGGATCATCGTGGAGCCAGTCCCGCGTCAAACGGCTGGCACCCAGCGGAACAGAGGTGGCGTATTCGGGGAGTTCATCCGTCCCGTACGCCATTTCAAACGAGCCGCCACCGATGTCCAGATCCAGGATGGGACCTGCACCCCATCCGTACCAACGGCGTACAGCGAAGAAAGTCATGGAGGCTTCTTCACTGCCCGTGAGCTCCTGGAGCGTCACCGTAGTTTCGTGCTTGACCCTTGCCAGAACCTCCGGTCCGTTGGTTGCTTCGCGAATGGCCGAAGTACAGAAGGCCAGGAGGTCCTCCGCCTTGTGACTGGCCGCGAACTCCCAGGCTTCCAGGACGAACTCGATGAGCTCGTGCTGGCCGGCATCGTTGATGTTGCCATCGCCGTCGAGGTACTGCACCAGCGAAAGGGGGCGCTTGTGGGAAGCGAAAGCTACCGGACGCGCGCCGGGGTGAGCGTCCACCAGCAGCAGGTGGACTGTGTTGGACCCGATGTCGAGAACGCCAAGACGCATTCTGCCATTATTCACCGATTCGAAGCCCGTAGAGCAACTTGGCGACGACGTTTCGCTGACCGTATGGTTGCCGGCAGCTTGGGCAACCGCTATTCGGCGGACTCCCCGGCTTCGTCGGCGCGCTTGAAGTCGCGGCGAATGTTCGCAATGCCCTCGGGGTCGATTTCGAAGCCGAATTCGCTTCCGGGGTTGATGACCATCCCGAGTTCGTCTCCGATGTTTCCCAGGATCGCTGAACCCATGGTGCCCAGGACGTGGGGGGCCGCTTCGAGGAAGCGCTCATCCACGCGGCTCGGGTGGCTGAATACCGCCAGCACGGGCTGGCCGTCAGCGTTGGAGAGGACCAAAGGCTCAACGGAGGAGTCGGGGCCGTCCACGGCTTCCGAGCTGACGAGGTAGACCTCGTTGTTCAGGAAAGCGAGGATGACGTCCACCGGGTTCGCGTCCGGCTGTTCGGCCGAGGCGAGCTTCGCCTCGAGGTCGTTCAAGGGTTCGTTGTCCGGTGAAACCGTCTGTTCAGTCATGGTTCTACTCGACCACGATGCCGGCCGGGACGCAATTCGCGAATGCTGCCCCGGCCGTCATGGTGACTATTTTTTGGCTGTTGCCTTCTTGGCCGGTGCCTTGCGGGTGGTGGTCCGCTTGACCGGCCCCTTGGCCCGCTTTTCCGCCAAAAGCTCGACGGCGCGTTCCCGGGTCAGCTCCTCAAGCGAGGTTGAGCGGGGGACCGTGATGTTGGTGACGCCGTCAGTGATGTAAGGCCCGAAGCGGCCTTCCTTCACCACAATGTTCTTCTCGGAGACGGGGTCGGGACCAAACTCAGCCAGGGGCGGGACGGAGGCGCGTGCGCCTCGCTGCTTGGGCTGCGAGTAGATTTCCAGAGCCTGTTCCAGGGTGATCGTGAAGATTTCCTCTTCCGAACCGATGGAACGGGAGTCCGTGCCCTTCTTCAGGTAAGGACCGAACCGACCGTTCTGCACCGTGATGGGGTTCCCATCTGCGTCCTCACCGAGGACCCGGGGCAGGCTCATGAGCGCGAGGGCTTCATCCAAGGTGACCGTATCCACTGTCATGGACTTGAACAGTGAACCGGTACGCGGTTTCGCCTTCACGGGCTTCTTGGGAGGCTTGGGCTTGCCGTTCTTGTAATACTCCACCGGCTGGTTGGCCAGCTGCTCCTCGGTCATCTCAGGAATGATCTCGGTGACGTAAGCGCCATAGCGGCCGTTCTTGGCAACGATGGTGTGGCCGGTGTGCGGGTCGGTTCCAAGCACCCGTTCCTCGGGGGCTGCGGTCTCCATAAGCTCTTTGGCTTTGTCGGCCGTGAGTTCGTCAGGAGCGAGTTCCTCCGGGACATTGGCCCTTGCGGATTCAACTACTTCGCCGGTCTTCGCATCCAAGGTAGGGATGGAGCTTTCAAGGTACGGGCCGAACTTGCCCACACGCAGCGTGATGCCGTCGGCGATGGGCACGGAATTGATCTCGCGGGCATCGATTTCGCCAAGGTTGTTCACGATGCTCAGCAGTCCGGGATCTGCTTCTTCACCGTAGTAGAAGTGCTTGAGCCAGGCAGCACCCACGGCCTGGCCGTTGGCGATCTTGTCCAGGTCGCCTTCCATGTCTGCCGTGAATTCATAGTCCACATAGTCCGTGAAGTGCTGTTCCAGCAAGCGGATCACGGAGAATGCGATCCAGCTTGGAACCAAGGCGGAACCCTGCTTACGAACGTAGCCGCGGTCCTGAATGGTTGAGATGGTGGAGGCGTAAGTGGACGGACGGCCGATGCCCCGCTTTTCCAGCTCGGCGGTCAGCGATGCTTCCGTGTAACGCGGCGGCGGTGACGTTTCGTGTCCGACAGCCACGATGTCCGAAGCCGTCAGGGAATCATCCTTGGCAACGTTCGGCAGGCGACGGGCTTCATCGGAGTCCTCATCACCACGGCTCTCATCCTTGCCCTCTTCATAGGCTGCGAGGAAGCCGGGAAAGGTAATGACAGTACCGGAGGCCGAGAACTCAGCGTCCCGGCCGTCAGCGGCCACTGCACCGAGGCGGATGGTAGCTGTAGAACCCTTGGCGTCAGCCATCTGGGAGGCGACGGTGCGCTTCCAGATGAGCTCGTAGAGGCGGAACTCGTCGCCGCTCAGCTGCTTGGCGACCTGCGCGGGAGTGCGGAAGGAATCTCCCGCGGGACGGATGGCCTCGTGGGCTTCCTGGGCGTTGGCAGCCTTGTTGGCGTAGACGCGGGGGCTCTGGGGCACGTACTCGGGACCATAAAGCTCGGAAGCCTGACGGCGGGCAGCTGTAAGTGCTTCATCACTCAAAGCAGACGAGTCAGTACGCATATAGGTGATGTAGCCGTTTTCATACAGGCGCTGGGCGACCTGCATGGTGCTCTTCGACGAAAAGCGGAGCTTACGGCCGGCTTCCTGCTGCAGCGTGGAGGTGGTGAACGGTGCGGCAGGGCGGCGGGTATACGGCTTGGTGTCTACGGAACGGACGCGGAAGTCAGCGCTCTCCAGACCGGTCGCCAAAGACGTGGCGAGTTCCTCATTGAGGTGCACCACGTTGGAGGAGGTGAGCTGCCCATTGTCGTTGAAGTCCCGACCACTGGCTACCTTGGAACCGTCCACGGCGGCAAGCTTGGCCTTGAAAGAACCTGAATCTGAACCGAACTGGCCCGTGAGGTCCCAGTAAGACGCGGCCCGGAAGGCCATGCGTTCACGTTCGCGGTCAACCACCATCCGGGTCACCACGGACTGGACACGGCCAGCGGACAGGCCGCGGGCAACCTTGCGCCACAACACGGGCGAAATCTCGTACCCATAGAGGCGGTCAAGAATACGCCGTGTTTCCTGGGCATCCACCAAAGCAGTATCGACATCCCGGAGGTTGTCCATGGCGCGGTGGATGGCTTCCTTGGTGATTTCACCGAAGGTCATGCGATAGACGGGAACCTTGGGCTTCAGGACCTCCAGGAGGTGCCACGCGATGGCTTCACCTTCGCGGTCCCCATCGGTTGCGAGGTAGAGCGCGTCAGCGTCTTTCAGCTGGGCCTTGAGCTCGGCGACCTTTTTCTTCTTGTCCGGAGAAACAACGTAGTACGGCTTGAAGTCGTTTTCGATGTCGACAGCGAACTTGCCCAACGAGGTCTTCTTCAGCTCGGCAGGGAGGTCCGACGGCTGCGGGAGGTCCCGGATGTGGCCGATCGAAGCCTCGACGATGAAGCCCTCGCCAAGATACTTGGCGATGGTCTTGCTCTTGGCGGGAGACTCCACGATCACGAGTTTCTTGCCGGTTTTTGCCTTGCTGGGCACGGTGCTCCTACAGAAAAAATGTGTAATTGGGCTGGTGCCCATATTGGCCTAGTTCACCATAGTTTGCAGAATCCTGCGTTTTGGTGCGGAACCAGGACGGACAGTCAAAGACCCGACGGGGCTCTTACTGACCGGGTGCTACCCGGTCATCCGGGATCATTGACCACAAGGTTGCCACACGTTCAGCACCTTCCGGTATCCGGGTGGGATCCTCGAGTTCGTACTCCCGCAGAACAGCACGGATTCTGTCCAAAAGTTCCCTGCGCTGGGAGTTGGTCAAGTACAGCAGGTTGCTCGAGAGGACCACCGCTGCCGGTTCTTCCCCTGTTTCCCCCCGTTGCCGGCGTTCCCCGCGAGCCTTGGCGAAGGCCGAAGCCCGGCGGCGGAAAGCATCAAGCTCCAGGTCAACCACGGCAATCTCAGGGCTGGCAACACTCCCTCCCGAAATGGTGAAGTCCGTTCCGGCCGCTTTCCAGCGACGTTCCCGGGCATCACCGGCGTTTTCCGCAGGTGCCACGATCCCCCATTTCTGGAGGGCCCGGAGGTGGTAGCTCATTGCACTGGGAGTCAGCCCGGTCCTGGCAGCGAGTTCCGTGGCTGTGTGGCTGACCTGTGTGGCGTAGAGCTCAGAGATGACTTCAATCCGGGCGGCGTGCGCCAATGCACGGATAGCCTTGGGATCAGTGATCTCAACCGTCTTCTCGGCACGCTTCCGCCGAGGAACATCGCCTGACGCTTGGGATGATTCGTTGTTCGCACTCACTTCATCAGTGTAGTCAGGGTCACTTCCCGGAGGCCCGGTGTTCGATGAGCGCGGCGCCGCACCCCGGATCATGCGTTGACCTGCGCCGGGTCTGGAAGGAGGAACCCATCCAAAACCAGGTTGGTGACCTCGCGGAAAAGCCCTTCGCGGAAGGCCTCTTCGTCGAAGTCCTCTCCCCCGCCCAGGAGCGATACCAAGGCCGAGACGATCTGCCGGACCGACAATTGGCCGTCGCAGGCGGAGACGAACCCGGCCAGTTCAGTACTGAGCAGATTGGTCCGGCGAAGCCCTGCCCCTTGCCTCAGGAGGATGACTCCGGGATGAACGGCTCCGGGACGCTGGTGCCGTTCCTCGGTGACGTCCTCGGCAACCACCAAGTGCGCCTCCGGGACGGAATGTGCGGCCACCCAATCAGCCCGCTCCACGGCAGCACCCAGATGCGGTCCGATCGGCTGCTCTATTGGGTATGTAATTTCCTCAAAGCGATTGATGATGACCTCGAGCGGTGACTCAGGGCGGCGCAGCCAAATCATGCCGAATCCAATACCTTCAACGTTCCTGGAAGCAAAGTCGGCCAGGTAGGCGGCGTACGCTTCCTTGTATTGCTGGCCCTCGCGGTTCTGAGATGCGTCCTGGAGCCATGTCTCTGCGTACTGTTCGGGGCCTACCTGCTCCCGTTGGATGAACCAGACGTCCAAACCTGAGTCCCGGAGCCAGGCCTTGGGCCGGTCCTTCCAATCGGTACTGGAAGGAACCTCCCAATTGCCGAGCATTTGTGCTGTCCCGCCGGGCTCGAGGACCCCGGCCAGGGACTGTACCAAGGACGCCACGATGTCGTCGCCGGGAAGCCCGCCATCGCGGTACGTGAACTGGTCCGACGACGATTCGCCGCCCGTTCGCGGAGTGATGACGAACGGTGGGTTGGATACCACCAAGCCGAACTGCTCCCCCGCTACCGGTTCCAGGAGCGATCCAAGCCGCAGGCTCACCCGACGCTCCAGGTTGTCCGGGTCCAGCTCCAGTTCAGCGGCGTTCAGCAGAAGATTGAAGCGCGTGAACGCGAGCGCCCTCTCAGAGATGTCCGTAGCCGTGACGTGCTCGCAGTGATGGAGCAGGTGGAAGGTCTGAATACCGCAGCCGGTGCCCACGTCCAGCGCTCGTTCGCTGTGTTTCCTGAAAGTGGTTTGGACCAGCGTTGTGGACGCTCGCCCGATTCCCAGAACGTGGTCATGCCTCAGGACTCCGGGCTGCTGGTGGGCAGCGAGGTCGCTGGCAACCCAGAGTTCCGCACCGCCACTGCCATCCGTATTGGCGTCCCAGCCGTACGGGCGCAGGTCCACCTTGGCATGAGCCATTCCTGAATCCACTGTGATTAGCCCGAGTTCCTCAAGGCCTTTCGCACGGATAGCGGGGAGGGCGGAGTCGATGTCGGGGACCGACTGCGGAACGGCAAGCAGCCAAAGACGAACAATGACAGCCTGTGACCGGAGGTCAGGGTCGTTGGAGTCCATGAGCCTCTCACTGGCAAGGAGTGCGGGGATCAACTGGTCCCTGCCGAGTGCATCTGAAGCGGATGCTCCCAAAAGCTCAGCCACACCGTCCACTGTGTAGTTGAGGGCACGAAGGTCCGCGGCGAGCGCCGAAAGCAATTCGGGGCGGTCACTGCGGGGAGCATCGTCAATGTTGCCGGCAGTAAAGAAGGAAGCTGAGTCAGTCACCTTGCAAGTGTAGGGGCGGCGCACCCTGCCTTTGGATCGTGAACCTGCCCTATGTGGACAAAGGCCCCCGTTGGAACCCGGTAGCGTTGGATTCATGCTCAACTTCTCCTCAACAAGGCGCCGTGCGGGCCTTGTTGCCATCACCGCCGCGGCATTGCTGGGAGTCTCCGGTTGCCAGGCGCCGGCCAACATCGAAGATGCGGACGTTCCTGCTTGGAAGGAAAAGATCCTGCCCGCTGCAAGCGGCGCGGTCTTGGAAGACTCCGGGAAGATCCTCAACCGGAACCCGTTGGTCAAGGAGTCTCCCAACGTTCCGGGTGGAAGCTACACGCTCACCATGGCGTGCGATGGGGGCGGCAAGGCGTACTTCGCTGTTTCCTCCAGCGGCATTAAGATCGCGGACGCGGCTGCGGCGTGCAATGGCAGCCTTGATGTGGTGAAGATCAAGGTGCCCGGCACTGGTCCCCTCAGCATCTCGACGAGCAGCGTTGATGCTCCGCTGATCTTCGCGTATCACGTGGTTCCTGCCGCAGCCTAGGCCGGGGCGCACCTGCCCCGAAAGGCCTTTGGCCAGTGGCTTTACGGGCGTAAAGTCAGTGCATGGGCAGCAAGGCAGCTCGCTCGGTGGTGCCACAGCGGCTGGCGAGGGCCGCCGTCGTCATCCTTGTTGTGCTGGGCGGCAGCCTGACGGCGTGCGAATACACCTTTGACGAGGGCGGAAGGCCAGATGCCAACCCCACCTCCACAGCGGGAAATGTAGTCCTGCCGCCCGATCCGGCTCTGGAGGAGACCGTCACGGGCGAGGCACTCGAAGAGTGGGCGAAAGCGGCCTTGCCTGAGTCGCAGGGGCAGTCGTTCTACTCAAGCAGCGGGTACCTCAATCCCGGCGAGTCCAAGTCGGAGCAAACAGTTCAATTACCAGGTGGGACGTACGCGGTGACGCTGGCCTGCCGTGGCACGCGGAGGGTGACATTCTCCGTCAAGGTGGGCGAAGTGGAACTGGTCAACCTGACGCTGGGATGCGCTAATGCGCGCGTGAGCGTGGTCCAGCTGGAAAAGGACGCCATATTGTCCATCACGGTGGGCACCAGGTCTGATGCCAATTTCACCTACCGGGTGAGCCGGCTCTGATGCGGATCGTCAGGCCGCTTCGCAGCCGCCGGGGCAGCGGAGCGTTTCCGGGCTGGAGGCACATTCCTCGCAGTACAGCGTCAATGTACGGCAACTGAGGTTGGAGCAGTTCTCGAACTTGTTGGTGGGAGCAGAGCAGCGGACGCACTCGCCGATGGTCTTGGCTTCCTCACTGAACTCGACATGCATGCGCTTGTCGAAGACGTACAGCGAGCCCTCCCAGAGGCCTTTGTCCTTGAACGTCTCGCCGTAGCGGACGATCCCGCCATCCAACTGGTAGACCTCTTTGAAGCCCCTGTTGACCATCAGGCTGGAGAGTACTTCGCAGCGGATGCCCCCGGTGCAGTAGGTGACAACCGGTTTGTCCTTGAGGTCGTCGTACTTGCCAGAGTCGAGTTCCTTGATGAAATCGTGGGTGGTGTCCACCTCAGGAACAATTGCATCCTTGAACTTGCCGATCTGCGCTTCGAACGCGTTCCGGCCATCGAAGAACACTACGTCTTCGCCGCTGGACTTTTTGGCATCCACCAGCGCGTGAAGTTCCTCGGGTTGGAGGTGCTTGCCGCCGCCAACCACGCCGTTGGCGTCCACTTTCAGTTCACCGGGGGCGCCGAAGGACACGATCTCATCACGTACTTTGACGCTGAGGCGCGGGAAATCCGCGGCGCTTCCCTCCGACCATTTGAAGTCGATGCCGTGAAATCCCTTGTACTCGCGAGTGGTCTTCACGTACTGCTTCATGTTGTTGAGCTCGCCGCCCACCGTGGCGTTGATGCCATCCTTGGATATGAGGATCCTGCCGGTGAGTCCCAGTTTTTCGCATAGGGCACGCTGCCACAGACGCACGGCGTCAGGGTCGGCGATCGGGGTAAAGCCATAGAAGAGCACAATTCGGTTCAAAGCCACTGTTAAAGGGTACTTGGTGCAGTAGAATCCGTGCGTTTCGGTGAGGCTGGCGCGCTGGCCCCGGAGCGGGGCCCGGGGCCGGAAGTCACAATTCCATAAGCAACCATCGCCGGGCTGACATGGCTCTGTTGCTTCATGGTGCGCTGGCATACTCTCTCTCTATGAGTCCAGACGCCTTGGTTGAAGACATTGCGCACCTCTTGGAAGTCTGGGTGGCCGGCTGGTCCGGCTGCCGCGGCTACGAGTCACGCCAAGAGGGCCGCTTCCCTGCCACACTTCGCGCCGACAAAACCGGTGATTGGGAGTATTTCGCCCACGATCCGTCGGACGAAGAGTTCGCCGCCCTTGCGGACAAGACCGCAGAATCCCCAAACCGGATCCTGACGGTACTCACCAACGACGTCCAACGGTACAAATACCTCGCTGAGCAGCGCGGACTCACCGTGACGTCCGCATCCCAGACCATGATGATCGTGGACATGGAAACCCAGGATTCCGAGGATCCGTGGCTTCCTGACGACGATTTGGAGCTCGCCACCTTCGAATCAAACGGCGTTCATCACGCGGTGGTCCACTCCGGCGAACGGGTGGCAGCCAGCGGCCGGGTCTATGTAGTCGACGGCACTGCCGTCTTCGACAAGATTGTCACCGAACCTGATTTTCAGCGCCGTGGCCTAGGGAGCTTCATCATGAAGGCCCTCGCTGCCCAGGCTTTCGCACACGATGTAGAAAACGGTCTTTTGTTGGCTTCCTTGGACGGCCAGAAGCTCTACTCCCATTTGGGGTGGGACGTGGTGTGCCACGTCCTCATGATGTCCAGCGGCACCGAAGGATCGGACCTATCCGGAGCCTAGGGACTCCCGCTAACGGCCAAGCGCGACGGCGGCGCCACGAAGGTGCCGCCGTTGGCGTGCCCGCACAGTGACAGAATGATTCGGTGGCGTCACCAAATTCACTGATCTCCTTACTGGGCCGAACGGCGGACCCTGAGCAGTTGCGCCATGTCCACACCATCCCTGCCCGAAAAGCTGTCAACGAACCTTGGCCCGGCTGGGTCCATCAGGATGTGGTGGCGGCGTACGGCACCCTGGGCATCCACGAACCGTACCGGCACCAGATCCAAGCGGCAGATCTCGCCCATTCCGGGCAGCACGTTGTCATCGCCACCGGAACTGCCTCCGGGAAGTCGCTCGCCTATCAGTTGCCGGCGTTGGATGCGATTCACCGTTCGGAGCTGCGAGTCCTGTCTGATCCCGGAAAGATCCACGACGACGGCGCAGTCACCCTCTACTTGTCCCCTACCAAGGCCTTGGCAGCCGACCAGCTCGCGGCGATCCGCTCGCTGAAATTGCCTACGGTCCGAGCAGAAACTTACGACGGCGATACCGACGTCTCGTCCCGGAGATGGATCCGTGACCACGCCAATTTCATCCTTGCCAACCCGGACATGCTGCACTTCGGGATCCTTCCCAACCACACATGGTGGGCCCGGTTCTTCCGACGGCTGCGCTACGTCATCGTGGACGAAGCACACAGTTACCGCGGCGTGTTCGGCTCACACGTGGCCAATTTGATGCGGCGCCTGCGCCGGATCTGCGCTTATTACGGTGCGGGGACCTCCTTCCCCGAACCTGTCTTCATAGCTGCTTCCGCCACCGCTTCCGATCCCGGGGTTTCCTTTGGACGGCTCATAGGTGCTCCCGTCAGGGAAGTTTCCGAAGACTGCTCTCCGCACGGTTCCACCACGGTCGCCTTCTGGGAGCCAGCCTTGACCGACGTCAAAGGCGAAAACGGCGCTAAACAGCGGAGGACCGCCGTAGCTGAGACTGCGGACATCCTGGCCAACCTCGTTTCGTCGCGCGTCAGGACCATCGCGTTCATCAAGTCGCGTCGCGGCGCCGAGTCCATTGCCTCCATTACCAAGAGACTGCTGGACGAGGTGGATCCCAGCCTTCCCGGGCGGGTGGCCGCCTACCGGTCCGGATATCTGCCTGAGGAGCGGCGGGCTTTGGAGCAGGCTTTGAGGTCCGGCCAGTTGCTGGGGGTCTCCAGCACGTCCGCTTTGGAACTTGGTATCGACATCTCGGGTCTTGACGCCGTACTGGTGGCGGGCTGGCCGGGCACCAGGGCCTCGCTCTTTCAGCAGATCGGCCGCGCAGGCCGCGCGGGACAGGATGCAATTGCCGCTTTTGTGGCCAGCGATGATCCCTTGGATACCTATCTGGTGAACCACCCGGAGGCGATCTTTGACGTCTCCGTGGAGGCCACTGTCTTCGACCCCGGCAATCCCTACGTTCTTGGCCCGCACTTGTGCGCGGCGGCGGCCGAGTTGCCGATCGGTCCGGCGGAGCTGGATCTCTTCGGCCCCACTGCCGAGGGTCTGCTTGATCGCTTGGTGGTGCAGGGCTACCTTCGCAAGCGTCCCGCGGGATGGTTCTGGACCCACCCGGAGAGCGCTGCCGGGATGGTGAACCTCCGGGCAGACGGAGGCGGGCCCGTCAGTATTGTTGATGCCGAGACCGGGTCCCTCTTGGGAACCATGGACTCGCCACAGACGCATTACCAGGCCCACACAGGTGCCATCTATGTCCATCAGGGTGACAGCTACCTGGTGGAGGACCTCAACGAAACCGATCACTGCGTGATGGTCCGGCGGGTAAATCCGGACTTCTACACAACGGCTCGGGACGTAACCCAGATCGAAGTCCTTGAAACCTCGCGATCGGTCCAGTGGGGTGACATCACCGTGCACTTCGGCGACGTCAAAGTAACCACCCAAGTGGTCTCCTTTCAGCGCAAGGCCTTGATTTCGAACGAGATCCTCGGAGAAGAACCCCTCGATCTGGGAGCCCGGGACCTGTTTACCAAGGCTGTCTGGTTCGTGGTGGACAACCGTTCGCTGCACGGAGCCGGCTTAGTGGAAGCGGAGTTCCCCGGGGCCCTGCACGCGGCCGAACATGCCGCCATTGGGCTTCTCCCCTTGGTGGCATCCAGTGACCGCTGGGACATCGGCGGCGTCTCCACCGCCCTGCACGCAGACACCGGAGTGCCCACGATCTTCGTTTACGACGGCCACCCGGGTGGTGCTGGATTTGCCGAACGGGGCTTTGAAAAGGCCAAGATTTGGCTCACCGCCACTCGGGAGGCGATCAAGGCCTGCGAGTGTGATGCCGGCTGTCCGTCCTGTGTTCAGTCACCTAAATGCGGCAACAAGAACAACCCTTTGGACAAGGCAGCCGCCATCACACTCTTGGACGTGCTGTTGAAGGACGCCAGCTAGACAAGGGCGCCAGCTAACCACCACGGCGCAAGCCAAACAGCACCGCCATCAGGCCCGTCCTGCAGGAAGCGGCCCTCTTTGTGTCACCTACGGAGGTGGTCCCGCCCGTGCGCGGCCAGTGGCAACGCCCCACCGGAAGGGACGTGCGAGCTCAGTGCCGACCTCCACCACGTTCCCGCCGGCTACCGTGCAAGACGTGAGCTTCGCATCGTGCTTTGCGGCCACGTCTGCTGCGACGGCACAAGGTTCCCCGGAAGCAAGACCCCGGGCAGTATCTGCCGCTGCAAGAGCCGCCAGGTCAGCTGCCGATGCAGCCCGGGATGCCATTACCCCGGCCTGCGCGAGGAAAAGCAGCCCAAGAAGCATCGTTATGACCACGGCCCCAAGTCCCAGGGTGAGCACGGTGCCGGCCCCGCGCTCACGCTGGGCTTTCACGAAGACATTCTTCACGGGGTGCCCGCTTCTGCCCGCGCTGACGCAGAGGCTTTCAGCGTCCAAGGAACGAGCGAGCCTAATGCCCCGCCTACTGGCGACGAAGCTGTCACGGTCAACCACTCGCCGTCGTCGGTCAGCATCGCGCTAACGCCGTCCCCGGCAAGTCGCTTGACGACCCCTTCCACCGAGCCTGAGGTCTCACCCCGGGCCGATGCGCGAGCCCCTGCCCTGGCTGCTTCCTCCAGCCGTAATTGGGTGATACCAGCGGCGCCCCCTGCCAGCAGTAATGCCAGGAGCAACACCACGGCCGGCAGGGCGACGGCGAACTCCGCAGTGACAGCGCCCCGTTCCGCCTCTTTCCGAGACACTCTCCCGCGGGCAGGCAGTACATCCGTCATGGCAAGGACAACGCCGTACGGATCAGGTTGAGCAGGAAGCCGCGGACCTCCTCGCTCCGAAGGATGACCACAAGGAGACCCGCGAGCCCAACAGCAGCGAGGGTGGCTATGGCGTACTCGGCGGTGGCCATGCCCACTTCCGAACCCATCAGCCTTGTCCTGGCCCAGAAGCCATCGTCAGCAAGTTGCGTGTCCTCGAACTCTTCAAGATCGTCGAACCCCAATCCGAACTGCCCGAGTTCGTCCTCGAGATCGAATCGTTCAAGGTCGTCCTCGAGATCGAATCGCTCAAGGTCGTTGTGTTCAAGCTCGTACTCGGAGAGCTCATACTGCTGGGTTGTCTCCGGTTCTCCGGAAGGAGCCTTCGGGTCTTCAACAGGAGCCGGTCGATCCCGAGGTGTATCAGTGAGGGTGTCAGGAAGCGTAGTGGACAGTATTTTCACGGTGGGTTCCTTTCAAGAAGTGCCAGCGGGTCTGCCGACAGAATCGACTCTTCCGTGGCGTGGAGTAACCCGGAAGAAGTTGATTCCTGCAAGTGGATAACCACTCCTGACCCGCTGGATGTGGAGGAAAGGTCGGAGTTCCTCCTCGAACAGGCCTTGCCTCGCCATTCATCCTGAGGGAAGCATGGCGATCAGGACGGGGACGATTCCGAGGCAGATAAAGGCAGGCAACGAGCAGAGACCCAGCGGAACCACGAGTTTTACGCCCAAGGCAGCTGCCCGTTTCTCTGCGGCCCGGAACTGCTCGCGCCGTTCCCTCGCGGCCTGTGCATAGAGGATGGAAGCAGATGGCGCACCCGTCAGGGCTGCGAAAGCCAGTGCGTCCTTGAGCCGGACTACTTCAGCCGCATGCCTGGTGGGGGTCCGCCACGCGGTCTCCCAGTCGGCACCAAGTGCAAGTGCGGCAACAACTGGCCGGAGTGATTGCCTGATTGCCGGTGAAGCACACTTTGCGATAAGTTCCAGTGCCCGCCCTATTCCAGCTCCGGCGTCGAGCATTGAGGCCACCAGCTCCAGCATCATTGCAGTATCGCGGAGCCCGTCCGCTGCCGGGTCACCATGGACTGCCATCAATGACCCCTTCGGCGCTTCAGGCTCCGTGCCCCGAGGACGTAGCCGCGTCCTCAGCCGTGTGGGTGCCGCGAAGCTGATGAAGGCGGCGAGCGCCATGACGGAGATCATCACTAACACCGGAGCTCCGGGCATCAGCGGCCTTCGGCCGCGGACGCGACCAGCCGTGAGGACCACACCCGGCCAGCCACCGTTAGGACGAGTCCAGCCGCGAACGTGGCAACACCCAGGAAGTTGTTCAGCAAAATGCCCAACGGATCCACGCCCAACGCCATCCCCATGCCGAGCCCGAACACCGGGAGCCACGACAGCAGTCGAACGGTAGCCTTAGGCCCAGCGAGGGCCGTCTGGCGGGCGGCTTCGGAGTCTTCCTCGGCTTCCAGTTGGGCTGCGAACCGGGTGAGGAGGCCGGCTAGGGGGCAGCCGCTGGTTTCGGCGATGTCCAGGCATGCTGCCAGCTCCATCCATACTCGTCGTTCGGAACTGCCGCGTCGCAGATACGCCTTGGTTGCCGTGCCACGGATGGCTTCAGCAGGAGAATTTCCTACGGCTGACGCTGCCCGTGCCGCTGCCAGTACTTTTAGCGACTCGTTCGACAGCCCGGCGTTACCCTTCTGCTCCGCTGCGGCCGTGCCACCGGCCGTGATTTGCCGTGACGCGTGGATAATCCATAGCTCTTCCCACAACTTGGACGTTCCCCGCCCGCCGCGCAGGAGGGCTGCGAGCTGTTGCACCAGCACCACAAGCGGCAAAGGCTCAGTCCATTTTCGTCGTCGCCAGCGGCCGCGCCACACCCCCGCACGCGCCTTGGTACTCCCATTCCGGCCTGCCGGCTCCCCCAGGCTCGTCCGAATTCGTCGGCTGCCGACACCATTGCCCGTGAGCTGCAGCCATGCCGCCAGTGCCACAACGAGGACGAACGCACCGATCATGGGCCGTCCCCGGCTTGTGGCAACAAATCATCTGGTCGCGAGTCATCGTTCGCTTCAAGGGGCGCCAGGGAGAGCCGGGCGGCGAGTCCTGGCCATGCTGGTCCGTATGTCATTCCTGTCCGGCTCCAGATGAGTGCCGCCACCACTTTCTGGCCCGCCCGTGTATCGGCCACTACGCCAATGGATGCCACCTTCCGCCCCGACGAGGATCTGTCTACGTGAATCACGACGTCCAAGGCACTGGAGACCTGCAGCCGGACGGCCTCGGCGTTCAAACCTGCCAAGGCGCCGAGCGCCACCAATCGTGCTGGCACAGCTTCGGCGGTGTTGGCGTGAATCGTGCCACCGCCACCGGTGTGGCCGGTGTTGAGTGCGGTCAGCAATTCTCGGACTTCGGCGCCTCGGCATTCTCCTACAATCAGCCTGTCCGGCCGCATGCGTAATGCTTGGCGGACCAGTTCTCCGAGGTCCAAGGCCCCTCCACCTTCAAGGTTTCCATGGCGCGACTCGAGCGTCACGACGTGTGGATGGACGGGGTTGAGCTCGGCGGCGTCCTCGATGAGCACCAATCGCTCCGCCGGATGGCTCAACCCAAGCATCGTGGAGAGGAGCGTTGTCTTTCCTGAGCCCGTTGCACCGCTGATAAGGAAACTCAGTTTGTGCGCCATGACGGCACGCAGAACCGACTCGACGTGCGCAGAGAACATGCCACTCTCCCTCAACTCGGTCAGAGTGAACACCTCTTCCCGGCGGATGCGGATGGACAGCAGGGTGCCTGCCGTTGATATCGGTGCGAGGACTGCATGCACCCGGTAGCCGCCCTTGAGCCGGACATCCACACAGGGGGAGCCGTCATCCAGTCGCCTCCCTCCGGCTGAAACCAAGCGCGTGGCCAGTGACCTGATCTGTTGCTCACTGTCGAAACGAACCCCTGAACGTTCCAGACCGTTCCCGCGGTCAAACCAGACAGAATCGGGTCCGTTGACGAAGATGTCAGTGACGGCCGGATCCTGGGCAAGGTGTTGGAGGGGTCCCAACCCGTTCAGTTCCGCATTGATGGATTCCGCAGCTTCCAACGCGCCGGCTGTACCCAGCAATCTGCCGCTTGCCTGCACAGCTGCTGCAACCGTAGACGGGGTGACGGGTCCGTTCCCTGCGAGCACTGATTCCCGCACCGTCTCAAGAAGGACGGCGTCCAGCCTGCGGCCCTGCTGACGTCGGGTTTCCTCGGCGAAGCGGCTCATTGGATGGCGCCGTTCAACTCCGGCACAGAGTGCAGCTCCAGCACAGAGCCGGCAAAACGGCTGATCGGTTTTCGGCGTCCAAATTCCAGCAATCGTCCATCTTCGGTGCCTGCCGCCACACCCCGCATCTCGGGAAGGATGCCCAAAAGAGGCAATCCCAAAGACTCGGAGATCAGCGGAGCGTCCACAGCCATAGCGCCGGAGCCGCGTACCAGGAGTCCGACGTCGACGGGTGGTAGCTCGTCGAGGACACGTGCGGCCGCCACCGCGCATTTGAGATGGGCCTTGCTCAACAGCAAGACCCTGTCGCAGTCCCACGCGAGAGTTGCCAGTCCTTCCCGGCTGCGCCCGATGTCCACCACGACGAGTTCGAAGCTTCGGCGTGCGGCGTCAACCACGGCAGCTACGGCATCGGCCGCGGGACTATGGACCGGTTCCCGGGTCCCGGGCCATGACAGATAGGCGAACCCGCCGGCCACGGGCAGGGAGTCCCGGAACTGCGAGGGATCGATGCTGCCACGGGTTTCGGTGAAGTCGGGCCACCGCAGGCCCGGAATCTCATCAGCTGTCACCGCCAGTTCAAGGCCTCCACCCCAGCGGTCACCGTCGATGAGCAACGTGCTGACGCCATGCCCTGCCGCCGCTTGCGCCAGCCAGATCGCGGTGGTCGTAGCTCCCGCCCCGCCACTGCCACCGATGATTCCCATGACCGTGCCCCCCGGATCCGGAGAGCCCGACATGCTGAGGTGCCTAGCCAGCCAGGCAGCAGCCTCGGGAAGGACGGCTACCCGTTCGGCTCCCAACGCAGCAGCCAAACGCCATAGCCCGTCACCTTCAGAGGCTTTACCGAGCAACACTGTGGGGGCTCTTCGCCGCGGCGGCAGTTCGCGGATATCACTGCCCACCAAAACGACGTCGGCGTTGTCCCACCCATGGACGGCCTCCGTCACGTTAACGGCGGTCCTCAGGCTTCCACCTGCCGCTGCGACTATCCGCTTGGCCTCTTCCTGAAGGTAAGGGTCGCCGGAAACAAGCAGTATCCCGACGGCATCGCGGGGCACCCAGGATCCGTCCGCATCCCCCTGCGCTGCCTGGGTGCTGCTTTGCCTGTGATGCTTGCTGGCGTCCCTGTGTCGACGAATTCGCTTGCTCATGGCATCCACACTGATTGAATCGGCAGGGGCTAAAAAGGTCTTCGTGCCCTTATGTGCACAACCTGGAACGGCCGCAACTGTGGAGGAACAGTCGCTCACCACCACAGCACCCCTCCGCGCAGGGCAGAATGGACAGCATGTATTTGCTGCTCGCCGCCCACCAGGAAGGCGCAGCCATACAAAGGATCTCCCCCACCGGAAAGGCAACTGCCGACGCGCGTGTGGTCACCCGTGGTGAGTTGCCCGGCGTCGTGCGTGAATTTGAAACACAACGGCCCCGCTGGGTATGGCATCGAGCCCAGGATTGGTATCCGGAACTGCTGACCCATGGCATGGAACTGGAGCGTTGCCACGATTTGGCGCTCTGCGGAGCCATTCTGGCCCACTCCGAATTCACGGCACATACGGACTACGCCATGCATGCGGTCAAGCTCACGCAGGACGACGACTCAACACCCCCACGGGCTCTGCAGCCGCCGCCACCGCCCGTGGACCAAGGCGCGCTCTTCGACGACTTGTCGCCGTCCAACCCCAAAGTGGGGCTGGCTGAACTCAGGGAGGAGTTCGCGGCCCAGCAGCACGCCATCTCTCAGGTCCCTACGGACCAGCAGCAGAAACAACGCCTGCAGTTGCTGCTGGCCGCGGAGTCGGCGTGCGCCATAATCGCCATCGAGATGCAGCACGCCGGCGTCCCTTGGCGGGAAGAGCTGCATCAACAGATCCTTGCAGATGTCCTGGGGCCCAGGCCGCCGCTTGGGCACCGACCTCCGGCACTCGAGGCTCTCTGCGCCGAGCTCCGGAATATCCTCAACTCCCCCAGCCTCAATCCGGACTCCCCGCAGGACCTCATGCGCGCCTTGCACCGGAACGGAATCGAGGTGAAAAGCACCCGTCAATGGGAGCTCCAGGAATCGAAGCACCCTGCCATCCAACCCCTGCTCGCCTACAAGAAACTTTCACGCCTGCACACTGCCAACGGCTGGTCCTGGCTGGACGCCTGGGTGCGTGACGGCCGGTTCCACCCGGAGTACGTAGTGGGCGGTGTGGTGTCCGGCCGCTGGGCTTCACGCGGTGGCGGTGCGCTCCAGATTCCGCGCAACATCCGGGCAGCGGTCCATGCGGACCCGGGCCACAAACTCATCGTCGCCGACGCCTCGCAACTGGAGCCGAGAGTGCTCGTGGCACTGGCGCAAGACACAAAAATGGCCGAGGCGGCCCGCGACAAGGACCTCTACGCGGGCATCGCAGCCCAAGGCTTTGGTGGTGACCGTGCCAAAGCAAAGATTGCGCTGTTGGGAGCCATCTACGGTGCCACCACTGGCGAGTCGGGCAGGCTCATGCCACAGCTCACGCGAACCTATCCACGCGCCGTCGGATTCGTGGAGCAGGCGGCTCGTGAGGGCGAAGCGGGCAGGACCGTCACCACCCGGTTGGGCAGGAGCAGCCCACCGCCGTCGGCCGGTTGGCTGCGCAGCCAGCAGTCCAGCACCGCTGAAGAACAACGCCGCGCTGACAACCTGGCCCGGTCCAGGGGCCGTTTCACCCGCAACTTCGTGGTCCAGGGCTCGGCTGCTGAATGGGCGGCCTGCTGGCTTGCGGAATTACGACGGCGGCTGCGGGCTTCACGCGCGGAAGGCTCACCTATCGGGGAACTCGTCTTCTTCCTGCACGATGAAGTGATGGTTCACGCACCCGACGGCTCCGTGGACGCCTGTATCCGGGCCATCGAAGAAGCGGCCGTAGCGGCAAAAGAACTGATGTTCGGGCGGATCCCTGTGGAATTTCCGGTGAGTGTTGCCGTGGTCGATTCGTACGACAAAGCGAAGTAGCCGGACCATAGCCGGAAGCCCCGGGACTATCCAGTCACATCTCGCCATATGAGCCGGGATGACACGGCCGATGACGGGTACTGCGAAGTAACTTTAGTTCGTCCCCGGTTCTGGATACTTTCACTGTGTGGATAGTTTTGCTGGTCCACATCTGCGTGCAAGGAAGCATCAAAAGGGGGAAGCAATCGATGGCTGGCAGGTTTGAAATTCTCAAGGACAACAACGACGGTTACCGGTTCCGCCTGACTGCGGCCGACGGAACCGTCGTGGCCGTATCACCAACGTTCACGCATCTCGAGGGGGTAGTTGCCGGCATCAACGCCGTGCGGGAAAACGCCGCAACAGGACTGATCGTGGACCGATCGACGACGGCCCGCAAGGCTGCCTAAACCGGCACGAGGGCATAGGACCAGTCAGGCAAGGGTCCCGTTAGAGGTCGATGTCGTGCAGCTTGCCTTTATCCCAGGGAACGGTCCAGCCCAGTTCATCAAAGAGGCCACTGAGGACCATCCCGGTGAAACCCCAAACCAGCACTCCATTTACGGTGAAACCAGGGCTGGTGTACGTGCGGCCGAACCGGGAAATGGTGGCCGTGACGCGGTTAACCGGGTCCAGGAGGTCACGCACCGGCACCCTGAAGACCTGGGCAGACTCGGCGTAGTCCACCACCCGAATGGGCGATGGCGAATCCCACCACGCCAGAACGGGCGTCACCCGGAAGTTGCTACGAATGAGGCCAAGTTCAGGGATGACTCCGAGAACGCGGACGCCACCTGCGTCCAGGCCGGTTTCCTCCACGGCTTCCCGAAGGGCTGCGGCCACTACCGACTCGTCTCCCGGGTCCACGCTGCCGCCCGGGAACGCCACTTGGCCCGGGTGGTCATCAAGGGTATGCGCCCGTTCCAGCAAGAGGACATCGAGGTCCGCCGGCGCGATAGGCCGTCCCGATTCGGCAGGAATGTTATCCAGCACGCCGAAAAGCATCAAGACTGCCGCGGCCCGGTTGGTTTCGGGGGTGACGGGAAGTTTCTCCCAGAGGGCCGAGTGCTGTTGCTGGCCGTCTTCAAAGCGGGTGACCAGCGCGGACAGTTCCTCAAACGCGGTCACCCGGGCCTCCTTTGCGATTCCATGCGGATTTCCGCGGCCCTGTGCGTCTCGGCCAGGAGCTTCTCCAGCAACTCTTCGTTGCCCGGCGCAAGCTCATACTTCAGCAGCTTGGCTGCCTTAACGGGGTCCGTTTCGCCCTCGCCGTAGCTCGGGCAGAGGCTCGCGACCGGGCAAGCCCCACAGGCCGGCTTCCTGGAATGGCAAACCCTGCGCCCGTGGAACACCACTCGATGCGAGAGCATGGTCCAGTCCCGGGGTTCGAACAGCTCGGCGACGTCGAACTCGATCTTCACCGGATCGTCGGAGGCCGTCCACCCGAACCGACGTGCCAGCCGGCCGAAGTGCGTATCCACCGTAATCCCGGGAATACCGAACGCGTTACCCAAAACCACGTTCGCGGTCTTGCGCCCAACGCCCGGGAGCGTCACAAGGTCTTCAAGACGTCCCGGGACCACGCCGTCGTACTCATCCACAAGCCGTGTGCTGAGTGCCAGGACGTTCCTCGCTTTGGCCCTGAAGAAGCCCGTGGGCTGAAGAATTGTCTCCAGCTCAAGGGGATCGGCCTCAGCCATGGCGCGGGCATCCGGGTAGCGGGCAAACAGGACCTTGGTGACCTGGTTGACCGCCACATCTGTGGTTTGGGCCGAGAGGACCGTGGCCACCACCAGCTCAAAGGGATTCCTGAAGTCCAACTCCGCATGTGCGTAGGGATACTTGTCAGCGAGAACCCTGTTGATCTTGCGTGCCCGGCGTTTGAGCGCGAGCAGCGAACCAGCTTCAGCGATGGCCACGGTGTCCCTGCTTAGCCGCGTTCGATGTTGCTGAGCTCCCGAAGAACCCCAACCTTGCCGTCGGTGTCCTGGACCAGGAATTCGTGTCCGCGGTCCTCCAGAGCCAGGACCCATCCACCGGGTTCGATGGTGAAAGCGGGAGCGCCGGTGTGTTCCTCGTACGCTGTCCGGGGCTGGGCGACGGCGAACCAGAAGGCCTCGTACTGTGGCGAATCCGATTCCTCCGGACGGCTGGCCGGATCCACGGTGGCGCCAATCGAGTCGCTGACCCTGCGCGTGTCACCGGAGACTATGGGCGTGGCCATGGTTGCAGCCCACGGCTGCTGCGCCGCTGGCTGGGTGGTGGCTGGCTGAGCCGCATGCTGGGTGGTGGCTGGCTCGGACGTCGAGCCAGAGGCCGTCACCGGGGCGTCCTTCGCGCCCGGCTCTCCAGCAGGCTCTGCGCTCTCAGAGGAAGGCGTGGCGGGAGAAGCGCCGGCACCGGACGGCGTAGGTGCGGCAGCGGAAGTAGCGGCAGGGGCAGCGGGTGCCGAGCCAGTACCGTCGTCGGGCTTGGCGTCAGCCGCATGCACGACGGCGGGGGT
>NZ_AKKK01000023.1 GCF_000281065.1 Arthrobacter sp. M2012083
CGGGTGTGGTGATGTCCAGGGTTCCGTTGATGGGTAGTGGGGGTCCGTTGTTGACGGAGTAGGTGCCGGTGAAGCTTGTGGTGAGGCTGGCTTGGTAGTTGCCGGTGTCTGTGTAGGTGTGGCTGGTGCGTGTCTCGTTGTTGAGCCATTCGGCTTCGGGGATGGGGTAGCCGGCGGCGGGTGTGGGTCCGAGGGCGCTGCCGTCGCCGAAGGTGTAGGTGTAGTTGGCGGGTGTGGCTATCAGGTGTACTGCTTGGCCGAGGATGGTGACGTCGAAGCCTTGTTCGCCGGTGGTGGCGTAGAAGTTGGTGGGTCCGCCTTTGAGGGTGTGGGGGAAGGGCTGGGCTTCGAGGCTTCCCGGGTTGACGGGGAGTTGGCGGAAGTCGTTCAGGATCCTGGCCGCGATGTTGGCCAGGACGTTTTCGGGCTCGGGGTCGTAGAGGCAGGTGGGGCCGCTGACAGGGATCCAATCCGTCCAACCGGGGTTGGCGATCGCCTTTGGCGCTTCCTTCCAGATGACCGGTGTGCCTTCTTCGCCTGCGGGATTGGTGGCCGGGCAGCTGAGAGCGTCGCAGCCCGGGTCCTTAGTGTCGGGTCCGTCGGCGCGGCAGTGGGTATCGGCCAAGTACTGATTCGGATCGTCGACGGCAGGAGAGTTTGATGTTCCACCGAGACTAGGTGCCAACTGTCCGGTCGCGGGATCAATCTTGAACCGGGCACCAATATCAATTCCTTCATCGCCCGCATTGTTTGCAGCCCACGCGTCATCAGCCTTCGCGGAAGGTAATGCCAGAGCGCAGAACGCTATAAGCCAAAATGCCATCCCGATGGCTACGCGGATGACCACGGAGGTCCTACTCGATGACGCCAAGGTCTACCACCGTCCAGGCGCCTTCGACGAACCTAGCGAAGAAGGCAAAAGCATCATTTGATGCTTCCGATCTCGGTCGCCCGACGCTTCCGTCCGCGTTGTAGTAGTCGATTTGACCCTGAATGACCTGCACCTTAGCCGTCTGCAGGATGCCGGGAGACCATTGCATCTCAATGGCCGGCACTGAAATCTTGCCGCCGACCAGCCACCGTCCATCCACATACCCATCTTCGCCGGACTCCTGGAGACGAAGACAAAGCCGGCAATCCTGGGAAATCAGTGGTAGCCAGGACGACATGTCACCCGTCTCTCCCACATAGGACAGCTGCGCGTACCAATACCGTATGAACGCCTCCAGCCCCGCCTTTGAGTTCTCCTTAGCCAGGTCGGGCATCACGGGAACGGGCACGTTCTGCGCTTTCCCCTGTGCATCTGCTGGCTTGTAGACCCCGGCCGTCGGCGGAGTTGCTGTGCTCCCTGACGGCATAACGATGGGCGAAGTGCTCGAGGTGGGCGGCGCCGTCGTCGTGCCTGTTTGGGAGGCTGGGCTGCTGGGTGTTGTGCCGCCCTGGCAGGCGCTCAAGAGCATTGCAAGAGCGAGAACCAAAACCGCTGGGCGGGCGCGAACAAAAGACAAAGACATGAACGAGTGGCGTGGCATGACAGGCTCCCCAGCAGCTGTTTTGGTGGTGTGTCGGCCAGTCTAGGTGGGGCGAACAATCGCGTCCCAGTCAGGAATTCGGGCTTGTGGATAACCCGCCTATGGTCTCCGAATGTTCCCCGGCGTATTCTTGCCTCGCCGGCTTGTCATCGCACGCATCTTATTGGGGGAACCATGGTCACGATCGAACGTCCACGCCTGTCCACGTCCGGGCGCCTGCTATCGGCTGCCCTGTTGATTGTCATGCTGACACTCAACGCCTGCTCTTTCCCGATGCCTGTTGCTCAGTCCACGCCCAGTGCGGCGGCGTCGTCGGAGGCGCCAGCCGCGGATCTGGGCGCCAGCGCGAATCCCGACGCCAGCGCCGACCCCAACGCAACTGCGGCAACCGGTGGTGTCTATGGTGAGTTCGGATCCATGTCCGAGGCCTGTCTTTCGGTAAGCGCGACGATGCTGAGCGTCACCATCCTTCCGCTGGCGGCAATGGCTGGAGGCAAGCCCGAGGACATCGAGAAGGCTAAACAGGAGTTGTCCCAAATGGAGGGCAAAGTGCCGGAAGAACTGAAGCCGGCGTTCGAGAAACTTCGGGCCTTCACGGAGGCTGCGGGCTCGGACTTCAGCAAATATGGCGACGGGCAGTTTGAAGAACTGATGAAGCCCATCCAGGACTGGACCGAGAAGAACTGCAAGTAGCCGCGATCAGGCACGTTCCCTTCTCTCCGACGCTTCTCCCAAAGCGTCGGAGCTAGACGCTAGGGTGGTACTCAAGAGAAGGGGAGTGCTCCGTGGAAGACCAGAACGTGCAGCTTGATCCCGTGCCGGGGGGCGAAATCCTTGGTACCGGACGCACCATCATTTCCGAGGCGGCCGTCGCCAAAGTTGCGGGCATCGCTGCCCGCACAGTGCCCGGCGTCTACTCCTTGGGCTCGGCTCCGTCCCGCGCGCTGGGGGCCATTCGCGACGCCGTCGGAAGCTCGGACCACGCAGCAGGCGTCCGCGCCGAGGTGGGGGAGACCCAAGTGGCCGTGGACATTACGTTGGTTGCACTCTACGGTCACCCTTTGCATGGCATCGCCAACCAGGTCCGGGCGGCGGTCTACCGGGCTGTGGAGGAACTGGTTGGCCTTCAGGTGATTGAGGTCAATATCGAGATCACTGATGTCTTCATTGCACCGCCGGCCAAACCCGCGGGAAGCAAGACAGTGGTAGTGGAAAGGGAGGTTCTCCAATGAGCATGACCGTGGTGGGAATCGCTATCGGCGCTTTCGTGGCTTTCATGTCCTTCTCGTTCGGGCTATGGGGCTTCCTGATCTCCCTGCTGTTCATGGGCATCGGCGCGCTGTTTGGTCGCGCGGCTGAGGGCAAGCTGGATCTCCGCAGTGTGCTGGACGCCATTACGGGCCGGCGCTCTTCGTCATGAGCGTGGCTGAGGCTGTGGAGTACACCACCAGCCTGGCCGGCCATAACCGGATCAGTACCCAGGCATTGACATCGTTGGCTCGGGCCGCTGCAGCGGAGGCGCTCGGCGTTGAGGCCCACGACATCCGAGCTGATTGGGCGGACGACGACGGCCTGCTGGCTTTGTCCATCGTGGCACCTATCAGCGTCCCGGCTTTGACCGAGGTGTTGCGTGATCCGCAGCGTGTCCAGGGATTTGGTGGGTCCATTTGGGACCGTGCCGTGGCGGCCAAGGCTTTCGTTCTTGAAACCGTCACGCGGCTCAGCGGCTCCCAACTCAGCAGGGTGGATATCAGGATCAGTGGAGCGCACGTCACTGAGGGAGGCCGCGTCCAGTGACCCAGGATCAGGAAACACAACAAGTGAAATCAACGGACCCGAACGCGGGAGCCAGCCCGGTGGCCGGGGAAGACCCCGGGATGAGCCGGATCCTGCGCCGTGAGACGCATTCGTCCCGTGCTGGAGCGTCCGTTATTGCAGCCGTCCTGGTCATTGTTCTGTGCGTCTACGCACTCCTCGAAGCAGGTGTCCGCGCCATTGGGCAGCCACCCTGGCTGATCGACCCCACCACCGCGGCAGAGCGCATCATCGCACTTCCGGAAGGCATCTCACCCCTGCTGCTCGGTGCGAGTGGTGCGGTCATTGCCATGGTCGGCCTCTTCTTCCTCCTCCACGCTGTTCTGCCGGGCCGACGCGCCCGTCACTTGCTCCGGGACCCACGGACCGCCGTCGTGGTTGATGACGAAGTCTTGGCCTCTGCGTTGGCACGTCGTGCACGAACTGCCGCGAACGTTACCCAGGAACAAGTCATGGTAGTTGTCTCGCGACAGTTGGTTGTGGTGAATGTGCGGCCAACTTCGGGCAGCCGGGTCAGCGAAGAAGCAGTGCTGACTGCCGTGCAGGCTGAACTTGAAGAAATGTCGCCCGTGCCGATGCCTGCTGTCAGGGTCAACCTGGCGTCGTCGGGGGTGATCGGAGCGTGAACGGAACACCGCGGGCCCTCAACCGCGTACTGCTCTTCATCATCGGTGTGAAACTGCTGGCCATCGGGCTGCTTCTCCTGCTGCTGGCTACTGTGCCGGCAGTGGCTACTTGGTGGCATGGTTGGTCGGCTTCCGTGTGGGCAGGCGCCGAAAATGCTTTCCGGCAGACGCACCTCCCCGGACGCGAAGAAAGCTGGTTGTGGATTGTGGCAGGCCTGATCCTCGTGGCGATCATCATTGCGATGATCGCTTGGCTGTCACAGCAGGGCAAAGGCAGGGCCAACTTGCTGGTGGCCAGCGACGACGACAGCGACGTGGACGGTGAAGTCCGGATCGGTGGTGGCGTAGCGGAACAGGCGCTACGGGCAGCCTTGTCTGAACGGACCGACCTCGCTGGTGCATCCGTGGCGACATTGGAGGTAAAGGGCAAACCGGGCCTGCGTATTCGCATCCAACCCAGGCAAGGAGTGGCGCCCCATATCCTTGCAGCTGAAGTGTCGCAGCTTGTTGAAGCGTTGGACCTCGTGATCGGACAAAAGACCCCTGTGCTGGTGCATATGGTTTCCGGTGCCCGGTCCAGGTTCACCAAGGCCGAAAGGGTCCGCTGAGAAACATCCCAAAAAATACAGCGCTTCCGCATCCATAGCCTGCCTTTCGTCGGTAGTAGGGGTATCAGCAAAATCCCCGCACGTCGGGCCGATTGAGGAGAAGGATATGCGCAGCAGAATACTTACGGCAGGAGCAGGAGCCAGCGCCGCAGCACTGGCAGCAGCAATCGTCTTGGCTGTCCCCGCGCAGGCGGCGGAGGGTGACGCGCACCTGTCTGTCCTGCACGGTGTTCCCGGGTTGACCGTTGACGTCTGGGTCAATGGAGCACGAACCCTGGACGACTTCACTCCCGGCACTCTGGCCGGGCCGTTGGCACTTCCGCCCGGTGCCTACGATCTGGCCATTACCGCCTCGGACGCAGCCGATGCCTCCGCCCCTGTTATCGGGCCAGTGACCGTGACCTTGGCAGCGAACGGCAACTACACCGCCGTCGCCAACCTCGATGCGGCCGGGAAGCCAACCGCGAACTTCTTCACGAACGACGTCTCGCGCATCGATGCCGGCAAGGGCAAGCTGACGGTCCGGCACACGGCCGCGGCGCCAGCTGTGGATGTGCTTGCCGGCGGCACTGCCGTGGTGACCAACCTGGCCAACCCCAATGAGCAAACGCTCACCCTTGACCCGGGTACGATTTCAGCCGCTGTGGCCGCAACAGGTACGACAGCACCTGTCATTGGCCCGGCCGATGTGACGGTGGCCGAAGGCACTCACACCATCGTCTATGCGTGGGGAAGCCTTGCTGACAAGAACCTTCAACTAGCGGTGCAGACCATTGAAGGGCTGCATTCGGCTCCCGGATCGGTACCTGGCGCCTTGGACGGCTCATCGGGCGGTGTCCCGACAGGGCAGATGGTTCTGGGCGGCGGACTCGCGGCGGCAACGTTGCTGCTGATCGTCGTCGGGCTAGGAAAGGTTCGTACTTCCGCCGCAAGGAAGCCTTAAGGCCAAAGCAACAGCATGACATCAGAGCGGAACAGGTCCTGGTCGTCCGATGATGACGGCCAGGACCCCGCATCAATCACGGCAGCCGGAGCCTCCTGCCGTAGACCGCCAGGAAACAACCGTTATGACACCAAGTAAGCCAAGCCGAAGCCGCCGGATGGCGGCGCTCGCCGCGATGGCAGTGCTCGTTCTGACGGCGTGCGGAACCGCGACACCGTCGACGGCCGGTAGTGCTTTCAATGAGGCAAGCGGCCCGAACCCCAGCGGGCAGCAGACTCAGCCGTCGCTGCCCCCTGCGGAGCCTTCCCGACCACCTGCCGAATTCCCACTGAAGGGCACAACTCCTACGCAGCCCATGGCGGCTCCCCCTCCTGTGTCGCTCCAGGTGGCCGGAACGTCAATTGACATGGCCGTTATCCCCGTGGGGGTGGCACCCGGTGGGGCTATGGAGATACCGGAGACCTTCTACCAGGCCGGATGGTATCGATTCGGATCCGCCCCCGGAGCCACGGAAGGCACAGCTGTCCTGGCCGGACACATCGACACCACTTCCGACCAAGCACCGTTCTCCCAGTTGAAATCCTTGCCGGCCGGAACCTTGATAACCGTAGGACGGGAGGGTGCTCCAGCGCTCAACTATCGCGTTGTTTCCGTCACGCTGATGGCCAAGGATGCCTTTGACGGCGACGCGCTGTTCCGCCGGACCGGACCGCACGAACTCAAGGTGGTCACCTGCGGCGGCAGATGGCTGGACGAACGAATGGACTACAGCGACAATGTGATTGTCACCGCGGTCCTTGAATAAGCATCCCAACCCGGCCGTGGTCCTCGTCGCTGACGCCGGGAAGGAGTCTCCTTTGGTATCCCCAAACGAGGTTTCTTCCGCGTGGGACGATGCTTTGACCGCCTTATTCATGGCGGGGGATGAGTCTGCACTTGTGGCTGCTTACAGGCAGTTTGCCCCGCTGGTTCACACGCTCGCTTTGAGGTCCTTGAGGGACCGTGCCGCGGCCGACGACGCCACGCAAGAGGTGTTTATCCGGGTGTGGCGTTCCCGGGACACCTTCAAACCCGAGGTCGCGGGGCTGCCGGCATGGATAGTGGGCATTGCACGCCACGTCATTGCGGACGCCCACTCTGAGTCAAACCGGGAAGTTCGTAGAGTCCTTGCCGTCGCCCAGGTCCAGGACACTGGCGGGGGAGGTCCAGCGGAGGAAGCTGTCGAGGTGCTGGCCGACAGGTTGCTCCTGGACGGAGAACTGGACCGGCTTGGTGAACCGCAGGGTGCCATCATGAAATTGGCGTTCTACGAAGACCTGACGCACGAGCAGATTTCCCGCAGGCTTGAACTACCGCTTGGTACCGTCAAGAGCCACATTCGTCGTAGCTTGATCCACCTAAGAAGCAGACTGGAGGTTGACCATGCCGCACATTGATCCGGAAGAGTTGAGCCTCCTGGCGCTGTACGGTGACTGGCTCGATGAGGAGGGGCGACAGCACCTTAGCGGCTGTGATGCCTGCTCGGCGGAGTACGCCGCATTGCGCCGCGCCGTTGATGCCATGAAAACTACGCCGGACAGCAGCACCTTTGAGGTGCCCGGACCCGGCGTATGGAGTGGTATTCACCGGGAACTGGGTTTGTCGGACGCAATCCGGGAAGACCCCTTGGGCTCCGCAACGGGCTCTGCAACAGGAACTGAAACCAGCAAGCCCGGCCCCACCGCTCCGCCTGAACCAGGTCAGCTACCAGCACCACCCGCGGACATACGTTCAGGCAAGAAGCGTCCCCAAGGGTGGCAACGCCGCGGGACCTGGCTGGCGGTCGCCGCAGCTGGTGCCTTGGTCATCGCGGGTGCAACCCTATGGAACATCAACCAGGCGGCAACACCGTTGGCACGAGCAGAGTTGTCGCCACTTGCCCAGCACACTGCCACAGGATCAGCGACAGTCCTTGAGTCCTCGGATGGAACGCGAACCCTGGAAGTGAAACTGAGCAAAGAAGAAGCGCAGGGTTACCAAGAGGTCTGGCTTATTGGCAGGGACCTCACACGGCTGATCAGTCTGGGAATCATGAAGTCGGACTCAGGTACCTTCCCTCTTCCGGCGGGCCTGAATTTGGCCGATTTCCCCATCGTCGACGTTTCGGATGAACCCCTGGACGGAAATCCCGGCCACTCCAGCGTGAGCATCGTCAGGGGCTCGCTCATATCCTGAGGGCCCTTCACTGGGGTGAATCGCAGTGCCGTGGGCTGCCCTCCCGCTCACAGTAGCGGGTAGCCTGAATCCCATACCCGAAGGACAGGAGGCCCCAGTGGCTGGAACAACAGTGGCTTCAATGCCTGTGCCTGACAAATCTCTGCTCGAGACCAACGTGGCCGGGCTCTTGGCGGAGCTGGCGGCACTGGAAGAACCCCGCGCCCGCGAGGTGAATGAGAAGCATGGCGATGACCATGGGGTCAACCTCAGCAAGCTGCGCGCCGTCGCGAAGAGGCTAAAGACCCAGCAGGATCTCTCGCGGGAGCTGTGGGACACGGGTGATACAGCCGCCAGGTTGCTGGCACTCCTGATCTGCCGTCCCAAGGCCTTTGAGCGGGCCGAGTTGGATAGCATGCTGCGCGAAGCGCGGACTCCCAAAGTGCAGGACTGGCTGGTGAACTACGTCGTCAAGAAAAGCCCGCATTCCGAAGATCTGCGGCTGGCATGGTTCTCCGATCCTGATCCCGTGGTGGCAAGTGCCGGGTGGGCACTGACCTCCGAACGAGTCGTCAAGAAGCCCGACGGGCTGAACCTCGTGCAACTGCTTGACGTCATCGAGGCCGACATGAAGGACGCTCCGGACCGCCTCCAGTGGGCCATGAATCACTGCCTGGCACAGATAGGAATTGAGTTTCCGGAACACCGGGCCAGGGCCCTGGGCATCGGTGAGCGATTGGAAGTGCTGAAGGACTACCCGACGCCGCCTCACTGCACGTCGCCGTTCGCGCCGGACTGGATCAATGAGATGGTGCGGCGAAAGGCAGTCAACTAGGGCTGGTCAGCCCCTGTTCCGGTGCATCATCCGGTAGGTGAGCTCGGCAAGGAGCTCTTCGTCGGATAGGTGCGAGGCCCGGGCAACGGGAGCACTGGGCACGGTGACGCGGGGAGGTCCTGGGCGTGATTCGTCACCCGAGCGCATGTCGTCAGGGGTGATCATGTCCGGAGCGAAATTCGACTTACCTTTCAGGACCTCTGACACGGATCCTGCCCTCCAGCCCAAGGCATGCTCAAGCTTGCGCTGGTTGATCTCCTGCGTCCTGCGGGTCCCGGATTCCAGTGTTCGGACTGTCTTGATGGCAGTACCAGCCTGCTTGGCCAACTGAACCTGACTCAGGCCTTGGGCCAAGCGTTCTTCCTTGATCAGGCGGCCGATAGTCTGCAGTGCTTCAAGTTCATCCACGATTCCTAGTTTTCCATAGGCAATAGTAGGCAATCAAATCAGGGTGGAGATGAGTTCGGCATTGAGCCTTCCCGACACTTGGCGTTCCACCCCGAAAAAGGCCTCTGCGCAGGAAAGCGAAGGCTGCTTGGTATCAATGCGGTTACGTTATGTGTAAGCGCTTGCATTAGGCGAAGGATCATGGCTAGTGTGAGCGTCACCACATCAATTGCGCCGCCGAATCTTTGTACTCAGCGAGGAGTCTTTAGCATGAAGAAAACCAAGTACCTGCTACCGGTCGCAGCCGCCGGTGTTCTGGCACTTACCCTTTCCGCCTGTAGCGGAGACGGTGGCGGTGGAGGATCCACCGCCGGCTCGGATGATTGCTCCGCCTACGAAAGCTATGGCAAGCATGACGGCAAGACCGTCTCCGTCTACTCGACGATCGTCGATATCGAAGCCACAAACCTCGAAGAATCCTGGAAGCAGTTCGAAGACTGCACGGGTATCACCATTAAGTACGAGGGCAGCAAGGAATTCGAAACGCAGATCGGTGTCCGTGCCCAGTCCGGCACCGCCCCTGATGTGGCGATCTTCCCGCAGCCCGGCCTTCTTGCCACCCAGGCACGGGCAGGTTACTTGAAGCCCGCTCCGAAGACCGTCTCCGATCTCGTGGACAAGAACTGGTCCCCGGACTGGAAGAAGTACGGCACCGTGGACGGCACGTACTACGCCGCTCCGATGCTTGCGAACGTCAAGGGCTTTGTTTGGTACGCGCCCAAGACCTTCAAGGACAAGGGCTGGGAAGTTCCCAAGACTTGGGACGAAATGATCGAACTGTCCAAGAAGATCGCCGCTGACGACCCGAACGTGAAGCCTTGGTGCGCCGGTTTCGAATCCGGCGAGGCAACCGGCTGGCCCGGCACTGACTGGATCGAGGACGTCGTCCTGCGCGCCCACGGACCCGAGGTCTACGACCAGTGGGTGGCTCACCAGATCCCCTTCAACGACCCCAAGATCGTTGACTCCTTCAACAAGGCCGGCGACATCCTGCTCAACCCGGACATGGTGAACGGTGGCTTCGGCGACGTTCGCACTATCCTGAGCACCGGTTTCGCCCAGGCCGGCCAGCCCGTTCTGGATGGAACCTGCGCCATGCACCACCAGGCCAACTTCCAGGCAGCCAACTGGCCTGCAGGAACCAACGTTGCTGAGGACGGCGACGTCTGGGCCTTCATCACCCCGCCGATTGACGAAAGCAAGGGCAAGGCTGTCACCGGTGGCGGCGAGATGGTAGGCGCATACAAGGACACCGCCGAAGTTCAGTCGTTCCTGGCTTACCTGGCCAGCGCCGACTTCGCCAACAACCGCGTCAAGCTTGGCGGCGTAGTCAGTGCCAACAAGGGCCTCGATCCCAACAACGCACAGTCGGACCTCGACAAGCTGACGGTCCAGATCCTTCAGGACCCCGAGACTGTCTTCCGGTTCGATGGCTCGGACCTGATGCCGAGTGCAGTTGGTTCCAACTCGTTCTGGAAGGGAATCGTGCAGTGGATCAACGGCACGTCCTCGCAGGATGTTGCCAACAGCATCGAATCCAGCTGGCCTAAGAGCTAACTCCCAAAGTGCTGCCTCCCCTGACTGGAACTCCCAGCCGGGGAGGCAGCGCTTTTCCCGGAACTTAGTGATTCACTCACGCCCCGGAGGTTGGGTATGGAATTTATTGGAGAAAAACTCCTACAAGTAGTGATAGCCCTGGCGATATTCGCAGCGGTTATCGGCCTCATCATGCTGCTGGTGGACAGGGCACCCAAATCGGTCAAGGACAAGGTAACCGTTGCGGGCTTCCTTGCCCCCGCGGCTATCCTGATGCTCGTTGGCTTGGTATATCCGGCCGTCCGCACCTCAATGCTGGCCTTCACGGACGCCGGCGGCAACGCCAACGGCTTTGATAACTTCGTATGGATGTTCACGCAGCCCGAGGCTCTGACCACGCTGCGGAACACCGTGATTTGGACGGTCCTGGTTCCGCTGCTGTCCACGAGCTTCGGCCTTGCCTATGCGGTGTTCATCGACAAGGCCCGTGGAGAGCGGGTTCTGAAGTCACTCGTCTTCATGCCGATGGCCATCTCCTTTGTGGGCGCCGGCATCATTTGGAAGCTCGTGTATGACTACCGCGGTCCAAACATCGAGCAGACCGGTGTCATCAACTTCTTCCGGGACGCCTTGGGCATGGACCCTAAGCAGTTCCTCTTGGACGCCCCGGAAAACACGTTCTTCCTGATCATCGTCATGGTCTGGATCCAGACCGGCTTTGCCATGGTGATCCTTTCTGCAGCCATCAAGGGTGTCCCCGTGGAACTCATCGAGGCGGCCCGCCTGGATGGAGCCAACGCCTGGCAGCAGTTCCGCAACGTCACGATTCCAGGTATCCGCGGTGCCTTGGTGGTGGTTTTGACAACCATCACCATCGCCACGCTGAAGGTCTTCGACATTGTCCGAACCATGACGGCAGGCAACTACGACACGTCCGTGGTCGCCAACGAAATGTACACGCAAGCCTTCCGCGCCGGTGAGCCGGGACGTGGTGCCGCTCTGGCCCTGGTCCTGTTCCTCATGGTGCTGCCGATCGTCGTGTACAACGCTCGAGTCCTTCGCAAGCAAAGGGAGATCCATTGACAGCCACGCCAGCCCCGCAAGAGGCCTCGAAAGCCACCCGGCAGCGTCCTGGATCCGACCCCACGGAGGACGCCCAGCCGATCATGCGTCGGGTCAAAACGAAGCTCACCTCCAAGTGGGCAACAGCGGCAGCGATCATCATCGCCGTCGTATGGTCCGTGCCGACGTTCGGCCTCTTTGTCACCTCGTTCCGTCCCGCAGCCAAGCAGGTGGGTCCCCGCTCCGACGGCTGGTGGAATGCCTTTATTGACTGGGACTTCACGTTCAAGAACTATGTGGATGTCCTGACTCCCGCAGGTTCACAGTCCGCCAACCTCTCGCAGTACTTCGTCAACTCCATCGCGATCGTCATCCCGGTCACCATCTTTGTGCTGGTGCTGGCGTCCATGGCCGCGTACGTTTTCGCGTGGGGTAAGTTCAAGGGCCGCGACGCACTCTTCATCTTCGTCTTTGCCCTGCAGATCATTCCGCTCCAGATGGCGCTGATTCCGCTCCTGCAGTTCTTCACGCAGACCCTGCAGCTCCCGGCAGGCTCCTACGCGCAGCTGTGGATTGCCCACACCATGTTCGGCCTCCCGCTGGGCATCTTCCTGCTCCACAACTTCATCTCGGAAATTCCCGGTGAAGTCATCGAGGCAGCAAGGGTGGACGGCGCTGGGCACAGCACCATCTTCTGGCGGATTATCCTGCCGCTATCGGTTCCTGCACTCGCCTCCCTGGCCATCTTCCAGTTCCTCTGGGTCTGGAATGACTTGCTGGTGGCATTGGTGTTCTCCGGTGGAACGGCAGACGTTGCTCCCATCACGCAGCGTTTGGCGGAGATCTCCGGCACGCGTGGTGCCAGGGACTACCTGAACCCTGCAGCAGCATTCGTCTCCATCATCATTCCGCTCCTGGTGTTCTTCGGATTGCAGCGCTACTTCGTGCGCGGCCTGCTTTCCGGTGGCCTCAAGGGTTAGGAACTGCACCCTCGGTTGCGCAGCGCATTACATCGCAGCGTAACCGAGGGCTGCAAAGCACAAGTCCACATTTATGGTGAAGGCGGAGCAACGGCGGCCGGAGAGGGGAGCCTGTGTCAAAAACAACGGGTAGGTCCCAACGCGGCGGCCATGCCGGCGTCAGTATCGAGGACGTTGCCGCTGCTGCCGGAGTTTCCACTGCGACAGTTTCCAGGGCGGTCCGGGGACTGCCCCGGGTGTCGCCCACGACCCGGGAAAAGATTCTCCAAGTAGCCAGTTCCCTAGGGTACGTGGCGTCATCGTCGGCCTCGGGACTCGCAACGGGCCGAACACGCACCATAGGCGTGCTGGCCCCTTTCGTCAGCCGTTGGTTCTTTTCCAAGGCCATCGAAGGGGCGGACCGGGAGTTGCATTCCCGCAAGTACAACCTTTCGCTGTTCAATCTGGGCGGCCACGGCAGCAACAGGGAGCGGCTCTTCAGTTCCACCATGGTCTACAAACAAATCGACGCCCTGCTGGTGCTGTGTATGTCGTTGACCGAGGAAGAGCTGGAACACCTCCATAAGATCGATATCCCGCTGGTAGTGGTGGGTGGTCACGTTGAGGACTGTGCGTACATCGGCATCAATGATTACGACGCCGCTTCCACCGCCGTGCGGCATCTGCTGGACCTGGGCCATAAGGACATCGCGCTGCTCCATGGCGACGACGAAACGGACCTGAACTTCGACGTCCCCCGAGTGCGTATCCGTGCCTTCCAGGAAGTCATGACCGACGCTGGCCTGGAAGTCCGCCCGGAGTGGGACCAATGGGGGGATTTCACGGTAGCCAGCGGTCAGCAGGCCTTCACCCGCCTCTGGAGTCAGCCCGGCCGCAAGCCAACGGCCATTTTCTGTTCCTCGGACGAGATGGCGATGGGTGTCATGTTCGAAGCCGCCCGCCACGGGGTCCGGGTACCGGAGGACCTCTCGGTCATCGGGATCGACGACCACGACTTCTCGTCGTCAGTGGGTCTCACCACGGTAGGGCAGCGTCCCGACAACCAGGCCGAGCTCGCCACCAAGATGCTGTTGGATGAGCTGGACGGCAACGCGGGAGCGGTGCATTCAGAGGTGGCCCCCCACAAACTGATCGTGCGCGAAACAACGGCCCCGCCGAGCTAGCGCCAAAGCCGGAGCTAGGAAGCGCGCGCCAGCTGCCGGATGGGGATCCACCGCGAGGCTAGCCGACGGTAGGCAGCGGCCGCTCCGGTCATGTCGCCTTCAGCGAGGCACTCGATCCCCAAACGAACATCCATGGGGGATTCGTCCGGGTACACCTTGTCAGCTACGGCCCCATAATCCAGCTCCACCATGGACTGGACATGGAAAAGTTCCAGCCATTCCGTGAGCTGTGTCAGGTCATCCAACATGTCCAAATCCGGTGCTGCCAGCGCCAAATGGGCCACCGCGAACCGTGCCCGGTCCAGGGCCTCAGTCAGGGGCGTCCATACCCGGACGGTCAGGATGCGCCCCTCGGATTCCACCACGTCCTTGCGGTCGGACTCGTTGAAAAGCGAGAACCAACTGAACGGGATTCCCCATGTTGAGGCCCGGGTATGCACGCGTTTGGCGGCCTCCCCGGCGTTGATGCGATCGATCCTAGCCTGGTGCTTGTCGCGCTGCGAGACCGGAATGAGGAGGTCGGCCAGCGGACTGTGCACTCCGTCCATCAGCGCGTTGGCCGCCAAGCCAGCCCGAATCACTAGTTGGCTGGGGCAGTAAAGCAACCGTCCGGCGTCGTTATCTTCTTTCTCGGACACCGCGGCGTGGCGCCCGCTGGGCACGCGCGTCATGCGGACCAAGTCCGTGCGGCCCGTGGGGAAAGGATCGCCGCCGGAGCGCGTGATGCGTCCCAGCGAGGCCTGGAGCTCCGCATTCTCGACGGCGGCCCGGGATCCGTTCTTGCTGCCCTCCGCAACAAGTTGGCGCTGCTGTTCAGGAGGGAACGCCTCCAGGGGCTCGTAAATGCGCAGGGAAGAAGAGAACGGCAGACCTGCCTGGCCCCGATACAGGTTTCCAGTCATGTCAGCCGCTCCTTTCGTTAGTGACCTTGTACTTGGTTTGCGAGGTACTTAGTCTGCGAGCTCCACAATGACGGGAGCGTGGTCCGAAGCACCCTTGCCCTTGCGCTCTTCGCGGTCGATGGAGGCTCCGGTGACGCGCGATGCCAGCGCCGGGGAGGCGAGGCAGAAGTCGATGCGCATGCCTTCCTTCTTGGGGAAGCGCAGCTGAGTGTAGTCCCAGTACGTGTACACGCCGGGGCCCGGCGTGTAAGGGCGGACGACGTCGGTGAACCCTGCGGTTTCGAAGGCGTGGAAGGCGGCGCGCTCGGGTTCGCTGACGTGGGTGTAGTTGTTGTTGCGGAAGAGCTCGATGTCCCACACGTCGTCGTCGAACGGGGCGATGTTCCAGTCACCCATGAGCGCGATCCGGGCGGTCGGGTCGGACTTCACCCATTCGGCTGCGTGGCCCTGCAGAACGTCAAGCCACTTGATCTTGTACGGCATGTGTTCGTCGTCCAATGAGCGGCCGTTGGGAACGTAGAGGCTCCAGATTCGGATGCCGCCGCAAGTGGCTGCGATGGCGCGGGCTTCCTGCGCGGGATCCTTGCCTGCCTTGCCGAACGAAGGCTGGTCCAGGAAAGTGCGCTGCACGTCCTCCAAGCCCACTCGGGAAGCGATGGCAACTCCGTTCCACTGGTTCACGCCAAAGTGCGCAACCTCGTAACCCATGCGCTCGAACAGCTCCCAGGGGAAGTTCTCGTCCTTGCACTTGGTTTCCTGGATGGCCAGGACATCGCAGTCGCTGCGCTCAAGCCAGGCTTCTACGCGGTCGGCACGGGCGCGGAGGGAGTTCACATTCCAGGTTGCTATCTTCACAGCCACTAACTTACCGAACTTGGCGCTGAGCGCATCCCCTGCTGCCCTTTTTGCGGTTCACAACCAGCGCAGAACCAGCGCACGACTAGCGCGCGAACAGCGGCGGCGAACTGGCCAGCTTGCGGAGCCCGATGCCAGAGGCGATGAGGAGCAACCCTGTCAGGATCGCGAACCCGGCCAACATCCACACCAGGCTCAGGAAGCCCAGCCCAGGGTTGAAAAGGACAACAACCCCGAACACCGTAGTGACGAGTCCCGTGACGAACCAGATACCCCAGTGTCGAATGAAGCTCCTGGCAGCCAGCGACAGAATGATCTGGGAAAGACCCAGGACCAAGGCCCATAACCCGATGAGGACACCGATTGCTGCTGCGGTAATTCCAGGCAAGGCAATTGCCACAATGCCGGCGGCGATGGAGATCAGGCCGCCCACTATGGTCCAGCGGGAACGGCCGGCGGGGTCGTAGAAATAATGCGCCACGCTGGTAATGCCGTCAATGATCGCGAAAACGCCGAACATGACGACTACCACCAAGGCAGTAGCGCTCGGTAAAACAATGATCAAGAGGCCAAAAACTATGGAAAGGGCTCCCCGGACCAGCAAGGCAGTTCCCGGGTTTTTGAACATTTTGCGATCCGCTGCGTCCGACATACGGTCAGCGTAACCAACGGCGTGCCTTTACCGCATCCCCTCGCGCCGGATAGCTGTGGCAATTGCTGCGGCCCGCGTCTCCACACCCAGTTTGGCGTAGATGTGGGCGAGGTGGGTTTTGACTGTTGCCTCGGAAATGAACAGGCGTTTTCCAAGATCGCGGTTGCTGAGTCCTTCTGTGAGGAGGCTGAGCAACTCGGCTTCGCGGGGAGTGAGGATCTCGTCAGGATTCCGCAATTGCTGGAACAAACGTGAGGCCACCGGTGCACTCATCACGCTCTTCCCCTGCACAGCGCCGCGCACGGCTGCGAAGATCTCCTCCGGTGCGGCGTCCTTGAGTAAATAGCCCATGGCCCCGGCATCCACTGCGCGGACGATGTCGGCGTCGGAGTCGTAGGTGGTAAATACGATCACGGCCTGCTTGGGGTTCCACTGCCTGAGCAGCTTGATGGCCTCGATGCCATCCATTCCAGCGCCCATCGCGAGGTCCATGAGGACAACCGCGGGCGTATGCTCGTGCGCAGCTTCCAGCGCTTCCTCGCCGGAGGATGCTTCCCCGACGACGGCGATATCGCCTTGGGTGCCCAACAGCGCCTTGAGCCCGCTCCGGACCACGGTGTGGTCGTCCACGAGGAGCACGGAGATGGTGTTCACCGTGCCTCCTTCAGGACAATTGCAGGATCAGCAAGCCGGGTCAGCGGGAACTGCGCCGCAATGATGGTTCCTTCGCCTGGCGAGCTCTCCACAGACAATTCTCCGCCCAACTGTTCCACACGCTGTCGCATGGCCCGCAGGCCGTATCCTCCGTGTGCCGACGGCGGAGGTACCGCTGCGGGATCAAAGCCGCGGCCGTCGTCGAACACGTCCAAGGTGACCGCGTCCGGTAGGTACCCCAGGGTCACACTGGCGTGCTCCGCGTGTGCATGGAGTTTGATGTTGGCCACGGCGCTTTGGGTGACGCGGAGCAGGGCGTGCCGCACCTCGGAAGGAAGGGGGTAGGGGTCGCCAGTGACGCGGATGCTGACCGCCTCAAAGTACTGCCGGGCGGCGTGTTCCAAGGCCTCCGGGAGCGGGCCTGTCTCAAGGCCCGGGGCGGAAAGTTCGTGCACCAGGCTACGGGTATCGGCGAGGTTGCGCCGGAGCAAGTCTGTTGCCTTGCGTACGTCCTGGTGGGCGGTTTCGGCGGGCCACGCGCGCTGGGCGGCCTCGAGGAGGAGCAGGCTACTGGCCAAGCCTTGGGTGACGGTGTCGTGGATCTCGCGGGAAACACGCTCGCGCTCAGTAGCGATTCCGGCTTCGCGTTGCTTGGTGGCGAGCTGCTCCTGGGCTCGGGTGACGTCGTCGAACAGCCTGCGTTGCAGGGCCGCGTCGCGCTCGATCTTGTCGTAGATCAGCGTGAGCAGGGCGCCCGCTGCGAGCGGGCCGAGCAGCATGGCGATGTCCGTCCAGTCGCTCATCCGGAAGAGCCCGACGGCGGTAGCGGCCGCCGTCGCGCCTCCTGCCACGTAGCCGGCCCAGCCTCGGAAGGCCGTCCGCGTGAGGAAGAAGATGGCAAAGGAACACCACGCGAAGCTCGGGGCGATCACCACCAACGTGGCCCAGGCTGCAACCAACGCCACCATCCACGGAATCCACAGCTGTTGCTTGCGTTGCCCGGGATGCTGACGGTGGACCAACACGGCGGTGACCGCGTACAGCGCACACACCGCGAGGGCCAGGGCAACGGTCCACAAGTTGTCCGCGGGGGAGTGGCGCATGACGTACCTGACCGCAGAGGCCACCATCAGGACGGCAAAGCCCAAGTGCACTACTACATCAATGCGGCCATCAATCCGGTTGCTGGTCCCGTTGCTGGGCTCTGGCCATGGACGTGCTGTTGGCATGGGTGGTTCCCGTTCCCGGTTTCGGTGGAAGGCGTTCTTTCCATGCTAGGTCCCGACGCCGTCATTGGTCTCTCCACCTTTTGGCTGATACCGGTGGCGTAAAGGCTGAGGCCGGGAAGGGCGCCCGGCCGATGTGGCTGCGGGCCATCCGCGGAAGCATGGAGCTGTACCCGATGCTTACAACGAGGAGAGCCCCATGAAGAAGTCCAACAAGATGATTGCCGCCGCTGCTGCCGGAGCATTGTTGCTCACCGGCGGTGTTACTGCCGTGGCCAACGCCGTGTCACCCGCCGCCGCGCCTGCTGCCGCACCGGTGCAGGTTGCCGCGGACGTTCTGCCTGCCCCGGAGAACGTCGTAGCCCAGAACCGCATCTCTGTAGGTGCGTCCAGCAAGGCCGTCAATGCCGCGCTCGCAAAGTGCCAGGCAGACAAGTTGCCGTTCGTGACAGTGGCACTTGTTGACCGCTTCGGAACCGTGCAGGCGCTCCTTCGAGGTGACAACGCCGCCGAGCACACCATCGAAGCCGCCAAGCAGAAGGCCTACACGGCAGCAGCTTTCGGTGCTCCCACCAGCGAACTCGCCAAGCGCGTCAACGGTAACGGCCCGTCCATCGCCGACCTCCCGGGCACCTTGTTCCTGCCGGGCGGCGTTCCGCTGAAGGTCAACGGCGTTTCAGTGGCGGGCATCGGAGTTGGTGGCGCACCCGACGGCGCCCTCGACGAAGCCTGCGCCACCGCCGGTGCTGATGCGTTGGCTGCGGCCGCGAAGTAGCCTCGACAGTATGGATCCCCTCAAGGGGCGGGGCCTGGCCGCGGGTTCGATGATCGGTGCTGGATTGCTGATCGCCGGTCTCGTGGCTGGCTGCGCGCCGCCGTCGCCGTCTGACACTGCCAGTGCAGGCACGACGCCGGCCGCCTCGCCGTCGAGCGTAAGTCCTGGGCCGACGTCGTCGGCTGTATTGCCACCCGCACTCTCACCGGAGGCCCAAATCGAAACCGACCGGCTCCTGATCCTCGCCGCGAAGGCCAACGATGTTGCCCGAGTCCGTGAACTTATTGCGGCGGGTGGGAACGTCAACGCGAAGGACGAGATCCAGGACTCAGCGTTCCTCTACGCGGGCGCTGAAGGCTTCAACGAGGTCCTGCAGCTGACGTTGGCTGCTGGAGCGGATGTTCACAGCACCAATCGGTACGGCGGCACCGCGCTGATCCCTGCGAGCGAGCATGGACACACCGAAACTGTCAGGATCCTGATTGCAGCGGGTGTGCCCGTGGACCACGTCAACAACCTGGGCTGGACCGCCATGCAGGAAGCCATCCTGCTCAACAACGGCGGGCCGAATCAGCAGGACGTGGTCCGGCAACTCCTGGCAGCGGGAGCCACCCCGGACATCCGCGACCCCCAAGGCCGAACCGCCCTGCAGAACGCAGAGCGGCTCGGGTTTACGGAAATCGCGGCGCTGATCCGGAACCGCTGAGATGGGCTACCCAACTGATTTGCTCCTCATTGGGTTACAGGGCTTCCAGCACGCTCACATAATTGGCGATGCCCACTCCGCCCATGTTCTGGACCGCGCCCCGTCGGGCATTGGACAACTGCATGGCGCCTGCCGTGCCGCTGAGCTGCATCGCGGCGATGACGTGCTGCGACACACCGGTGGCTCCCACCGGGTGGCCCTTCGCCTTGAGTCCGCCGGAAACGTTGACGGGAAGCTTGCCGCCCTTGTGAACCCAGCCCTCCTGGACCGCTCGCACGCCCTCGCCGCGGGGAGTGAGGCCCATGGCTTCGTACATGATGAGTTCGGCGATGGTGAAGCAGTCGTGCACCTCCGCGAAGTCCAAGTCCCGGAGCCCAACACCAGCCATGCCCAGCGCACGCTCCCACGAAGCCCTGGTGGCCGCAAACTCGGTGGGATCGCGCTTCTCCGCCGGGAAGAAGTCGTTGGCGTGGCCGAAACCAGCCAAGCGCACAGGCGCGGTTGTTCCTCCGGTTGCCGAGGTGGAAAGCACGACGGCGGCGGCACCGTCCGAGACCGGTGAACAGTCCGTGCGGCGCAGGGGGTCGGCCACCATGGGGTTCTTCTCTGAGATGGTCCGGCAGAACTCCTCGCCGAAATCGCGGTGCATTTGGGCGTACGGGTTGTCCATGCCGTTGTGGTGGTTCTTGGCAGCAATGGAACCGAGGACATCACCGAGGCCGCCGGGATACTTGTCGGCGTCGATGTTTGCCCCATAGCGCTTCCCATAGTGTTTGGCGACCTCAGCGAACAACCCCGTGAATCCCGTGGAAGAGGCTTTTCCTGCCATCTCGTACGAAGCGCCGAGCAGGGCCGCCCCCACAACGTCGGCGCCGGCGTCGGTCATTTTCTCCGCCCCGATCACGAGGACGTTGCGGGCAGTTCCGGCGAGGACGGCTTTGACTCCCTGCTGGAAAGCCGCGGAACCGGAAGCGCAGGCATTTTCTGTGCGCGTTGCGGGAACGTTGGCCAAGTCTGCGGACAACTGAAGTGCCAGCGATGACGTAAATCCCAGGGGCTGCATTCCGGAGTTGAACTGCCCGAGGTAAATTTCGTCGATGTCCTTGGGATCGAGCCCCGAGTTCTTCATCGCTTCGCCGGCAACCTGGACAATGAGCGACTCCAAGGTGTCATCAGCCAGTTTGCCGAACTTGCTGTGCCCCCACCCTGTGAGCAGGATGTCCTTGCCGAATTGGTCCTTCAGGCTCATGCGTTTACTCCTTCAAGTGTGTGTTCCTCAGAGGCGAGCGCCACCGTGAACTCTGCCTCGGTCTTGCTGCGGATCTCTTCCACCGTGACGCCAGGGGCGAGGCGGGTCAGCAGCAGCTGCGTGCCGCCGTAGGGTGTTTCCGCCGTGGACGGTGTTTCCTCGATGTCGAAAACGGCGAGGTCCGTGATGATCCGGTCAACGCACTTGAGTCCCGTAAGCGGGAGCGTGCATTCGGCGACGATCTTGGCCGAACCGTCCTTGGCGTTGTGCTCAGTGAGGACCACCACCCTTGGTGTCCCCGCCACCAGGTCCATGGCTCCGCCCATGCCCTTGACCATCTTGCCGGGGATGGTCCAGTTGGCCAGGTCCCCCGAGCCGGACACCTGCATGGCGCCCAGGATGGCCACCTTCACGTGTCCGCCGCGGATCATGCCGAACGACGTGGCTGAGTCGAAGATGCTACCGCCGGGGGTGATGGTGACGGTCTGCTTACCGGCGTTGATAAGGTCGGCGTCTTCCTCGCCCTCATAGGGGAAAGGGCCCATGCCGAGCAGGCCGTTCTCACTTTGGAGGACCACCCGCACGCCGTCGGGCAGGTTGTTGGCCACCAACGTCGGAATGCCGATGCCGAGGTTGACGTAATCGCCGTCGTGCAGTTCTTCGGCCGCGATGGCGGCCATTTGGTCTCGTGTCCATGCCATGGTCATGTGCTCCTTAGCTTCTAAACCGTGAGTGCTTCGCGCCGGGGCCGGACCGTGCGCTGTTCAATGTCCTTGACCCGGTTTGTGGCTTGGACCAGCCGCTGGATGTAAACGCCCGGGGTGACGATGTGGTTAGGGTCCAACTGACCGGGTTGAACAATGACCTCAGCCTCGGCGATGGTCACTGCACCCGCTGTGGCAACCACCGGGTTGAAGTTGCGGGCCGTGTAGCGATAAACCAAGTTCCCGTCCGTATCCGCAGTGTGGGCATGGACCAGGGCGACGTCGGCGGTGATGGCGCGCTCGCGGACGTACGTCACGCTGTCGAACTCTTCCAGCGGCTTGCCTTCGGCCACCAAGGTTCCCACTCCGGTTCGGGTGTAGAACGCCGGAATGCCGGCGCCGCCAGCGCGGAGACGCTCGGCGAGCGTACCCTGCGGCGTGAACTCCACCTCCAGCTGGCCCGCGAGGTATTGCTCGGCGAAGAGCTTGTTTTCGCCCACGTAGGAAGCGATGACCTTCCGGACCTGGCCCGCCTCAATGAGGACGCCGAGCCCCTTGCCGTCCACGCCCATGTTGTTGGACACGATGGTGAGGTCCTTGGCGCCGGACTCGCGGACGGCGTCGATCAGGTCGGCGGGGATGCCGCTGAGTCCAAAACCTCCGACGGCGATGGTCAGGCCGTCTGCCATCAGGTCATGCAGCGCTTGGTCGGCACTCGCCTGGATCTTGATCATGCTCCACTCCTCTTTGAGTTCTTTGCCGGTGCATCCACTTTGTGGACTGCTCTCACTCCTGAGAAGGAGCCTAGGTGGCACGGAGTGGGTGGTCAACGTAGTGAGGCGCCACATACTCAGGGTGTGGACACTAGGATGGAGGGTGTCCATATTATGGATGAAATATCTTCTTGGAGGGTGCCGTGGTGGTTCAGGGAGCACAAGTGGTGGGCCGGGCAGCCCTGCTGCTTCGACTAGTGGGACGTAAGCCCGAAGGCACGTCCCTGGCGGGCTTGGTGCGGGAGTCCGGTTTGACCCGGCCAACCGTCCACCGGCTTCTGACCTCCTTGGCCGCGGAGGGTTTACTGGAACACGATCCGGCCTCCGGGAAGTGGGTGTTGGGGCCGGAGATCTTCCTGCTGGGATCAGTGGCCGCTGCACGTTTTCCCATGGAGGATATTGCGCGGCCATCACTACGCAGGTTGGCTGCAGAGACCGGGGAGAGCGCCTTCTTCTCCATTCGTCGTGGCAACGAAACAGTGTGCGTGCTGCGGGAAGAGGGCTCGTTCCCGGTGCGGTCCTTTGTGCTGCACGAAGGCGTACGCTTTCCGCTGGGGGTCGCTTCGGCCGGCACTGCCATCATGGCTTTCCTGCCTCCCGACGAACAGGAAGCGCTGTTGGAAGACTGGGCTGCGCACGCCGGAGACTTTGCGGCGGGACACCCTGCAGATGTGGTGCGGGGCAATCTGGAACGGACACGGCTGGCCGGCTACTCCGTCAATCCCGGGTTGATCCTGGAAGGCAGTTGGGGCATGGGTGCGGCTGTGTTTGATCAGCGGGGAAAGCCGGCGTGGGCTCTTTCCTTGACGGGAATCGAGCCCAGGTTCCGGCCGGACCGCCAGGAGTTCCTTGGGAAACTGTTGCTCGAGGAAGCGCACAGGATGACGGCGCGCCTGCAGGGAGCTAGCTGAGGTCCAGCCGCATCAGCACTCTCGGGAAACCGTTAAGCACCGACGTCGTCTCGGCCACCTTCTTAAAGCCGGCCTTCTCGAATAGCCTTCGCGTGCCAACGTACGCCATGGTCAGGTCCACCTTGCCGCCTTTGTTGTCCACGGGGTAACCCTCTATCGCAGGCGCACCGTGGCTCTTTGCGAAGTCAATCGCGCCGCGGAGCAGCTCGTGGGAAATGCCCTTGCCACGATGCCCGGGCTTCACCCGAATGCACCAGACTGACCACACCTTCGCATCGTCCACGTGGGGGATCTTCCGGTTCTTCGCAAAAGTGGTGTCCGCACGAGGGTGGACCGCTGCCCACCCAACTACTTCGTCGCCGTCGTACGCCAGAACGCCGGGAGGCGGGTCCTCGGAAACCAGCTTTTGAACGTACTTTCCGCGTTCCTGTTTTTGGAGCTCCTGGTTCAGCTTCGATGGAATCCGGTAGCTGAGGCACCAGCACACGTTGGAGTCGGGGCTCTTGGGCCCCACCATGGTTTTCACGTCGTCGAACACCGTCGCGGGTCGAACCTCGATGGCCATGCGGACCATCCTGTCACCGGGGCTGGATGCAGGCAACGGTCGCCGGGTGAGCCGAACACTTCCAGGCGGGTTTAAAAACTTTTTCAATCCGGACCCATCCACCCCCTCCCATCCTCCGAATAGATGGTGAGACACAAACCGCAGGTGATGCAAAAGCAACACCAGCAACCCGCGTCCCACCAACCAATGGATCCAACGCCCTGGTTCCAAAAACAAGGAGAATGACATGTTGTCCACAAAGCGCCCCGCCCTCGCCTTCGTTGGCCTCACTGCAGCCGCCCTTCTCGGACTCACTGCTTGTGGTGGTTCAAGCACCACCAGCACCCCGGCTGCTTCCTCTGCTGCTCCGGAAACCTCCATGGCGGCACCGTCGCCGTCCTCCTCAGCCATGAGCAGCGCCGCAATGGATCCGGCCGCCAACCTTGTGGGCCCCGGCTGCGCCGGTTACGCCGCACAGGTTCCGGACGGTGCCGGTTCGGTAGTGGGCATGGCCCAGGACCCGGTAGCCGTAGCAGCGTCGAACAACCCGCTGCTCAAGACCCTGACCGCCGCTGTTTCCGGCCAGCTCAACCCCAAGGTTGACCTTGTTTCCACCCTGAACGGCAGCGAATTCACGGTCTTTGCTCCGGTTGACGACGCTTTCGCGAAGATCGACCCCGCAACAATCGAGACGCTCAAGACGGACGATGCCCTGCTGAGCAAGATTCTCACGTACCACGTAGTCCCCGGTCAGCTGACCCCGGATGAGATCGTGGGCACCCACAAGACTGTCCAGGGTGGCGAAGTGACGGTTGCCGGCACCAAGGATGCCCTCACGGTTGACGGAGCTTCCAACGTGATCTGCGGTGGCGTCAAGACCGCCAACGCCACGGTCTACCTGATCGACTCGGTGCTGATGCCCAAATAGGCCTTAGCTTCCACCAGCAACACACAGCAAAGCAGGCGCCGGAAACCCGGCGCCTGCTTTGCTGTGTGTTGCTGTTTAGCGGCTGAAGTCAGTGTCCACGTATGAGCCGGCCCGGTTGTGTTCGGACCCGCAGGGGCAGTGGTCAACCTCAATACGCACGGTCATTGGTTTGGATGAGTCCAAGGTAAGAGTCACATCCTTGCCGGCCTGGGCGCTGGACTGGGTGTTGAGGCGAAGGGTGCCCTGGGTAGCGATTTTGGACATGGTAAACCTTCCTGATGTCTTAAGTGAGGGTCCGTTGAAGCCGGGCTATTTGTCGTCTGATTCCAGTTGGGGTTTGCCCACCAGGGGAATGGTTCCCGTGGGCGTTCCCCCGGCGCAATCGGAGTCCGTGCACTTTTCGGCGCAATCGTGTTTGGTGACAAGGTCGAATTGAACGCCGCCATGTTGCTCAACACCCGTTCGGATGGCTCGCTCCACCACCGAAGTGGCCAAACGCTTGTGCAACTGGAGCGGGTCCCGGCGAAGGTCCTTGACCAGTGCGAAGCAGAGCAGCAGCATGACGATCACGAACGGCAGGGCTGCCACGATGGTTACTCTTTGCAGGCCCGACAAGGCTTCCGATGGTTTATCGCCGCCAGCAAGCAGCATGACTGCTGCCACTGCGCCCGTGAGGCTTCCCCAGAAGATCACCACTCCTCGACGCGGGTGCTCAGCACCATTGGAGCTGAGCGATCCCATCACGATGGAGGCTGCATCGGCGCCGGTGACGAAGAAGATCGCCACCAGGACCATGGCCAGGACGATGACCGCTGCTGTCAGCCAGCCAGGCATGCCCAGGTTCTTCACGAGGTCGAAGAGTGCGCCATCGAAGTTGATGGAGGGTGCGCCGTCCACCATAGTCACAAGCCCGGGCGTGCCGGCCTTGTCTGCTTCTTGCTGGACGTGGAAAGCGGCGCCGCCGAAGATTCCGAACCAGATGACGCTGACAACGCTGGGCACCAGCAGAACGCCGGTGACGAACTGGCGGATGGTGCGTCCACGGCTGATGCGGGCGATGAACATGCCGACGAAGGGCGTCCAGGAGATCCACCAAGCCCAGTAGAAGATGGTCCAGCTGGTCATCCAGCTGCGCAGGGACTCGTCTCCTACGGCTTCGGTGCGTGACGACATTTCGGCGAGGTCCCTGGCGTAGTCGCCTACAGCGGAAGGGATCAGGTTAAGGATGAACAGGGTTGGTCCCGCGACGAACACAATCAGGGCGAGAACAACAGCCAGGACCATATTGATGTTGGAAAGCCACTGGATGCCCCGGCTGATGCCTGACACAGCGGATGCCACGAAGCAGAAAGTCAGGATAGCCACAATGACCACGAGCACGGGGGTGCCGATCTCACCCAGCCAACCATTCGACGTCATGCCGCTGCCGATCTGGAGGGCGCCGAGACCCAGCGAAGCGGCAGTTCCGAAGAGGGTGGCGAAGATGGCCAGGATGTTGATGAACTTTCCGAGCGGCCCTTCCACCATGCGGATGCCGAAAAGCGAGGTGAAGGCTGCCGAAACCAGTTGCTTGCGGCCCAGGCGGTAGGTGCCGTATGCCATGGCGATACCGACCACTGCGTACATGGCCCAAGGGTGCAGGGTCCAGTGGAAGATCGATGTGGCCATGGCAGTCTGGATGGCTGCCGGGGTGCGGCCGTCCACCGTTCCCGGCGGCGGCGAGATGTAGTGGTACAACGGTTCGGCCACACCGTAGAACATGAGCCCGATGCCCATGCCGGCGGCGAACATCATGGCCACCCAGGAAATGGTCCGGAACTCGGGCTTCTCGCCGTCCTTGCCCAGCGGGATGTTGCCAAACTTGCCGAGGGCAAGCCATAGGACGAAGACGACGAACAATGAAGCGAGGACCATGAAGAGCCAGCCGGTGTACTCCATAACCCAGTTCAGGGCGCCTTTGGAGGTATCTGACAGGCTGTCCCGTCCGACAAATCCCCAGACCACGAAGGCGACGGCGATGGCGCCCGTGATCCCGAAGGTGACTTTGTCGAGGGTAAGTTTGCGGTTCCGGCGGGCCGAAACGGCCTGCTCGGTCTTGGCATGGCGCAGCTCTTCCATGATCTGTTCGTATTCTTCAGAACCGGGAAGGGTCTCAGCGCCTCCGTCCTCAGCGTCGAGGGCGGCCAAGTTTGTGTCGTCGGGGGAGATCCTGATGATTTCCTCAGGGTTCTCCGCTTGGGCAGGTAACTCCTCGGGTGTTAGAGGTTTTGTGTCGCTGTTTATAGCCATGAGCGGGTCCTTTGCTCGGCGAGTCATGGGTTTGCGTTTATACATGGCCCTGGAAGGTGAGGCCGAAGGGAAGGCTGGGGGGCTTCCCCGCTGACCATGATTTGCTGTCCCGGTTCTGCACTTTACGAGCGTAGACGGGCAGTTTCATGGGGCACCTCTTTGGTCGGACGGGTTGGTTGAACGCCGGGCTCCTGGAGCCCTGAAGGGCGTTCCGCATGAATCAACAACATTCGCGCTAAGCAACAGAGTGCGCCCCGTCACACCCAAAGTCAAGGCTTTTCTGCTCTTTGACGCAACTTGATATATCAATTGGCCTTGAGGGCTGGAGTTGCGCTTAACGGTTGCTGTTGTGCTTGTACCTGGTGTAAATGAGGGCTAGCGGTGCCTGTAACCCATCCGGGCGCTGATGGCCAGCCCGGCCTCCCGGAGCCCTTCAATGAGCCCCGGCTGGTCCTCAGGGGAGAAGCGGAACGCGGGGCCCGAGATGCTTACCGCGGCGATAACACTTCCCGAGTGGTTGAAAATTGGCACGGCAATAGCGGTAAGGCCGATCTCAAACTCTTCGTGGACAGTGGCGTAGCCGTTGCGGGCCACGTCCAGCAGCTGCTTTTCCAGCTCCCCGCGGTTTGTCACCGTACGTGGCGTTCGCGCCGGCAATCCCACTGCCTTGAGGACCTGGGTTCGCTCGTCGGCGGTCAACGCGGCAAGAAGGACCTTGCCGCTGGATGTGGCGTGCAGCGGCGTCAGGCTGCCCACCCAGTCGTAGGTGGCCAGTGTTGAGGGCCCCATCGCCTGGTCCACGTTGACGGCATAGTTGGACCGCAACACAGCCAAGTTGACGGTTTCCTTGTATTCGGCCGCCAGGGCCTCCAGGACTTGGCGCGCCTCATGAACCACACTCAGCCTTCCAGGGATGGAAGAAGCCAAGCGGAGGATTCCAAAGCCCAACTGGTACTTGCCGCGTTCACTGTTCTGCCGGACCAGTTCGCGATTGACCAAGGAGCCAACCAGCCGGGACACGGTGGACTTGTGGACGCCCATTTCCTCAGCGATATCGCTCACGCCGGCATCGCCTTCCCTGGCCAGGATTTCCAGGATTTGGAGTGCGCGGTCTACTGACTGAACGCCTCCGCCCTGGGCGTCTGCGTCCTTGTCAGTATCCGGGTTGCTGCGTGCGGCCATGATGCTCATCCTAGACTGACCAGCAGCAACGGCCTGAAAGTCAGCGACCCATGAGGGCTTCCTCCTTGACACGTGGACGGGCCAGGCGCTCCCTTCCGGCATAGACGTTGAGGCTATGTCCCCGGCTGAAGCCAACCAGGGTCACCCCGGTCTCGGTGGCAAGATCGACAGCGAGGCTGGAGGGCGCGCTGACGGCCGCGAGAACCGGAATGCCGGCCAAGGCTGCCTTCTGGACGAGTTCGAACGATGCCCTGCCCGAGACCTGCAGGACCAGTCCGGCCAACGGCAGCAGGTCCTGCCGAAGGGCCCAGCCCACCACTTTGTCCACCGCATTGTGGCGGCCGACGTCTTCCCGCAGGCACAGCAGCTCAGGGCTGGGACCATCCACCCTGAACAGTCCAGCTGCGTGGACTCCTCCGGTTCTGTCGAAGACGGCCTGCGCTTCGCGGAGGCGGTCCGGGAGCCCGGCCAGGACATCCACTGGAACCTGTAGACGGTCCAAGGCTGTATCGAAGTGGATGGTCTTTCGTACGGCTTCAATGGAGTCCGTGCCGCAGATGCCACACGAACTCGACGTATATACGTGGCGCATGGTGTCCGGCAAGGGAACGTCCGGCCGTAGCTGGGCTTCCACTACATTAAAGGTCTGCACTCCGTCCTTCTCGCCCGCACAGAACCGGAGGGAGATCAGCTCCGAAGGGTTGCGGATGATGCCCTCGGACACCAGGAATCCAGCCACCAAGTCAAAGTCGTCGCCCGGCGTCCTCATGGTCACGGCAAAGGATGTGCCCCCAATCCTGATTTCCAAGGGTTCTTCGGCGGCCAGGACATCCTCCTTGAACCGCACGGACTGTTCGGTGTCCGCTGCGTCCAAGCGGAAACGATGGATCTTCCTGCGCTGGGTCATGCGCGCCATGTGGCGTACCCTCCTGATTGGTCCGGAGAATTGATGGGTGCCGTCCACGGCAGCGGCAGGACAGGTACGGGCGCGCCGGCCGCGACGCCTTCAGGGGGAACAGCCATATATCCGTCTGCCCAGGCAAGCCCGCGCATCATCCCTGGACCCGTGCGGGAGGCAGGGAACGCGAGACCGTGGATCAGGGTGCAGGGCATGAGGCGTGTCCGTCCTGGGTCCGCGTCAATGTCGGCTCCGGACGTCATGGGCACGGCTCCCTTGAGAGGCCTGCCTTCCATGGCGGCCAGCAAGGGTTCCCCAAGGGTCATCAGCGCCATCATCGCGGCCAGGGGATTGCCCGGAAGCCCGATGACGAAACGCCCATCAGGAAGTTCCGCCAACACTGCCGGATGCCCCGGCCGCATGGCGATTTCGTCCAGGAGGAGCCGACCCCCGAGTGCCACGATGGCATCGCGGAAGTGGTCTGTCCCGGATTTTCCCGTCCCGCCGGTGGTGATCGTCACGTCGGGCGGTAAGCCATCAGGATCGCGGCCAAGCGCCGCCATCCACTCTTGGTACGAGTCGCCTATTCTGAGCTGACCGTTGGGCTCCCCGCCCAACTGTGAAATCACGGCATCCAGCTGCGGGCCGAATGCGTCGCGGACCTGTCCTGGCGCCGGCTCGCCTGAGGTGACCACTTCAGAACCGGTAAGTACGACGGCGACCCTCGGCTTGCGCTGCACCTGAACGTGATCGTGGCCTGCCACAGCGGCCAGGGCAATATGAGCCGGATTGAGGAGCGTGCCGGCGGGTATGAGGACATCTCCGGCTGCGGCTTCTTCTCCGGCTGGACGAATGTGCCGGCCAAGGCGTGTCTCGCCCGGCTTGGCGTCGTGCCTGAGCGAGAGGTGCCCACCCCCGGCTACCTGGCCGCTTTCCTTACGCAGGACTGCCGTGGCGCCGGCTGGAACGAGGCCGCCGGTGGCGATGAGGCTGGCTTCGCCCGGCGACAGCGGCAGCCCCGCCGTCGTTAATATCCAAGGACCGCTGCCGTTGATGGCCCAGCCGTCCATGGCGGACGACGCATAGTGGGGCAGGTTCCGTTGAGCGGTGACGGGGCTGGTCAGGGTGCGCCCGATCGCCTCGCCGAGGGTGACATTGGACGACGGGAGTGGGCGGGTGCAGTGGTATGCCAGCTCACGTGCTTCGGCCCACGAGGGTGCGTGCCGCGGTTCATCGCTCAACGGGGACCCCGCATGGGCGTTGGTGAAGGTTGCTTGTGCAAGCATGGGTGCCCGCTTCCTGAGGTGGTGCTTCCGGTGAAACGCAGATACCGGGGACTGCCCGGCCTTCCCGTAATTCTTGCCGCGCAGTCCCCGGTATCCGTGTGGTGCGTACTGAGCCGGACGTGTATTAAGCCTTCACGTAGCCGTTGGGGTTCAGCACGAACTTTGTTGCCGCTCCGGCGTCGAATTCGGCGTAGCCGCGCGGAGCGTCTTCGAGCGGGATGGCTTGGGCGTTGACTGCCTTGGCGATCTGGACCTTGTCATGGAGGATGGCCATCATCAGCTGCCGGTTGTACTTCATGACCGGGCACTGGCCGGTGGTGAAGGACAGGGATTTGGCCCAGCCGGTACCAAGGGACAGCGAGAGCGAGCCGTGCTTGGCGGCATCGTCGATTCCACCCGGATCGCCGGTGACGTAGAGCCCCGGGATGCCCAGGGATCCGCCGGCGGCAGTGATGTCCATGAGGGAGTTCAACACAGTGGCTGGAGCCTCGTGTGAGGCATCCTTGCCGTGACCGCGGGCTTCGAAGCCCACCGCGTCCACGCCGCAGTCCACTTCCGGAACGCCGAGGATCTGGGCGATCTGCTCCTTCGGATCGCCGTTGGACACGTTGACTGTTTCGCAGCCGAAGGAACGTGCCTGTGCCAGGCGGTCCTCGTTCATATCGCCCACAATCACGACGGCGGCGCCAAGCAGTTGTGCGCCCACGGCGGCAGCAAGGCCCACAGGCCCGGCACCTGCGACGTAAACTGTGGACCCCACGCCCACGCCGGCGGTGACGGCACCATGGAAGCCGGTGGGGAAGATGTCCGAGAGCATGGTCAGGTCCATGATCTTTTCCAGGGCCTGATCGCGGTCCGGGAAGCGCAGCAGGTTCCAGTCGGCGTAGGGGACCAGGACGAACTCTGCTTGTCCGCCCACCCAGCCTCCCATGTCCACGTAGCCGTAGGCGCTGCCGGGGCGGTCGGGGTTGACGTTGAGGCAGATGCCGGTCTTCTGCTCCTTGCAGTTCCGGCAACGGCCACAGGAAATGTTGAACGGCACCGAGACGATGTCGCCTACCTTGATGAACTCGACGTCGGGTCCCACCTCCACCACTTCGCCGGTGATTTCGTGGCCGAGGACCAGGTCCTGCGGAGCCGTGGTGCGGCCCCGAACCATGTGCTGGTCCGAACCGCAAATGTTGGTGGTTACAGTGCGGAGGATCGCGCCATGAGGCACCTTCCGGCCGACGTTGGCCGGGTTGACGCCCGGTCCGTCCTTAAGCTCAAACGTTGGGTAGTCGGTGTCGATGATCTCGACGACACCAGGTTCCTTGTAGGCGACTGCTCTGTTTCCTGACATGGTCACTCCCTCTTCTTTGGCTATTGCTGAACTGCTGCCCAATGGTCCGAAAGCGGTGCTTCGATGAGGAAATACCTCCCCAGGTTTCAGGCCATCGAAGCACCATTCACGGACAACCGGACAGCTGATATTTCCATCAAGATGCGATAGATATATCAGTCATACTATGTGACACAACTCATGGTGTACAGCGGCTCCTAGGCCTTCTCCAACCGGATGATCACGGATTTGGAGGTGGGCGTTCCGCTGGTGTCCGCCACGGAGTCCAGGGGCACCAGGACATTCGTCTCCGGATAGTACGCAGCGGCGCAGCCTTTCGGAGTCGAATAGGAGACGATGCGGAAGTTCTCGGCCCGCCGGTCCGTTCCCTGGAATTCGGAGATCAGGTGCACCATCTCGCCGTCGGCGAAGCCCAGCTCGGTGATGTCGTCAGCGTTGATGAGCACCACGCGACGTCCACCATGGATGCCACGGTAGCGATCGTCCTTGCCGTAGATGGTGGTGTTGTACTGGTCGTGTGAACGCAGGGTTTGCAGGACCAAGCGGCCAGGAGGGATCTTGATGAACTCCAGCTCATTGCCGGTGAAGTGCGCTTTTCCTGATGCGGTGTCGAACTTCCTGGCATCGCGCGGCGGGTGTGGCAGGACAAAACCGCCCGGGTGCTGGATCCGTGCTTCGAAGTCTTCAAAGCCGTCGAATACCGCTTCGATATGTTTGCGGATCAGCGAGTAGTCGTCCCTCATGGCCAGCCAGGAAGCCTGCGGGGTGTTGGGCAGGCGTTGGTGACCGTCTTTGAACAGCCTGTCTGCAAGGTTGCACACAATAGCTACTTCGGAGTGGAGATGTTCACTTGCAGGCTTGAGGCGTCCCCGTGATGCGTGGACGGCGCTCATGGAGTCTTCCACGGTGACCCGCTGGTCGCCGGTCCGCTGGGTATCCTTCTCGGTGCGTCCCAGGGTAGGCAGGATCAGCGCCCGGCGACCCGTGGACAAGTGCGAGTGGTTCAATTTCGTGGAGATCTGAACGGTCAGCCGGGTGTTTGCCAGGGCTTGCTCGGTGACGTCGGAATCGGGGGCAGCCCGGACGAAGTTGCCGCCCATGCCCATGAAGAAACGGACTTTGCCGTCCCGCATGGCGCGAATGGCTGCCACGGTGTCATAGCCGTGCTCGCGAGGAGACCGGAACTCGAATTCCTGGTCAAGCCGGTCGTGGAAGGTCTCAGGCATTTTCTCGAAGATGCCCATGGTGCGGTCACCCTGGACGTTCGAGTGGCCGCGCACAGGACAAACGCCGGCGCCGGGCTTGCCGATGTTGCCTTGAAGCAGGAGAACGTTGACTACATCGCGAAGGGTGGGTACGGAGTGTTTGTGTTGGGTCAGGCCCATGGCCCAGCACACGATGGTGGCGCTGGAGTCCAGCATCCGTTCACCTGTCGAATGGATCTGCTCAAGGGTGAGGCCGGTTGCCTCCACAATGTCTTCCCACTCCACCTTTTCCAGGTACCGCAGGTAGTCGTCGATGCCCACGGTGTGGTTGTTGATGAAGTCATGGTCCAAGACCGTTCGCAGCCCCGGGGTGTTCCGTCCGGCAGCTTCGGCTTCAAGCAGGTATTTGCCCAGGCCTTGGAAGAGGGCTTGGTCGCCGCCGGCGCGGATCTGCAGGAAGTCGTCCGTCAGTTGGGTCCCTTGAATCATGCCTGCCACATGCTGCGGGTTCTCAAAGTGCAGGAGACCTGCTTCGGGAAGGGGGTTGACGGACACGATGACTGCGCCGTTTTTCTTCGCCTTCTCCAGCGCACTGAGCATGCGCGGGTGGTTGGTACCGGGATTCTGCCCGGCCACGAAGATCAGCGACGCCGTCTCCAGGTCCATCAGGCTGACGGAACCCTTGCCGATGCCGATGGTTTCCACCAGGGCGGAACCTGAGGACTCGTGGCACATGTTGGAGCAGTCCGGGAGGTTGTTGGTGCCCAGGCCGCGAACCAAGAGTTGGTAAACGAATGCTGCTTCATTGGAGGTCCGGCCGGAGGTGTAGAAGACGGCTTCGTCAGGATGTTCCAGGCTTCGCAGCTCCTCAGCCATGAGGTCATAGGCCTCCTCCCAGTCGATGGCCCTGTAGTGGGTAGCGCCTTCGTCCAGGAACATCGGGTGGGTGAGCCGGCCTTGCTGGCCCAGCCAGAAGTCGTCGCGCGTCTTGAGGTCGGCGATGGAATGCTGAGCGAAAAACTCCGGCGTGACACGGCGCCGGGTGGCTTCCTCGGCTACTGCTTTGGCACCGTTCTCGCAGAACTCTGCCGCGTTGCGCTTTTCGTGCTCGGGCCAGGCGCACCCCATGCAGTCGAAGCCGTCCAGCTGGTTCACTGCCAGCAGTGTCTGAACGCTGCGCAGTGGTCCCATCTGTTCCAGCGAAATCTTCAAGGCGTTGGCAACAGCGGGGATACCCACGGCCTTGGTCTTGGGTTTGGTGACGGTCAGCTTTGACTCGTCGATGTTCTCGCGGGGGGCTTTGGAATGCATGGGGAACCCTTCAGATCCGGGAAGTGAAAGCAGTGAGCAGCGTGGTGCGGGACTGTTGCCGGGCGGCTTCAACCGTGTGCAGCAGCAAAAGCGCGGTGGTCACTGACCCGACGCCTCCAGGGACCGGGCTCAGGCCGGCCGCGACGCCGGTGACGCTGGCTTCGTCAACATCACCCACCAACGAACCGTCGGGCAGGACGTTCGTGCCGACGTCGATCACCACAGTCTCCGGGGAAAGGTGGCTGCCCTTCAGCAGCCCGGTCCGTCCGGCGGCAACAACCACGACGTCGGCCGGCTGGGTATAGCGCTCCAGCGGTCCTGATTTGGAATGGCAGGTGGTGACCGTGGCGTCCCTTTCGAGGAGGAGCAGGGACAGTGGCTTGCCCACCACGGCGGAACGCCCGACGACGGCCACGTTGCGCCCCGCGACGGGAATCTGGAAGTGGTCCAGCAACTCCACCACGGCCTGGGCTGTAGCGGGTGCGAAGGCGGGCTGCCCCACGGCCAAGCGGCCGAGGCTGAGCGGATTGGCGCCGTCGATGTCCTTTTCCGGAGCGATGAGGCCCACCAGACGGTCGGCCCGGACAGCCGCAGGCAGGGGAGTCTGGAGGATGATGCCGTGGACGGATGGCTCGGTGCTGAGGTCGGCCAGGACGCTGGCCAGCACTTGTTCGGTGGCATCGTGACCAAGATCGACAATCCTGCAACCAATACCGGCTCGTCCGGCTGCACGCTCGATGGAACGGACATACCAGTGCGTCGATTCGTCGTCCGTTGCAACAACAACAGCCAGGACCGGGCGAATGCCCTCGTCATCCAGGAGGGCGGTCTCCTCATGGGCGCGCTGCTGGATAAGGGCAGCGAGCGGCTTGCCGGAAAGCAGTTTGGTGTTCCCGCGCACTTCGGTGGTCATGAGAGGATCCTTTCGCGGACGCGCTGCACCAGGGCATCGGCGGCGAGAACCACTTTGTCCTCAATCCCGTTCGTCTGTTCCGCCAGGCGGGAACGGGCTTCGCCGTGCTTGATGGCGACAATGTTGATGTCGATGTTGACCCGGGCCGTGGTGGCAGCTGCGCGGGCTGCATCGGCAGCAGCGGCGATGTCGCTGATGACGTTGGGGTTCGCCACGTCAAAGAGTTCCGTGGCAAGATCCACCACTGCGCCGGCAACGTTGATGAGCTGCGCGGGAGTATGGGCGGCCTGAACCAGGGCGTCCTGGATGGCTGCGGTCTTTATTGCTTTGAGTTCGTCGGATTCCGAGGGGAGCTTGTAGGAGTCGATGACCGACTGGAAGGCGTGCTCGTCGGCGTCCGCGAGACGCAGGGCCTCGACGATCAGGTGGTCGGCGGCGCTGGTGATCCGGGTTACCAGTGCGGCGTGCTCCTCATACTTGGCGCCGGTGGTGTACCTGGCCACCATGGCTACCAAGGCAGCACCTTGGGCGGCATGCAAGGCAGCGGCTGCTCCTCCACCGGGAGTGGGCTGACGTGAAGCGAGCCTGGAGAGGTAATCATGGATGGTTTCTGAACTGATCATGGGTCTTCCTGGCTGACTGAAGAAGAGAGTGACTGAGAAAGCTGTCTTAAGAAGGGGAAGGCAGCGGCCCGGACCCGGTCGGTGCGAGGGGAAGGGTCCGGGCTGCATGCCCTTGGTGGCTGTGTGGGCTGTTAGCCCCGGAGCCGGCTCATGGTGGGGTCGTACAGCGGATCCTCGGTAACTGTGGCCTGGATGCGGCGTCCGAAGTACTCAATTTCCACGGAGTCTCCGAGGGACACTGCAGAAGGCAGGTACGCGTAGGCAATCGGCTTGCGGACCGAGTAACCGTAGGCCGCGCTGGTGACGTAACCCACCGCCTGGTCCTTGTAGAACACCGGTTCCTTGCCCAGTACCAGGCTCCTGCCGTCGTCGACAGTCAAGCAGCGCAGGCGGCGGGCCGAGCTTTCCTCGCTGCGCCCTTCCAAGGCGGCTTTACCGACGAAGTTCTCCTTGGTCATCTTTACGGCGAAGCCAAGGCCGGCCTCGTACGGGTCGTGCTCAGTGGTCATGTCCGAGCCCCAGGAACGGTAGCCCTTCTCGAGTCGCAGCGAGCTGAAGGCGGCACGACCGGCGGCGATGACGCCGAACGGCTGGCCGGCCTTCCACAAGGCGTCCCAGAGTCGCTGCCCGTTGTCGGCACTGGTGTAGAGCTCCCAGCCGAGTTCGCCCACGTAGGAGAGCCGCATCGCGGTGACAGTGACGCCTCCGATGGTGACCTTCTTGGCACGGAAGTACTTCAGGCCGTCATTGGAGAAGTCGTCGCTGCTCACCGTGCTGATGAGGTCTCGGGCGAGGGGACCCCACAAGCCGATGCAGCAGGTGCCACCCGTGGTGTCGCGAACCTGGACCCAGTCTCCGGCGCCTCCATTTTCGGTCTGGTGCCGGGCTGCGCGCTCGAAGTAGGCGGTGTCCATGTTGCCGTTGGCGCCAAGCTGGAAGGTGTCTTCGCTCAGACGGGCCACGGTGATGTCGCTTCGTACGCCACCGGCTTCATCCAGAAGCAGCGTGTAGGTCACGGCGCCGGGCTTCTTTGCAAGGTCGCCGGTGGTCAGTTCCTGCAGCAACTTCAAGGCGCCAGGGCCGGAAACTTCGAGGCGCTTCAGCGGCGTCATGTCGTACATCGCCACTGCTGTACGGGTCTTCCATGCCTCAGCCGCGGCGATGGGCGAGCTGAACATTCCGGACCAGGCGTCGCGGGCCGGCGGCTGCCAGTCGTCCGGCATTTCCTTCAGGAGTTCGGCATTGGCTTCGAACCAGTAGGGGCGCTCCCATCCGGCACCTTCCAGGAAGTAGCCGCCCAGCTGCTTGTGGCGGGCGTGGAAGGGGCTGACGCGAAGGTTGCGGGGAGAAAGCTTGGGCTGGAGCGGGTGCATTACATCGTAGATCTCCACGAAGTTCTGCTGGGAGGTTTCGCTGACGTATTCGGGGGTCAGCTGGACCTCTTCGAAGCGGTGGATGTCGCAGTCTCCCAGATCAATTTGCGACTTTCCGGTGGTCAGCAACTCGGCAACTGCGCGGGCGATACCGGCCGAGTGGGTGACCCACACGGCTTCGGCCACGAAGAATCCGTCCACTTCCTTGGATTCGCCCACCAGCGAGCCGCCGTCAGGGGTGAAGGAGAAGATGCCGTTGAAGCCATCCTCGATTTCGCTTTCCCGCAGTGCCGGCAGGATCTGCTTGGTTGCTTCCCACGCGGGAAGGAAGTCTTCCAGCGTGAAGTCCAGGCGCGACGGCATGTTGTGTTCGGTGATGCTGCTCGGCTCGTAGCTTCCCAGTTCATCGAGGTCCACGGGCATGGGGCGGTGGGCGTAGGAGCCGATACCGTAACGGTCACCGTGCTCGCGGTAGTACAGGTCCTGGTCCTGGTGGCGCAGGATCGGCAGCCGGGCGCCGTTGGGAAGTTCGTTCTTACCCTTCTGGGCGGGAACCGGCGTCGTCTTTACATACTGGTGAGCCAGCGGGAGGAGCGGAACGGACATGCCGATCAACTCGCCCACCTTGGCGCCCCAGAAGCCGGCGCAGGAAACCACGATGTCCGCGGGGATCACGCCGTCGGGGGTCTCGACGCCGGTCACGCGGCGGTTTGACTGCTCAATTCCGGTCACCTCGGTGTTGCCGATGTACTTTACACCGGCGGCCTCAGTGCGCTTGATGAGCAACTGCACGGCGCGGGCAGCAAGAGCCAGGCCATCGGTGGGGACGTGGAGGCCACCCAGGATGTCTTCCTCGTTGATCAGGGGGTAGAGCTCCTTGCATTCCTCGCGGGAGAGGATCTTGCCGTCGATGCCCCACGACTGTGCGTAGCCGAGCTTGCGCTTCAGGTCAGCCAGGCGGGTTTCCGTGGTGGCAACTTCAAGGCCGCCCACTTGGTTGAAGCAGCTTTGGCCATCCTCCGTGAGGGACAGCAGCTTCTCCACTGTGTACTTGGCGAAGAGTGCCATGGACTTTGAGGGGTTGGTCTGGAAAACCAGGCCCGGTGCGTGGGACGTTGAGCCACCGGGCATGTTCAAGGGTCCTTGGTCCAGGACGGTGATGTTGTTCCAACCGCGGGTGACCAGTTCGTCGGCGAGGTTGGTGCCAACAATCCCAGCTCCGATGATGACAATGCGAGGCGTGGATGCCATGGGGGTTCTCCTGCTGAAGTTAATAGGTGTGAGTCTGCTGGTGTTCTGGTGCTTGGTTAGCGGAAAACCACGGTGCTGGTCTGGTCCAGCAGCACGCGGTGTTCGCAGTGCCACCTGACAGCGCGGGACAATGCCAAGGCTTCGGCGTCCTGGCCCACGGTTGAGAGTGTGGTGGGACCGTAGCTGTGATCGACGCGGATGACTTCCTGCTCGATGATCGGTCCCTCGTCCAAGTCAGCGGTGACGTAGTGGGCAGTGGCACCCACCAGCTTCACGCCGCGGTCATAGGCCTGGTGGTAGGGGCGGGCGCCCTTGAATCCCGGCAGGAAGGAGTGGTGGATGTTGATGGCGCGTCCTTCGAGGGCACGGCACAGATCGTCCGAAAGTACCTGCATGTAGCGTGCCAGCACTACGAGGTCCACGTTGTACTCTTCCACCAGGTCCAGGAGCCGTTGCTCAGCCTCTGCCTTTGTATCCGGAGTGACTGGAATGTAGACAAAGGGCAGGCCAGCGGCTTCAGCCATGGCGCGGTGGGTCTCATGGTTGGAGGCAACCACTACGAGGTCACCACCCAGGCTGCCGCCCCGCCAGCGGAAGATGAGGTCATTGAGGCAGTGCCCGAACTTGGACACCATGACCAGGACCCGCTTCTTGGTTTGGTCGTGGAAGCTGAACTTCATCTCGAAGCGGTCAGCAATCGCCCTGAATTCCTCTTCGAGGCGCTCCGGGGAGTAGGACAGCGGGCCGGAGAAAGCAGTCCGCAGGTGCAGTGTCTGGCGGAGTCCGTCGTCGAACTGCTGGTGTTCTTCGATGTTGAAACCGCGCTCGAAAAGGAAGGTAGTGACTGCCTGAACAATCCCGGCGCGTTCGACGCACGACAGTGTGAGTACGAACTTCTGTGCTTGCTCTTCTTTGAGCATGTCGGGCTTCGGTAGGGTGCTTACCGGTGAGTCTGTCGCCACGAGGGTCATGTCTCCTCCTTAAGATATATTCCTGGGTCCTGTACTGATATATTAGGATTGGATTCAGCGTATACTGGTGTTCAGGGTAGGTCAATAGATTTTTTGGTTGTGAAGAAAGGGATGGCGCTGTGGCTTTTGGAACTCTGGCAGTCACCGGCGAGGCCACGAAGAAATCCTTGGCTGACGTCGCGTACGAACGTCTCCGGGATCGCTTGTTGATGCTGGACATCAAGCCTGGCGACCTCCTCAACGATGACCAACTCGCCAGGGACCTGGAGATTGGCCGGACGCCGGTGCGTGAAGCATTGAAGCGCCTGGAGTTGGATCGGCTTGTCATTACTTATCCGAGGCGGGGGACCTTTGCCACCCGCGTGGAAGTAACTGACCTGGCCTTTATATCTGAGATTCGGGCGCAGTTGGAACCCTTGGCTGCCGCGAGGGCTGCTCGGGTCGCCTCGGCTGCCACTAAAGAGCACCTCCGTGAAGTAATGCGCGCAGTGGAGGACTTTGACGTCAGTGCGGCATCGGTGGTTGAAACCCTGCGCTTGGACGCGAGTGTTCACCAAGGCATCTACGCGGCGGCCGCGAACCCGCACCTCGAAGACATCCTGATTCGCTATGACAATCTGGCCACCCGGATTTGGTGCATGGTCTTGGACCGGTTGCCCGATCTCGAGCATCATGTGCGCGAGCACCTTGATCTGTTGAGGGCCGTTATTGATGGTGATGAGGATCAGGCTGCCGAGTTGGCCCGCGTCCATGTCAGCGGCTTCGAGCACGCTGTGCGGCAGGCACTTTTCGCAGCCTAGGTCGGCGCCGATCCCGCTGTTGACTCCGGGCTTCTGTGCTTGCATACTGAAGTCTCCCACTAATATATCACCCGGATATCACGCGCTCATATATCCCCGCCGAATCCGGGCGCTGGTGATGCAATCACAGCCTTCAGCCTTTGGAGTATCACGTGACGACAAGACCCCACCTTTTTGAACACATCCCCTTGACGGGCAGCAGCCGTGTTAAGCGGGGCATGGCGGAGATGCTCAAGGGCGGCGTCATCATGGACGTCGTTAACGTCGAGCAGGCCCGCATCGCCGAGGATGCCGGTGCCGTGGCTGTCATGGCGCTCGAGCGTGTCCCGGCCGACATCCGCGCCCAGGGCGGCGTGTCCCGCATGTCGGATCCGGACATGATCGATGCGATCATCGCTGCCGTGTCCATCCCGGTCATGGCCAAGGCGCGCATCGGCCACTTCGTCGAAGCCCAGGTGCTGCAGTCCCTCGGCGTCGACTACATCGACGAGTCCGAGGTCCTGACCCCGGCCGACTACATCAACCACATCGACAAGTGGAACTTCACCGTTCCCTTCGTTTGTGGCGCCACCAACCTCGGTGAGGCCCTGCGCCGCATCAACGAGGGCGCGGCGATGATCCGTTCCAAGGGCGAGGCCGGTACCGGGGATGTTTCCAACGCCACCGGTCACATGCGCAAGATCCGCTCCGAGATTGCCAAGCTCGCAGCCCTTCCGGAGGACGAGCTGTACGTTGCGGCCAAGGAGCTGCAGGCCCCGTACGAGCTGGTCAAGGAAGTCGCCGCGACCGGTAAGCTCCCCGTGGTTCTGTTCACCGCCGGTGGCATCGCGACCCCGGCTGACGCTGCGATGATGATGCAGCTCGGCGCCGACGGCGTGTTCGTTGGTTCCGGGATCTTCAAGTCCGGCAACCCGGCTGAGCGCGCCGCCGCCGTCGTCAACGCCACTGCTTACTATGACGATCCCGACGTCATTGCCAAGGTCTCCCGCGGCCTGGGCGAAGCCATGATCGGCATCAACGTCGACGACATCCCCCAGCCCCACCGCCTCGCAGAACGCGGCTGGTAGAGGCATGACGGATCTTGCCCTCGTCAAAACCGTTCACGGCCGTGGCCTGCGGAAGGACTGGGCTCAGCTGACCGGCCACACGGTGGAGGTGTGGTTGATGGGGCACCATGTTCTCACCGGCGTGGTGGAGCAGGCTTCCGACGACGACTCCGTGCTGTGGATCGCCGCGGAGGGTCTCTCTACGAGGAAACTGTTCGACAAGTCGACGGGATACCAGGTCTGGGCCTGAGCAGCTCTTGGCCGCACCCGTCGGTCCTGTGGGCCGTTGACGACGCGCATATTCGTATGGGCCACCCGTGGGGACCGTCGATGCCCGGATACTGGTGGCGTGCTGGAAGAAGTGTGACAGCCGCCGATTGGAGTGTCAGCGGTCGTCTTCGGGGCGGGCTGTGAGGATCCGGTGGGCGCTCTCCTGAAGAATGCCGAGCGACTCCTGAACCAGGGGTGATGCAATACTGCCCCTGCGCACCGCTGCCACAATGCGTCGCGCGGGCTTTCCCTTGCCGGTAATGCGGAGCCGGACCACGTTCTCGGCATTATGCAACGGTGCCAATCGCGGAAGCAGGCCTACTCCCAGTCCAGCGCCCACGAAAGCGATTTGGGTTTCCCATTCCACCGCCTCATGGGCAATGCGCGGTGTTACCCCCACAGCCGTGAACGCCGCCGTGAAGAGCGCGTGATAGGTGGACCCGGCGGATTCGGTGATCCATGGCTCAGACGCCAGCTCTTCCAGCGTGACCGTTTCCCGTGACGCCAACGGATGGTCACCCGGAATGATCACGTCCAAGGGGTCGTCGAGCAGCACCGTCTGTTCGAAGCGCGGATCGTCCTCAACGTATGTGTCGGACTGCATGGCAACGATGACCGCAAGGTCGATCCGCTCGGCGACCAACAAGTCGAAGCAGCGGGCCGGGTTCGCCTCGAGTACCTGTACCTCCAGCAGGGGGCGTGTTGTGCGCAAAGTAGCGGCTAGCGGAGCCAGCAACTGGGCCGCCGCCGTCGAGAATCCGCCGAGACCGAAACGGGACTGTACCTGGTCGCCGGCCTCCATGGCTGCTGCGCGCAGGCGCTCCCATTCGGCGATAAGTGTGTCCGAACCGGCCACCAGGAATCGTCCCGTGGCGGTCAGCCGCACGCCCCGGCCGTCCTTGGTCAGCAGCTGCATTCCGAGCATCCGCTGGAGCTCGCGCAGCTGTGCGGAGACGGCGGAGGGAGAATAGCCGGTGAGCTCCGCGGTGGCACCGATGGTGCCGCAACGGGCAAAAACTCGAAGTGTGATGAGCCTCGCATCAATCATGCACCTATTGTGCACGGTTATCTTCTGAATCTTGCGCTTTTGTTGCAGCTCATTCATCTCTAATCTCGTACTACGAAGACTTCGATAATGCCGCTTGCGACGATGCACCCGCGGTCCCCAATGAACTACACACTTATCCACGCCTCCTGGGAGGAAACACATGTCTGCTCCAGTCTTGCCCCTCAACTCACGCGGAAAACTCGCTTCATCTTTGCCTGCTGAGCAGCTGGCGGAGATCAGCGAACTGTTCGAGTTCCGGCGCAAGGGATATTCCCTCGATGCGCCTTTCTACACCGATGCCACGATCTTCAAGATCGATATGGAGGCCATTTTTGGCCAACACTGGATCTTTGCCGGCAGCGTCGCGGAACTCCCGGAGCCGGGTGACTACATCACCGTGGACTACGGCCCCTACTCGCTGATCGTGCTTCGCAATGACGACGGCGGCGTGAACGTCCTGCACAATGTGTGCCGTCACCGCGGTGCCCGCGTCCTGACTGAGGCCACGGGGTCCACAGGAAACCTCGTGTGCGGCTACCACTCCTGGACCTATTCCCCCGAAGGCAACCTGATCCACGCCTCCGCTCCCGGCGAAGCCAAATTCGATAAGAACTGCTTCGCCCTCAAACGTGCGCACAGCCGTGAAGTGGCCGGCCTCATCTTTGTTTGCATCGCGGACGAACCGCCCACCGATTTTGACGAGACCTCCAAGATCTTCGAGCCGTACCTCGCGCCCCACGATCTGTCCAAGACGAAGATCGCATACCAGCAGAACATCATTGAAGAGGGCAACTGGAAGCTCGTCATGGAGAACAACCGTGAGTGCTACCACTGCGACGGGCACCCGGAGCTCGCCTGCTCCCTGTTCCCCACCTGGGGGCTGACGGAGGGGCTGATCCCGGCACACCTTGAAGAAGTGTGGGACCGCAACAAGGAAGCGCAGGCGTCGCTCGAGGAGCGTTGCCGCCGCTACGGCCTGCCTTACGAAGTGGTAGAGGAGCTTGATACCCGGATTGCTGGAATCCGCATCTCACGCGAATCGCTCGACGGCGAGGGTGAGTCGTTCTCGGCTGACGGGCGTAGGCTCTCCAAGAAACTTCTCGGCGATTTGCCAGACTTCCGCCTTGGCCGCTGCTCGATGCACCTTCAGCCCAACAGCTGGTTCCACTTCCAGAGCGACCACGTCATCACGTTCGGGGTCTTCCCCATCAACGAACACCAGTCCCTGGTTCGCACTACGTGGCTGGTAGCCGACGACGCCGTCGAAGGCGTTGACTACGACCTGGAAAAGCTTACGTACACCTGGAAGCAGACCAACCTGCAGGACAAGGCCTTCGTGGAGCTGTGCCAGACGGGTGCCGGCAGCCCCGCGTACGAGCCCGGCCCGTACATGAAGAGCGAATACCAGGTGGAGGCATTCATCAACTGGTACGTGCAGCGTGTCCAGGAGCACTTGGCATGACGGAACTCCTCACTGAGACGTTAGTCCAGGAGCCACATCGCATTCGCGGTCTTGAGATGCCGTGGAACAGGGTCATGGGCAGCACCGAAGGACCCGCCAGCGCGGCACGTGCGTTGGGTCCTTGGCACCCGCAGGAGTTCATGGCCGAATGCGTCGAGATTGTTCCCGAAGTGGGCGGCATGATGACCTTCGTGTTCCGCCGCGCCGATGGCGCCCCGTTGGCGTTCCGTGCAGGCCAGTACGTTAATGTTGCTTTCCCGGTGAATGGCGAGGACGAGGATCCGGTGGACCGCAGCTACTCGCTGTCCAGTGCTCCCACCAAGCCGTGGACCTTCGACATCACAGTCAAGCGCGATGCCACGGGCCTGGTTTCACCGTGGGTGCACGAGAACATCAAACCCGGCACCGTTCTGGACATGCTCGGACCGGTAGGGGCATTCCACCTGCCCGACGCCGACCGTCGGGCCCGGTATCTCCTGCTGGCAGCCGGTGCAGGCATCACTCCCATCATGTCCATGGTGCGGACCATTCACTCCCTGCCCGGACAGGCCGATGTGGTGGTGCTTTACCACGGGGCAGAGGCCGGAGGCTTTGCCTTCAACAAGGAGCTGGCCTACATCGCGTCCGTTGACTCGCGCATCAAGGTCTTCTACTCCTTGGGCGACCGCAGCAAGCCCGAGGGCTGGGAAGGCCTTAGTGGAAGGCTGACGGCAGCAATGCTGGAGGAGGTTGCCCCCGATGCCAACGGCCGGCAGGTATATGCCTGTGGACCCGAGGGCTACCTGAACACGGCCACGGAACTCCTCAAGAAGGTTGGCGTGGACGATACCTCCATCTACATGGAGTTCTTCTCAGGTGATCGCCAGATGCTCCTCGAATATGCGGCGGAGGTGGCCCTCGCCACGGACATCGCAGAAGAAATTGCCGAGGAAATTGCCGACTCCGCCGAGGATTACTTCGAGAGCCAGCCTGCGGCTTTCGGTCTCTACGAGCCGAGGTACGACGCGGACGGCACCTTGGAGGCCACAGGCCTGCCGCTCGAAGCGGTCGACGCTGATTCGACGTCCGATCCGGAAGCCAGCGACGGCGGTTCGGGCACCTCCCCGGAGGCTTCAGTCCCTGATGCATCGAGCTTCGAGACAGTGGGAACGGGAAGCCTCACCCTGTCCTTCATGCGTACGGGCATCAATGTGCGCATCGACCCAACCGAGCACATCCTCGGTCCGGCCCAGCGTGCCGGGGTCAGGATCGGCGCGAACTGCAAGGAAGGGATGTGCGGCTCCTGCAAGGTGGTCAAGCTTTCGGGTGAAGTGGAGATGAACCACCAAGGTGGCATCCGCGCCCGGGAGATCGATGCGGGCAAGTTCCTGCCCTGCTGTTCCACCGCGCAGACCGATATGGTGATCGACGCGTAGTACGGCTACCGGAGTCCCGCACTGTGGGCCAGGGCAATGGCCTCAGTGCGGGACCGGACGTCAAGCTTCCGGAAGAGGTTCCGGAGGTGAAACTTCACAGTATTTTCGCTGATGCCAAGGTCAGCGGCAATCGAGCGATTACGCTGGCCGGCAGCCAGCAACTGAAGAACCTCGAGTTCCCTGCCGGCCAGCCCCCACTCTGCAACGTCCCCCGCGGGAACTGACGGCGGATCCAACGGCAGGACCACGGAAATATCGGCGCCCCATCCCTGCATGACGTCCACGTTCATGGTCCCGTCCACGGCCTGCACACGTTGAAGCAACCGTTCCAAGGTGGGCCCTTCAGGGGAAAGCTCCCCGCCGCCGTCATCCCTGACATTGATCAGCAGGTTCTCCCCGTCGCAGTCCCATTGCGTCCGGACCCGATGCACATCAGACTGCTCGGCGATAGCCAGGACCAACCCTCGAACCACAGCCCTGGCGGCGTGGGCCACCTCGCCAGGCAGTGCCCTTCCGTTGGCAGGCGGTTCGATGAACTGGATGTCGATGTTGCTGAAGTGCATGAGCGGCCTGAGGTCTTCCCGAAGCCTCTCGAACGCCTTGGCCACAGGCTCTTCCACAAGGTTGCTGGTGCGGTCACTAAGGGTCCGGAGGCCTACCAGGGCTTTGGCGGTGAGATCAGTAACGAACGTACGGGCCGCACGGTCGTCCAGTGAGTTTGAACGTAACGCCGCCAGGACGGTCTCGAGCGTGGTTGAGTGTTGGTCTACCAGCTCGCCGGTGACTCGTACACGCTCTGCCGAAGCTGCCCGCGACTCCAGAAGATACGACGGCGGAGCGTCGCTCACTTTCTCTTGGATGCGCGCCGCTGCAAGATCCCAAAGGTAGCCCACCATCCGGAGGGGTCCGCTGTCCGCCTCGATTGGGGTTGGCGCCGGATCGGTAAGGACCAGCAGGGCGTTGCTTGGTGCGTAGCGGAACGCGAGGACCTCCCGCTGCTGGCCGCCAACCATAGCGGCCCCCCGCCATGGCCCGTCCCCGCCCACTGAGGCGCGCAGGCGTTCCAGTTCCGGGATGGAAACCCTGCTGACGATGTCCTCTGCCCCGGCCTTTTTTTGTGGGCGGCCCGTGCAGTCCTCAGTGAAGATGACCAAGGCACTCGATGACAGGAACGGCAGGGTGGCCGCGCGAAGCTCTTCGGCTATGCCCATCAAGGGGGCTTTTGCAATGGACGAAACCGAGTCCAGAAGGGGCCAGTGGAAGTCGTTGGGCTGTGGCATGCAACCAAGCCTAAAGGAGTTCCATCGACATGCCTACCCGAAAGGGTGGTTATTACTGTCCATTTTTGGCGTTACCCCTACCTGAAGTAACCGGAACAATTGATATAGGCCCTATGAGGGAAGAGGCACCCACCTGCAAAAGGAGTGAAAGTGAACGTCACCGCAGAAACAGCAACAACCACCAGTGACGACGTAGCCGGTAACGTCTCCCTGATCTTGGGCGAGATGGGACGCACGGCCTCCGGCATTGACTACGGACAAGTGTCCCGCCTGGCCGACGAGATCAGCGGTGCTGAACGCGTCTTCCTCGCCGGAGCCGGTCGGAGCGGCTTGGTCCTACGGATGGCAGCCATGCGACTCATGCACCTCGGAAAAACCGTCCATGTTGCGGGTGATACCACAACACCCGCCATCAACGCAGGGGACCTGCTGATTGTCGCTTCCGGTTCGGGTACTACTTCGGGAGTAGTCAAAGCGGCTCAAACAGCGCTGTCGGCGGGATCCCAGGTTGCCGCAATCACCACGAACCCGTCTTCTGCGTTGGCTGGTCTTGCCCAGGCGGTGGTGGTTGTCCCGGCGGCCCAGAAGACGGACCATGGCTCTGATGTTTCGCAGCAGTACTCCGGCAGCCTCTTCGAACAGTCGCTCTTCCTGGTGACCGAGGCTGTTTTCCATTCTCTCTGGGGCGCCACTGACGAGCCTGCTGAGCAGCTCTGGTTGCGCCACGCAAACCTGGAGTAGAACCCCACGCCCTGAGATTCGCGCAACACCCTCATACCCACCCGATTCACCAACCAGTCCAAAGAAGGAAACAACATTATGAAACTGCAAGTTGCACTCGACCTCCTCACCATCGAAGACGCCCTGGAACTCGCCGGCAAAGTAGCCGAGCACGTGGACATCATCGAGCTGGGCACCCCGCTGATCAAGGCCGAGGGTCTCTCGGCCGTTACGGCAATCAAGGAAGCCCACCCCACCAAAATAGTGTTCGCGGACATGAAGACCATGGACGCAGGCGAGCTTGAGGCCGACATCGCCTTCAAGGCAGGCGCCGACCTGGTGTCCGTCCTCGGAACGGCGGACGACTCCACCATTGCCGGTGCAGTCAAGGCGGCACAGTCCCACAACAAGGGCATAGTGGTGGACCTGATTGGCGTGGCCGACAAGGTTTCCCGCGCCAAGGAGGCCCGCGCCCTGGGCGCAAAGTTCATCGAGTTCCACGCTGGACTCGATGAGCAAGCCCAGCCTGGTTACGACCTGCGTGGACTGCTGAACGCCGGCGAAGAGGCCCGCGTACCGTTCTCTGTGGCCGGTGGAGTGAACGCATCAACCATCGGAGCTGTGCAGTTGGCCGGTGCCGACGTCGCGGTCGCTGGCAGCGCAATTTACAGCGCAGCTGATCCGGAACTGGCTGCCAAGGAACTCAAGGCAGCAATTCAGTAGTTCCTAGGGTTCTGTCCGTCGGAGCTCGGCCCTCTCCACGAGCTCAGTGATCCAGGGCCGTTGCGCACGGTGGAGTACCAGGCCCTCCGGGAGCCCCTGAACCTGGGATGTGGAACCGGCGACATCAATGGTGATGCGCCCGCTCCCCATCGGGGCGTTGCTGATGTGCAGGTCACCGTAAGATTCCGGCAATACCGGATCCAGCCAAACGCCGCCCAGCGAAATATGGGCGTCGTAACGCATGAGTCCGGTGATCAGCTGGATGGGAGTGGTGGCAGCCCATGCCTGGGGGGAGCAGGCAGTCGGATACGGCACGGGCTCCCTGAACTGTCCGCGGTCAAAACCGCAGAACAGTTCAGGGAGCCTGCCGCCCGAAAACTCGGCAGCTTCGAGGAGGGCAGTGGCAATACGCTGCGCTTCCTCCACGAAGCCATAGCGGAGCAGCCCCGCCGCTATCAGGGCGTTGTCATGTGGCCAGACCGACCCATTGTGGTAGCTGGCCGGGTTGTAGGCCCCCATATCGCTGGCCAGTGTCCGGACACCCCAGCCGCTGAACATTTCCGGGGACATCAGCCGTTCGGCCACGAGGGGTGCCTTGTCTTCATCCACCAGCCCAAACCACAGGCAGTGCCCCATGTTTGAAGCACACGCATCCACGGGTCGCTTGTCCTTGTCCAAGGCCACCGCATAGTAGCCCTTGTCCGGGAGCCAAAACTCCTCGTTGAACTTCTTCTTGAGGCGAGCCGCGCGTTCCCGAAGCTCGGCTGCCAAGGTGAGATCGCCGTCGTCGTAAGCCATCCAAGCGCGCGCCATGTAGGCGCCATGCACATACGCCTGGACTTCGCACAGTGCCAGTGGCGGCTCGGCAATGGTGCCGTCGGCAAAGTTAATGCCGTCCCAGGAGTCCTTCCAGCCCTGGTTGATGAGGCCGTGCTCGTTGGGACGTCCATACTCCACATAGCCGTCGCCGTCCCGGTCGCCGTAGTCCCTGATCCATTCGAGCGCGCGATCCGCGTTGGGGAGGAGCTCCGCGATCACATCCTTGGCGAAACCCCACCGGCTGACGGAGCCCAGGACAATGACGAACAGGGGAGTGGCGTCCACGCTGCCGAAGTACGCGGACTGGCCGCCCAAGGCCAAGCCGCTGGAGACGTCCAGCCGAACTTCATGCAGGATCTTGCCCGGTTCTTCTTCGCTGTTGATGTCCACTACCGTTCCCTGGCGGTCAGCCAGCGTGCGGAGGGTGCCCAATGCCAGCGACGGGTCAACGGGCAGTGCCATCTCTGACGCCCACAAGGAGTCGCGGCCGAACAACGTCATGAACCAGGGCGCCCCGGCGGCAACAACCACCCTGTCCGGATGGTCAGGATCCTGGATCCTCAACGCGCCCAGGTCTTCGTAGCTACGCCTTAGGGTGCGTTCGATGGAGCGATTCCCAACCTGCAGGCGGGGAATTTTGGCCACCCATTCTTCCCGGCGACGATCGCTGGGGGACAACTCGCCGCGGGCCGGATGGGCGAAAGGCGTCCCTGCACCGTCAAGGGTGGGGACGACGCTCACGCGCGTGCTCCAGCTCCCGTAAGGCGGAATCTCGGCCGTGAATCCCAACGCTCGAGCCCCGGCGCCGGCGCCCTCAGCCCGGATGACAACACTCTTCCGGATGCCCTCCCACTTTCCGCGGATCTCCAAGGAGTCGCCCTGCGGGATGCGGGTTTCCGTCCATTCCCGGGTGATGCGCGCTTCCTTCACCTCAAAGAGGTCCGCGAAATCCGATTCGGCAGTCAGCAGGATCCGGCACTCTGCAGGCCGTTTGGAGTAGTTCCGGACTGTAATTTCTTCCAGGATTCCCGCCCCGACCTCCCGCAGCCGTTCCACCAGGAGCGGGCTGTCCGCGTACCCGTCCGACCGTGGTACCCGCCCTGCGAACAGTGCACGGTAAGGTTCCCGGGTTTCAGCTGCCAGGGTTTCGATCATCTGGCCGTTGACGGTCAGCTCCCATCGGGAAAGTATTCGGGTGTCCAAATGGAAGACGCCATGGGGAAGTTCGGGGTGGATGTCCCCATTGGTCGAAGAAATGCAGAAGGACGAGCCCTCCACCAAGGTGACCGTTCCGGAGCCCAGCGGCCCCGCTGCCGTGTCAGCATTCCATCCAGCCACTTGATGCTCCTTATCAGTGAGCTCGCGGATCGCTTGAGCTCCAGCGGCTGCCCAGTGGGCGGCCCTCTGCATGGATGTAAATGACGGTACGCCGGTGTGGGTGTGGGCGCCAGAGCCCTGCCAGGCCCAGCGCATTTGCGGAGGGCAAACACCCCGCAACCCAGAGTTAATCTCCTTTTCCCTCGTCCGGGCAACCAGAACGGGTCTATAGTGAGGGATAGGACATTCGCTGATGCAGCCCGGCGGCCCGCATTTTCTTCCGACGCCGGAGGCCCCGTAATGACCGACACCCAAATTGGCAGCTTTATTCGTGACTGTGTGGTGTTTGAGGACGACACTGAGAACGGCTTGGACTTTGACACTTTCTACGGCCTCTACATCAGCTGGTGCGTTCTCGGACGCAAAATCCCCATCCCTGACTCCGCTTTCAAAACAGCCCTTGAACTCCAGGGACTGAAACCCATCAAGGTCAGTGGCCAGAGAGTTTATCCCGGTATGAGCATGGTAGGTGCAGCCGCGCGGGACTACGTCGTTAATAGTGTTCCCATGTGGAGCGAGACCGCCACCGACATTCCGGTTTCCGAAATTCGCCAACAGGCAGTGGCATCCATCGCCTGACCTCATTCCAGCAAGCATTCAGCCCATGCCCCTAGGATTCTTTAGGGGCATGGGCTGTTCCTGTTTCCGGAGGTTCTCGCTGAAAGGCTCTAATGAAACCGTCCATCGTTTGGTTTCGCGACGATTTGAGGGTCGCCGATAACCCGGCCTTGCGTGCCGCCGTCGACGACGGCGCGGCCGTTGCCCTCTACATCCTTGACGAGGAATCGCCGGGTATCCGCCCCCACGGTGGCGCCGCGCGCTGGTGGCTCCACCACTCGTTGACCGCCCTCCGTGAAGATCTGGACAGGCTTGGTGTTCCCCTGCTGCTCGGTCGTGGACCAGCTGCTGACGTCGTCCAAGAGATCACGACGGCGATGGGTGCCGGTGGGCTGTACTGGAACCGGCGGTACGGTTCCGCTGAGCGAACGGTCGACGCCGGTATCAAGGCTTGGGCGGGCGAGGCTGGACTGCATGTCTCGAGTTTTCAGGCTTCCCTGCTCCATGAGCCGTGGGAAGTGACCACCAAAACGGGCGGGCAATACAAGGTCTTCACCCCTTTCTGGCGGACTGTTTCCGCGCAGGACTTCCGCGAGCCGCTGGCCGTCCCGGAAGCGGGGCACGGTTTCACCGGAAAGCTACCCGTCCATGACCACTTGGAATCGTGGCAACTGCTTCCCACCGCCCCGGACTGGTCCGGCGGATTGGCCGAAATGTGGACGCCGGGTGCTGCCGCCGGGCACAAGCGGCTCGACAAGTTCGTGGCGGACGGCCTTTCCCATTACAGCGAGGGCCGCAACCGTCCGGATACTGATGGGAGCAGTTGCCTCTCGCCCTACTTGCGTTGGGGTGAGTTGAGCCCCTTTGAGGTGTGGCATGCTCTGGGCTCCAGGCGATCGGAAAGCGCCTCTATCTATGCTTCCGAGTTGGGCTGGCGCGAGTTCTGCTGGCACCAGTACTTCCACAATCCAACCCTTGCAACGGCCAACCTTCGCCCGGAGTTTGATCGCTTTCCCTGGGCGTGGCCCGGCTCTAACCGTAACGGCAGCAGCAACAGCAACGGCAAGCACCCCGGCCACGAGTCAGCGCCGGAGGAATTCCTGGCCTGGCAGCAAGGCCGCACCGGCTTTCCCCTGGTGGACGCGGGGCAACGGCAGCTTTGGCATACGGGCTGGATGCACAACCGCGTCCGCATGGTTGCCGCCAGTTTCCTGGTGAAAAACCTCGGCATTCATTGGCAACTGGGGGAGCAATGGTTCTGGGACACCTTGGTGGATGCCGATCCGGCGTCGAATCCAGCCAACTGGCAATGGGTAGCCGGCTCCGGGGCGGATGCTTCGCCCTTCTTCAGGATCTTCAATCCGGAGGCCCAGCGCGTGAAGTTCGATCCCCAGGGGAAGTACATCGCCCACTGGATTCCCGAGTTCGGAACACCGGAGTACGCGGAGGAAATCGTGGACCTGAAGACAACACGGGCGGAAGCGCTGGAAGCGTACAAGGAGATGAGGGAAGTCCACTAAGGGCTCCCCGAGGTTTGGCTGGGCGACTATAGGCTGGGGGCATGTCAACCGAGCTCATCCTAAAAATCGCCACCGGGGCTCTGGTCGCAGGGCTCCTGGCAGTGGCTGCTTGGTGGGCGCGGAAGCACCCCAACAGGTCCAAGGAGTATCCGGAACAGGTACGCCTACCCAAAGTGGTGCCGTTCATTGGCTGGCTTTTCCTTGGTTTCGGCCTCCTCATGGGCTTGGTCTCGTTCGCCTATGCTCCTTCTCCCTTGGGTTCCCGAATCACCGCGGTTGCCATCTTCCTGGCCGGCCTTGCTTTCGTGCTGATGTACCGCAACTGGTATGTGGCTCCGCGCGCCCACGAGGTTGCCTTCCGTACCGTGCTCGGCAAGGAACACGTGGTTCCGTACGGCGACATTGCGCACTACCGCGTTCAGGTGATGAAGGGGCAGCCAATCCTGACGGTCAAGTCCGTTCATGGTGCAAAGCTCAGCCTTAATATCCGCACCTTCGACGTGGCACACCTCATGACGGCCATCGATTTCCATAAGGTGACCGGCCACTGGCCTGCCCGCGCTGACGAGGTGGGCGGAGGTCCCGCGGCAGAAAAATACCCCTCTGGAAATTAGTAGGAAGTCCGAGTATATTCGGATTCAGAGATGACCTGGATCACAGCTGGTCACGTGTTCCGCAACGGTCCCAGCACCCGGCGGCACGGCAGTCATTCACGATGCAAAGGAGCATTCCACCATGGTGCGCGAGCTTTCCCACTACGTAGACGGCCAGAGGATCGAAGGCACGTCCGGTCGATTCAGTGATGTCTATGATCCCTGCACGGGCGAAGTCCAGGCGCGGCTTCCGCTGGCCAGCGCGGACGAGGTTCGCAACGCCGTCGCAAATGCCGAAAAGGGTCAGCTCGAATGGGCGGCAATGAACCCGCAACGCCGGGGACGCATCCTGCTCAAGTTCGTGGACCTGGTCAACCAGAACATGGACGAGCTCGCACAACTCCTATCCTCCGAACACGGCAAGACCTTCGCCGACGCCAAGGGCGACATCCAGCGCGGCATCGAGGTAGTGGAGTTCTCCGCCGGGGCGCCGCATCTGCTCAAGGGCGAGTTCTCGGACAACGCCGGCCAAGGGATCGACGTCCATTCGCTCCGCCAGCCGCTGGGCGTCGTCGCGGGCATTACGCCCTTCAACTTCCCGGCCATGATCCCGCTGTGGAAGTCAGGACCGGCGCTCGCAGCCGGCAACGCGTTCATCCTCAAGCCCTCCGAGCGGGACCCCTCCGTGCCGCTGCGCCTGGCCGAGCTGTACAGCGAAGCCGGTGTGCCGAACGGCGTCTTCAACGTGATCAACGGCGACAAGGAAGCCGTGGATGCTCTGCTCGAAGATCCGCGGGTGAAGGCCATCGGATTCGTGGGATCCACCCCCATTGCGCAGTACATCTATGCCACGGCAGCTGCGCATGGAAAGCGCGCCCAATGCTTCGGCGGTGCGAAGAACCACATGGTGATCATGCCCGACGCCGATCTCGACATGGCTGCCGACGCCCTGATTGGTGCCGGGTACGGATCCGCCGGTGAACGATGCATGGCTATCTCCGTTGCCGTGCCCGTTGGCCAGGAAACCGCAGACGCTCTGGTGGCCAAGCTGACCGAGCGTGTGAAGGACCTGAAGGTAGGCCACAGCCTGGATAAGGATTCGGACTTCGGTCCCGTGGTGGCTGCTTCAGCCAAAGAACGGATCGAAGGCTACATCCAATCCGGCGTGGACGAAGGCGCAACACTGGTCACCGATGGTCGCGGCCTCACGGTGGACGGCTACGACGGCGGGTTCTGGGTGGGCCCAACGCTCTTCGACAATGTCACCAAGGACATGAAGATCTACAAGGAAGAAATCTTCGGTCCCGTCCTCAGCGTGCTGCGGGCGGCTGACTACGACGAAGCGCTTAGGCTCTGCAGCGAACACGAGTTCGGCAACGGCGTCGCAATTTTCACCCGCGACGGCGACTCCGCACGCGACTTCGCCAGCCGGGTAGAGGTAGGCATGGTGGGCATCAACGTGCCGATTCCGGTGCCGATCGCGTACTACACGTTCGGCGGCTGGAAGGCGTCCGGTTTCGGCGACCTCAACCAGCATGGCGCCGATGCGTTCCGCTTCTACACCAAGACCAAAACCGTGACGTCGCGGTGGCCTTCCGGCATTCGCCAGGGTGCCAGCTTCATCATGCCGGCAGGCAGCTGATGGGGGCCTTGGAAACAGAAGACGTTCTCTTTGAGCGTCGCGGCCATCTCGGCATCGTGACACTCAACCGCCCGAAGGCAGTCAATGCGCTGAACGATGGAATGGTGAAAGCCATGCTCCGGCAGCTGGCCGAGTGGGCTGACGACGACGCCGTTGCCACCGTCCTGGTGCGCGGCGCGGGCGACCGCGGACTTTGCGCGGGTGGCGATATCGTTGCCATCTACAAAGACATGCTGCACGGTGGCACCGCGACAGCCGGGTTCTGGGCCGAGGAATACCGGCTCAACGCGCTGATCTCCCACTACCCCAAACCATACGTCGCCTTCATGGACGGGCTCGTCCTGGGCGGCGGGGTCGGCATCTCTGCACATGGCTCGGTTCGCGTCGTCACCGAGCGGACGCGCACCGGCATGCCGGAAACCACCATTGGATTCGTGCCCGACGTCGGCGGGACCCTTCTGCTTTCACGCTCACCAGGGGAGGCAGGAACGCATGCCGCGTTGACTGGGGCACATTTGTCCGGCGCGGACGCACTGTTCCTCGGGCTTGCGGATCATTTCGTGCCGTCGTCCGAGCTGCCCGCTATGGCGGAAGCGTTGGAAAGCTCGACGGCGGAGGCCGCCGTCGAGCGCTTTGCCCAAGCCGCGCCGGAGTCAGCGTTGGCGGCGCAGCGGGAGTGGATCGATGCCGCCTACGTCCATGAGGATGCCGAAGAGATCGTCCGGAGCCTGCGCGCTTTGGGCGGCGAGGCAGCCGCTGCAGCAGACACGATCGAGGCGAAATCTCCCACATCGGTGAAGGTCGCGCTTGAGTCGCTGCGGCGGGTCCGGGGGCTCTCTTTGGAGGAGGCGCTGGATCAGGAATATCGGGTAGGGCTCCACTGCCTGGCCGGACCCGATTTTCGGGAGGGTATCCGCGCGCAGGTGGTGGACAAGGACCGCAACCCGCAGTGGAAGCCACCGACTCTCGCCGAAGTCCGGGAGTCCGACGTCGAGGGCTACTTTGCGCCGCTCGGCGAACGGGAGCTGGGGCTTTCAGCAAGTGCAGTCCAGTCGAATTGAAGGAGACGAGCATGACAGAGAACGCAGCCGTGCCAGATATCCAAGCCCCGGCAACGGGACTCATCGCTTTCCTTGGCCTGGGCCATATGGGTGGTCCCATGGCGGCCAACCTGATCAAAGCCGGACACAATGTGATTGGCTATGACCCCGTGCCGGCGGCCGTCGAGGCAGCCCGGGCTCACGGAATTCCCATGGCATCGACGGCTCATGAGGCTGCTGCGGAAGCGGCCGTGGTGTTGACCATGCTGCCCAGCGGCAAGCATGTGCTGGATGCCTACCGCGGTGTGGACGGCCCCGGGCTGCTTTCTGTTGCGAAGCCGAACACCTTGTTCCTGGACTGTTCCACCATCAACGTGGACGAAGCCCGCGAGGCCGCCGTGATCGCCCTGGAAGCCGGTCACCGTTCTGTGGACGCCCCTGTTTCAGGCGGTGTGGTGGGGGCCGAAGCCGGCACCCTGACCTTCATGGTGGGCGCTTTGCCGGAGGACTTCGAGTCCGTGAAGCCCATTTTGGAACTCATGGGCAAAAGGATCGTCCACTGCGGAGACCATGGCGCCGGGCAAGCCGCCAAGGTTTGCAACAACATGATCCTGGGGGTGTCCATGATCGCCGTTGCCGAAGCCTTCGTGCTCGGGGAGAAGCTAGGGCTCACGCACCAGGCATTGTTCGATGTCGCCTCCAACGCGTCCGGCCAGTGCTGGGCGCTGACCACCAACTGTCCCGTTCCCGGCCCCGTTCCCACCAGCCCCGCCAACCGCGACTACCAGCCCGGCTTTGCCGGTGCGTTGATGGCCAAGGACCTGCGCCTGGCTGTGAATGCGTTGGAAAGCACAGGCGTTGCAGCGGAAATGGGTCCTTTGGCCTCGCGTATCTACGACGCGTTTGCCGCTGGTGAAGGCGCTGGGAAGGACTTCTCGGGCATCATCACGGAGATCCGCGACAAGTCTGTGTGAGAGGTTGGAACTGAACTTATGACGAGCTTGGTGGAGAGGGAGAGCATGACTGAGCAGTACCGGAACATCGTGGTGGAACGTCGGGGACGGGTTGGCTTGGTGACGCTGAACCGGCCGGAGGCGTTGAATGCGTTGAATACAGCCCTCATGAACGAACTTGTGGACGCAGTCACTGCGATGGACACTGATCCCGAGATAGGCGCCGTGGTGATCACGGGATCCGCCAAAGCATTTGCTGCCGGTGCCGACATCAAGGAAATGTCCTCCAACAGCTACATGGAGATGTATGCGGCGGACTGGTTCCGCCGTTGGGAGGACCTCACCCGCCTGCGCATCCCTGTTGTTGCTGCTGTGTCCGGTTTTGCCTTGGGTGGTGGCTGCGAACTGGCCATGATGGCCGACTTCATCATCGCGGGGGACAACGCCAAGTTCGGCCAGCCCGAGATCAACCTCGGCGTCATCCCGGGAATGGGCGGCTCGCAGCGGTTGACCCGGGCTGTGGGCAAGGCGAAAGCCATGGACATGGTCCTCACTGGCCGGTTCATGGACGCCGACGAAGCCGAACGCTCCGGTTTGGTCTCGCGGGTGGTCCCTGCAGCCGAGGTGATCGATGAAGCACTCAAAGCTGCCGAAGTCATCGCATCCAAGTCCAAGCCCGCCGCGATGGTGGCAAAGGAAGCTGTGAACGCAGCCTTCGAGATGGGCCTGGCGCAGGGTGTCCTGTTTGAGCGCAGGGTGTTCCACTCGCTTTTCGCCACCGAGGATCAGAAGGAAGGCATGGCCGCGTTCAGCGAGAAGCGCCAACCGGAGTTCAAGCACCGGTAGCTCGGGAATGGGCTACCTGGCAACGAGCGGCAGCTGCATGAGTCCGTCCAGACCTATGTGAAGTTCGTCGGAGGTTGGAGGGTTGGCGCCGGGCCGGCTAACGGTGATCGCTGCGGCCACGGCTGCGGTCTGTCCGATGATCTCGAGGGCGGTTGGTGCGAACGCCTTTTCGGCTCTGGTCAACAGCTCAAAGATCAGGGCGCTCATGTATGAGTCACCGGCGCCGATGGTGTCTGCAACGGTGGTCTTAACTGATGGGATGTTGAGGCGTGCCGCGGACGTGGCGAGGAGCGCACCTTCAGCGCCCCGGGTGATCACGACCAGCCGAGCCCCCTGTTTGAGTAGCCGGGATGCTACGTCGTCCGGCGAAAGTGCGGGATACAGCCAATGAGCATCTTCGTCGCTGAGTTTGACGACGTCAGTAAGGGGGAGCAGGTCCTCGAAGGTCTTCTTTGCTTCGGCGTGGCTACCAAGGAGGGCCGGGCGGATGTTGGGGTCGTAGGTAATGAAGCAGGAGTCGTGGCATTGTTCGAGGAGGGTGCGCACGGTAGTTGCTCCCGGGGCCAGGAACGCGGCGATGGAACCGGTATGGACCATTTTCGGAATCATGGCGGGCGCTACGGGAGCAAGTTCCCACAGAATGTCGAACTCGTAGCTGGCCGAACCGTCCGTTGCGAGCGTGGCGGTGGCGGTGGCGGTGCGGTTAAGGGACGTTGACCCGGGGAGTAGCTGGACGCCTGCGCTTTGGAGGTGGGTGGTGATCGCGGCTCCGTGTTCGTCCTTGCCAATCGCTGTGAGCAGCCCGGTCCTTACCCCGAGGCGCCCCAGGCCGTAGGCAACATTCGCGGGGGAACCGCCAGGGTAGCTGATGGTTCCTTCTCGGGTATTCACAGTGTCGACCAGGGCTTCGCCAATGACGAGAACGTCCAGGGGGTTTTGCGCGGAGGCATCCGGGTGAAGGTTGTGCATCTCGGTTCTTTCGTCGGGTTACCGCTGATACGGCGGAGGTATGGGTCCGTCCGCGGACCTGTCGGCAGGTCCGCGGACGGAGATTGGGGTTCCGAATGGACGGAAGGTCCGGCGTGCCAGTCAGGCTTTGGCCGCACCTGTCATGATGGCGACGGCGTCGGTCATGGTGTGGGACTGCGGGGTGATGGTCGCCGCGCATTTGCCCAGTCGCTGGATGTGGATGCGGTCTGCAACGTCGAACACGTGAGGCATGTTATGGCTGATCAGGATGACCGGCAGGCCCCGGTCGCGGAGGTCCCGGACGAGCTGGAGCACCTGGTTGGATTCACGGACGCCCAGAGCGGCTGTCGGTTCGTCGAGAACCACCACCTTGGATCCGAAGGCCGCTGCGCGGGCCACGGCGACGGCTTGTCGCTGGCCGCCGGAAAGATTCTCAACCGGCACGGTGACGTCCTGCAGGGTGGAGATGCCCAGTCGGGTCAATTCTTCTTTGGCCTTCTTGCGCATGCCCTTGGTGTCGAGTATCCGGAACAAACTCCCCAACGGTCCGGGAAGGCGCTCTTCCCGGCCCAGGAACAGGTTCGAGGCGACATCGAGGGCCGGCGAAACGGCAAGGTTCTGGTAGACGGTTTCGATGCCGTGGACGCGGGCGTCCTGTGGCCGTTTGAAGTGCACCTGCTGTCCGGATACGAACAGTTCGCCGGTATCCGGAACTTCGGCACCGGTGAGGCATTTGATGAGAGTGGACTTGCCAGCGCCGTTGTCGCCGATAACGGCCAGAACTTCGCCGGGATAGAGGTCCAGGCTGACGCCGTCGAGACCGACGACCCGGCCGAAGGTCTTGACGAGGTTCCTGGCCTTGAGGATGGGCTCGCGGGTCTCGGTGCGGGGGGCTTCAAATTCTGTGGTGGTCATGACTTGACCTTTCGGATCCATTGATCGACGGACACGGCGATGATGATCAAGATGCCCACCGCGAGTGTCTGATAAAGCACGTCCAGGCCGGCGAGGGACAGGCCGTTGCGGAAGACACCAACGATCAGCGCTCCGAGCAGCGAACCCCAGATCGAGCCGCGGCCGCCGAAGAGGCTGGTGCCGCCAATCACGACGGCGGTGATGGAGTCCAGGTTCAGGTCGACGCCGGCATTAGGGCTGGCGGCGTTGGTACGCCCGATCTGGATCCATGCGCCAATGGCGAGGACCGCACCGGCGGCAAGGTAGACGCTCATCAGGACCCGGTTGACGGGAATGCCGGCCAGGCGGGCTGCTTCCTTGTCATCGCCGACCGCGTAGACGTGCCGGCCCCAGGCGGTCTTGCCCAGAATGAACGCCACGGCCACGTAGAGGAGGAGCATCATGACCACGCCGGTGGAGATCCGGACGGGTCCGATCGGGAATGTGCTTCCCAGCCAGGTGAGCATGTCCGGCATCGCGGAGCCACGCACGGTGCTTCCGCCGGAGTAAAGCAGCGTCAAGGCGATAAAAATGTTCAACGTTCCCAGCGTGACGATGAATGGCGGGAGCCGGAACCTTGTCACAAGGAATCCGTTCAGAGCCCCGGATCCAAGTCCGACCGCGAGACCGGCAAGCAGCGCAATGGGCCCTGGAATGCCGTTGCTGACCGCGAGCTGGGCGATCACCATCGAGGACAAGATCATGACCGCGCCTACGGAGAGGTCAATTCCGGCAGTCAGAATGATCAGCGTCTGGGCGATGGCCAGTGTACCCACCATGGCAACCTGTTGAGTGATCAAGGACAGGTTCTCAACACGCAGGAAACGGTCGTTGAGGAGCCCGAAGACCACCACGGCGATCAGCAGAACAATGGCCGGACTGAGGGCCGGGTATCGGTGAAGGATGTTGCGGATTCTGCTGAGGGGGGTCTGGCGGTCGAGGAATTCCTCGGCCAAGTCAGCATGCCCGGCGCTCGGAGGGCCGGCGGTCTGTTGCTGGGTCACTTTAGGTTGCTCCTGAACTTCCATGTTCTGTAACTGCTGGTACGCGGGGAGACGCTACTTGGCTCGTCTCCCCGCGTTCTATGAGGTTCTTACTTGCCCCAGCAGACCTGGGATGCCTCGGTAGTGGTGATGCTCTTCACGCCGTCGACGGGCTTGTCGGTGACGAGTTCCACGCCCGTGTTGAAGAAGTCCAGGCCCTCAGAGTTGGCAGGCTTTTTGCCGGTCTTAGCCAGCTCAACGATGGCTTTGACGCCCATCTCGGCCATTTTGACCGGGTACTGCTGTGCGGTTGCGCCGATCACACCGGACTTGACGTTGTTCACACCTGTGCAGCCGCCGTCAACGGAGACGATCAGAACGTCCTTTTCCTTGCCAGCGGACTTCAAAGCCTCGAAGGCACCTGCGGCAGCAGGCTCATTGATCGTGTAGACAACGTTGACATTGGGGTTCTTGGCCAGCAAGGTCTCCATCGCGGTACGTCCACCGTCTTCGGCTCCCTGGGAAGCCTGGCTGCCGACGATTTCGTAGTCGCCGCCCTTGCCGCCGGTGTACGTTCCCGTCTTGGCTTCGTCGCCGTTCTTCTTCTTATCCGCGGTGTCGATGCCGAGGCCGGTCAGGAAGCCTTGGTCGCGGTTGTAGTCCACGGAGACCACCTTGTCGTCAAAGAGGTCAATGAGGGCGATGACGGCCTTCTTGCCTGCCAGTTGCTGAGCGGTCCACTTGCCAATGAGCTCTCCGGCATTGAAGTTGTCGGTGGCGAACGTGATGTCAGCGGCGTCGGCCGGGTCCGGCGGCGTGTCCAGTGCAATGACGAACAACCCAGCATCCTTCGCCTTCTTCAGGGCATCCACCACCGAGGGACCGTTTGGGGTGATCAGAATGCCCTTGTCACCCTTGGAAATTGCATTCTCAATGGCTTGGATCTGGGTGTCCTCGTCACCGTCGGCCTTGCCGGCCGCAAGCTTAAGGTCGACGCCGTCCGTCTCGGCGGCCTTCTTGGCGCCATCCTGCATGGATACGAAGAACGGGTTTGAGGTGGTCTTTACGATCAGCGAAACACCGATCTTCTCGTCGGTGCCTCCGCTGGATGAAGGGGTGGAGCTGCCTCCGCAGGCTGTCAGGCTAAGTGCGCCGAGCGTCAGGACTGCACCGGCGGCGAGAAAGCGGGTCCGGGCGGACCGCGTAACTTTGGAACTCAACATTGAAACTCCTGTTTTTGTGGCTGTTGGCGGCGCATTTTCTGCGGCTGACAACGTTGTCAGGTAACATGTAAGCAAGCTCACACGGTAGAGTCAAGTATTAAATCGAGGTGAGGAGCAGCAAGTTGACAACGGTGTCTAATCGTTACCAGTCCGACTCCGGACGCAAGCGCCCGACGATGAAGAATGTGGCCGATCTCGCGGGGGTTGGGATCAAAACAGTCTCCAGAGTGGTCAACGACGAGCCGGGGGTCTCAGAGGCGACCCGCCAGCGGGTAATGCGGGCGACGGAGCAGCTGCAGTACCAACTGGACATCACAGCGGGCAGCCTGAAGCGTTCCGGACGCAAGACCCAGTCCATCGGCCTGCTGCTGCCGAGCGTATCCAACCCGTTCAGCGGCGAGATCCACAGGGCCATGGAAGATGCCTTGGCTGTGCGCGGAATTGCCGTCTTCGCGGCAAGCCTGGATGACGATCCTGATCGGGAGAGGAAGCTGATCTCGGCTTTCCTGGGCCGTCGGGTCGACGGGCTTGTGCTGACTACCATCGCCAAGAGCCAGGCCTACATGATCCCGGAGCATTCCCGCGATCTGCCGCTGGTGTTCATTGACCGTGAGCCTGCAGGTATTGAGGCTGACGCGGTAGTTACTGACAATGAAGTTGGCGCGGCAAAGGCGGCAGCCCATCTGATCCAGCACGGACATACCAGGCTGGCTTACCTTGGCGACCGAACGGATATTCAGACAGCCGGGAGGCGTCGGGCAGGATTCCTGGGCGCCGTCGAACGAGCAGGCATCTCCACCTCCGGCGTCGTTGTTCGTGAGAACCTGCATGATGAAGAAACCGCATTTCGTGCGGCGCACGAGTTGCTCACCTCAGAGAACCCGCCGACCGCAATTTTCTCCAGTCAAAACTTGGTGACCTTTGGCGCCATGCGGGCACTGAAAGCCCTTGGGCTGCACCACAGGATTGCCCTCATTGGATTTGATGATTTCACCCTGGCCGACATGATGGACCCCGGGATCACTGTGATCGCCCAGCACCCTGAGCGCATCGGCAAGCTTGCGGCTGAGAGGATCCTTGCAAGGATCGATGGTGATCAGAGCCCTGCCCAAACGTATGTCATCCCAACTGAACTGATACAGCGTGGTTCCGGTGAAATCCGCATCCCGAGCTAATGCGAACAGATGAAAGAGCAATCCGAAACCTCCCGAGCAAAGGACCGGCTATGACCAAAACACTGTATGCGGAGTTCACCGTCAAGGAAGGCAGTGAAACCCGCGTCGCGGAAATGATGGCAACCCTTACAAGGCATGTCCGTAACGAACCGGGGAACGTGATGTTCCTGCCCTACACGCGGGAAGCCAACCCGCGGGAGTACTTTGTCTTTGAGGTCTACCGGGACGAGCAAGCCTTCCAGGAGCACATCGCCGCCGACTACGGCAGGGAGTTCAATGCGGAACTCGCCGAACACATAGAAGGCGAAGGATCGATCCTGACCTGGCTGCAACCACTGATACAGCAGTAAAAGCAAAGGTACGGCGGCTGGCGAAAGCCGGCCGCCGGACC
>NZ_AKKK01000024.1 GCF_000281065.1 Arthrobacter sp. M2012083
GGCGGGTGCCGTGGTCCTCGGCAGTGCCCGCCTGCCGGTCCACGCCTCCACCGTCCGTGGAGCCAAAGGAGGACATTGCCGCGAAGTCATCGAGGAAGTCGGAATAAGTTCTGCTCATGGTGTTTCCTTAGCTGTCAGTGCTGGATGAAGTGCTCAGCGCGGGTTCTAGCTCTTCAGTTCGGATGCGAGGAGGAAACGCATCCGCACCGAAGCGGATTTCCCCGCCCACCATGGTTGCCAGGACCTGGATGGCTCCGATGGCTGAGGGGACCACTTTGGTGGGGTCTTGGTCGAGGAACGCGAGGTCAGCCAAGTAGCCGCGGGACAAGCGGCCTTTCACGCCCTCGGCGCCCGTAGCTGCAGCCGATCCTGTTGTGTAGGCGGCCAGTGCCTCTGCGGCTGTGATCCTTTCGGCAGGACCGTAGACCGCCCCGGATGGTGTCAGCCTCTCCACGAAGGACTGCATGACATCGAGGGGGCGTCCGTTGGAGACAGGCCGGTCTGAGCTGCCAGGCAAAACCACGCCACGTGTCAGCAGGCTCTTGCCCGGGTAGGACCACGGTATGCGTTTCGGTCCGAGCAAGCGGGCCATCCCATCTCCGAACTCAGTGATGAAGTGCGGTTGGGGCACCAGCACAATCCCGGCCGAGGCGATCCGGTCCAGCTGCTCGGGTCGGACAACGCCTCCGTGCTCGATGCGGTTGGGCAGGGAGTTTAGGCCGAAGGTGTCCTGGGCTTCTGTCAGGATGTCGATTGCATGGTCGATTGCATGGTCGCCAATTGCATGCATGGCGACTGCCCAGCCGGCACTGTAAGCCTTGAGCGCCGTTTCGCGTAGCTTCGCCGCGTCCATCTGAAGATAGCCATGGTTGTGGGTGCAGCCGACATAATCTTCGGTGACATAAGCCGTGCTGCCGAGTAGCGAACCGTCGCTGAAGATCTTGACGGGGCCCAATCGGAGCCAATCATCGCCAAGGCCCGTACGTATACCGGTGTCCAGCCCGCTGGTCACTGAATCCGCTGTATGACCCTGCAACGGGTGCAGGGCATCGAGTACGATCATCGGCTGCATCCTGACGCTGAGGAGACCCTTGTCCTTGGCGTTCTGATAGGCCGCGAATTCTTGGGGCGAATGCCCGATCCAACCACCCGCAATTCCCGCATCAGTGACGCTCGTGATTCCCTCCGTCAAGTAATGGGATGTAGCCAGGTCCAAGGCGCGTTCGATGGTTTCCAACGGATAGGGCAGCAGGAGGTCCTGGACCAGCCGCATGGCATTCTCTTCCAGGAGTCCTGTGGGACGGCCATCCTGGCCTCTAACCACCGCGCCGCCGTCGATCCCGGCTCCAAAGTCTGCACCGTCGGCCTCGATCAAGGCCAACGCCACTCCATTGAGCGTGCAGGCGTGGCCGGAAGAGTGCTTGATCCACACGGGACGTCCGCCGGCAGCGGCGTCCAGCCGATCGCGGTCAGGTTGCTGGCCGTCGAGAAGGAGCGGGCTGAAGCCGGAGGCGACCACCCATTCATCGGGTTCCAGCGCGGCTGCGGCTTCCGCGATGACGTCGTAGACGTCCTCCAGGCTTTCCACCGTCCCGAGCCCTGCTTCCATGAGGCCCAGTCCGAACCACACGCTATGTGCATGAACGTCGTTGAAGCCCGGGACGATCGTAGCGCCCGCGGCGTCAATGACCCGGGCGGCGCGGGCAGCCATGCCGGCATCGGGATCGACATCAAGTACTTTGCCGTCGTGAATGAGCAGGCTCTCAGCTATGGGGCGGTCGGGATCCTGCGTCAGGATGTGGGCATTGCGGATCAGGAGATCTACGAGCATGAATCCTCTTTGATAGGGCCCGGGATTTCCGGAGCGTATGGGCCGACTCCCATTCAACGCTGGAAAAATGGCGACTTCAATGGACAAAAGACGCCGTCTTGCAGACAAAACTTGGGCGTTTGCCTAAAATCGAACCATGGTCCCTCATCTACCCGAAAGTGCTGGTTCCCTTTCCGCCCGCTCCCGGGTCTTCAACCCGCCGCCGTCAACCGAGCCGGAATGGACCAGCCTGATCGAACGCCTGTGGACGGAACGGGCGCTGCTGGTCGCTGACTTCCTGAAACGCTTCGCCGACATCTCCTACGGACAAGCACTGGTACCGGAGGAGGACGTCTACCGCACGGCAGAGGACACCATGGATCTGTTCTTGTTCCAGATGGCCGGAATGGAACTACCGCTGGACTTGCAGACCCTGCCCCGTGATGTTGCGAGACGCCGGGCCAGCCAGGGAGTCCCGCTTGATGCTTTCCTGGAGGCCATACGGAATGACTTCCGCGTCCTTTGGAAGGGGCTGGAGCGAGTTGCAGGGGAGTCCGGAATCGCCCTGCTGGTGGCCAATATGACCCGGGTCCTGGATACCGTGGAAGGATACGTCAGCAGTATCCAGCAGGCGTACGCCGAGGAGGAGGCGCGGCTGACCCGCAATAAGCAGCTCTACCGTCAGCGAATCTTGTCGCGCCTATTCAACAGCAATATAAGCGCCACCAGCGATGTAGGCATCCATAGCGATGCAGCGGCCGCAGCCGAGGTTAACGACATGGCTGCGGCATTGGGCGTGCAGGCCACCGACACTTTTGAAGTGTTGGGTGTAGCCGCAGGCAACATCGCTCAGGCCCAGCGCCAATTCGAGTCAGACTCCCGAGCGTTCCTTTACGAGAACGCCGGAGCCCTATACATCTTCCGTAAGCAGCGAAAGGGCAGGAGCTGGCGGGAGGCCGGACCGGATTTTCCGGCCGGGCACGTGCCGGATGTCCGGGGACTGGGTGGAGTGCCCTCAGCCGCCTCGGCCGCACTGGTACTGGCAAACCAGGGGGGTTCAGGCGTCGGTCTGGCAACGGTGGAGAATACCTGGATGGCCATCGCCTCCGCGCTCTTGGAGCAAACACTCCCGGGGTTTTCCCTTCACGTTACCGAAGCCCTGAACCGGTGCACACCCCACGAACGCCAGCGGCTGCTCCAGGTTGCCCGCATTTACGGACGAACCGGCTCCATCAAGGAAACCTCGGAGGAGCTCTACTGCCACAGAAATACCACCGTTAATAGGCTGCACAGCTTGCAGCAAGTCATTGGCTTGGACCTCACCATTCCTGAGGAAGCGGCACTGGCGCTGGTAGCCCTGAGTGGCTATGACGAGAAAACTAAGGCATTGTGATTTTGCACAAATAGCCGCAGCAAAGCGGGTGGATATTGTCATTGATGAGTGCGTTCTCACTGACCTAGTGTCGTAGATAACTCCCCAACCTACGGCCGGAGGCATCCCGGCGGTTGTATGCGAACTACACTCCACCCGTTCGAAAGGCTCACATCGTGACCACCTCACATCCCGTTCCTACCTCCGAGGGCGCCCCTCCGGTTATCTCCGGCAAGGACGCCGGAAAAATTGCCCGGGCCGCCTTCGTTGGCACCGCGCTGGAATGGTACGACTACTATCTCTTCGGCACCGCTGCAGCACTGGTTTTCAACCGGCTGTTCTTCACCAACATGGACCCAACCGCTGCCTTGCTGGCCTCCTTTGCCACGTTTGGCGTCGGCTTCGCTGCCAGGCCGCTGGGCGCCATGATCTTCGGTTACATCGGCGACCGGTTCGGACGCCGCCCAGCACTGCTCATCACCATCGTGATGATTGGCGTTGCTACCGCACTCATCGGCTTGCTTCCCGACTTCGGCAGCATCGGCTTGGCGGCGCCCATCCTCTTGGCGGTGCTACGCCTTGTCCAAGGATTGGCTGTCGGCGGTGAGTGGGGTGGCGCGGTAACCATGGCCGTCGAGCATGCCCCCGCCGAAAAGCGCGGCCGCTATGCAGCTCTCGTCCAGGTAGGATCTCCCGTTGCCACCCTGCTCGCGTCCGGCGCCTTCTCCCTGGTCCTGCTCTTCCCGTCTGAGGCCTTCGATGCCTGGGGCTGGCGTATTCCGTTCCTGTTGGCTTTCCCCATGCTGGGTGTTGCACTCTGGATTCGCCTCAAGGTTGAAGAATCTCCGATCTTCAAGGACTTGGTGTCCATGGGCGAGACGTCCAAGGTTCCGGCGTTCGAAGTCTTCCGGCATGCCAGCGGCCGATTGGTAGTGGCAGTCCTCGCCGCGTTGCTTGGTGTTGGTGGCTTCTACATGATCACCACCTTCGTCGTGAGCTACGGATCGAACACCCTCGGCATGGACCGCAACGTCATGGTTAACGCCACCCTGATAGCTGCTGTGGCACAGATCGTGGTTACCTTCTTCATGGGACGACTGGCCGAAAAGATCGGCCCCGGCAAGGTCACCATGTGGGGCGGCATTGCCAGTGCAATCATGGCTTTCCCTTTGTTCGCGATGATCGATACCAAGTCGCCACTGCTGATCACCCTTGCGATCACCGTTGGAATCATGCTGATTGCCATCGCATACGCCGTCAACGGTGCCCTGCTGACCGAGCTGTTCCCACCGAAGCTGCGGTACTCCGGAGTCGCCCTGGGCTATAACATCGCCGGTGCTACCAGCGGCTTCATGCCCTTGCTCGCCACCGCCATGCTCGGAGTGTCCGGCAACCAGTCATGGGGCGCTGCCCTGATTTTGGTCATCATCTCGCTGCTTACCGCGGTGGGCGGCTTCCTCGGGGAGCGCCTGCGCGTGGAGGACAAGCGCCTGGTACAGGACAACTAGGGGCCCCGGACAGCCTGACACCATAGCCAAGGAAACCGAATATGATCACCGACGAACAATCCCAGCGAATCCTCGACGCCGTCGATGCCGCCTTTGACGCCCAACTTTCCTTCACCCAGGAACTCGTCAAACACCCCTCGCTCCGCACCAAGGAGGGCAGCGCGCAGGAACTTCTCCATGCAGCCATGGCTGCCCGGGGCTTGGCGATGGACCAATGGGAACTGGACGCGGGGGAGCTTTCCACCCATTCGGGGCACGGAGCAGTGACCGTTTCATACGAGAATGTCACGAACGTTGTGGGCACGTACCAGCCCGTCTCTGGGACAGGGCGGTCACTCATCCTGAACGGCCACGTTGACGTCGTTCCGGAAGGCCCGGCCGAAATGTGGTCTCGTTCCCCTTGGGATGCCCCGATCATTGACGGCTGGTTATATGGCCGCGGCGCAGGTGACATGAAGGCAGGGCTCGCGGCGAACCTGTTCGCTTTCGACGCCGTTCGTGCTGCCGGCTTCGACCCCGCGGGGCGGATTCACCTCCAGTCGGTGGTGGAAGAAGAATGCACCGGCAATGGATCACTGTCGGCCCTGATGCGCGGCTACCGGGCCGACGCCGTCGTCATTCCCGAACCTGAGGAGGACATGTTGGTGCGGGCCAACGTTGGTGTCCTGTGGTTCAAGGTACGGGTATCCGGAAAGCCCACGCATCCGCGTGAAATGGGGTCGGGTTTCAACGCGATCGACGCCGCCTACACAGCCATTGCCGCGCTGAGGGAAGTGGAAGAGAAGTGGAACACAGAGCGGGCCAACCACCGCTACTTTGAAGATCTGGACCACCCCATCAACTTCAACTTCGGCGGCATAGTTGGGGGAGACTGGCCCTCCAGTGTGCCGGCTTGGTGTGAGTTCGACGTTCGCGCGGCGGTCTACCCGGGGATCAGTGCCGATCGAGCCTGGAGTGAACTTCAGGAATGCTTGGCCAACCTTGGTGGCGGAGAGAAGCCTATTAGTGCAGTTCCGACCAAAACAGGCTTCTTCGCCGAAGGTTACGTATTGGAACCGGGGAGCGACGCCGAAGCTTTGCTGGAGCGTACCCACGCACAGGTGTTCGGCACTGAACTGGACACCTTCACCACCCCAGGCTATCTCGACGGACGGGTTTTCACCCTCTACGCGGACACTCCCACGCTGGTCTACGGCCCGGTTTCAGAATCGATCCACGGGTTTGACGAGCGGGTCTCTGTGGAATCGATCCGACGGATCACCAAGAGCATCGCCTTGTTCATCGCGGAGTGGTGTGGAATCGACGAGAGCACGTCGCCTCATCAAGAAAACTGATTTTGGAAGCGCAAGCCATGGCGTAATCCGGTCCCCAAGAGGACAATGCCGATCATGGCTGAACAAATAGTCAGTGAACAAGGCTTCAATGAACAGGACGCCAACGAAGAAATCGTTAAGCGGCTGATCCACTGCATCAACAATCGCCGCATCGAAGTCATGGATGAGCTGTTCCACGACGACGCCGTGATGCATTGGCCCCAATCCGGGGAAGTGGTACGCGGTGCCGAGAATCGCAGGGGCATCTACAACGCTTTTCCGCAGCTGCCCACCATCACACCCCGGCGTCTGCTCAGCGGTGGCAACCTGGTGGTGGCTGAGGCGCTGCTGGACTACGGAGGACCCGCCTATGAAACAGTCTTCATCTTCGAATTTCGCGATCGCAGGATTGCCAAGGAGACCGCGTACTGGAGTGAGTCATTCGAGGCCCCGGAGTGGCGTTCGCAGTGGGTGGAAATCAATAGTACCTAGTTGCCTTCGCTCCTCAAGGAAAAACATTCTTCATCGAGGACAGTGAGGCCAACACCGTGGGCTTGGTGAGTCGGATACGCATATCGGGGGACTGGCAGGCGGCTGACCCGCCCCATCACCACGACGCGTGGTGCCGGGTGAGCGGTAGGCCGTTTCGCCGTCGGGCGTTGTATGGGCGATCTCACAATACTAGCCTCTGACAGGGGACAAGCAGTTCCCGGCGTCCCTGAGGAGCAACAGATGCAGAGGTTTTCCACCTGTTTATGGTTCCACGGGCGCGCGGCCGAAGCCGTGGGGGACAGGCGCCGGTAGGCGCTGTTAACATTGCCGCACGGTGACGTGCGACCATCACAACAATGAGGAGAACTGACCAATGACAACCCGCCTCAACCCGTACATTTCATTTCGGGATAACGCGCGCGATGCAATCACTTTCTACGAATCCGTCTTTGGCGGCGAACTTAACATCAGCACTTTCGGCGACTACCAGGCCAGCGAAGATCCGGCGGAGGCCAACAAGGTCATGCACGCAATGCTGGAAACTCCAGGTGGATTGACGTTGATGGCCGCTGACACGCCAAACGGCATGGAGTACAACCCCGGTGACAACATTTCAGTCTCCCTGAGCGGCGACTCAGCGGATGAAGCGGAACTCCGCGGGTACTGGGACAAACTGATCGACGGCGGCACCGTTACGGTCCCGCTGGAGATGGCGCCCTGGGGTGACGCGTTCGGAATGTGCGTAGACAAATTCGGCATCGGCTGGCTGGTCAACATTGCCGGAGAACATCAGGCCCAATAACAATGCTCGCAGCCGCCCGAAAGTCCGGCGGCGCAGAACAACAACAGGGATGCCTGTCCGGATGACCGGATGGGCATCCTTTTTGGTTCCCGGCCCGATCGAGCACATGACTGGGGCTAACCCTGCTTGTCACAGCGGCTGTTGATAGTGTCATAAATATTGTATGAAGTACGGAGAAAGTGAGATCGTTGTGTCAAGTTAACTAGAGATTAAGCCTTTGTAACCGTTCCACCTTTCCTTGTCGATGCAACACCTGCGTGATATCGTTTCGATTGCTATTGCATATGGGGGTTCCACAAGTTATTTGCGTAGCGGATTACTCCGTCATAAACGTAAATTTCCTAATTTATCTCAAGGGAAACAAATGAAAAAGACCATCACAACTCTCATGGTTACGGGAACAGTCATGTTCGCTGGTATTGCACCAGCCGTAGCCGGCACCTACCCGGCACCAGGCAATGAGCAAGGAACCGTCTCGGACGGCACGATTGACCGCGGTGAATCCATCACCTTCTCCGCCAGTGGATACATCCCAGGCGAAACCGTCAACATCACATTTGAGAAGCGGGGCGGCCCGCAGGGGAGCGCTCCAGCGAGCTTCAGCGTTGCCGCTGATGGTAATGGCGCCATCTCTACAAGCGTCACTTTCAAAGACGCCGGAAGCTACATGATCACTGCCGTTGGCTCGGAGTCCGGAGTCACTCGCTCTGCACGGGTGGCTGTAAACAACGGCAACCACGGACGCGGCAACAACGGCAATGGCGGGGGAAACGGCAACGATGCTTCCGATATCGTTGCTGTCTCCAGTGTCACGGACACTCATGCAGCAGCGGGGCCGGAGAAGGTGGCTGCTGATTCCGGCCTGATTGTTTGGGGGCTGGCTGGGGCAGGCGTCCTGGCGGCAGGTGCCACGTCAGTAGTGGTTGCACGCCGACGCTCCAGTGCCAAGCCTTCCGATTAGACATCTTTCATAAAAGGCCAGGTGGGCGTTTCCTTGAGGGAACGCCCACCTGTTTGTGTTGCAAACCGCCCAACGGTTGGGTACTGCAAGGCGGGAGGAAATTCGTCAATGAATAGGTCTGAAAATTCCCCTGAATTACCTGACCAGCTGAATTACCTCACCAGTTGAATTGAACTGATTTGTCAATATTGGAGCTGAACAGTAAAGGCGTTCAGCTAGTCTCATGCCCAAGCTTTTCAGGGTTGGTGCCCGTGTGGGACGTCGACGCCCTCAGCGGGCGGAGGAGGGTGCCATCACGCGGCAGTGGGGTCCAATCACGGCTTTACTTTACATAATGTAGATTATCGGCGTTATTGGAGTGTTTCCGGGCACCGGTTGGGACTGGCTGGCGTGGTCGCTGGGAATGCCTTCCGGAGCGACCACGCCA
>NZ_AKKK01000025.1 GCF_000281065.1 Arthrobacter sp. M2012083
GCCCGGCCCCGGAACCACAAGTTCCGGGGCCGGGCCCCTTGCTGTCTATGGAGCGACTGTCTGTAGCGCGAGTGAACCTAGCGGCGCTGGGGGAGCAGACCCCTGAGCCGGTGCCACCACCGGGCAACCGCCCGGCCCATGGCCTTGCCCAGCCTTCCCACTGCCCGGAACGGTGCGCCGAGCGCATGGACCCAACGCTGCATCATCGACGGCGGCAGCCAGTCGGCGCGGAAGCGCACCAACCAGCGGGCGTTGTTTCGCAACGCCTCACGGACGACGGCGATGCGGCCGGCCGCTGCCGGCGCTGCCGCCGCCGGGCGACCGTAGCGTTGCCGTTCGAAGTCCGAGGTGAGGGATGCGACTGCTGTATGTGCGGCGTCGTCGAGTCCCCCCGTATCACCCAGTGCGGTGCTGGAACGCAGCCGGGCGGAGAAATGCCTGGGCGTTTCGCTGGGCGTTGAAGGCACACCGTAATCGGTGGCCAGGTCCTGCAATTCCGCCCACGCGAGTTCAGGGGCGGGATCCTTATAGCCCGGGACGTCGGCATCATCCGGAGGCTTTCGGTTCAGTCGACGCCGCCGGAGGACCGTCCGGCTCAGCCTCGGTGACCATAGGAATCCAGCAAGCAGCAGTACCCCGGCCGCTGCCGCGCCGATCGTGGGAAGCGGGTTAGCGGTGGCCGACCCTCCGGCGGGAGTCTCCACTCCGGGTATCGGTATCGGCGCTGCCGCCGGCGGTGCAGGGGTAGTGAGGACGTCCTTCTCATCCGCGTTGGTGCTGAGGTTCCCGGGTACTGAACTTTCCATCGCGTACTCGGGAGGGACGCCACGGGACGGTGTCGGCTCGAAGGGGACCCAGCCCAGGCCCTCGAAGTACAGCTCGGGCCACGCATGGGCATCCCGGGCGTCAACCTCGTACTCAGGGAAGGAACCCTGGCCCACCAGCGCCACCGACTCACCCGTGAGCCGGCCCGGAGCGTAGCCTACGGCGATGCGGCTCGGAATGCCTTCGGCCCGCGCCATGACGGCCATGGCTGAGGAGAAATGAACACAGTAGCCGCTCTTGACGGCAAGGAAGTCAGCCAGGACCGAGAGCCCGTTGCCGTCATAGCCGTTCTGCACGGGAGCCTGCAGGGAATACGTGAACTCGCCGGAACGCAGGTACTTCTGGAGGGCGAGCGCCTTGGCGTACTTGCTGCCCGCGGATGCTGTGACGGTATCGGCTGTTTGTCGCACAATGTCTGGAAGGTTGCCCGGGATCCTCAGGAAGTCATCTGAAATGCCCTGCGGGACGGAAGTGGCTTGGGACAGGGATTCTGATGTGATCTTGGGGGCTGCGGAGAAGACGACGTACCGTTGCGCGCGGGTGGTGGACTCCGTGCTCATGATGCTCAAAGTAGCCGGATCCCAGGTCCAGCGTCCGTTGAGGCCGTTCACGGAAGCCGGAGCATACGGGGCAGGGAGGTAAGGGCTGGTGAACAGGCCTGCGTTGACCGATGTCACGGCGTTGACCACCTCGCCCCTGACGGCGTACCCGGTCTCGATCCTGTCCGCACCTACGCGGCGCTCGGCTGCACGATCATCCGGAGCCCAGGTTTCGCCGTCGAAATGGTCAACGGTGACTGACCTCAAATACACGGGTGCGTCGGCGCTCGTGGCATACGTGATGCGGCCCGAACCGGTAGGACTCCTGAGGCTGTTGCCCAGGGTGATCATAGGGTTGAGCCCATTGGAGATGCCCCAAGGGCTGAGCCTTGAGCCCTGCGGAAAGGTGCCGGTCTCGAAACCGGGTATAGCCAAGGGCACGGTCATGGTCAATGCCAGCGCCAAGCCACCAGTGACAACTGATCGCTTAAACTGGCCGGCGCCGCGCCCCGAACCGGACTGGAGCCTGGCATCGGGGGCGAACCAGTGGCTGCACCCGAGGATGAGCAGGTAGCCCACGGCCGCGCCGATGAATCCGGCTACCCCCACGCTCTGCGGTTTGATGGTGGCCGGAACCACCATGACCGCCAGCAGGCCGATGCCGCTGGCCGCAGGCATGGAAAGCGGAACGGCCAGGGCATCGATGAGGATCACCAGGAGCCCAAGGCAAGCACACATGACGAAGACGATCCCGGCGTTGGGTGCCACTGGCGCGCTTTCGGACACCACTGTCTCGGCGGCCCGCTTAACAAGGCGTCCGACGGCGGTGAAGGTTTCGGTGGTGGGGATGAACCCCGCCAGGCTCTCCTTGCGGCAGAAGATGAAACTGAGCACAGCCGCCAACGCGGCAAAGGAGCCCAAAGTGGCCACCAGCGGCTGGGCCCGGAGTGCCCGGAGGACAGCAAGCGCCAGTGCGACCACTACCACCGTGGTGATCAGCGGCATGAACCAGGCCCAGCCCCTGAGGACACCGTTCAAGGACAGTCCAGCACCAAGGACAGCCACCGCCACAGAACCGGCCATGGCCCATGGATAGGGCCCTGGACCGGGGACCTGCGGCCGGGGCCGCTTGCCGGACGCAGGCGTGCTGGCCGTTCCGCCCGGTTGGGTTGGAGCGCTGGGGGAGCCTTGGTGGGATGTAGCAGTCATCGCGGCACCGCCGCCCCACGCCGGACATCCATGGCCGCATCGGCGGCTGCTACGATGCCGCCGGCATCGAAGGCTGACCAGGCAGCCGTCAACTGCGTCTTCGATGTCACAGCTGCTGCCTTCCAACCAGCAAGGCGCAAGATCTCAAGTACGTCGTCATTTGTCCGTGAGGCATCGGTCATTACCAAGGCAAAGGCGTTGGCACCATATCCGGCCGCCGGGGCAAGTGTCCTTGCCTCGGCAAGCGTCAGGTTGCCCACCAAGGCAAGCAGTGGACCGCGCAACCGGTGTGCTGAGAGTTTGTCCATGAGACGGTCGTTGAAAGGAGAATCGGCATTCTCCGTGCTTGCCAGGCCGGGGGAGCCCTCCTGATGTTCGGAGCTGTGCTCGGTCCTGTGGTGCTCCAGCCTGGTGTGCCTCGGGCCGCTTAGCTCCAGTGCCGCAAGACTTTCTGCGATGGCCTGAAGGCCGCCGACACCCGCGAACTCCTCCGCCTCCGGATCCGGCGCCGACCGCGAACGATGGAACGCAGGGCTGCCAAATGCGTCGAGGAGCCGCAGCGAATAGTTCCGTTCCGCCAAGTGCGCGGTAATGGACATCGCCGCCGTGACCATCCACTCGAAGTTCGTACTGGTGACAAGGTCCGAGTCCTCGTCATGGCTCCCGAAGACAGAACCGGTTCCGGCGGCAAAGGCGGTGAATCTCTGGTCAAGGATGAGTGTGGCCTCCGGGGTGGTCACCGACTCCTCCTGACGCACCATGAGCTGGCCATGGCGGGCAGTAGCCGCCCAGTGAACGCGGCGCATGGGATCACCGTGCCTGTACTCACGGGTCATGATGTCGTCGTCACTGGGATTGGCCCGGATACGGGTCGCCGTCACTCCATCGTTGCCCCTCGCGCCGGCCAGGCCCGTGACGGGAAGTTCGACGGCGGCAGGGGTCACGGTGAGGATGTCGCCGTCGTCAATTGCATGCCGCCGCAGTGACAAGCCGAACGGGTCACTGAACTCGGCAGTGACCGGACCAATCCTGAACTGTCCCCGTTTGCCCGAGCGCAGGTGATATTCGTAGCGGCTGGTCCCGCCGGAAGCTGATCGGGCAGGAAAGCGGAAAGCCGGAGGCTCGCCGAAGCGGGGCGGCAACTGTTCTTCCATGATGACGTGCCCCGTGGAATATGACGACCGGGCAACAGCGAGGCGAACGGTTGTGGTGCCGGACGTCTCCACCGTGGACGGATTGAACTCCCGGTACACCTGGAACTTGGGTTTGAGCACCCGAACGCCGGCAAGCGCCACCAAGGGAAGGAGAATCAACAGGACCGCCAGCGTCAGGAGATCGCGCCTGCCCATGACATAGGCGCACCCCAGAGAAAGGGCTCCGGCGGCCAGAAGCCCCCAGCCACGGTTGGTGAACAGGTGCTTGGGAAGCCGATCCATGAGCGCCATACCGGCATCTCTCCTAAACGCTGTGCCTGTCCCTGCGCCACGCGCCGGGCGGTTCCTGGACTACGGGCAGGGCAGCGAAGATGCCCCGGAGAATGCTCTGCGGCGTATCGCCCGAGCTCGCAGCTTTACGGTCCAGGATGATGCGGTGGGCGAGCACTGATTCGGCCACGTCCACGACGTCGTCGGGCAGGACAAAATCGCGGCCATCCAGTGCCGCCGTGGCCTTGGCGGCACGGAGCAGTTGCAGCAAGGACCGTGGGCTGGCACCAAGGCGGAGCCGGGCACTGTCGCGGGTCGCCCGTCCAATGGCCACGGTGTACTCCTTGATGGCAGTGGAGACATAAACCTGCTGGACGGTGGCGATCATGGCTGCCACCTCGGCTGCCGTGACCACGGGAGTCACCTTAATCAGGGGCGAGGACGCCTGGTGCGTCTCCAGCATTTCGATCTCTGCATCCTTGTCCGGGTACCCCATGGAGATCCTGGCCATAAAGCGGTCACGTTGTGCCTCCGGTAGCGGGTATGTGCCTTCCATTTCGATGGGGTTCTGTGTGGCTACCACCATGAAAGGCAATCCCAGCTGATACGAATGGCCGTCCACAGTCACCTGGTGCTCTTCCATGCACTCAAGCAAGGCGGACTGGGTTTTGGCCGAAGCGCGGTTGATTTCGTCGCCGATTACGATGTTTGCGAACACGGCACCCGGCCGGAACTCGAACTGTCGGGACGACTGGTTGTAGATGGACACCCCGGTGACGTCGGAAGGGAGCAGGTCCGGGGTGAATTGGATGCGGGACACCGTGCAGTCCACAGTGCGGGCCAGTGTCTTCGCGAGCAGGGTCTTGCCCACCCCCGGCACATCCTCCAGCAGAAGATGACCTTGGGCCAGCAGCACAGTGAGGGCGAGCTTGGCGGCGTCTGCTTTTCCATCGATGACTTTGTTGATGGAACCAAGGATGCGCTCGCTGGCATCGTGGAACCGTTCCGCGTCCATGACGTGCGGCCTGTGCCCGTTGAGCCCTGCGCCGTCACGCGGCAGGGGACTGTAAGCCTCGCCCTGAACAGGAGAAGGTTCAACGGTGACTTGTCGCTTGGACTCCATGGATTGCCCTTCAGCCGTGGCCTCCGCAGCAGCTGTCTTCGCTGAGTGCTGCTGGTGTTGGCCGCTTGTCCGTTCCAGACTACCCAGACATTGGCCCGCGCTAACATAGTGCTCCGGAATTTATGTGCCAAAGGGAATTCATGGCTCGCTCCTCCTGGGCGCCCAAGGAGGACCGCAGTCCGATTAAGGTGGAAGCATGTGCAATTCCCTCGCTCCGGCACCTTACCGGGCGCCTTCCGACGCAGCAGACGAAAAAGACTCACGCCGGGAGTACCCGCCAGCGCCCGAACCCCTGCCCGTTCCCGTGATGGACAATCACACGCATCTGGACTTCAGGCACGGCTTGATTGAGGTCTCGGTCCGGGACGCGATGGACTCAGCGGAAGCCGTTGGTGTGCAGGGCGCCGTTCAAGTGGGCTGCGACCTCGAATCGTCGCGATTCACGGTGCAAGCGGTGGAAGCTGATCCCCGGCTCCTCGGTGCCGTGGCAATTCACCCGAACGATGCTCCCGAATACGCGGCCCGTGGTGAGCTCGAATCGGCGCTCGCCGAGATTGAAGCGCTGGCCGGCCACCCGCGGATCCGGGCCATCGGGGAGACCGGGCTGGACTTCTTCCGAACCCACGGTGAGGGACTGGCGCATCAGCGGTACTCCTTCCGGCGACACATCGACATCGCCAAGAGGCTCGGTTTGACACTGCAGATTCACGACCGCGATGCCCACGACGACGTAGTGCAGGTCCTCCGGGAGGAAGGCGCGCCGGATCGTGTGGTGTTTCACTGCTTCTCCGGGGACGAGGAACTGGCCCGGATCTGCAACGAGAACGGCTGGTACATGTCCTTCGCCGGCACCATGACGTTCAAGAACGCCGGGAATCTCCGCGCAGCCCTGGCTATTGCCGAACCTGGCAGGATTCTGGTGGAAACCGATGCGCCGTTCCTCACGCCGCATCCCCACCGTGGGAGGCCGAATGCGAGCTACATGGTTCCATACACAGTCCGATCCATGGCTGACGTGACAGGAGATGACTTGGCCGGGCTTTGTTCGCGGTTAGCCGAAAACACCCTCAATGCCTACGGTTCATGGGCCTAAACTGCCTTCTTTGACAAGGAAGCGGGTCCACGGTCTGGATACCCGGTATGCACGATTCTTGGTTCGTTTATAACGGATCGGTTACTGTGTTAAACAAATAGCCGGGGTCGGGGAAGGCCTTCGGACAACGGCTCCGGTTGATTCCGGAGCAATAAGTTGAATGTTTTGTGGCGGCGCAGATGCCGGCAGCAAGTGTAGGACCAGGCTTTTTGCCTGGCCCTCCGTTTTTGCGGTCGGCATTACTTTTGCGCTTTTCCCCGTGCCCGGATGGTCTGAGAGTAATGGGCGATCGTGATCAAGTTCTTCACAACGGATGGCAAGTTCAGTTTCCTCAAAGTAGGTACCCAGTTGCTGGTGGTTGCAGCGCTGGTGGTTGGTGTCGTCGCTTTTGTCGGCAACAACAAGACCGTCACCCTCAATGTGGACGGCAAAGTGAGCTCCATCCAGACCTTCGGCGGCACTGTTGACCAGGTGGTCAAAGCAGCCAAGGTCGAGTTGAAGGACGCCGACCGCGTTTCCCCGGCCCTTGATGCGCGGGTCGACAACGGATCCGTAGTCAACGTCAACCTGGCCAAGGCCGTGTCCATCGAACTGGACGGCGCCCGCAAGACCGTGAACACTACGGCCCCCGACGTCGCAGGCTTGGTGAGCGAACTCGGTGTAGCAAGCTCCTCCGAAATTTCGCAGCCCAAGGAAGCGTCCTTGGAAGTCACCGGCTCCTTCGTTTCCATCTCCACTCCCAAGACCATCAGCGTGGTAGCTGACGGCAAGGACACCAGTACCACCACGACGGCGGACGACGTCGCCACCGTGCTCAAGGACACTGGAATCACCCTCGGTGCCAACGACCGCATCTCCCAGCCGGGCAATGCCCCCATCGTCCAGGACATGGTGATTAAGGTCTCCCGCGTGGACACCAGCAAGACCGCCGAAGCCACCGAAGAAGTACCGTTCGAAAGCGTGAAGAGTGATAGTGCTGAACTCTTCAAGGGCGAAGAGAAAGTGACCCAGGAAGGCGTGGCAGGGTCCTTGGTCAAGACGTTCAAGCTGGTCCTCGTGGACGGCCGTGAAGCTTCCCGCACCCTGGTTTCCAGCAACGTCGCCACCGAGCCGGTGACCGAAAAGATCAGCGTCGGCACCAAAGCCCGCCCCGTCCCGACCCCGGCCCCGCAGGCAGCAGCCGCAACTGCAGCACCCGCAGCCAGTGGCCCCACCGGTGCTCCGAACGAGGCCATGTGGGACCGGATTGCCCAGTGTGAATCGGGCGGAAACTGGTCCATCAACACCGGCAACGGCTACTACGGGGGCCTGCAGTTCTCCAGCCCCACCTGGCTTGCCAATGGTGGTGGAGCCTACGCTCCCAACGCCAGCCTTGCCACCAAGGCCCAGCAAATTGACATCGCCAACCGCCTCTACGCCAAGAACGGCCTCAGCGACTGGGGCTGCGCCCACGCAGCCTGACCCCGCACAGGCGATACGATACCTAGGTGACTGAACCGAATTCCGAACCCGCCGCCGTCGCGCCTCTGATGGGCGCCACAGATATCCGACGGCTCGCCGAGGAAATCGGTGTACGCCCCACGAAAACCCTGGGGCAGAACTTTGTGATCGACGGCAACACGATCCGCAGGATCGTGGCCGCAGCCAACATTGGCGACGACGAAACCGTGCTGGAGGTAGGCCCCGGGCTTGGCTCCCTGACCCTTGGTCTGCTGGACGCGGCCAAGGCTGTGGTCGCCGTCGAAATCGACCCCGTGTTGGCGGAAAAGCTGCCCGCGACTGTACGCGCATGGCGGCCCGGCGCGGAGGACAACTTCCACCTGGTGCTGTCGGACGCTATGAAGGTCACCGAACTGCCTGTGCCGCCCACCGCATTGGTGGCCAACCTGCCTTACAACGTGGCCGTTCCGGTGGTGCTTCACCTGCTGCAACATTTTCCCAGCCTCCAGCACGGCTTGGTCATGGTTCAGGATGAGGTTGCGGATCGCCTGGCCGCCAGGCCGGGCTCCAAGATCTACGGTGTCCCGTCGGTCAAGGCGGCCTGGTATGGCAACATGCGCAAGGCCGGCGTCATCGGGATGAACGTCTTCTGGCCCGCGCCGAAGATCCATTCAGGCTTGGTTGCGTTCACCCGGCATAACCCGCCGGAAACGCACGCCACTCGTGAACAGGTATTCGCTGTCATCGACGCCGCCTTCGCACAGCGGCGGAAAACGCTGCGCGCGGCACTCGCCGGTTGGGCAGGGAGCGCCTCCGAAGCTGAGCGGTGCCTCGTGGCCGCCGGAGTTGACCCCACGGCGCGCGGTGAGGTCCTGGACATTCATGCCTACGTCAAGATCGCCGAAGCCCGCCACCCCGCGGACGCATGAACCCGGGTAACCGCAAGCCAAGCAGCCTCCCGTTCGTGGGGGATCGCTTTCATGCCCGCACGGTTCGCGTCAAAGCCCCGGGCAAGATCAACGTCTCACTGAGCGTAGGACCGTTGCGGCCGGACGGATACCATTCGGTGGCCAGCGTCTACCTCGCCGTCTCCCTCTACGAGGAAGTGGCGGCCACAAGTACTGAGGCTGAAGGGATTACCGTCAGCATCAGCCCGGACAGCACGCTGGACTTGGACGGCGTGGACATCCCCTTGGATGAGCGCAATCTCGCCTACAAGGCTGCGGCCATCATGGCCGAAATGTCCGAGAAGCCAACCGGCGTGCACCTGGAAATCACCAAGCGTGTTCCGGTGGCCGGTGGCATGGGCGGTGGCTCTGCAGACGCTGCCGCCACACTGCTGGCCTGCGATGCGCTCTGGAACAGCGGCCTTTCACGCGAGGAACTCGCGCACTTGGCAGCCGAATTAGGCGCAGACGTGCCGTTCTCGCTCCTGGGGGGCACCGCCGTCGGGCTTGGCGTGGGAGATAAACTCTCGCCCGCACTGGCCAAGGCGCAAATGGATTGGGTACTGGTTTTTGCCGACTACGGACTGTCCACCCCTGACGTGTTCCGCACCCTTGACGGGCTTCGGGACTCAGAAGGCATCGAGATTCCAGAGCCCGTTGACGTTGACCCCACCATCCTTCAAGCCTTGCGGAACGGCGACCCCGAAACCCTCAGCCGCGTGCTGATCAACGACCTGCAGCGGGCCTCCATTACGCTCGCACCCCGGCTTCGCGACACCATTGGACTGGGTGAGGCGCGTGGTGCCCTTGCCGGAATGGTGTCCGGCTCGGGACCCACCATCGCCCTGCTTGCCCGGGATTCCGTCTCAGCCACGGTCCTTGCAGAAGAGCTGGGCCACCGTGGACACAATGCCTTGGCCGTTCACGGTCCCGTGCCCGGTGCACGGATCATCTCCGATACCCTCCTTTAGTACCCCGCATTCCAGCAGTAGAAAGTAGTACCCATTGGCCCACCTGCTTGGCGGCGAAAACCTCACCGTTTCGTTCGCGACCCGCACTGTCCTCGACGGCGTCACCCTCGGTTTGGAGGATGGCGACCGCATCGGCATGGTGGGGCGCAACGGCGACGGTAAATCGACGCTCATGCGCCTGCTCGCTTTGCGCTCGACGCCCGACTCCGGCCGTGTTACCAAGCGGGGAGACGTGAACGTCGGCTATCTGGATCAAGGCGACGTTCTCGACGGCGACCTCACAGTAGGCGCTGCGATCGTCGGCGACCGTGCGGACCACGAATGGGCCGCCAACGCGAAGATCCGCGAAGTCATGGGCGGGCTGGTGGGCGACGTCGACTGGCACGCCAACGTCCATGCCCTATCCGGTGGCCAAAAGCGCCGTGTTGCGTTGGCCAAGCTCCTCATCGAAGACCACGACGTCATCATGTTGGACGAACCAACCAACCATCTCGACGTCGAAGGCGTGGCGTGGCTCGCCCGGCACCTCAAGACACGGTGGCGCGCCAACCAGGGTGCGTTCCTGGTGGTCACCCACGACCGCTGGTTCCTCGACGAAGTCTGCAACTACACCTGGGAAGTCCACGATGCCATGGTGGACATGTTCGACGGCGGGTACGCAGCCTACGTTTTGGCGCGCGCCGAGCGCGACCGCATGGCCGCCGTCGTCGAAGGTAAACGGCAGCAGCTCGTCAAGAAGGAACTGGCGTGGCTTCGGCGTGGTGCGCCTGCCCGAACGGCCAAGCCGAAGTTCCGGATCGAAGCTGCCAACGATCTCATCGCCGACGTACCCGATCCCCGCGACTCCGTGGCCCTCAGCAAAATGGCCACCGCGCGCCTGGGCAAGGACGTGTTGGACCTCGAGAACGTGAGCCTCGATTTTCTCGGCGGGGAGGACGGGCAGAAACTTTTCGACAACATCACCCTCCGCTTGGCGCCGGGCGAAAGACTGGGCCTGGTGGGCGTCAACGGTGCCGGCAAGTCCACGCTCCTGAAGCTGCTGAACGGAGAAATCCAGCCGAGCTCCGGCAAGGTCAAGCGCGGCAAGACCGTTGTCACCGCAGTGCTCACCCAGGACGTCAAAGAGCTCGACGAAGTCTCGGACCTGCGCGTCATTGAGGTCATCGAACGCGAAAAGCGATCCTTCAGCGTGGGCGGCAAGGAATTCACCGCCGGCCAGCTCGTGGAGCAACTGGGATTCACCAAGGAAAAGCAGTGGACACCCGTCAGCGACCTCTCAGGCGGTGAGCGTCGTCGTCTTCAGCTCCTGCGCCTGCTGGTAGGGGAGCCCAACGTCCTGATGCTCGACGAACCCACCAACGACCTCGACACCGACACCCTTGCCGCCGTCGAAGACGTCCTGGATGGCTGGCCCGGGACCTTGGTTGTGGTGAGCCACGACCGTTACCTCCTGGAACGCGTCACCGACAACCAAATGGCACTGCTGGGAGACGGCAAGCTCCGAGGCCTGCCCGGCGGTGTGGACCAGTACCTCGAATTGCGCGAAGCTGCACTGGCTTCGGGCGCTGTTGGCGGCGGCTCAGGTGCTCCCACTTCTGCGAGTGGTGGTACGTCGTCGAGTGCCGCTCCGGCCGGTGCCAGCGAAGCCGAAAAGCGCGAAGCCCGCAAGGATCTCAACAGGATCGACCGCCAACTCGGCAAGATCTCCCAGCAGGAAGAAAAGCTCCACACCCAGATGGCAGCCAAGTCCGAATCCGGTGACTTCGATGCCTTGGGCGAACTCAATGCCAAGCTGCAGGAACTCCTCGAAGAGAAGGAAGGCCTGGAACTCGAGTGGCTGGAGGCCGCCGAAATCCTCGGCGAGTAAGGCGCGCGGCCGGCCGCAGACATCCCCTGTGTGCTGCTCCTTCGCGATGCGTCCTTAGCCGCCGATTACCACCCTCTCTCACGTCCCGAGGGTTTGGGGTGGGCCGTCTCTCACGTCCCGAGGGTTTGGGGTGGGCCGTCTCTCACGTCCCGAGGGTTTGGGGTGGACCCTCTCTCACGTCCCGAGGGTTTGGGGTGGGCCGTCTCTCACGTCTCTAGGGTTTGGGGTGGACCCTCTCTCACGTCCCGAGGGTTTGGGGTGGACCCTCTCTCACGTCCCGAGGGTTTGGGGTGGACCCTCTCTCACGTCCCGAGGGTTTTTGCGCTTGTTCGTAGCCTATGAGCCAGTGCAGGCCGTGGCGGTCCACTACCTGGCCGTCTGATGCGCCCCATGGTTTCGGCGCAAGTGGGTCACGATTCGGCCCCCGTCGGCGAGCTTGTTGAACCATTCGTGAAGGACTACTGGTTCGGCTGTTCCCAGCAGTGAGAGCATGACTCCTTCGGCGCGGATGCTCTTTTCGCCGTTTGAAGTGTCAGATCCGCCCACTGAAACCACCCCGCCGAAGATCTCCGCCTAGAAACCAAGCGGGTCACGAGCCGTTCCCGGGAAACTCACATAGATCTGCGGTGCGGTCATGAGCACATCCTACAAAGTACCAAGCACTGGGAGGTGAGCGGGGGATGCCCGGAAGGCGCCGGGAGGTGAGAGAGGGTGGGGCTCAAGCAGGTGGGAGGTGAGCGGGGGATGCCCGGGAGGCGCCGGGAGGTGAGAGAGGGTGCGTTAGCCCTCGGAGCGGAGCCCGGGCTCTTTTTGCAGCCCGGTCAGGCCGTTCCAGGCCAGGTTCACCAGGTGAGCGGCAACAGCCCGTTTGTCGGGGGTGCGGCTGTCCAACCACCACTGGCCTGTCATGGCCACCATTCCCACGAGCATCTGCGCGTACATGGCTCCGTCCGCGGCGCTGAATCCACGCCGCGCGAATTCGTCGGAGAGCAGGTGTTCCACCCGGGCCGTCACATGGGTGAGCAGCGTGGAGAAGGCGCCCTCGGGTTGTGAAGGCGGGGCGTCGCGCACGAGGATCCGGAAGCCGTCGGTGCGGTCTTCGATGTAGCCAAGAAGTGCCAACGCGGCGCGTTCGACCAGTACGCGGGGTTTGGCTTCGGTGCTGAGGGCCTCGGTGATGGAGTCCAGGAGGATCCGGAATTCGGTCTCCACAACCTGGCGGTACAGGCCTTCCTTGGAACCGAAGTGTTCGTAGATCACGGGCTTGGAGACTCCGGCGGCCGCAGCGATTTCCTCGATGGTGGTGCCATCCAGTCCTCGGGCGGCGAAGAGGGCACGACCGATACCGACGAGTTGTGATTTCCGCTGCTGCCCCGTCATTCGTACGCGCACTGCCGGGCCGCTGGCGACGTGCTCTGCGGGCTCGGAGGCGGCCGCCGGCCGGGGGAGTTCAGTGCGGTTGCTCACGTGTCCATCATGCCCTAAGTGACTGCTGGAACGGGCGCAGGGCGGGTCTTGCGGGGGCGGAATTGTGCATCCCGGAGTGGCCTCGGGGTGGTCAAGTCGCGAAGCACGCATTGGTCATGGCAAACTAGATTCTTGTGTGTGCATCCCGGTGATCCGGGAAACCCTCCGGGCCGCAAGATCCGGGGGATGAATCATGCACGGTCCGCTCTGGTGTAATGGCAGCACCCCGGCCTTTGGAGCCGTGGAGTATAGGTTCGAATCCTATGGGCGGAACGGTCGGAAAATGCGCTCCTTCTCTGTACCTGTAGCGGCTCTCACGGTGCCTGGGTCCATTGCTGGATGGCAGCATTCCGAAGCCGGGTTACCCGGGACATACCGAGCAAGGAGAGCCAGTACGTGAGCCCCGAAACCACCGGTCCCGCAGCGGTGATCGTTTTGGCCGCAGGTGCCGGAACGCGCATGAAGTCGCGGACTCCCAAGATCCTCCACGAAATCGGCGGCCGCTCCATGGTGGGCCACGCTCTCCTCGCCGCTCGTGCCATCAACCCGTTGAAGCTGGCCCTGGTTGTCCGCCACGAGCGTGACCGCGTGGCAGAGCACGTGACCGGGCTGGATCCGGAAGCACTCATTGTTGACCAGGACGACATTCCCGGCACGGGCCGCGCAGTGGAAGTGGCTCTCAACGCGCTGGACACCGACGCCGAACTTTCCGGCACTGTGGTGGTCACTTACGGCGACGTCCCGCTGCTGACCGGTCAACTGCTCGGCGAACTTGTTGCAACGCACGAGTCCGAGGGCAACGCCGTCACGGTCCTCACCGCGGTGCTGGACGACGCAACCGGCTACGGCCGGATCCTGCGCGCCGAAGACGGCACCGTCACCGGTATTCGCGAACACAAGGATGCCAGCGAGACCGAGCGCACCATCCGCGAGGTCAACTCCGGTATCTACGCATTCGACGCCGCGGTTTTGCGCACCGCATTGGCGAAAGTCACCACTGACAACGCCCAGGGCGAGATGTACCTGACCGACGTCCTCGGGTTGGCCCGTGACGCAGGCGGCCGGGTTGCCGCCGTCGTGACTGAGGACCGCTGGCAGGTTGAAGGTGCCAACGACCGCATCCAGCTGTCGGCGCTTGGTGCCGAGCACAACCGCCGCATCATCGAGTCCTGGATGCGTGCCGGCGTGACCGTGGTGGATCCCGCCACCACCTGGATCGATTCCACCGTCACGCTCGATGAAGACGTCCGGTTGCTGCCCAACACCCAATTGCACGGATCCACCACGGTGGCACGCGACGCCGTCGTAGGTCCTGACACGACCCTGACCGACGTCAAGGTTGGCGAGGGTGCAAAGGTGATCCGTACGCACGGTTCGGGTTCCACCATCGGCGCCAAGGCGAGCGTTGGGCCGTTCACGTACCTCCGCCCCGGCACGGTCCTGGGCGAGACCGGCAAGATCGGCGCGTTCTACGAAACCAAGAACGTCACCATCGGCCGCGGTTCCAAACTGTCCCACCTGGGCTACGCCGGTGATGCTGAGATCGGCGAAGACACCAACATCGGTTGCGGCAACATCACCGCCAACTACGACGGCGAGAAGAAGCACCGCACGGTGATCGGCTCGGGCGTCCGCACGGGTTCAAACACGGTCTTCGTGGCACCTGTGACAGTTGGCGACGGCGCTTACAGTGGCGCCGGCGCGGTCATTCGCAAGGATGTTCCCGCGGGCGCCCTCGCGCTCAGCCTGGCCGCGCAGCGGAATGCCGAAGGCTGGGTAGCAGCCAACCGGCCGGGCACTGCCTCCGCAAAACTGGCCGAGGCCGCGCAGGAGCCGGCATCCGCATCCACATCTTCACCATCCCCGGCAACCATAGAAGAAGGCAAACAGGCATGAGCGAAATTACCGCACACGGCGAGAAGAAACTGATTCTCGCCGCCGGAAGGGCGCATCCGGAGCTGGCGCAGGAAATCGCGAAGGAGCTGGAGACCGAGCTCCTGCCCATCGATGCCTACGACTTCGCGAACGGAGAAATCTACGTCCGTTCGGCCGAGAGCGTGCGAGGCACTGACGCCTTCGTCATCCAGGCCCACCCGGCTCCGCTGAACAACTGGCTCATGGAGCAGTTGATCATGATTGACTCCCTCAAGCGCGCCTCTGCCAAGAGGATCACGGTTGTTTCCCCGTTCTACCCCTACTCCCGCCAGGACAAGAAGGGCCGCGGCCGCGAGCCCATCTCCGCCCGCTTGGTTGCCGACCTTTACAAGACTGCCGGCGCGGACCGCATCATGTCCGTCGACCTGCACACCTCGCAGATCCAGGGCTTCTTCGACGGCCCCGTTGACCACCTGATGGCCATCCCGCTGCTGGCCGACTACATCCGCACCAAGGTGGAGGCTGACAACATCACGGTTGTTTCGCCTGACACCGGCCGCGTCCGGGTTGCCGAGCAGTGGGCTGAGCGCCTGGGCGGTGCCCCGCTCGCGTTCGTCCACAAGAGCCGCGACCTCACCGTCCCCAACCAGGCAGTCTCCAAGACTGTTGTTGGCCAGGTTGAAGGCCGCACCTGCGTCCTCATCGACGACATGATCGACACCGGTGGAACCATCTCCGGTGCCGTCCAGGTCCTGAAGAACGCCGGGGCCAAGGACGTCATCATTGCCTGCACGCACGCGGTCTTCTCCGATCCCGCCGCGCAGCGCCTCGCTGATTCCGGTGCCCGCGAAGTCGTGGTCACCAACACGCTGCCCATCCCGGCAGAGAAGCGCTTCCCGTCACTGACGGTGTTGTCGATCGCACCGTTGATTGCCCGCGCCATTCGTGAAGTGTTCGACGACGGTTCGGTCACCAGCCTGTTCGACGGCAAAGCATAACGCCGGACTGCTGAATTTGAGCGGGTCATCCGCCGCCTTCGGGCGTGCGGGTGGCCCGTTTTCCTTGCCGTTTTCAGAAAGGGCGCGAACCGCTGCTAAACTCTTGGGGATACCTTGGCGAGGGAGAGCACATCCGGTCCGCATTTGTGGACCAGGGTTGCGGGTCTCCGTTATCGACTGGGTCTGCATCTCCTTCAACACAGGCGGAACGGCTGCTCGGCGGCCGATCTCAGCCGGGCGTAGAAGGTCTCCAGACCTCCGCCCTTGCTGATAGACCAGCCCGGATTTTCCGGGTGCCACAGTAATCAAGGAGTACACATGTCTGAGCAGAAGCTCACCGCAGAACTGCGCACCGAATTCGGCAAGGGTTTCGCCCGCCGTGCACGTATGGCCGGCCAGATCCCGGCTGTCATCTACGGCCACGGTGCAGAGCCCATCCACATCAACCTGCCGGGCCGCGCCACCACGCTGGCAGTACGCGTTTCCAACGCCCTGCTTGCAATCGACGTCGACGGCGAGCAGCACCTGACGCTCGTCAAGGACATCCAGCGCGATCCCGTTAAGCAGATCATCGAGCACGTTGACCTCCAGACCGTGAAGGCTGGCGAGAAGGTTACCGTCGACATCGCCATCCACGTATCCGGTGAAGTTGCTCCGGGTGCTGTCGCCAGCCTCGAAGCCACCACGGTTTCCCTCGAAGCTGAGGCAACCCACGTTCCCACCGCCGTCGAGGTCAACATCGACGGCCTCAAGGCCGGCGAGAGCATCCACGCTTCCGACCTGGACCTTCCGAAGGGTTCCATCCTGCTCACCGAAGGCGACACCCTGGTGGTCCGCATCGCTGAAGCTGCTGGTGCTGAAGAAGAAGAGAGCACGGAAGCTGCCGCTGAGTAGTCTTCTGACTGCTTGAGGTTTACGCCGTTGAGTGGCCGGGCACCCTTGGGGGTCCCGGCCACTTCTTCTTTGCCACCCACCATCCCTGCTGATCAACCGAACCCTCCCTAGGATGAGACCATGACTGACACCTGGCTGATTGTCGGCCTCGGCAACCCCGGCAGCGAGTACAGCAACAACAGGCACAATGTTGGCCAGATGGTGCTGGACGAACTGGCTTCCCGCATGGGTGGGAGGTTTAAGGTCCACAAGGCGAGGGCCCAGGTAGTGGAGGGTCGGCTGGGCATCGGGGGTCCCCGTGTGGTGCTCGCGAAGCCCATGACGTACATGAACGTCTCTGGTGGTCCCGTGGCAGGGCTGTGCAATTTTTTCGACATCGCACCGGACCATGTCATAGCCGTCCACGATGAGATCGACATCCCTTTTAACACAGTCAAGTTAAAAATAGGTGGCGGTGAGGGCGGGCACAACGGTCTGCGGGACATCTCCAGGGCGCTTGCTACCAAGGACTACCTGCGCGTCCGTGTAGGGGTGGGCCGGCCGCCGGGGCGCATGGAGACGGCCGACTACGTCCTCCGGGATTTCTCCACCGCGGAGAAGAAGGAACTGCCGTTCCTCGTGGACGAAGCGGCTGACGCAGTGGAGCTGCTCATGGACCAGGGCTTGCTCGCCGCGCAACAGAAGCACCACCCTGCCAAAGCTTGAGCAAATCTTGAGGAAAGCCTGAGGAAAGCCTGACGGTCCCGAGGACCTTAAGGCCTACAAACTGTGGGCGCCCGGCGGTAGTGTGCATGTTACGCAAGTAAGCGGTGGGGGACTGTCGCGGATGTGTAGCTAAGGATGCGGATGTCGGCGGAGTTGCTAAACAGGAGCGGTGGAGGCGTAGCGAGAGCTGCGGCTCCCGATCTTGTGGGCGGCCCAACAGACCGTCAAACATGGTCGCTGTTGGCCCGGAGCCACGATTTGTCCAAGGCGGGCAAACACCTCGACTCGCCCGACTCCTACGGTGTGGTCCTCACCGGGGAACGGGGAATCGGCAAATCAGGCCTGGCAAGGGCAGTAGTGTCGTCTCTCGGCCCCAAAGTCCACAGCCTCCAGCTGCGCAACACAGTGGCAAGCGGCCAGACCCCCTATGGATGCCTTGGTTTCCTGCTGGCCCGGTTGCCTTCGGGTGCCGTGGGCTCGCCCACGGGCATCCTGCACGCGGTCACGAACCTCATCAGAACAGAAGCGGCGGGACGGGAGACCGTTTTCATCGTGGACAACGCCGGTGGCATGGACCCCATGAGCACAGGCGTGCTGTTGAACCTCATGGCTACCGGCACCGCGAAGGTCATTGCCACCGCGCAACGCGCCAGCGACCTCCCAGCTGATTTCCATCGGTTGGTCCTTGAAGGAACGCTGGGCGAGGTGCATCTGAACACGCTCAGCGAGGAACAGACCAAGCAAGTCCTCGGCTCGGTCCTGGGGCACTATGTCTCTTCAACACTGGTAGGTTCACTGCACTCCGCCGTGGGCGGCAACCCCATGCTCCTGCATGCGCTTCTCGCGGAGCAGCGACACACGGGCAACCTGGTCCTCAACGACTCAGTGTGGACGCTCCGCGACCGAATCAAACTTGAGGGCGCCACGGTTGTGGAGGACTTTGTCCGCTCCAGACTGGCGCGCGAACCGCAAGCCAGCAGGACCGTCGTCGAAATTCTGGCTTGCGCGCAGCGCGCAACACTCTTGGATCTGGCAGACATCTTCGGCACAGAAGTTCTGGTGGAGATGGAAGAGTCAGCCCTGCTGACCATTGAAAAGGACGGGGACCACTGGGTTTCGCTCCGGGACCCGTACGTGGGCGAGGTAGTGCGCGGCTGGTTGAGTACCCGCCGTATGCGCGAGCTCCGGTTGATGCTGCACGGTCCCAAAGAGCCTGAACTCCAGGCCTTGGCACCGCAGGACCTCCTAAGCTATGCGGCATGGATGCATGCCTCCGAGGATGAGCCCGCGCCATCGCCCGCGCATGCACTTGCGGCCGGGCGCGCCGCTTTGGATGACTATGACCCCAACTTCGCCATACAATGCACGCTCTCACTGGACCCGAAGGACAGCGAATGGGTGCCCGGACAGCGGCTCAAAGCTGCGGCCTACCTCTTGTTGGACCTGCCGTTGCACGCGGCCCAGGCGTTGGATGAGGTGTCCGAGTCGCACATCGCTGCTTTGGAGCCATTGGAGTTCGCTGAAGTCATCGCAGCAAAATGCCAGGCGATGACGTGGATCGACGGTCGGTCAGGAATGGTGCCGGGAGTCATCGCCGCCGGCCTGGAGACGCTTGAAGCCAAGGCCGGGGAGTATCCGGCCCAGGCCATGGCCGCGGCACGCAACCGACTCCGGCTCTGCAGCTACGAGTACCAAACCTACATGGGCGAATACGCCGCCATGATTGACGCCTTGGAAGAGGAACAGGCCAAGGATCCCGCGGAGGACCGCGAACACTGGCTCAAGTCATCCTTCTTCCTGATCGAGGCCCGCTGCATGCTGGGCAGGGAGCTGGAGGCACAACAACTCGCGCGAACCGTTTCACGGCACTTGGGGGACACGGACCGCCCCGCACAGCTGGAGGAATCCTTCGCCAGGCACGCGTTCCTGGTCCTGCTGTTGTCCGGGCAATGGCGGAAGTGCATCGAACTCATGCGCCGCACACCCTCAGGGTCCTCCCGCCTTCAATACCGGGGTGCGCTCACCGAGTTGGGCGTCGGGCTTGCGTTCGCGTATGCCGGTAAGCCCGCCAGCGCAATCGAACCCCTGCGCTCGGCAGTTGCCCAACTGGAGCTCCGGCCCAGCATGAACATGAACAAGGTTGCCTATGCAGCCACCGCTTTTGCCTACGCTCAACTAGGCAATTCAGTGGAGGCCGGCCGATACCTGGACCTCTATAGAACCTGCAGGGGCGTTGGGACGTATTTCTCCGAATCAGTCGCTGAGTTCTGCGCCGAGATGGCCGGGCGGTGGATGGGTGACCCTGATGTGAAGCAGCGGCTCCTGGCCCGGGTACGCACGGACATCGAGCAGCAGCGCTTCACCACTGCCGGCATCTACCTTTTTGGCGCCACCGTGGAAGGCACAGACGAGGAATACCGGTTGCTGGAGGATATTGCCGGCCGTCGCCAAGGGCCCTTGGCCAAGATTTCAGGCGATCTTGCGCGCGGTGCCCTGACCAAGAGCTCCCGCTCGTTGCTGGCGGCCGCTGATGCCGCAGCATCGCTTGACCTGTTGGTGGTGGAAGCCCGGTGCGTGGCCATGGCACTTGATTACGCCAGGGACGCCGGGGAAACAACGGCAGCCCGAACGGCTCAGCTGAGGCTTGAACGGCTGGAACATTCGGTCCCTGCATTGCCGATCCAGCCACGCAGCGACGCGCCGGTGTTGACTGAACGGGAACGCCAAATTGCTAAACTCGCGGGAAAGGGTGTCAGCAACCGTGAAATCGCGATGGATATTGGGGTGTCTGTGCGAACTGTAGAAGGTCATCTGTACCAGGTATTCACCAAGCTCGGCGTATCGTCTCGGGGCGAGCTCAATGGACTGCTGTGAGGCAAGCGGCGGAATTTCCCTAGACATGGCGTGGGTTGCCCATGCAGGCTGAGTACCTTGTAGGGCGGGACGCCGAATTGGACCTGGCCATGGAGATTCTGCGCCAGGAAGGCGCCGGGGCCGTGCTCCTGGTTGCGGATCCCGGCATCGGAAAGACCGCCTTGGCAGCCGAAATCGCAGCGCGCCTGGCCGGGGAAATGGTGGTGATGCGGGTTCATGGGAGTCCCGCGCTGTCCGCCGTGCCCTACGGCGTCCTTGCCCCGTACTTGTTGGATCTTCCTGTTGAGCAAGCGACGTCACCTGTGGCGATCCTGCGTGAGTTCTGGTCCCAGTTCGAGAAACGGCGTGGCGGCGAAGGGGCGCGCCTGCTGTTGATCGTGGACGACGCACACGACCTCGATGAAGGCAGTACGCAGATTCTCGCCGAACTGGTCACTGCGGGATGGGCTCGGCTCGTAGCCACCAGCAGGCCCAGGCCGGGTTTGCCCGCGGCCCTGCTTCAACTCTGGTACGACGGACTGGCAGAGCGGCTGGAGCTCCACCCGCTGGACAAGCAAACAGTCACTGAGTTGGCAGAAAAGACGCTCGGCGGCCCCCTCATGTCCAGCGCCGCTGAGGTCCTGCACTCTGCGTCCGAAGGCAACCCGTTGCTGCTTCACTGCCTCCTTGAGGACTCAAAGTCTGAGGGTAACCTGGTACGCCGGAACGGGGTCTGGCTTTTGACCCGGGCACTCTCCGGCAGCGGGGAAAGCCTGGCCGAGGTAGTCCGAAACAGGGTACTCCGGACCAGCGAAGCTGAAAGGGAGGCGATGTACATCATTGCCCTGTCTGAGCCCGTCCCTGCCGCTGTGCTGGATACGCAGGTGGGCAGGGACACTATACGGGCATTGATGGACAGCAGGCTTGTACTCTCCGCCAATGGAGCCGGCGGGCCCCTCAGAATGTGGCACCCCATGTACAGTGAGGCGCTCCGCAAGATCGTTTCGCCTGCCCGCAGCCTCCAGATCCGCCAGCGCATGGAGCAACAATTGCCCACGGAACCGTCCACAGCCGAGGGACTGCTTCGGCAAGTGAGCTGGGCCCTGGACTGTGGCGCCGACGTCGATGATGAACGGCTGCTGCGGGCAGCATTCCTGGCCGCCAAGCTGCTTCAGAATCCCTTGGCGATAGCGGCAGCGGGCAAAGTTCGATCGGAGGCGCTGCGTCCGCGGGCGCGCGCGGTCATGGCCATGGTCCACTACAACGACGGCGACTACCGCAGTGCCATCCGGTTGTTGGAGGAAGGCTCCGGGTTTCTGGACGATGATCCGTCGCGACCTTTGGGCGCAGGCCTTCTGTGGGCTGCCTCGCGCACTGCCGCGGGCGATCAGTCGGCGGACATCGTGGCTGATGCACGGACCGCTGCCAAAGCCCTGATAGGTGAACGGGAGACCTCCGACCCTGTTGTCCAGCATGTCGAAAGGCAGGCGCGGGCGCTGGAATTGGCAGTACTTGCCAATGACGGCCGCTATGAGGAACTCCATGATGGCCTGGGCCGGTTCGAGGAAGCGATACGGCATGATGGGCCCAACCGTGCCATGGACCGGATTTTCCTGCTGGCGATGCAGTGTGAGCTCCTGACGGTGGAGGGACACCCCGTGCAGGCTTTGGAGGCTGGCCGGGAAGCCTTGCTGCTGTTGGAAAACGACAATGACCTCCTGTACTTCAGCGACTTTGTTCTGCTGCGTTATACCTTGGCGGCCTTGGAATCCGGAGACTGGGAAGCGGCCGCTACAGCCCTTGACCGCTACGCCGCCGGTTCGGCCATGGGACTCATCTATTTTGGTGGAGGCATCGAAGCGCTCAAAGGCATGTCTCTGTTGCGCCAGGGCCGCCTGGAACAGGCCACGGAGCTGCTGACGCCCGCTGTCGAAGCGCTGCGGGTCAGGGACCCGCTGCAGTTGCGAAGCCTGGGAAACGCCTTGGCGTTCTACGCCGCAGCGAAGTCCGGCAACACAGTGCCCGCCCGGCGCTTGGAAAGCGAACAAGGAGCGGCAGCCGGGGCCTTCGTGGAAGCCCTCGCGGAACTGTTCAGGCTTGCAGGTCAGGAACTTCTCAGCAAAGGCACAGGCCTGCAGAAATTGAGCCGACTTCCGGAATCCGGAGATCTGCACCGATTGCCGGGCATTTTGATGCAAAACCTGGTGCTCAGGGCCGAGCTCGGGGACGTTCAGGCCATGGAGTCCATCCAGGAAACGGCGTCGTCGATGGACGGAGGCTGGGCGGCCGGCTGGCAGTCCATGGCGGTGGCACAGTTGCGCGGTGAGGGCCAAGGGTTGGTGAATGCGGGCAATCTTTTGGCTGCTTCCGGAATGCCGGGACCCGCCGCGGTGGCGTTCGACAAAGCTGCTGAGACCTTCGACGCTGAAGGCAAACGGCCCGAGGCGCGGCAAGCAGCTGTACTGCGCGATGTCAGCGAGGCCAGCCTGGGCGATGCCCTGGTCCATGACCCGCACACTGAGGCGGACCGATCCGTGCCACTGACCCGGCGCGAGCAGGACATCGTGGCATTGGCCGTCTCAGGACTGACCGACCGCCAGATCGCCGAGAAGCTCATGGTGTCGGTCCGGACCGTGGAAGGTCATTTGTACCGGAGCTACGCCAAGTTGGGCATCCGGCGGCGCGAAGATCTGGGCTCGGCCGTCCGTCACTGACGCGCGCTGCTAAGTACCCGCTTCAGGGCCTCCCGGCCCACCTGCCCCCGCAATCCCGCGGAATTTACCCAATCAATGGAGTAATGCGCGTGTGTTCCGTGTCGAAACCAAGTAGTGCCCCGTTCCGGGACTGAGTACAACAGAGTATCGCGGCACCAAAAGCTGGCCACTTTTCGAGTACCAACTACTGATGTACGCGATGTTGCACCCCGGCAATATTGATCTTGGAAGAACGGTTCAGCCCCAAGCATCACCGGGATTCCGAAAGTCGCATCACCCGCATCGGAGGTCTCTTGAGCCGATGCTCCGGCCGCCGAAAGGTGGTCCGGCCCTGTACGAAGCCGGCGGCGACAGAGTCTTCTGAGACCGAGACTCTCCCCCCAGCCGCCGCCGGCTTCTAGGCCAGGGACCCGCGAACCGCGGACCCCCAAACCCCCTCCCGCATCATGGGACTGCTGCTATTGGAGTGTGCATGTTGCCGGACCCCTGGCTGGACGAAGACACCGTCACAGCAGGGCTGAGGCCATCAACATTCCCGGACAGGGCGCAGCTGCTCGACCTCATCCTTTCCGCCGTTCCTTCGGCCTCCACCAGTGGCATCGTGGTTGTGGGGGAGCGGGGCTCAGGAAAGAGCCACCTTTTGCTCTCCCTCAAAGAGGGACTCCCAAAAACCATGGATGTCCGCACCTTCACCGGAAAGCCGGAACTCAGGGCACTCCACTTCGGCGCATTGGGAGCCGTATCCACAGCCGAAGTGGAGGACGCTGCAGCTCCGGGCCTCCACGTTCTACGGGCTCTCACCAATACCCTGGGGCCAGCCGACTACTTGTACACACCCCCGCTTGGACGACGCCGAAACAAGCGGCACGCTCAACCGGTGCGGCCTCAGCTGGTTCTGTTGGTGGACGACATCCACTACATCGATCCCGCCTCACTGGCGGTCCTGCTGCAACTCATCCCGGGCTTCGGTGCAACGTTGGTGGCTACGGCGGAAAGCCGCTACCCGCTCCCGCAGGACCTCTACCAGCTCTGGGAAGACGGCTTCCTGGAGCAGTACTTCCTGCCTCCCTTCAGCTTCACGGAAGCTCATGCTCTGTGCGAGACAGTCCTGGGCGGGCAGGTCCAGCGACGCGCAAGCAGCCTCCTTGCTGCCATGAGTGGCTTCAACGTTGGATTGCTTTGCCTCGCGGTGAATGACGCCCGCCGCGCCGGGTTCCTGGTACAGATGGATGGTTTCTGGACCATCGACGTCCGGGCGCACTGCGACTGGCCCAGCGTCGTTGAGCATATCCGGGCGGAGAACGTTTCCCGCCCGCCGGAAGAACGCCAAGCCTTGGAACTCATCGCGCTGGCCGAGCCCGTGGCTTTGGAGGTGGTGGAGCGCCACTTCGGGCAGAAAGCCATGGAGCATCTCTTCACGAACCATGACATCAGGTTGCTACCGGGCCGGCCCTTGCTGGTCCGCACGAGTTCCTGGCTGCGCGGGGAAGGAACCCGTTTGTCTGTGCCGCGGTCCCGGAGCATGGTGCTGCGACTGGGCTTGGAGGAGCCGGTGCTGACTACGGAGACGGCCCCGGCCATGCTGCGATGGATGACATGGACCCTCGACTGCGGCCTGACCCTCTCCGACGAGCTTCTCTTGGCCGCCGCTCCTGCCGCTGACCGGCCGTCCACTGCCGAACTCGCCCGGAAGGCCGCCTCGGCAGTGACGGGGAAGGATCATGCTGACGAGGCCCGACTGCTTGGCGCGCGGGCGCTGATCGCCGAGGGCCAGCTTGCGGAAGCAGCTCCGGAACTTCGGCGCTTGGCGGCCGCGGGTGGGTCCCTTGGGGTGAAGCTCGACGCCGCGCATCGACTCATGGCCCTCGGCTTGCTGGGTGCCGCGCCTGGTCCCGGGCCTCTTGAAGCGGAGCCTGTTGAGGTGGAGCACGTGGGGCAGGCGCCTGCCGGCCAAGGCTCCGAGGAACCCGCTGACCCTGCCGCCATGATCATGTGGAATGTGCGGGAATCGGAGCGCCTGCTTCTTTCCGGGGCGGCGCCGGAAGCGCTGCGGAGCTCGTCTGCTGCGATGGAAGCCATCAGCGCTGACCCGGCCATGGAGATGTTCCTGCCGGGGACGATGCTCCGGCATGTCATGAGTCTCCGGTACAACCTGGCATGGGAGCTGGTGGACCCGCTTTTGGGCTGTCCCGCCGACTACGCCATGCCGATGCACCTTTCGGCATGCTTGGACGTCGCCCGCGGTTACGTCCAGCTCAGCCAGGGGCTGCCGCGTGCAGCCCGCGCCACCTTGGAGCCCGTCCTCGCTGAACTGCACGACGCCGGCCTACCGCCGGTACTCGCTCTGGCTGCGGGCCTGCTGGCCTACTGCGAGGCGTTGTGCGGGAACCCGCGGCCGGCCATGGCGCGGGTCCGGCAGGCCATGGCCGCGCAGGAAGCCGCCGTGGAGGCCGCCAAGGAAACCGCTCCGACCACTGATGGCCTCTTGCTGCAACTCAGCGCCTTGTATATCGCGGCAGCGCAGGACCAAGCCTCAGGCACGTCAACTCATCTGTTGGCTTTGGCGGAAAAGTTGCACTCGCAGGGAAGCACTTTGATGGAGGCGGAGGTGTTCTCGCTCCTGACACTTAACGCGGGCAGTGCCGCCGTCGACGATCTTGGGATCCTGCGCCGCCTGGGCGCTCTGGCCGCGACCCTTCACGGCCCGGCCGGTGCGTCGCTGGGGACATTCGCATCGGCCTTGACGGACAACGACCCCAAGGCCCTGGAGTCGGCGGGGCGGAGCTTGTCTGCAGACCGGCAGTTTGCCCATGCAGCCCTCTGCTATTCCCGGGCAGCCAGCGGTTACGAGGCCAGGACGCGCGCCGCTGCGAGTCGTCGGGCCTCGGTGCTCGTGGAGCGGCTCCGGAGTGCCTTCGACAGCGGGATGGTTCCACCACTGGGATGGGTGCCGGGTCGGGCCGGCAGCTAACGTGCTGTACGGCACACCGCCGGGTAGGGGCCAGCGTGGGATAATGAGGAGTCCCTGAAGGATTTCCAAGGAGCGTCCCTTGACTGCCGTATCAACTCCCGCCTCACTGCAGCGGTCCATGCACGCCATGGATAACGCGGAAGTGTTGCGGATCCGGAATGATTTCCCGGTGCTGGACCAGCTGGTCAACGGCAAGCCTTTGATCTACCTCGATTCCGGCGCTACGTCGCAGAACCCGCTCAGCGTCATCGAGGCTGAGCAGGAGTACTACGAGCAACGCAACGCCGCCGTTCACCGCGGCGCGCACCACCTCGCAGTGGAAGCCACGGAGGTATTTGAGGACGCACGCCAGACCGTGGCGGACTTTATTGGCGCGCGGTACGAGGAAACCGTCTGGACCTCCAATGCCACGGAGGGCCTCAACCTCATCAGCTACGCGCTATCCAACGCCGCCCTGTGGGCTGCGCAGGGCCGTGGTGGTTCCGGTCTGAAGGACCTGGCGATCGGTCCGGGCGACGAGATCGTAGTCACCGAAATGGAGCACCACGCCAACCTCATCCCCTGGCAGGAACTGGCCTTCCGGACCGGTGCCACGCTCAAGTACATCCCCGTGACGGACGAGGGGATCCTGCGGCTGGATGCAGCCGGCGACATCGTGGGAGAGCGGACCAAGCTCCTGGCCTTCACCCACGCATCGAACGTCCTGGGCACCATCAACCCGGTACCGGAACTGGTGGCTATGGCCCGCCGTGTGGGTGCTTTGGTGGTCCTGGACGCTTGCCAGTCCGTTCCTCACATGGCCGTTGACGTCAAGGAACTGGACGTCGACTTCGCCGTTTTCTCCGGCCACAAAATGTTGGCACCCACCGGTGTGGGCGTGATGTACGGGAAGCAGGAGCTCCTGGATGTCATGCCGCCTTTCCTGACGGGCGGGTCCATGATCACCACGGTCACCATGGAACGGGCCGAGTACTTGCCGGCACCGCAGCGGTTCGAGGCCGGAACCCAACGGATCTCCCAGGCTGTTGCGCTCGCAACCGCCGTGAACTACCTCACCGAGACAGGTATTGACCGCATCCACGCCTGGGAAACGGAGCTTGGCCAGCGCCTGGTGAAGGGGCTGGAAAGCATCGACGGAATTCGCGTGGTGGGTCCGGCGTCCGGTCTTGAACGAATCGGACTGGCGGCCTTCGACGTCGCCGGGGTCCACGCCCACGACGTCGGACAGTTTCTTGATGACCGCGGCATCGCCGTTCGCGTGGGCCACCACTGCGCCCAGCCGCTGCACCGCCGGCTCGGACTGACGGCAACAACCCGCGCGAGCACGTACCTCTACAACACCACGGACGATGTCGATGCTTTCCTCGACGCCGTTTCGGGTGTCCGGGCCTACTTCCAGGCCTGACACGCGGCAGGGGCCTTTCGGCCGCACACCCGCATCCGACGATCTCCCCAGAAGAGGCAAAAAGCATCATGAGTCTTGACCAGTTGTACCAGCAGATCATCCTGGACCATTCCAAGCAGCGGCACGGCAGCGGCCTGGCGGAAACCGATGCTCCGGACGGTACCTCCACCGGTCAATCGCACCAGCTGAACCCCGTGTGCGGGGATGAAGTGACGCTGCGGCTTGCGGTGTCCGATGGAACCGTCCAACAGATCAGCTGGGACGGCGCGGGCTGTTCCATCTCCATGGCTTCCGCCTCGGTGCTCAGCGAACTGGGTGAGGGCATGTCCGTGGCGGAATTGCACTCCGTCATCGATAACTTCCGCGAGGTTCTCCGTTCACGTGGAAAGATCCAGGCCGACCCCGAAATTCTGGGCGATGCCGCCGCCTTCGAAGGAGTGGCCCGCTACGCCGCCCGGGTGAAATGTGCCATGATTTCCTGGGTTGCCGCCGAGGACGCGCTCAACCAAGCCACCGCCTAGGGGCCACCGCAGTAGGTCCGCGTCAGGCGCGGGCAAAAACGTCAGGAACCCCGTCGCCGTCGTCGTCCCGTTCTTCATCTGCCTGCACCTGGCGGTAGCGCCGGTTGCGGGCCTTGAGCACGACGGCGGCCAGCAGCGCCGAGATCAGGGAACCTGCCAGGATGGCCACTTTGGCGTGGTCGTTATGGGCAGAGCCGGCGCCGAAGCTCAACTCGCCGATCAGCAATGAGACAGTGAATCCGATGCCGGCCAGCAGAGCCAGCCCGAAGAGGTCAATCCAGGCGATGCTGGAATCCAGGCTTGCGCGGGTGGTTTTGGTGACCAGGAACGTGGTGCCGAAGACACCCACGGCCTTGCCTACCACCAATGCTGCCACGATGCCCAAGGCAACCGGATCCCTCAGGGCGGCCCCCATGCCGTCGAACCCTCCCAAGGCCACGCCCGCGGAGAAGAACGCGAAGACAGGCACGGCGAAGCCTGCCGAGAATGGGCGTAGCTTGTGTTCGAGGTGCTCGGCCAGGCCCTCGGCCGGTTCTCCCTTTTTGCCGCTGGCCAGGACCGGCACGGCGAAGCCCAACAGCACTCCGGCCACGGTGGCATGAATACCGGAGGCATGGACGAAGCCCCACGTGGCCAAGGCGAGCGGCAGTAGGAGGTACCAGCTGCGGATCCGCTTCTGGACAAGGAACGTGAAGAGTGCCAGTGGAACCAGGGCAGCCAAAAGCATGAGGGGCTGGAGCCCGGCGGAGTAGAAGAAAGCGATGATGCCGATGGCGATCAGGTCGTCCACCACTGCGAGCGTCAACAGGAATGTCCGGAGCGCGGCGGGCAAATGGGTGTTGATGACGGCCAGCACTGCAAGGGCGAAGGCGATGTCCGTGGCGGTGGGAATGGCCCAGCCTTTGAGTGTTTCTCCGGCTGTTCCCAGGTTGAAGAGAACGTAGATCAACGCCGGAACCACTACTCCACCAACGGCAGCGGCCACGGGGACAACTGCACGGGCAGGTTTGCGGAGTTCCCCGGCGACGAATTCCCGCTTGAGCTCAAGGCCCGCGAGGAAGAAGAACACGGCCAGCAAGCCATCCGAAGCCCAATGGCCCAAGCTCAGATCAAGATGCCAGGGTTCGTAGCCGATCTTGACGTCGCGGAGTGCGAAATACCCGTCTGCTGCCGGGGAGTTCGCCCAGATGAGCGCCACCACGGTGGCGGCCAGGAGGAGGGCGCCGCCAACTGTCTCCGTGCGGAGGATCGAGAGGATCCTGCGGTACTCGGGGTAGCTTGAGCGGGAGAAAACTTTGCCGTGCGAGGGCTGGCTCGAGGGCTGGGGCTGGTTTGTCGGCTGGGGCACGGGGCTCCTCAAAGTGTGCGGGCATTTGCGGGTACTCCAAAAAAACGCCGACCAGACTTCCCGGCACACCACTACCCATCTTACTCAACTGAGTAGCAGATCGGGCCGTTCTGAACCTGATCTGCTACTCAGTTGGGTGAAGCCTAGGCGACCAGACCCGCGATCCCGATGGCCGCCGTCGCGAGTCCGAGCACCATGGAGATGGAGACCAGCACAACGTGGACCGTGAGGAACTTGGTGGCTTTCCCGGCAGCATCGCGGGCGCGTGGGTCCTTCATGACGCGCTTCAGGAACTGCGGCCACACCACCAAGGACCAGACACCGGCAACGATCAGGACAACCGCCAATATTGCGGGGATCTCCACGCTAGTGGCTTTCGAGCCAGGCCTGCGCCTGCTGCGACTGAATGCCCAAAGCCTTGCCCACCATGGGCTCGGCAGCGTCGGCGATCTTGCCGCCGAGGAACGGAACGGAGGAGGTCACATTGCCTTCGAGTTCGATCCGGGTGCTGCCGCCCTCGGCCACCAGGCGCTGGACCGCGGTGACATCAAGCGGAGCGCCCGAGATCTTCAGGGCAATCGTGCTGGAACGTGAACCGTCGGCAGCGGGAGCTTCCCACTTCTCGGTCTGGGTCACCTTGAGGGTCTCGCCAACGAACTTGCGGGCGATGTCCGGCAGGCGCGTGGTGGGCAGCGTGCGGACCGTGGTGGTGGTGAAAGCGCCGGCAGTGTCGCCGTCAACGGTGAACGATTCCAAGGAGCCGCCCACGTATTCGCTGGTGTGACGCAGGAAATCTTCGTTCACGAAGACGGCGGCTACGCGGTCAACGCTGTGGGGCAGGGTGGTGGATGCACTCAGGGCCATGGGTCCTCCGTGGATGGTTGTGGTGAAGCTTTTTAGCTCCCAACATCCTACGGGGTCCGGGTGGAGGCGCTTGAACCGGCCTCCTGGAGGCTAGTGGCCGCGGCCGAAATATTGCGGGCCATTGAGGGAAAAATGAACCCGTGGAAGGGGTACACGCCAAGCCAGTAAAGCCTTCCAGCCAACCCGCGCGGGAAGAAGATAGCGCGTTGCTTGTAAAGGCTGCCGTCACCATCGGGCTCCACTGCCAGCTCAAGCCAGGCACCGCCGGGGGCCCGCATTTCGGCGCGCAACCGCAGCAGGTGTCCGCGGTCGATGGCCTCCACTCGCCACCAATCCACCACCTCACCTGTATTCAGGGTCTTCGGGTGCCGGCGACCCCTCAAGAGCCCAGCACCGCCCTGCAACTTGTCCAGCCAACCCCGGACCCGCCAAGCCAAAGGAAGGGAGTACCAGCCGTTCTTGCCGCCAATGCCCTCAATGATTGTCCATACGTGCTCCGGCTTGGCCTCGCTGTGGAAGGTCCGTTCGTCAAGGAACACCTTGTATCCGGCCCAGTCGGGGTCGCTCGGCAGGGGATCGGCGTCTATGCCCGCGTTCGCCCACGTCGTCTCAACCTGCCCGTCCCGTTCCTTGCCCAGCGCCAAGGCGACGGCGCGCCGGTAAGGCGTCAGGCCGCCGTCGGGCTGAGGAATGTACTCGTCGACGTCGTGCTCCCGCGACACCGCGTCGTGTTGCAGGGACTGCACCAAGGGGAGGGACATGGACAACGGAATGGGAGTCACCAGGGCGACCCACAAGCCCGCGAGCTTGGGAGCAGGCACCGGAAGCGCGACCACCAGCCGCCGGGGGAGCCCACGCTCCACGGCGTACTCGTTCATCATGTCCTTGTACTTCAGGACATCCCTGGAACCGACGTCGAAGGAACGGTTCAGCTTCTCCGGGAGTGCGGCTGCGGCCACGAGGTAATGGAGGACATCACGGACGGCGATGGCCTCCACGCGGTTATTGACCCAGCTGGGCGCGGGCATGACCGGCAGGGTCTCAGCGAGGTGTCGGATCATTTCGAACGAGGCCGAACCCGAACCGATCACCACGCCGGCTTGGAACACGATGGAGTCAACTGCAGACTCGAGGAACACCCGGCCCACGGTCTCCCGGGACCGCATATGGATGGAGAGCTCCGCATTTTCCGGGTGCAGGCCGCCGAGGTAGACGATCCTTTCCACACCCGCATCCGTGGCTGCACGCGCCACGAGCCTGGCCATCGCTTCTTCCTTGGCTTCAAATCCGCTGCCGGAAGCCATCGAGTGGACCAAGTAGTAGAGGACATCCACCCCGCTCAGTGCGTCCGACAAGCTTCGGGCATCGGACAGGCTGTCCTGGATGATCTCAACCTGATCGTGCCACGGAACGTCGGCGATCTTCTGTGGAGTGCGGACCAAGACCTTGACCGTGTGGCCGGCTTCGAGGAGCCGGGGGACCAACCGCCCGCCGATGTAGCCCGTGGCACCGGTGACCAGCACCGTCTTAGTGTTCTGCGGGGTATTGGAATGCGTAGCTTCCGAAGGCTGCAAAGGAACTCCTGTGGCTGGGGGTAGAGGTAGGCTGGAATGACCCGGCATTCATCTGAATTTCCGGGCATTTGTGTTGCCTGCCCTTGGACCCACCCTAGGAGTTTCTGCCATGAGCCTCAACGGTCTGCGCCGCGTACTGGCGGAGGACAAGACTTTTGCGCGCGTTCGTACGGAGGCACAGCGGTCCTTCAGCGACCGGAACGCCGACTACCAGATCAGCGCTCCCACTGGCATGCGTGCCGTGTTGCTCGCCGAAATGGCCGATGCGCTGGCTGACGCTGCTGCCGATGGCGCGGGCGCTCCCGTGGTCCTCGCTGTCACCGCCACCGGCCGGGAAGCCGAGGACCTCACCGCGGCGCTCGCTTCCTACCTCCCCGCGGAGTCCGTGGCCACCTTCCCCAGCTGGGAGACCCTTCCGCATGAGCGGCTCTCGCCCCGTTCCGATACCGTGGGCCGCCGACTCTCCGTCCTGCGCCGCCTGACACACCCTGAAAGCTCGACGTCGGCCCCCTTGCGCGTGGTGGTGGCTCCGGTTCGCGCCGTGGTCCAGCCCATTGTGGCCGGCTTGGGCGACCTGGTTCCGGTGACGCTACAGGTAGGGCAGGAGCGTTCCTTCACCGAAGTTGTCAGGGCCCTGTCCGACGCCGCGTATGCCCGTGTGGACATGGTGACCCACCGTGGCGAGTTTGCGGTCCGTGGCGGCATCCTTGACGTTTTTCCACCCACCGAGGACCACCCCATCCGCGTGGAATTCTTCGGCGACGAAGTGGACCAGATGCGCTGGTTCGCCGTGGCCGACCAGCGCTCGCTGTCCGCACCCGGAATCCACCACCCCACCGAGCTGCACGCCCCGCCGTGCCGGGAAATCCTGATCACCGCTTCCGTGATGTCCCGTGCAGCCAAGCTCAAGGCCGACATGCCTGCCGCGGCCGACATGCTGGAGAAGATCGCGGGCGGCATCGCTGTTGAAGGTATGGAATCATTGGCCCCCGTGCTGGTGGATGCCATGGTCCCGTTCGTGGACCAGCTCCCGGCCGGCTCGCTTTCAGTGGTCATCGAACCGGAGAAAGTGCGCACCCGCGCGCACGACCTCGCAGCGACCAACGAGGAGTTCCTGGAAGCTGCTTGGTCAACGGCGTCCGACGGAGGTGCGGCGCCCCTTGACCTTTCGTCCCAGGCATCCGCGGACCTGCATGCCGCCAGTTTCCGTTCGCTCACCGACACCCGCTCTGCCGCCCTGGAACATGGCGTGTCCTGGTGGTCCATCACCTCGCTCGCCTCAGATGAAGACCTGGTCCTGGACATCGATGTCCTCAACATGCGCGCCCGCGAACCTCGTGGCTACCAGGGTGACGTGGCCGAAATGCTGGAGTTCATTGGCTCCCGAGTACGCGAGCAGTGGCGTGTGGTGGTGGTGACCGATGGTCCCGGACCCGCCCAGCGCCTGGCCGAACTGTTCCATGACGCAGACATTCCTTGTTCCCGCGTGGAGTCCCTGGATAAGGAGCCCCAGCCGGGCATCATCGAGGTGACCACTGCCGCCGTCGGACGTGGTTTTGTCCTGGACGGCCTCAAACTTGGCTTGCTGACTGAAGCCGATTTGCTGGGCCGTGCAACAGCGAGCTCCACCAAGGACATGCGGCGCATGCCGTCCAAGCGCCGCAACGCCGTTGACCCGCTGCAGCTGCACGCCGGCGATTTCGTGGTGCACGAGCAGCACGGAATCGGCCGGTTCGTGGAGCTGATTCAGCGGAAGGTAACGGGAACGTCGTCGTCCGATGCCGGTCTGCGTGAGTATCTGGTGCTCGAGTACGCGCCGTCCAAGCGTGGCGCGCCGGGGGACCGGCTCTTTGTACCAACCGACCAACTGGACCAGGTGACCCGCTACGTGGGCGGAGATGCGCCGGCCCTGAGCAAGATGGGCGGCGCAGACTGGGCCAGCACCAAGTCCAAGGCCCGCAAGGCCGTCAAGGAAATCGCGGGTGAGCTGATCCGGTTGTATTCTGCCCGCATGGCCTCCAGGGGGCATGCTTTTGCGCCCGACACCCCGTGGCAGCGTGAGCTTGAGGAAGCATTCCCCTATGTGGAAACGCCCGATCAGCTAACCACCATCAACGAGGTCAAAGCTGACATGGAGCGGGAGATCCCCATGGACCGGCTGGTGTCCGGCGACGTGGGCTACGGCAAGACCGAAATCGCCGTCCGTGCTGCCTTCAAAGCCGTTCAGGACGGCAAGCAGGTGGCGGTTCTGGTGCCCACCACGCTCCTTGCGCAACAGCACTACGAAACGTTTACCGAGCGCTTCAGCGGCTTCCCCTTGCGCGTAAAGCCGTTGTCACGGTTCCAGAGCAGCAAGGAAGCCAAGGAAACGGCTGAGGGCGTTAAGAGCGGCGCCGTGGACGTGGTGATCGGTACGCACCGGCTTCTGTCCAAGGATTTCCAGTTCAAGGACCTGGGCCTGGTGATCGTTGACGAGGAGCAGCGCTTTGGCGTGGAGCACAAGGAAGCGCTCAAGAAGATGCGTACCAACGTGGATGTGTTGGCCATGAGTGCCACGCCGATTCCGCGAACCTTGGAAATGTCGCTGACGGGCATCCGGGAAACGTCCACCCTGGCGACGCCGCCCGAGGAACGCCACCCTGTGCTGACCTACGTGGGCCCATATACCAATAAGCAGACCTCCGCCGCGATCCGCCGCGAACTCATGCGCGAGGGACAGGTGTTCTTTGTACACAACCGTGTCTCGTCCATCGAACGCATCGCCGCGCAGATCCGGGAGCTGGTCCCCGAAGCCCGGGTTGAAGTAGCCCACGGGCAAATGTCCGAAAGCCGCCTTGAGAAGATCATCGTGGACTTCTGGGAGAAGCGTTTCGACGTTCTTGTCTGCACCACCATCATCGAGACCGGTCTGGATATCTCCAACGCCAACACCCTGATCGTGGACGGGGCCGACAAGTACGGCCTTTCGCAGCTCCATCAGCTCCGCGGCCGTGTTGGCCGTGGCCGGGAACGTGCCTACGCCTACTTCCTCTACCCCTCGGAGAAACCCTTGGGCGAGGTGGCGTTGGAGCGGCTCAAGGCCGTGGCGGCCCACAACGAGCTGGGCGCCGGCATGCAGTTGGCCATGAAAGACCTGGAAATCCGTGGTGCCGGCAACCTGCTGGGCGGCGAGCAATCCGGCCATATCCAAGGCGTCGGCTTCGACCTCTACATCCGGCTGGTGGGCGAGGCTGTTGCCGAATACCGTGGCGAGGCTGAAGAGAAGGCAGCCGAGATGAAGATCGAGCTGCCAGTCAACGCCCACCTTCCCCACGACTACGTGCCCGGTGAAAGGTTGCGCCTGGAAGCGTACCGGAAACTGGCCTCCGCCATCACCTACGAGGCCATCGATGAAGTCCTGGCCGAACTCGTGGACCGCTACGGCGAACCGCCGCTGCCCGCCCAAAACCTCATCGCCGTGGCCCGCTTCCGGGTGGGTGCCCGCGAAGCCGGCCTGTCCGACGTCGCACTCCAAGGCAACTTCATCCGCTTCTCGCCGGCCCAACTGCCCGAGTCCAAAACCATGCGCCTGAACCGCATGTATCCCGGTTCGCAGGTCAAGCCTGCCTTGGACGCTGTGCTGATTCCCAAGCCCAAGACGGCCAGGATCGGCGGACGCGACCTACAGGATGCCGAGATCCTGCAATGGGCCAATAACGTCATTGAAGCGATTTTCGCTGAAGTACCTGTAAAGGCTGGCTAACTGCATGATGGGAGGACATCACGCCGCGTCGGGAGCCGCGGCGTGGATTGCTATTGCCTCGACCGGCCCTTACGCCTTGGGTTGGTATCCGTTGGATTCCACCGGAATCCTGATCGGCGCCATGGCGACGGCGGGAACTGCTTTGGTGGTCGACTGGGACCACCGCCACAGCACCATCGCGAATTCACTGCCGCCGCTGTCCAACGTGATTGCCGTGGGGATCGAAAAAGCCAGCGGAGGGCACCGCCAAGGGACGCACTCGCTGTTGGGGGCTTCCGCGTTTGTGGTGCTGGCAGCCATGGCAGCCCAGTTCCAGATGGTCACGCCGGTAGGCAAGCTCTCGATCGGAGCCGGGTTGCTGTGCATGTTCATGATCAATCTGGCGGCCAAGGCCTTGAATCTGTTTCCAAAGTCGGGGTGGATTACCAACTGGCTGTTCGCTTTGGTGATGGCCGGCCTGGTGACGTGGTTTGCGCCGGATCAATGGGGTTGGTTGCCACTGTCCATGCTCACCGGGGTAGTGGTGCACATCGTGGGGGACATGATTACCGTCGGCGGGGTGCCGCTTCTATGGCCCATCGTCATCAAACCACCAAAATTCCTGCGAAAATCCATGATCCGGGGAATCTGGCGTCCCAATGGCGCTTTCTCCATCCCGTTGCTGGGGCGGGCCGGTTCCCGACGTGAATGGCTGGTCCTTATCCCTGTCAGCGGTTACGCCATGGTGGGCATGGGTGCCGCCGCGTGGACGTTGGCGCAACAGCATTGGCCCGGCGTTCTAGCGGCCTTGGGCGGCGTAGTGCAACTGCCCTGATGGGAGTCCACATCAGCAGTTCGTGCCGTTGTTGGCCACAATGTTTCCGGGTGCGTCCTCGAGCATGATGGTGCCGGCCTGGCAGGTGACGTTGTGGGTCACAACGATGTTTTCCAGGTCGCCGTGAAAGTTGAGCCATGGGCCTTGAAGGTCGAAGAATTCGTTGTTAATGACCGCTACATCGTGAACCGCCGCCCTGCCGCCGTCGTAGTAACCGGTTTTGATGCCATCGGGAGAACCCCAGAACCGATTGCCATCCACAGTGATGTTGTAGATTTCATGCTCGCCGACGGCCAGCTGCAGTCCCGAGCCGTGGGATCCGCCCCGCACCACATTGTTTCTGTAGATCACGTCATACACTGACGCGCCGAGGGCTTGGGCCACAAGGCCGTCGTCTCCGTCGTCTCCCTGACGCTGGTCGACGGTGTTGCCCTCCACCAACCCTTTATGGGAGTCAGTGATGTGGATGCCGTCCAACTGATCGTATCGGTTGCTGCTGGTCACCAATGTGTGGTTATCACGGACGCAGAAATTGCTGCTGGCCACCACGGCGATGGAGTACGTGTAAGGATTGCGGGTGCTGACACCCTCCACCAAGGCATTGCTGGAGTGGCGGACGTCTATTAGATACTCATGCAGGCGTCCTGGCAGGTTCCCATCCAACTCGTCGCCATTTTGGTTCGCTGTGAGTTGTGAGATGGTGACATTTTGTGCGCCGTTGGTGGTGATCAGGGGGTGGCCGCCGAAAGGCCCCTCGAATTCAAGGAAGTCCGGGCCTGCTTTCAGGACGGTGCTTGGCCCGGCTCCCCTGAGGAAAACATTGCTCTTGATAACCAAGGGGCGTTCCAGGGTGAAGACGCCCTCGGGCAACTGCACGATCGCGCCACCACTCCTGGAGGCGGAATCTATGGCCCGTTGCAGGGATTTTGAGGTGTCCTCGGGGTCGAGATACCCCTCCACCGTCCATTCTTTGACGGTGACGGCCTTGCTTCCCAACACATCGCAGGAGGCTGACTCCACGCGTTCCGGTGCAGCCGGCTGACTGAGGGCCCTTGCTGAACCGCAGCCGGTGAGAAGCAGGGTGGTCACCAAGGACACGCCCAACAAAAAGGAATGGCCCAGGCGGGAGCCCGGGCCATTCAACGTCATCAGCGGGGTTTAGCTTTCGCCGGCAGAATCAGAGCGGCCAAAAACGGTCTGCGGGATCCAAAACGCCAGCGCGAACAGGCCGAGGCAGACGGCCATCGGCCACGGGTTATCGAGCGTGAGGAAGGACAGGGAGTAGATGGCACCCAGGAAGAGCACGATCATGACAAGGAACAGCACAATGCTGGTGCCCAGGCTGTTCTCTTTTTCAATGGGGGCGCTTGTGGCGTTCTTGGACATTCATTCCTCCTCGCCCCGCAGGGCTCAAAAATCTCTGACGGCAGCGGAAGCCTTAGTAGGCGGATGAACCCTGTTCACCCTTGACAATGGCAATTCCGGAGCTCGCTCCGATACGTGTTGCACCAGCAGCAATCATAGCCTGTGCATCGGCGAGGGAGCGCACTCCACCTGAGGCCTTCACCCCCAGCTCCGGTCCCACGGTCTTGCGCATCAAGGCGATGTCTTCAACAGTGGCACCGCCGCCGTTGAATCCGGTGGACGTTTTGACGAAGTCCGCACCAGCTTCCACGGCCGCTTCGCAGGCAATGACCTTCTGCTCATCGGTCAGCATGGAGGTCTCAATGATGACCTTCAGGATGGCATCCCCGGCGTGGACTACCTCGGACACGGCCCTGATGTCGTCCACCAGTGCACCTTTGTCGTTGGCGCGGGCTGAGGCCATGTTGATCACCATGTCGATTTCATCCGCGCCGTCCAGCACGGCTCCGCGGGCCTCGAAAGCCTTGACGTCGCTCGGGGTGGCGCCCAAGGGGAAGCCGATGACCGAGCACGTGAGCACGCCCGAACCTTTGAGGGCCTTGGTGACGGTCTTGACCCAAACCGGGTTCACGCACACCGACTTGAACTTGTACTCGACTGCCTCGGCGCACACCTTGAGGACGTCAGCCTCGCTGGCCTCCGGCTTCAACAGTGTGTGGTCAATGTAGGAGGCAATATTTGCTGGCGCGACGGCTTCGTTGCTCATGGGATCCTTCCGTGCAGGGCGTGGCCGGCCCGGTGGCCGCAGGGTTGTCACTGCCCGTCAAAGGACCATCTTGCCACATGCATCGGAGGTCACTGGGGCCGCCGCCAACGGGGCGTCAGGCCGCGATCAACGCCTGCTGATCGTCTTTGCCCGCACTCAAGAGCAGGCCTGAGGCGCACAGCATCGCAGAGGACTCGGCGGACAGAAGCAGGCCCAGTCGTAGTCCGTCGCAGGATGCGGCATCGCCAATCGCCCAGATGCCTGGTACGGACGTGGCGAGGTCGCGACCCACTGAAATGCCGCCGTCGGGAGCGGTTGTGAGCCCGGCGCTTTCGGCGAGGTCGTTGCGGGCAGTGCGCTCCTCGGCCAATACCACCAGGTCGCCTTTCATGCTGCTGCCGTCTTCGAAGAGGATGCCGGTGGCCGGCAGCATGGAACCCTGCGCACCCGTGCCGGTGCTGGCGGAAGGCACGACGGCGGTGGGGCGGAGGGTTGTGCGGACGGGGCGGACCCCGCGGGCACGCAGCACAGCCTCGGCTTGGCCCGCCGCCGGTCCGTTCCCGACGAGGATTCCCAGGGGACGGCGGCCCACTAGGCGGGTGACGTCCTTGACCGCTTCGCCGATGTTCGCGGCGTCGTCGATGGTGGAGTAGCTCAGGCTGGAATCGGCGCCTGCCACCGGCGGAAGGGCCGGGGCCGAGCCAGTGGCGATGACCAACTGGTCGTAGGAGAACTCCATGCCATCCACAGTCGTGACGATCCTGGCATCAGCGTCAACGAAGCTGGCCGCCTGCCCGAAGCGGACCGAGACCTGGGGAAGTTCGGCGAGTTCCAACAGGGCGTCCGGGCACTGGTCGCGGTTGCTGAGCACGGTGATGGTTCCGTGGAAAGCGCGCTGCCGGGAGTCGGGCGCTCCGGCAAGTCGCCGCACCAGAGCCTGGGCCGCTGGACCGGCGCCTGCAATGACGATGTGGAGGGAAGGTGCGGACGGGATGGCGGACATGTTTGGCCCTTTCGCTCAGGTGACCTGCTGTTGATCATCAGCGTAGGGGGCCGGCTTTTCGCGGGTGTTTCGCCGCTGTTGCCATCTTTAGCCGATCCGTAGCGTGCTGTTTACCGGCCGGTAATAACGTGGATCACATTGCGCGCGCGGACCGTTCTGCCGCGGCCGCCGTGGTGGCATGATGGGCGCATGAGCCGAGTCACGTGCGACCTAACTGTTTCCCTGGATGGATTTGTTGCCGGGCCCAACCAGCGCGTGGAGGAGCCGTTGGGGGACGGCGGAGAGCTCCTGCACAGGTGGATGTTCGAAGAGCCGGAGGCGAATGCGCCTGAGATTGAAGGGATTCTCGCGGCCGGTGCCTTCATCATGGGACGCAACATGTTTGCAGGGCCCGGAACCGGGGCGTGGGACACGGAATGGCGTGGTTGGTGGGGCGGGGAACCGCCATATCACGCACCCGTTTTTGTGCTCACCCACCATCGCCGTGAGCCGTTGGAGATGGAAGGCGGGACAACATTCAACTTCGTCACCGACGGCATCGAATCGGCATTGGCGCAGGCCCGCCAAGCTGCCGGGGACAAAGATGTAGCTATTGCCGGGGGAGCCCAGACCGCCCGCCAGTATCTTTCGGCCGGACTCATGGACGAGCTGCGGCTCCACATTTCACCCATGGTCCTGGGTGGTGGCGAGCGACTGCTCGACGGCGTGGGGGACCTGAAGCTTGAACAGGCCGAGGTACGCGGGACTGGCTTGGTGACGCATGTGCGGTATCGGGTGATGCGCTAGCCCAAATGTCAGCCACCCGCTGTACACTGAATTATCGAACATATATTCGAATAAAGGTGTGTTGTGGGCGTGATAGTCGGCCCCCGCGTGATAGATGCGGGCTTTTCCCTTATGTCTGTATTGCTGGCGCCTATCCCGGTGGCGGCGGGCTATCCGTCGCCCGCCCAGGACTATTTTGATGGTCGGATTGATCTCAACGAGCACCTGATCAAGGATGTCACCAGCACTTTCGTAGTGAGGGTGACCGGTGAGTCCATGGAGGGCGCCGGAATAAGCGACGGTGACGAGTTGATTGTCAACCGCGCGCTGGAGCCCAAGGACGGGTCCGTCGTCGTGGCTGTCCTTGATGGCGAGCTGACCATCAAAAGGCTGCGGGTCACGTCCTCAGGCGTAGTCCTGCAGGCCGATAATCCCAAGTACCCGGACATTCGCGTCCCTGCAATGTCGGAGCTGACCATTTGGGGTGTCGCTACCACGTGCCTGCATCACATTTAATGCGCGCTTTTCCGGTAAACGGGAACGCCCCCGCCCCCATGCCTGCGTTATTGCCCTCAGGGTACCGTTGCGAACCCTTGACCAGCTTGGTTTTCGTTCTGCCCAGAAGGCCAAATTTCCCGTTTAATGCATTATTAGTGCATCAGACGGGAGAATGTCGTGAGTCGACGCGAGATTCCGCAAGGAGCGTCGTCGCTACACATTGCAGCGGGGGTGGCGTTTCTTGACGAGGGGAACTCCGTGTTTGAGGCGATGCTGGATGGTTGGTCAATGCAGCAGCGCGGCGGCAGGAATCTGCGCGAGAAGAGCATCCGCAGCGCCGTCCTGAGGGTTCGCGATTTCCAGAGGTTCTGTGGTGAGTGGCCGTGGGAGTGGACGGCCGGGAGCATGGATGAGTGGACGTCGCATCTGGTCGCCGTGAAGCACCTGAGGCCATCGACGATCCGGGTTTACCAGTACGCGATCAAGGCTTTCTGCGACTTTCTTTGCTCTGAGCATTATGGCTGGGCGAATGAGTGCATGCAGCGGTTCGGCACGCACCCGATCCAGGTCTGTCATGAGTGGAACACCACGGCCCATCTTCAGAACTACGAGGGGCAGCCGGGCCGACGGCCGCTGACCCGGAATGAGCTGCAGCGTCTGCTCGACCGGGTGGACTCGCTGGTGGACGAGTGCCTGCAGTCGCGGCGGAAAGGGGCACTACCGGCTTATCGGGACGCGACGCTCTTGAAGGTGACGTACGGGTGGGGCCTGCGGATCAATGAAGCGGTGCAGCTGGATGTGACGGACTTCTAGAGGAACCCGCATGCCCCGGAGTTCGGCCAGTACGGGATCCTGCACGTCCGGAACGGGAATTTTGAGTGCGACTAACCTCCGGCCACTCGTAGTAGGTCCTGTACGGGATCTGAACCAACTCACCCGAGATGTGAATTTTGATGGGGGACGGAGACCGGCCGTTTGTGTCTTGGATGAGTAGCGACATAGTTGGATGGTTTGGACATGCCAGAGCACGGAGTGCGGCGTTGGCGTCTACGCGAAACTCCAAGGGCACGGCGCCGAGGAGAAGTGGATCCATTATGGACGACTCGTTCATTGGCTCATTAAAGCAGCGCCAAAACCCTCATCACCGCAAGGGATGCCTTCGCCGTCACTGGTATCCCATTTCCTTGGAATTGGAATTGGAATTGGAATTGGAACAGGGAGGGGACGCGGGCCGGAATGTTCAGCCATTCGTATCTTCGGAGATGGCTTCCAGGGCAAGGAGCATCGCGTGGGCTTCCTCAACCGAGAAGCGCGTGACAAGAGGCCACTCCCACCCGGCGCCGTAGTAATCATCGGTCACAGCAATACGAGCGATACGGATTGCTACTGGCAAGTCACTGATGTCCAAACCTTCTCCGCTATCCAGTGCATCGATAAGGCTGTGGCGCATCGAGTGGAAGGCGGTGTTATCCGCAAAGTCCAGCTTTCGAGCGAAGTGGTCCGACGACGACGCTGGGCCGCTCCAAACACGGAGCGCCGTCAGCAGGAAATGGCATAGGTCATCAGTAGGGTTTGTCAACACTCTGGTCACCCATAAAGCTAACCATGCTCCGTTGAGGGATGTTCCACTTCCTTGTGAGTGGGACGGTGGCAGTTTCGGTATCTCCCATGCTGCCCGGGGGCTCCGCGTAGAGTCTGAGAATGAATACCCTGGTACAGCCTGTACTCCTTGCGTCCCCTTACAGGCTCCGCCCGTTTACGGCAGCCGATGTTCCTGTGGTCCAGGAAGCCTCCAGCGATCCACTAATTCCTGCCATCACGACGGTTCCCACCAGCGATTCACGCCAGGCAGCTCTGGCCTTCATCGAAAGACAGCACCAGCGCTTAGTTGATGGCACCGGGTACTCCTTCGCTATTGCTGATTCCTCCTCTGATCAGGCGGTTGGCCAAATCGGACTGTGGCTAAATAACGTCAGCCAAGGCCGAGCGAGCATTGGCTACTGGGTGGCACCAGCCCATCGGGGGAAGGGAGCTGCTTCTTCTGCTTTAGGTGCCCTCGCCGCCTGGGGTCTTGCGCAACCTGGGATTCATCGACTGGAACTCTACGTCGAGCCTTGGAATGAGGGCTCCTGGCGCGCAGCCGAGCGCAGCGGGTTCGTACGTGAAGGGACGATGAGGAGCTGGCTAGAGATTGGCGGCCAGCGCAAGGACATGTACATGTACTCGCGCCTTCCTGCTCGCTAGGGATCACGCTTCGCGGACCTCGCTGCTCTGCCGCGGTTTCGGTGTTCCACTTCCTTGAAAGTGGGACCTCATTGACAGGCACACTCCCCACCGCGAAATTGATTGTCAACCAAGACTCTCAACTGCCCCTCGATGCCGCGCGGGTGCCCGTAGGGGGATCCCCTTGCGGGCTACCCCTTGCGCCAAATAGCGGTGTGACAACACCGCCATTTACCGCTGAAAGTCACAGCTTACGGGCGATCGTTCTCGGGAAATATCCAAGGTTCTGAGCAGTAGGATCATCGAATGAAGGAGCGACGACTAGAGGACGGTGAGGTCCTAATACTGTCGGTGCTTTTGAGCAGGGCGACCGAATGGAACCGTGGTCCTGTTGATCTTGAAGCGCTGAGAGTATCCGACATGGATGACGGGGGAATGGGCAGCCTTCGCTTCGCTTCGAGAAAGAGCCATCCTCGCTATGGACGAACCATCGCGGAAGGGTGGTTCAAAGACATAGACGGCATACCAGTCGCGCTGGCCTTGTATGTTGACCGGGAAGACGACCTCTTTGAGCTCGACAGCTGGAAAGTCGACTTCACGTCGCGGTTGAGGCTGCCGCATGATGAGGCCGAAGTTCGGGAAGGCCCTCCCAGTGGCAACTAACCAACGACTTGCCGGCAGTCAGCTAATCCAACCCCGCTCGGCGGAGAACCGCCTTACGTGTGCTCGGCTTTGCACCCAGCGCTACAGTTCACCGGACCGCGCAATTCATCCGAAATGTAGGTAGGGAGGCCGACGTTGGGAAAGTACTTTGAGCATGAAGTTCTTAGGAGCTTTTACCTGGAAGACAGCTGGGTCTTGGACATCAATGCAAGCCGAGGACAGTTTGTCATCACCGCAGAGTTCGTACTGACCGAGGAACACCCCTCATATGCCCCGGCACGCCCCGGGGAGCAATACTGCTACCGCAAGGGGGTGCTGGTGTTCGAAGGTGTAACAGATTTGACCTGGACGGGTCAGCTCAGTTCCCGGCCTTCGCGTGACCCGGACGGGTCCGTTGACTACGGCAATATCGACTCACTCACTATCGAGGGTGATCGTTACATCGCTGAAGGGGGGCTCGGCATAATCGACCTCCATGCTGCGTCCATCCGCGTGGCACTGGTATCGGACGGCACGATCCTCTCTTCGCCCGGCCCCGCTGCTGACCTGTAGCACGCGTCCGGTGAAGGACCCTTCACCGGGCGCTGTTGCGGCGGTCAGACTTGTCAGGGGCATATAGGAAGCATCGCCAACTGGCCTCCGATTGCAGATCCTCTCCCAGCTCTTAAGCTGGCCAAGGCTCCGGGCTGCGCCACCGGGCAAAAACGTGCTGACGGCCTCGGGAGATGACTGGTCGACGGACAGCCATTCAGTAGCCACTTTGCGTCCGACCTGCTCGCACGCTTCCTCCGTCATCGGGCCCCTTGGGTCGTCCAAGTAGTCGCTGACCTTCATCCAGATGGCGTACGCGGCACCACCATGAGAGCAATCGAAGAACTCAGCAATGAACTGACCGGCGTTATCCATGGTGACGTCATAGGTACGCCCGCTGTCGGGCTGAAGTACCAGCCGGGCTACCGCGGTCATGGCGTCCAGAAATTGCATCTCAAGTCGGTTGCCTTCCACTTCTCCTCCATTCCGATCGGGTCGGGCCGCCCTTCCCGGGGTGGTCGGCGCACAGGCGCTCACGTGATCCCTCCGTAGCGCAGGATTGCGCAGGGAGCCCGGTGAAGGATCCTCTACCGTGCCGGTCGGAACGGCCAATGGTCCGGATAGGTATGAGGAACTGCGACGACTTGCACAGCGTCCTCATAGACAAGTCGGCCGGGGTTGCGGGTGCGAAGCGTCATCCAGGGGATGCTGTGCCGGTCGAGTAGGTCGAGGTATGCCGCCGTCATCTCAAGAAGTGGCGTGGACTCGGCCTTGAACCACGACCTGGCACCAGGATTAAGTTCCAAGTCATAGCAGTCCGCCACAACAGTCGTCGGGTCGGCATATGCCGCAGAGGCGTGGGCGTTGGCAACGTGGAGCCATTGCTTTTCTTCTTCGCGCAAAAGCCCCTCATCTCTGAGCCCGTTGGCCATCGCGAAAACACCTGGAAATCGCCCGCGACGGTTAGGGACGGCACTTTGATAGCGAATGAAGTCACCCATGAAATGAGGATACTCAGTCACGGGCTACTGTCAGATCACACGTCCCGGCGAAGGATTCTCTTCCGCACGCACCGCCGGAAAACAGCACAAGCCGGCATCCGCATGAAGAGAACCGAAGGGCAATACAGTTTCACTCATGGCAATTTGGGACCTGGCTGACGAGCTGAATCATCCGCTGGACTTTCTCTTGATCCAGAACGGCTTCATCAGTCTTTTCCATCAGCAAGCGATCCTCGACGAAGCAACGTCGTGGCTGCGAAACCACGGCTACAAGGTCGTTAAGGTTGACGCCGGTGCCTGGCAATCTCAGGCTGACCTCCACCAAGACGTTGCCCGGGCTCTGGATTTCCCTGATTACTACGGCTCCAACTTGGATGCTCTCAACGATTGCCTCGGCGAAGTAGCCGTTCGAGCTTATGGATGGAAAGCAGCGGAAGCCGGGCTAGTTCTCGTGATTGACGGGTTTGAAGCCTTCGAAAGCAAGGACGCGTCAACAGCCCACCACGTCTTAGACATCTTCGCGAGGCAGGCAACTTATGCCGCGCTATTCGGCCATCGCATGATGTGTCTGGTTAGAACTGGAGATCCGCGTCTGGAGCTCCCTCTGGTTGGTGGCCTTTCCGTTGCTTGGAATCACCGTGAATTCCTCAGCGCCCGGTGAAGGATCCCCTTACGGGCAACTATCTCCGGGACCTGAGTCATAAGGGTCATAACCTAGGTGCCTCGTCTCCATAGAGTTTTGAGACGGTTCGGCCGCATAGCGCTGGTCGATGACTGGGGTCAGAGGTCGTCGACCGAGGGCGTTCCGTCCACCGCTCCCTCCTGCTAGAGGTACCTCCCGAGTTTCCAGAACCGCAGATTCTGCTTCAGCTGAAATTGTCGGAGCATGACCGTAGACTCAGGTATCGAACATATATTCGATTAAGGGTGTGTCATGTGTGCTGAGACGAACCTTCATATGATAAGCCATCAACCTCCCGCGATCGCGTTGAAAGCGGGGAATAGTGCACGATCGATAAACGCGTACTACCGACATGACTGTTTCCAGTGGGCGGGGCTGTCGAGTTTCGCACCACGAGCTGCGGTGTGAGGCGGTCGTTGTGGGTCACGCATGGTTTGTGCGTAGGTCTCCCTGCGGACCGTATGGCCGTCGTAGGCGGGGCTGAGTCTGGCGCACCATGCTTGCAGTCGCAGCACTGCCCGCCATGGCCCTGTTCTTCGGTGTGCTGCGCATGCCTGAGTCGCTGCTGCTGGCCGGACTTTTCCACAGTCCGGCGGTTGGGGTGTCTTCTTGTCGGAGGCTGGCGGTACAGTGAAGGCATTCGAATATATATTCGAATGCAGGGCGTGTCGCACTCTCGGATGCGGGCACGCATGCTAGTGCGAGCCAAGGAGGGGAATGTCCAAGCCAGCGCTCATGCACCGCATGCAGGAGATCGCCCACGTGGATATCAACTGCTTCTATGCGTCGGCGGAACGTGCCTTCAATCCTGCGTTGGAGGGCAAGCCGCTGATCGTCCTGTCCAACAACGATGGCTGCGCCGTGACCAGGTCGCCGGAGGCCAAAAGACTGGGCATCGGACTCGGGGAGCCTTGGTTCAAGCTTGCTCCACGTGCCAAGGAATGGGGACTCATTGCACTCTCAAGCAACTATGAACTGTATGGAGACATCAGCTCGCGGGTGATGGAGCTCCTGGCCCGGTACTCAGCATGGCAGGAGGTGTACTCCATTGATGAAGCGTTCCTCGGAGTCAAAGGGCAACCCGACGATCTGCTGGAGCTAGGGCGCACCATCAAAGCTGCCTGCCAACGACACGTGGGGGTTCCCGTTTGCGTGGGAATCGCGCGCACCAAGACGCTTGCCAAGCTGGCCAACAAGTGGGCAAAGCACAACCCGGCCTTCAACGGCGTGTGCCGTTGGGACTCCATCCCGGAGCCCCAACGCGAAGCACTCATGGCACGGCTCTCCGTGATCGAAATCTGGGGCGTCGCCACCAGGCTCACGAAACGCCTGAATGCCATGGGCATCTTCTCCATCCTGGATCTGGTCCGTGCCGACCCCGTGGCATTGCGGGACAAGTTCTCCATCGTCATGATGCGGACTGTGCTGGAACTTCAAGGCACCCCCTGCATTCCCATGGAGGAGGAACGGATCGGACGCGATCAACTGATCTTCTCCCGGTCCTTCTCCACACCCATCACCTCAGCGGCCGAGCTGCGGCAGGTACTGAGTGTCTATGGCCAGATGGCCAGTGCCAGGCTGGCCAAGCATGACCTGCAAGCCAAGCTGCTGACTGCTTTTGCCGCAACATCGGTTTACAACCCGAACGACAAATCGTTCCCCACTGTCAACGTCAAGCTGCCCATGCCCACCTCGGATCCGGTGCTGTTGACCAAGGCCGCGCACGCGCTGGTTCCAAGAATCCAGGAAGGCGTGAGGTACGCCAAAGCCGGAATCATGGTCACGGACCTCCGACCCAGCGGCAACCAGAAGCCGCTGGAAATCTTCGAAAACCGGCATGAGGAACGGGGCATAGGCCCTTTGCTGGAGCAGGTCAGCAAACGGTATGGTCGGGGTGCCATCGGTCTGGGCCATGCAGGCATCAAAGGCGGCCCGGATTGGTCCATGAAACGAGATATGCTCAGCCCCCGCTACACCACCAACTGGGACGAGCTTCCCCTGGTGAAGGCGGCCTAGCGTGTCAGCGGGCGGGATCGGTCATCGGATCAGCTGGTCATTTGAAGGACTTGAACACGATTGAGTCGAAAACGGCGCGCGCCTCTCTTATCAGCTCCGGATTGATCGATTCGTCGATATAGCCCACCGCAACAACAGCCCGCCGGCCCTCCAAGTCGACCACCCGGTAGGTCTCGTGTTCATTCTGAGTCGAGTACCAGTGTGTGCAGTGGTACATCATTTCTGAGTGGATGCAGAACTTGCCGCTGTCGCAGGCCGGGATGTCCACGTCGCCCTCGACGGAGTGGTCGAACTCGAAGCCGGTGTAATCGCCCACCATGATCTTGACAGGAGGAGTGCTTGCCGTTGACGATTGCGCCGCCATAGCCCTAGAGAAGGCCCAGTCCGCAGGACCGACATCGGCAAGGGCGCCCCTCCAGTTGCATGCGTCCATCGACACATAGAACGCGGACCCAAGGGTCAGGTGGACGGCCCATTCGGCCGGGTGATCCGGGTCATCCTTGCCCAGGCTGTTGCCGTCGAGAGCAGACCAGCCGCCTGGAACGGTGATCTCGAAAGGCTCCTTGTAGCCGTCGACGGGGACTAGATATGTGCCGGCGTCGATATCGCCACTCTTCGGCAGCGGCGGGACCGTGCGAGGGTCGCGGCTCTCAGGCAGCGGTGGGACCGTGCGAGCCTCCGTCATCGGAGAACTGGCAGACGGCAGGGATGCGTCGTCGGACTCATACTCGCACCCGCCGAGACATCCAATCAGTGCGATAGCCACCAAGGGCAAGAGATGCCGTGACCGTTGAGCGGACTTCTCGATGGGTGTCATGGAACTCATTGATCCACCAGGCCACTACAAGCTACTGTGAGGCCCCGCAGCCGGGTGGCCCCGCGGGCGGCCCCAGATTGGATGCCGTCGCCTCAAGTCTCCTCCGGCAGAGAACCCGTGACAATGAAGAGTTCGACCGAGAAAAGTTCGACTCGGCGGGATCCCGGGAAGTCCCGAGCGACGTTCTACAGGCGGTCAGGAGCGCTTGGGGATCAGCAGGGCGACATTTAGCTCCGCAAAAGACCGATGTTTATCGCCAACATTCACACCTAAGCCCGCAGCCGGTAGCCGCGCTTCACCACAGTTTCCACAAGTTTGCCATCGGGAAGGGAAGACCTGAGCCTGCTGACAGTCATGTCCAAAGCGTGTACGGAACCGCGGAGGTCCAGCAGGTCGGAGAGAGCTTCCCTGGACAGGACAGCCCCGCCCGCGCCGAGCAGCGCTCGCAGCAGCAGGAGGGGAGCCGGTGCAAGGTCCACCACCTCACCGTTGATCCGCAAGCAGCGTCCACGCAGTTCGATGGTGGCGCTCTTGGTTTCCAAGCGCCGCACGTGGTTCAGCGAAAGATGTTCGGTAACCAGCCTGATGAGCGCACCCATGCGGTAGCGATCAGGGATCAACGGGGTAAGCCCGGCGTCGACCAGCGGTTGAGCGGTGACCGGACCGACGGCCGCAACAGTTACCGGGCCCTTGAGTGCTTCGATGAGCTGGCGGTAGAGGCCCATTTCGTGTGCGGTGCTCCACATGGCGTCCACTGCCGGGGCACTGGTGAACGTCAGGACATCGAGGTTTCCGCTGACCACGGCTTCGATCAGGCGCGGCAGTTTGTCTTCGCCGTCGGGCTTCACCCAGCGATACGGCGTCACGGTCAGGACAGTAGCTCCGGACATACGGAGCCGTTCCAGCTGGCGGACGTCCGTGTAGCCGTGCAACTGGACGGCCACAGTCTTGCCGCGCACGCCCTCAGCCAGGAGCATGTCCACCAGTGTGGCGGTGGTTTCGTCACTGCTGATTCCGACGTCGGCAAGACCGGCTGCCCGAACGGCGCCGCGGGCTTTGGGGCCACGGACGAACATGCGGCAGGCGGACAGCGTGTCCAGCAGTTGCTCGCCTATTCCAAAGGAATCAGCGGCCTCACACCAGCGGCGCATGCCGTAGGCGGTGGTGGCGATGCAGATGTCCGGCTTGGCCTCGATGATGGTGCGGGTGTCCTCGATGAGGACCATATCCTCCTGCACCGGGGCGATCTTCAAGGCGGGGGCGTGCAACACGCTCGCACCGCGGCGCTCCAGTGCCTCAATGAGGTCGCGGGAGCGGCGGTGCGAGGTGACGCCAATGCGGAATCCGTCCAACGGCGCTTCTACGGTTTCGGCAATTTCCGGCGCGGCAGTAGCGTCCTGGACTTCGAGGGCACGTGCAACAGTCATGTGTTCTTACCTTCAGGCTTCAAGGAGCGAAGCCGCGAGTCGGCTCAGTTCAGCGGATGCTTCGGCATGATTCCGGTTGGCTTCAGCAACCCGGACCACCTCGCCGATGACCAACACGGCCGGGTTGCTGCAGCCGGTGGCTGCCGTTTCGATGGTACCGAGGTCAGCGATGGTGGTGCGCTGTCCCGGGCGGTACCCACGTTCCACCACGGCCATTGGCATGTCCGAGGTCATCCCCGCTCGGCGGAGCCCGGCCGCCAGCTGGGGCAGGGTGCCGATGCCCATGAGGACCACGATAGTTCCGCCAAGTCCGGCAAGGTGGGTGTGTTCCTTCTCCGTCAACGGGGCATGGCCCGATACCACGGTGAACATGTGGCTGACCTCGCGGTGCGTCACCGGGATTCCGGCTGCAGCGGGAACGGAAATGGCACTGGTGACACCGGAGATGACCCTCACCGGGACGCCGGCAGCAACACACGCAGCCACTTCTTCTCCGCCGCGGCCAAACACGTACGGATCGCCGCCCTTGAGCCGGACCACATTCTTGCCCAGCAGGGCAGCCTCCACCATCAACTTCTCGATGTCCCGCTGAGTCACCTTGTGAAGCCCGGGCTGCTTTCCAACGTCCACGAGCTCCGCAGAGGTCAGATCAGCCAGTTCCTGATAGGGAGCAAGCCGATCGTAAAACACCACATCGGCATCCCGCAGGGCGTCCACAGCACCCACCGTGAGCAGATCCAGGGCTCCCGGGCCTCCACCCACCAGGGTCACGTGGCCTTCGGCGCCCGGTGCAGGCTCGAAGGCAACGGGAATCCCGGCGTCGCGGCAGCGTTCCACCAGCGGCAGCCAGCCGGACCCGCCGTCGTCCACTACCGCCACCAGGAACGGGCGCTCGGGAAGCTGGCCGTCGCCCGGCATACCTTCCGGGGCGCTGAGCCGGTACACGTTGGCACCGGCGCTCTGGTAGCGGCGGACCGCTTGGCGGGCGGACTGTTCAGATCCCGTGACAAGGACGTCGCGGCCGGTGAGATCAATGGTGAGCTGCATGGTGAACCCCTAGTTTTCTGCGCCGACGGTTTCGCTGCGGACCGGGATAGTGGAAGCGATGAGTACGCCGCCCTTTTCCTCGTTGGTGGCCGGACGGATCTGGCCGCGCTCGGGAACAAAGGAAATGGATTCGTCCTTCTGGTTGGGGGCGTTGACGAACGAACGGAATCGGCGAAGGCGCTCCGGGTCCTTCAGGGTCTCGGCCCACTCGTCCTCGTAGGTGTCGATGTGCTTGGCCATGGCGGCTTCAAGCTCTTCGGCAATGCCCAAGGAGTCGTTGACCACTACTTCCTCGACGTGCTTGATGCCGCCGTCGAGCTCTTCCTGCCAGCGCGCGGTGCGCTGAAGGCGGTCAGCGGTGCGGATGTAGTACATGAGGTATCGGTCGATGTACTTCAGCAGGGTTTCGTCGTCCAGGTCCTTGGCCAGCAGCTGGGCGTGCGCCGGGGTGGCGCCGCCGTTACCGCCTACGTAGAGGTTCCAACCGTCGGCCGTGGCGATCACGCCAACATCCTTGCCACGGGCTTCGGCGCACTCGCGGGCGCAACCGGAGACACCCATTTTCAGCTTGTGGGGGCTGCGGAGGCCGCGGTAGCGCAGCTCCAAGGCGATGGCCATGGCCACCGAATCCTGCACACCGAAGCGGCACCACGTGGAACCAACGCAGGACTTCACGGTACGAAGGCTCTTGCCGTAGGCCTGTCCGGATTCGAAACCGGCGTCCACCAGTTCCTTCCAGATGTCCGGCAGCTGCTCCAGGCGCGCACCGAACATATCGATGCGCTGTCCGCCGGTGATCTTGGTGTACAGGTTGTACTTCTCAGCTACTGCGGCGATGACGCCGAGGCCCTTGGGCGTGATTTCACCACCCGCGATGCGGGGAACCACCGAATAGGTACCGTCCTTCTGCATGTTCGCCAAGGCGCGGTCGTTGGTGTCCTGCAGCGCGCCGCGACCAGCATCCAGAACGTAGGCGGAGTGCTGGCTGGCCAGGATGGAAGCAATGGTCGGCTTGCAGATATCGCAACCCGCGCCGGTGCCGTACTTGGCCATGATGTCTTCGAAGGAAGTGAGCTCAAGGACGCGGATGGCATCGAAGAGTTCCTGCCGGGAAAGGCTGATGTGCTCGCACAGTGCCTTGGAGACCTCAATGCCGGACTTCTTCAGTTCGCCTTCTAGGAGCTTCTTGAGCATGGGAACGCACGAACCACACTGGGTGCCGGCCCTGGTGCAGCCCTTCAGCTCGCCGAGCTCCTGCACGGGGGAGTTGCCCTCGCAGGCACCACAACCGTTGATGGTGTCACGGATGGTTCCTGCGGCTACGTTGTTGCAGGAGCACAGGATGGCATCGTCCGGAAGCTCGGTTTCAGGAGCCTCGCCACCGCCCGCCGCGCTCAAGTAGGCGCCCGGTTCGGCGGACAGTTCGCGGCCCAGAAGCGGGCGGAGGCTCATGTACGGGGAAGCGTCGCCCACGAAGATGCCGCCCAGGAGGGTCTTGGCATCATCTGTGGTGACAATCTTCTGGTAAACGCCACGAGCCGGGTCGGCGTAGACAATTTCCAGGGAGTGCTCGGTGCGGGCAAACGCGTCGCCGAAGCTTGCCACGTCAACGCCGGACAACTTGAGCTTGGTGGCAGTGTCGAAGCCCGGGAACGTCGCTGCTCCACCGTGCAGGCGGTCAGCAACGATCTCGGCCATCGTGTTGGCAGGAGCCACGAGCCCCAGGCACATGCCCTCGAAGTTGGCTACTTCGCCGATAGCCCAGATGCCCTCCACTTCCGTGGCGCAGAAATCGTTGATGACAACGCCGCCGCGCTGGCCCAGGCTAAACAGCTGCTCTTCGCCTTCTGCCGCGCGGAAGAGGTCGTCACGGGGCTTGACGCCGATAGCCACGATGACGAGGTCTGCGTCGATGGTGCGGCCGTCAGCCATCAGGACACCGGTGACGTTGCCGTCGTCGTCCGTGACTACCTCGGAGGGGAAGACGCCACCGTGGACTTCGAAGCCCTTGGCCTCAATCAGGCGGCCGAGGGCTTGGCCGGCACCCTCATCCAGCTGGGTGTTCATCAGCCATGGTGCGCCATTGATGACGATCGGTGTGGCGCCCAGCTGTTCGGTACCGGCAGCAGACTCAAGTCCAAGCAAGCCACCACCAATGGTGACCGCGTTGACTTTGCGGCCGAGCTTTTCGCGCAGCTCGGCGATGGCCTTGTTGATGGCCCAGACGTCCTCGAGCGTGCGGTAAACGTGGGTGTGCTCGGAACCGGGGATGGGGAGTCGGGCCGCGTCGGAACCCGAAGCCACCACCAGGTGGTCGTATTCGTACTTGTTGCCGGCGGCGGTGAGGACGCTCTTGGCAACGGAGTCGATCTTAACGGCGCGCTCGCCGGTGACCAAAGTCAGGGCTTCGTGGTCCCACATGGACGCATCGCCCAAGGTGAGGTCCACGCCGGTTTCCGTGAGGGCCTTGCTCAGCGCAACACGGTCGTAGGGGAGGTGCGCCTCTTCGGTCAGCACCGTAACCTGCCAACCTTCAAGTCCGCGATTGAACATGGCATCGGCGAAACGGTGGGCAGCGGGGCCGCCGCCGACGACGACGATGCGGCGCGGGTTCTCTGTACTTGAAGTGTGTCCGGTCACTGGTGGGCCTTTCGCAGATGTTGCAGACGGATCTCCGCAACTTGTGGTTCCAGCCTAGGGACGGGCAGTTTCGCTTCAGTTTCCCTTATGTTTCGTGATCTTAACTTCTGCATCACGAACGCATTTCGTGAGGTGTGAGGTCTCTTTTACGCGTTCGACACAAACACGGACACCCGATGAAACACCCGGGTCCTAGCTTGGAGTAGTGGCCGCAAGTGTGGCCCGGTCCGGGGGAGTGACGGTGGAAAAGCCAGCACCCGGACACAGTGAGAGGGGCTGAAATGACCGTAATTCTGGACCGTGCCGAGGACCTGACCACAACCGCCACGTGGCATCGTGTTTGCCCGGTAGACGAACTCGAACTGGCTTGGGGCGAGGCTGCACTGATCGCCGGCCGTCAGGTTGCGCTGTTCCGCACAGCGCCCACCGAGGTCTTCGCCGTGGCACAGCAGGACCCGGCGACGCTCGCCAACGTTATGGCCCGGGGAATCATTGGATCCCGGGGAAGCCGGCCGACCATCGCATCGCCGCTGCACAAAGAGGTCTACGACCTCGAAACCGGTGAATGCTTCACCAATCCGGAACTCAAACTCGACGCGTTTGCCACCCGTTTGGTGGATGGCTTCATCGAAGTTGAACTTTAAGAGTCCTACAAGCCCAAGGCTTCGCGGACGTCCCTGAGGACATCGTCCAGGGACGTCCGCGCTGCCTGGCGTGCCGCTGGAAGTTCGGCCGCGGATTCCACGGCCTGGATGACTTCCAGGTAGCACTTGAGCTTGGGCTCGGTGCCACTGGGACGGATGATGACGCGGCTTTGGTCCCGGGTCAGGTACAGCAGGCCGTCCGTGGGAGGCAGGGTTTCGCTTCCTTGTGCGAGATCGGTTGAAACCTCGACGGCGGAGCCTCCGAACGCTTCGGGCGGGTTGACCCGCAGGCGGTTCATCATGGCATCGAGCAGTCCCAAATCGGCTACCCGGATACTGAGTTGGTCACTCGCATGCAGTCCGTGCACCAGATACAGGTCATCCAGGGTGTCGAAGATCGTCTTGCCTTCGGCCTTGGCCGTTGCGGCGAGTTCCGCGATCAGCACAGCCGCCGAAATGCCATCCTTGTCGCGCACCAGGTCAGGCGCGACACAGTAACCCAGTGCTTCCTCGTACCCGTAGGTGAGGCCGGGAACCCGCGAAATCCATTTGAAGCCAGTGAGTGTTTCTTCGTGGGCGTAACCCGCTGCGGCAGCGATGCGTGAGAGCAGTCGGGAGGACACGATGGAGTTGGCGAAGACTCCGGTCTGCGGCTCATCCCCGGCACCGGCAGCCATACGCGCCACTACGTGAGCACCCAGCAGCGCCCCCACTTCGTCACCGCGGAGCATCCGCCAGCTTCCCGTTGCTGGATCCAACGCAGCCACCGCGGCCCGATCGGCGTCGGGGTCATTCGCCAAAACGATGTCCGCATCCGAGTCCGCAGCAGCGGCAAGGGCCAGGTCCAGCGCCCCGGGCTCCTCCGGATTAGGGAAAGCGACGGTGGGGAAGTCCGGATCGGGCTCGGCCTGTTCGGCCACGAGCGTGACATCGGCGAAACCGGCGGCGTTCAGGACGGAGACCGCCGTTTCACCGCCGACACCGTGCATGGGCGTTAGGACGATCTTGAGGTCCCGCGCCGGGAAGTGCTCCCTATCCACCAGTCCCGCCATGGCAGCTTCATATTCTGCGGCGATGGACGTAGGCAGCACAGTCCAGCCGTTTTCTGCCAGTTCAATCGAATCCAGCGCCCCTACGGCCTCAATCTTTGCCGCGATCTCAGCGTCGTACGGCGCCACGATCTGAGAACCGCGCCCGCTCTCGGATACTGCATGGCGTCCAAGGTAGACCTTGTAACCGTTGTCCTGCGGCGGGTTGTGGCTGGCTGTGACCATGACACCGCCGTCGCAATCCAGTGACCTGACCGCGTAGGCGAGCAACGGCGTCGGAAGGGCTGCCGGCATCAGGAAGGTTTCGATGCCCGCTGCCGTAAAGATCGCAGCGGTTTCCTGGGCGAAGATGTCCGAGTTGTACCGGGCATCGAAGCCGACGACGGCGCGCGGCCGGGTGCCCGGCGCAGCTGCGGCTACCGATTCGGTGAGGAAGGCCGCCAGGCCTGCAGCTGCCCGACGGACAACAACGCGGTTCATTCGGTTGGGGCCCGGGCCGAGCGCTGCGCGGAGGCCTGCTGTGCCGAATTGCAGGGTGCCGCTAAAGCTGTCGCCCAATTCCTGGGCTGCTCCCGCATCACCGCCGCTGGCAAGCTCGGCCAACTCAAGGAGAGCAGCCGACGTCGCCGGGTCCGGGTCTTGGGAAGCCCAGTGGCGGGCGTCGGTGAGCAGCTGTTCAAATGCGGCATCGCTGGATGTCATAGGGACAAAACTATCCTCAATGCGTCCCTCCCGGGCAACGAGGAGTGAGATCCATGCCTCAAGAGCGGTTGTAAAGGGTGAGATCCCGCGCGTGGGCGGCCCTTAAAGAACCCGGGACGTGACAGTGAAGTCCGTGTCGCCCTCCATGCTGAAGGCCGAGGCGCCGGTGTTGTCCCAGTCAGGGAAGAACGTGTCCGAAATGACCGCAGTTCCTCGCGCAGCGAAGACTTCCACCGAGGACGAATCGAGGAGGATCGTGAGATGGACCTTGCTGCCGGGGGAAGGCAGGGCTACTTCGTGAAACGGGCTGAACTTTTCGGAGAAGTTGCTGGTTCCGGCTTTTGCCCGGTCCACCCTGACACTTCCCGTTTCCCTGTTATACGAGATCCGCAGTCCGGTCTCGGAAGCGGAGGATGAGTGGCGGAGGAGAACACCAGCTTCACGCGCCGACTTCAGGTCCATGTCCAGTTCGATCAGCTGGGTGCGTCCTCTGAACTCCTGGCCAAGGTCCTGGGGCGAGGAGCCAACGGTGAGGTTTTTACTGTGCACTTCACCGGAGCGGTCCAGCGTTTCCCGCGCCGCACCGGCTATGGCAGACCGGAGCTCAAGCCGCTTCTCACCGCGAACCAAGGTCAGCTCGCGGGGAATTGCCATGGAGCCGCGCCATGGAGTGGTGGGCACATCCTGGGCGTAGTCCCAGTTGCCCATCCATCCCAGGAGAACGGGCTTGTCCCCGGGCGCGCCGGAGATGGAGTTTGCGGCGTAGTAGTCCGCGCCGTGGTCCAGCCACTGGGACTCGGTGAGCGGGGCGCCGGGGGCTGCGGCATTTTCCGCGGTAAAGCGTGTCCCATCGAATTCGCCCACGAAATACTGCATTCCCGAGCCGCCCGCAATGCCGCCGGGGTTGATGCTCAGCAGCATGACCCACTTCTTTGCCGTGGAGTCCTCCACGTCCATGTGGATGAGTTCCGGCACCTCCCAGAGGCCACCTTGGGCGCCGACGCCGGAGAAATCGCTCAAGTATTCCCAGCGGAGCAGGTCCGTGGACTTGAACATCTTGACTACCTGGGCGTCGGCCACCACGGTGGTCATCACCCAGTAGCGGCCGGGTTCGTACCAGGTGATTTTGGGGTCGCGGAAGTTGTTGTTGGTGGGTGCAAGGTTCAGGACCGGGTTTCCCTGGTACTTCTGCCACGTGGTCCCGTTGTCCAGGCTGAACGCGACGGATTGTGCCTGGGCGCCTTGCGGCAGCGCGCCGTTCTTCCCGTAGGCGCTGGTGTAGAGGGCGACCATGGGCGGGTTCTCTGCCGAGCCGAGACCGGAGGCGTTGTTCTTGTCCATCACAATGCAGCCGGAGAAGATTTCCTCTTCGGGGCTCGCCTCCATGGCCACAGGCTGCTGCTCCCAATGCACCAGATCCTTGCTGGTGGAGTGGCCCCACGACATGTTGCCCCACGAGTTGCCGCGCGGGTTGTACTGGTAAAAGGCATGGTAGGTGCCGTCGTGGTAGACCAGACCGTTGGGATCGTTGAGCCAGTTTTTCTCAGCCGTCAGATGCGCGAGGGGCCGCCATGGGTCCGAAGGGGACGGCCGGTGTCCGCCCGGGGCGGGAACCGGCGTCGGGCTGTCAGTTTGCGTGCAGGACGCGGCGGAAAAGGCGACCACGACGGCGGCGCTTGCGGCCAGCATTTGGCGGCGGGACAGGTGGGGGCTGGGAAAAGTCATGGGGAGATCCTGGGGGTTGGGGGTAGCAGGGGTGCCCGTCCTTGTGGGTCCGGCACCCCTGCCGTGGCCTGTCGGCCGGGGTGTTACTGCTTACTTGTAGAGGCCCTCGCCGCCAACGCGAACGTTGGTGGGAAGGTAGCCGAACGGGCCAAGGCCGTTCTGGCCGAAGCTGCGGTCAACCTGCGTCACGCCGCCCTTGAAGTTCATCTTCACGGTGGGGGACAGGGAGCCGCCGCGGACGCCGTCCACGTTGTCGATGAAGGACTGGACCAGTCCGCCAGGTTGCACGTAGTGCGAGTAGGCCTGGAACTGACGGCCGTTCTGTCGTGGGTCCGGACCCTCCGGCGCGTTGGCCGGCATGTTCAGGTCCGTGGGGGAGCCCAAAGCCAGGCCGCTGTTGTTGACCGGCTGGTAGTCGGACCGGACGCCGTCGCCGACGAAGCCGTACACGCCGTCGGGGCCGCGCATTCCATCTGCATACGTGAACTGGTGGCTGATGGTGAACAGGTAGTACTTGTTCTTGCCGTTCTCGTTCTGGATGTAGATCTGCGGACGTTCAGTCTGGTCGTTGACGCAATTGGCCGAGAGGATCGGCGGCAGGAAGCTCCACTTGGTGAGGTCCTTGTTGTCCGCCACGGCGAGGCCCACGTTGGCAGTCTGGTACCAGGCGCCGGTGCTGTTGACCTGCGCCACAGTCTCGGCGTTGGGGTCGCCCGGCTGGTAGCCGAGGTCTTCCTGCTTGCACTTGTAGGAGCCACGGGTGCCGCCGGTGTTGCCTTCGAAGACCATGAAGGTTTTACCCGGGTGGGCGGGGTCCGCAAAGGTGTACGGGTCACGGAACGCGAAGCCGGGGTTCTGGGCTTTGTTCTGGTACAGCTTTCCGTCCGGCTCCAGCAGTTTGGTGTGCTGGAAGCCGTCGAAGGTCACGCCGTCCTTGTTGGCGTGGATGTTACCCAGTGCCTTGGCGATTGCAGCGTCCGGAGCGATCCCGCCGCCACCTGCATTCCGCTCGGCGACGTCGTAGAACGTGGTGGCGGTGTAGAAGACGTTGATCTTGTTGCCCTGCATGAGGCGCGTGGAGCCTGACCACTCCGTATTGCCGATGGATGTGTTGTCCAGGAACAGGTGTCCGCCGTAGTTCCATTTGTCCTTGGCGGGATCAGCGTTGGTCTTGCGGAAGAAGTAGCCGATCCTGGCGTTCCAGTGGCGCTGGTCGAAGCCATAGCCCGCGTGCCTGTCAGCAACCAGGGAGAAGATGACATCCCAGCCCTTGTAGCTGATCTGGTTGGCGTTTTCGTCTGTCAGGGACCACGTGTCCCAAACCCAGACGTCGTCGTTCATGGCCGGGAAGTCCTTGGGGATTTCCGGCATGGTGACGTTGGGGCTCATGGAGTTCTCGCCCGGGGCAACGTTGGGGTTGCTCTGGGCCATGATCTGCTTGGCGTCGGCTCGCGTCCACTTGGACGTGAAGTCAGCTGCCGGATCGTACGCCTGCTGGGTGTGCGTCGTTGGCAGCGGGAAGCCGGGCGTGGGCGCCGGCATGGTGCTCGACGGCGGGTCGGCCGGCAGGTTGGCTTGCGCGGCCGGCGTCACCAGCAGGATGCTGCCGGCCACGCCTGCCGCCGCTGCGAGGGCTACTGCCTGTCGCAGCCGGCGGCGCGGCCGTGGAGGGGTTGAGTGCGTGTTCATGCTTGCTCTTCTCGCGGAGTGTTGGACTTCGTGGAGTGGGGCGCATGCCCTGACCCCCTGTTGGGGGTTCTCTACTCAGGCGTCCGTCGATCCGCTGTAGGCGTCATCGAAGGACGCCATCGTTTCGAGGTGCGGGGAAACCTTGTAGCTATCCGCCGCGGTGGTTCCGGCACGTCGACTTACCGGAACACTCCCACGCTAGACACGTGTTAGGTCTGAGGGCAAAGGGCATTTCAGGGGCCTTCCCGGTTACTCGTCAGTAATTGCGCAAGCGCTTACATTGGCAACGTGCGCGCGTGACACATCCGGGCGGCCCCAATCAAATGTTTCGCCACAAATCAGATTTAAGATGAGAATTTACTGTGCGTTTACTTCTCCTCCGAAGTTGTTAGCGCAAACCCTTAAAGAGCGATGCGGGGTCACCGTGGACGGTGACCCCGCATCGCAGATGGCAGTGACTAGAGCTTGGCTATGATCTCCGCCAGAAGCTTGGAGATCCGCCGACCGGCTGCGTGACCTGCTTCAAGGACTTCCGCATGACTCAGGGGAACCGGGCTGATGCCGGCTGCAAGGTTGGTGACAAGGGAGATGCCAAACACTTCCATCCCTGCGTGGCGGCCGGCGATGGCTTCCAGCGCTGTGGACATGCCCACCAAGTCTGCGCCGATTCGCTTGGCGTACTGAACCTCTGCCGGCGTCTCGTAGTGCGGGCCTGTGAACTGTGCGTAAACCCCTTCCTGCAGGGAGGAATCGACTTCACGGGCGAGGTCGCGGATCCGTGAGGAATAGAGGTCCGTGAGATCAACGAACGTTGCGCCCTCAAGCGGTGAGGTTGCGGTGAGGTTGATGTGGTCGCTTATCAGCACTGGAGTTCCGGGGGCCCAATCTTCATTGAGCCCGCCACAACCGTTGGTGAGCACCAGCGTCTTGCACCCGGCCGCTGCGGCCGTGCGTACGCCGTGGACGACGGACCGCACGCCGCGGCCTTCGTAGTAATGCGTCCGGGCACCTAGGACCAGGGCTCGTTTGCCCTCCTTGGTGAGGACGGAGCGGATGGTGCCCACATGGCCCACCACCGCTGGTTTGTGGAAGCCGGGAACCTCGGAGGCGTTGAGGGTGGCGGTGGTTTCGCCGATCAGGTCGGCGGCCTCCGCCCATCCGGATCCGAGCACCAGGGCTACGTCGTGGGACTCGACGCCGGTCTCCGCGGCGATGAAGTCAGCGGCGGCCTGCGCGGCCTCGAAAGGGTCAGTGTTCATTAGCTCAGTGTTACTCACTGGTACAAGCTACCCTGCGGCTACAGGACATTGGTAGGGATCGGAGTGGAGTGAGGTTGGGCTGGGTGGCACCAAGCGTGGCAATGAGCGAGAATTGAGGACTGTGACCACCCAAGTTGACTTCAGTGCCCCCCGTATCGCGATCCTTGGAGGTGGTCCCGGCGGATATGAAGCTGCCATGGTTGCCGCCTCGCTCGGCGCGCACGTCACCATCGTCGAACGGGCAGGCCTCGGCGGCTCCGCGGTGCTGACCGACGTCGTGCCTTCCAAAACCCTTATTGCCACCGCCGACCTCATGACGCGCGTCGGTGAGGCGGACGAACTCGGAGTGAAATTCGACGGCGACGGCACGGCCTCCAAGCCGCGTGCCGACCTCAAGCACATCAACGATCGCGTCCTGACCCTGGCCCACGGCCAGTCCGACGACATCCGCGCAGGCCTCGAGCGCCTGGGCGTGGAGATCGTCATCGGTTCCGGCAAGCTGCTGGATAACAACACCATCGAGGTCCTCACCCTCGAAGGAACACGGACCATTGACGCCGACGCGATCCTGCTGGCTGTTGGTGCCCACCCTCGCGAACTTCCCACGGCCAAGCCCGACGGCGAACGCATCCTCAACTGGGCCCAGATCTACAACCTGGACGAGCTTCCCGAAGAACTCATCGTTGTGGGTTCGGGAGTTACCGGCGCCGAGTTCGCATCCGCCTACAACGGCTTGGGATCCAAGGTCACCCTGATCTCCAGCCGTGACCAGGTTCTACCCGGCGAGGACACAGACGCAGCCAAGCTGCTGGAAGGCGTCTTCGAACGCCGTGGCGTACACGTCCTGTCGAAGTCCCGCGCCAATGCAGTGGAGCGAACCGACGACGGCGTGAAGGTCACCTTGGGTGACGGATCCGTGGTGACAGGTTCGCACTGCCTGGTATGTGTCGGTTCCATCCCCAACACCGCAGGCATCGGCCTTGAAGAAGCAGGCGTGACCCTGACAGAGTCCGGGCACATCAAGGTGGACGGCGTTTCCCGCACCACTGCGCCTAACATTTACGCCGCCGGCGACTGCACGGGCGTGTTCGCTTTGGCATCCGTTGCAGCCATGCAGGGCCGAATTGCGATTGCCCACTTCATGGGCGACGGCGTCAAGCCGCTGAAGCTCAACCAGGTGGCGTCCAACATCTTCACCTCTCCGGAAATCGCCTCCGTGGGTGTTTCCGAGGCCGATCTCGCTTCCGGCAAATACCAGGGCGACGTCGTGATGTTGTCCCTGCTCAGTAATGCCCGCGCCAAGATGCGCAACACCAAGGACGGCTTCGTCAAGATCATCGCCCGCAAGGGATCCGGCACCGTGATCGGCGGCGTAGTGGTTGGGCCGAACGCGTCCGAGCTCATCTTCCCGATCTCCGTAGCTGTAACCCAGAAGCTCCACGTGGACGACGTCGCCAGCGCATTCACCGTGTACCCATCGCTGACAGGTTCCATCTCGGAGGCCGCACGGCGCCTGCACGTGCACATGTAGCTTCACGCTGACCAGCGTGGTGCCCGTTTCGATGGCCCGCTGCGCAGTAGACGATTCCTACCGTCTAGTGTGCAGCGAGCCGTAGAGACGGGCTCCGCCGTCTGCCTACATCCATCGGAACACCGAGGGCCGCCATGCACGCACCAGAACCTGGCCCCCGAATCGGAGCGAGAGCTAAGCGGCGTCAGGCGGCAGCCGCTTGGAAATGTTTTTCGATGATCCCCTTGATGTCCCCATGGCATCCTCCGCAGCCTGTGCCGGCGCGCGTGGCCTTGGAAACCTCGCCCACCGTGCTGCAGCCTTCCACCACGGAATCCTCGATGCTGGCCGCGCTCACCCCGGCGCAGCGGCACACCGTTCTTTGGGGGTCGTTGCTCGTGGCGCCGGCATCCAACTGGTCGGGTCCGTCCAGGCGGAGCAGCAAGGACCGGTCTGCGGGCAGCTCCGAGGAACGCTCGAAGAGCACCACCAGCTCGGCGGCTGTCCGGGGCATACCTACGGCCACCAAGCCTTCCAGCACTCCGCCCCGGGTTGTCATCTTCACGTAGCGGCCGTGTTCGGGATCGGCCCACTGTGAAATTTGCCTGCGGGCACGCCCTGACGCGGCACCGGCTTCCAGCAACTCCTCGTCCCAAGGATCGGCCTGGTTGTCGCCCGCCACGGCCAGGTTGATGCCGCGTGCCTTCAGGACAACCACCCCGGGCTTCTCCTGGGGCAGCGCTTCCAGGGCATCTGCGGCGGCCTGGCCATCCCGCGCCAGCACCATGAGGTATTCGGCCAACCACTCAGCCTGACGCCAGCCCGGACCCACCAGCCCGGAGGGACCTGCGGCCGTTCGGCAGTCAACGCAGGCGGCGTCGGGGCAGCGCACTTCAGCACAGTCGCCGATCGCGAACATGTGGGGTTCGTGATAGGTCCGGAGGTGGTGGTCCACGAGGATCCCTGTCGCAACAGGCAAGCCACAGCCTTCCGCTAATTCAATGCGGGGGCGCACACCACAGGACAGAACCAGCAGGTCGCCGTCGATCGCCGAGCCGTCATCCAACAGCAAAGCCGAGAAGCTGCCGCCCGGTCCTGCCGTCTCCACACCAGTAGAACGTGCATTGCCTGCCACCCGGACACCGCCGGCCCGCAGGCTGTTGATGAGGACGGATCCACTGCCGCGGTCAATGCTCCTGCCGAGGGGGAAAGGCCCATTGTGGACCACAGTTGCTTGAGCGCCCTCTTCCGAGGCAGCCAAGGCGGTTTCCAGGCCAAGTACGCCGCCACCCAGCACCACCACACGCTTTCCGTCGGCCACCGCCGCCCGCAGCACGGCGGCATCCTGTAGATCGCGCAAAGCAGTGACGCCGGCCGGAAGCACCGGCCGGGAAGGATCCGGGTTGAGCCCGGTGAGGTTCGGAATGACGGGCCGGGACCCGGTGGCGAACACCAGCCGGTCATAGTGCTCGGTGCTGTCATCGGACAGAACTATATTTTGGCGGGCGCGGTCGATCCTTTTGACCTTGACGCCCAGACGCACTTCCACGCCGTCGGCTTCCAACTCGGACGCATCAGCCATCGCGAGAGCCTCCGGCGTGGTGCGGCCAACGCCCAGTTCAGCAACCATCACGCGGTTGTACGCTGCTTCGGTTTCCTGGCCGACCACCAATAATTGCACCAGCCCCGAGCGGACGGCTGGGAGCAGTTCGTCAATGAGCCGTGCTGCAACGGGCCCGAATCCAACAACAACAATGCGCTCGCTCATGATGCCTCCTTGACGTGCAGTGGCAGCCGCGTTCCAGCTGGAACCCGTTCCTGGGTGGAGACTGCCTTCCGGACCCATACCCGGCTGGTCTTGAACTCCGGCATGCCGGAAATGGGATCTGTGGCCGCCTCCGTGAGGCGGTTGGCGTTTTCCTGGCCAGGGAAGTGGAACGGCAGGAAGACGGTGTCCGGGCGGACCGAGTTGCTGAGCTCGGCACGGCAAAGCACTTCACCGCGCTCATTTGTCACGGTGGCGTAGTCGCCGTCGGCAATGCCGCGTGAAGCCGCCGTACCCGGGTGAATGAGGAGCCGGGCCTGGGGCTGCGATGCCAGGAGCTCGCTCACGCGTCGGGTCTGCGCGCCGGATTGGTAGTGCTCCAGGAGCCGGCCGGTTGCCAGAGCCAGAGAATCGTCCGCGAACGAACGAACGGCCCGCTTGGACGGCGTCACCGGAACCATGACTGCCCGGCCATCAGCATGGGCAAACCCGTCGGCGAAGAGTCGCGGTGTCCCGGTGCTTCCCACGGGGTAGGGCCAGTAAGCAGCTTCGCCCCGGTCCAGCATGGCGTAATCGATGCCCGAGTAGTCGGCCAGGCCACCGGCGGAAGCCAAGCGAAGCTCTTCGAAAACGGTCTGGGGATCATCGCTGAACGTAGAAGGTGCCTCAAGCATCTCGGCAAGCCGGGCCATGAGCCACAACTCGCTGCGAACGCCCGGGGGAGGAGTCAGCGCGCGGCGGCGCCGGATCACCCGGCCTTCCAGATTGGTGAGCGTGCCTTCTTCCTCGGCCCATTGGGTCACAGGCAGAACCAGGTCGGCTTCAGCTGCGGTCTCGGACATGAAGAAGTCGCAGACCACCAGGAAGTCCAGGCTGCGGAGGCCTTGGATCACTGCGTTGGTATCGGGTGCCGACACCACCACGTTGGCGCCGTGCACAAAAAGGCAGCGGACGCCGTCGTGCTTTCCGAGTGACTTAAGAAGTTCGACGGCGGGGAGGCCGGGTCCGGGGATCAGTGACTCGTCGATGCCCCACACGCCGGCGACGTGCGCGCGGGCCGCGGGATCGGTGATCTTGCGGTAGCCGGGAAGCTGGTCGGCCTTCTGGCCGTGTTCGCGGCCGCCTTGGCCGTTGCCCTGGCCGGTCAGCGTGCCGTAGCCGCTGCGGGCCGAGCCAGGCAGGCCCAGGAGGAGGCTCAGGTTGATCGCCGCGGTGGCGGTGTCCGTCCCGTCCACATGCTGTTCCACACCGCGGCCGCTGAGGATATAGCTGCCGCCGTCGCGGGCTCCCTGCGCCAAGCGGCGGGCGGTTTCGCGGATCAGGGTGGCGGGTACGCCGGTGATGGACTGCACGCGCTCGGGCCAGAACGCATTGAGGCTCCGGACTACGGAGGCATAGCCCTTGGTGTTTGCCTCGATGTAGCCGGTGTCGGCCAGTCCTTCGTGGACCACCACATGGCTGATGCCCAAAAGGAGGGCCAAGTCTGTGCCGGGCGTCGGCTGCAAGTGGAGGCCACCGCCGTCGGACGTGAACGCCGCAGTAGCCGAGCGGCGGGGGTCCACCACGATCAGCCCACCGGCGTCCCGTGCGCCCTGCAGGTGCTGGACGAACGGAGGCATGGTCTCGGCAACGTTGGAACCGAGCATAAGGATGACGGACGCGGTGTCCAGGTCCGTAACAGGGAAGGGGAGGCCGCGGTCCACGCCGAACGCCCGGTTGCCCGCAGCTGCGGCTGACGACATGCAGAAGCGGCCGTTGTAGTCGATCCGCGAGGTGCGCAGGGCCAGCCGCGCGAACTTGCCCAACAAATACGCCTTCTCGTTGGTGAGGCCGCCGCCTCCAAAGACACCTACGGCGTCATTCCCGTACTGCTGCTGGGTGTCCTTGACGGCAGCAGTGATGAGCATGAGTGCCTGGTCCCAGGAGATGGGTTGGTGCACCCCGTCGGAACCTTTGAGCATCGGCTCGGTGACGCGGCCGTTGTGACGCAACAACGACGCCGATGTCCAGCCTTTGCGGCACAGCCCGCCCCGGTTGGTGGGGAAGTCGCGCCCGGATACTTCCAGGGGCGGGGCGGGTGCTGCCTCCGGCGCGGGCACTGCCCCGGCTGCAGTGGCAGCCGGGGTCAGCGTCATGGCGCACTGGAGCGCGCAGTACGGGCAGTGGGTATCGGCGCCGTTGGGCATCTAGATGTGTCCGATCGTGTTGCGCTTCCGGGCGGGGCGGATGTAGCAGACCCAGCAGACGGTGAGCATGAGGACATAGGTTCCAACGAATCCGTAGAACGCCGGGGTGTAGGAGCCGCTGGCCGTGTTGGAAGCATTGAGCACCTGTGGAATCACGAACCCGCCGTAGGCGCCGATCGCGGAGATCAGGCCCAGTGAGGAAGAAGCGAGTCGTGCGGTGCTGGCGCTCGAAGCGCCTGCGCGGGCTGCCCGGCTGGATGTAGCGAAGATGACGGGGATCATGCGGTACGTCGCACCGTTTCCGAAACCGCTGGCCAGGAAGAGCAGCAGGAACAAGGTGAGGAAGAGCCAGAAGTTCTTCAGGGGCAGCGTCCAGATCATGGTCAACGTGATGACGGCCATGGAAGCGAACGAGGCGATGGTCATCCGGGCGCCGCCCATGCGGTCTGCCATGCGTCCGCCGTAGGGGCGGGCCAGGGAACCGACCAGCGGGCCGAGGAAGGCCAGCGAGAGTGCCACCGCGCCGACATGGATGGAGGAGAAGTCCGGGAAGTAGTCCTTGATCAGTTTGGGGAAGACGCCCGCGAAGCCGATGAATGAGCCGAACGTACCGATGTAGAGGAATGCCATGATCCACAGGTGCGGTTCCTTGAGGGCAGCCAGGGAACCAGCCACATCACCCTTGGCGCTGGTGAGGTTGTTCATGTACTTGTAGGCGCCGAAGGCGGCGATGATGATCAACGGGATCCAGATGATGCCTGCCATCGGCAGGTTGACGGTCCCGGCAGCCAGCAGCGTGATGGCGATGGGGACAACAAGCTGTGCGACGGCGGCACCGAGGTTGCCGCCGGCAGCGTTCAGGCCCAGCGCCCAACCCTTTTCACGGGCAGGGTAGAAGAAGGTGATGTTGGCCATCGAACTGGCGAAGTTGCCGCCACCGAAACCGGCGAGTGCGGCCATGAGGAGCATGATTCCGAAGGGCGTCTCCGGGTTGGAGACACAGATGGCGAGGCCCGTGGTGGGGATCAGCAGGAGCAACGCCGAGACGATGGTCCAGTTCCGGCCACCGAACTTGGGAACCATGAAGGTGTAGGGGATACGGAGAGTAGCGCCTACGAGGCTGGGGATGGAGATGAGCCAGAAGATCTGGTTGGTATCGAACTGGAAGCCGGCTGCGGGGAGCTGGACCACCACGATGGACCACAGCTGCCAGACGACGAATCCGAGGAATTCGGCGAAGATCGACCAGTAGAGATTGCGCTTGGCGATGGACCGGCCTTCGGCTTCCCACTGGCCCTTGTCCTCGGCATCCCAGTTGGCAATCCAGCGGCCGGGGCGGTGTTCAAGGGCGGGGGCTGCGGTGGCAGTGGACTGGACGGGGGCCAGTTCATCTGCGGAGCGGTCAACAGTCACGGAAGTGCCTCCTTGGTGGGGGACGTTGTTATTCCAAGGTAGGTTTCGCGCATTTCGAGGACGGGCGCCGTTTGTAAACGTGCTGTGACATTTCCCTATCGGCGGGGTCACCGGCGCGTGAGGCGATGGTGAGGTAATGTGGCGCGGACCACAAGATGAGATTTTCCTGCGCGTCCGCATGGTGGACTTTGTTGTCCATTCAATGGACGGCGGAAACTATTATTGAACTCTTGAATAATCCTTCGCCGGGTGGCCTCCTGGAGACCCGGCCGGCGTGAAAGAAAGCTGCAAATACATGTCTTCCACTGCACCATCCAAGGAAGGCGAGTCCACTAAGCCAGTGAACTCGCGGGGCAAGGTGATCTTCGCGAGCCTGATCGGCACGACGATCGAGTTCTACGACTTCTACGCCTATGCCACCGCGTCGGTACTCGTCTTCCCGAAGCTCTTCTTCCCGGACGCCACTGACATCAACGCGCTGCTCAGTGCGTTCGCCATCTTCGGCGTTGCCTTCTTCGCGCGGCCCATCGGTGCCGTGGTCTTCGGCCACTTCGGTGACAAGATCGGCCGTAAGGGCACCCTGGTCGCATCGCTGCTGACCATGGGTATCGCAACCTTCCTCATAGGCCTCCTGCCCACGGCCTCCATGCCGGGATGGGCCATCCTGGCTCCGATCATGCTGGTCATCCTGCGCTTCTTCCAGGGCCTGGCCCTCGGTGGAGAATGGTCGGGCGCAGCGTTGCTGGCCACTGAGAACGCGCCCGAGGGAAAGCGGGCCATCTACGGAACGTTCCCGCAGTTGGGCGCACCCATCGGCTTCATCATCGCCAACGTCATCTTCATCTGGATGAACGTGTCCCTGAGCGCCGAAGAATTCCTCGCCTGGGGCTGGCGGGTTCCGTTCCTCCTCAGCGCGGTCCTGGTCATCGTGGGCCTCTACGTCCGATTGAAGCTGGTGGAGAGCGCGTCCTTCACCAAGGTGATCGAGCAGGAAAAGGTGCAGAAGCTGCCCCTCGCGGCCACGCTGAAGAGCCACTGGCGCCCCGTGGTGGCCGGTACGTTCATCATGTTCGCCACTTATGTCCTCTTCTACATCATGACTACGTTCACGCTGTCCTATGGCACCAAGCCCACTTTGGCCGGCGCCCAGGCAGCGGCTGAGAAGGCCGGTACGCCCATGACCCCCGAGCAGGTCGCGGCGTTCGTCCCTGGCCTGGGCATCACCCGGTCCGACTTCCTCTGGATGCTGATCATCGGCGTCGTGTTCTTCGGGATCTTCACGGTGGTCTCCGGACCACTCGCTGAGAAGTGGGGCCGACGCAAGTTCCTGCTGGGCGTCACTGCCGGTATTTTCGTCTTCGGTGCGCTTTGGTTCACCATGTTCGGACCCGGCCAGGCAGCGGCCATGGTCGGCCTCATTGTGGGCTTCACCCTCATGGGCCTGACCTTCGGTCCCATGGCGGCCATCCTTCCCGAGCTGTTCCCGGCCAACGTCCGTTACACGGGGTCGGCAGTGGCGTACAACCTGTCCTCCATGATCGGAGCCGCTCCCGCCTCGTTCGTGGCCATTGCCCTCTGGTCTGCAGCCAACGGCAGCACCTGGCTGGTTGGCGCCTACATGGCCGCTGCCGCTGTGGTCACCTTCGTGGCGCTTTGGCTGACGCGCGAAACCAAGGACATGGACTACGAGAACAACGTGGCCTAAGCAGCCCAATAACGACGTCGGCCCCGCACCAAACAAACGGTGCGGGGCCGGCGTCGTTAAGAGGTTCTTGGAGTTAGTCCTCGATGGTGGCGATGACTGCACCTGCGGCGACGGTCTCGCCTGCGGTGGCAGCGAGGCCGCGCACCGTACCGGCCTTGTGGGCGGTCAGCGGCTGTTCCATCTTCATGGCTTCCAGGACCACGATCAGGTCGCCTTCAGCCACGACGTCGCCTTCAGAAGCTGCCACCTTGACGATGGTGCCCTGCATGGGGGACGTCAGCGCATCGCCGCCCGCAGCCGCAGCCGTTGCACCAGCTGAACGGGAGCGCTTCTTGGACTTGCCGGACTTGGTGCCCGAACCGCTGGAAACCGTAGCGATGCTGCCGCCCAGGCCGGATGGCAGGACGACCTCAAGCCGCTTGCCACCAACCTCGACGACGACGCGCTGGCGGTCACCGGCGTCGGACGTTTCAGCACCCGCGCCGTGGGCAGACCAGGCCGGGATGCTGTTCACGAACTCGGTCTCGATCCAGCGGGTGTGAACCTTGAAGGGTCCTTCCGCCGGTGCAAAATCGGGATCGGTGACTACTGCGAGGTCGAAGGGGATGACGGTTGGGATGCCCTCAACCACCATCTCCTCCAACGCGCGGCGCGAACGCTGGAGGGCTTGCTCGCGGGTGGCGCCCGTGATGATCAGCTTGGAGAGCATGGAGTCGAAGTTGCCACTGATGACGTCGCCCTGCTCAATGCCGGAATCGATCCGGACGCCGGGGCCCGTCGGGTTCTTCAGTGTGCTGATGGTGCCGGGGGCGGGCATGAAGTTGCGGCCCGGGTCCTCGCCGGTGATGCGGAACTCGAAGGAGTGGCCGCGGACCTCGGGGTCGTCATAACCAAGTGCTTCGCCGCGGGCGATGCGGAACTGCTCGCGGACGAGGTCGATTCCCGTGACTTCTTCGGACACGCAGTGCTCCACCTGCAGGCGGGTGTTGACCTCGAGGAAGGAGATGGTGCCGTCCTGGCCCACCAGGAACTCGCAGGTGCCGGCGCCGAGGTAGTTGGCTTCCTTCAGGATGGCTTTGGAGGACTCGTAGAGGCGCTTGTTCTGCTCTTCGCTGAGGTACGGAGCAGGGGCTTCCTCAACAAGTTTCTGGTTGCGGCGCTGCAGCGAGCAGTCACGGGTGGAAACCACCACAACGTTGCCGAAAGCATCGGCCAGGCACTGGGTTTCGACGTGGCGCGGAGCATCGAGGAAACGCTCAATGAAGCATTCGCCGCGGCCGAAGGCGGCCACCGCTTCACGGACGGCTGATTCGTAGAGCTCCGGGATCTCTTCCATGGTGCGGGCGACCTTGATGCCGCGTCCACCACCGCCGAAGGCAGCCTTAATGGCGATAGGCAGGCCAAATTCCTCGGCGAACTTCAGGATTTCGTCGGCGGATTCCACGGGGTCAGCGGTGCCGGGGACGAGGGGTGCGCCTACTTTTTCGGCGATGTGGCGGGCCTGGACCTTGTCACCCAGGGCCGAGATGGCTTCGGGGGAGGGGCCGATCCACGTGATACCGGCGTCGATGACCTTGGCCGCGAATTCGGCGTTCTCGGCCAGGAAGCCATAGCCGGGGTGGATGCCATCGGCGCCTGACTGCTTGGCGACGTCGATGATCTTGTCCATCACCAGGTACGACTCGGCAGCAGTGTTGCCGCCCAAGGCGTAAGCTTCGTCGGCGAGGCGGACATGGAGGGCGTCACGGTCGGGCTCGGCGTAAACGGCTACGGAGGCGATGCCTTCGTCCCGGGCGGCTCGGATGATGCGGACCGCGATTTCGCCGCGGTTGGCAATCAAGACCTTGGTGAGAGGGCTGGAAATGGGCTGCGCCGGGTTAGCTGACAAGTTGTTGACTCCTTCTGTCCTTGAGGAGCCTAGCGTGATTGTGAGGGTTCCGCCCATATTGATGGGGGATTCCGTGTGTGAGGCGATGTTCCTTTGTAGGGTTGCTACAAACCGCCTCTACTGGCTCTTCGCGTCCCACAGCTCCGTAATGCCCACGTTCGCATGGACCAGCAGGTCCCGGAGGGTGGAAATGGAAAGCCCGACGACGGCGTGCGGGTCGCCGTCCACCTTACGGATGAAGGCCCCACCCAAACCGTCGATGGTGAACGAGCCGGCGCAGTGAAGGGGTTCTCCGGTGGCGATGTAGGCGTCGATGTCCTGGGTACTCATGTGGGCGAAGTGGACCTCAGCGCTCGATACCGCTCCCACGGTGGCGCCCGTGCCTTCGGGAGTTTCATCTGCGTCTGCCTCTTCGTCCGCGTCAGCGGCGGTGTCCCGGCAATCAACCAGCCAGTGGCCGGTGTGGAGCACTCCCTGTGAGCCGCTCATCCGCAGCATCCGCTCCCGGGCGACCTCTGCGGTGTAGGGCTTGCCATGGGACTCGCCGTCGAACTCGAAAACCGAATCGCATCCGATCACCAAGGCACCTTCAGCTTCGGGGAGGGCGGCAACGGCCTCGGCCTTGGCACGGGCCAGCAAGAGCGCGGTGTCGTGGGCGTCCGTCACTCCGTACTTTGCCTGGACCGCATCTTCGTCGACGTCCGAAACCAGGACGTCGTGCTGAATTCCGGCTTCCGTGAGCAGTTTGGTGCGGGCGGGGGACTGGGAGGCAAGGATCAATCGGGTCACGGTCCCAGCCTAGTACGGCCCTCGCTCACGTCCCGCGTGCTTAAACCGAACGCTCGCTCACGTCCCGCGTGTTTAAACCGAACGCTCGCTCACGTCCCGCGTGCTTAAACCGAACGCTCGCTCACTTGCCTCAAGCAAGGGAGCGAGCGTTCGTGAATATTGGCTGTTAGATGAGAGACCGTTAGTGGACGAGTTCCTCGGCGTCGGCCTTACGGCGATCACTGCGGTCCAGTTTGGCGCCTTCCACATCCACATCCGGGAGGATCCGTTCCAGCCACTTGGGCAGCCACCAGGCCTTCTCACCCAGAAGGTACATCACGGCCGGAACAATCGTCATGCGGACCACGAAGGCATCAATCAGCACACCGAATGCCATGGCGAAGCCGAGGGGCCTGACCATGGTGAGGTGGCTGAAGATGAAGCCGGAGAACACGCTGACCATGATGATCGCGGCTGCGGTGACCACTGCTGCGGCGTGGCTGAATCCTGAGCGGACCGCGTGCTTGGCGGACTCACCGTGCATGAAGGACTCCCGCATCCCGGAGGTGATGAACACCTGGTAGTCCATCGCCAGGCCGAACAGCACGCCGATCAGGATGATGGGCAGGAAGCTGAGCACAGCACCCGGATTGGCGACGTCGAAGATCCCTCCCAGCCAGCCCCACTGGTACACGGCAACCACGGCGCCGAAAGCAGCGGCGAGGGAGAGCAGGAATCCGCCTGTTGCCAGCAGGGGCACCACGATGGAGCGGAACACCAGCAGCAACAGCAGCAGTGAAAGCCCGACGACGATTGCCAGGTAGGGCGGCAAGGCGGCGCCCAGCTTGTTGGAGACGTCGATGTTGCCTGCGGTTTGGCCCGTTAGGCCGATCGTTACGTCCAGGTCGTCGTGAATTGCGGAGCCCTTGGCGCGGAGATCGGACACCACCTGCACGGTGCCGGCGCTGGCGGGACCCTCCTTCGGTATGACCTGGAAGACGGCAGTACGGCGGTCTTCGCTCAAGGCAACGGGCACAGCGGCAATCACGTTCTCTACGCTGCGGAGCTGGTCCGCGACGTCGAATTGCTTGTTCTTGGCGTCGTTCTCGCTGAGACCGTCGGGGAATTCGCCCACGACGACGATCGGTCCGGTCACGCCTTCGCCGAAGCTGCTGCGCGTGAGGTCGTAGGCCTTGAAGGCTTGCGAATCCACCGGCTCGGAGCCGCCGTCGGGAAGTGCCAGTCGCAGTTGCGATGCGGGCAACGCCAAGGCGCCCAGCAGCACGACGCTTGCCACGAGGGCAGCCCACGGGTGACGTGTGACCATGCCGCCCCAGCCCCCGCTGCTGCGCTTCTCCTCGCGTTCGCGGTCCGCGGCTTCGTGGCCGGGCTCGGCGTTGTGCTTGGCAGCTTTGGCCCAAGCGCGCTTGGAAATGAGTCGGCGGCCGATCAGGGCCAGGACAGCGGGCGTCAGGGTCAAAGCTACGACGACGGCTACGCCGACTGTCGCCGCGGCCGCAACACCCATCACAGCGAGGAAGGGCAACCCGGGAACCACCAGGGCGGCGAGGGCGATGATGACCGTGAGGCCGGCGAATAGCACGGCGTTACCGGAGGTTCCGGTGGCCAAGGCCGCGGATTCCTCCGCGTCCATACCGGACAGGAGCTGCGTGCGGTGGCGGTTGACGATGAAGAGGGAGTAGTCAATGCCAACAGCGAGTCCGAGCATCAGGGCAAGCATGGGGGAGATGGAGCTCATGTCGATCACGCTGGTGAGGGCGAACGTTCCACCGACGCCCACGGCAACGCCGATCAAGGCCATCAAAAGAGGCAGGCCAGCCGCGATAAGAGTGCCGAGCATCAGAATCAGGACAAGGGCAGCCACTGCGACGCCCACGATTTCTGCAATGCCGAAGATCTCAGAGACGTCCTCGGTGATTTCCTTGCTGGCGTAAGCCGTGACGCCGGCGGAAGAGACTCCGTGGACAATCTCCTGGACTTCCTCGCGGACAGCGGGGTCAACGGCGTTGATGGAGGTCTTGAACTGGACCTGCGCGATTGCAGCTCTGTTGTCGCTGGAGACAAAACGCATGCCCTTAGAGGCCTCAAGCTGTCGCTTGCCGAGGGCCAGTGCGGCGGCGCCGTCGGCCGCTTCCTTGGTTCCGGCGTCGAGCTTTTCCTTTCCTGCGGCGAGTTCGGCTCGCTGCGGAGCCAGCTGCGCTTCAATCTGTGCCGGACTGAGGCCGGCCGCTGCCAGTTGCTGCTCAGCCCCTGCGAGCTGGGTTTCGCCGGCAGCCAACTGGGCGCGGGCGGCGTCCAGCTGGGTTTGGCCCTCGGCAGCCTTGGCTTCGCCGGCGGCAATGTCCGCTGCGGCCTTGTCCAGCTGCTCCTGCGTGGTGAAGGGGTTTACCGTGCCCTGAACGTCCGGCATGGCTTCAAGCTTGGTGAGCGCGGCGGCAACCGCGTCCTTCTTGGCTTGGTCGAAGCCGGTATCTCCGGCATCGAAAACCACGCTGGCCGAGCCGCCGGACGAATCGGGCAGGGCCTCTTTGAGCTTGTCCGCCATCTGCTGGGTTTCGGTGCCCGGGATGGTGAAGTTGTTGGACATGGTGCCGTGGAACGCTGCGGCCGAGCCGCCTACTGCCACCATGACGGCCAGCCATATGGAGATGACCAGCCAGCGGCGGCGATACGAAAATTTGCCGAGACGGTAGAGGAACGAGGCCATGTCAGAACCGATCTTTGGTGGTTGAAACGGAAGGTGAGGCTGCTGGGCCGTGTAGGGAAGCGTCCGACGGCGGCGCGAAGCCGGCGCCGAGAAGGCCCATCGCATCGATGAGGTGCTGGCGGAGGACGGCAAGGGATGTGGGGGAAAGGTCCGGTCCGTGTTCGGCGAACCAGACGGTCATTGCCGCTTTGCCGCAGGAAATAACGGAACCTGCGAGGGCGTGAAGGTAGAGCTCACTGATTCCAGTGCCGAGCCTGCCGCGCGCGGCGTCAATGATTTGCTCGGTGCAGTGCTCCCAGGCTTCAAGTTCGGAGCGGGCCAGCTGGCGGTTGTCTTGGGTCAAGCTGAACAATTCGGCCATGGGTGCAACGGACATGGGATCGGCCAGCGCCATGAGGGCGGCCTGCGCGGATTCGAGGATAGACTCGTCCGCCGGCCGCAACCGGAACTGCTCCAACGCGTGGTCCATAAAGCCGTCGGCGACGGAGGCCAGGGCAGCTTCGAGGCTGGGAAAGTAGTTGAAAAAGGTTCGCCGTGAGACGCCCGCGCTGGCGGCGATGTCTTCCACGGTGAAATTACCGGACCCGTTGCTGCGCAAAAGGTCCAAGGCTGCGGAGGCGATGGAGCTGCGGGTGGCCGCCTTGTTGAGTTCGCGCCGTGACGGGGTAGCGGGCTCAGCAGTGGTGGACACCTCCGCAGCGGCTTCCTGGCTACTGGTTTGGGTCACATACTTACACTAAGTGCAAGTTTGCACTCTGCGCAATTTGAGCCGAGCGGCATACGAAGAGTCCCGCCCTGGTTCGTCATGCCCACCGTTGAATGGCGAGGCGGAGCGAACCAGGGCGGGACCCGGAAGGGTGGGGCTAGAACTGTGTTGGGGGCACCGGTGGAGCGGGGGGAGTCGGCTGACTCTGCTGGGATGACTGTTGGGCTGCGGTCTTGGTCAGGTAGATCGACTGGCCCGTTGCTCCCGGCTCACCCTCACCCAGCGGCAGCACATACACGGCGGTTCCGTAGGCACACACTTCGGTCCAGTTGGTGCCCATTTCCGAGGTGTCGAAGCGCATGGCCACAATAGCGTTGGCGCCACGCTGCTGCGCCTCGTTGACCATGCGTGCCATGACTTCCTGGCGGCTTTCGTAGAGGGCCTTGGTCATTTCGGGCAGCTCGCCGCCGCCAAGGGAGCGGAAGCCGGCGAGCATCTGGGACCCGATATCGCGTGAACGGACAGTGAGGCCCATGACTTCGCCAAAGACGGCGTCGATCCGGTGGCCTGGGATTTCGTTGGAGGTGACGATCAACATGGTCCGAGCCTATCCAGACTTTCGCCCTTAAACGGGGAAATCCCCCGGGGAGAACTCCCCGGGGGATTTGTGCCTTTGCAAAAGCGGCTAAGTCCTAGGCCTTTGAATCGGCCAATTCGCGCTCGTTGCCTTCAGCGGCTGCCTTATCGGCGGCAAACTCGTCCGCGAACGCTGCACCGTTGCGGGGTGCGTTATAGAGGGATTCGTCCAGGATGCCCTGGCGCTTGGCCACGATGGCCGGGACCAGCGCCTGGCCCGCGACGTTGACGGCGGTGCGGCCCATGTCCAGGATCGGATCGATCGCCAGCAGGAGGCCGACGCCGGCAAGCGGGAGACCCAGCGTGGACAGGGTCAGCGTAAGCATGACGACGGCGCCGGTGGTGCCTGCCGTAGCAGCGGAACCGAGGACGGAGACCAGTACGATCAGCAGGTACTGGCTGAAGTCCAGGTTGATGCCGAAGAACTGTGCCACGAAGATCGCTGCGATGGCCGGGTAGATCGCTGCGCAGCCGTCCATCTTGGTGGTGGCACCCAGCGGGACAGCGAAGGAAGCGTAACCGGAAGGGACGCCCAGGTTCCGCTCGGTGACGCGCTGCGTGAGCGGAAGCGTGCCGATCGAGGAGCGGGAGACGAACGCCAGCTGGACGGCCGGCCAAACACCGGAGAAGTACTGCTTGACGGACAGCCCGTGGACGCGGACCAAAATGGGGTAGAGGACGAAGAGCACCAGCGCCAGGCCAATGTAGATGGCGGCCGTGAACTTGCCCAAGGAGCCGATGGTGTCCCAGCCGTAGATGGCCACGGCGTTACCGATCAGGCCGATGGTCCCCAGCGGGGCGATGCGGATGATCCACCACAGGACCTTCTGGATGACTGCCAATGCGGAAGCGTTGAAGGTCAGGAAAGCTTCGGCCTGCTTGCCCACCTTGAGGGCGGCAACGCCGATGGCGATCGCGATCACCAGGATCTGCAGCACATTGAAGTTGACGGCTGTGCTGACTGTGGTGGCAGCGTTGGCGCTCTCGGTGACCGTGGAGCTGGCGCCGAGCCCAAGGAAGTTCTTGGGGAACAAACCAATCAGGAAGGCCCACCAGTCACCGGTCTTGCCGGCGTACTTTGCCTCTTCGGTGATGCCCGTTGCGGCGCCAGGTTGCAGGAGCACGCCGAGCCCAATGCCGATCAGCACCGAGACCAGTGAGGTGATGGCGAACCACAGCAGAGTGTTCCACGCCAGTCGCGCAGCGTTGGACACCTGGCGCAGGTTCGCAATGGAGCTCACCACGGCGGTGAAAATCAAGGGAACGACGGCGGTCTGCAGCAACGATACGTAGCTGGTGCCAATCGTCTGGAGAGTAGCGCCGAGGCCGTTGGGAGCAGCTTTGGTGCTGCCCGTGTACTTGGCGATGAGGCCCAGAATAAGGCCGACGATGAGGGCTGCGATGATCTGGACGCCGAAGGATCCGGCCCACTTGGGGAGCCGGAAGCCGGTCTTGCCAGCTGCTAGGGGGGTGTTGGTTGAGGTGCTCACCGGAACACGGTAGGTGCATCGCAAATAACATAGCGAACGGACGTTGAGAAATGTTACGCAGCTATGAAGTTATTCCCGCCCGGGGCGTGGCGTGCGTCTCGGGCGGGAACAAAAACTATCCCAACAGCGCCCGGCGCAGTACGTCCAAGCCAACCGAGCCGATGTTCAATGCCTTGCTATGGAAGGACTTGAGCTCGAAGCCTTCGCGGGATTCAAGCTCTGCACGAATTTGCTCCCACAAGCGCTGGCCCACTTTGTAGGACGGGGCCTGGCCCGGCCAGCCGAGGTAGCGGGTGAATTCGAACTGGAGCTGGCCTTCGCTGATGTCCAGGTTGGCTTTGAGGAAGTCGAAGCCCTTCTCAGGAGTCCACGTCCCCGTTCCCCAGCGCTCCGGAACGGGTAGTTCCAAGTGGACGCCTATGTCGAATACCACGCGGGCAGCACGCATGCGCTGGCCGTCGAGCATGCCCATGTGGTCGCCCGGGTCCTTGAGGTAGCCCAGTTCAAGCATGAGCTGCTCGGCGTAGAGTGCCCAGCCTTCTCCGTGTCCGGACACCCAGCAAACATTCCGACGCCAGTTGTTGAGGACTTCGCGGCGATACGTGGCGGTGGCTACCTGGAGGTGGTGGCCGGGAACACCTTCGTGGAACACTGTGGTTGTTTCGGACCAGGTGGTAAAAGTGTCTTCGCCTGCCGGCACGGACCACCACATGCGGCCGGGCCTTGAGAAATCGTCGGAAGGGCCGGTGTAATAAATGCCGCCCTCATCGGTGGGCGCGATCATGCATTCGAGGGTTTTCATGACGTCAGGGATGTCGAAGTGAACGTCGGCGAGCTCAGAGACTGCACGGTCGGAGAGCTCCTGCATCCAGGCTTTCAAGGCCTCCGTGCCCTTGATCTGCCGGGCGGGATCGTTATTGAGAATGCTCTTGGCTTCTTCAATGGAGGCGCCCGGTTTGATGTGGCCGGCAACCTTCTCCTGCTCGCTGATCAGCCGCTCGAGCTCTTGGACGCCCCAGGCGTACGTTTCTTCCAGATCGACTTCGGCGCCGATAAACGAACGGGAAGCCAAGGCGTATCGTTCCCGGCCCACAGCGTCCTTCTCAGGGGCTACGGGAAGGAGCTCGTCCCGAAGGAAGTCGCCCAAGGCGCTGTACGCAGAACGCGCGCCCGCAGTCCCGGCGTCGAGCTTTGACTGAACGTCCGCAGGCAGCGGTTGTCCACCAAGGGAAGCGGATGAAGCCAGCTTGGCAAAGAAGCCGTCCTCTGAGGCGTATCGGCCGGTCTGTTCAATGACGATCCGCACTTGGCGGGCGGCGGCTACTTTTCCGGCGGCAGCAGCCGAGCGAAGTGATGCAATATAGCCCTCGATCGCACCGGGAACGTTCGCAGCACGGCCGGCAATGTGCTCCCACTGTTCCACCGTGTCCGTGGGCATGAGGTCGAAGATGGCGCGAATGTCCTGGGCGGGGGAGGCGATGTTGTTGAGCTCGGCCGCATCCCAGCCGGACTCGTGGATCTCCAGGTCCAAGCCGAGCCGCTCGCGCATGGCGTCGAGGGTGACGGCGTCCACATCATCGGAAGGCTCAAGGCCTGCCAGGGCATCCAAGGCTAGCCTTGTAGCCTCCGCATGGGCCTCAGCCCCGGCAGGCGAGTAGTCCTGATATTCCGTTTCGTGTCCCGGCAATCCCAGCGTGGTGGCGAAGCTGGGATTGAGTTCGATCAGCTTGTCTGTGTACGCGTCAGCGACGGCATCGATGGCGGACTTCGGGCGTACGGGAGTGTTTGCAGTAGTCACCCACAGAGCCTATCCGCGACAACGCTTACGTGAAAGGGTTGTTGAACTTTCTGCGGAGGGGTGAATTAACCCCGGCTGCGCTTCCAAGCGCCCGGACCCGGTGTGGGGTCCAGGCGGAGTTGTTGGCGCCGCACCCAGTGACGGATGTTCGGCTTGGACGAGGCCGCTTCCTGCCGGACTCCCAGCGAAACCACGACGGCGGCAAGTGCCGCGAGCTCTTCGGCTGTCGGTTCGCCCTTGACCACCGAGAACTTCGGTTCGGCAGGCGGTTCGGCAGATGCTCCGTCGGGCGCCGAATCGGCGCGATGCTTGGGAGCCGTCACAGCGGAATGTTTCCGTGCTTCTTGGTGGGCAGGCTCGCGCGCTTGTCGCGGAGGGCCCGGAGTCCGCGGATGATCTGCAGGCGGGTGTCCGACGGAGCAATAACTGCGTCGACATAGCCCAGCTGTGCTGCCTGGTAAGGGTTGAGCAGTTCTTCCTCGTAGCCCTGGATGATCTCGGCGCGCTTGGCCTCCACGTCGCCGCCGGCTTCGGCCACGGCAGCGAGATCGCGACGGTAAAGGATGTTCACTGCCCCCTGGGCGCCCATGACGCCGATCTGCGCAGTGGGCCAGGCGAGGTTGAGGTCTGCGCCCAACTTCTTGGAGCCCATCACGATGTACGCGCCACCATAGGCCTTGCGGGTGATGACGGTGAGCTTGGGAACTGTTGCTTCGGCGTAGGCGTACAGGAGCTTGGCTCCACGGCGGATGATGCCTTGGAACTCCTGGTCCTTTCCGGGGAGGAAGCCGGGAACGTCAACCAGCGTGATGATCGGGATATTGAAAGCGTCGCAATGGCGGACGAACCGGGCAGCCTTCTCCGAGGCAGAGATATCGAGCGTGCCCGCGAACTGCATGGGCTGGTTGGCCACGATGCCGACGGTGTGTCCCTCAACGCGGCCGTAGCCGATCATCACGTTGGGAGCGTAGAGCGACTGCATTTCCAGGAAGTGGGCGTCGTCCACAATCTGTTCGATGACCTTGCGCATGTCGTATGGCTGGTTGGCGGAATCGGGGATCAGTCCGTCCAGCGCGTGGTCGTCGTCGTTCAGGTCCAGTTCCTGGTCGTGCTCCACCACGGGGGCCTCGGACAGGTTGTTGGAGGGGAGGAAGTCCAAAAGTTCGCGGACGAATTCAATCGCGTCGGCTTCGTCGGAAGCCAAGTAGGTGGAGGTGCCGGTGGTGGCGTTGTGCTGCCGCGCGCCACCGAGGGTTTCCATGTCCACGTCCTCACCGGTGACTGTCTTGATGACGTCAGGCCCGGTGATGAACATGTGCGACGTCTTGTCCACCATGACCACGTAATCGGTCAATGCGGGCGAGTAGGCGGCGCCGCCAGCGCAGGGGCCCATGATCAGGGAGATCTGGGGGACCACGCCGGAAGCGTGGACGTTGTTGCGGAAGATGTCCGCGAACATCGCCAGCGAAGCGACGCCTTCCTGGATTCGTGCGCCGCCGCCGTCGTTGATCCCGACCACCGGGCAACCGTTGCGGAGGGCGAATTCCTGGACCTTGACGATCTTTTCGCCGTTGACCTGGCTGAGTGAGCCGCCGTAGACGCTGAAGTCCTGGCTGTAGATGGCGATGAGGCGGCCATCCACGGTTCCATATCCGGAGACCACGCCGTCACCCAGCGGCTTTTTCTTTTCCATGCCGAAAGCGGTGGAGCGGTGGACTGCGAGGGCGTCGAACTCGACGAACGATCCGGGGTCGACCAAGAGGTCTATGCGTTCGCGGGCGGTGTTCTTGCCGCGAGCGTGCTGCTTTTCGATTGCTTCCGGGCCGGAAGGCTGTTCTGCACGGGCCTGGCGGTCGCGGAAGTCGGCAATCTTTCCCGCTGTCGTTGTCAGATCGTGGCTCATCAAGTGTCTCCGGCTCTGTAGCTGATATTCGCTGGCGCAATCCCGGCACGGACAAGTAGCTGACTTAAGTAGCTTCCGTACAAAGAACAGGCCCCGCAGGCCAGTCTAGTGACGCCTTTGCCGCGAACCGCTGTAGAAACCCTACAATTTTCCGCGTCCAAGCCAAAGCCACCGCTATGTTACCCGCCAGTAACATGCTTGGGTTAGAGTGTCCCCATGACTTCAAGCAACGGCGCTTCCTCCGCCTCAACAGAGGGTCAAACGCAACGCACCAGCCCCTACGTGGCCACCGCTTCGCTCAAGGGCAGGACCATCCTTTTGTCCGGCGGCAGCCGTGGCATCGGCCTGGCCATCGCCACCCGTGCGGCGCGCGACGGCGCCAACATTGTGCTCATGGCCAAGACCGGCGATCCCCACCCCAAGCTGGAAGGAACGGTTTTTAGCGCAGCAGATCAGTTGGTCGAAGCTGGCGGCCAGGCGCTGCCGCTCGTCGGGGACGTCCGCAATGATGACGACGTCGCCGCCGCGGTCGCCGCCGCCGTCGAGCGTTTCGGTGGAATCGACGTCGTGGTTAACAACGCCTCGGCGATCGACCTTTCCCGTACCGACGCCGTGGACATGAAGCGCTACGACCTCATGCAGGACATCAATGTCCGGGGCACGTTCCTGCTGTCCAAGCTGGCACTGCCTGCTCTGCGGGAATCCAACCACGGCCACATCCTCACCTTGTCTCCGCCCCTCAACCTGGACCCGAAATGGGCCGGAATGCACTTGGCCTACACCATGGCCAAGTACGGGATGAGCCTCACCACCTTGGGGCTCGCCGAAGAGTTGAAGGACGACGGCGTCTCGGTCAACTCGCTCTGGCCATGCACCTTGATCGATACGGCCGCGATCCGGAACATGCCCGGTGGGCAGCAAATCGTGCAGGCGGCCCGCGGACCGGAGATCATGGCCGATGCCGCGCACGCCGTGCTGACCGGTTCGGGTGCCACCGGGAATTTCTATACAGACGAAGAAGTGCTGCGCGCTGCCGGCGTTTCGGATTTCACTCCATACAGCCTCGGCGCACCCGAAGACCGCTTGGTGCCGGACATCTTCCTTTAAGGGGATTCATAGCCGTTTTTCAGCGCAGCCATCATCCGGGGACGTCGCAACTGGATAGGATTCAGCTATGGATGCCGAACAGCCAGAGAGCAGCGAACCCCAGGTCATGTCCGGAGAGGTCGCGTCCGGGCAGTCCCGTTCCTCTGTGGATCGTAGGGCATTGGACCGTGATGCTCTGCTCCAGCCGGACTTCTTGTCGGCTACCGGCATCTCCCAGCTGAAGATTGTCGATTCCACGGGATCCACCAACCAGGACCTCGTGAGGGCCGTGACGGTGGAACCGAAAAAGTGGGCCGACCTTTCCGTGTTGACCGCCGAACACCAGACGGCGGCGCGCGGACGGCTTGACCGCCACTGGGAATCACCCGAGCGGTCCGCAGTGTCCGTCTCCATGGTGCTGCGCCCCGTCACGGCAGAAGGCATGCCGGTTCCGACGCAGAGCTACTCCTGGCTTTCGCTGCTGGCCGCGGTCGCTTTGCGGGAAGCCCTGCAGGAAACGGCCGGCATCACCGCGGAGATCAAATGGCCCAATGACGTGCTGGTTAACGGGCGGAAGGTGGCTGGCATCCTGGCCCAGATGACTCCGCTGGGCGACGGCTCCGTTCCGGCCGTCATCCTGGGCGTTGGCCTCAACGTGTCCTTGGCCGAGGAGGAACTTCCGGTTCCCACGGCTACGTCGCTTGCCCTGGAAGGGGCCACGACGACGGACCGCACTGCGCTGCTGAAGAGCTACCTTTCCCGCTTCGCCAGGTTGTACCGCAGTTTCTGCAACTCGGAGGGGGACCCTGCAGCCGGCTTGGTAGGTGGCCCGTCGCTGCATAAACGTGTTGAGTCTGCCATGGTGACGTTGGGCCGCGAAGTGCGGGCGCACTTGCCCGGGGACCACGAACTCGTGGGGCACGCCTCGCGCTTGGATGAGCACGGCTCATTGCTGGTGGTGGATCACGGCGGCAGGGAGCACGTAGTGACAGCCGGGGACGTGGTGCACTTGCGCGCCACAGAAAGCGGTTATGCGTAAAGAGCTACTTCCGGGGGAGCAGGTCATCACGATCACGCGCCAACAGGGCCGTTCACTCTTTTTCCCGGTGCTGGCGTTCATCGTGGTTCCCGCGCTCACGGGTTTTGCTTGTGCCTGGATCGTCAGGGAAAACCCCCAGCGCCTGGCGCCGTTCATCACTGCCGAATGGACGCCCTGGCTCGTAGGCACTGTAGTTGTGCTCGCGGCGTGGTTCCTCGCCGCGTACAGCATGAGGCGCGTCTTGCGGTGGCGGTCGATCAGGTACATCCTGACGAGCAGGCGTGTACTTGCCAAGAACGGAATGTTTCGGCGGAGTGATTGGCAGGTGTCGCTGATGGCCGTCCGCAACGTGGGTGTCCAGCAGAACATGATCCAACGGGCATTGCACTCAGGGAATATATCCTTGGATACCGGGCACTCCGGAATAGCCGTCCTGGCCGATGTTCCCGAAGTCGGGAAGTTCCGGGGATTCATTCTTGACGCGATGGACGAACTCCCGCAAGGTGAGGTTTTTGAGGGTGAAGTACTGAGGGATTTTGAAGAATTGCCATGGGAGTTGAGAGAAGGTGGAAGAGATGAGCGTTGAGGATCAGCAGTCCGGCGAGGACCTGGACCAGGAGTTCGACGCCGTACCGGAACCTTCCGTGGACGAGGAGACTGAGGTCGGGCCTGCTCCGGCGTCGGTGCAAACAGGTCCGCCCACTGGTGTGATGTCCGCGGAGCGCCTGGCTATTAAAGCGCTTGAGGCGAAACTCCTGGGCGGAGAACGCAAGCTCCGGCGTCGTGAAGTTGCTGCCGGTGCGGGCGTGTCCATCCTTTCGGCACGCAAGATCTGGCGCGCACTGGGATTCCCTAACTTTGGGGACGAGGACGTCGCGTTCACTGAACGCGACCAAGCTGCCCTGTCCAGGATCCTGGACTTGGTCCGTGCAGGACTCCTGACAGAGGACGCCGCGATCTCCGTTACCCGGTCCATCGGCCAAATGACGGACCGCATGGTGGTGTGGCAAATCGAAGCCTTGGTGGAGGACATGGTTTCCGAACAGGGAATCCCTGATGCCGTGGCCCGCAAGCAGTTGGTAGGGCAACTGCCTGCCTTGGTTGATTCGCTCGAAGAGATCCTGGTGTACTCCTACCGCCGCCAGCTCAACGCCGGCGTTCAGCGGCTTGCCGTTCGGGCGGAGGCCGGGTTGCAGGCCAGCGAGGAGGGCCGCGAGGGCGACGAAGACGATTCGCCGTTGCCCTTGGCCCGTGCCGTGGGATTCGCTGACCTTGTCTCTTACACCAGCCTGTCGCGCCGCATGAACGAGAAAACGCTCGCCCAGCTGGTGCAGCGCTTTGAGAACAAATGCGCCGAGATCATTTCCGTCGGTGGCGGGCGACTGGTCAAGACCGTGGGTGACGAAGTCCTGTACATCGCTGAAACCCCGGCCGCCGGAGCCGAGATTTCCTTGGCGTTGGCGCAAGCCTTCACGGAGGACGAGATCCTGCCGCAGTGCCGTGTATCCATGGTGTGGGGCCGCATTCTTTCCAGGCTCGGCGATATCTACGGGCCCACCGTCAACCTTGCCGCACGGCTGACCACCCTGGCGCAGCCCGGGACTGTCCTTGTGGACGCCATGACCGCCGCTGCCCTTGGACAGGACGACCGCTTTGTCCTGATTCCCCAGAAGTCGGAGAACGTCCGTGGTTTCGGCGAGATCCATCCCGTGATGCTCGCCCGCGGACGAGGCAAGGGTTTGGTGCTCGACTAAGCCACTGCCAACTGTGCCCTCTGAGAACTACGTCACGACTTAGCAAAACGATGGATTAACCCGGTAGTCTTAGCGGTGTTTGTGTCGTGGATGGCCGAAGGTTCGGTGCCGGCTGCCTAGTGCTGGCTAACGTGTGGGGGAATGTGGATGGCTCTGCCTGACGGGTCCGGGAACCGCCGTGCCAAGAATCGCCGGCGGAAGGTCATCGCGGCAACCGCATTTTCTGTTGCTGCTGCAGTCCTGGTGACCGGCGCGATCCTCTACCCGGGCTTCAGAACCACCGAAGTTGACCTCAATGATGGCGGCGTCTGGGTGGTCAGCAAGTCCAAGAATGCCGCTGGACGGCTCAACTACCCTTCCAAGTCCTTGGACGGTGCCGTGACACCGGCCAGCAAGGACTTCGATATCCTCCAGCAAGCCGGTGACGTCTTCATAGATGACTCCGATGGCGCCACTATCAACCCGGTCAGCGCGGCGAACATGCGGCTGGGCGGAGACCAGAAGCTACCTGGCTCTGCTGATGTAAGTTTTGGCCACAAAGTGCTGGCTGTCACCGACCCTTCAAAGGGTAAGGTCTGGGCACTGTCGCCCGGCTCAGTGGGCGGCTTCAGCGATGAGTCAGAGCCACTGTTCGAGCAATCGCCCGGAATTGTTTCGGTGGTGGGTACGGACGACACCATTCACACCGTGGATCCGGAGTCCGGCAGCGTGACCGCCACCAAGGTGGACGCCAACGGCAGGTCAGTGGATTCGCAGGCCCGCAAGGATGATGCACTCAAGGGCGCAGGAGACCTGCAACTCACCGCAGTGGGTGACAGGGCCGTGGTCCTCAATGAAGCTACCGGAAACATTGTTCTCCCGGGCGGGGCAACCGTTCACCTGGATGACGCCCGCGATGCAAAGCTCCAGCAAAGCGGACCAGCCGCGGATTTCGTGGCCATCGCCACCACCAAAGCGCTCCTGCTTCAGCCGTTGGACGGTGGGACAGCCAAAACCGTCCGGCTCGACGGCGAAGGCATTCCCGCGGCCCCCGTGCAGTTGGGCACCTGCACTTACGGAGCATGGTCCGGTGCCAACAAGTACATCCGCGAATGCAGCAGCGAAGCTGACAACCGCCGCGCCGACGTTCCCAAGGCGAGTGCGTCGCCGTCGTACGTTTTCCGGGTCAACCGCGACCTCGTGGTCCTGAACGACGTCAATTCCGGCAACGTGTGGATGGTCAACCAGAACATGCAGTTGGTCAATAACTGGGACGACGTCATCCCGCCCCAGCAAACATCGGACGACGCCGACAAGGACTCCGCTGACGAAGTCCAGCAGACGGTCCTTCCGGACCGAAGCAAACCGAACACCCCGCCCGTGGCCAAGCCGGACGCCTTTGGCGTGCGCGCCGGGAAGACGACCCTCCTGCCGGTTTTGGACAACGACGCCGATTCCGACGGCGATGTCCTCACGGTCTCCGCTGACCAGGCCGTGAGGTCGGGGGCGTTGGCGCCCGTCTACGGCGGGACGGGTTTCCAGATTTCCGTCCCTGCGGAGCAATCCGGCACTGAGACTTTCAAGTACTCCGTGGACGATGGCCGTGGCGGTACCGGGGCAGCGAACGTTGACCTTCGGATAGTCCCTCCCGGCGAGAACAATGCACCCCAGCAGAAGCCCAACAGGAACAATGCCCTGGTGGTGCAATCCGGAAAGATCGCCAACCAGTACATCCTCAGTGACTGGATAGATCCCGACGGTGATGACATCTTCGCGGTGGCTGCCGGCAGCAGCGACCCCGCCGACCAAGTGCGCATCAGGCCGGACGGACTGCTGACGTTCCAGGATTCCGGAGCCGGGCCCGGCAAGAAGACCATTTCCGTGACGATCTCCGACGGCACCCTGACCACAGAGGGGCGCATCAGTGTGGATGTTCGGGCTCCGGGCGCTCTGCCTCCGATCGCCAACGCCGATCACGTGGTGGCTGTGGCAGGCCAGGACACGGTGATCGCCCCGCTCAAAAACGATACTGATCCGCAAGGCGGGACTCTCCGGCTGGCACAGGCCCAGCCGGACGAACAGGCCACCGCCGTCATAGGTCCTGACCAGCAGACGTTTACCTTCAACTCCACGACTGTGGGCCCGCACTACGTCACCTATATGGTCACCAACGGCCCGGCAAGTGCCCAGCAGTTGGTGCGTGTCGACGTAGTGTCCGGCAATAATGACGGCGCCCCCGTCGCGGTTCGCGACATCGCGCTTCTGCCCAGCGGCGGCAGCACCGTGGTGGACGTGCTGGGCAATGACTCGGACCCGGCCGGCGGTGTACTGGTTGTCCAATCGGTCACTGCGGAGGACGGCCTGCCGGTCACGGTGGCGGTCCTGGACCATTCGGTGGTCAAGGTCACCGACATCCACGCGACCGGACAATTGTCCCTGAAGTACACGATTTCGAACGGTAAGGCGTCGGCCACGGGAGACATCTCAGTGCAGGTGGTGCCGGCGCCGAGCAAGCTGCAGGCTCCGCAGGCCAAACCCGACGAAGTGTCGGTTCGCGTCGGCGACGTTGTGACCATCCCTGTCCTGGAGAACGATTCGGACCCCAACGGCGGAGAGCTCACCCTTGATCCCGCACTGGCGCAACAGCCCGACGCAGCGGATGGCAGGACCTTCATCGCGGGCAATTTCCTGCGCTTCATCGCAGGCGAGGTTCCCAAGACCGTCTATGCCATTTATAAGGTAAGCAACGCGTCAGGCCAGATCGATTCGCAGCAAGTCACTATCCGTATCCGGGCCAGGGACGACGCCACGAACTCCCGCCCCGAGCCGCGAAACCTGACCGCACGTGTGGTGGCGGGCATGACCGTCAAGATCCCCGTACCGTTGGACGGCATTGATGCCGACGGCGACTCGGTGCAGCTCATTGGCGTCGACAAAGCGCCCGCACTTGGCACAGCCGTGGTGCGGGATGGCTACATGGAATTCACTGCCGCCGCCAATTCTGCCGGGACTGACACGTTCAGCTATCGCGTTCGAGACCGCATTGGAGCCGAAAACACCGGCACCGTGATTGTGGGAATCGCACCGGCGGAGGCGAACAACCAGAAACCCATTGCCGTAGACGATGCAATTGATGTCCGGCCAGGTCGTCGTATTGCAGTGGATGCGTTGAAAAACGACTCGGATCCCGACGGCGATCCCCTTGGCCTGGTGAATTCCTTCGAAGCCAATCCGGAACTGCAGGTTGAGGCTGCCACCGGCAAGATCCTGTTGACGGCCCCCGGCGTTGCCGGGACCGAGAGCGTCAGCTACCGGATCCAGGACGACAAAAAGGCTGAAGCCAGCGCTGTGGTCAGGGTTCAAACAAGCCCGACGGCGGCCCTCCACGTTCCGATTGCCGTAGACGACCGCATCACGCTGGCTGAGACGCTGGGCAAGACCGCTGTCGACGTCCCGGTACTGAAGAATGACTCTGATCCGGACGGCGTTGCGGAAGACCTGACCATCACATTGCCGGATGCGAATCCGAACGCACGGGTAGGGACTGCCGGCAACGTGGTGGTGACACTCACGCCGCAGGACCAGCTGATTCCGTACACTGTGACGGACATGGACGGGCAGTCAGCCACAGCCGTGATGTGGGTCCCCGGCCAAGGGCTGCAATATCCAACTCTTTCCAAGACCGAGCCTGTTGAGGTCATGTCCGGGAAGGAAGTCACTCTTTCGCTCCAGGAATACGTCCGTGTGCGGGAAGGCCGCCAGCCCCGGCTTACGGTGGCGGACAAGATCCGTGTCCAGGGAGCCGATCCAAACAACGTCATTTCCGGCGATGGAAATGCGCTGCGGTATGCAGCGCAGACGGACTACGTCGGCCCTGGATCCATCACCTTCGAGGTGACTGACGGATCCGGTCCGGACGACTCGCAAGGGCTCAAGTCCACGTTGACCATCATCACCAAGGTGATCCCGGACCCTAACGCGAACCACGTCCCCACCTTCAGCGGCGCTTCGATCGAGGCACCCAAGGGTGAAACCACCGAGCTGGAATTGGCAAACCTCGCCAAGGACGTGGACGAGCGGGATCAGGGAAACTTGAAATTCGAGCTCGACGGACAACAGCCGGCGGGCTTCCAAACCAAGGTGGAGGGAAGCGTCCTCAAAGTCACCCCGGACCTCTCCGTGAACCCAGGTGCAGTGGGCTCCTTCCCGCTGAAGGTCACGGACGGGCGCTCCGACGCTGTTCGCGCGACGGTGACCGGTACCGTAGTGTCCTCCAACAGGCCTCGTCCTACAGCCAACGACGACGCTGTTGAGAAAGCCAACGCGGGACGCTCCGAAACCGTCAATGTGCTGGCCAACGATTTCAACCCCTTTAATGACTCACCACTGACCATCGAGAGCGCCGCAGTGGAAACGGGCTCCGCGGCTGGTCAGCCGACCGTTTCAGGCGATGCGGTCACGGTGACTCCTGCGGACGGTTTCAAGGGCGTCATGGTGGTGCGGTACACGGTGCTGGATAAGACCAAGGACCCCTCGAGGCAGGCTGTCGGCCGTGTCCGGATCACGGTCCGCGACAAGCCCGATGCTCCGTCGGCACCCGTAGCTACCGATGTCCGGAGCCGTACCGCAGTGCTCAAGTGGGCGCCGCCGTCGGACAATGGCGCAGCCATCACCAAGTACACGGTCAAGGCAGCCGGTTTTGAACAGGTGTGCCCGACCACCACCTGCACGCTCTCAGGACTGACCAACAATGTGAAGTACGTTTTCACGGTGTTCGCCACCAATGAGGTGGGGGATTCGCCGGCGTCAATCGCGTCCAACGAGATCCGCCCGGATGAGAAGCCGTCGCCGCCGGACGCCCCCACGGTCAAAGCCGGGGACAAAAACATGGCTATGACATGGACCCCCGCGAAGACTGAGGGCTCACCTGTGAAGCACTACAACCTTGAGATCTCTCCGCCCCCGGCCAACGGCATTGCCGTCAAGAACGAGGTCACCGGCCTGAGCTACACGTGGCCCGGACTCAGCAATGGCGTGAAATACAAGGTCCGTGCCCAGGCCGTCAACGAGCTCGGTCCGTCGGACTGGGGAATGTACTCCCTTGAGGACAACCCCGCTGGCCTTCCGGCGGCCCCGGCTGCACCCACCACCGCTGTGGTGGAGTCCGTGGGAACTAGTAACCAGATCCGCGCGGATTGGGCCGAACCGGACATCAATGGTGATCCCATCAAGACGTACTACGTCACCATGAGTGGTGGAAACGGCGTTCCCCAGACCCAAACAGTCCCGGGGAACGTCCGGTCAGCCACCTTCACCGCCCAGAACGCAGAAGCCGGCTACACGTTCACTGTGCAAGCTGAGAACAAGGCCGGGAAGGGTGGCGTCAGTGCCGCCTCGGCCCCGCGCCGTGCCACAGGCAAGCTAGGCACCGTTAACAACGTCACTGTGACGCCGGCAAATACCGGGGGAGCGGGCCGGGCCGTCACCATCAACTTTGCCGTTCTTGACGACAAGCAACGAAACGGATCCACGCAGAGCGAAGTCAGCTACCGCTACCTGGCGAGTACCGGCCAGTCCGGTCCCATCACGCCCGGGCAAACGGTGGGTGGTTTCGCCAATGGGCAGGCTACCTCCATCACGGTCACGGCCGTGTCCTCAGTGGCGCCGAGTTCCAATGCCAGCGCACCGGCAACCACCACGCCGTATGGTTCGCCCGGTACGCCGTCCGCTTCAGGTGCAAACGGCGGCCAGAACCAGACCACGTTGACGCTGAATTGGTCCTCGCCGTCCACAAACAGCAACGACGTCGCGGTCACGAAGATCAGGATCACCGGCGGTGGAACTGATACCGGGTGGATCAACGAGTCAGCCTCCGGCAGCCGTGTAGTCAACACCGGTGGCTACAACCAGACCCGCACCATTGAGGTCCAGACGTTCAACTCCATAGGCCAGGGCGGAGGCGTGGCTACCGCGAGTGCTCAGAGTGGGCCGCAGAAGACGTCCTGGGATGCGACCTTGCCGTCCGGCAGCTTCCGTACGTGCACGGACACCGCGCCATCCGGTCAGACGTCCTGGGACCCCAACACTCCGGGGCACCGCTGCGATGGCGTGGTCTATGGAGCCCCATGGCAGTACGAGTCCAATGGCACATTCACGGTTAACTGTTACATCAACCGCAGCACCCCGTACTTGAACTATGCGGCCTGGTACCGCCTGACCAGCGGCGCTAACGCAGGCCGTTTCATCGCCCAAGGCAACACCACCTTGGGAGACCCCGGACCCCATCAGATTCCGCAATGCTGAGTCAATCGACGCCGGGGCGCTGGATAGTTGTCCCCATCGCGCCCCGGCCCAAGGGGACAGTACGCTGTCAAAGCCAATGGATAGCCCGGTCTCGGGTTTCCTTGGCCGGCCGTGGGGCGCGTGGGATAGTCTTAGGGACTGAAATTTCCGCCGCCGTATGGGGGTACTGCGAAATGTACGGCCGCCGGCATCTGCCGGTTGGCTTGGAAGCCACTGGGGGGCGGCTGAACACAAAGGGAATTCTGGGGCTGTGACAACTTTCTTCGGCAAGCTGGGGCTGAAAAAGCGTCAAAACAAGAAGTTCATAGCGGGGACTGCCGCCACAGCGGCGGGCGCTTTGCTGATCACCGGGGCGATTCTGTACCCGGGGTTCAAGACCACCGAGGTGGACTTGAATGACGGCGGCGTGTGGGTCGTGAGCAAAACCAAGAACGCCGTAGGCCGGTTGAACTATCCCTCCCGCGTCCTTGATGGTGCCGTCACTCCCGCTACCACCACGTTTGATGTGCTGCAGCATGACGGCAACGTCTTCGTGGACGACGAATCCGGTTCCACCATCAACCAGGTGTCGGCCGCAAACCTGAAGCTCGGTGGCGATAAGCAGCTACCGTCGTCGTCGCAAGTCAGCTACGGGTCCACCGTGCTCTCGGTGACCGATCCGGCCCGGGGCAAAGTCTGGGCACTGTCTCCCTCCACCGTCAACGGCTTCGACGAAGAAGGAACCGAACCCGTACTGACTGGTTCCCCGGGCATGGTCTCTGCCGTGGGATCCGACAACCGGATCTACACAGCAGATCCGGGTAAGGGCGAAATCATCGTCACCACGGTGGACGCCAACGGTGAACGGACCGACTCGCAGGTCAGCAAGGTGGACGAGCTCAAGGGCGCCGGCGACCTTCAACTGGCCGTGGTGGGCGACAAGCCTGTGATCCTTGACGCTGCTTCCGGCAACCTCTTCCTGCCGGGCGGCCGCAAGCTGCAACTTCAGGATGCCCGCGAAGCCAAGCTCCAGCAGAACAGTGAAGACAGCAACTACGTCGCCATTGCCACACAGAAGGCCCTGCTGAAGCAGCCCTTGGACGGGTCCACGGCCGCAACCGTGAATGCTGACGGGGAAGGTGTCCCCGCGGCTCCGGTTCAGGTCAGCAAGTGTGTTCACTCAGCGTGGTCCGGCGCCAACAAGTACGTCCGGGACTGCGACAATGACGCCGACGACAAGAAGAACGACGTCCCCAAAGCCAGTGCCTCCCCAAGCTACGTTTTCCGTGTGAACCGGGACCTGGTTGTCCTCAACGACGTGAACTCGGGCAGCGTGTGGCTGGTCAACCAGAACATGCAGCTGGTGAACAACTGGGACGACGTAGTCCCGCCTAAAAACCAGTCCGATGACCAGGACCAGGAGTCCGCGGACAACAACACCATCAATGTCCTCCCGGACCGCACCAAGCCCAACCGTCCGCCCGAAACCAAACCGGACGAGTTCGGTGTCCGGCCGGGCCGGACTTCCATCCTGAGCGTGCTGGACAACGATTCAGATCCCGACGGCGATGTCCTCACCGCGTCGGTGGGCGCCAACGGCCCCAAGATGGGTGCGCTGGAAAACATCTACGGAGGATCCGCCTTCCAGATCAAGGTCCCGGCAGATGCGAAACCGGGCACGGAAGTCTTCGACTATAACGCCGCCGATGGCCGCGACTTGTCCGCCGGTGGCAAGGTCACACTGCGGGTGGTAGCCCCTGAAGAGAACAAACCGCCCTTCTTCAAACGAGGCGAGCCCACCACAATGCTGGTGGAGCAGGGCAAGTCGGTCAGCCAGAACATCCTGACCGACTGGATGGACCCCGATGGCGACGACCTCGTCCTGTTGGATGCAAAGTCTGACAACGACCAGGACCAAGTGAAGGTACGCCGCGACGGCCTCCTGACGTACCAGGACTCCGGCGCAGCACCGGGCAAGAAGAACGTCACCATCACAGTGTGGGACGGCAGGGCCACTACTACCGGCCGCATCGTGGTCAACGTCCAGCCGCCGGGTGCCCTCGCACCCGTGGTCAACGCTGACCACGTCACCGCAGTGGTGGGCCAGGACCTGGTCATCGCACCGCTGAAAAATGATGTGGACCCCAACGGTGGCGCCCTGCGTGTCGCCCATGTTGAGGCTGCGGGCCCTGCTGAGCTCGGCCCGGTCACTGACGGCGGTACGTTCACCTTCCGGAGCACCACACCCGGTCCGATCTACTTGACGTACATCGCCAGCAACGGCCCCCAGAGCAGCCAAGGGCTGATCCGTGTGGACGTTGAGTCCGGCAAGGATGCCGGAGCTCCCGTCGCAGTCCACGACGTCGCACTGCTCCCGGTGGGCGGCAGTGTGCTGGTTGATCCGCTGGCCAACGACTCCGATCCTTCCGGTGGCGTGCTGGTCCTCCAATCCGTCACCGTCCCCGACGGCTCATCGGCATCCGTGAGCGTGATCGACCACAGTGTCCTTCGCGTTACGGACGTCCTCGGCGCCAAGGAACCGTTCGTCTTCAGCTACACCATGTCCAACGGCCGCGCCTCAGCTACCGGCACGGTGGGCGTTGTCCCGGTGCCGGCTCCCGCCGTCGTCGAGGCTCCCCAGCCTAAACCCGACGAAGTCAACGTCCGCGTGAACGACGTCGTGACCATTCCGGTCCTGGACAATGACACGCACCCGCAGGGTGAGGAACTGTCCGTGGATCCGGTGCTGGCGCAGAGCATCCCTGAAGAGGACGGCAAAGCGTTCATTTCCGAGAAGACCCTGCGCTTTATTGCCGGACCGACGCCCAAAACCGTACGTGCCATCTACAACGCAGTGGATCCGCAGGGTCAGAAGAGCGCCGCGGCAGTCACCATTCACATCCTTCCGCTGGAAGGTACCCAGAATTCGCGTCCGCAACCGCAAAACCTGACGGCACGCGTTGTGGCGGGCGGCAGCGTCCGGATCCCGGTTCCGCTGGACGGCATAGACCCCGACGGCGATTCGGTACAGCTCACCGGCATCGACAGCACACCCACCATGGGAACCGCGACGGCGGGCAGCAGCTTCATCGACTTCGTGGCCGCCGGTGACGGCGCGGGTACCGATACGTTCCGGTACAAGGTGATCGACCGCCAAGGCGCGGTCAACACCGGAACGGTGACGGTGGGCGTCGCGCCCCGCGGCGAGGACAACCAGAAACCTGCTCCCGTCGATGATGAAGTCAAGGTCCGCCCTGGCCGCCAGATCGCCGTGGACGCGACCGCGAACGACACGGACCCCGATGGTGACATCATCCGAATCCTGACGGACAGCATCGAAGCCGACGCAGGTCTTGATGCCAAGGTCAGCAAGACCAGCGGACGGATTCTGGTAACCGCTCCCGCCGCCGAGGGCACCGTCAACGTTCGTTATTCCGTTGCCGACGACCGCGATGCCGTAGGACAGGCCAGTATCCGGGTGGTAGTCCAGAACGATCTACCGCTGCAGGCGCCGATTGCCCGAGACGACCGCGTGACCTCGGCACAAACACTTGGTAAAACTGCCGTGGATGTTCCCGTCCTGAAGAACGACGAAGATCCGGACGGCGTGGGGGAGAACCTCAAGGTCGCTACCGGTCTGGAAACCGCGCGTCCCGGTCCCGAGGGCAACGTCATTGTTGACCTCACCGAGCAGCCGCAACTGGTGCCCTACACCGTGGAGGACGTGGACGGACAAAAGTCCACGGCCATCATTTGGGTTCCCGGTATTGGCCAGCAGGTTCCTACGCTCGCCAAGGACGAGGTAGTGGAGCTTGTCTCAGGCCAGTCCGTCACGGTAAATCTCGCGGAGTGGGTCAAAGTCCGTGAAGGGCGCACACCACGCCTGACCCAGACCGACCGCATCAAGCTCATCGGTGCCGACGGCAGCGATCCCGTAGCCAACGGTGGCACTGCCCTGAAATACACGGCAGGTGCTGAGTATGTTGGCCCCGGCTCCATCAGCTTCGAAGTCACTGATGGAACAGGTCCGGACGATCCCAACGGTCTGAAGTCGACGCTCAGCATCCGAACCAAAGTGCTGCCCGACCCCAACAAGAACAACCCGCCGGTTCTGCTGGGCAGCGACGTGGAAGTTCCCAAGGGCGACTCTGCCAGCCTGGACCTGGAGAAGCTGACGTCGGATCCGGACCAGGATGACGTGCAGAACATGGGCTACGAGCTGGTGGGCGCAGCCCAGGGCGGCTTCAAGGTGAATGTGGAGGGCAAGACGCTCAAGGTCTCTGCGGATGATTCCGTGCAGATTGGGCAGTCGGGCACCGTCCAGGTGAAAGCAAAGGACCGCCGCGGGCTCGAAGCTGTGGCAACGTACAAGCTGTCCCTGTCGGCCTCCAACCGGCCAAAACCCGTGGCAAACGACGACTCTGAACCCGAGGCGCAATCCGGGAAGCCTGTGACGGTCAACGTGTTGGCCAACGATTCGAATCCGTTCCCGGAAACTCCGTTGAAGATCGTCTCAGCCGTCACGGAAACGGGCCAGGGAACGGCTGAAGCCGGCGGGGACAGCGTGACCGTCACACCCGCAGGCGGATTCACCGGAACCATGGTGGTTGCGTACACCGTGGAAGATAAGACCGGCGAGATCTCCCGATATGCCACTGCCCGCATCCGTTTGACGGTCAAGGACAAGCCGGCAGCACCAACCACGCCGCTGGCGCAGTCCGTGGGCGACCAAACTGCCTTGCTCACATGGAACGCGCCCGCTGACCGTGGTTCGGCTATCACCAAGTACACGGTGTACGGGGAGAACGGCTTTAAGCAGGACTGCCCCGCGAATACCTGTACGTTGACCGGCCTGACCAACAATGTGAAGTACCACTTTGCCGTCACTGCCACGAATGCGATCAACGAATCCGAGCGGTCACCGGTGTCGGCCGAGGTCCGTCCGGACGTCAAGCCCGACACGCCGATTGCACCCACGCTGAAGTTCGGCGACAAGCAGCTGTCCGTGGCGTGGGTTCCTCCCGCAAGCAAGGGCTCGCCCATCAAGTCCTACGACCTTGAGATCTCGCCTGCGCCTGCGGGCCAGAACCCGCAGATCCAAAACCTCACGGCCAACAGCCATGTTTGGAGCGGTCTGACCAATGGCGTGGCCTACAAGGTCCGGGTCCTGGCCAGGAATGACGCCAAGGAGCCCTCGGAATGGAGTACCTACTCTGCTGCCGAAACTCCTGCAGGAGTGCCGGTGGCCCCTGCGGCTCCTTCAGTTGCGGGAGCCGGTTCCGTGGGTACGCAGAGCCAGTTGCAGGTTAGCTGGGCGGCGCCGAATAACAACGGTGACGCGGTGTCCGCCTACACCTTGACCACGTACATGGGCGGCGCCGTCGTAGCTACGCAATCTGTGGGGGCTACCTCGCAGAACGTCACCGTGGCGAACTCCGAAGCGGACTACACATTCACGGTGTCAGCCACAAACAAGGCCGGCGTCAGCGGTGTCAGCCAACAGTCGGCCCCAATCCGGGCTGCAGGCAAGCCCGGGATGGTGGGGAGTGGATCCGTAAAAGCGACCGGCGACTCTGGTCGGCTCGAGGTTGCCTTCACGCCGCTTACTGCAGCCGAGCGGAACGGCTCGCAGGACAACGAGATTACTTACCGCTGGCAGACCGCTCATGGTTCCGGGCAGATTGCCCGCGGAGGCGGAATCATCGGTGGGCAGCCCAATGGAACCGACGTGGTAGTAAATATCATCGCCACTTCGGTGAAGAACGGCATGGCCGGCGATGCGAAGGCGATCGGCACAGGTAACCCCTATGCGCCCCCGAACGCGCCGAATGTCTCGGGCGGAAAGTCCGCCAAGGGCGACGGCCAGGTGCACTGGAATTGGAATCCGCCGAACATGAACGGCCGCGCCCTCGACCACTACGAGGTCAATCTCGACGGCGGCGGCTGGACCAGCGTTGGCAAGGCAACGAGCTTCGACGCCTCAGGTGGCGGGTGGGACAAGACGAGGAAGCTCAACGTCCGGGCCTTCACAGTAGTGGCTGGCGCACATAGCGGCCAAGTCAACGCGACGAGTGGCGACGACCCCACGCCACCGCCGCCCCCACCGCCTCCATCCACAACGATCCAGGCGCACAACAACACATGCCCGGGTAAACCGAATCAGCCGGACACCTACAACCCAAGCGGGCCGACGTGTGGAGTTGGCTGGGTCTCCCGCTCTGAAGGACGCCTGAAGATTGACTGCACAAAGAACATTTACGGCGGGAGCACCAAGTGGTATCGAGTCACGGAGGGAAGCCACCCTGGATGGTTCGTCAAGGCCATCACCGTGGACCGCTTTGGCAATGAGCCCGGCGGCTGCTGATGCTCCGTCAGGCCGATCAACAACTCCATTCGCACACCTACACAAGGAACAGGATCAACCGATGACCATGACAAACGAGCAGGCCGCGTGGTTTGCAGAAACGTTCGAGAAGCTCGTTGCCAACGTGGGCAAGGCCGTGTTGGGCAAGGAACACGTCATCCGGCTGACGTTCACGGCCATGATGGCCGAAGGCCATGTCCTGTTTGAAGACGCGCCGGGCACGGGTAAGACCTCCCTTGCCCGCGCCTTGGCCGCGACGGTCCAGGGTTCGCATAACCGTATCCAGTTCACGCCTGACCTCCTGCCGTCTGACGTGACGGGTGTGACCATCTACGACCAAAAGACCCAGAAGTTCGAGTTCCACAAGGGCCCGGTCTTCAACAACATCGTCCTGGCTGACGAGATCAACCGTGCCTCCCCGAAGACGCAGTCCGCTTTGTTGGAAGTCATGGAGGAATCCCGGGTGACCGTGGACGGCACCACGTACGAGGCAGGCCGACCGTTCATGGTCCTGGCTACCCAGAACCCCATCGAACAGGCAGGCACCTACCGCCTCCCCGAGGCCCAGCTCGACCGCTTCCTGATTAAGACCTCCATCGGCTACCCGGACCACGCTTCCACCGTCCGGTTGCTGGGCGGCGCGAACTTGAAGGACCGTTCGAAGGACCTCAGCGCGTTGATCACCACCCAGGCCGTAGCGGACATGGCGGACCTGGCAGCCACCACCCACGTGGACACCGCGGTGCTGGAGTACATTTCCCGCCTCTGCGAAGAGACCCGCAATGCCTCCGAAACGCGGCTTGGTGTTTCTGTTCGTGGCGCTTTGGCCATGGTCCGCGCTGCGAAGGTGTGGGCGGCCAGCCAAGGCCGCAACTTCGTGCTGCCGGACGACATCAAGGAGCTCGCACCCGTGGTGTGGACGCACCGTTTGGTGATGGACCCCGAAGCCGAATTCTCCGGCGCAACGCCAGAGGTGGTACTCAACCGCGTCCTCGCCGACGTCGCCGCCCCGCAGCAACGCGCGAGCGCATAAGCACAACTCCCTACCGCACCCCAGCTCGAACAAAGGCCCAGACATGTCCTCCAGCACACCCCTGAACAGGGCTGCTGACTCGTTCAAGCGCGTTACGTCCGCTCTCGGCGGCAAGATGCGTTCCTTGCGCGGCCCTGGCGACGTGCCGGGCACGCGCCCCGGCCGGTCAAGCCAGCGCGGCAAAACCAGCAAGCTCCACCCCGCAGCCGTTTGGTCGGAAGCAGCCGGAACTGCGGGCGACTTCCTTGCGCCGGGGTGGGCAAAGGTCAGGGCTGTCTGGCTGAGGTTCGTCTGGCCCGTCCTGGCAGTGGTGAGCCTGCTCGGCTGGGTAGTCTTGGCTGCCTCGATCGGGCTCTGGTGGGCGGGACAGGCGTGGGGTTGGCAGGAAGCCACGTCAGCTGCCATGGTGGCGTTCCTGCTGTTCCTCCTTGCCATCGGCTTCATTGTGGGCCGCTCGGCCTATGGAGTGGTTCTGGACCTTGCCCGCACAAGGGTGGCTGTGGGGGATGACGCCGTGGGCAGCATTGCCGTGTCCAACGTGTCCACGAGGCCGTTGTTGCCTGCAGCGTTGGAGCTGCCGGTGGGTTCCAACACTGCCGTTTTCCATTTGCCCCGCATGAAGCCGGCACAGGTGCACGAGGATCTCTTCACCATCCCTACAGCGCGGCGTGCAGTAATTGTTGTGGGTCCGGTCCGATCTGTTCGCGCCGACCCCCTCCACTTGCTGCGTCGTCGCGTGATGTGGACCGATCCGGTGGACCTGTTCGTCCATCCCCGGACCGTGTCCCTGGGCAGCTCGGCGGCCGGCTTTATCCGCGACCTTGAAGGCATGCCCACTACGGAACTTTCCAGCGCGGATGTCTCCTTCCATGCGTTGCGCGATTACGTTCCCGGGGACGATCGGCGCCACATCCACTGGAAGACCACAGCCCGCACCAACAAGCTCATGGTTCGCCAGTTCGAGGAGACCCGGCGCGCACACCTGGCCATCTCGCTCTCCATCAATACAGACGAGTATGACTCCGAGCCCGAGTTCGAAATGGCCATATCTGTGGCTGCTTCCATTGGCAGGCAGGCCATTCGTGAGCAGCGTGAGCTGGACGTCCTGACCCAAAAGGGGCCGCTCCGCTGCGAAACCGGCCGGAACCTGCTTGACGATATGACCCGCATTGTCGGGGCACCCATGCGGAAGACCGCCGTCGACCTCGCCCGCACCCTTTCGGATACAGTCCCCAACGCCTCCGTGGTGTTTTTCGTCGTGGGGAGCCATGTGACTGCCACCCAACTGCGCTCGGCGGCCTCGTCCGTTCCCCCCGGCGTGCGGAGCCTGGCGGTCCGTGTCCAACCCGGAGCGGCGCCGTCGAGGGCCAACATCGCGGACCTGACGGTCCTCACGGTTGGCGACCTGGACGATCTCGCCATAGTTCTTCGAAAGGCGGCAGCATGAGCACCGCTCCCAATCTCCGCGTGCGTCCCCGTGCAGCCAAGGGAACCCGGTCGGCCGCCCGCGGCACCGGAGAATCGATATTCGACGACGGCAGGCCACTATGGCACTTCGCCGTTGACTGCGGAGCGCTCCTGGTGCTCCTGTTCCTTGGCGTCCTCGGTTTCACGCTGAGCTTCGGGGGAGACGCCCGCTTCCTCATCGCAGGTCTGGGCGGTGTGCTGCTGGGGCTGGGCATCGCTGTCCTCAACGTGCACTTCCGCCTGGGACTGCTCATCACCACTGCCGTGACCTTCGGCGCCTACATGGTGTTTGGCTCGGCATTGGCCGTGCCGGATTCGACCGTCTTCGGGTTCCTCCCCAGCCTCGACTCCTTGCGTACACTCCTGCTGGGCATCGTGTTTGCGTGGAAGGACATGCTGACCGTTGGCGTTCCGGTGGGGACGGCGAACGGGATGCTCATTGTGCCGTTCCTCAGTTCACTGTTGACCGCGCTGGCAGCAGGCCTGCTTACGTGGCGTTTGAAGAGCCCGTACTGGCCGTTGTTGCCGGTGCTGGTCCTTTTCGTCACGGGAATCGCCTTCAGTACCAGCGCGGGCTTCCTTAACGTGGAGCGCGGCGTCTCGCTGACCATTGTGTCCATCGTGTGGGCGACGTTCCGCCGTGACGTGCTTAGGCGGAACAGCACCAAGACCGTTTCGGCCAATAGGCCGGGCTCCGACGCCGCTACAGCCCGCCGTGGCCAGCTCCGCCGCCTGGGGACTGCTGCAGCCGTGATCGCTGTTGCGGTGGGCGTCACCGCAATTGCCTCGCCGTTGGTCACCGCCAGCGATGACCGAAAGGTGCTCCGCAACACGATCGTTCCGCCGTTTGACCCCCGGGACTACATCACGCCGCTGGCCAGCTTCCGCAGCTTCGTCAAGGATGAGAAGGACAGCACGCTGTTTACGGTCAAGGGGCTGCCGAAAGATGCCCGCGTACGGCTGGCTGCACTGGATGCGTTCAACGGCCTGAACTACACCATGGATCCCAACAGCTCCGGCAACTTCAGCAAAGTGGGCGATGCCCGTTCGCTGAACACCTTGGCTGATTCCGGGAGCCCGGTGGAGGGCACCAACTACACGCTGGACATCACCGTGGAGGACTACCAGGGCTACTTTGTCCCGGGTGGCCGGCACACCACGGGCATGAGTTTTGCGGACACTTCCGGAGCCGCTGCCGGCCTCTACTTCAACGCCGGCACGGACACGGCCGTAACCACCAAGGGCCTGGCCAAGGGCGACAACTACACCGTGCAGGTCTCGGACCCCGGGACGCTGGAGCACGGCCAGCTCACGCAGTACGACTTCGCCAAGCTCACGCTGCCCGAGGCGGAGGAAGTGCCGCCCATCGTGGCTTCCCAAGCGAACCAGCTTTCCGCGGATGCCCCGACGGCCATTGACCGCGTCCGGCAGATTGAGGCGCACTTCCAGAAGAGCGGCGCTTTCAGCAACGGCCTGGTGGCGGAAGGACAGCTCCCGAGCCTTCCCGGCCACAGTGCTGCGCGCGTCCGCAACATGCTCTCGGCCAAGCAGATGCTGGGGGACGACGAGCAATACGCTGTGTCCATGTCCCTCATGCTCCGCCACCTTGGCATTCCTTCCCGGGTGGTCATGGGGTTCTATCCCGACCCCAAGAGCCCTGAAAATGGCGCCGGCGATATCAAGATCACGGGTAAGGACGTCCACGCTTGGGTTGAGGTGGCGTTTGACCGCGTGGGATGGGTTGCTTTTGATCCCACCCCGCCCAAGGACAATGTGCCCATCCCGCCCGACCCGGAAAACAAGTCCAAGCCCAAACCGCAGGTGCTGCAGCCACCGCCCCCGCCGCAGGAACCCGCGGACCTGCCACCGGATTCCACCCCGGACGCCCTGGACGCTGACGAGAAGAAGAACAACCCTTGGCTCTTCTGGGGGCCGCTGCTGGCGGCCATCGGTGTGGCGCTGATTCCGCTGGGGATCCTTGCCTTGCCGCTGCTGCTGATCCTCCTGCTGAAATCACGACGCCGGAAGGCGCGTTTCCGTGACGGCCACCCCGCCCAGCGGGTCGGCGGAGGATGGAACGAAGTGCTGAGCCTGGTCACTGACATGGGTGCCTCGATTGACACCAAGTCCACAAGGCGTGAATCGGCTACGGTCATCGCGGATGCCTTCCCCACCACCGGGACTACCACCACCATGCTTGCCCACCGGGCCGATGCTGCCGTCTTCGGTGCCGGTCAGCCCAGCGAGGAGGAGGTCAAGGAGTACTGGGAGATCGTTGACACATCGCTGACGGACATCACAGGAAGCGTCGGTTTCTGGAAACGACAGCAGGCACGGTTCTCACCGCGGTCCTTGCTGTCCGATGGCCGCGCTGCCCTTCGCCGCCGGCAACAGACGCCAGGAGACCCGGCCAAGCCCCGCTTCACGTTGCCGTTCAAGAAGGACACCACCGATGAGTAATGAGTCAGAGCTCTGCCCGGCTTGCCGGCAGGGGGTACGTCCTGGCGCGACGTTCTGCACGCAGTGCGGTTCACCGCTGAACAACCGTGGTGCCCGCAGGGAGGGCAACATCAACCACGCACAGAAAGCAGCTTTGGAGTTCGCCAACCGGCAGGGCTTCGCCGATCCCGGTAGTATCTCGGTAGTGTCGGCGCCGGCTTCGCCGATGCAGCAGGGATCAAAGACCATGCCGGACCGAAGGCCGGGGCCAGGGGGAGGGACCACTATGACCACCAAACTCGAGTTGGTGCCCGCCTCTGCCGGGAAGCGCCTGGGCGCGGCTGTGCTGGACTGGTTGGGTCCCGTCGCCGTGCTTGCCACCACGTTCGCGATTGGAATTGCCGGCATCACTCAAACCCGCAGGAACGGCTTCATTGTCTATGACACGGGGCTCCTGGTTCTCTTGGGCAGCATCGGCCTGGGTGTGACCGTTGTTTACACTTTTGTCCTCCTCGGAATTGAGGCAAAGTCCGGTAACACCATCGGCAACCAGCTCATGGGCATCCGCAGTTCGGACTCCGATGGCTACGCGCCCGGCGCTGGAGTGGTTTTCGTTCGCGGGATCCTTACTGGCGGGCTCCTGCTGCTGGGGTCCATCGTTGCCGTCATCCTGTCAGCTCTGGGACACATCGGGCTGGTTCTGTGGATCGCCCTGCCCCTGATGTTCCTCGGCGTTGTCTGGGCTTTCCTTGTAGTTATCTCCAACGCCTGGGACGCCAACGGCAAGCTGCGGGGCTGGCATGACAAAGCTGCAAAGTCCTTGGTGTTCGACGTGAACGCGGGCCGGAATCCGGTGACCACGGGAGGCATCCAAGGCCCCTACAGCTTCGCGCCGATGGATCTCCCGCCGGTTCAGCCCGTCGCTTCCCCGGTCCCCTCCGGGTTTGGCCAGGGCGCCCGTCCGGGTGCGAGTCCGCTGCCAGCACCGGCGCAGGCGTCTCCTGCGACACCCGCTGTGCAGCCTTCCCATGATCCGAACCAGTGGCGCCCACCCACGGCGCCCTTCACGCCGGCGCCCCGCACACCAGCACCACCGAGCGGGTCGACAGCACCGAGCACCTTAGCGTCATCGAGCCCCGCCACGGTTGCGCCGCAGCAGGCACCCGCGGCCGCCGACCATCCGGACGACGACGTGGAGCGGACCCAGATGCGCCCCGGGGCAGCCCGTGCCCAAGCCGTCTTGCGGATTCGGATCGACGATGGCCAGGATATCCAGTTGGGCGGGTCAGTCCTCCTGGGCCGCAACCCGGCGCCGCAGCCCGGGGAAACCGTGGAACAATTGCTGCCCGTGTCAGACCCCGGCCGGTCCATCTCCAAAACACATTTACATTTGCGCGTTGATGGCGACGGTGTCTGGGTCACGGACCGTAACTCCACCAACGGCAGCGCTGTCACCACCCCCGACAGCATCCAGACCAGGCTCCACCCGGGCGAAGCGAGCTTTGTCCGTCCCGGTTCCACCGTTCACTTTGGGGACCGTTCCTTCCACCTAGGACAAGCATGAATTCACAGCCGGCCACACCCGCCAACGCCGAAGCGGGTCCCGCCGCAGGCGGATCCTCTTTTCGGCTCAGCTACGGGTACGGAACGGACCGCGGGCTTCGCCGCGAACTGAACGAAGATTCGTTCATTGCTTCTGACCCCGTCTTCGCCGTTGCCGACGGCATGGGCGGGCATGAGGCAGGCGAGATCGCCAGCGGCATGTGCGTCAGGGCTTTGGGCGGCGCCCCTGAATTGTCCGCCGGCGTGCGCACCGCTTCAGCGGCCGACCTTCAGTCCTGCCTGCTCAAGGCCGATGCTGCCATCCGCAACGCAACCGGAGCCCGCGCCGGGACCACGCTGTCCGGCGTCGTGGTGGTGGAGCAGATGGGCCTGCCCTACTGGCTGGTCATGAACATCGGCGATTCCAGGACTTACCGCCTCAGCCAAGGGGAGTTTGCGCAGGTAAGCGTCGACCACTCCGAGGTGCAGGAACTGGTGGATTCCGGGGATATCACAGCGGAGCAGGCCACCGTCCACCCGCGCCGCCACGTGGTGACCCGCGCCCTGGGTACCGGCGACGAAACCGAGGCCGATTTCTGGTTGCTTCCCATCCAGGAAGGTGACCGGATCATGATCTGCTCAGACGGTCTCAACGGGGAACTGGGCGATGACCACATGTTCCGCATCCTCAGCACTGTTGCCCATCCGCAGGACGCCGTGGACGCACTGATTCAGGCTGCCCTGAGAAGCGGCGGCAGGGACAACGTCACCGTCATCGTCGTTGACGCCAAGAACGTCTTGAACGACGCCGGCATCGCCACCACTGCGCCGCGCCCCGAGGTCGCGTCCGAGGTTGAAGAAGATACCCTTCCCCGGGCCTGGGTGAACGGCACCGACGACGTCGCAGGGGCTGGGCAGGAGGAAGGCGTCGATGGCAAGCAATAACCATCTTTCGCTGACCCGCTATCAGCAGGGTGACTGGTTCGGGGTGGTGCGGAGCGGAACCGTGGTGCTCCTCGGCCCGGATACACCACACGCACTGATCGACACTGTGTGGGAGTTGCTGGCATCCGCGCCCGAGGCCCACGAAGTCCTGCATGAGGTGACGGATGCCTTTGGTGTTTCCCTCAGCCGGATCCCGCCTTTCGGAATCATCGACTCGAAGGACGCACTGAGAGTGTTCCTCCGCGGAGACCTCGAACTTATGGTGCAGACGGCCGGTGGCGAGGAACGCCTCACGGGGCGTGACGTCACCACGTGGACGGAGAGACGCCTCGCGGACGCCACCTCTTACAGCGTCCGGATAGGGAACAAGCCTGCCCCGTCCGCGGGAATTCCGACGACGGGTGAAGGCGCTCCGTTCAAAGGCTCGCCCTTGAACGGCTCGCCCTTGAACGGCTCGCCTTTGAACAGTCTTCCGCTGGGAGAGGGTGTGGTGCTCCTGGCCTCGCTCGACGCCGAGGGCCATGCTGCAGGGCAGGCAGTCAGCAAACCTGAAGTCCGGCCCGCGACGGTGTCAGACGAAACCATGATCGGCTACACGGAAGCGGACCTTGGCCTGACGATCGCACCCGGTCACATGGTTCCCGCCAGCGAGTCGTCCTCCGACGTGTTGGCCGCTCCCGAGTCAATGGCCCAGAAGCCTGCTGCGGACGTGCCAGCTAACCAGGAAGCGGAAGCGCCGGAGGATCCGCTGACCGACGAAGCGCCGCACCACGATGAGTTGGCGGCGCCGGAGCAGTCGGCCGCGCTCGAAGAACCGGAGCTGGAACCAGCCAGCCAGGCGGATTCGGACGCATCCGGGGAACCCGTCCACACGAGTACCACGGATCCAATACTTCCGTCGCTGGAAAACACCACAAACTACGATCACCTGTGGGACAAGACGGTGATGCGCAACATTGAGGACGCTGCAGTCCGCACGGACGAAGGATCCGACGACCACGACTCGCCCGCGTCAGCTACACCGGTCGCCCCGCCAGCCATGGAACCGCTTTCGCCGGCGCCGGAGGGCCCGTCTCCAACCCCGCCAGCCATGGAACCGCTGACGCCGGCGCCGGAGAGCCCGTCTCCAACCCCGCCAGCCGAAGCAGCAAGCGGGCTGATTGACTCCGTCCCGTGGCTGCGCAGCGGTTCCTCCACGCCTCAGCCGGACAGCGACCAGCAATCAGTTCCGCCCGGGCCCGTAGCCGATCCTGCGGCCCAAGTACCGGCCGCCTGGTCGTCGGCTCCAGCGGCCATGGCCGCGGACGAGGACTCTGACCATGACGGACAGACCATCATGAAGAGCAGCCTCCCCACTGAGGATTCCGGCGCAAAAGCTCTTGTTGGCCGCGCGGAAACGTCGGCCGTCAACGGGCCGAGCGTTCTGGCACGGATGTGCTCCCAAGGGCACGCCAATCCACCCACGTACCCGCAGTGTTCGGTGTGCGGTGTTGCCGTTTCCGGCGACGCCATCCACGTCCCACGTCCGAGGCTGGGTAGGATGCGGCTCTCTACAGGTGAGTTGATTGACCTTGACCAGTCGCTCATCATCGGCCGCCAGCCGTCGGTTTCCCGGGTGCAAGGCGGCACCATGCCGCGTCTGGTCCAAGTGGACAGCCCCGGTGGGGACATTTCCCGCTCCCACGTCGAGGTCCGGCTAGAAGGTTGGCACGTCATGCTGTGCGACCTGAAGGCAACCAACGGCACCGTACTCATCAGGGAAGGCCAGGCACCCCGCCGGCTTGCCCAAAACGAAATGGCCATCCTGCTGGACGGCGACATCGCCGAGCTGGGCGACAACATTTCATTGCGTTTCGAGGAGATTCTTTGAGTTCCAAGAGGCCCCCTGCGCCGCCTCCACCCATCCCGGGTTTCAAGTACATCAGCCTGCTCGGCTCCGGTGGCTTCTCGGATGTCTACCTTTACGAGCAGGATCGACCCCGCCGAAAAGTAGCGGTCAAGGTGCTGTTGTCCGATTTGAAGACCGAAGGGGCCCGCCGCCGCTTCGAGTCTGAAGCGAACCTTATGGCGCAGTTGTCGTCGCACCCTTACATCGTGACCATTTTCGAAGCCGAGATCACTGAGAACGGACACTCGTACCTCGCCATGGAGTACTGCTCCCGGCCGAGCCTCGACGTCCGTTATCGTCGCCAGCGATTCAGCGTGGACGAGGTCCTGGCCGTCGGGATCCAGGTGGCTTCCGCCGTCGAGACCGCTCACCGGGCCGGCATTGTGCACCGGGACATCAAGCCAGCCAACATCCTGGTCACCGACTACAACCGGCCTGCCCTGACTGACTTTGGCATCTCCGGCACCATCGGCGCCGACACCGAGGACGACGCCGGCATGTCCATCCCGTGGTCTCCGCCGGAGCAGTTCCGCGGAGGTGCCGTCGACGGTGTTCCTGTGGATATTTGGGCCTTGGGCGCAACGCTGTACACCCTGCTGGCGGGTCGTTCGCCGTTTGTCCTTCCGGGACAGGACAACTCCCAGCGGGAACTGATCTCGCGCATCACCAACGCACCCCTGCCCAGGCTGGGCCGTGCCGACGTTCCGGAGTCCCTGGAACTCGTCCTGGCTACGTCCATGGCCAAGTCAGCGGAATCCCGTTATTCATCAGCACATGCTTTCGCGCTGGCACTCCAACGGATCCAGGCTGAATTGAACCTGTCCGTCACGCCGTTCGAGGTTCTCGAAGAACCCGGCCACGGTGACGACCAGCACCCGGACGACAACTTCGAGGAAACCCGGGTCCGGAGCATTGCCTCGATCGATCCCGACGCCTCGGGAACCGCCACCACAGGGTCAGCGCCCACTTTCCCGGCGCGAACCTTCCCGTCCACCGTTCCAGGCTCCACCCAACAGCCGACACAACAACCGGCCCAGCCCACCAACCCTCCGCAAACGGTCCCGTCCCACACCGGGCCGTCGGCCCCGCCGCAGTTCCACGCGCCTGCGTCGGGATACGCCGCGCCGGGATCGTACACAGCCCCCGGCAGCCAAAACGCTCCCGCCGAGCCTGACACGGCAGAGTCCACAGTGTTGCGTGGCTGGCAGCCTTCACGTCCCCAGGACGATCTTGGCGCAACGGTCAGTCGTGCCAACGCTACCTCCGGTGCATCGCCGGTCACGCAGGAGGACGCTCCGCCTGCAGACCACAGCAAGCGCAACCTCTGGCTGGCCGCCAGCGGCGCTGCAGTGCTGGTAGTGGCCATTGTGGTGGGCGTGGTGTTGGGCGCGCAGGCGCAGCCCAAAGTGGCGCCCACGGAAACGACAAGCAAGCAGCCGGCTGACGCTCTGGGGGATGGCGGCGTTCCGGAGGTTGCGGGAATGTCTGCGGCGCGGGACACCAAGGACCGGAATATCGTCGTCTTCTCCTGGACGAACCCCCAGCCGCTGCCCGGAGACACGTTCAAGTGGCGCGTCAAGTCGGCAAAATCCGAAGGTGTCTATGAGACCACGTCCACTGGAAAGGCGTTCCTCGGCGCGCTGGCTGATCCACCCATCTGCGTGCAAGCAATTATTGTCCGGGCTGACGGCAGTGCCTCACCCGGCGGGCCGGATTCCATCGCCTGCCTGGACGAGTAACCGGCACATGAGACTTACTTACCGCCGACTGAGGAGGCACAGATCATGGGGGATCTAGCAATAGATTTCTGTGGGGAATGGTACGAACCATCCGACGAGGACATCTTCGATATTGGACGCGAAGGTGACCTGGAAGTGGACGATAACCCCTATCTGCACCGACGCTTCCTGCAGATCGCCCGCTACGACGGCATGTGGTGGCTCAGCAACGTTGGCAGCATGTTGTCCGCCACCATTGCTGACGGTTCCGGAGGTATGCAGGCCTGGCTTGCGCCCGGGGCGAGGATCCCGCTGGTCTTCAGCCACACCAACGTGATTTTCACAGCCGGACCTACCACCTACGAATTCGCCGTGCACTTGAAGACGCCGTCCTTCCGGCACGAAGCACGCGACGACGACCAAGCGGGAGACACCACGATCGGACCTGTGGTCTTCACCGATTCGCAAAAGGCGCTCATCGTCGCCTTGGCCGAACCCATGTTGCGGCGCGACGGCACCGGCTTCAGTGCCATTCCGTCATCAGCCGAAGCTGCGAAGCGACTGGGCTGGGCCCTGACCCGTTTCAACCGCAAGCTGGATAACGTCTGCGACAAGCTGGACCGGGTAGGCGTAGTTGGACTGCGCGGCGGGGTCGGAAAACTCGCCACCAACCGCCGGGCGCGCTTGGTGGAACACGCCGTGACGTCACATTTGGTGACACCGGCTGACCTGCACCTCCTTGAAAAAATGAGTGGAGTCGACGAAGGATGAAGTTCCGCCTGACCTTGCGGCGTGACCCTGCGGAAGCAAAGGACCTCGCCGTAACGGTGGATGGTCGTGCCACCGTGGCTGATATTGCCACCGAACTTTGGGCTGCCGACCCCGCACGAAAGGGGACCGAACCGCCGTCGAACCTGTCCATCAGCGTGGACGAGGCTTTCGTGGGCGGCGGGCTCTCCGGGCACGTCCTGCGGCCCACGGACAACCTGCTGGAGTCCGGGCTGCGGCCAGGCTCCAAGGTTTCACTCGCGCAGGTCAGCGAGCAGTTTGCATCCAACGGGCACGCCAACGGCAATGGCAGGGGACCGGCGGCGGCGACGTTGCGCGTGATGTCAGGGCCCGACGTCGGACGCGAATTTTCACTGCCTTTCGGCACCAGTTACATCGGCCGGGACCGGGACGCCGACATCCGTTTGTCGGACCCGCTGACGTCCAAGCGCCATGCGCGGATCACGGTGGGCGAAACCGTGGAAATCGTGGACACGAACTCCGCCAACGGCCTCCTCATGGATGGGCTGCCGGTAACCCGGGCAACGCTCGAATCCTCTGACACCGTCACTTTGGGCGATACTTCCGTAGGCGTCGTTGCCCTGTCCCGAAACCACAGCGGTGGTCCGTCGTCGCCGCTGGTGGATTTCAACCGCTCGCCGCGCGTGCTGCCCAGGTTCGAGTCGCCCAAGCGCGTGCCTCCTGCGGGGCCGAAGCGCCCGGAACACCAGCCCTTCCCTTACATCATGCTGATCGCGCCGCTCCTGATGGGCGGCGTGCTCTTCGCTTTCACGCAGAACCTGCTCTCCGTGATTTTCATGGCGATGATGCCGCTGTTCATTGTCGGGCACTACGTGGACCACAAAATGCAGAGCAAGCGGCAGGCCAAGGAAGGCCACAAACAGTTCAAAGCCGCCATGCTGGCCTTCCGCGAAGACATCGACAAGCAGCAGAACATTGAGCGCGCTGTGCGGCTCCAGGAAGCGCCGTCCGTGAGCGACACCGTGGACGCGATCTACAAACTCGGGCCCCTTCTTTGGACGCACCGCCCGGAGCATCAGCACTTCCTGGGGGTTCGCTTCGGACTGGGCTCCGCACCATCGCGCATCCAGTTCGACGAACCGGGCGCCAATGAAACTGAACCGCAGTACATGCGGGAAATTCAGGAGTGCCTGCAGCAGGTCCGAGTCATTGAAGGCGTTCCCATCGTGTCGCAGCTGCGCACTTCGGGTTCCTTTGGCGTGGCGGGGGACCGCAGCGTGGTGGACGACGTGGCCCGCGGCATGGTGCTCCAGTTGGTGGGACTCCATTCACCGGCCGAAGTTGTCCTCACGGCACTGACCTCGGCCCGTTCCCGTGAGCGCTGGGACTGGCTGCAGTGGCTCCCGCACGTCGGTTCAGGCCACAGCCCCATATCCGGCGATCACCTCGCGGCCGGCCCCGGTGCCGGTGCCGCCTTGTTGTCCCGGCTCGAAAACCTCGTGGAAGAGCGCGAATCCGTGGCCAAGGAGCCTGGCCCGCATCCGCGGCCCGGACTTAAGAACGAGCATGAAGAAGTTCCTGGTCCCGTGGTTCCGGCCGTCCTGGTGATCGTTGAAGACGACGCCCCCGTGGACCGCGGCCGCCTCACGCGGCTGGTGGAACGCGGCCCTGACTACGGCGTACACGTTATGTGGGTGGCGGCCAACGTACAGTCACTTCCCGCGGCATGCCGTGACTTCCTCTCGGTGGACGGCGATCATGGCACCACTACTGGCCAGGTCCGCTTGGGTCGCCACACGTACCCGGTGAGCTGCGAAAGCCTTGACGCGGGCCTCGCCAGCCAGTTGGCGCGCATGATGTCGCCGCTGGTGGATGTTGGAAACCCGCTCGACGACGACTCCGACCTCCCGCGCGCCGTCTCCTACGCCACGCTGATCGGCAAGGAACTGATGGACAATCCACAGGCCGTGGCCGAGCGTTGGCAGGAGAACAACTCTGTCCACGCCACGGCCGTGCCCAACCGGAAGGACAACGGCAGCCTCCGTGCGCTGGTTGGTTCCAAGGGTGTGGAGCCGTTCTACCTCGACCTCAAGAACGAAGGTCCGCACGCACTGGTCGGCGGAACCACGGGTGCCGGTAAATCCGAGTTCCTCCAGTCCTGGGTGATGGGCATGGCGGCCGCCTACAGCCCGGACCGTGTCAGCTTCCTGTTCGTGGACTACAAAGGCGGCGCCGCATTCGCCGACTGCCTGCACTTGCCGCACACCGTTGGCCTGGTGACCGACTTGTCCCCGCACCTGGTTCGCCGTGCACTGACATCCCTTCGGGCAGAGCTCCACTACCGCGAACGTCTCCTGAACCGTAAGAAAGCCAAAGACCTCCTGGCGCTGCAACGCGAAGCCGATCCCGAGGCGCCCCCGTACCTCATCATCATCGTGGACGAATTTGCGGCGCTGGCTACCGAAGTTCCCGAGTTCGTTGACGGTGTAGTGGACGTCGCTGCCCGTGGCCGGTCCTTGGGCCTGCACTTGATCCTGGCCACGCAACGGCCTGCCGGCGTCATCAAAGACAACCTGCGGGCCAACACCAACCTCCGCGTTGCCTTGCGCATGGCCGACGAAGTGGACGCGACAGATATCCTGGGCGTTCCGACGGCGGCATACTTTGATCCGTCCATTCCCGGCCGCGGCGCCGCGAAGACCGGCCCCGGCCGTATCCAGGGCTTCCAGACCGGGTACGCCGGCGGTTGGACGACGGAAAAGCCGCAGCGGCCCCGGATCGACATCGTAGAGATGGCGTTCGGGTCCGGGCCCACCTGGGAACCACCCTTGGTGTCGCAGGTTGAAGAAGAACCGGCCGGACCGAACGACATCGCCAGGATGACCGGGAACATCATCCGGGCAGCTGACGTCCTGTCCATCGAGCCTCCCCGGAAGCCATGGCTCAACGAACTCGCCACTACCTACGATTTCTCCAAGCTCCCCAACCCGCGGACCGATGAGCGGCTCCTGCTCGGCGTGGCAGATGACCCCGCCCACCAGGACCAGCCCACAGTGTTCTACGAGCCTGACAAGGACGGCAATATGGCCGTCTACGGCACGGGCGGATCCGGTAAGTCGGCGGCGCTGCGCGGGATTGCGATCGCCGCGGCTGTCACGCCACGTGGTGGGCCGGTCCACATCTATGGCATTGACTGCGGTTCCTCGGGACTCAAGATGCTCGATGGGCTTCCGCACGTTGGCGAAATCATCAACGGCGACGACGTGGAGCGCGTTGGGCGGTTGCTGCGGTGGCTCAAGGAAGTGGCGGACGACAGGGCAGCACGGTTCGCTGAGGTCCGCGCCTCCACCATCGTCGAATACCGGCAGCTGGCCAACCGCCCGGAGGAGAAGCGCATCTTCATCCTGGTGGACGGTATGTCTTCCTTCCGTGAATCCTACGAGTACAGCAACTTGTCTGCGCTGTGGGACATTTTCCTTACTCTGGCCACCGACGGCCGTCCGTTGGGCATCCACCTGGTAGTCAGCGGTGACCGCACAAACTCTGTTCCGGCGTCGCTCCTTGCCTCCATCCAGAAGCGGCTGGTCCTGCGTCTCAGCTCCGAAGACGACTACATGACCCTCGACGTCCCCAAGGATGTCCTCAACGCAGCATCGCCTCCCGGGCGTGGCCTGCTGGACGGGCTGGAAGTTCAGCTCGCCGTACTGGGAGGGAACTCGAACCTCGCGCTCCAGGCCCGGGAAGTGGCCAAGCTCAGCCAGGCGATGCTGCGCCAGGGCCTCGAGCAAGCACCGCAGATCCAGCGGCTTCCGGAGCTTGTGGACCTGGACATCCTGCCCACCGGTGCCCCGGACAACCCAGTGATAGGTGTCGACGACGAAACGCTGGGTTCGGCGGCCATCGCAGCCAAGGGATCACTTCTGCTGGCTGGCCCTCCAGGCGCCGGACGCACAGTCGCCCTGGTCACCTTGGCCTACGCCTTGCGGCGTTCCAACCCGCGCACTGACTTGATCTACATCGGTTCCCGGCGTTCCGCCGTGGCATCACTGAACATCTGGAGCAGGTCGTTGGTGGGGCCGGACGAGGTCTCGGACGTAGTGGATGACCTGATCGACAAAGCCTCGGACAACCCTGGCACCATGGCCATCTTCATTGAAGGCCTCACCGAGTTCACGGATACCTTGGCCGAATCCGGCGTGGGACGTTTGGTTACGGCCGCGATTAAGGCCGATCAGTGGGTGGTGGGTGAATCCGAGACCTCCACCTGGTCCCAGGCGTGGTCCCTTGCCCAGCCGTTCAAATCCGGACGCCGCGGGCTTTTGCTCAACCCGGGAGATGTGGAAGGCGACAGCCTCCTTAACACCTCGTTGGGCCGTATCAGCAAGGACTTCATCCCGGGCCGCGGATACATCGTGGGACGTGGAAAGGTACGCAAGCTCCAGATCGCCATGCCGCCTGAAAACCGTAGCTAGGAGGCTACCGCCATGCGACACCCCGTAGTTCCAGCCGTGGTATTGGCTGGTGGATTGCTGTTTGCGCCCGCCGCAGCCGCACACGCTGCACCGTGCGATGGGAAGATCCTCTGCGTACCCTCGGAGGCACCCACGGAACCGGAACCCACGCAGCCTGGGCTCGCTCCGGAAACGGACAAGATCCCATCATCCAAACCGGAGCCGACCCGGGTCAGGGAGCCGGAGGTTGCTCCTGCGCCTGCCCCGCCGGTTCAAGCCCCGCCGATTCAAACACCGGTGCAAGCCCCGCAGCCTGTTCAGATTCCGCAACAACCCGCGGTGACCCAGTTCGTCACCGTCGCGCCCCAGGCGACCGGTGCGGGGTCGGACTCGTCCGAACCCACCGCAACCTCTGGTACGACGCCGGCGCCGGCAACGCCGTCGTCCTCTCCTTCCTCTGGCTCCGCAAGCGCAAGCCCGGGCAAGTCCTCCAACTGGGACACGCCGGTGGATAAGGGCAAGGAGACGGAAGCGGCCGCACTGGCTTCGAGCTCATTTTCGGGTCCCAACGTGATCGGCCTGTTCGGCATCCTGGGGGCCGTCCTGGTGGTTGGCCTGGGAGGGCTGGCATTCGCGTTATGGAGCAAGAACCGGCTGTCGTCCCACTAGCAACTCTTTAATGTCCGTGGGTTACGGCAAGATAGACCTGTGAGCACACCAGAGAATCCGGATCCGGTCGACACCACAACCCAGGACGCCGCTGCGGCAATCGTCGCGGAGGAAGGGACTCCGCCGTCGGAGTCCCTGCGGGATGAGTACGAGCAATTAGCGGACCTGGTCCGTAAGTACCGGTATGCCTATTACCAAGAAGACTCGCCAACGGTTTCCGACGCCGAGTTCGACGAACTCTACCGCCGGCTGGAGGAACTGGAAGCACTGCACCCGGAGCTCGTCTCCAATGACTCGCCCACGCAAGAGGTTGGTGGCGAGGTCTCGTCCGCTTTCGCGGCGGTGGAGCATTTGCAACGGATGTACAGCCTTGACGACGTCTTCTCCCTGGACGAGCTTGAAGCCTGGGTCCGCAAGGCGGAAGCGTCGGTGGCGAAGCTCGGCGATTCCGTCCCGCCCATCGCGTGGCTGACTGAACTGAAGATCGATGGCCTTGCCGTCAATCTGTTGTACCGGGACGGGAAACTGGTCCGAGCCGCCACCCGGGGCGACGGTACCACGGGTGAGGACATTACCCACAACGTCCTCACCATCAAAGAGATCCCGCGGCAGCTCAGTGGTTCGGGTTATCCGTCGGAAGTGGAAATCCGTGGCGAGGTGTTCATCCCCTCCAAGGCCTTCGTTGAGTTCAACGAGACGCTCGTCGCCGCCGGTAAAGCCCCGCTTGCCAACCCCCGCAATGCCGCCGCTGGTTCGCTCCGCCAAAAGGATCCCGCTGAAACTGCCAAGCGTCCACTCAGCATGTTCGTCCACGGCATCGGCGCCCGTGAAGGGCTGGAGGCCAAGAGCCAGTCGGAAACGTACAAGCTCCTCGAAGAATGGGGGCTCCCTGTCAGCCCGTACCTCAAGGTATTGGACACCTTCGACGACGTCCTGAAGTTCATCGCCGACTACGGTGAGCGCCGGCATAAGCTCCTGCATGAGATCGACGGCATTGTGGTCAAGGTCGATGACTTTGCCACCCAGCGTGCCCTTGGTTACACCTCCAGGGTGCCCAGGTGGGCTGCGGCCTACAAGTACCCGCCCGAAGAGGTCCACACCAAGCTCCTGGACATCGCCGTCAACGTTGGCCGCACAGGGCGCGTGACTCCATTCGGACTGATGGAGCCGGTGAAGGTGGCCGGTTCCACGGTGGGAATGGCTACCCTGCACAACCAGGACGTGGTCAAGGCCAAGGGCGTCATGATCGGCGACATCGTCATTCTCCGCAAGGCCGGAGACGTCATTCCGGAGATCGTCGGCCCGGTGCTGGCACTGCGTGACAAGCAGGATCCGCCGGTGCGCGAATTCGTGATGCCCACGGAGTGCCCGTCGTGCGGTACGCCGTTGGCTCCGTCGAAGGAAGGCGATGTGGACATTCGTTGCCCCAACGCCAAGTCCTGCCCCTCGCAGCTGCGGGAACGCGTGTTCCACCTCGCGGGCCGCGGCGCGTTCGATATCGAAGCACTCGGCTGGGAAGCAGCCATCGCCCTCACGCAGCCAGCAGAGCCTGAGACGCCGCCCCTCACCAGTGAGGCCGGCCTGTTCAGCCTGACGCGTGAGGACTTGGCGGACGTCAGGATCCGCAGGGAAAAGCGGTCCAAGGGTGTGGGAACGGGGGAATACGAGCTCGTTCCGTACTTCTACACCAAGGGAACGGCCAAGTCTCCGTCCAAGCCCACTGCAACGACGGAAAAACTGTTCGTGGAGCTGGAGAAGGCAAAGACCCAGCCGCTGTGGCGAGTACTGGTAGCGCTCTCCATCCGGCACGTCGGGCCAACTGCTTCGCGTGCTCTTGCCACCGCATTCGGGAGCATGGATGCCATTCGCAACGCCACGGAAGAGCAAATGGCTCACGTTGACGGCGTGGGACCCACCATTGCAGTGGCGCTCAAAGAATGGTTCGCCGTTGACTGGCACAACGAGATCGTGGACAGCTGGGCGGCTGCCGGCGTGCGCATGGAGGATGAACGGGACACTTCGGTGCCTCGGACCCTTGAGGGGCTCACGGTGGTAGTCACCGGTACGCTGCCCAACTTCAGCCGCGACGAAGCCAAGGAAGCCATCATCATCCGCGGCGGCAAAGCCTCCGGCTCCGTCTCCAAGAACACCAGTTACCTGGTGGCCGGTGAAAGTGCCGGCACCAAGCTGGACAAGGCCGAGCAACTCGGCGTTCCGGTGCTGGACGAGGACGGCTTCCGCGAGCTCCTGGCCAACGGACCGGTACAGGCCGGGACGGAATCCGAAGCGGCAACGGATGAAGAAACCCTGGTGGCTGAAACAGCGGTGGAAGCGGCGGCAGAATGATGGACGTCAACGAGCTGCTTGCTGTAGCCAAACGTGCCGCGGCTGCGGGCGCCGCTGTCCTTGCACAGCGGTCCACCACCGGCACTGGCGGCGACGGCCTGGAAACCAGCAACAAGGGCGAGGCCGGGGACTGGGTCACCGCTTTTGACGTCGCAGCAGAGAATGCGGTCCGTGAAGCGATCATTGCCGAACGGCCGCACGACACCATCACAGGGGAGGAACACGGTACCACCAGGCCCGAACAGCCCTCCGGATACCGGTGGTCCATCGATCCCCTGGACGGGACCACCAACTTCATCCGCAACATCGTCTACTACGCCACATCCGTTGCTGTAGCAGATTCCGACGGCGTCTGGCAGGCCGGCGTGGTTCACGCGCCGGCGCTGGGGCGCATCTACCATGCGGCCCGCGGTCACGGTGCGTGGATGGAATCCGGGGGAGAGGCGACGCGCCTGGCAGGTCCGGTTCCCGGGCGCACCGGCCTCATCCTGGCCACCGGCTTCAGCTACGATCCCGCTACCCGGGCCAGCCAATCTGAAGGTCTCGCCGGGCTCATGGACGGATTCGCCGACGTCCGACGCCTCGGATCGGCTGCACTGGACCTCTGCTTGGTGGCAGACGGAACCTTCGACGCCTACGGTGAACGGGGCCTCAACGAGCACGACTTCGCTGCAGGTGCGCTGATTGCGGAAGAAGCCGGTTGCTGGGTGCGCCGGCCTCGCCTTGAGAGCCCGCTGGATGGCGGTCCGAGCACAGAAGACCGGTTGTCCGCCTGGATGTGCGCAGGGACCCTGGAACTCTCCGGCAAATTCCCCTTGTGACTGTTAGCCAGTGACCATCAGCCAGTGATCAAAGCACTCGCCATCGCCAACTACCGTTCCATCCGGGATCTTGCCATCGAGTTGCATGGCCTGGACATCGTGACCGGTGCCAACGGTTGTGGGAAGTCCTCCCTCTACCGGGCACTTCGGCTGCTCGCCGAATGCGCCGGCGGTGACTCCGGAAACGTGGTGGGATCCCTGGCCCGGGACGGCGGGTTGGCCTCCACGCTGTGGGCTGGGCCCGAGTCCATCAGCGAGGCCATGCGTCGTGGCGAAGTTCCCGTCCAAGGGACGGTTCGTCGGGAATCGGTGAACCTGAAACTGGGCTACTCCAGTGACGACTTCGGGTATCTGGTGGACCTGGGCATGCCGGCATCCAGCGGAGCCGGTTTTGACCCGGAAACCGGCCGTTCGCGGCCCTCGGCCTTTAGCTTGGATCCGGAGATCAAACGGGAACAGATTTTCTCAGGCCCCGTAGCACGGCCCGGTTCGCTGCTGGTGGACCGCAAGGGGAGCCTCGCCAAGTTGCGCGGAGCGGATGGTGAGTGGACCGAACTGTCCCGGCGCTTGGACACCTTCCAGAGCATGCTGACAGAGGTATCGGACCAGGACCGTGCCCCGGAAGTCCTGCGGGTCCGTGACTCGGTTCGATCATGGCGGTTCTACGATCATTTTCGCACTGATGCCGAAGCTCCAGCGCGTCAGGCGCAGCTCGGAACACGTACGCCCGTGCTGCATCACAGCGGCAAGGATCTCGCCGCTGCCCTCCAAACGCTGCGCGAGGTGGGCTTCGAACGGGAGTTGGATGCCGCCGTCGACCACGCCTTTCCCGGAAGCCGGCTGGAGATCGCCGTCAGCGACGGCCGATTCAGCGTGGAGTTGCGCCAGCCGGGCATGCTGCGGCCCATGAAAGCAGCCGAACTTTCGGACGGAACGCTGCGCTTCCTCCTGCTCACCGCTGCATTGTTGACACCGCGGCCCCCGGAGCTCATGGTCCTCAACGAACCTGAGACAAGCCTTCACGTTGACCTGATGCCGGCACTGGCCGGACTGATTGTCCAGGCCAGTGCCAACAGCCAGATGATCGTGGTAACCCATTCCGAGGCCTTGCTCAAAGCACTACGGGACAGCGGAGCCGCCCACGAGCACGAGCTCTATAAGGACCTTGGCGAGACACGGATCAAGGGTCTGGGACCGCTGGAAGGGCCGTTGTGGAGCTGGCCCAAGCGTTGAGAAGTTACGGCCGGTTCAGAACGCAGAGCCAATGGACGTGAGCTCCTGCGCGGCGCTCCCGGCGTAGCGGTTCTCCGGACGTGCGAGCCCGTAGTGTCCCCGGAGTGTGGACGCCGTGTATTCGGTCCGGAAGAGCCCACGCCTTTGCAGGATGGGCACCACGTGGTCCACGAAGACGTCCAGGCCGGAAGGAAGCACGGGTGGCATGATGTTGAACCCATCAGCGGCGCCGGCGTGGAACCAGTCCTGGATGGCATCGGCCACCTGCTCGGGGGTGCCGGAGAAGGTCCGGTGACCGCGTCCGCCGCCCAAGCGCCCAATCAGCTGCCGTACAGTGAGCTGTTCGCGCCTGGCCAACTCCACGATCAGCGTGTAGCGGCTCTTCGCTCCCTCGATCTCATCCTCTGAGGGCAGGTCGGCAGGCAGCTGTCGGTCCAGCGGAAGGTCCTCCGGAGCTAAGCGGAGTGTCTTGGCCAGCTGCTCCCGTGCATATTCGGGCTTGATGAGTTGGTCCAGTTCACGCTCGAGTTTGACGGCTTCCGCCTCGGTGGATCCGATCACCGGAACGATTCCCGGCAGGATCTTGATGCCCTGCGGATCGCGTCCGGCAGCCGCCGTGCGTGCTTTCAGGTCGGAGTAGAAGGCTTGGGCGTCGGCCAGCGTTTGATGTGCTGTGAAGACGGCTTCCGCGTACCGTGCCGCCAGGTTCTTGCCGTTCTCCGAGGACCCCGCCTGCACGATCAGTGGGTGGCCTTGCGGGGAGCGGGGGACGTTCAGTGGCCCGCGGACGCGGAAGTGCTTCCCTTCGTGGTCGATGGTGCGGATCTTGGTGTCGTCACCCCAGACGCCGTCGGCTTTGTCCGCCGGAATGGCGTCGTCTTCCCAGCTGTCCCAGAGTTTTTGGGCCACATCAATGAACTCGGCGGCCCGTTCGTAGCGGACTGCGTGTGCCGGCTGGTCATCCACGCCGAAGTTCCGGGCAGCATCGGGCCCGGCCGTGGTGACAACGTTCCAGCCGGCGCGGCCTCCGCTGACCCAGTCAACGGAGGCGAAGCGGCGGGCAAGGTTGAAAGGATCGTTGTAGGTGGTGGACGCGGTAGCGATCAGGCCAATCTTTTGGGTCACTGCGGCGAGGGCCGTCAGCAGCACGGTGGGCTCCAACTTCCCGGCCGGGCGCCTGCCAACTTCCCCGAACAGGACGGGGGAGTCCGCGAAGAAGATGGAGTCCAATTTTCCTCGTTCGGCTGTGCGTGCAAGATGCTGGTAGTGCTCCACTTTGGTAGGGGCAAGCGGATCGCTTTCAGGGAGACGCCACGATGCTTCGTGATGCCCGGTGCTCATGAGGAACGCGTTGAGGTGCAGTTGGCGGTCTGGCGGGGTCATGGTTTCTCCTCGGAGTCAGGACAGGTTGGGGCCGATGTGTGGCAACTCAAACACGGGTCCCAAGACCTTTGCCAGCAGCCCGACATCTGCCCGCAACAGCACGAAACCGGGGTTCACGGCGCGCAACGCGGCTCAATTGGACGCCACGGGAGGCAACACAAAATGGCACACCAGCGGCGGCGCAGGCGAACAGCGCACCTCAACCACCCGGCGTCGTGCGTTCCGTCCGTGATTGATAGTTCCATCACGGAAAGGGGCATTTAGCGCAGTTTGTGCTTGAAGCGCGACTACCATTGGTAGGTGCTTTCGCCGATTACCGTCCGTCCCGCCCTGCCCGAAGACTACGACGCCGTTGCCCGCATTACGCAGGATTCCTACGTCACCGCGGGGTACTACGGCGACGCCGATCACCCGTACCTGCAGAAGCTTCAGGACGTGGCCGGACGCGCTGAGCACGCAGAGATCCTGGTGGCGGAGCGCAACGGCGAGGTCATTGGCTCTGTGACGGCAGCACCTGCAGGTGGCGGCTTTTCTGACATCGGCCTGGAGGACGAACTGGAACTCCGTACCCTGGTGGTGGATCCGGCAGTCCAGCGCTCGGGGGCGGGCCGCGCCTTGGTGCAGGCCGTGGTTGACCAGGCCAAGGCCATGGACGGTATCAACGCCGTGTCGCTGACTACTGGCGCCACGTGGGAAAGCGCCAACGCTCTTTATGCGCGAACAGGTTTTGGCCGCGTTCCGCATCGCGACTGGTTCGTTCCCGGCACCGACATAAAGCTGTTCGTTTACCGGCTGGACCTCCCGCAGTCATAAAGTTTCCTTCGTAAACGCCGGTCACCGGACCGTGCGAAAACGACAGGAAAGGCGCGGCATGCGCAAGACATTCGGCACGGGTTCGGTCTGGGAACAGACGCTGGGTTACTCCCGCGCAGTCCAGGTGGACAACACACTTTTTATCTCTGCCACGGCCGCATCCGGGCCTGACGGCATTGTTGGCGATGACTTCTACTCGCAGACCAAGTACATCCTGGAGAAGCTCGGCGCTGTGCTCCAAGACGCCGGGTTCTCGTACGAGGACGTCGTCCAGTCCAAGCTGTACCTGACGGATATCAGTAAGTGGGAAGACGCCGGCCGCGCGCACGGCGAGGTTTTCGGCGAGATTCGTCCCACGCTTGCCCTGGTACACGTCCTGCCGTTCCTCGACCCCCGGATGCTGGTGGAGATCGAGCTTGTGGCGCAGAAGTCCGCGTAAGCCACCTACCGCACCCACAGAGTCGCCTTTGTGCGCGTTTTGAAAGCGCCACTTCAAGACCGCACACAGGACGCGCACAAATGCGGCTGCTTGGGTCAGGCCGGGACGCCGTAGCGGTGTTCGGGGCGGCCTGTGCTTCCGTAGCGCAATTGGATCTCGACGGCGCCATCGTCCGCCAGGGAGGACAGGTACCTTTGCGCTGTGGCCCGGGAAACGCCCACCCGCTCAGCAACCTCGGCAGCCGAATATTGCTCACCGGGAAGCAACGATTCCAGGACCGCCGCCTCCGTAGCGGACCGCGGCTTGGCTGACGGTGTGACGTCGCCCGGGATCAGGGATCGCTTTGCTCGTTCAATGGTGGTCTGGTCAACGGCTGTTTGCTGCCCCAGGATCCGGCGATACCGGGCGTAGGACCGGAGCTGTTGGGATAGGGACTCGGCACTGAACGGCTTCAGCATGTAACCCAAGGCGCCGCGCCGTAGTGCGACCTTGATGGATTGCGCGTCCGAGGCAGCAGTAAGCATGATCGCATCCACGTCCAGCTGGCCCAGCAGGTCCAGACCGGAGCCGTCGGGCAAATACACGTCCAGCAGCACCAGATCGGGACGCAGGCTGTGGATCGCTTGCAGCGCTTGGGAAACCGACCCCGCCGGAGCCAAGGCCGTGAAGCCGGCCACGGAATCCACATAGGCCGCATGGAGTCTTGCCACGTGGAAGTCGTCGTCCACGATCAATACCCGCAAATCCTCAGCCATTGCTGTCCTCCCTCAACGTTGAGTCGGCCCCTGTGCCCGCTTGCTCCGCGGAATCCATGACGCCGGGGATGGTGGCCATGAACACTGCGCCCGGACCGCTGTGGCTGCCGGGGTCCAGGACGCGAACATCACCGCCGCGCCGCCGCGCAAGCTGCCGCACCAGCGCCAGCCCCAAACCTTGTCCAGCCCCCGAGCGTACCGGTTGTTCCGACGTCGTAAATCCTTCGGCGAAAACCTCCTCCGGCTGCAGGCTTCCCAAACCGTCGCCTGAATCACCCACCACGATGTGCAGGGTCCCGCCGTTGTGGGTGACATCGTCCAGCAGTTCAACTTCCACCCAACGGTCCGCTGAAGAGCCGGCGACGGCGGCGCTCACGGCGTTGTCTATCAGGTTGCCGAGCACTGTGGTGACGTCCTGCGGGTCGGCCACGTGTCCACGGACCAGTGTTTCGGGTCCGATGCGGAGGGCCACGCCGCGCTCCGAAGCCTCCACACTTTTCGCGCCAACAAACGCCTGCAAATACGTGTCCTGGAGCAGTTCGGCCTGCTCCACGGGGAACTTCAGCGGACCGGTGGCCGAGATCCGGGCCAAGTACTCCGTGGCGGCTTCGTGCTGGCCGATGCTCATGAACCCGGCAATGGTGTGCAGCTGGTTGGCGAATTCGTGGCGCTGGGCGCGGAGGGCTGTAGACATGGTCCCCACGGCGTCGAGCTGGCGGGTGAGCTGCTGCAATTCCGTGCGGTCACGCACCATGACCACCCAGCCAAGGTCCTCCTGCCGGTGCCAGGCTTTGCGCGCGCTGGCCACCAGAACGCGGCCGCCCGCCACGATTTCCACGGCCTCGGCGTCGCGGGCTGCCGGTTTCGTCAGCTGCTTAAGCTGTTCCGGCACGGCAGTGGTTGCCCAGTCCTGCCCGGTGGCATCGGGCATGTCCAAGAGTCGTGCAGCGGCAGCGTTGAACACAGAGATACGTCCGTCCGCGGCGATGCCGATCACGCCATCATCCACACCTTGGAGAACCGCCACCTGATCGTGGACCAAGATGCTGATTTCCTCCGGTTCCAGTCCGAGGGTGAGCCGCTGCAGCCTGCGCCGGAGAAGGAAGGACGCCATAGCACCGGCCAGTAGTGCGCCGCCAGCGGTGAGCGCAATGGGGATGATGTCGCGGGCCAGGCTCTTGCTGAGCGACTCCACGGAATAGCCAACGCTGACCTCGCCCACGATGGCGCCGGAGCTTTCCGGCGCGTATACCGGCACCTTGGCTCCGGCCGAGGGACCCAGCGTTCCCGTGTTCCGGGTGGTTATTTCCTTCCCGCCCAGTGCCACGGTGGGGTCAGTGCTGACGCGTTCACCCAACCGTGCCGTCTCCGGGTGGGCCAGCCTTAGTCCCGTTTCATCGGTAATCACCACGAACAATGCTCCGGTCCGAACTCGCACCGCTTCGGCCGCGGCTTGAAGCGTGCCGCCGGCGAGGACGTCCGGGGGAGGTGTTCCCTCTTCTTTGCTGATGGCTTGGACCCCGGACCTGATATCAGGGTCCGCTGCCACCGTCCTGGCAAGGGTGAGTGCTTGGTTTTCGGCTTCGGTGCCAATACGTTCGTACACCAGCCAAGCGTGGACTGTGCCGCTGAGCAGGACCACCAGCAGGACAACCCCCAACTGGAGGAGGAGGGTTTGGGTGGAGAAACGCATGCTGACCCGGCTGTTGCGCGGCACCTTTGCTCCTTTCCTCCTGATCCATTGAATCACTGAGCACAATGCGCAAAACGTTCGCAACGAGCAGTATTCCCAACAATTCCCGGAAACCCCTGCCCGTGACGTCCGCCACCCTATCGTCTGTAGTGCGCATCACACCGACGTGGCGCCATTCACAGTAGTAAGGAGCCGGCCGTGCTGGTTTTGCTTGGATTCGCAATGATTGCGGTATTCATGGTCCTGATCATGACCAAAAAATTGACGCCAGTACTGGCGCTGATCATCGTCCCCACCGTCTTCGGCCTTTTCGCCGGAGCGGGCCTCGGCATCGGCGACATGGTGATGGACTCCATGAAGTCCATGACGTCCACGGCCGCGCTCCTCATGTTCGCCATCATCTACTTCGGCCTGATGATCGACGTCGGACTGTTTGACCCCCTGGTGAAGTTCATCCTGCGCAAGCTGGGCAACGACCCCGCAAAGGTTGTCCTCGGCACCGCCATCCTTGCAGCGGCAGTCTCCCTGGACGGCGACGGCTCCACTACCTTCATCCTCACCACGGCTGCCATGCTCCCGGTATACCTGCGTCTCAAGATGAGCCCGGTAGTCCTCACCTGTGTGGCCGGCCTCGCCAACGGCACCATGAACATCCTGCCTTGGGGCGGCCCTACAGCCCGGGCAGCCACCGCGCTCAAGCTTGATGTGAACGACGTCTTCGTGCCCATGGTGCCTTCACTGATCGTCGGCCTCATGGTGGTCATGGTCTTCGCGTGGCTGCTCGGCCTCCAGGAACGCAACCGCCTCCGCACCACTGCCCCCGAGATCTGGGGCGATGTCGCCGATCCTTCGGAAGCGTTCGACGGCGGCACGGGCCGCGGCGGTTTGCTTGCCGCCGGTTCGGGTTCAGGATTTGGCGCTGGTCGCTTCGGCTTTGGCCGCACCGGCGCAACCGCAGGCAAGCCGGGCACCGGCGGAGGTTCCGGCGTCGCGGTTCTTGAAGACCCGGCCACGCTGGTGGACGATCACGACACCGCCATGGCTGACACTGCCCTTGACCCCAACCGCTCAACGCTGCGACCCAAGCTGTTCTGGTTCAACCTGGGCCTGACCGTCGCGGTCATGGTGGTCCTGGTGGCCAACATCGTTCCGCTGCCGTTCGTCTTCATGGTCGGCTCCGCGATCGCCCTGCTGGTCAACTTCCCCAAGGTCAAGGACCAAGGCGCACAGCTGATCGCCCACGCGCCGTCCATCGTGGCCGTCGTCAGCATGGTCATGGCGGCCGCGGTCCTCACCGGTGTCCTCAACGGCACGGGCATGGTCAAAGCAATGTCGGAGTGGCTGGTCCAGATTATTCCCGCCGAGATGGGCCCGTTCATGGCAGTCATCACCGGCCTCCTCAGCATCCCGATGACGTTCTTCATGAGCAACGACGCCTTCTACTTCGGGGTCCTGCCAGTCCTTTCCGAAACCGCCGCGCACTACGGCGTGGATGCAGTGGACATGGCCCGCGCCTCCATCACCGGGCAGCCCTTCCACCTGCAGAGCCCCCTGGTTCCTGCGATCCTGCTGCTGGTTTCCCTCGCCAAGGTGGACTTGGGCGACCACCACAAGAAGGTCCTCTGGCGCACGGCCGTGATCTCGGTAGTAATGCTCGGAGTCGGAATGCTGACCGGAGCAATCGGCATCGGCTGACCTGCCCCTAACCCCAATGAGACAGTAGAGCGCGAATGGTCCGCTCTGCTGTCTCGTTTTGCGTTGATGTGCGGGACAAGGTGCGAAAGCCGGGAGGCATCCGGAAGCGTGCGTCTAAGCGAGGAACGAGCGAGCACGCGGAGGATGGCTCCCGGGTGTAGCGTCTGACCGGCACACACAAGCCAAGTAGACTGGTTCGGAAAACCATTTGAACTTTGCAGGGGAGATCCATGGCTGCGATCAACCGTGACGACGTCGCGCATCTTGCGCGTCTGGCTCACATTGAAATGAGTGCCGAAGAACTGGACAGGATGGCTGTTGAGCTTGCTGTCATTGTGGATTCGGTAAAGAGCGTGAGCGAAGCTGCGGGGGAGGACGTCCCGGCGACGTCACACCCCATTCCGTTGACCAACGTGTTCCGCGAGGACGTCGTGGGCCACACGTTCACGGCCGAGCAGGCGTTGTCCGGTGCTCCGGATGCTTACGAGAACCGTTTCAAGGTCCCGGCAATCCTGGATGAGGACTAATCACTATGACTGAGCTGAAGAACGAACTCATCCACCACTCCGCTGCCGATCTCGCTGCCAAGCTGGCCGCCCGCGAGGTTACCGCCGTCGAGGTGACGCAGGCGCATCTTGACCGTATTGCCGACGTCGATGGTCAGGTTAACGCCTTCCTGCACGTTAATAGCGAAGAGGCTTTGGCTGTTGCAGCCGAGGTTGACGCTGCCCGCGCCGCCGGTGGTTCCGCTGCTGAGGAGCTGCACGCCCTCGCTGGTGTGCCGATCGCAGTGAAGGACCTCATTGTCACGATCGGCCAGCCCACCACGGCTGGTTCGAAGATCCTTGAGGGCTGGCACAGCCCGTATGACGCCACCGTGGTGAAGAAGCTGCGCGCGGCTAAGATGCCCATCCTGGGTAAGACCAACCTGGACGAATTCGCCATGGGTTCCTCCACGGAGCACTCGGCGTATGGTCCCACCCGCAACCCGTGGGACCTGGACCGGATTCCCGGCGGTTCCGGCGGTGGTTCTGCTGCCGCCGTTGCCGCTTTCGAAGCGCCGCTCGCGCTCGGTACCGACACCGGTGGCTCGATCCGCCAGCCAGGTGCCGTCACCGGAACAGTTGGCGTGAAGCCGACGTACGGTGCTGTTTCCCGTTACGGTGCCATTGCCATGGCATCGTCGTTGGACCAGATCGGCCCGGTCTCCCGCACGGTGCTGGACTCTGCCCTGTTGCAGGAAGTCATCGGCGGCCACGACCCCTTTGACTCCACGTCGCTGACCGATCCGTTCAACGATCTTGTTGCTGCCGCCCGCGTGGGCAATGTCGCCGGCATGAAGATCGGCATCGTCAAGGAACTTCACGGCGAGGGCTACCAGGCCGGCGTCGAGAACCGTTTCAACGAGTCCCTTCAGCTACTAAAGGATGCCGGCGCTGAAATCGTCGAGGTTTCCTGCCCCAACCTGAAGTACGCCTTGGGCGCTTACTACCTGATCATGCCGTCCGAGGTGTCCAGCAACCTGGCCAAGTTCGATGGCGTCCGCTTCGGTATGCGCGTCCTCCCCAAGGATGGTCCCATGACCATCGAGCGCGTCATGGGTGCCACCCGTGCCGCCGGGTTCGGCGACGAAGTGAAGCGACGCATCATCCTGGGTACCTACGCGTTGAGCGCCGGTTACTACGATGCGTACTACGGCTCAGCACAGAAGGTCCGTACATTGATCCAGCGCGACTTCGACGCTGCGTTCGCCAAAGCCGATGTCCTCATCTCGCCCACAGCGCCCACTACGGCGTTCAAGCTGGGGGAGAAGCTGGACGATCCGCTGGCGATGTACCTGAACGACGTCGCCACCATCCCGGCCAACCTTGCCGGCATCCCGGGCCTCTCCCTGCCGGGCGGCCTGGCTGACGAAGACGGCCTGCCCGTGGGGATCCAGCTGCTGGCTCCTGCCCGCCAGGACGCCCGCCTGTACCGCGTAGGTGCTGTCCTCGAATCCATCCTTGAAGAGAAGTGGGGCGGCCCGATGCTTGCGCAGGCGCCTGTCCTCGGTTCTGCCACAACCACCGCCGGAGGTTCCAACTAATGTCCGTCGATGCAACCTTGAGCTTCGAAGAGGCCATGGAGAAGTACGATCCTGTCCTGGGGTTCGAGGTCCACGTGGAGCTCAACACCAAGACCAAGATGTTCTCCTCCGCACCGAACGTTTTTGGCGACGAGCCGAACACCAACGTCAATGAGGTGGACCTGGGCATGCCCGGCGTCCTGCCCGTTGTGAACAAGACGGCCGTGGAGTCCTCCATTAAGATCGGCCTTGCCCTTAACTGCAAAATCGCCGAGTCCTGCCGCTTCGCCCGGAAGAACTACTTCTACCCGGACACTCCCAAGAACTTCCAGACATCGCAGTACGACGAACCGATCGCGTACGACGGGTACCTCGACATCGAGCTTGAGGACGGCACGGTCTTCCGCGTGGAGATCGAACGCGCCCACATGGAAGAGGACGCCGGCAAGCTGACCCACATGGGTGGCGCCGCGGGCCGCATCCAGGGCGCCGACTACTCGCTGGTGGACTACAACCGTTCCGGTGTACCGCTGGTTGAAATCGTCACCAAGCCGATCGAGGGCGCCGGTAGCCGTGCGCCTGAGCTGGCCAAGGCATATGTCGCTGCAGTCCGCGAGATCGTGAAGAACCTTGGTGTTTCCGATGCCAAGATGGAGCGCGGCAACGTCCGCTGCGACGCCAACGTTTCCCTGCGCCCGCACGGCCGGGAAAGGTTCGGCATCCGTTCGGAGACCAAGAACGTGAACTCGCTGCGCGCCGTCGAACACGCCGTCCGTTACGAGATCCAGCGCCACGCTGCCGTCCTTGACTCCGGCGAGCCGGTTATCCAGGAGACACGGCACTGGCACGAGGACACACGTTCGACGACGTCGGGCCGGCCCAAGTCCGACGCTGACGATTACCGCTATTTCCCAGAGCCGGACCTGGTTCCCGTCGTTGCCTCCCGTGAGTGGGTAGAGGAACTTCGCGCCACCCTTCCCGAGCCCCCGGCCGAGCGCCGCAAGCGCCTCAAGGAAGCTTGGGGCTACTCGGATCTCGAGTTCCGCGACGTTGTGAACGCCGGCGTCATGGATTCCATCGAGGAAACCATCGCAGCAGGTGCGTCCGCGGATGTCGCCCGCAAGTGGTGGATGGGCGAGATCGTGGGCCGCGCCAAGGTTGCGGACGTCGATCCTTCGGAGCTTGGTGTTACGCCCCAGGTCATTGTGGAGCTGAACAAGCTGGTTGAAGACGGCAAGATCAACAACAAGATGGCCACCCAGGTCCTGGACGGCGTGCTCGCCGGTGAAGGCACTCCCGAGGAAATCGTCGAGAAGCGCGGCCTCGCCGTTGTGTCCGACGACGGTCCGCTCTTGGAAGCCATCGACGCCGCCCTCGCAGCACAGCCGGATGTGGCTGAAAAGATCCGTGGCGGCAAGGTCCAGGCCATTGGCGCGATTGTTGGCGGCGTCATGAAGGCCACCCGTGGCCAGGCAGACGCCGGACGCGTCCGCGAACTCATCCTGGAGAAGCTCGGCGTCGAGGGCTAAACCCCGCAGTTTGATGCCCATGTAGCTCGCAGTTGTGGTTGTTGGAAAGCTCAGAACAGCCACAACTGCGGGCTACTTTTGTTTGGAGAGGGCGCACAATGGATGCATGGCCACTCTCACACCAGGCCTTCGTAAGGGCCTCCTCGCGGGCGGGATCGCTGTCGCATTGACCGGCGGCGGGGCCGCCGCTGTGTGGGCGGGCACTCAACCCAGCCCTTCGCCGTCGAGCACTTCCGCTTCCCCCGGCCCGTCGGCATCCGTGAATGCCAAGTCCACCGAAGGGCGCGGCCAGGCTATCCACGGCGAACACGTAGTGAAGCAGCAGGACGGGAGCTACCGCACGGTTCTGACGCAAGCCGGAACCATCGAATCGGTGAGTGGCACCGAGGTGACCGTGAAGAGCGAAGACGGCTACACGCAACGCTATGCGATCACCGCGGATACGCGGATCACCAAGGTCCCCGCCGACCCTGCCGAGCTCAGGAACGGCAGGGGCAGGCCTTCGCTGCCTGCTGCCACTGTTGCCGACCTCAAAGCCGGTGACAAAGTGCGGGTCAGCGGCGCCAAGGACGGCGACGCCGTGGCAGCAACAAAGATCGTGTCAGGAGAGCTGCCGGCGGGCGTCAAGGGTCACGGACCAAAGCGCGGCCACGGCCCCAAGTTTTAGAGCGCCACAGTCCTGAAGCCCAGGTTGCCACTGGCGGAGTCCGGCGTGTTTGAGCTCCGCGCTGCGAGGCGGTAGCGGTTGCAGTATGAGTCGTGGCAGAGGTAGGAGCCGCCGCGCATGACCCTTCCCCGGCCGACGCTGGGCCCCTGCGGGTTCTCCACCGTTCCTTGTGCCAGGCACGTCTTGTAGTACTTGGGCAGGAACCAGTCGCTGCACCACTCCCAGACATTTCCGCTGGTTTGGTACAGCCCGTAGCCGTTGGGGCGGAATGACTTGGCGGGCGCGGTGGTGAGGTAACCGTCGTCGATCGTGTTGCGGGACGGGAATTCCCCTTGCCAAATGTTGCAGTTATGAGCGGCTTGGTTGGACGCATCGTTGTGCAGGTCATTTCCCCAAGGGTAGCGCTGCCCGGACAGCCCGCCGCGGGCCGCGTATTCCCACTCGGCTTCCGTGGGCAGGCGGCGGCCGGCCCATTGGCAGTACGCCAAGGCATCGTTGTGCGAAACATGGGTGACAGGATGGTCGGGGATGTCCGCCCAGCTGGAGAGTGGTCCGGACGGGTGCGCCCAGTCGGCTCCACGGACGTTGAGCCACCACGGGACGTTGTTGACCCTGTTGAGGATGTCGCGTGCATCTGCCTTCACGGCAAGGTGGAACACTGCTGACGTTCCGTAGGTTTCCGACTCGGTGCGGTAGCCGGTGGCGTCGACGAACCCAGCGAACTCTTCATTGGTTACGGTGGTGGCGCTGACCCTGAATTTTGAGACGGACACTTCGTGCACAGGCGACTCGCCGTCGTCGCCGTAGCCCTCGTTGAACGGATCGCCCATGGCGAAGGTTCCCGCGGGAATCTCGACGTCTCCTGCCTGTGGGGCACCGCTGGCGGCGGAAGGTTCGACGGCGGTGCGCGCCTTCGGATGGTCGCCGGCCATTCGAAGGGGGAGTCCCAGCCCCGGCTCGGAGTGCGCCCGGGCGGCGGCACCGGGGCTACAGCAATCTGCCATCTCAACCTTCTGTCTGATTTCCACCTGTTAGTACTTTAGCGGGGTCCCGCAGCCTGCCACGCGCTCCCGCCCAACCCCTCGGGCGCGTTTCCGCGTGCGGCACCACGTGAACTCCGGTGGCGCACCCTTTTCCGCCGGCGCACCCGTTCTTACAGGGGCGATCGGCGGCAACGGGTGCGGGCATGGGGCAGCCTCACAGGCGCAGCGTGATTAAAAGTGATTTCTGCGGGCAGTTTCGATCATCATCTTGCAAAGAGAGACTCGGGTCACTTATGGTTTGTTAAACGGTTAACGAGCGTGGCTTGGATCACATCAGTGGTTTCGGCTCAGCACTTGAGGAGACAGCATGAACTCGACGACGGAACAGGCTCCGGCATTGCCCGAAGCTCGCCGAGTCCCGGGCCCGCCGGGCGGAAACGCCTCCGGATCCGGTCCGAAGAAGCGGAAGAGGAGCAAGGTCCCGCAGCAAAGTTTCCGGTCCCGTCTGCGACGCGACAAACAGATGCTGCTCATGATGCTCCCGGGTGTGGCTTTCCTGTTGCTCTTCTTCTACATCCCCATCCTGGGCAACGTCATCGCGTTCCAGGACTACCAGCCCTATCTGGGCATCGGCGACAGCCTGTGGGTCGGCTGGCAGAACTTCGTAGACCTTTTCGGCAATCCGGACTTCGTTCACGCCTTCTGGAACACCCTGTACCTCGCCGCCTGGCAGCTGGTCTTCCTGTTCCCCGTGCCGTTGGTTTTGGCGCTGATTGTTGATTCACTGATCAGCACCCGGGTTCGGCGGATCTTCCAAAGTATCGCCTATCTGCCGCACTTCCTTTCCTGGGTGTTGGTGATCGCGTTCTTCCAGCAGATGCTCGGCGGTGCGGGCTTCGTGAACAACCTTCTGAGGGACTGGGGCATGGAGCCCATACCGTTCATGACCAACCCCGAGACGTTCCCGGTGATGGTGGTGGTCCAAATGATCTGGAAAGACGCCGGCTGGGCCATGATCATCTTCCTCGCTGCGTTGGCCAGCATTGATGCCTCGCTCTACGAAGCTGCAGCGGCTGACGGCGCGGGACGATGGCGCAGGATGTGGCACATCACCCTGCCCGGCCTCAGGCCCGTGATCGTCCTCCTTCTGATCCTTCGCATCGGCGACATCCTTTCGGTCGGATTTGAACAGTTCATCCTGCAGCGGGATGCCGTGGGAGCAGGAGCCGCGGAAGTACTGGACACCTTTACCTACTACACCGGCGTAGTGGGAGGCGGCTGGAGCTCAGGCGCGGCAGCCGGCCTGGCCAAGGGCGTAGTGAGCGCCCTGCTGATCTACGGCGCCAACAAACTTGCCCACCGCTTCGGCGAAGACGGAATCTTCGCAAAACAAGTGCGCTGAACACCACGCTGACCCGCGCGCCTGCCGCACAAGGAGAACCCCATGGCAACAACACTCTTCACCAAGAAACCCCGGGAGCTTAGCTACAACCCCAAGCGCCCCGTGTGGAAGGAAAAGCCTTCCGCCCTGTATCAAACGGTCAAAGCGGTAGTCCTGATTGTCTTCAGCTTGTCCATCCTCACGCCCATTCTGCTGGTGGTCTCGACGTCGCTGGCGGACACGGAACAGCTCGTGAAAGCCGGAGGCTTCGTACTGTGGCCCGAACGTCCCACCCTGGAGGCCTACGCCACCATTTTCAAAGGCCCCATGGTCCTGCAGTCACTCGGCGTAAGCATGTTGGTCACCGCAGTAGGCACCATCCTGGCGCTGTTCGTGACCATCACCATGGCCTACGCCACCAGCCGCTCGGTCCTCTTCGGCCGGCCGGTTGTCCTGGCAGTCCTGTTCACCCTCCTGTTCGCACCCGGCCTCATCCCGTCCTTCCTCATGATCCGTCAGCTCGGCCTGCTGGACTCCCTCTGGTCGCTGATCCTCCCCGGCATCTTTGGGGCCTTCAACTTTGTGGTGATGCGTTCGTTCTTCATGAACATCCCGGGTGAACTGATCGAAAGTGCCAGGATCGACGGCGCCAACGACTGGCAAATCCTGTGGCGCATCGTGATGCCGTTGTCCAAAGCGGTGATTGCCGTCGTCGGGCTGTTTTACGCGGTCGGGTTCTGGAACTCGTTCTTCAACGCCCTGCTCTACATCAACGATCACAGCAAGTGGCCCATCCAGCTGCTGCTCCGTAACTTCGTGGTCCAGGGCAGTGGCGCAGCGGACCAGCTGGGAATCACCACCACTCCGCCGCCGCAGTCCATCCAGATGGCCGTGGTGGTGGTGGCACTTGTCCCGATCCTGATGGTCTACCCGTTCCTCCAAAAGCACTTTGCCAAGGGCGTCATCACCGGCGCCGTCAAGGGCTAGCGGCACACAAAAGCACCCAAACCCCAAAGAACCCATCACTCAAAAGTCAGAAATGAAGCAAGTAACCAGAAAGGGTTATGCCATGACGAGCACTACCTCTCAGGCTGGATTCAGCCGCCGCGGTTTCCTTGGCCTTGCTGGCCTGGCCGTGACCGCTGCAGGTTTGTCCGCCTGCGGTGGTGGCGGAGCCGCGAGCAACGGAGGCGCCGCTGCCTCCGCGTCGGTCAAGTTGCCAACGTACAAGGAATTCACCGGCGTCACCCCGGACATCGCGGGCAACGCCAAGGGCCTCCAGGCCGGCTACTTCAAACTGCCTACGGCTGTGCAGTCCGTCAAGACGCCGCCGCTCAAGGGCAAGGTCACCGGCCTGACCGAAACCTTCGACACCATGAGCCCGGGACTGAAGGACAACCCTTTCTGGCAGCGCCTCAACGCCAAGCTCGGTGGCGACTTGGAGCTCCAAATAGCCGAAGACATCGGAGACGGGTACCCGGCAAAGTTCGCCACGGTCCTGGCCAGCAACGATCTTCCGGACATGATGTGGGTTCCGCCGAACCAAGGCATCCCCAACGTCGGTCCAATGCTCGAAGCCAAGTTCCAGGACCTGACGCCGTATCTCTCCGGTGACGCTGTCCTTGAGTACCCCAACCTGGCCGCACTTAAGCCCGATTCCTGGAAGACCGCCGTCGTGAACGGCAAGATCTGGGGAGCTCCCATCCCCAGCACCCCCTTCGGTCAGGTGTATGTGGGCAACCACGATGTCTGGGCGCAGGTAGGTGGCTTTGCGGCCGGCAGTGCTGACGAATTCCTGGAGAAGGCCAAGGAGCTGACCCGCCCGGGCGACCAGAAGTACGCGCTGGAACCGGCCTACATCAACGCCCTCCACATGGTCACCGAATGGTTTGGCGCCCCGAACAGCTGGGCGGTCAACAAGGACCGCACCCTGACCCACCTTTATGAGACGGACGAGTACATGGCGGGCGTGGAGTTCACCGCCAAGATGTTCGCAGCGGGCGTCTTTTACCCTGACTCCAAGGCCACGGACATCCGTTCCCGCGTTGCCAATGGCAGCGTTGCGGCGCAGGTGGTCAGCGGCCCGCATGACATCCGCAGTTACCGCGCCCTTAACAAGGACGTCCAGTTCGACATCCTGATTCCGTTCAGCGCCGATGGCAAGGTCAAGCCTGTGTACGACATGGGCTACGGCACGGTGGGCTTCACCCCGTTCAAGAAGGCTGAAGAGGGCAAGATTCGCGAGCTGTTGGCCCTGATCAACTACCTGTCGGCACCGTTCGGCACGGTGGAGTACATGCAAAAGAACTTCGGCGAGCTGGGCCAGGACTACACCATCGATGCCTCCGGCAACCCTGCACGCACCGAGACGGGAGCCACCAATGCGCCCGGCCTTGTATCAGCGTTGAACATCATGTCCAGCCCGGAGAACGTCATCTTCAACCCTGGTTTCGACGACGACACACGGTACGTCAGCCAGCAGGAAGAGAAGCTGCTCGAGTTCGCGTGGCGCAACCCCACCAACGGTTCCTACTCCGACACCAACGCGAAGGTGGGCGCCAAGATCACCAAGCAGCTGCGCGACAAAGTGGTTGACATCATTACCGGCCGCGCCAAGATTGACGAACTCAAGGACGCGGTCAAGCGCTGGAAGAGCGAAGGCGGCGACAAGATGCGCGACGAGTACCAGGCCGCGTTGGACCCCAACGCGCCGGTATTCAGGAGCTAGCCTCAAACCAATAACGAACCAACACGCAAAGACGAAGAACACAGCAGGGGGAACCATGGCAAAAGCGGGCAGCACGGGCGTCAGGCCAACCATCCGCATGGTGGCCGAACTGGCGGGCGTCTCCACAGCCACGGTCTCCTACGTGTTGTCGGGTCGCCGCGGTGATGGCGGGCCGGGAGTGTCGGATCCGACGGCGGAAAAGGTCAAGGCCGCTGCGGAGCGGCTTGGCTATCGCCCCAATCAGGCCGCCCGGGCCATCCGGACGGGACGCACAAACACTGTGATCCTGTCGTTGACCATGCTGTCCGATCCGTGGTCGCTGTCCGTCATCGAGGCCGTTCAGAAGGCAGCGGTCCCGCTGGGCATCACACCGATGATCCTGGGTGACGCCGATTGGGTCAAAGTGCTCGGCACGCACAACGCCGATGCTGTGTTCGTGGACGCAGTCCGTCCTGATCAGCGGGAAGCCCTGGGCAAGCTCGCCGAGCACGGCACCACGCTGGTGGTCTTTGACGAAGCTTTGGAGTCGGAGGGCTTCGATGTCATCCGCTCCATCGCCGGACCCGGCTGCCGCATGGCCGTGGAGCATCTGCTCCACGGCCACCGGAGGATTGCCTGCCTGACCCCGGCTACGGCAGCGGGCACCTCTGGTGGGACAAGGTATCGGGCCTATTCGGATGCTTTGGCCGCGGCGAAGATCAAGGAACAGGACGACTATGTTGGCCTGTTCGACGGCACCAGCGCGGGGGCATACGCTGCGGCAACCCGGCTGCTCAGCATGCCGGACCGTCCTACCGCCATCTATGCCACCACGGACTATGCAGCAGTCAGCGCCATCAATGCCGCCCAACGCCTGGGGCTTGCTGTCGGCGTTGACGTGGACATCATCGGCGTAGGCAACACCGTGGAGGGCGAACGGATGTCACCGTCGCTGAGCACCGTCGGCCCCGTCGACTTCTTCGACAAGCTCGCCCGGCTGCTCCTTCGGCGGGCAACAGGTCACACCGCGCCGGAGTCGCCCGGCGTCCTCGACTTCCCCTGGCACTTGTTCGTGCGCGAATCGGCCCCGCACCGCAGCGCCGCAACCAGACTTTACTAAGAACAGCAGAAGGAAATTGCACACCATGGAAAAGGATTTGAAGGTCGGCATCGTGGGTTTCGGCCTGCGTTCAGGGCTGTGGAAGCACGCCCACAAGCCGGGCCACGGCTCGGAGGTCACTGTTGTTTGTGACCTCAGTGAACGTGGCCGGGCAGACGCCGCTGAACGCATCCCATCGGCCCGCGTCACGGGGGATCTTGAGGAACTGCTGAGCAGCGGGATCGACGCTGTCCTGGTCCTGACCCCCGATAACCAGCACGCCGCCGTCGCTGTCCGAACGCTTAAGGCGGGCATCCCCACCTTCTGCGAGAAGCCTCTGGACATCACAGTGGAGGCTGCGGACCTGATCCTGAAGACCGCCTACGAGACCGGGACTCGTTTGTACGTCGGCCACAACATGCGCCACATGCCCGTGGTGGTCCAGATGCGCAAACTGATCGAGGACGGCAGGATCGGCGATGTCAAAGCGGTCTGGTGCCGCCACTTTGTGGGTCACGGGGGAGACTACTACTTCAAGGACTGGCACGCCCAGCGCGCCAACGTCACGTCCCTTCTCCTCCAAAAAGGTGCCCACGACATCGACGTGATCCACTGGTTGGCCGGCGGATACACCCAGCGCGTTGCCGCCGTCGGAGATCTTGCGGTCTACGGCGACGTGGCCAACCGCAGCAACAACGCGGGCAAGCGCATGGGGGACTGGTTCTCCATGGACAACTGGCCGCCCACCGAGCAGAAGGACCTGGCGGAGGTGATTGACGTAGAAGACATTTCCATGATGAACATGGTGCTGGATAACGGCGTCCTGGCCAGCTACCAGCAGTGCCACTTCACGCCGGACTACTGGCGGAACTACACCGTCATCGGCACCAAGGGCCGGATCGAGAACCTTGGCGATGGACCGGGAGAAACCATCAACGTGTGGACGAGCCGGACGTCCGGGTATGCGGCGCCGGACGAGGTCATCACCATTCAGGACGGCGAAGGTGGCCACGGCGGCGCGGATCCCCGGTTGATCGAGGAATTCCTGCGCTTTGCCTCCGACGGCGGCCAGACCCAGACAAGCCCGATTGCAGCGCGGCAGGCGGTAGTGGCGGGCATCCTCGCGGCAGAATCCCTACGCGGTGACGGCTCGGCCCGCGAGGTACCGGAGCTCCCGGCCGAACTAGTGGAGTACTTCGACGCCGGCCAGCCCGCCCTCGTCCGCGACTAGCGGGGACTGGATAGCTCGATAAGCTCGGTCATGACGGTTTGAAGTGACTCGCAAACCGTCATGACCGATTTCCGTTTGAGCGTTTCCGGCCGGGCCAGGATGTCGATCTTGCGGACCGAATTCACCCCGGACAGCGGACGCAGCACCACTCCGGCGTCCAACACGCGGCGTGCCGTGAACCGCGGCAGCAGCCCGATCGCGCCACCGGCAGACACCAGCGCAGCCACGGTCGAATAGTCGTTAATGCGGTGCAGTACTTCTGCCGGCCGTCCACTGACGGCAACGACGGCGGCAAGGACGTCCGCAGGGGAGTAGCCGTCGCGGCTGGTCACCCAGGATTCACCCACGACGTCGGACGGCTCCACTTCGCGCCGGTTTGCCAGCGGGTGATCCGCTGGAAGCGCGATGTCCAAAGGCTCGTCGGCGAGTGGAATCACTGCTACCTTGTCTTCCGGCCAGGACGGGCTGTTGTCCATTCTGTGTGCCAAAACAAGGTCGTAACGGGCAGCCAACCCCGGGAAATCCTCCTGGGCCACATCCTCATCGGACAGCCGCAGGCGAGGCGACTCCCCGCCGTCGGACGCCAACAGCGCCGCCAACGGCGCAAACAGCGCCTGCCCCGCGCTGTGAAACGCGCTGACGCTCACCGGCGCGTCGGGAGCGTCGTGATAGGCGCCGATCGCAGCCCGCGCATCTGCCATGGCATTGACGACGGCGGCACCCGCCTCGGCGAGGACGCGGCCTGCATCCGTGAGCACCAGAGCGCGGCCTTCCTTGCGCGTCAACGGCACGTCCACGGATTTCTGTAGCAGGGCAAGCTGTTGTGAAACTGCCGATGGTGTGACCATCAATGTCTCAGCGACGGCCTTGACGCTTCCCAAATCGCCGAGTTCGCGAAGCATCTGCAACTGATGAATTTCCATTAGCAAATCCTAAATCGTTGATTGAGAAGATTCTAGTTGTGCTAAATCGTGCGCGGGGCTCTAATGGATTCAGCAGCATTGAAGCAGCCCGGCAGTGAGGAATTCCATGAAGGCTCTCTACAAATCCGGACCCCACGCAGGGTTCGAACTCGTCGAACGTCCAGAGCCCCAAGCGGGCCCCAATGACGTCAAAATCCGTGTGATGACCACCGGTATCTGCGGTACCGACCTCCACATCCAGAGCTGGGACGCCTGGGCACAGGGCATCATCGAAACGCCCCTCATTGCCGGACACGAGTTCTATGGCGAAGTAGTGGAAATCGGCGAGGACGTCCGTGACGTCAAGGTAGGGGACAGGGTCTCCGGCGAAGGCCACGTGGTGTGCGGAATCTGCCGCAACTGCCGTGCCGGACGTCGCCAGATGTGCATCCACACCGTCTCCGTCGGCGTGCAGCGCGATGGTGCCTTCGCCGAATTCGTCGTCATCCCGGAAACCAATGTCTGGGTTCACCACGACGAGTCAGTCACCCCTGAGCTCGGCGCCATCTTCGACCCCTTCGGCAATGCCGTCCACACCGCACTGAGCTTCCCGCTGGTCGGCGAAGACGTTCTCATCACCGGTGCAGGTCCCATCGGCCTGATGGCCATCGCCGTCGCCCGGCACGCCGGTGCCCGCAAGATCGCCATCACGGATGTGTCCGCACCGCGCTTGGAACTGGCACGCCAGATGGGCGTGGACCTCGCCGTGGACGTTTCAAAGATGCGCGTTCGCGAAGCGCAGCAGGAACTGGGCATGCGCGAAGGCTTCGACATCGGACTTGAAATGTCGGGACACCCCACGGCACTGCCTGAGATGATCGACAACATGAACCACGGCGGCCGCATCGCCATGCTGGGCCTACCCAGCCAGTCCATCGACATCGACTGGGGCAAGGTAGTAACCCACATGCTCACGCTCAAGGGCATCTACGGTCGTGAAATGTTTGAGACCTGGTACGCCATGAGCGCCATGCTGTCCTCCAACCCCGTGCTGCACCGCAGCATCTCCGCCGTCGTCACAGACAAGCTGTCCGCAGCCGACTGGGAAAAGGGCTTCGAAATCGCCCGCAACGGAACCGGCGGCAAAGTGGTCCTCGACTGGACCGAACTGTAACCGGACCGAACTCACCGGATCCCAAAGACTTTAGGAGCACCATGTATTCAGCCATCAAAGACCAACTGCAGGGCGAACTGGACGAGATCCGCAGCGCCGGACTCTTCAAGACCGAACGCCACATCGATTCCCCCCAGGCCAGCCATATCGCAGCGGGCCAGCTCGGCGAGCCGGCCAACAAGGTCCTGAACTTCTGCGCCAATAACTACCTTGGCCTGGCTGACCACCCGGACATCATTGCTGCCGCGAAGTCCGCCATGGACGAGCGCGGCTTCGGCATGGCGTCCGTGCGTTTCATTTGTGGAACCCAGGACCTGCACCTGGAGCTTGAGGCCCGGGTCTCCAAGTTCCTGGGAACCGAGGACACCATCCTCTTCTCCAGCTGTTTCGACGCTAACGGCGGCGTGTTCGAGTCCCTCTTCGGTCCTGAGGACGCCATCATCTCGGACTCCCTGAACCACGCGTCCATCATCGACGGCATCCGCCTGAGCAAGGCCAAGCGCTTCCGCTACGCCAACCAGGACATGGCAGACCTCGAAGCCAAACTAATTGAGGCCGAGGGCTCCCGACGGAAAATCATCGTCACGGACGGCGTCTTCTCCATGGATGGGTACCTCGCTCCGCTTGAGGCCATCTGCGACCTCGCCGAGAAGCACGACGCGCTGGTCATGGTGGACGACTCCCATGCCGTCGGCTTCATGGGACCCACCGGCGCGGGCACCCCGGAGCACGCCGGCGTTTCAGGGCGCGTGGACATCTACACCGGTACGTTCGGCAAGGCACTCGGCGGCGCCTCGGGTGGTTACGTTTCCGGCCGCGGCGAAATCGTGGCGATGCTCCGCCAAAAGGCGCGCCCGTACCTGTTCTCCAACTCGCTTGCCCCGGCCATCGTTGCGGCAACCATCAAGGCGATCGAGCTCGTGCAGGAGTCCGGCGAACTCCGTACGCGCCTGTTCGAGAATGCAGCGCTGTTCCGTCGCCGAATGAGCGAAGAAGGCTTCGAACTCCTCGAGGGCGAACACGCCATCATCCCCGTGATGTTCGGCGATGCGGTAGTTGCTGCAAAGGTTGCCGACGAAATGCTCAACAACGGCGTTTTCGTCACGGCCTTCAGCTTCCCGGTGGTGCCGAAAGGTGTGGCCCGCATTCGCGTGCAGCTCTCCGCTGCGCACAGCACGGACGACGTCGAAGCGTGCGTTCAGGCGTTCGTCAAGAGTCGCGCCGCGGTCGCCTAGCCAACCCTCTCTCGCGTCCCTCGGGTTTCCGGCCGGCCCTCTCTCACGTCCCTCGGGTTTCCGGCCGGCCCTCTCTCGCTTTCTTGATGAAAGTGAGAGAGGGTCCGGGTGAAGGGCTTGGGAGGTGAGAGAGCGCCCGGTCTGTCAGGATGGAGCCATGGCTTCGAATTATGACGTGGTAATCGTTGGCGGTGGCATCGGTGGACTGTCCTTGGCGGCTGCTCTCGCGGGTAAGTGCACTGTGGCCCTTGTCGAGGCTGAACAGTCACTGGCTTTCCACACTTCTTCACGGTCTGCCCGGCAACTGATCCCCAGCTACGGTCCGGCCGTGGTCCAGGATCTGACCATCCGCACACTCGACATGCTGGCCGCGCGGGACGCGGAGGCAGGAACTCCGATCCTGACACCGCGCGGATTCATGTTGGTAGGTGACGAGGAAACCGTCCGGGCCGAGGCAAGCGGCAACATGCATCCCATCACTCACGATGAAGCCATGCGTCTTTGCCCGGCCCTCAACCCGGACTCCTTCACGGCAGCAGGGCTGGATAGTGGCTCCTTCGGTTGCAATGCACCGTTGCTGCTCGAGCAACACCGACGGACCGCGGAAGCTGCGGGCGTGGACATCATCACGGGCGCCAAGGTGCATTCTGCCCAGCGGCTCGGGAGTGGCTGGCAGCTCGGCGCCGGCACCGAAGGCTTCCAGTCCGGCGTCGTGGTTAATGCTGCAGGTGCGTGGGCCGATGAACTGGCCGTTATCAGCGGCGTGGAAAAGCTGGGGCTTCAGCCGTACAGACGGACTGCGGCGATCGTGAACGTGGAGAACCCGCTGACGCCGGAAACACCCATGGTGTGCGCCGCTGACGATACGTTCTATTTCCGCGCCGAGGGCCATCAGGTGCTGATCTCGCCGTCGGAAACCGTGCCCAGCGGAGCCGAAGACGCCAAACCCTACGCCGGGGACGTGGAGACATTGATCGACAAACTCAACACGGTCACCACCCTTGGAATCCGCTCCGTGGACCGTGCGTGGACGGGCCTCAGGACAGAAGCTGCGGACGGAATCCCGGTAGTGGGTTTCGACGCCGAAGCGCCGGGTTTCTTCTGGCTTGCCGGTCAAGGGGGCTACGGTTTTCAAACATCCTCCGCCATCGCCGAGCTGGCCGCCGCACTGATCCTCGGCGAGGTGAAGGCCGACAGTCCGGAATCCCGGACAGCGGAGCAGCTCGCGGCCGTACGCTGGTCCATCCGACGCTGAACAATAGGGTCATGAGCGCAACCAATCCAACCACTACCCTCATCACCAACATTGGTGAACTGATGACCCAGGACCTGGAGCACCTTGTCCTCAAGGACGCCGCCATCGTGATCGACGGCGAGCGCATTGCTTGGTTGGGGGCCAGTAAAGACGCCCCTGCCGCTGACGAAAGGATCGACGCGGAGGGCCGCGCCGTCCTGCCCGGGTGGGTGGATTCGCACTCGCATCTCGTTTTCGCGGGGGACCGCACTGCAGAGTTCGAGGCCCGAATGGCTGGTGAAAGTTACAGCGCTGGTGGGATCGCCGTCACCACGGGGGCCACGCGCAGCGTCAGCGACGACGAACTTACGCGCCTTGTGCGGGACCGGGTGGCTGAGGCAGTTTCGCAAGGTACCACGTACTTGGAGAGCAAGACAGGTTACGGGCTGGACGTGGAGAACGAGGCCCGCAGCGCCCGCATCGCAGCAGCTGAAGTGGACGAGGTGACCTACCTTGGCGCGCACCTGGTTCCCAGCGGCTCCGATCCTGAGGAGTATACAAACCTGGTGTGTGGCCCCATGCTGGACGCCGTACTGCCGTATGTCCGCTGGGCTGATGTCTTCTGCGAGCGGGGTGCGTTCACGGAGGATCAGTCGCGTCGGGTCCTCACTGCTGCCCGCAACGCCGGTCTGGGCCTCAGGGTCCACGGCAACCAGCTCGGGGAGGGCCCGGGCGTGGCGCTGGCTGTTGAGTTTGCGGCTGCAAGCGTGGACCACGTGAACTACCTTTCGGATAAGGATGTCCAGGCGCTCGCGGAAACGTGGGCCGGGTGGGATGCGGCCTCCGGAACGGGCGCGCGGGGTACGGTGGCCACGTGCCTTCCCGCTTGCGACCTTTCCACGCGCCAGCCGTTGGCTCCCGGCCGTGAACTGATCGACGCGGGCGTACAGATTGCCCTTGCGGCCAACTGCAACCCGGGGACCTCGTACACCAGCTCCATGGCCTTCTGTGTGACGACGGCTGTGCTGCAGATGCACTTGAGCGTCCACGAAGCCGTCCGCGCGGCGACGTTTGGCGGCGCTTTGGCGTTGGGCCGGGAGTCAGGGAACGACGTCGACGGGGAACGGGCGGTGGGTTCGCTCGCCGTCGGACATCGCGCAGATTTGCACATGCTGAAGGCGCCGTCGGCCACGCATCTGGCGTACCGCCCCGGGATTCCGTTGACTCATGCGGTGTGGCGGGCCGGCGTGCGGGCTGTCTAAGGACAGAGTCATAGACGAGAAAGAGGGGCTGTGTTCCGGTTGGAACGCGGCCCCTCTTGCTTTGGGGGTTCACGCTGCCCGCCGTTGACGCGCAAATAATGAGCAGTCTCAGCGCACCAATGATCCTTGTTAGATCGAAAATGATCGTTTAGTGTTTCTATAGATCAGAAAACGTCATTAAGCTGAGCGGGAGCGAAACACACGATGAGCGAGAACACACTGGGTGCCTTCATGGAAGAAGAGCTGGTTTCCCAACCCGAGGTTTGGCAGCGCGCCGTGGAGCAGGCTCGTACGGAGCAGTTACTCCCGGCGGACGGCAAGCGCGTTGCCGTCATCGGTTGTGGCACATCATGGTTTATGGCCCAGAGCTACGCTTTTGCCCGCGAATTCGCCGGCAAAGGGGTCACGGATGCGTTCGCCGCGTCAGAGGCTTTCCTGAACAGCAACAGCGCCGATCGCCAGTACGACGCCGTCGTGGCCATTACCCGGTCAGGTACCACAACTGAGGTGCTGGAGATTCTGGCCGGGTTGAAGGGGATTGTCCCCACCGTGGCCGTCATTGGCGACACCTCCTCGCCAATTGTCGAGCTGGCAGACGCCGTGGTGGGCCTCCCGTACGCCGATGAACGCTCCGTGGTGCAGACCCGCTTCGCCACCACGGCGCTGGTCTACATGCTGACCAGCCTTGGCATCGACGTGGCAAAGGCAATCGATGATGCCCGTGATGCGGTGGCTGCGCCGGTCTCCCAGGAACTCTTGGATGCCGAGCAATTTACCTTCCTCGGCACCGGCTGGACCGTTGGACTGGCCCACGAGGCCGGCTTGAAGATGCGCGAAGCCGTTCAGGGGTGGACCGAGTCCTACCCCGCCATGGAATACCGCCACGGCCCCATCTCCATCGCTGCCCCCGGCCGCGTCACCTGGCTTTTTGGTCCCCAGCCCGAGGGCTTGGACAATGACATGGCCGTCACCGGCGCCCTTTACATCCACACGGATAAGCACCCGCTGGCTGAACTTGCACGTGTCCACAAAGTCACCCTGGAGCGTGCGCGCGTTCGTGGACTGAATCCGGACCTGCCCCGCAACCTGACGCGCTCCGTTATCCTCGACGCCTCAGCCTAGGCAGCCGATCATGGTTCTCGGAGCCGCGGAATCACCGGTCCTTTCGTTCGACGTTGGCGGGACAGACATCAAAGCTGGTTTGGTGGATGCCCGGGGAATCGTCCTGGGCATGCGCCGCGTCCCTACGCCGTTGGATCCTGCACGTCCCGGCGAAGCGGTCCTGGACAGGCTTGCAGAGCTTAAAGCGGAGTTGGCTTCTGAGTTTCCTGAAGCCCCCGCCAAAGCAGCAGGCATCATCGTCCCTGGAATCGTGGACTCCGTAGCCGGAGTGGGCATCTATTCCGCCAACCTCGGATGGCGCAACTTCCCATTCACGGCCGAAGCTGAAAAGCGGCTTGGCATCCCCGTTGCGTTCGATCACGATGTCCGTTCCGCTGCGGCAGTTGAACACAGCTTTGGAGGGTCCAGAGAGTTCAACGACGTTGTGGTGATGGTGGTGGGAACCGGCATTGCTGCAGCCGTATTCTCAGGTGGCAAGGCGGTCACCGCGGGTGGTTTCGCCGGCGAGCTCGGCCACGCCCAGGTTCCGGACCCCGACGCCGGGCCGGACGTCACAGGCTCCACCATCCTGGAAGCAGTGGGCTCGGCCGGAGCAATTGCCAGGCGTTACCACCGGGCATCGGGAAACCCGGTGGACGGTGCGCGCGGTGTGTTGCTCAGGGCAAGCGCGGGAGACGCCGTGGCCGTTCGTGTTTGGGCTGACGCTGTTGATGCTCTGGCCTTCACTATCTGCCAGTGCGTGAACATCATTGGTACAGAAGCCGTGGTGATCGGCGGAGGCCTGGCTGAAGCCGGCGACGAGCTGCTCGAGCCACTCCGCAAACGGGTTGACGCCATCCTGGACTTCCAGCGCAGGCCCCAACTCATCCGTGCCCAACTGGGGCAGGACGCCGGCTTGCTCGGCGCGGCTCTGAACGCCCGGGCACTCTTGGGAGGCACACCATGAAGCGAGCCAACGTGAACCGCATTATTACCGTCACACCCAATCCGGCCATCGACATGACCTACACCGTCCACGGAATCACCGAGGGCTCCAGCCACCGGGTACCCACGCCCTTGAGCCGTGCGGGTGGCAAGGGCATCAACGTAGCCCGCGTCACCCACCAGTTGGGGTACCCCGTGCTCGCCATTGCCCCTACCGGTGGTGCGGCAGGGCAGACCCTTGCCGCCGAACTGTGGACCAGCGGGGTGCCGCACACCCTGGTGGGAGTCGCGGCAGAAACCCGCCGCAGCATCGCGCTGGTGGACACTGTTGCCGGGGAAACGTCCATCTTCAACGAGGAGGGCCAGGCCCTTCTACCGGATGACTGGCGCTCACTGCGGATCGCCGTGGTGGAGGCCGTGAGCGGTAACCGCAACCTGCCGGCCTCCGTCCTGGTCGGTTCGGGAAGCCTGCCGCCGGGCGCTCCGGCGGACTTCTACCCGGAGCTGGTGCGCCTGGCCCACGACGCCGGTATCCCGGCCATCATCGACACCTCCGGTCCCGGGATCATCGCTGCGGCCAAAGCCGGCGCCGACATCCTCAAGCCGAATCATCACGAGCTGGCCGAAGCGACGGGGGAGTCCAGCCTTGAAGCAGCCGCCCTCGCTCTGATCGACATGGGTGCCCGCACGGTCCTCGTCAGCGCCGGCGCGGACGGCATGCTTGCCTTCGACCACGCCGCCCCGGGCGGCTACTGGAGCGCCCGCCTGCCCGAAGCGCTCAGCGGCAACCCCACAGGGGCAGGCGACGCCGGTGTGGCGGCTGCCGCCGTCGCACTCGCCGAAGGCATCACCGAGCCCCGCGAAATCCTTCGCCGCGCCACCGCCTGGTCGGCCGCGGCCGTGCTCATGCCTGCCGCAGGTGAAATTTCGCCGCGATACCAGGAACTCCAGGACCAATTGATCGTGACATGGAAGGAGACCCGGTGACCCTGGTCAACACTCGGGAACTCATGGACAGGGCCGCCGACGCAGGCACAGGCCAAGGTGCGTTCAACATCATCCACATCGAAACTGCCGAAGGCTTGGTGGCAGGGGCCGAAGCGGCCGGCGTCCCACTAATTCTGCAGATTTCCGAGAACTGCGCCAAGTACCACGGCGGACTCGAACCCATCGCCTCGGCAGCCCTGGCAATCGCCCGCTCCGCTGCGGTGCCCGTTGCCCTTCACCTGGACCATGCAGAATCCGAAGACCTGGCCCTTGCGGCGGTGGACTTGGGTTTCGGTTCCGTCATGTACGACGGCGCACACTTGCCGTACGCATGGAACGTGGAAGTCACGCAACGGGTGGCCAAGTATGCCCACGAGCGAGGTGTCTATGTGGAGGCCGAGCTCGGAAAAGTGGGTGGCAAGGACGGAGCCCACGCCCCCGGTGTCCGAACAGACCCCGGTGAGGCCCACGCATTCGTTGAGGCAACCGGGGTGGACGCGCTCGCCGTTGCCGTCGGCTCATCCCACGCCATGACCGAACGCAGCGCGGCCCTGGACCTGCACCTCATCACCAGATTGAAGACTGCGGTGGGAAAACCACTGGTCCTCCACGGCTCCTCCGGTGTGCCAGATGACATGCTCATAGCCGCTATCCGTGCGGGTATGACTAAGATCAACGTATCCACACATTTGAACGGGTTCTTTACCCGCGCCGTCCGTGAGTACCTCGATGCCAACCCTGCAGTGGTGGATTCCCGGAAATACATCAAGGCCGGCCGGGATGCCCTTGTGCTGGAGTCCGCACGTATGCTGACGCTGTTCGCCAAAGCGAATTAGCTGGAACCCGCGAAAGGCTTGTCATGACCCGCACCGATCGGCTCACTGCCATACTCGACCTCCTGGCCGAGTCCGGCCATGTGGAAGTCGAGGACATCGTGACCCGCCTGGGTGTCTCACCTGCTACGGCCCGCAGGGATCTTGACAGCCTTGCCAAGCAGCGGTTGCTCAGCCGCACCCGCGGCGGCGCCACTACCGGGTCCGTTGCCTACGACCTTCCGGGCCGCTATAACCGTGACGACCATGCTTCCGCCAAGCAGGAAATCGCCCTGGCTGCGTCAGCATTGATTCGCCCTGGTGCCGTGATTGGCCTCAGCGGCGGTACCACCAACACTGCTTTGGCCCAGCTGCTGTCCACCCGTGAGGACCTCAACGCACCGTCAAACCGGCCCACCCTGACTGTGGTGACCAACGCGATCAACATCGCCTCGCAGCTCGCAGTCCGGCCCAACATCAAAATCATGGTGACCGGCGGCATCCTCAACCCCCGCTCCTACGAGCTAGTGGGGCCCTACACGGATGTCATCATGCAAAAAGTTGCCCTGGACATTGCGTTCATTGGTGTCAACGGCGTCGACCCGGACCTCGGCCCCACCATCACCGACGAAGGCGAAGCCATGGTCAACACGGTGATGGCACGCCGTGCCACGGAATCCTACGTCGTGGCTGACTCTTCGAAAGTTGGCCGCCGCTCCTTTGCCGCCATGGCAGGCTACGACTTCAGGCACCTCATCACGGACTCCGGCATCAGTGCCGAACATAAAGCTGCGTTCGAGGCCAAGGGCACCGAAGTCATCGTCGCGCCTGCGGGCTGAGCGCCTGCGGGCTGGGACCGGCCGGCCGAGCAGGACACGCTAGAAGCGCATCCTCGGTGCGTGCAGCACTGAGTCGTCTACTTCCCGGGGCACCCACTGGGTGAACGGTATATCCAGGCTGTACTGGTCGCCGTCGTTCCTTATCAGGGTGCGCAGCTCGGCGTTGTCCGGGTTGTTGAGCGACTCGAAGTACTCCACCGTCCAGTGGAACCACCGCATGCAGAACAAGCGCATGGTCAGCCCGTGCGTGACCAGGAGCGTGTTCGGTGCGTAAGTGGGTTTCTGCCAGTGCCGGTACAGCGTCTCCATGAAGGATGACACCCGGTCATAAACATCCGAACCGGACTCGCCCTCGCGGAACCTGTAGAAGAAATGGCCGTAGAGGTTGCGCAGTTCCTTTTGGTCCTCAATCTCTCCGGCGATCTGGAAGTTGGCCCAGTCCTGCTCGCGAAGCCGGGGTTCCTCGATGACCCGCTCGATCAGGGGGCCGAGGTTCATGGCTTCGAGGGTCTGGTACGCGCGCAAGTAGGGGGAGACGTAGACGCAGACCTGCTCTCCGTCGAGCTTCCGGCGCAGGTCCTCCCCGGCAATCCGTGCCTGCTCCACTCCGCGCTCCGTCAGCGGGATCCGGTAGTCCGGCACACGGTTGTAGATGGACGTGTCGGCATTCGCGGCAGACTGGCCGTGCCGGATCATGAAGATTCTCTCAGGGGCACCCATCCCACCAAGCATAGGGTGGGTATATGTTCCTTGCTTCCCGTCGCCGGCTGCGCGCCGAAGTACTTATTGTGCTGGGCCTGTCCTTGGGCCAATCAGCCGTCTACTCCGTAGTTCAACTGTTGGACAAGATGACGAGGGCACCATTGGCGGACGCCACGTCAACGCTGAACAGGTCCCAAAGCACGCGCGAGTACTTCGACCTCACGTACCAAGTGCTGGACATTGTGTTCGCACTGGTGCCCGTGGCCTTGGTGTTCTACTTCCTGTCCACCCATTCACCCGGCGGCAGGGAAGGCGGGGGCGGCTCGGCATTCGCCCGGCTGGGCTTCAACTTTGCCAGGCCCGGCAAGGACTTTCTGCAGGGTGTTGGCCTGGCCGCTGCAATTGGCATACCCTCGCTCGGCCTGTATGCCGCCGGTCGTGCGCTGGGAATCACCACTGCAATTGTGCCCAGTGGCCTGGACGCTTACTGGTGGACGGTGCCGGTGCTGGTCCTTTCGGCCATGCGCCATGCGATCGTGGAAGAAGTGATCGTGGTGGGGTACCTCATGGACCGCTTCGGTAAATTCGGGTGGAGCATGCCGGTGGCCATCGTGGTCAGTTCCGTCCTGCGGGGAAGCTACCACCTGTACCAGGGCTTTGGGCCGTTCATAGGGAACGTGGTCATGGGCCTGCTGTTCGCGTGGATCTATACCAAGACCAAGCGGGTCATGCCTTTGGTGATTGCCCACGCATTGCTGGATATTGTGGCGTTCGTAGGATTTAGCCTGTTCGGCAAGGCAATGGGCTTGGGGTAGCGGTCCGTTAAAAGTATCCGGCCGCCATCGGTGGGTGACGTCATTGGCACCCGCTGATGGCGGCCGAAGCTTAGCCCGGACATGGGTGACCGGGGCCGGGACCAGCCCGGATGAATGGATCGGTCAGATGGTGACGGCTCCTGAGGCAGTCTCGAAAGTTACAGCAAGAATGCCTGGAGTGCCGTGCGGTGCCATCCACTGAACGGCTACATCCTCCAGCGGCTTCTCCACCGGTTCGCCCAACCATTCGGTGACACGTTCAGCGGAGCCCGCGATGGTGAGGCTGGACATCTTGACATCGCTCTCGTAAATCCTGGACGGGTGCAGCGAGGGGTCACCCTCCCACTTGAGCAGGTAGGGCACCTGGGGATCCGCGATCAGGCCGAGGATGCCAATCTGCTGCCACACCAGTTCGCGTCCGTCGGGGAACTTGCGGTTGCCCGGAACAGCCGAACGGCCAAGGCGGTCTTCGAACGGTGCAAGGTCGTCAACGGCGACGCACCAGCCCATCCATCCACCACCGGCAGCCGAGCGGGCACGGACGGCCTGGCCAAAGGGTGCTTTGTCGGACGCGGGGTGGTCCAGGACCTCCACCACTTCCAGGTACTTGTTATCCGCAAGGGGAATGATCATGTTCCGGGTGCCGAAGCGCGGGTGCACTCCGCCCCGGACAGCGTCCACTCCCAATGCCGCGGAAATTCGTTCGGTAGTGGCCAAAAGGCCATCTCGTTCACAGGCGTAAGAGACGTGATCCATGCGCATGGCTTCATCTTGGCACTTTGTGATCGGGGTCTCAGCTAAGTCAAGCCTAACTAAGGTGGGATGTGCATAACCGGTAGTAGTAGGCGTCATGGAGGGACGCGGGGAGACCGAAAGACTCCACCGGCGTCACAAAGCTGTCTTCGCCTCCGGACAGTTCCTAGACTGGCCCCAGCTCACACCGCTTCACCTTGCCTGCCAAACCCATGCGTTACGAACAGGAGAACTCCATGTCCCAAGGATGGTCTTTCGAAACCCGCCAGATCCACGCAGGCCAGGAGCCTGACGCCGCCACGGGAGCACGCTCGCTTCCGATCTACCAGACCACGTCCTTCGTGTTCCCCAGTGCCGAGAGCGCCGCCAATCGCTTTGCCTTGGCCGAGCTCGCCCCCATCTACACCCGGATCGGCAACCCGACGCAGGATGCAGTGGAGCAGCGCGTTGCGAGCCTTGAGGGCGGCCTGGGTGCCCTCTTGCTCAGCTCCGGGCAAGCTGCGGAGACGTTCGCCATCCTGAATATCGCCGAGGCGGGCGACCACATCGTAGCGAGCCCCAGCCTGTACGGCGGCACGTACAACCTGCTGGCACACACGCTGAAGAAGTTTGGAATTTCGGTCACGTTCGTGGAGGACCCGGACAACCTGGACCAGTGGCGTGATGCAGTCCGGCCGAACACCAAGCTATTTTTCGGTGAGGTCGTGTCCAACCCCCGCCAGGATGTCCTGGACATCGAGGGCATCGCCCGCACCGCCCACGAGGCCGGCGTGCCCCTCATCGTCGACAACACGCTGTCCACGCCCTACCTGATCCGTCCCATCGAGTGGGGAGCGGACATCGTGGTCCATTCCGCAACCAAATACCTCGGTGGTCATGGTTCCGCAATCGCCGGTGTGATTGTGGATTCCGGCAACTTCGACTTCGGCAAGGACCCGGAGCGCTTCCCCGGCTTCAACACCCCGGACCCCAGCTACAACGGCCTGGTCTACGCCCGGGACCTCGGCAAGGACGGTGCGCTGGGTGCGAACCTCTCCTACATCCTCAAGGCCCGAGTCCAGTTGCTTCGCGATCTCGGCTCTGCCGTGTCCCCGTTCAACGCCTTCCTCATTGCCCAGGGCCTGGAGACCTTGAGCCTGCGCGTGGAACGCCATGTTGCCAACGCCACCAAAGTGGCCGAATGGCTGGAAAACCACGACGACGTGGAATCGGTCGCCTATGCGGGCTTGCCGTCCAGTCCGTGGTATGACCGTGGCCGGAAGTACGGACCCAAGGGCACAGGCGCCATTGTGGCCTTCAACATCAAAGGCGGCGTAGAAGCGGGCAAGCGCTTCGTGGACGGCTTGGAGCTGCACTCGCACGTTGCCAACATCGGCGACGTCCGTTCGCTGGTCATCCACCCGGCGTCGACCACGCACAGCCAACTGACGGTGGAACAGCAGGTCGCTGCAGGCGTCAACCCTGGCCTCGTGCGCTTGTCCGTGGGTATCGAGCACGTCGACGACATCATCGCCGACCTCGAAGCCGGCTTCCGGGCTGCCAAGGGCGCCTAACGCCGCGGTTCAAAGCCTCGGCCCGACTGCCGCCCGCGTCGACGATTATTCGCCGGGCGGCAGTTCAGGGTGCTCATTCGTGAACGAAGGCACCCCAAACCGTCACACTGTTGTCACATTCTTCGCCAGAACCGCCCTGCATTTCCTAGACTCTTCGTATTAGGTCATGAGTGCCAGCACACAGCCCCGGCTTGCTGGCCGGCAACCCTCCTCCGCGGTGGGGTGCCCCGGGTGAAGACCTGGCCTGTTCGCACGCAAGGCGACGGGCAAGCGCGAGGTTAAGGTGTCAAAGGAATGACCATTACTGCTACAGCCCTTCCAAAATCCGGAGAAGAAGACGGAACCGTCAAGTACGCCGGCATCGGACCGTTGGAACTTGAAGCCGGCGGATTCCTCCCCGATGTTGTCCTCGCGTACGAGACCTGGGGGCGGCTGAACGCCGATGCCTCCAATGCCGTGCTCATCCAGCACGCGCTCACGGGCAGCACTCACGTAGCCCGTGGAGCCACTGACGAGGAAGGTTGGTGGGAGCAACTCGTGGGGCCGGGTGCCACCATCGACACCAACAAGTTCTTCGTCATCTCCATCAACATCGTGGGTGGCTGTTATGGCAGCACCGGCCCATCATCAGAAGCACCGGACGGACGTCCTTGGGGCTCACGTTTCCCATTGGTCACGCTGCGCGATAGCACGGAGGCTGAGGCGCGCCTCGCCGATGCCCTGGGAATCGATGCCTGGCACGCCGTGTTGGGCGGTTCGATGGGCGGCGCCAGGGCCCTTGAATGGGCCGTGACGTTCCCTGACAGGGTCAAACGCTGCGCCGTCATCTCGGTGGGCGCCTACAGCACGGCCGAGCAGATTGCCTTCGCCCAGGCCCAGACTTTGGCCATCAGGCAGGACCCGAACTTCAACAACGGTGACTATTACGGCGGCACTGCACCTGAACATGGTTTGGCACTGGCCCGACGTATCGCCCACATCACCTACCGCTCAGCCTTGGAGTTGGATTTCCGCTTCGGCAGGGAAGCCCAGCACCAGGAGACACCACTCGCCGCCGCGGTGTTGGGGGAGCGTGGCCGTTACCAGGTGGAAAGCTATTTGGACCACCAGGGAACAAAGCTGGTCCGCCGTTTCGATGCCAACAGCTACATCGCCATCACCGAAGCCCTGATGTCCCACGACGTCACGCGTGGCCGCGGCCCGCTGGAACAGGCGTTGTCGCGCGCCACGGCTGAGTTCTTCGTGGCGGCGGTGGACAGCGACAGGCTCTACTTCCCTGCACAGTCGCGGGAACTTGCCGCGGCGCTACCCGGGGATGTGCCGGTCCACCTCATTGAGGCGCCGATTGGTCACGATGGCTTCCTCACGGAGATCGGCCAGCTCTCGGCGCAACTCCGCGAATCATTCTTCGCCTAGCCCTTAGCCGTTCATGATTTCGCCGCGCTGCTTCATGTAATCCTCCATGGCGATCTCGCCGTTGCTGAACTTCGTATCCAGCTCCGCCAACTTGCGAGCGCGGAATCCCTGCGGCTCCGAAGCGCCCGCTGAGGGGAACGGTGCCGGGGATGAAGGGTTCGACGGCGGCCCGGCCTGCGGCGTCGAATCCGCGGGGCGGCTGACGGTCGGCTCCGAAGGGTACCCGGGGTAATTCTGGCCTGGATAACCCTGCGTCGGATGTCCCTGACCGGGGTAATTCTGCTGCGGGTAATGCTGTTGCGGATACCCTGGTCCGGGCAGGTTCTGCTGTGGGTAGCCGGGGCCGTGGAAATTGTGTTCCTGGATCCGGCGCGCCCGGGAGCGGTTGTACATGCGGATCCCGAGGGGAATCAGCCACGAGCAGACGATGATCCAGAAGATCAGATTGTTCACAGTGCAGGCCTCCTAGGTCTCATCCCAGCTTAGTCCTGCCCAGCGAAACCCATCCGGCCGCCTTAAACCAGTTTGGTCTCCATGCCCAGGAAACGGCCGTAGCGATCTACCTCGGACTGCAGGGCGGCCTGCTCTTCCGCGGTGGGGGGCTGGTTCATTCGGACGTCCACTTCGCAGGTTCCGCCGGAGAACCCGTGACGCCACCATCCAGCCAACCTGCCGTCCAGCAAGACCACATGCATGGGTCCGTTGTCCTCGGGGAAGTATGGCGCTGTTCCGCCAAGGAAGTGCCGGGACTGGGAATAGCCCATCACGTATTCGTCGTAGCACTGGATGAGATCCATGCGGGGGACCCCGGAGTCTTTAACGGGCGAAGGATGAACACCACTCCTGAGTGCTTCCACTTCCTCGGAAGCCAGATAGAACCCGAGCCCATCAATTTGCACCGAGCCCAAACTCCCGGGGGATATGTCACCCGCCACGTCGATTCCCCGCTTTATGTCTTTCATGGTCAACCCGGACCACGCAGCACAGTCTTTGACAGTGGCGGGTCCCCGGCTGGTGAAGTATCGGAGTGCCAACCGTCCAAGAGCCTGTTCGCGGCCTTCGTGGGTTAGGGGTAGCAGCGCCGGGTCCGGTACCCGTTCGTCAAACAGGGCATAGGTCTGTTTCAGGGCGCCTCCTGCAGAGCGGACGGGTGAGCCGCTGACCAGGACGCCGCTGATTTCCGCGTGCATCAGGTGGTAAATGAAGCCCAGCCCCTTGCTGGGAAATCCGGACTGTCCCAGGGCTTCGGCCAGTTCCTCGCGTGTCTTGTGGGCTCCGTCCGCCACGGCAGCGGCCAGGATCCGGCCGCTCTTGGCTGCGGAGTCCTCATCGATTCCTGTTTGGCGGTACATGCCCTTGTTGCCTTGGTGGAGGCGATCTGCGGACAATGCCATCAACCAGCCGAGGTCGTCGCGATGCACAAAATGCCAGGTTGGCCGGAGGATATGCGTCCGGAGGATGGTTCCATCGGCTACGGCCTGCTCAACCTCTGCCGCCGTGACCATCGATGAAGCGCTGGTGGAGCTTCTCTGCGCAAGCGTCCACCTCGCGTAGGGGAACTCCTGGGACTGGACGGCCAGGAGGTTTCGAACCACATCGCCGGGACGTCCGGCGTAGGGAGCCCGCAACTGCTGCCGCCGTAACCGAATCCTCCGAATAGTCTCCGTGGGGATAGAGCTGTCACCCGGCACGGCGGACCTCAGCGGCGCGGCAGCAAGGTGCCGGTGGAGCCGAAGACGGGTCCCGGCGTCGGACGCTTTGCTGTGATGCCGTCGCCGGAGGACTGGTGTCGAAGCCGCCGGATCACCCATGGGACAAAGTACTCACGTGCCCAGACGAGGTCGGAAGACCGGGCCTCACGCCACGTGCGCGGTGGAAGGGACTTGGGCATCAGGGGCTCAAGCGTGTGCTGGACGTTCAATGCCTCCAAAACCATCATGGCGATGGTGTGGTGGCCCAGCGGCGAGAAGTGAAGGCGGTCAGCGTCCCACATTTGGGGATCCGCCAACTGCCGCAAGGACCACATGTCAGCGATGATGGCATCGTGGCGTGCAGCTACCGTCCTGAGGTTCTCGTTATAGATGGCCACCTTGCCGCGGATACGCCCGAGTACTGATGCTGCCGTGTCCGGGCCATTGAAAAGCACCACAGTGGCACCGCCCGAGCTCAGCTTCGCGACTGCGGCGTCGAGCTTTTCCGCCAACAAATCGGGATCGCCGCCGGGACGGATGAGGTCGTTGCCGCCGGCCGAAATGGACACGAGGTCAGGCTGCAGCTCCATACAGGGGCCCACCTGTTCATCGATGATCTGCTGCAGCAGCCTTCCACGGATAGCAAGGTTGGCGTAGGCGAAGTCTTCCTGGCTACGGCCCAGTTCCTCGGCAACCCGATCCGCCCAGCCACGGTGACCGCCCGGGTTTCGGGGCTCGGGGTCGCCTATGCCCTCCGTGAAGGAGTCACCCAAGGCCACGTAACGGGTCCAGGGGTGCTTTTGAACGGGCTCGCCCGGCTTCAGTAAAGGATTGTTCTCACTCACGCTCATATCCTGCACCGTGACGTCGACCCTACGCCACCGTAGGTTGTTACTGGTGGGTAACTGCAAGAATGGACCCATGACTGAAGCACCCACATTTCCCGCCCCCGTTGTCCTGTGGTCCCACGACGAATCAGAGCGTGCAGGCAAACCACTCCTGGTCCTGCTACACGGTTACGGCTCCAACGAGGACGACCTGTTCAGCTTGGCCGGATTGCTGCCCGATGGCTTTGTGGTGGCCGCCCTTCGCGCGCCGATGCCCATGGGGCCGGGGTTCACGTGGTTCCCCCTCACGGCGTCCATCGACTATTCGTTGGAAGCTGTAAAGCAGGCAGCCGAGTACGCCCTCGAATGGCTGGACACAGTCAAAGCCAACCACTCATCCGTGACGTTGCTCGGCTTCTCCATGGGCATGGCAATGGCCACCACCATGCTCCGCTACCGTCCCGCGGACTTCGCTGCCGTCGTCGGGCTTTCAGGCTTTGTGATCGACGCCGGTGCTGACGCCGCCTTCCGGGACGACGAACTGGATGGAACCCTGCCGATGTTCTGGGGCCGCGACCAGCAGGATCCCGTCATTACCCAGGACAAGATCGAATACACCATGGGCTGGGTGCGCAAGCACGTTGACCTCACCAAAGTGCTTTACACGGGAATGTGGCACGGCATCAACCAGCAGGAGATCGGACACGTGGGCGAATTCCTCACCCACAAGGTGCTCACTGACTGAGTTTTCCGGTGTCTCAGGCTGCGGTAATCCGGACCGTCCGGCCATTGACGCTCACGGTATCGCCGACGTGGAGCTGGCGTCCGCGGCGGTCATCGATTTCGTTGTTGACTTTGACCAAACCGTTCTTGATGAGCTCCGTGGCTTCAACGCCGTCCTCCACCAAGTTGGCGAGCTTCAACAGCTGGCCGAGTCGGATCATGTCGTCGCGGATGGGGATCTCTTCAATTTCGGGGTTGCTCATATAGCAATGATGCCTGAAGTAGTGTGGTGACGGTGCCGCAGCCTTCTCCCCGTCCCGCCCTTCCGCTGGTCATTGGCCTTCCCACTGCAGTAGCAACGGGCCTGGTCATCCCGCTTCAAGGGAGGATCAACGGGGCCCTCGGCGCCAAACTGGACGACGGTATCGCCGCAGCTGTGGTGAGCTTCACCACAGGGCTCCTCCTCATCAGTGCCATCTCACTTGCCACCCCCAAGGGCAGGGCAGGGCTCCAGCGCATCATTCCTGCCGTCCGGAACCGCAGCTTCCCCCGGTTCTACGTCATGGCCGGTGCCATCGGCGCGTTGTTCGTCTTTGCCCAGTCGTTCACTGTTGCCCTGTTGGGTGTCGCGTTGTTCACGGTCGCAGCGGTGACCGGCCAGACGTTGAGCGGACTGCTCGTGGACCGGATGGGCATTGGCCCGGGAGGAAAACGAGCCATCACGGGAGTCCGGATCCTGGGCAGTGTCCTGACGGTGGCCGCGGTAGCGTGGGCTGTTTCCCCGCGCTTCAGCGGCGACACCGACATCGCCTCGCTTGTAGTGCCTGTCCTCCTGCCGCTGGCCGCCGGTTTCTTCATGAGCTTCCAGCAGGCAATGAACGGAACCGCCACAGTTCATTACGGGACGCCCATCGCCGCCACGCTGGTCAACTTCATAGCAGGGGCCCTCATTCTATGGACCGCGTGGATTATCAAGCTGGCTGTGGCCGGGCCGGGACATCCGCTTCCCAGCGAGTGGTGGTACTACCTTGGCGGTCCCATGGGCTGCCTCTTCATCGGCCTGGCGGCGCTGCTGGTCCGTAGCCTTGGGGTCCTGATCACCGGTTTGGGCATGATCGCCGGGCAGTTGGTGGGGTCGCTGGTGCTCGACGTCGTGATCCCCAGTCCCGGCGCGGTGGTTGCCTTGCCCACGGTGCTGGGTACGGTCCTGACGCTTGCCGCGATCATCGTGGCCACGTTGCCCTGGCCCAGGGGAGCTTTCGCACGGAGAGGTGTGGCCAAAGGCCGGTAGGCTAGTAGGCGCAGTGCCCTGCAGTACTTATTCCAGTAGTCTCAAGTACTTTGCAGTAAATTTCCCCCAGTACCCCGCCGGACAACCTCGTCCGGATTTCGGGGCAAACCACCGCGGACCGCACCCAGCGGCCCTGTAGAACAAATGGAGTTACCCATGGCAGCAAAATCCGTCCTTGACCAGGTCATTTCCCTCTCCAAGCGGAGGGGCTTTGTCTTCCAGGCCGGTGAAATCTATGGTGGCTCCCGTTCGGCATGGGATTACGGTCCCCTCGGTGCCGAACTGAAGGAAAACATCAAGCGCCAGTGGTGGCAGAGCATGGTCCGCGGCCGCGAGGACGTCGTAGGCCTGGATTCCTCCGTCATCCTTCCCCGCCAGGTATGGGAAGCATCCGGCCACGTGGAGGTCTTCTCCGACCCCCTGGTTGAATGCCTTTCCTGCCACAAGCGCTACCGTGCCGACCACCTCGAAGAAGAATACGAGGAAAAGAAGGGCCGCCCGGCAGAAAACGGCCTCAAGGACATCGTCTGCGCCAACTGTGGCACCCGTGGTGAATGGACTGAACCGCAGGAATTCTCCGGCCTCTTGAAGACCTTCCTCGGCCCCGTGGCCAGCGATGAAGGCATGCACTACCTGCGCCCCGAAACGGCCCAGGGCATTTTCGTGAACTTCAACAACGTGCTTACCACGTCCCGGAAGAAGCCGCCGTTCGGCATTGGCCAGATCGGCAAGTCGTTCCGTAACGAAATCACGCCGGGCAACTTCATCTTCCGTACCCGCGAATTCGAGCAGATGGAAATGGAATTCTTCGTCGAGCCCGGCACCGATGTTGAGTGGCACCAGTACTGGATGAAGGAGCGCATGTCCTGGTACACGGATTTGGGCATCCGTGAAGACAACCTTCGATTCTTCGAGCACCCGTTGGAGAAGCTCAGCCACTACTCCAAGGGCACCACGGACATCGAGTACCGTTTCGGTTTCCAAGGCTCGGAGTGGGGCGAGCTCGAGGGCATCGCCAACCGCACCGACTTTGACCTTTCCACGCACGCCAAGGCCTCCGGAACGGACCTGAGCTACTTCAACCAGGCAACCAACGAGCGCTACACGCCGTACGTGATCGAGCCCGCCGCTGGCCTGACCCGTTCCTTCATGGCTTTCCTGATTGACGCATACACCGAAGATGAAGCCCCCAACGCCAAGGGCGGCGTCGATGTCCGTACTGTGCTGAAGCTGGATCCGCGCCTGGCGCCGGTCAAGGCCGCGGTCCTGCCGCTGAGCCGCAACGAGGACCTGTCCCCGAAGGCCAAGGCGCTCGGCGCCCAGCTGCGCAAGAACTGGAACATCGACTTCGACGACGCCGGCGCCATCGGCCGCCGCTACCGTCGCCAGGACGAGATCGGTACCCCGTTCTGCATCACGGTGGACTTCGACACTCTCGAGGACCAGGCCGTCACCATTCGTGAGCGCGACACCATGAGCCAGGAACGCGTGTCCCTGGACAAGGTTGAGGGCTACCTGGCTGCACGACTGATCGGCGCCTAGCCGTGGCTTTGGAGTACCGCGAATGGAAGGAGGGCGACGACCTCGCCCTCTTGGAAATCTGGGGCGGCCCGGAAACCCTTCCCGCTGAGCAGTTCCGGGCGGCCCTGGCGCCGTCCAGCAACCAGCCCTGGCGCCGCTGCATTGTGGCCGAGGACGTGGTGGACGGCGTGCGTATTCCCGTTGCCGCCGGTGTTGTCCACGAGGCATCCCTGCACCCGGAACGACTCTGGGCCTACATCGAAGTTGCCAAGGACCACCGCCGTGAAGGCGTGGGTGCCACCCTGCTGACCATGCTTCGCCGCGAAGCCGGGAACTCGCCGTCGGGCGTTTCCAAGCTGCGCAGCAAGGTGGAGCCGGATACCGCAGGTGCGGCATTCGCCGCGGCTGCGGGACTTGCGCCCATACAGCGTTCGCAGTTGGTGGTGGTTGAACCTGAACCCCTGTCCTTGCCGCGGTTCGGCGACGGTTCCGAGGAAGCCGCTTCCGAGCGCGTGGAGGACCTGGCCACGGGTTCGGTGGAGCTGAGCGACGTGGTGGGTAGGTACTACTCGCACGTGCACCATTGGGACAGCCCGGGGGAGCTCAGCATCCCCACGGTGCAGCGCTTGTTCCTGCATGACCTGACTGGCGCCCACGGCGCAATCGTCCTGCGCGCGCCCAAGGCCAGTGCCTTCGGCCAAGGCGTTCCGGCGAGCCGCAAGGGCAAAATCCAGGCGTTCGCCATCAGCTACGCCCAAGGCGACTCGGATGAGCCGTCGGATGTCTTCCTGGGACACGACCCCCAGCTATCCGCCGAAGACGCAGCTTTTGCCGTGCGGGACCTCTTGGCGCTCATTGCCTACCAACACCCTGTGCTGCTGGAAGTCGATGAGTCCATGACGGCGCTGCGCGCGGTTCTGGACCCGTTGCTGGAATCCGGAAAAGCCCACGTGCGGGGTGCCGACACCTTGATCGTTAGCGACTAACCACGGTTCTTACGTCTAACTCGCCAGGATCCCACGCTGCCAGTAATTTGCGGGCCGCGTGGGATCTTGCGTCTCATGACTGCCTTTGCTGGTGTTCGGTCCCGCGTAGGGTTAAGGGCATGAGGTTTTGCTGCTGATGGGCCACTCCCACGGTCATTCTGAAAATTCCGAACCAACGCCGCAGGCTCTTGCATCGCGGAAGAGGGCCAACTGGATTCTGGCGGCCATACTTGTTCCGCTGGGCGTCCTGACGCTCGTGGCCATGATGGTCATGTGGCCCTCAGGCAGTCGGGAAGGGATCTCGTTCTCGAGCCCGTACCAGGCTGCCCCGGGGGTCACGTTCGATACCGGCCGGATTCAGAGCGTGGTGGTGGAAAGCTGCACGCAGACCGGTCAAAGCAACACGGGCCAGCCCAACACCGGTCAGAGCAACACGGGCCAGCCTGACACTGGCCAAAACAACCAGTCCGGCGGATCACAGTGCACCTTCGCCTTCACCGAGCCGGATAAGGGCGGGGACGTCGTCAAGGTTGTCATTAACCCTGACGTCGCCATGTCCCACGGCGTGGACGTGGGGGACTCCATCCGGTATCTCAATCTGTCCGCGGTCCAAGGTACGAATGCCGGAAGCGGCGCTCCCGCCTACGTTTTCGTGGACTTCGTCCGCAGCATCCCGATCGCGCTTTTGGCCGTCCTGTACGCCGCCGTTGTCATCGCGGTGGCCCGATGGCGGGGCTTCCGGGCACTTCTTGGCCTGGTGGGTGCCTACTTCGTCTTGGTCAGCTTTATCCTGCCGGGCTTGGTGGAGGGCAAGCCGCCGCTCTTGCTCGCCTTGGTGGGATCCACGGTGATCATGATCGGGGTCCTGTATTTCGCGCACGGATTCTCGGCGCGAACGTCCACGGCCTTGTTGGGCACCATTTTTGGACTGAGCATCACTGCCTTGCTGGCGGCCTGGGCTACGGACGCCGCCAACCTGGCTGGAGTGGGGAACCACGACGCCTCAACACTGGTGAACATGTCACCCCGGATTTCTATTTCAGGCATCATCCTGTGCGGCCTCATCATCTCCGGCCTTGGCGTGCTTAACGACGTCACCATCACGCAGTCCTCTGCTGTGTGGGAACTGTACGAACTCGCCCCCAACACCAGTGCCCGCAAGCTGTTCTCCTCAGCCATGAGGATCGGTAGGGACCACATCGCTTCCACGGTGTACACCATCGCTTTTGCATACGCCGGAGCCGCGCTTCCCATCCTTATCATCGTGATGCTCTATGACCGCCCCCTGGCTGAAGCACTGACCAGTGCGGAGCTGTCCGAAGAAGTCATTCGTACTTTGGTGGGCTCCATAGGCCTTGTCCTCGCCATCCCGGTCACTACGCTGATTGCCGTCCTGGTGGTCAAGGCCACCGGCATGAAGCGTCCGGTTGCAGCGGGTGGGCCCGCTGTTACCGCAGATGAGCTCAACGACACCGGTTCGCTGGCAGCCGCCGCCGCCGTCGTAGGTTCAGATCCGCATGACAAGCACGACGCCGGTACGCGCCTTGACGATTCCGGCAGGCCGGCACGGCCGGGCAGCCGCCGTGCCCAGCGGGAAGCTGAGCGGCGCGGAGACACCACAGGTGGAGCCACGTAACGATGGTTCCTGCTCTCCTTCGCCGGACCCTGCCGGACGTTCAGCAGGCCGGTCGGGCTACGCGGAGCCGGGTAAACAGGCCGGGTGCCGCCGGGTGGTCCGCCGATTTGCCTGACTTTGCAACAATGGATAGGTGACTGTAGTAGCGACGCCCCCTGCACCAAAGCTCGAGCTCCCGCCTTTGAAGCTCGGTGGGATTACCGTGGACACCCCGGTAATCCTTGCGCCCATGGCGGGCATCACCAACTCTGCCTTCCGTAGGCTCTGCCGTGAATATGGTGGCGGCATGTACGTGGCCGAGATGGTGACCTCGCGTGCTTTGGTGGAGCGCACGCCGGAATCGTTGCGCATCATCTCGCATGATGAGGACGAGAAAGTCCGGTCCGTGCAGCTCTACGGCGTGGATCCGGTGACCGTTGGTGCTGCTGTGCGCATGCTCGTCGAGGAGGACCGGGCCGATCACATCGACCTCAACTTCGGGTGCCCCGTGCCCAAGGTCACCCGGCGTGGTGGTGGCTCAGCGCTTCCGTGGAAGATCGATCTCTTTACCTCCATCGTCCAGACAGCGGTCAAGGAAGCCTCCAAGGGCGGCATCCCGCTGACGATCAAGATGCGCAAAGGCATCGACGAGGACCACCTGACGTATCTCGACGCCGGTCGGATCGCTCGCGACGCCGGCGTGGCCGCCGTCGCCCTCCACGGCCGCACTGCCGCTCAGTTCTATTCCGGCCAGGCCGACTGGTCCGCTATCGCCCGGCTCCGTGAGGCGCTCCCTGACATCCCTGTGCTGGGCAACGGCGACATTTGGTCCGCTGAGGACGCAGTCCGCATGGTGCGGGAGACCGGCGTGGACGGCGTGGTTGTGGGCCGCGGCTGCCAGGGCAGGCCATGGCTCTTCGGTGACCTGCAAGCTGCCTTCGAAGGCAGCGACCAGCGGCATCGCCCGGGCCTCCGCGAAGTTGCTGAAGGCGTTTATCGTCACGCCGAGCTCATGGTGGAAACGTTCGGGAACGATGAATACAAGGCGCTCCGCGAGATCCGCAAGCACATGGCCTGGTACTTCAAGGGCTACGTAGTGGGCGGCGAGCTCCGTGCCAAGATGGCCACCGTGCCCACCCTTGAGGTGCTGCGCGAATACCTTGATGAACTGGACATGGACTCGCCTTACCCGGGAGTCGATTCCGAGGGCCCCCGCGGCCGTGCGGGCTCACCCAAGAAGCCTGCCTTGCCCAAGGACTGGCTGGTGAGCCGTCAGCTGAACGCTGAACAGAGCGCGGATATCTCGGCCGCGGAGCTGGACGTTTCGGGCGGCTAGCCTCACGCGTGTAAGACTGACTCAAGAAGCTCCACACCCCGGCGCTTGAAGGAGGCAGATACCCATGGGAACCGAAGCGATACTTGGCCACGACGGGACGGCTCACGATTTTGTGCTGGCCATCCCCGGTTACGCCGAGGCAGATTCCTCGCGGTGGGTCGAAGAGCCGCGCAAGAGCAACTATCGCTCGGATTTTGAACGGGACCGCGCCAGGGTCCTGCACTCCTCGGCGTTGCGCAGGCTCGGTGCCAAAACGCAGGTAGTTGCACCGGACACGGACGACTTTGTCCGCACCCGGCTTACACACAGCCTCGAAGTAGCCCAGGTGGGCCGCGAACTTGGCCGCTCCCTGGGATGCGATCCTGACGTGGTGGATACTGCGTGCCTGAGCCACGACCTTGGGCATCCGCCCTTCGGCCACAACGGTGAGTCCGCGCTGAACGAAGTAGCGCACACCATTGGAGGTTTTGAAGGCAACGCCCAGACACTGCGGCTGCTGACTCGGCTCGAACCAAAAGTACTCGCCGAGGACGGCAGGCCGGCAGGGCTTAACCTGACTCGTGCCAGCCTGGATGCTGCGTCCAAATACCCGTGGTCCGCCGTCGACGCCCCCGTGATCCATGGCCACCGCACCAGTAAGTTCGGCGCGTACGAAGACGATCTTCCGGTGTTCGAATGGCTCCGGGAAGGCGCTCCAGGTAACCGCTCGTGCATCGAGGCCCAGGTGATGGACCTTGCCGACGACATCTCGTACTCCGTGCACGACGTTGAGGATGCGATCGTTGCCGGTCATTTCCAGCTCAAATGGATGGAAAACCCGGACCATCGTGCGCGCGTGGTGGGCTACACCAAGCAGTGGTACCTGCCGCACAACGACCCCGCTGAAATTGATGCCGCCCTTGCACGGCTGGAGGCAACCACGGTCTGGGTCCGCGAAGCTGACGGCAGCCGGAAATCCATGGCTGCCTTGAAGGACATGACCAGCCAACTGATCGGCCGCTTCTGCCAGAGCGCCATGGAGACAACGCGTGCCCACTTTGGACCAGCCAATCTCACCCGCTACGACGCGGAACTCATGGTCCCCGAGGACACCGTCACCGAAATTGCGGTCCTCAAGGGCTTGGCCACTACCTTCGTGATCTCCACCGACCACCGCCAGCCGGTGTACGAACGCCAACGCGAAGTGCTGCATGCGCTGGTGGGTGTCTTGAACGCCACGGGCGACCGTCACCTTGAGCCGATGTTCGCTGCGGACTGGCGTGACGCCGTAGACGACGGTGCGCGTTTGCGCGTGGTGATCGACCAGGTGGCGTCGCTGACGGACGTGTCTGCGCTGGCCATGTATGAGCGGCTTGTGGGCAGCCTTCCCTCGCTCTGGTAACCCTTCCGGTGTTCCGTTAACGGCGGGGACCCTTGGGGCAAGCGACTAGGATGGTCACGTGGCTGGCCTGATCAAACGTGAAGATATCGACGAAGTACGCCAGCGCACGGACATCAAGGAAGTCGTTGACGGTTACGTCACGCTCAAGGGCGCCGGGCTGGGTAGTTTCAAGGGACTGTGCCCCTTCCACGACGAACGCTCTCCCTCCTTCACTGTCCGCCCGCAGGTGGGCAGGTACCACTGCTTCGGCTGCGGTGAGGACGGCGACGCCATCTCCTTCGTGCAGAAAATGGACCACAGCTCGTTTCATGAAGCCGTGGAGAAACTTGCCGCCAGAATCGGCTACGAGCTGCGCTACGAGGACGGCGGCACTGGCCCTAGCCGCGAGGAAGTGGGCAAACGCCAGCGCTTGCTGGATGCCCACAAGATCGCCGATGAGTTCTTCCGCGCCCAGCTGCTGACCCCCGGGGCGGCCGAGGGGCGCAACTTCCTGGATGGCCGCGGTTTTGACCGCGCTGCCGCTGAGCATTTCGGCGTCGGCTACGCGCCGCAGGGCTGGGACGCCCTCCTGAAGCACCTGCGCGGCCGTGGGTTCACTGATGCCGAGTTGAAGCTCACGGGCATGTTCTCTGAAGGAAACCGCGGAATTTACGATCGCTTCCGCGGCAGGCTGATCTGGCCCATCCGGGATATTGCGGGCGACACTATCGGCTTCGGTGCCCGCAAACTTTTTGACGACGATCAGGGCCCCAAGTACCTGAACACTCCTGAGACCACGCTCTACAAGAAGTCCCAAGTGCTCTACGGGATCGACATCGCCAAGCGGAACATCGCCAAGGAACGGCAATTGGTGGTGGTCGAGGGATACACGGACGTTATGGCCTGCCACCTTGCCGGAGTCACGACGGCGGTAGCCACCTGCGGTACTGCCTTCGGTACCGAGCACATCAAGGTTGCCCGGCGACTGCTCTCCGACGACGGCAGCGGGGGAGAGGTCATCTTTACCTTCGACGGCGACGCCGCCGGCCAGAAGGCGGCTCTGCGGGCTTTCGAGGAAGACCAACGCTTCACCGCCCAGACGTACGTCGCAGTGGAGCCCTCCGGGGCCGACCCCTGTGATCTTCGCCAATCAAAGGGCGACGCCGCAGTCCGTGAACTCATCAGCACCCGCAAGCCACTCTTCGAGTTCGCTATCCGGGCCACTCTCCGCCGCCACAATTTGGACACCGTGGAAGGCCGTGTAGCTGCGCTGCGCGAAGCCGCACCCGTGGTGGCACAGATCCGGGATTCGGCCACCAGGCCTGGCTACACGCGCAACCTGGCCGGCTGGTTGGGCATGCCCATCGAGGAAGTCAGCGGTTACGTTGGGGCGGCCGCCAAGCGAGCCGCTTCCGGCGGCGGCACCGCCAGCACGGCAGCCCCCGCAGGACAGGCGACGACGGCGGCAGCACCGCCGTCGAGCGGCCCGGTCTTCCAACGGCCCGACCCCAGGGACCCTATAGCCGGTATGGAACGCCAAGCGCTTGAGGTTGTACTCCAGGAGCCGGGAGTGTTGGGCGGGGGAGCCTGGGAACGCTTCGAGGCCTCACGCTTCACCACGCCTGCTTATGCGGCCGTCCACACTGCCGTGCGCGCTGCGGGCCTCGCCCACTCGGATGACCCTGTGGCCTGGGTGGAACAGGTCCGACAGGAAGTCCCGGAGCCGCTGCGGCCTCTTGTCTCGGAGCTGGCCGTAACTCCCTTGCCGGCGAGCACACCCGAGGCCATGCAGCGATACTGCCGCGACATCCTGGCCCGCCTCTTCGAATTGCAGATCACCCGGATCAAGGCAGACAAGATGGGGCAGCTGCAACGCTTGGATGCAGGGGCCAACCCGGAGGAATTCCAGCGGCTGAACCGGGAGCTGATGCAGCTCGAGATGGAGCGCAGGGCGCTGCGTTCGGACGGCTAAACGGGCCGATTTCGTTTTCCGGCGGGCCCCTGTTAAGCTAGTAACCGCTTCATTCCTCCGTAGCTCAATTGGCAGAGCATTCGACTGTTAATCGAAGGGTTACTGGTTCAAGTCCAGTCGGAGGAGCGCACAATACCCCCGTTCCGATCCTTCGGAGCGGGGGTATTTTTATACCCCCCAGGGGTATGCGCGGCCGATTTCGCATTCGGGTAGAACCTTTGCTAAAGTCATAACCGCTTCATTCCTCCGTAGCTCAATTGGCAGAGCATTCGACTGTTAATCGAAGGGTTACTGGTTCAAGTCCAGTCGGAGGAGCATAAGGACCCCGTACCGGCTTCACTGCTGGTGCGGGGTCCGCCTTTTATCAGACGAAATCCATCTCCACTTGCAGGAATCGGGCGGCCTCGGCCACGGCCGCCAGGAACGAATCCTGCTCGGTGGGCGGAGTCCGGGGCTCTCGGGGGTGCCACTCGTGGGGCGCCGAGTAGACGCGGGTGAAGCCACCACCTGGCGGGGCATAGAAGATGCCGAAGCGCTGGACCGGCCATTCAGGTGAGGTCTCCGGCGCGACCAAGAGCGCGGCGTTCGTTTCGGGGTTGTACCACTGGGCAATGGGGCGGCGACGGTCGTCCGTGAAGAGCCCGGCGGCGTAGAGGGCAGCCGATTGCGGGCTGGTCACCGAGCACAGCCTTTCCCACCACAGCGGCAGGATGCGTTCATCCCGACGCTGCCACGGTGCCGGTAGCGGCTGCAGCTCTTGCCAATGTGGCACATCTCAACTTTATCGCCCGGGCGCGGACCGGAAAAGGGTAGGACCTACTTGGACAGGCCCAGCCTCGGATATAGAACCTCAAAGCCTTTGGTGAGCCCCGCATTGAGCGCCAGGCCCACGTGGCCGCCGTTGGGCACCTCGTAGTACGTCACTGTCATCCCTGCATCCCGGGCGGCTTCGGAGACGGCCTTGGCGGCCGCCACGTACGTAGTATCGTCCGAACCTACGGTGAAAACTGCCGTTGTGTTGGGGAACTGCTTCCCCTTCATGATGTTGATGGGCTTCTGGGCATCGTAGGCAGCTTGGTTGCCGTTGAAGATCGCTGCGAGGTTGCCGGCCGGATCCTCCGCTCCGGGGAACTCTTCGCCGGAGATGTCCACCACGTTGCCCCACATGTCCGGGTATTTGACCGCGAAGGAAATGGCACATTGGCCGCCGTTGGAGTACCCGGCGATGGTCCAGTGTTCGCGGTCGGTGAGGATGTTCAAATTGGCTTTGGCCCAGTTCACCACATCCTCGTTGATGTACTTCTCCACGTTGCCGTACTTCGCGGTGTCCAAGCAGAGGGTGTCATTCTGGTCCGGGCCTATCTGGTCCGCGACGATCGCGATAGGGGCCAGGCCGTTGTTCCTGGCCGCGAACTCATCCAGGGCGGCGGAAACGTATTGCGGGTCCGGGAGTCCCGGCTGGCCCATCATCAGGACGAACAGGGGCAGCTTGGGCGGATTAGCTGTCAGCGCTGCAGGGGGCAGGTAGATGCCGGCGGGTCTGGCGTCGAAACCGGAGGCTGTGGCTGGAATGATTTGTGTGCCGGCTTCGCCCTTTGCGTGCAGGTTGGCCGGGGGCTTCCAGCTTTGCCACAGGGGACCCGTCGGAATGGAGGCGTCCGGGTCCGGTTTGGCCAGGTGAATGGCATCCTCCGTGGAGATTCCCAAGGCCGAGCCCAGGGTCTTGTTCAGTCCGAACTCCGTGTTGATGCCAAGGGCCGCGACCACCACGAACACTGGAACGGATACCGCAGCCACCACTTTCCGCCACCGTGGGCTATGGCGGAAGCTAACCACGGCCAGACCCAGGGCAGCGAAGCAGGAAATTGCCCAGAACCAGACCCTCGGTGTCAACCCCACGTGGAAGACATCCATCACGTCCTCCACTATCCACACCGTCAGCCATCCCACCAGTGCTGCGACCACGACGGCCGTGATCGCGGTGAGGGCCCAGCGCGCTGACGGCCTAAGGAACAGCAGCAGGAAGAACCCGACGCCGATCACCCCGGCAATCGTCATGACCACGGGTCCGCTGATTTCAACCTTCAGGAGGTCGTTCATGGCTGGGGACTCCGCTCTGACGTCATACGGCGGGCTCCTTGGCTACCATCTGCCGCAACAGCCCCGCGCTTTGTGCGGGAGAGAGTCCCGGCAGGTAGGCGGAACCCACTGCGATACCGATGGACGGCAAGGCCAACGGATCCTGGTAGTACATGTACAAGGTGCGATGCTCAGGCTGGAACCGCGATTTGAAGGCGGCCAACGACTTGAAGCCATACATGGGTTCCAAGGCGTTGCCGAGGAGCGCAAGCACGCGGTCCAGGGTGCTGTGGTCCAGAGCGCCGTGGTCTCCCTCGCCGGCATCGGCTCCTGCGTTGGCGAGCGGAGAGCCGGACAACGAGATTTGGGGTACTTCTTCCTTGAAGTGTGTTACGGCAGAAGCGATGAGGAACTCCATGACGCCCTTGAAACCTGTGGTGCGGCGGCGCATGAAATCCAGGGTCCACCCTGAGATGGCACCGTCCCTGAAGACCGGAAGCCAGCTGGTGACTCCATGGACCAGGCCGTCATCATCCACGGCCACACAGCAGAGCACCTCGGGGTCTTTGAGTTCGTTCAGGCCACCCAAGGTGAAGCCCATTTCAGGAAGTGCCTTATCGGCTACCCATTCTTCGGAAATCTCGGCGAGCTGTGCCCTGATTCCCGGCGGCATCCCGGGGTAGCTGTACCAGTGATCCTTGATGGAGAGCTTGTCGGCGCGGTTCAGGGCGGTGCGGACGTTCTGCCATTCCTTCCCTTTGAAGGTCATGGCCTGGACATTGAGGAGTGTCTCTTCCGCCACTTCCAGTTTCCTGAACCCATGGGGGAGCAGCGCAGCGTCGAGCTCTGCCGTAACTGAGTAGAAGCACGGAATCAGCCCAAGGCTGGAGCAGTGCTTGATGAAACCCGTGGCCGCCTCAGCATGGAGTTCGTTTGCACCAAAGGGCCCTGCAACTGTGAGGGCCACGCCGTTATGAACCTGGTAAGCAACACCGGCCTTCCTATCCGGGGTAAACCAGTACTGGTTGTTGTCCCATAGAGCCATCCAGGACAGCGTTCCGCCGCCATCATGCAAGAGCTCCCTGGCGTGGCCCAGATCTGCTGCCGGATCGGTGGTGAGCATCCGGAACCGACGGAAGTTATTCAGGACAAGTACAAGGATGCAGAGCCAAATGATGTCCCCACCCAGTCCGTATATCACCGTGCTTAGCAAGCCTTGCGGGAGGGCCACCACGAACGGCACAGGGAAGGGAACCAGAATATGTGTCAGCTGCCCGGCAAGGTCCAGCAGCGTCGAGCGACCAGGGTTGCCTTCAATGAACCAGAACGCGACGTAGAAGATCACCGCCGCAACGGCGAGGATGAGCGAGGTCCGGCCGAGGACCCGATAACCGGCGTCGCTCGACTCGACCCGGAACTTATGCCGGTTTACCAGCAGCAACACCACGATGATGACAGGGGCGAGGACCGCGGGGACCGCGTACAGGAGGAGATACGCGAAGTCGTCGCCGCCTAACGTGACGTCCGGATCTGTAACGTACTGGACGATGGACAGGACGGTCACTGCAGCCAGATACAGCTGGATAACGAGCGTCAGCCTGTATGCGAGCCGGCGGCCACGCCGGAGCCCCTCGGCGCAGACGAGCAGCAGAAGAACCGGAATCAGTGTCAGGATCGCCGCTCCGAAGCTCTGGACGCCGACGATGCTTTGCAAGGTGACACAGTTGGTGTCGTTGTTGCACGCTTCCTGAACCTCATCCGCGTCCGGACTGGCCTGGAGCATGACCTCGGAAACAACGGAGAGGGGCCCGATTTCCCACGTTCCGGTCAGTTGCGTGAGCAAAGGTCCAACCGCGAAGACACCCACCACGGTGCCTACCAGGAAACGTGTCTCCCGAAGGCTTGAGGAGTGGAGGGATCCTGCCCGGTGGCGCAGCACCAACGACTGGATGACCCAACCCGCCAGGATGCCGATCACGGCTCCAGCAAATGCCTGCAGGGTTTGGGCGACCCCTACGAACAGGGCAAACATCAGCGTCGCGGCCAGTAGCCACGTCCTCAGGCGGCGACGCCATAGTGCCTCGAGTGCCGACGTCGAGCATCCCAACGCAGCGGCCGCGCCACCATAAGCACCGACTACATATTCTCCGCCCAGAAAACTCAGCCACTGGTCGCTGGCGTCCGTACCGAAGGTCACCAGGACCACAAGCACCAGGGCGCTGAGGGCTGAGCCGGCCACGAAGGCAGCCAGGGCCAGCCAAGGGCCCATGACGCGTTCGGCAATGCCGACACCAACCAGGATCGCGGCTGTGCAGGCCAAATAGTCCAGCAAGGACGAAGCAAAGAAAGCTGACGTGAAAATGGACCACCACGGTCCGGGTTCCACCGCCAGGCCGATACCCACTTGATCCAACAAGGCTTGGCCGGGGCCGTTGATGAGGCTACCGGAGACGGCACCCAGCACCCAGAGGAGCACTACGAGAACCAGCGTCAGTGGCAATCTGCGCACGGCTGCCAGCCCGCGCACGTTGCCCCGAAATCCAACAGCCGTGCTCATGTGATGTCCCCTTCACCGGTTGCAGCACCGGTTACCCCGGCTGGCCACCATTCTGCCCTGCAGCAGGCGGTTAGGGGAGGGTCTGGTAACTCTCGACGGCGGCGGGTCGCCGGTGGCAGCTAGCCTAGTCCCGCTTCCAAGGGCCAGGATTTACGCGGTACAGCACAGCGGCGCCGATCACAGCGCCCAGGATGGCACCAAACAGCGCACTGCCGGCGGCGCGACCAAGAAGGGCGCCTGCGACGGCGCCGAGCAGAGCACCGAGGAACAAGCCCCTGCCGTTGCGGTGCGGTTTGTTAGTCATGGTCACAGCCTACGGGGCTGCTGCTAATGGATGGATGGTACGGATCCGGGCCGTACTATCAGCCACAACGCGGCGATCGCGCCGGTGATGCAACCGGCCATGACGGCACCCATGGGAACGGCGGAACTGACGCCCAGCCAACCGACGACCGGCGGGACAATTCCGGCCATCATGAATTGGGACGCGCCCAGGAGAGAGGCAGCGGTGCCCGCTTGTGCGCCGTGGTTGGCCAGGGACAGGACCTGAACGCACGGGAACATGAAGCCGGTTGCGCAGATGTAGAACCACAACGGAATGAGGATTCCCCACAGCCCCACCTGCAACAGGTCAAGCACCACGATCAGGAGGGCAGCGAACAGCATGAACACCGTGGCTCCCGCCACGATCCACTGCGGGGCCACCCGCCGGATCAGTCGCGAGCTGATCTGCACGCCCATCACGATCCCCAGTGAGTTGATGCCGAACAGGATGCCGTATTCCTGCGGTGAGAAGCCGTAGACGTTCTGGAAGAGGAACGTGGAAGCCGAGAGGTAGGCGAAAAGCCCACCGAAGTTCAGGCTCCCCACGAGCACCATGCCCACAAAAATCCTGTCCGTCAGGACGGTCTTATAGCGTTGAGCCACCGTGACGGTGGACTTTGCACGCTGGTCCGCCGGAAGTGTCTCCCGAATGAAAAAGATGGAGGCAAGGATCACCAGCAGGCCATAACCCGCCAGGAAGTAGAAGATGCCCGGCCAGGGGAATGCCAGCAGCAATTGGGATCCGATGACCGGTGCAAGGATCGGTGCCAGGCCGTTGACCAGTGACATCCTTGAGAACATCCGGACCATGGAATAGCCATGAAAGAGGTCGCGGACCATGGCCATGGCCACCACGCCACCGCCGGCCGCGCCGATTCCCATGAGTACGCGGAAGAGGGACAGCATCCCGATGTCCGTGGACAGCGCCGCCCCAAGCGAAGAGCCGATGTGCACAGCCGTCGCCAGGATCAAGGGCAGGCGGCGCCCCACCTTGTCGCTGAAGGGCCCCACCAGCAGCTGGCCGAGCCCGAAGCCAACCGTTGTCCCGGTCAGTGTGAGCTGGATTGCAGCGGCCGAGACATCAAAACTCTCTTCCAAGGCGGGGAACGCCGGAAGATACAGGTCGATGGTGAAGGGACCCAGGGCAGTCAGTGCACCCAGCAGGAGAATGTAGACAAGCTTTTCACGTCGGCTCAGAGAATCGCCCGGAGCAATGGGAGAGGTCACGATCATCTATCCTATGGCCCAGATCATATTTATTGGATGTATGACAGGCGCGCCACGGGTTGCTCCCGAAAGTTCAGCAGGAACCTGAATGATAGCTTTGAGGACAGGTGTCCGTGGCAATGGTTTTCCGCCGCGTTCCCCTTACACGATGCCCAGAGGAAGCAGTTAGGCGGAACCCATGAGTGGACGTCACACCGGCCGGCCCAGTCAAGGACCAGCCATTCGTACTTTGCCGAAGACCCTCAAGCTCGTAGCACGGCTGGCTCCGAGGCAACTCAACGATGAAATCGCCCTGGCGAAAGTGGAACTCAAGCGAAAGGCCACCCAGGTTGGGATCGCCGGCGCCTTCTTCGGAGTGGCGCTGGTCTTCCTGGCATTACTGGTGATTGCCCTGGTTGTCGCAGCGATCCTTGGTTTGGCCACGATCATGCCTGGCTGGCTGGCGGCACTCATTGTTGCGGCCTTTTTCCTGATTGTCGTGGCTATCGCATCCTTGATCGGCATCGCCAAATTCAAGAAGGCCATGCCCTTGGTCCCCGAGGACACCATCCGCGGGATCAAGCACGATCTCGGAATCGCCAAGGAAGGTTCCGACTTCGACGAATCGATCCTTGATCCCACTTCACCTGCCGCCAAGGCAGCCAAGGCTGAAAAGGACGCGGCGGCGGAGAAGGCCAAGGCAGAAAAGGCGGCAAAGGAAGCCGCCAAGGAAGCAGACGCCGTCAAGGCGCCCACCGAAGCTGAGCTTCGCTCACGCCTGAAGCGGCGCCGTGAACACCTGACCGGTGTCCGCGACGAACTTGGTGAACAGCTGGACGTCAAGAAGCAGGGTCAGGCTTTGCTGGAAAGCGCGAACGGAAAGTTCCAAGAGGGCAAGGAATTTGCGGCAGCGAAGTTTGCCGCCCTTGAAGACTCCGTCCCCGAAAGCCTGACCGAACGGCTTGCCGCCCGGTGGAAGGACCTTGCAGCGTTTGCCACTGCTGCAGTGGTCTTCGTTGTTGCGCTGCGGAAACTGCTGAAGAAGTAGCAGCTCCAGGCGGCGCCAAAGACTGAAGTCGAGGAAGGGGGACAGGATGAGATTGATCGGAGCTGGGTCGCACCCCGATCGACCGCAGGTCGATCATGACCTCATCTTCACTGTCCCCAACATCCTTACGGTCCTTCGCTTCATGGGTGTGCCCCTGTTCGTCTGGCTCGTATTGTCGGAACAGGAGTACGGCTTCGCGGTGCTGGTGCTGGTGATCATGGGCAGCACCGACTGGGTGGATGGCTACATCGCCAGGCGCTTCGACCAGACCTCCAAACTTGGCCGGATCCTGGATCCGATGGCCGACCGGGCCGCGCTGCTTGCCGTCGCGTTCACGCTGGCGATTGCCGGCGTCGTGCAGTGGTGGTACCTGGCCGCGCTGCTGGTTCCTGACACCGTCCTGGCCATCGCATCTTTGATCTACTTCCGCAGCCATCCGGACCTACCGGTGAGCATCATCGGAAAAATCCGCACGGCGCTGCTGTTGGTCGGCACGCCGTTGCTTGTCCTGTCCAAGTTGCCCATTGCTTTTACCGAGGTCTACTTCGTGGCTGCATGGACATTCCTGGGCTTCGGCCTGATCGGCCACTGGATTGCGGCCTACAACTATTTTTGGGCCATCTTGCGTAAGGGTAAAGAATTGAAAACCGACGACGACGGACGAGGCTGATGGTCTGGCTGGCGGTTTTTCTCGCGGTACTTGGTGCCTTCTTCCTCGCTATCGGCGCCCAGCGGCAAGGCAGCGCGGTGAAAGCCGATACGGGTGGCTTGGCGCTCAGCTCCAATGGTTTCCTGCGGCTCCTGAAGAATCCCCGCTGGATGCTCGGGCTGTTGTTCCTTGCCCTCGGCATGGTGATGAACGCCATCGCCCTGGTGTCTGCACCCCTCACAGTGGTGCAGCCCATCGGTGCCATCGCCCTGGTCATCACTACGGTGGTCAACGCCAAGGACCAGGGCCTCAGCATCAACCGCGCCACTGTGGTGGCCATCAGCGCCTGTGTCACGGGTTCAGCGCTGTTCGTGCTGCTGGCAGTCAACGTCACGCAGGAGAACCATCACGTAAATAGCGACGACGAACTGACGATTGTTCTCCTTCTGGCTCTCGCAGTGGGCGTTTTTGGCACCTTGGCCGTGATGTTCAAACACCGTATGAGCGCCTTTATCTACATCCTGGGGGCCGGTGTCCTGTTCGGCTTTGTCGCCGTGCTGACACGCATTATCGGCAAGCACTTGCTCGATCCCAATGGCCTGTTCCTGCTCAATGTCCAGTGGTACACGCTCATTGCCATTGTGGCCGCCGGAGGACTGGGCTCCTGGTTCGTCCAGAGTGCATATTCTGGTGGTCCACCTGATCTGGTCATCGCAGGTCTGACCGTTATCGACCCCATGGTGGGCATCGCAATCGGCATCGTCATCCTTGGTGAGCTTCGTCCGGATGTCCACGCCGTGATGGCCATCGCCATGGCCACGGCCGCTACGCTTGCTATCGTGGGGGTTATTGCCCTGAGCCGGCACCATCCGGAAGTCACCAAACGCAAGAAGGATGCGAAGGCGGCTGCCAACCGAAAGGCTTAGGCCAGGGCTTTACCTTGCGCCACCGCTATTGCGGGCGGCAACCCGGCGACACCGCAGCATTGCCACAAGCAACGCTGTCCGCACCGTGACCATCAGGAGTTCTCCACGTGACCATTCCCGACACCAACAAGCCCCTCACTATTCTGATTGCCGCGGATACCTACCCGCCGCACGTCAACGGTGCCGCCCAGTTCGGCTACCGCCTGGCCAAGGGGATGACTGCACGTGGGCACAACGTGCATGTGTTGGCCTGCCGTCCGGACACGGGCAAGAGCTACACCGAGTTCCGCGACGAAGCCACCGTTCACCGCCTCCGCTCGCATGGTGTCTTCACCCACGAGTACTTCCGGATCTGCTTCCCGTGGGAAATCAAGAAGGAAATCAGCCTTCTTTTCGACAAGGTCCAGCCGGACGTCGTCCATATCCAGAGCCACTACATGATTGGCGAGCACGTCCTCTACGAGGCTGTTAAGCGCGGAATCCGGATTGTGGCCACCAACCACTTCATGCCCGAGAACCTCAATCCGTTCCTTCCGTTCCCGCAGTGGTTCAAGGACATCGTTGGTCGGATTTCCTGGAAGGACATGGGGAAGGTCATGGGCCAGGCAGACGTGGTCACCACGCCCACACCGCTCGCCGCCAAGGCCATGCACCAGCACGCTTTCCTGCGCAAGGTCCTGCCCCTTTCCAACGGCATCGACTCATCGGCCTACGAGCTCCAGCCCGGCGAAGTCATAGAGCCGCACGCCAACCCCACGGTCCTGTTCGTGGGCCGCCTTGCGGAAGAGAAACACATTAACGTGCTGATCGATGCCGTGGCCAAGACCCCCCGCGAACTCAACGTGAACCTGGAAATCGTGGGTGGTGGCGAAGTCCGGCCTGCCCTTGAAGCCCAAGTTGCGAAGCTTGGCCTGGGGGATCGGGTGAGATTCCTCGGGCTGGCGAGCGACGAGGACCTGCGTGAGGCGTACATCAAAGCCGATATCTTCTGCATGCCCGGTACAGCCGAGCTTCAGTCCCTGGTGACATTGGAGGCCATGTCTGCTTCCACTCCGGTGCTGCTGGCCAACGCCATGGCGCTTCCTCATCTTGTTCGTGACGGGGAGAACGGCTACCTCTTCACCCCCAACGACAGCAACGAACTCGCTGCCCGGATCACCCAGCTCGTGGAGCTTCCCAAGGACGAACTTGAGGCCATGGGCAAGCTGAGCCGCGAGATGGTGGAACCGCACAGCATCAACGGCACCCTCCAGACATTCGAGGACCTCTACAGGGGTGCATCCTACGAGGACATGGTGGTGTGACAAAAGCACTCCCCGGCACCTATTAGAATTGCTGGAGTGCTTTGCCCGGTTCAGCTGTTTCAGCGGCCGGACCGGGCATCACGGGGCTATAGCTCAGCTGGTTAGAGCGCGGGACTCATAATCCTAAGGTCCTCGGTTCAAGTCCGAGTAGCCCTACTTTTTCGCATGGGAGCCGTGGCCGACGATCTATTCTTCGTCGCCCACGGCTCTTTTGCTGGCCGTTCAACTCATTGCCGCCGCTAATTCGGAGCGGATGCGGGCTTCCTCTCCGCTTCCCGTGGTCGCGAGCCGCAGAAGGCGGATCCCATGTGCTCGGCAGATGGCATCTTTGAGGTTATCCCGGACTTGCTGCGCGGGATTGTTTTCGTGGAAAGCGAAGCCGTCAACTTCAATGGCCAGAACCGGCATGTTGGTGACGCGGTTATAGATAACGAAGTCCAGGCTTGCCCGGTTCTGGACAAAAGAAGCCTGTTGTGATGTAAGCATCGCAGGATCCCGAAGCAAATTCTTCAGCAGGACCTGTGGCGCCACGGCTAAGTCGGAAAACGGCGCGTCCTCAAGGACCTCCGACAGGAGAGTCCACATAATATTCTCCGATGTGTACGTGGAGCCACGCCGGAGCCGGGCGGCCAAGGGGCGCAGGAGTGCTGAGTATTCCCTGTACAGGAGGTCGAAGACGGACAGGACGTTGCTGTCGAAAACACCGTCCTCCGGATTTTGGTAGCGAATAAAGTGCACCAGGTCCCGAAGGTGTCGGCTTTTCGGCAGCATCTCATTGTTGGTAACAAGCACGAACCGTTTCACTGCGCGGGACACGGCGACATTGACGAGGTGTGGGTCATCGACGAAGCTGACGCCTTGGTGTCCGCTATTTGTTTCGTCCAGGACTGTGCTCATGATGATCACGTCCTTCTGCCGCCCTTGGAACTTGTGGACCGTATCGGCGTGGATGCTATTGAGCAGGGCCTCGGCTACTTTATCCACTTGCCGTCGATACGGGGTCACCACGCCAATCTGGTCGTTCCTGATCCCCGAGCAGAATCGCCCGAGTACCTCCTCGGCAATGACGTCCGCCTCACGCTGATTGGTCCGGCCCCCGCTGTTGTGCTGCCGCATGTGGTTCCCCTCGGCCGTTCGGACGACCACCAACGGCTGGCCGCCCGACCCGCTGGAGGTGTAGGGGATCAGCCTCCCGCCGTAGAACTTCCTGTTGCAAAAGTCGATGATCGCCGGATCGCAGCGGTAGTGCTCCCGAAGCATGGTGCGGGGAAGGTCATCGCCGAACTGCTCGATGATTGAGGACAGAATGTTGTGCGTCTTGTAGTCAACGCTGGTGGACGGGGCTCTCGTGGAGTTTCTTGATGCTCTCTCATCGGCAATGTGTTGAAGCTGCTGAAGGTCTCCGACCACAATGACGTTCCGGGCGCGGGAGAGTGCCAGTCCGGCCGCGAGTAGGTCAACTTGGGAGGCCTCGTCAATGATCAGGTAATCGAGGAGCTCTCCTGGGGGTACATTACGTCGCAGGGAGTGGCACGTGCTCAGAATTACCGGGTAGTCAGCGGTGAAGTCCGCAAAGTTCGACTTGTACGTTGCTTCAGAGTGGATCTTCCTTCGCTTACGGACGTAGCGGCGGTGAAGAGAGGCTTCCAACGTGTGCCTGGAAGCCAGTCGATGCTCCTTTTCAAGTTGCCCGTAGTCCTCATTTGCCAGCAGCCGCTCTGCAAGATCGATGCGCTTTTCAAGCTCCTCGATCTTGCTGTCGTAGTAGGCGCCCTGAAGCCGCAGAACGACGTCAGAGTCGTGCGGATCCCCTCGCCCGAGTGGTCCGTATCGGAGTCGAAGCCTCAGGCTGCGGAAAAGTTTCCGGAGCGGTGCCGCTTCGAGAGGCATGAATGCGGTGTCGGCCAGGAATTCGAGGATCCGACCGGATGGACCACGCAGTAGCGGGACGCCTTCCAGCTTGGGCAACTCACGGGTCTCCGCCTGGAGCAGGAAATGGCGCCTCTCGAGTTGATAGGCGTCGAGCTCTTGCTTCCACATGGCCAGCTGTCTTGCGGTGCCTTGCAGGGTCTGCAGGCGACTGTCGAGTTCGGCCACATAGGCTGCCGGGGGCGCCTCGCCAGGTGGCCTGCCTACGAATTGATCGACCGCGGCGTTCCTGGCTTCCTGACCTGCGAAGAATTCGGTAATTTTTTCTTTCCGACCGAGGTCCGCCACGATGTGTCCGTAGCCTTCCTCGGCAAGTTTGTCCCGGACATTCTCTACGGCGGCGTTGTTGAAAGATACGATCCCAACCTTTTGGCCGGGAGCTGTAACGATGTTGGCCACAAGGTTCAGGATCGTTTGGGTCTTGCCCGTGCCTGGTGGACCGTCGATCACCGATATTCGATGGCTGAGTCCTCTGAGGAGAGCCTCGCGTTGGCTGATGTTTGACGAGAAAGGCAGAATCGGATGTCGTTGAATTTCTTCCGGGGAAATCAAGGGTTGGCGCTGGAGCAGTGCTTCCAGAGCGCTTCCTGCGGGGACGCGCCTGAAATCCTCGTATTGCCGGCGTAGCGGATCGTCCTCCCTCAGCTTCGAGGCGACGTCACGCCAGTAATCCAGCACAGCCTGGGCTCTTATTTCTTCCCCTGTCGGCTGGGAGATTGTTATCTCCGTGTCACGACAGGTTTCATATCCGGGTCCTGCGTCACCCGTGTGAAAAACACGCAACCACGTTCCGTGCGGCGATTCGAAACGGAGGACCTCGGTGACGGCCTCAAACACCTTGGCACGTACCGTTACCGTGTCGCGCGGCTTGAGGAGTATGGGCGCTGGATTCCGGAGAACAACGACGTTGTCGGCCGAGTATTTGTAGGTCTTTCCGGAACTGAAGGTGATATGCGTGAAAGCACCGGCGGCACGATACTCCGTCACCTCCGACGTCTTGTCATCAAGGCCATTCTGGTGACGTTTGCGGACCAGAATCGCCTCGTAACGTGGATTGATCACTGTAATTCCCCCAAATTCATGTGCAGCGTTGCACTACCGACGTTACAGAATTGTCCGCTGAGACCAGATGGTTCGGGGTCCGGAAGGACAACTCAAGCGTTGCGGAGACTGGACGGCGTACGGTATGTTACTGATCAGTAACTTACTACTCGCCGGTAACTTGGCTGCCCTGCCATCCCTCTACCGTGGGTCAGCGCAATCAGTCCGGACCTGACGTGGTCGCAGGTGACCACCCTTGAAGGAGCGAATATGTCCAACGCTGCATTCGATGCCACCAACCTTCCGTATGCCGACGGGGATTTTTACGCCTTTGAGCAGATGCTGACAGAAAAAGAGCAGGATCGACTGGCGGAGGTCCGCGAATTTCTCATCCGTGAGGTCAAACCCATCGCGGCGGACTGCTGGAACCTGGGCGAGTTCCCCATGGACCTCATTCCCAAGCTCGGTGAACTGGACCTTGTCAGCCCCGTCCGCCGCCAGGGGTACTCCAACCTGTTCGCGGGTATGCTCCACGCGGAAGTGACCCGTGCGGATGCTTCGATTGCAACCTTTATGGGTGTCCATGACGGCCTCTTCACAGGCTCCATCGAGGCCCTCGCGTCGCAGGAACAGAAGGATGCCTGGTTGCCGGACATCTACTCGCTGAAGAAGATTGGCGCCTTCGGGCTGACCGAGCCATTGGGCGGCTCGGATGTCGCTGGCGGAACGCGCACCACAGCGAGGCGCGACGGCGACAACTGGATCCTCAACGGCGCCAAGCGCTGGATCGGCAACGCCACTTTCTCCGATTGGGTGGTCATCTACGCCAAGGACGTGGCAGACAACCAGGTCAAGGCATTTCTGGTGGACACGTCGCTGCCCGGCTACTCGGCCACCAAGATTGAAAACAAGATCTCCCTGCGTACGGTGCAGAATGCGGACATCGTTCTTGACAATGTGGTGGTTCCGGACTTCTTCAAGCTTGCCAACGGCAACAGCTTCCGCGACACAAACAAAGTCCTCAAAGTAACCCGCCTGGCGGTCGCGTGGCAGGCCGTGGGGCTGCAGATGGCTGCCTTCGATGTTGCGCGCAGCTACGCCGTGGAGCGTCAGCAGTTCGGACGTCCACTGGCAGCGTTCCAATTGGTGCAAAACCAGCTGGTGCAGATCCTCGGGAACACCGTTGCCTCGATGGGCATGATGGTTCGCCTGGCCCAACTCGAAGACGCCGGTGTGGCCAAGGATGAGCAGTCGGCTCTGGCCAAGGCCTTCACGACGGCACGCATGCGCGAAAGCGTTGCCCTGGGACGCAGCATCCTGGGTGGAAACGGCATTGTCACGGACTATGGCATGGCCAAGATCTTCTCGGATGCGGAGGCCATTTACTCTTACGAGGGCACGCACGAGATCAACACCCTGGTGACAGGCCGTGCCATCACGGGAGTGTCGGCCATCGTCTAGGACGGCCGCCGGCGTCGTGGGGGAGATGCGGCGGGGACGTGGGTGTTGTTGCTGGCAACTCACTTGAGCGGCAGCAGTACGGATGGCCGTATGTCCGACACGAAGCCCAATGGATTGACGTAGTCCTCGCCGCGCCGCACGCCCCAATGAAGGCAGGTGGCGCTGCTGCAGTGGCCAGGTTCCAGGGTGCCGATGAACTGCCCCTTGCGGACGGCGTCTCCGCTTTTGAGTTCGCTGGCCACGGGTTCGAAGCTGCTCTTGAGGCTGTTGCCATGATCGATGGTCAGTACCGGACGATCAACCACGACGCCGACAAAGGTCACCACGCCGTCAGACGGCGCGGTGACCGTGGCGCCGTCGGGAGTTGGTCCCAGGTCCACGCCGCGATGCCCGCTGAGCCACGGTTTGTCAGGTGGGTCGAACGTCCGCAGGACGGAAGGCTTGGGGGAGAGTGGCCAACTCCACTGCGCCTGTCCCGACTGGGTAATCGTGGGATCCGGCGTGGCTGCGCTTGTGTTGCCAACAACGATGGCGGAGGCGGCGAGCATGGTCAATAGGAGTTTGAAAACGGTCATGGAGCCAGCCTTCCGGGGCAACCCCTGCGACGCGATGCGTTGACTGCCGTATGTGGACAACGGGTGGTTTTCCGCGGTCAAATCGGTGGGGTCGCTGTAGTACACTTGGTGGAGCAGTTTGCTGTGCCCTCAAGCTTGTTCAGGAGCATGTCTCATTCAGATATGTGAGGGTCCCAGGCTGACTACGCGTATCCAGCCCTCCACCAGCTAAGCCACATGGCTTTATGCTGCGGAGGATTGCGCCTCTTGCGGTCCGGCCGAGCTCAGGCTCCGTGCCGGATGAGAAGTGCAATGGATGCCAGGAGCCACGCCCAACCGGGCAAAGGCTAAACAACCGTCAACTATTGGCAGGGTAAGAGCAGCCCCATGGGCTCTCTCATGAATGACCTGCCGGAAGGAGCGTCGGCATGCCCGTCGTAACTATGCGCCAGCTGCTTGACAGCGGCGTCCACTTTGGACACCAGACCCGTCGTTGGAACCCGAAGATGAAGCGCTTCATCTTCACGGAGCGCAACGGCATCTACATCATTGACCTCCAGCAGTCGCTGTCCTACATCGACCGCGCCTACGAGTTCGTCAAGGCTACTGTCGCCCACGGCGGCACCGTCCTGTTCGTTGGCACCAAGAAGCAGGCTCAGGAAGCAATTGCCGAGCAGGCTACCCGCGTTGGCCAGCCGTACGTCAACCAGCGTTGGTTGGGCGGTATGCTCACCAACTTCCAGACCGTCGCCAAGCGTATCCAGCGCATGAAGGAACTCGAAGAGATCAACTTCGACGACGTCGCTGGCTCGGCATACACCAAGAAGGAGCTCCTGCTCCTCAAACGTGAACTCACCAAGCTTGAGTCCAACCTCGGTGGTATCCGCAACCTGACCAAGGCTCCCTCGGTTCTCTGGGTTGTTGACACCAAGAAGGAACACCTTGCTGTTGACGAAGCCAAGAAGCTGAACATCCCGGTTGTTGCCATCTTGGACACCAACTGCGACCCCGACGAAGTTGACTTCCCGATCCCGGGTAACGACGACGCCATCCGCTCCGTCAACCTGCTCACCCGCGTTGTTGCCGACGCCGTGGCTGAGGGCCTCATCGCCCGCAACCAGCGTGCAACGGGCACCACCGAAGCTCCGGAAGAGCCCCTGGCTGAGTGGGAGCGCGAGCTCCTCGAAGGCAGCAAGGCCGAAGAAGCAGCGGCAACCGAGGCACCGGCAGCAGAAGCTCCCGCAGCTGAGGCTCCCGAAGCAACTGAAGCTGCAGCCGGCGAAGCCGAAGCAGCCAAGTAAATCTGGACCTTCCCTGATGCTGGACACAGCGTCGGGGGCAACTGACAGGATGGCGGCTCACGCGGTGGGCTGCCGTCCTGTCAGTCCGTAAACACACAAATTTCTAGACAGAGGGGTTCACATGGCGAACTACACTGCTGCTGACATCAAGGCCCTGCGCGAGCGCACCGGCGCCGGCATGATGGACGTCAAGAAGGCTCTTGACGAAGCCAACGGTGACGCTGAGAAGGCCATCGAGATCATCCGCATCAAGGGCCTCAAGGGTGCTACCAAGCGCGAAGGCCGTTCCACTGCTGAAGGCCTGGTTGCTGCCAAGGTCAACGGTGGCGTCGGCGTAATGATCGAAGTCAACTGCGAGACTGACTTTGTCGCCAAGGCTGACAAGTTCATCCAGCTGGCCGACAAGGTCCTCAACGTTGCAGTCGAGTCCGGCGCAGCCGACCTCGAGACCCTGCTGGCCACCGAGGTCGACGGCAAGCCGTTGTCCGAGGTTGTTGTCGAAGAAGGCGCAGTCCTCGGCGAGAAGGTTGTTGTCCGCCGTATCTCCCGCGTTGAGGGCACCACGGTTGACGCTTACCTGCACAAGACGTCCAAGGACCTCCCGGCCCAGGTCGGCGTCCTGTTCGCTGTCGACGGTGAAGGCGAAGCCGCTGCCACCGCCGCGCACGACATCGCTGTCCACGTTGCAGCCATGGCTCCGAACTACCTGACCCGCGAGGATGTACCGGCCGAACTGGTCGAGTCCGAGCGCCGCATCGCGGAAGAGACTGCAAAGGCTGAAGGCAAGCCCGAAGCTGCTCTTTCCAAGATCGTGGAAGGCCGCGTGACGGGCTTCTACAAGGGTGAAGTTCTGGTTGACCAGGCATTCGCCAAGGACTCCAAGAAGACTGTTGCACAGGTCCTCGAAGAAGCCGGCGTCAAGGCAACCGCAGTAACCCGTTTCCGCGTCGGAAACTAGTAATTCATGAAAAGGGGTGGTCACTTCGGTGGCCGCCCCTTTTTCATGCACCCGTCCGGGTAGTACCTGCGCGGACCCACAGCACGATAATCTAGCCAGAGTCCACCAACGGGAAGGCACCATGGAAACCGTCAACACTGCTATCCAGCCCGAGAAGACCCGCCGACGTGTACTTCTGAAACTTTCCGGCGAGGTAATCGGCGGAGGCAAGCTCGGCGTCGATCCTGAGACCGTACGCGCCATCGCCAAGCAAATCGCGGCAGCTGTCACCGAGGTAGAAGTGGCAATTGTTGTCGGCGGCGGTAATTTCTTCCGCGGCGCCGAACTGTCGCAAAGCGGTATGGACCGCTCCCGCGCCGATTACATGGGCATGCTGGGCACTGTGATGAACTGCCTGGCCCTGCAGGACTTCCTGGAGCAGGCGGGTGTAGAGACCAGGGTCCAGAGCGCCATCACCATGGGCCAGGTCGCTGAGGCTTACATTCCCCGCCGCGCCATCCGGCACATGGAAAAGGGCCGAGTGGTCATTTTCGGCGCAGGTGCCGGTTTGCCCTACTTCTCCACTGACACAGTTGCGGCGCAGCGGGCCCTTGAAGTGCACGCGGACGTGGTCCTCATGGCCAAGAGCGGTGTGGACGGCGTCTACACCGCTGATCCCAAGAAGGACCCCACCGCCGAGAAGTTGGATGTCCTCAGCTACGATGACGCCTTGCGCCGTGACATCCGGGTCATGGACCAGACGGCAATGACCATGTGCAAGGACAACAGTCTTTCCATGGTGGTCTTCGGCATGGAGGGTGAGGGCAACGTTACCCGCGCCATCCTGGGCGAAACGCTGGGAACCCTGGTTACTCCCTAGCAAGGGCTAGGATATTTCTAGGACCGTCCGCCCCTGGTGGCGGATCTTTACTGTGCATTGCCGCCTGCAGTTGGGCAGCAACTATTTCTGAGGAGAAACCCGTGATCGAAGAGACCTTGCTCGAAGCCGGCGAGAAGATGGATAAGGCGGTGGAGGTAGCCAAGGACGATTTCGCCTCGATCCGCACTGGCCGGGCCAACCCCGCCCTCTACAACAAGGTGATCGTCGAGTACTACGGCACGCCCACTCCGCTTCAGCAGCTTGCCTCCTTCGGTGTGCCGGATGCCCGGACCATCCTGATCACCCCTTACGACAAGACCGCGTTGCGCGACATTGAGAAGGCACTGAGCGACTCTGAGGTTGGCGCCAACCCTTCCAACGACGGCAACGTCATCCGCGTCACCATCCCGGAGCTCACCAAGGAGCGCCGCAAGGAGTACGTGAAGATCGTCAAGGGCAAGGGTGAGGACGCGAAGGTATCCATCCGAAGCATCCGCCGGAAGGCAAAGGACTCCCTGGACAAGCTCGTCAAAGACGGCGAAGCCGGAGAGGACGAGGGTGCACGCGCTGAGAAGGAACTCGATGCCCTGACCAAGCAGCACGTGGACAGCATCGACGAACTGCTCAAGCGCAAGGAAGCCGAGCTGCTCGAGGTCTGATGAACCAGGCTGAGCCGGCGCCCGCTGAGCGGGTCCCGACACGCGATACCCCCAAGCGCGTCAGGCGCGTGCGGAAGAACCCCACACCCAAGGCAGGCCGGAATCTTCCGGCGGCCATCGGCGTCGGGCTTGCCATGCTTTTGGCCGTTTTGGGCGGATTGCTGTTCCTCCCGCTGGGATTCGTCCTTCTCACTACTGCTTTTGCGGTACTGGGTGTCTGGGAAGTTTTCCGGGCGCTTGAGGCACAGGGGACCAGGATGCCGATCGTTCCCGTGATGGTCGGCAGCCTGGTGATGCCGGTGTCGGCCTACTTTGGCGGACTTGAGGGTTTGCTTTTCACGATGACGGCGAGTTCGGTGGCCGTTTTGCTGTGGCGCTCCATCGAGAGCGCGTCCGGGGCGCCGCGCAGCGTGTTTGCCGGCGTTTTCACCCTGGCCTGGATTCCGTTCCTTATCAGCTTCGCGGCATTGCCGCTCCATGCCACCGGTGGCGCCACTCCCTTCGGCTTTTGGCCGAACGGGATTCCCGACGGCGCGTGGCAGATAGCCACTTTGTTGCTGTTGGTGGTCTCGAATGACACGTTCGGCTACATCGTTGGTGCCACCTTCGGTAAGCACCCCATGGCCCCCAAGATCAGCCCCAAGAAGTCCTGGGAGGGCTTCGCGGGATCAGTGGGTGGGGCCATGGTCATCGGCGTCCTTGCCTGTATCTTCCTCCTCGGCAAGCCCTGGTGGGTGGGGCTTGTGCTGGCCGTTGGGATGGTGGCCGCATCAACCGCCGGAGACCTCGCCGAGTCCATGGTCAAACGCGAACTTGGCGTGAAGGACATGAGCAGCATCCTGCCCGGCCATGGTGGCGTGATGGACCGCCTCGACTCCATCGTGTTCGCAGCCCCTGTAGCCTATGTTCTGTTCGCGCTGCTGAGCGGCGTCTGACAACCAATGAAGGAAAGTTAGTGGCCTTGGATATTCGACGCCAGATCCCCGCAACGTTCGATCGCGTGGAGCGCAGCAAGTACGGCTATAACGCCAAGCAAGTGGATGAGTTCCTCCAACGAGCCAGGACGTCGTTTGAGAACCCTGTGGGCGCGGCCGACCAAGTGGCCAGCGTAGATGTACGTGCTGTGGCTTTCGACCCCGTCAAGGGTGGCTACGACGCCAATAGCGTGGATGCTGCCCTGGACCGGCTGGAGGATGCCTTTGCGCGTCGGGAGAGGGACGACCTCATCAGCCAGCAGGGCGAAGAGGCTTGGCTGCGCGAGATTGGCAAGCTGTCCGGCATCCTGCGCGGCAGGCTGCACCGGCCTGACGGCGAGCGCTTCCGGCGCCCGTCGGGGAAAAGGACCCGCAGCTACAACGTCCAGGATGTCGACGCCTTGTGTGCCGAGCTTATTGGGTACCTCGAGCACGATCAGGCCTTGAGCGTAGACACTGTGCGTCGTGCTGTTTTCCGTGCGGCCAAGGGCGCCGATGGCTACGAAGAGGCGCAGGTGGATGCCTTTCTCGCGCGTGTTGTTGAGCTCATGGCGGCTATCGACTAAGGACCCGTCATCGACTCCGACCAAACGGTCAAGCCTGCGGGGGAGTGGGCGAAATTGGCGGATTGTTCTTCCACACGTCCAGATAGCGACGATGCCCACGCACCAGCGACGTGCCGAAAAAGCCCAGTGCGGCCAGGATGGCGACAGGTATTGCCGCCAGAGCGGGAAGTCCGGCGGTCAGCATTGCTGAGCCAAGCAGCAAGGCAATCAGCGCCGAGTTTACAAAACCCATAAAAACCATGCTGCTGCCCGCCACTTGGCGAAAATCGGTTCGCCCGCCGAGGAAGTAGTAGGTCCGCTTGGCACCTTCTTCGTCGTCGTGGTGCCCAGCCATGAGGTAGGGCCTCATGCCTGGATCCAGATCGACATAGGCAGCCCGCAGCCGGTTCATTGCCAGGACATACATCAGGTCCTCCATGCCCACGCTCATCACACGGATATGGGTAAGCAGGCCGACCACCAGATCGATGCACAGAATGGTCAGCGCGAATGCACGGAACGCATCTGAAAACTGGGTGGCGTTGCCCACGAGGGCGACACTGAGCAGGCTCGCCGATGTGAAAGTCAGGAACATGCTGATCCGGGTGAGGACTTCGCCTTGGGTGGTACTCCTTGAAGCAAGCAGGCTCCAGTGTTCCGTGGCCAGCAATTGCGCCCGGACGCTGGGAGATAGCTCCGCGGGGAGCGCCGGCGGTTCCGGGCTCGCCGCACCCGCTTCATCGGACATGGCGTCATTGTCCACCCTGAAAGGGCCGCGGACAACGGCTTGCTGACGCTATCTCTCCGTGACGACCGGACGCTCCGGCACATGCAGGCGTGACATCACCCGGTTTACCGAGGCCGGTACGCGGTTCTTCGTCATGAATGACACGGTCACCGTTACCGCGAAGGCGGCCGGGACGCTCCATGCTGCAGGCTGCGCCAACCACGCGGGCGCGTTGCCCGGGCCCATGAGGGTGCCTGCCACCATGGCGCCGCCACAAAGAAGCGCACCAATCAGCATCCCCGCGATAGCCCCCGCGTCCGTCAGCCCACGCCACCAGATCCCCAGCAGCAGCACCGGGCAGATGGTGGAGGCCGTGAAGGCGAAAACCAAGCCAACGCTTCCAGCCAGCGCAAGCGTGTCGGTCATCAAGGCAAACCCTAAAGGCACGACGGCGGCGAGCAGCGCTGCGAGGCGGAAGCCCTTTACGCTTCCTCCAAAGAGGTCCTGGCTGATGACGCCGGAAAGTGAAACGACCAGCCCTGACGTCGTGGACAGGAAAGCGGCGAAAGCGCCGGCCACCACCAGGGCAGACAACATGTCACCGGCCACGCCGCCTACAAACCTCCCGGGCAGCAACAGGACCAAGGCGTCTGCCTGGCCGGACTGCGCGAGGTCGGGCGCGAACATCCTCCCCAAGGCACCCGACAGGGTGGGAAACAGATAGAAGACGGAGAGCAGCCCCAACACGATCAGCGTTGTCCGGCGGGCCGATTGGCCGTCCGGGTTGGTATAAAACCTGACCAGGACGTGCGGTAGGCCCAGGGTTCCGAAGAGCAACGCCACCAAGAGTGATATGTGTTGGTACGCCCCGGCGGCACTTTGGCCGGTGGGGTTGAGGGGCAGGGGTGCCTGTGGTTGCGCACCAGTGCCTGCCAGTACCAGAAGAACGAAGACCACAGGTACTGCCAGAGCGGTCAGTTTCAGCCAGTACTGAAAGGCCTGAACAAAGGTAATGGAGCGCATTCCACCTGCCACCACCGTGAGGCACACAACCAGAACCACCGCCGTCGAACCTACCCACGACGGCAGTCCTGTGGTGATCCGGATTGTGAGCGCTGCGCCATGGAGTTGGGGAACGATGTACAGCCAACCGACGGCCACCACCACCAGGCTTGTCACCCTGCGGACCAGCTTGGAGTCCAGCCGCGCTTCGGTGAAATCCGGAATGGTGTAGGCACCGGAGCGGCGGAGGGGAGCGGCCACGAAGAGCAGCAGCATCAGGTAGCCGGCGGTGTACCCCACCGGGAACCAAAGCGCGTCGGTTCCGGAAAGCAGGATCAGGCCGGCGACGCCCAGGAAGCTGGCGGCGGACAAGTACTCGCCGCCGATTGCGGATGCGTTCCACCACGGCGGGACAGTTCGGGAGGCGACGTAGAAATCGCCCGTGGTGCGTGAGATGCGCAAGCCGTAGAAGCCAATGACCGCCGTCGCGATGGAAACGGCCAGAAAAGCGAACAGACCAACGGCAGGGTTCATTTGTCCTCCACAAGGTCCTGGTAACGCGCCTCATTCCGGGCGGCGGCACGATTGTAGAGCCAAGCGCTCAGTCCGATGACGGGGTAGATGCCCGCCCCCAGAACCAGCCAATCCAAGGGAATGCCGACGATGCGGGTTTCCGCCACACCCGGGCCATAGACAAGGAATACTGCGATCACGGAAAGAATGACCAGGAACCCGCAGGCCACCACCAAAGCCAACCGCAATTGTGAGCGTATGAGCGAGCGGATAAAAATCCGGCCGGCATCGGAGTCCTCGACAAATTCCCTGGGGTGCGGCGACTTTCCCGAGGCCCCCGGTGTCGCCGTGGCTGATTGGCGCGGGGCCGTGACGCGGACGCGTGTCATCCCTGCGGCCGGATGCGGGTGGACTGCAGCTTGTCCCTTACTGACGGCAGGTGCCTGCGGCTGATGGGCAGCTCTGCGCCGGCAACTGCCACGCTCGGCCCCGTTGCGGAAAGCTTGAGGTGCTGCACGTGGTTCAAGGCAATGAGATACGAGCGATGAATCCGGAGAAAGCCTGCGTCCGCCCACTTCTGTTCGAGATCGCTGAGGGGCACACGGATCAAATAGCTGGCCTCGGCCGTGTGCAGTCTTGCGTAGTCACCTTGGGCCTGCACATACGTGACGTCGTCGCGGCGGATCATGCGGGTTGTGCTGCCGAGGTCCACCGTGATCATCTCCGGCGCGGGGGTTCCGTCCTTGATGAGCTCACTGATGCGGTCCACCGAACGGGAAAGCCGTTCAGCGCGCAAGGGCTTTAGCAGATAGTCGATTGCGGCGAGGTCAAAGGCTTCGAGTGCGCAGTCTTCGTCTGCGGTGACAAATACGACGGCGGGCGGACTACTGCTGCGGGAAATGGCACGGGCGATATCCAACCCGGAGAGCGCCGGCATATGGATGTCCAGGAAAACGGCGTCCACTGACTCTGTTTCCAAGGTCCGTAGCGCCTCTGCGCCGGACGATGCCCGGTGGATGGCGCCAATCCGCTCATCCCGGCCCAACAGGAAGGCGAGCTCCTCCACGGCGGGCAGTTCGTCATCAGCGACGAGCACGTTGATCATGATTAAAGACTAACCGGCCTCAGGCGTCGTGCCCGGGCTGCGATTTCGGGACCCGCATCGTGATCATGGTTCCTTCGCCCGGGGCCGTGTCGATGATGAGTCCATGCTCGTCGCCGTAGACCTGTCGCAGGCGGGCGTCCACATTGCGAAGTCCCACGTGGATCCCGTCCGTGTGCCCGGCGAGCACAGACCGCAGATGCTCCGGGTCCATGCCGACGCCGTCGTCCTCGATGGTCACTTCGGCGAACGAACCGGAGTCATTGGCACAAATGGTGATATGCCCGGGGCCCTCCTTGGCCTCCAGGCCGTGCCGGACGGCGTTTTCCACCAGCGGTTGCAGGCTAAGGAACGGGATGACCGTGCTGAGGACCTCCGGAGCGATCCGCAGGCTCACTTGGACCCGTTCGCCGAACCTGGCCCGCTCCAGCAAGAGGTAGCGATCAATGCACCGGAGTTCCTCCGCCACAGTAGTGAAGTCGCCGTGCCGTCGGAACGAATAGCGGGTGAAATCGGCGAATTCCACCACTAGCTCCCTGGCCCGGGCCGGGTCGGTGTTGATGAACGAGGCAATGGCATTCAACGAGTTGTAGATGAAGTGTGGGCTTATCTGGGCCCGCAGTGCACGGACCTCGGCCTCCATCAGGAGGGTGCGCGATGATTCCAGTTCCGCGAGCTCCAACTGCGCGGCAATCCAGTCGGCCACCTCGCTTGTTGCCCGCACCAAACCGGCCCCGGCCGCAGGGGCAAGTGCGGCCACGGAACCAACCACCCTGGATCCGGCCCGGATCGGTGCGATGACAGCGCTGAAGTCGTGATTGCCGTGATCCGGCCTGGCGGCTGAGGGGTACCCGACAGCCACCACAACAGTGCGGCCAGTGGTCAACACTTCCTCTGCGAGCCGCATCAGCGATGGCCGGAGTTCCTCGGCGGCACCATCCCAGGCGAGCACGCCGTCCGTGTCCGTGATGGCCAACGCATCGCAGCCCAGCAGGGCCCGTAATTGCTTGCTGGCCTTGGCAGCGCCGCCGGGATGGAGGCCACCGCGAAGATGCTGTCCAGCCTTGGAAGCTGCATGGAGTGTGTTGTAGGTGGCACGTTCGGCGTCCGTGCCAAGGTCGCGGAACGAGCGGATCACTTTGAGTCCAACGCCCACGACGACGGCGACTGCCAGCACGATCACGGCGATCGCAGCTGCGGTGAAAAGCGGGGAATCGGGCATAAGGCCAGCGTAGCCCGACGCACTGCCGCGGTTCGCCGGCTCGCACGGATGCTCCCTCGCGACCACCGTTGGGCGCAACGTCGCAACCGTTGGGCGACGGCAGTGGACGATCCTCTGGATCAGACACTGCAGAGCGTTCGATAGTGATTGCAGTCACATTGGCAATGCGTGTGGAGCTGATGTGGACACATCACAATCAGGAGGAACCATGGGTAATGAGGCCCAACCCCAGGACGCAACGGCGTCCGTGGACTTCCAGGAAGTCCAGCAGACGGAACGGTTCAAGACACTGCGCAAGCGGCACCGCAGCTTTGTCTTTCCAATGGCAGTGGTATTCCTGCTCTGGTATTTCGCATACGTTCTCTTGGCCGACTACGCGGTCGGCTTCATGTCCATCAAGGTTTGGGGCAACATCAATGTCGGCCTGATTCTCGGCCTGCTGCAGTTCGTCACCACTTTCGGCATCACGGCCTGGTACGTGAGCTACTCCAACAGGAAACTGGACCCCATCGCTGCTGAAATCCGCAACGAGATTGAGGGCCACGAGTTTGATAAGGACGGCAATGTGATCAGCGGGGCAGCCAAATGAACACCATCGTCCCGGCAGCAGTGAACGTCGAAGCGCTGAAAGACACCACCTTGCTCAACATGGGCATCTTCGCCCTCTTCGTGGCGGTCACCATGGTGATCGTCTTCCGGGCAAGCCGGAACAACAAGACCGCGGCAGACTACTACGCAGCCGGCCGATCGTTCACCGGCTCCCAAAACGGAACGGCCATTGCCGGCGACTACCTTTCGGCGGCATCATTCCTTGGCATCACAGGCGCCATTGCCATCAACGGCTACGACGGGTTCCTGTACTCCATCGGCTTCCTGGTTGCGTGGCTGGTAGCCCTGCTGCTGGTGGCTGAACTGCTCCGCAACACCGGCAAGTTCACCATGGCCGACGTCCTCTCCTTCAGGCTGCGTCAGCGCCCGGTCCGTATCGCGGCAGCCCTGTCCACCCTCGCAGTCTGCTTCTTCTACCTCCTGGCGCAGATGGCAGGCGCAGGCAGCCTGATCTCACTCCTGCTGGGCATCAGCGACTGGGGCGGCCAAGCCTTGGTGATCATCGTCGTCGGGGCCCTGATGATTATGTACGTACTGATCGGCGGCATGAAGGGCACCACCTGGGTACAGATCATCAAGGCCATCCTGCTGATTGCCGGTGCGGGAGTCATGACGGCCATGGTGCTTGCGATCTATGGCTTCAACCTCTCCAGTCTGCTGGGCTCCGCAGCTGAGGCCGCCAACAATCCGGCCATTCTTAACCCGGGCCTGCAATATGGCAAGACCGAAACGTCAAAGCTCGACTTCATGTCCCTTGGACTTGCACTGGTCCTCGGAACCGCGGCCCTGCCGCACGTCCTGATGCGCTTCTACACCGTCCCCACGGCCAAGGAGGCCAGGAAGTCCGTAGTGTGGGCGATCTGGCTGATCGGCCTGTTCTACCTCTTCACCTTGGTACTGGGCTACGGTGCAGCAGCCCTGGTGGGCGCAGAAACCATCAAATCCGCACCCGGCGGCGTCAACTCTGCCGCACCGCTGCTGGCCTTCCACCTTGGCGGGCCGCTGCTTCTGGGCTTCATTTCGGCGGTTGCCTTTGCCACCATCCTGGCGGTAGTGGCCGGCCTGACCATCACGGCGGCAGCATCCTTCGCCCATGACATTTACGCCAACGTCATTGCCAAGGGCAAAGCCGACGCAACTACCGAGGTGAAGGTGGCCCGTCGCACGGTCCTTGTGATCGGAGTCCTGGCCATCCTGGGTGGCATCTTCGCCAATGGCCAGAATGTGGCCTTCCTGGTGGCTTTGGCCTTCGCTGTAGCAGCCTCGGCGAACCTGCCCACCATCGTCTACTCCCTGTTCTGGAGGAAATTCACCACCCAAGGCGCGGTCTGGAGCATGTATGGCGGCCTTCTTGCGGCCATCTTGCTGATCACGTTCTCGCCTGTGGTTTCGGGGGCCAAGACCTCCATGATCCCGGGAGCGAACTTTGCCCTCTTCCCGCTGAGCAACCCGGGCATCGTTTCCATTCCGCTGGCCTTCTTCCTTGGCTGGCTCGGTACGGTCCTGGACAAGCGGCGCGAGGATCCGGCCAAGCAGGCGGAAATGGAAGTACGCTCGCTGACCGGTGTTGGTGCTGAGAAAGCAGTAGACCACTAACCCCGCCGATACCGGCCCGACTCAAAGCCAACACAAAGCCAACACAAAAGAAGGCTCCTCCTGCGAACTGCAGGAGGAGCCTTCTTCTGTGCAGGTCAGTCACTTCTTCAGGCTCAGCCACTCCTTCAACTGCTCCAACGGCCACGTGGTGACAATCCGTTCTTTCGGCACGCCGAGGGCTTCGGCCCGCTCCGCCCCATACTGCAGGAAATCGAGTTGGCCCGGAGCATGGGCGTCGCTGTCGATACTGAACAGGCAGCCGGCGTCGAGGGCCAACCTGATGAGGTTATCCGGCGGATCCTGTCGCTCTGGTCGTGAGTTGATTTCAACCGCCACGCCCCATTCGGCGCACTCTTGAAACACTTTGGCAGCATCGAACTCAGACTCAGGCCTGGTACCCCGCGATCCTTGGACCAGGCGGCCCGTGCAATGCCCCAGGACGTTGGTATGGGGGTCACTGATGCCGCCCAGCATTCGTTTGGTCATGGTCTTCTTGTCTGACCGAAGCTTGGAGTGAACGCTGGCCACCACAACGTCCAGGCGGTCCAGCATGTCCGGTGTCTGGTCCAGGGTTCCGTCCTCAAGGATGTCTACCTCGATGCCTTTGAGCAATCGGAAGCCGTCCTGTGCGGCATTTATTCCTTCCACCACGCCCAGTTGTTTCTCAAGCCGTTCGACGCTGAGGCCATTCGCGATGGTTAGGTTGGGGGAGTGGTCCGTCAAAGCAAGGTACTCCCGTCCGAGAGTGCGGGCTGCGGCAGCCATGGTTTCGATGGGTGAGCCGCCGTCGGACCAGTTGCTGTGGCTGTGAAGGTCCCCGCGCAACCCGGCCCGCAGGGTGTCACCGCCGGAGGCCAAAGGTTCCGTTCCGCGTTCACGGAGACCGGCCAGATAGTCCGGGGTACGGTCCTCCATGGCCTGCGTGATGATTTCCGCGCTCCGGCTTCCCACGCCCTTAAGGCTGGTTATCCGGCCACTGCCCACCAGCTTTGCCAGCTCTTCCCGCGGAAGCTGCCGCACGGCGTCGGCTGCCTTGCGGAAGGCTTGGACCTTGAAAGTGGGAGCTTGGCTTCGTTCCAGCCAGAATGAAATTTCGTCGAGCGCCTCGATGGGATCCATGGCTCCATGATCCACGAACCAGGCGCACCATCAACAGTGGGCAGTGTTGATGGTGCGCCGGTCCAGTCGCCGCCTAGTGGTGGCGACCCGGGTCCAGGGCGGGATTGGAGCCCTGGCCGTTCTTTCCGTCCGGCGACTGGCCGTGTTCCCCATGGGGCACGGCGTGCTGCCCGGCCATCGATGCTGCCAGGCCGGGTGTCGCCACAGTTGCAACAACGACGGCGGCTCCGAACGCGGCTGCCAGAAGCCGCCCGGTCCTTGGCTGGCCGTGGGCGCCGCCGTCGTTGGTCTTGTGCTGCCGCCTCAACCAGCCTGCTCCGGCAAGTGCCATCAGCGTCAGGCCGAGTGCGGCAAGGTGGCTCACATCGAGTGAGCGCTGGGTGGAAATGCCGGCCGCCATGACTGCGACGTGGGCCGCGGCAGCCACTGCCAAAGCGGGAACGGCATAGCGGGCCAAAACGAGTGAGTTGCGATGCAGGCCCCACAAAGACCACGCCAGGAAAGCCAGTCCACCCAGGAGGGTAGCCAGACCTGAAACCACCAAGCCACCTGTCATGGAGGTGGTGCCGGTGAGATACCCGGCGGCAAGGGAAAGCTCAACCATCCCGGCCGCCATGGCAGCGAAGTACACGAACAGCAGGGTGGCTGCCTTCAGCGTGGGATGGTTGCTTTCCATGGCTCGTGCCGTCCTTTCACTCTTTGGGGCGTAGCGGGTGATCAGGCGCGGGCGGAGGCTACTGCGGCCTTATCCTGCGACAGTGCCACGCCCAAAAGGACCACTGCGCTGGCAAGGTGCAGGACGTTGTCTGCGCCGTTGAGGGCAATGATGTTCAGCGAGGAACCCACCAGGAAGAGCCCGAGGATACCCACCAGGAGGTAGACGCCTCCTACAGCCGTGTTGACGGACTTGGACAGCGTCACGCTGTTCATGCCGGCATAAAGAAGGGCGGCGCCAATGGCCAAGTGGATGATGTTGTGAAGCGGGTTCACTGCGAAGATGATCAAGTTGGCACCCTCGGTGGCGAAGAAGCCGATTCCCGAGGTGACAAAGAATCCGAGCACGCCTACCAAGAGGTAAACGGCTCCGAAAATGGTGGCGATCAAGCGATTGGGCGAAGTACGCATTGGTCCGAACCTTCCGGTGATGGCCGGAAATCCCGGCCGTCCTGCTGAGCCCCGGGTGGGGCTCTCAGGAAGTGATTCGGACCATTCGCGCAGGTGGATGGGTGGTGGGCAGAATTATTTTGCTGCGACTTAGGGGCGCAGGCGGATGCTGCTCATCTTCAGGTCGTTGGTGCCCTCGAAGATGTATTGGAGATCGATGGTCTTGCCGTCACATTGGAGCTTGCCGGCAAGGTCCGCCTTGTTGTTACCGTTCTCCGAGTTCACGTTCACGGAGTTGTAGTTTGGTTTGCATGAGCTGTCCAGCTCAAGGCTGGCAATGCCATCCACGAAAGATTGCTTGTCCAGTTCGTCCTTCAATGGCTGGCTGAGGTAGTTGTCGTAGGCCTGCTCCGTTTGGCCTGACACCACCAGATTAGTGAATTCATCGGCCAGGGACCTCGCCTTGGAGGTTGCGTTGCCCACCACGTTGACGAGCACCAGTATGCCCACCACGGCCAGCACGATAACTCCAGCCACAATGCTGAGGACTATCCACAGCAATTTCCGGCTCTTTTTCGGTGGCTGCTGGCCATATTGCCCCGGCGGATATTGCCCCGGCGGATATTGGCCCGGCGGATAAGGATTTTGACCCTGAGGGTAAGGGTTTTGGGGCTGGTCCGGCACGCCATATTGAGGGTTGCCTTGGGTAGGCGCGGACGACGGCGGCTGTTGCCATTGCGGGGAAACGCCACTTTGTGGGGGGTACCCGGGTCCCGTCGGAACCGGCGGCGGGTTGTACCCGGGTTGGTGGTCCGGCTGGTTGGGTTCTTGCGGATTGCTCACGGTAGTGCCCCTTTCGGCAGCCTTCGGCAGCGCCACCACCTGGCCGGGAACCTCTGGACGGTCCCCGATTCGTCCTCTTGCATCAAAGCGCAAGTCCACTTCCCCGGGCAAGAGTTCGCCAGGAATAACTGCAGGGTGGAAAGGGAAATTCAGGCTTCGGCACGCCGCCCCAGCAAGGGTTGGACCCGGTAGGGGATCATCTCCCGCATGGCCAGTGCCGTGTCTGTCCGGTCCACGCCGTCGCAGCCGAGGATCTTCCCGTTGATGCGGTAAAGGTCCTCCGCATCCAGGGCCACAACCCGCAGCAACAGGTCCGCGGATCCCGTCAGTCCGAAACCTTCCAGGATCTCCGGAATATCGGCCAGGTCCTGGGCAAGTGAGGCCAGTTTCTGCTGCTGCACATGGACGGTGATGAATGCCGTCAGCGGGTAGCCGAGGGCCACCGGATTGATCCTCCGCTCGAAGGACAGGAATGCGTGCTTCTTCTCGAGCTGGGCCATGCGGGCCTGCACCGTGTTGCGGGACAAACCCAGCTTTTGCGCCAGAGCCACCACCGTCCCGCGGGGGTCTTTTGCCATGGCGGAAAGGAGCCGGGTGTCAGTGCCATCCAAGGGTTGCATAATGCGCAAGATTAGCACGGCTGTGGGGCTCAAAACAGGGCATAATGCTCAACTTCAACGAGGGTAGTTGTACCTGATGCGCGTTGTGAGTAGGGTCACAATTAACTCCGGCGAAGGTGCCGGAGGGCCGGTCTGCGACAGGATCACAAGTCCCGCCAGCGCCGACGAAAACGAGCCGGAAGGTTGCGATCACCTGTGTTAACGGATCAGGCGGGCAAGGGAGTGCACCACGACACTCCACGCCCAGGACATAGTGCACAAAATCCCTTGAGGACTGGCGGCGATCTGCTCCAGTTGGTGTCGCCGGACGGCGAGCGCATCAGCCACCCCGAATTTGATATCTGGGTCAAGGACGTCGGCGATGAGCAACTGTGCTCCTTGTATGAGGATATGACGGTGATTCGCCGTATCGATGCGGAAGCTACGGCGTTGCAGCGGCAGGGAGAGCTTGCATTGTGGCCCCCGTTGCTGGGGCAGGAAGCGGCCCAGATCGGTTCAAGCCGCTCGCTGCGGGACGATGACTTCGTCTTCCCAAGCTACCGGGAAAGCGGTGTGGCCTATGTGCGAGGCGCCCACCTCTCCGAAATTGCCCGCGTTTGGCGAGGCAACGCCTCCTACGGCTGGGATCCCCTGCGCATCAACCTGGCGACGCCTCAGATCATCATTGGCTCGCAGAGCCTGCACGCCACCGGCTATGCCATGGGTGTCCAGTTGGATGGTGCCAACACTGCGGTCCTTGCCTACTTTGGCGATGGTGCCACGAGTGAAGGCGACGTGAACGAGGCCATGGTGTTCGCCGCGAGCTACCAGGCTCCCGTGGTGTTCTTCTGCCAGAACAACCATTGGGCAATATCCGAGCCCGTTCGTGTGCAGTCCCACGTGCAGTTGGCTGACAGGCCCACCGGATTCGGTATCCCGAGCATGCGGGTTGATGGCAATGATGTCCTGGCCGTCATGGCTGCGACCCGGGTTGCCTTGGATCGGGCGCGTAAGGGCGGCGGACCTACCTTCATCGAGGCGGTTACCTACCGCATGGGTCCGCACACCACCGCTGATGACCCCACACGGTACCGTGACCCAAACGAGCTGGAGGATTGGGCCGCCAAGGACCCGATCCTGAGGCTGCGCAGGCTGTTGGAGGCCAAGGGCCTCCTGACCGAGGACGTTGAAACCCGCGTGAAGGCTAAGGCTGATGCGGTGGCCGCGGAACTTCGGTCCAGCTGCATCGACATGCCGGACCCGCAGCCGCTGGATGTTTTCAACCACGTCTACAGCACCCCCAATTCCTGGATTGAACGACAGAAGGACCACTACTCGCGCTACCTGAACAGTTTCAACCAGCCTGTCGAGGAAGGTGCACTCTGATGTCCAAGCTCACTTTTGCCCGGGCCATCAATGCCGGCCTCCGGAAGTCCCTCGAGAACGATCCCAAAGTAGTGCTCATGGGAGAAGACATCGGTTCGCTCGGTGGCGTTTTCCGCGTCACGGATGGGCTGCAGAAAGATTTCGGGAAGCACAGGGTGATCGATTCTCCGCTGGCTGAGTCCGGCATTATCGGCACCGCAGTTGGCCTGGCCTACCGTGGCTACCGGCCCGTTTGCGAGATCCAGTTTGATGGTTTCATCTACCCGGCGTTCGACCAGATCGTCAGCCAGGTAGCCAAGATGCATTACCGGACCCAAGGGCGGGTCAAGATGCCCATCACTATCCGTGTTCCATTCGGTGGTGGCATCGGATCGCCGGAGCACCATTCCGAATCACCCGAGGCGTACTTCACGCACACTTCCGGCCTCCGGGTTGTAGCTGTGTCGAATCCGCAGGACGCCTACACCATGATCCAGCAGGCCATCGCGTCCGATGATCCCGTCCTCTACTTTGAGCCCAAACGGCGTTACCACGACAAGGGAGACGTGGACGAGGCCATTGACCTTTCCACTGCGCTTCCTTTGGACAGGGCTGCCGTGGTTACACCAGGTTCCGATGTGACGGTGGTTGCCTACGGTCCACTGGTCAAGACGGCTAAGGACGCTGCCATGGCGGCTGCCGATGAAGGCATTTCCGTCGAAGTCATCGATCTTCGCTCCCTGGCCCCTGTGGACTACCCCCTGGTCGAAGCTTCTGTCCGCAAGACCGGTCGGCTGGTTATCACCCACGAGGCTGGCCAATCCGGTGGCCTCGGCGCCGAAATAGCTGCAAGCATCACCGAACGCTGTTTCCATTACCTGGAGTCTGCTCCGGTCCGCATCACCGGCTTCGATGTTCCGTACCCTTACTCGAAGCTCGAAATGCACCACTTGCCGGACTTGGACAGAATTCTTGACGGCGTGGACCGTGCCTTGGGCCGGCGCAACTCCCTGAGCGGACTGGAAGGATGACCGCCACCATGATCAAGGAATTCAGGCTGCCGGACCTCGGCGAGGGCCTGACCGAATCGGAAATCCTGAGTTGGAAAGTGGCGGTGGGTGACACCGTCACGCTGAACCAGGTCATCGCTGAGGTCGAAACCGCCAAGGCCGTCGTCGAGTTGCCCTCGCCCTTCGCGGGAGTGGTGGCGGAACTTCATGAGCAGCCCGGCACTGTGGTGGAAGTTGGCAAGCCGATCGTTTCGTTCGAGGTTGACGACGTCGGGTCCTCCAACGGGGGCAGCGCACCTGTTGCTGGTAAGGGGGTCGCCGGTGACGCGTCCGCAGGTGACCGTGCCGCCGTCGGGACATCTGCCAATGGCGCCGCCGGCGCCGCCGCCGACGGGGTGGGGAGCCCCGCCAAACGTGAGCCGAACCTGGTGGGGTACGGCGCCGTCGTCGAACATTCCGGCCGCCCGACACGGCGGGCCCGCCTTCAGGTCCAGAACGTGCAGGCCCCAACGCCGGAGGCACCAACCCCGGAGGCAGCGGCGACCCCCGGGCCCGCGGTGTCACATCAGGCAGAAGTCCAAACCTCTGAGCGCCCGCGCTCAACCCCGCCGGTCCGAAAGCTCGCCCGCGACCTCGGGGTCAACCTGGAGCTCGTTCCCGGCACTGGACCGGGCGGGCTCATCACTCGCGAGGACGTTCAGAACTTCTCCGCCACACCGGAAGCGCCAGCTGGGGCTCCCGTTTCTGCTGCACAGGGGCAGAGGGAAACCCGAACGCCCATCAAGGGTGTTCGCAAGTTCACGGCCGCAGCCATGGTCCAGAGCGCGTTCACTGCTCCGCATGTGACGGAGTTCCTCACCGTGGACGTCACGGCAACCATGGAATTGCTGGCCAGGCTCAAAGGCAATAAGGCATTCGAAGGCTACAAGCTGACGCCACTGACCATTGCCGCCAAGGCGGTTCTGGTGGCGTTGCGGAACAACCCATCGTTGAATTCGCGGTGGGATGAGGCCAACCAGGAGATTGTCCGGTTCAATTACGTGAACCTGGGCATCGCGGCCGCAACACCTCGCGGCCTGACGGTTCCAAACATCAAGGACGCGGACAGGCTAACGCTGCGTGAGCTCTCCACGGCGTTAACTGAACTGACCGATACGGCGCGGACAGGTAAGACCTCGCCGTCGGAGTTGTCTGGTGGCACCATCTCCATAACCAACATCGGCGTTTTTGGTATCGACGCCGGGACTCCCATCCTGAACCCGGGCGAGGCCGCCATTGTGGCTTTAGGGGCTGTGCGGAAGGCGCCGTGGGTTGTTGACGATGAACTCGCCGTTCGGCAGGTCATGTCGCTCAGCCTGTCCTTCGACCACCGCCTGGTGGATGGGGAGCAGGGCTCACGATTCCTTGCGGACCTCGGCTCAATCCTGGCTGACCCCGCCATGGTCATGACCATGATCTGACGCGTCCGAAGCTGCGCCGGCCCATCCCTTTACGAGTGTTTGCAGGAAACTGCGGCTAAGGGGTGGGCCGTCGCGTGTCAGCCGGTGGGCGGCGTCAGTCTTCGGTTGGCGTGGTGCGGTTGGAGTGGACGTTGCGCCAGCTGTGCTCCGGCTCAAAGCCCAACAGCCTGCGGGCTTTGTCGATGGACAGCAGGGTTTCGTGCTCGCCCAGTTCCTTGAGGACCTCGACGCCGGGGAAGACTTCGGCTGCCAGTTCGGCGCTGCTTCGACCCATCACGGTATCGGCTGCGGCAATGATGAAGGCCTCGAAGCCCGGTTCCGCATGTTCCAGGGCCCTCACCACCGCAAGGGCGCCGTCCCGGGCGTCGATGTATCCCCAGAGGTTCCATTTCCGGAGCGTTGCGTCTGAGTCGAAGGACGGGAAAGCGTCATAGTCCTCGGGGTCCATGACGTTCGAGAAGCGCAAAGCCGTGATGCTCAGCTCCGGATCCCAGCGCGTCATTTGGATGGCCATCTGCTCCTCCAGATGCTTAACCAGCGAGTAGGTGCTTTCCGGTCTGGCCGCGTACTCCTCGTCCACGGGAATGTAGGGAGGCTCGATGTCGAAGGGGAGTCCCAGCACGGTCTCGCTGGAGGCATAGACCACCTTCTTGATGCCCGCCCTCCGCGCCGCCTGGAACACGTTGTAAGTGGACACCATGTTGTTTTCAAAGATCGCAGCATCGGGGGCCAGCCCCGGTGCTGGAATGGCTGCCAAATGAACTATCGCGTCCAAGCCGTCGTGTTGGTCGTCCAGGCCCAGGACGACATCCAGGACCTGGCCGTAATTTCGGAGGTCAACGTTGACGTAACCCCGGCCGCGTGTGCCTGCGCGGTCCATGTTGAGCACCTCGTGGCCGTCCTGCGTAAGACGTCGGACCACGCTCCTGCCCAGTTTTCCGCTTCCGCCGGTGACGGCAATCCTCATGGTGCGCTCCTCGATGGTGGCTGGTACCAAACCTTGTTGCTTTATGGATTCGGTACGGGTTCGAGCTTCAGCCTAAGCGGCGCGGCGGCAGAAAACAGCCTGTCAGGCTGGCCCTGGGAGTCCTAGGTACGCCGGAACGACCCACTGCTGGCTTGTGCGCAGGGCAGTCAGCGGTTTGCAAAATATATAGACCGGTCTATTATTTGCTTATGGCAATAAAAGGGAACCTGACAAAAGCACGGCTCGCGGAGTCCATGCTCCAGCTCATCCAGACCAGTGGCTACAGCGGCACGGGGCTGAATGCTGTGATCGAACACGCCGGAGCACCGAAGGGATCGGTCTACTTCCACTTCCCCGATGGAAAGGAGGGGCTGGGCGTCGCAGCGGTCGAGCTCGCCGCGAAGCAGTTCGAGGCGCTCATTGCAGAGGCCGCAATTTCCGCTGGGAGTGTGGCTGAGGCTGCCCGTACCGCGATTGAGGTCTTAGCCGCCATCGTCAGTGAGAGCAACTTCCGGCTTGGTTGCCCGGTCTCCGTCGTCACCCTGGAGATGGGCGCGGAAAGCGAGCGGCTGAGGCAGGCGTGTGCCGCTGCCTTCGAGTCCTGGATAGCTCCGACGTCCGCGCTCCTCGAGGCCGGCGGTCTTGACGCCGGGGAGGCCCGGTCCTTGGCAACCGTTGTTGTATCGACGATCGAGGGGGCGGTGATCGTCTCTCGCGCCACGCAAAGCACCCAACCCCTGTTTTCGGCCGCTGACGTCGTGGAGGCGCTCATCAACCAGCGATGCAAGACCGTTGGCGGGGCGCGATGACACCGCACGAAGACTCCCGCCACGCCCTGGTCTTCGGGGCTTCGGGAATGGTCGGCCGGCACCTCGTCCTGTCCCTTGCTGAAGCTGGCGCTAACGTCACGGCGGCAGTTCGTACCCCAGAGTCCGGAGCGCGGGTCGAGGGATGGGTCAGGGAGCATGGTTTGGTGGGGAGCATCCGCACGACGATCGTCGACTTCGATGCTCCAGAGATCATCGAGGGCGGCCCCTCGGCATTCCCGTTCATCACCGAGATCCATAACTGCGCCGGGTTGTATCGGTTCGGAATGACCGCGCAGGAGGCGCGCAGTGCGAACGTCGGCATTGTCGAGAAGCTCATTGACTTTGCCGAAGAACTCCCCAATCTGCAGCGCGTCGTCCACGTCTCAGGCTACCGCGTCGGCGGGCAGGACCCTGCGACCGTTCCATGGTCAGAGGACCATCGCACCGCGGTCTATGAGGAACTTGGAGCCTATGAAGCCTCAAAGGTGGAATCCGACGCCATCTTTCAAGCCCGGGCGCTGGAGCGGGGAGTCCCCTGGACCATCGTCAATCCGGCCAGTGTGATCGGGGACAGCGTGACCGGTGAGTCCGATCAACTCATCGGGCTGGCCACCACCATTGGGCAGATCTGGGACGGCACCATGGCCGCACTGCCTGGAAACCAAGAGACGTTCCTTCCGGTCGTCACGGTCGACTATCTGGCGGCCTTCATGACTGCAGCGGCGGTCGATCCGGTTGCTGCCGGCAAGGCCTATTGGATTCTCGACGACGCCACCCCGCCGCTTGCAGATCTGCTCACGCACGTTGGCCGTCATCTCGGGGTCAAGGTCCCGCGGGTAAGAATGCCGATCGGTGTCATCAAGCGGCTCCCGCAGCGGATCACCAAGGCAGATCCCGAGACACTGACGTTCATGTCCGCTGACCGCTATCCGACAGATTCAGCCACCGAGTTCGCCGCCAGGCACAGGATCCCGATGCCGGATGTGCTGGTGTCGCTGGAGCGGTGGGCCGACCACTTGGCTGCGCATCGGTTTGGCGCCGTCACGGCTGACGGTCGTCGATTCGCCGACGTTGGCGGTCAAAGGACATTTGAGCTCGGCGTAGCAAGGTCCAGCAGGGTGGTCTTTCCCGGCCTACCGGTCAACGCAGATACGTGGGCCGACGTGGCGTCGGGCATCGGCGCCCGGGTTGTAGACCTGCCCGGACTCGGCCTCAGTGGTGGAACAGGCGTTCAGGACTGGGAAAAGTGGCTGCCTGCTGTGTTGGGTGGGGAACCTGCTGACCTCATTGGCCACTCGATCGGTGCGGCTGCGGCGGTAGTCGCGGCTGACCGGCTCCCGGGGCAGGTTAAGTCCCTCACGCTGATAGCACCATTCTTTCTCCAGGTCCCGATGGGTGGCCCGGCCAGACTGCGGCCGCTCGTGTCCGCCTACTTGCGACACGTCAACCCGGCGCGGCTGTCACACCAACTGACCGGATCAGGAGGGAGCGCGGCTGGTCTGGAGTCCAGTCTCAGTGACCTCAAGCGAAGCAGTGCCAAGAGGGTATCCGAGCACCTCGCCCTTGCGGGATCGAAGCCGTGGCGTACCGGGCTTCGGGAAGCGCTGGGGCGATTCACCGGCACGGTCCGCATCGTCACTGGAAGCGATGACCCCCTGGCCCCGGGTGTGGTTGAGCAGCTCAAGTCACTTCCGAATGTTCAGCTGATCTCGGTGCCGGGTGCCGGGCACCATCCGCAACTGACGCATGGTGATGATCTCGTCGCGCTCATCAAGGGATCGCTCGAGTGAACAGGGCGCCCCGCACCGTGTGAGAATCCGCCAACGAGGCGTGGCGATCAGGCTGAAGTGAGAGCCGCCAGGGCCATCTGTTCCAGGATAGGCCTGGCTGACTTCATGGCGATCTTCCTGCCGTGGTGGCGCACTGAGTGGGGTGTGGAGTTGATCAAACCAAAGGCCGCGTGTGCACGGACACGGAGGCCGGAGACATCTGCGTCTGTGTGTATGCGGGCCAAGACGTCTACCCACGTTTCGACGTAACTGCGCTGCAGTGACCTGACCTCTGCCTGGTCGGCGTCGCTGAGGCTTCCGAAGTCCCGGTCCTGGACACGGATGACGTCAGGATTGCTGAGGGCGAAATCGACCTGGAACTGGATGAGTCCCTTCAGCGCGGTCCGTGGATCTTCGGACTCCGACACTACCCGCAGTCCACCGTCCAGCAAGTCACGGCTGACGCTGAGTAGTAACTCTCCGAGGACCGCTTGCTTGCCGGGAAAATGCCGGTAGACGGCGGGCCCACTGACGCCTGCTGCTGCTCCGAGGTCCTCGAGCGACACGCGCGTAAAACCGTTCTCCGCAAAGAGTCCGGCAGCAGCGGACAACAAGGCCAATCTGCGGAGCTCCTTCGCCTGGCCGCGTTGCGTGGCGGCGGCTCGGGTGCCCTCGATGCGTGCTTCCTGACCTGCGGTCACGTCTTCCTCCTTGCGCCGGTCCAGGCCCAGCGCTTGCGGGACCGCCTGTGCTGGACATCACAGTTAATAAAGACTAACCTAAATTTCAGTTACGTGGCACTAACCGAGATGGCCTGCGGCCGGGAATGGAACAGGGGTCAATGGAGACAATTGCCAGTCTGACGGGAGCTGCCAGCGGCACCTTTGAGACCAACCAGCAAGCGCAACTGGCGTTGGTGGACGAACTGAGGCAACGCCTGGCGACGGCGGCACTTGGCGGCCCGGCCAAGTCCCGGGAGCGGCACATCGCCCGGGGGAAGCTTCTGCCGCGGGAGCGCATTGATTTCCTGCTGGATGACGGCAGCCCGTTCCTTGAAATTGCACCTTTGGCGGCCAACGGCATGTACAACGACGATTCTCCCGGCGCCGGGGTGATCGCCGGCATCGGCCTCGTCCATGGCCGGCACGTCCTGGTGATCTCCAACGACGCCACAGTCAAGGGCGGCACCTACTATCCCATGACTGTGAAGAAGCACCTCCGGGCCCAGGAAATCGCGTTGGAGAACAAGCTTCCATGCATCTACCTCGTCGATTCCGGGGGAGCGTTCCTGCCCAAGCAGGATGAGGTCTTCCCGGACAAGGAGCACTTCGGCCGGATCTTCTACAACCAGGCTAGGATGTCTGCGGCCAAGATCCCGCAGATCGCCTCCGTCATGGGGTCGTGCACGGCCGGCGGCGCCTACGTGCCGGCGATGAGCGACGAGACGGTCATTGTCCGCAACCAAGGCACCATCTTCCTGGGCGGCCCACCGCTGGTCAAAGCGGCCATTGGGGAGATCGTCACGGCCGAGGAGTTGGGTGGCGGCGACGTGCACTCGCGGATTTCCGGGGTCACGGACCATCTGGCCGAGAACGACCAGCACGCGCTGGAAATCGTTCGGGACATCGTGGCGACGTTGCCGAAGCCGGCGCAGCCGGCCTGGGACGTGTCCGACGTCGTCCTGCCGCCCGTCGTCGACCCTTCAGAGATCTACGGCGTAGTTCCCACCGATGTGAACGCCCAATACGACGTCCGCGAAGTCATCGCACGGCTGGTGGATGGATCGGAATTCCATGAATTCAAGAAGAACTACGGCACCACCCTGGTGACCGGGTTCGCGCACCTGCACGGCCACCCCGTGGGCATCGTGGCCAACAACGGCGTGCTCTTCAGCGAATCGTCCTTGAAGGGCGCCCACTTCATCGAACTCTGTGACCAGCGAGGCATTCCGCTGGTCTTCCTGCAGAACCTGTCCGGGTTCATGGTGGGAAAGGACTACGAGCAAGGCGGCATCGCAAAGAACGGCGCCAAAATGGTCACAGCAGTCGCAACAGCGAGGGTCCCGAAACTGACTGTTGTGATCGGCGGTTCCTTCGGCGCAGGCAACTACTCCATGTGCGGCCGCGCGTACTCGCCGCGGTTCCTCTGGATGTGGCCCGCGGCCCGCATTTCCGTGATGGGTGGAAACCAGGCCTCCAGCGTCCTGGCCACCGTCAAAAGGGACCAGTACGAAGCCGCAGGCCAGGAATGGTCCGCCGAGGACGAGGAAGCCTTCAAAGCACCCATCAAGCAACAGTACGAGGACCAAGGAAGCCCCTACTACTCCACCGCCAGGCTATGGGACGACGGCATTATCGATCCCGCTGACACACGGCGCGTCCTGGGCATGGCCCTGGACGTCGTCTCACGCCAACAACTGCCCGAGACCTCCTTCGGTCTCTTCAGGATGTGACCATGAGCTTCCCAACAACCACCACAGCACCACCCATCCCGGCGGTCGAAGCCCCAACCTTCAACGCCGTCCTTGTTGCCAACCGTGGTGAGATCGCCTGCCGCGTTATCAGGACGCTGAAGGAGATGGGCATCCGTTCCGTCGCCGTGTACTCGGACGTGGATAAAGACGCCAAGCACGTGGCCCTCGCCGACACCGCCGTCGCCATCGGTGGCACGGCGCCCGCCGACAGCTACTTAAAGATCGATGCCATCATCGACGCGTGTCGTCGAAGCGGCGCGGAGGCAGTCCACCCGGGCTACGGCTTCCTGTCGGAGAATGTGGAGTTCGCCAAGGCGCTGGACGCCGCGGGCATCACGTTCATCGGGCCGGGAATTGGCGCCATCGAAGTAATGGGAGACAAGATCCGGTCCAAGAACCACGTGATGGCCTACGACGTTCCCTGTGTGCCTGGCATCGCACAACCAGGACTCACCGACCAGGAGTTGATGGAGGCGGCACCAAGGGTCGGTTTCCCCTTGCTCATCAAGCCGTCCGCAGGTGGCGGCGGCAAAGGCATGCACATCGTGGAACGGCCCGAGGACATGGCCTCCACGCTGGTCACGGCAAGACGTGTGGCAGCGTCCGCATTCGGCGACGACACCCTCTTCCTTGAGCGGCTCATTCGCGCGCCCCGGCACATCGAGGTCCAGGTCCTGGCCGATAACCACGGCAACGTCATCCACCTCGGCGAGCGCGAGTGCTCGCTGCAACGACGCCACCAGAAAGTCATCGAAGAAGCCCCGTCCGCGCTCTTCGAGTCACTGCCCGATGGCGCAGGGGAACGGGCGCGCATCGGCGAGGCGGCCTGCAACGCGGCACGTTCGGTCAACTACAGTGGCGCGGGGACGGTCGAGTTCCTGGTCTCCGACGAACACCCCGACGAGTTCTTCTTCATGGAGATGAACACCCGGCTGCAAGTAGAGCATCCGGTCACGGAGATGGTCACTGGCATCGACCTTGTGGAATGGCAGGTAAGGATCGCGGCCGGTGAGGTGCTCACCGTGGCACAGTCCGACGTCGTACTTAAGGGCCATGCCGTGGAGGCGCGCGTCTACGCCGAGGTGCCCGAGCGGAATTTCATGCCGTCGATGGGGCGCATTGTGGCGCTCGCAGAGCAGGGCGCGGCGGATGCCACCGTTTCCGGGCAGCAGCAGGCCCATGCCAACGTACGCATCGATTCCGCCATGCAGGACAACCTGGAGATCACAGGGGACTACGATCCCATGCTCGCCAAGGTCATTGCGTGGGGCGAGGACAGGGCAGCGGCGCTGGATACCCTTGACGCTGCGCTCGGCCGTTACACACTGCTGGGTGTCGACACGAACGTTGAATATCTGCGGTTGCTGATCAAGGATCCCGAGGTCCGCGCCGGGCACCTCGATACGGGGCTGATCGAGCGCAAGCTGCCGTCCCTGGAATTCAGGCACGCTGGTCCCGCCGAACTGATCGCCGCCGCGCTCACCCTCTGGCTGGAGCGCACGGGTTCGGCACTCGCGGGGGACGCGTGGAAGACGCCCGACGCCTGGCGCGTCGGCGGCCGTGGCGCGTGGACAACCGGCCTTGGTGTTCCGGGCGGTGGAATTACGACGGTGTCCATCCTCGAAGAGGACGGGACTGTCACTGCAAGCATCGACGGCGGGAATCCCTCCAGCATCAAAGCGGTGGATCGGACCGCTACCAGCATCGCGTTGGAGCTCGACGGCGACCTGGTCACCTTCGCGGTGGGCATTGCCCAAGGCGATGCCCGCGAAATCTACGTCGGCAACGATGGCTGGTCCTGCAGGTTCGAGGTGCTGAACCGTGCTGAGCGCCTGCGGCGGATGCTCGCCGGCATCCAACGCGAGGAAGGGGCCGCTGACCCGGAGGTGCGCTCGCCGATGCCCGGGACGGTGGTTTCGGTGTCCGTAGTCGACGGTGACCTGGTGGAGGAAGGCCAGGCGCTCCTTGCCGTGGAAGCGATGAAGATGGAGCACCAACTGGTGGCGTCCGTTGCGGGAACCGTCCACCTCAGCAGCAAACCCGGCGACCTGGTCAAAGCGGACCAGGTGCTCGCCACCATTCACGTAGACAAGACCAGCACAGACGAGGAAGTCCAGCGATGAGCACGTTTGAACTCAATGAGGAATACCAGGACCTTAGCGACTCCGTCCGCGAGTTCGCTGACGAGGTTGTGGCACCGGTCTCCGCCAAGCACGACGAAGAGCACAGCTTCCCCTATGAAGTCGTGAAGCAGATGGGGGAGATGGGCCTGTTCGGCCTGCCGTTCCCCGAGGAATTCGGCGGCATGGGTGGCGATTATTTTGCGCTGGCGCTGGCATTGGAACAGCTGGGCCGCGTAGACCAGTCGGTGGCCATCACCCTTGAAGCCGGCGTGTCGCTCGGTGCCATGCCGGTGTACCGTTTCGGCACGGAGGAGCAGAAGCAAGAGTGGCTGCCGCAGCTGGCATCCGGGCGTTCCTTGGCTGGATTCGGCCTCACGGAGCGTGAAGCCGGTTCGGATGCCGGCGGCACCAAGACCAACGCCCACTTGGAAAACGGCGAATGGGTCATCAACGGCAACAAGGAGTTCATCACCAACTCTGGCACGGATATCACCACGCTGGTCACCGTCACGGCAGTCACGGGCCGGAAAGAGAACGCTGACGGCAGTACCAAGAAGGAAATCTCAACCCTCCTGGTACCGACTGACACGCCCGGCTTCAGGGCGGAAAAGCCGTACAACAAGGTGGGCTGGAACGCGTCCGACACTCACCCGCTCACCCTGGACAACGTCCGTGTTCCTGAAGCGAACCTCTTGGGCGAGCGTGGCCGGGGTTATGCCAACTTCCTTTCCATCCTTGACGAAGGCCGCATCGCCATCGCAGCACTGGCCACCGGCGCAGCTCAGGGTTGCGTGGACTTGTCCGTGAAGTACGCCAAGGAACGCAGCGCGTTCGGGCAGAACATCGGTAAGTACCAGGCCATCCAGTTCAAGATTGCCCGGATGCAGGCACGGGCCCACACTGCCCGCCTTGCCTACTACGACGCCGCCTCCCGCATGCTGGCTGGCAAGCCGTTCAAGACCGAAGCGGCCATCGCTAAGATGGTCGCAGGCGAGGCAGCCATGGATAACGCGCGGGACGCCACCCAGGTGTTCGGCGGCTATGGCTTCATCAACGAATTCACGGTGGCCCGGCATTACCGCGACTCCAAGATCCTTGAAATCGGGGAGGGCACCACCGAGGTCCAGTTGATGCTCATCGCCCGCGAGCTGGGTCTCTAACCGTACGGGAAGGATCAAGGATGATTGACAAGGTTGTTGCCAGTGCCGCGGAAGCGGTGAAGGACATTCCGGACGGTGCCTCGCTGGCGGTGGGAGGTTTCGGCTTATGCGGCATCCCCGTTTCCCTCATCGATGCCCTTCACCAGCAAGGCACTACGAATCTTGAGACGGTCAGCAACAACTGCGGCGTGGACGACTGGGGCCTTGGCATTCTCCTGAAGGATGGCCGAATCCGGCGGACCATCAGCTCCTACGTGGGCGAGAACAAGGAATTTGCCCGGCAGTATCTGGCGGGGGAGCTGGAAGTAGTCCTCACCCCGCAGGGCACCCTGGCTGAGAAGCTGCGCGCCGGTGGTGCCGGCATCCCGGCCTTCTACACCAAAGCCGGTGTGGGAACCCAGGTGTCCGAGGGCGGACTTCCGCAAAAGTACGACGCCGACGGAAACGTTGCGCTGGCCTCCTTACCGAAGGAAGTGCGCACCTTCAACGACGCGGACTACGTGCTGGAAGAGTCCCTGACACCGGACTTCGGCCTTGTCCACGCCTGGAAGGGAGACCGGCACGGCAACCTGGTTTTCCACGCGACAGCGATGAACTTCAACCCCCTCTGTGCCATGGCGGCCAGGACCACCATTGCCGAAGTGGAGGAGTTGGTGGAACCCGGCGAGCTTGATCCGGAGCACATCCACACTCCGGGGATCTTCGTCCAAAGGGTAGTGGTGGCAACCTCGAACGAGAAGCGGATAGAAAAGCGTACGGTAGCGCTGAGGGCAGGAGCGGATCGATGACCGACAATACCTACCACGACATCCCGCCCCGCCCGGAAGCCGTCCGGCACGAGTACCGTCGCGCCGACGTCGAACATCACGAGGCCAAAGGCTGGACGCGCAACGAACTGGCCGCCCGCGTTGCCAGGGAGCTCACCAACGGGCAATACGTAAACCTGGGAATCGGGATGCCCACGCTGATCCCCAACTACATTCCCGATGGCGTGGAGGTCATTCTTCACTCCGAGAACGGGATCCTTGGCGTTGGGCCCTACCCCACCGAGGACAAGGTTGATCCCGACCTCATCAACGCGGGCAAGGAAACCGTCACCACGAATGCGGGGGCTGCATTCTTCGATTCGGCGTCGTCCTTCGGCATGATCCGCGGCGGTCACGTGGACGTAGCCGTCCTGGGTGCCATGGAGGTGGCCGCGAACGGTGACCTGGCCAATTGGATGATTCCCGGCAAGATGGTCAAGGGTATGGGCGGTGCCATGGATCTCGTGTTCGGTGCCAAGAAGGTCATAGTCATGATGGAACATGTAGACCGCAGCGGCCGGCCGAAAATCGTCCAGGACTGCACGCTCCCGCTCACAGGGAAAGGCTGCGTGGACCGGATCATCACGGATTTGGCGGTCATCGACGTCGTCAAGGACGAAGGTGACCCGCGCCTGGTCCTCCGTGAGTTGGCCCCCAACGTCACCCTTGAGGATGTCCTGGCCGCTACTGGTGCCGAGCTGTTCGAGGAAGACCAGGAGCTCACCGTATGACCAGGGTGGTTGAGCAACGCGGGTTGTACTTCGATGAACTTGAAGAGGGCGTGATTTACGCCCACAAACCCGGCCGCACTGTCACCGAGGCTGACAACGTCATTTTCACCACCATGACCATGAACACGCAGGCGCTGCATTTGGACGCGGCCTGGAGCTCCGGGCAGCCGTTCGGGCAGCGCCTGATGAACTCCATGTTCACACTGTCCACCATGGTGGGGCAGTCCGTGACCCAGTTGACGCAGGGGACCATCATTGCGCAGTTGGGTTTGACGGATGTCACCTTTCCTCACCCGCTTTATCACGGCGATACCCTGTATACGGAAACGGTGATCACGGGAAAACGGCTGTCGTCGTCCCGCCCGGGTCAAGGCGTGGTGACCATGCAGCACACGGGCCGCAACCAGGAAGGGGCAGTGGTGGCCTTGGCTACCCGGACCTGCCTGATGTGGACCAAGGAAGCGCACGCCGCGCAGTCCTGAACCACCATTTCCAAACTCTGTAGGACACCAGCAGCAAGGACCTCCATGCTTTCTTCCAACGCGACTCCGTTCACCATGGGTCCTGCCCTCTTGTTCTGCCCTGCAGACCGGCCGGAGCGTTTCGGCAAGGCCGCCGATCGATCCGATGCCGTCATCCTGGACTTGGAGGATGCCGTAGCTCCTGCGGACAAGCCGGGGGCCCGCGACGCGATTCTTGAGCAGGCCGGTTCCGGTGGCCTGGAGCCAAGCCGCACCATTGTTCGGATCAATCCCGTGGGGACGCCCGAGTTCGACCTCGACCTTGAGGCTTTGGCAAGAACGCCTTACAGCACGGTGATGCTGGCAAAGGCGGAGAGTGCGGAGCAACTCAGGTCTTTGGAGGGCTATCAGGTCATCGCACTCTGCGAAACTGCGGCGGGTATCGTCAACGCCTCAGCTATCGCCGCAGAACCGAACGTCGTGGGGCTGATGTGGGGCGCCGAAGATTTGTTGGCGTCACTGGGTGGCCTCTCCAGCAGGAACGACGACGGCGGATACCGGGCCGTCGCCCTGCACTCCCGGTCCTCGGTACTGCTCGCCGCCAAAGCCGCGGGCAAGGAAGCCATCGACTCGGTGTATGTGAACATCCCGGATCTCGAAGGCCTGTTGGCTGAGTCGCGCGACGCCATTTCCAGTGGATTCGGCGCGAAGGCCTGCATCCATCCGAATCAGGTAGCAGTAGTCCGTGAGGCTTACGCGCCCACTCCCGAAGCCATAGCCCAAGCCACCGAGCTCCTGGAAGCGGCAGCATCTGCGGGCACGGGAGTGTTCCAGTTCAAGGGCAAGATGATCGACGGACCCATTCTCAAGCACGCCGAAGCGACACTTCGCCGCGCCGGACACCCCGTGAAATGACAGTTAACACCCATGTTCGGCGGAAACATAGGTGTTAACTGTCATCCCGGCGGGTGTGCTGAGCGCTAGGCGCGCACCGGCGTCGACAGTTCCGTCAGTTCAACCACGGCGGGTCGGGAGGCGGTGCTCTTGATGGCGACCGACTGTCCGCTCTTGGCCGATTCCAGCACCGATTCCATGACTTCCAAGGCATGGAAAGCCAGTTGGCCGCCGGCGCGGGGTTCCTGGCCGGCCGGGGTCGCTGCGAGGTCGGCAATTCCAAAGCCGCGCCCTGAGTCCACGTAGCCGGCCGAGACGGGGAGCGTCTCCCAATCCTCGGCACCAAGCGCGAACAACTGCACATCGCCGTCGAAATAATTGGGGTCCGGGACCATCAGCGAACCCGTTTCCCCGTGGACCTCGATGTTGGGGCTCTTGGTCTTTACGGCGTCGAAGCTCATGAACAGGGTGGACAAAGCACCCGAGGCGTGTACCAAAACTCCGGTGACGTGCGAGTCGATATCCACCGGAACTTTTTGGCCTTGCCTGGGGCCGGAACCGATGGTGCGCTCGCTGCGGGTATGGCTGGCAGCGCCCACCACTGAAACCACGGGTCCTAGCAGCGTGACAAGCGCCGAGACGTAGTAGGGACCCATATCCAGCAAGGGGCCACCCCCTGGCTGGTAGTAGAAATCAGGGTTCGGATGCCAACGTTCGTGCCCAGGCGTCGCCATGGTGGCCGTAGCGGAAACAGGTGAGCCGATCAGTCCGTCATCAATGGCCTTACGGGCTGTCTGGATGCCCGTTCCCAGCACTGTGTCAGGTGCGCAGCCCACAGTGAGTCCGGCCGCGGCAGCCGCATCCAGTACCTGCTGCGCCTCTGCCGTGGTGGCCGCCAGCGGCTTTTCGCCGTAGACGGACTTGCCGGCTGCGATGGCCCTGAGCGCGATCTCCGCGTGGGCGGCAGGGATGGTCAGGTTCAGCACGAGGTCCACGTCGTCCGCGGCCAGGAGGTCGTCCACGGTAAGTGCCCGGACTCCGTCGTACGAGTCCGCGACGGCCTGAGCCCGCGCCGGATCCAGATCCGCGACTGCCACAAGATTAATGGAATCCAGCCGACGGAAGTTGGCCAAGTACTGGGCGATAATGGCTCCACAGCCGATAACTCCCACGTTCAGCGGTGTATCGGCGTTCAGCGGCTTGGCCTCTTTTATCGGGATGCCCACAACATGCCCCTTTCGATGATGGTGCGGACGTTGCTGTCCTGGAGGATTTCCACGCGGTGGCCCGGGGTGCAGACAAAGATCTTTCCTTTGCCCCACTGACGGGTCCAGATGGCGGGAGAGGTGACTTCGCGGTTCCATGGGTCCCACTCGCGGACTTTCTGGGTGGTGGTAGCCAGGACGTCGATGTAGTCGTCTGACAGGACCCAGTACTGTTCGGTGACGAGGTCGAAGTCGCCGATTCCCTGAGTGATGGGGTGGTTGGATGCTGCGGGCAGCATGTTGACGGTGTACGGAACGTAGTTGTCTGACTGCTCGCCGATCTGCTCGTCAGCATGCTTGCCGGGGTGGCAGGCAAACTGGCCGCCGATCAGATGCAGGTAGTCCGAGTTGTTGCGGTATGAATCAGCGATCCCGCCATGCCAGCCCGCCAGTCCGGTGCCGTTTTCGACCGCAGCGCGGAGGCCCTCAAATTCATCCTTCTCGATGGTGGTCATGGTCATGCATTGGACGATCAGGTCCACGGTGGCCATATATTCGGGGTCGGCGTAGATTTTGGGGGATTCCTCCACGCGGACGTCGTAGCCATTGTCCTTCAGGTAGGGGATGAACAGCTCTGTGGCCTCCACCGGCTGGTGTCCGTCCCAGCCGCCGCGAACCACCAGCGCTGTCTTGTTGTTGCTCGTCATGGTTTCCTTCGTTTGGGGCGTGTTTGAGTGCGTAAAGGTGTTGGGATCAGCGCGTTGCAAAGGCAGAGTCAAAAGCGGCGGCCGGTGGGCGTATGGCGGCCAGTTCCCGGACCATGCGCAGCGCTTGCGGAGCTCCTATGAGTCGGTCCATGCCGGCGTCCTCCCACTCGATGCTGGTTGGTCCTTCGTAGCCAATGGCGTTGAGGGTGCGGAAGATTGGCTCCCAGTTCACGTCCCCGTGGCCGGCTGTGACGAAGTCCCACCCCCGGCGTGGATCAGCCCATGGGAGATGCGAACCCAGCCGGCCGTTCCGTCCGTTGAGTTGCCTGACGGACTCCTTTACATGGACATGGAAGATCTTGTCCGCAAAGTCCTGGAGGAACATCACCGGGTCCAGGTCCTGCCAGATGAAATGGGACGGATCGAAATTGAGGCCAAAGTTCTCCCGATGTCCTACCGCGTCCAATGTTCGTTTGGCCGTCCAGTAGTCGTAGGCGATTTCAGAGGGATGGACTTCCAACGCGAATCGGACGCCCACTTCGTCAAAGACATCCAGGATGGGATTCCACCGGTCGGCAAAGTCCTGGTAACCACGCTCGATCATGGCATCCGAGGCGGGTGGGAACATGGCCACGCACTTCCAAATGGACGAGCCTGTGAATCCTGTGACCGTCTTTACTCCCAGCCTCGCGGCAGCTCGTGCCGTGGTCTTCATGGCCTCCGCAGCCCGCTGGCGAACGCCCTCCGGCTCACCATCGCCCCAGACTGAGGGGCTGAGGATGTCCCGATGGCGTTCGTCAATAGGGTCGTCGCAGACCGCCTGACCGGTGAGGTGGTTGGCGATTGCATGGACGGTCAGCTTGTGCTTTTCCAGGATGTCCAGCTTGCCCTGCAGGTAGTTGTCGTCTGCCACAATGCGTTCGGGATCGAGGTGATCGCCCCAGCAGGCGATCTCCAATCCGTCGAAGCCCCACTCTCCAGCCAGCCGTGCCACTTCCTCGAACGGAAGGTCGGCCCACTGACCAGTAAACAGGGTGATGGGTCGGTTCATGGTGTTGCCTTTCACAGGTTCTGCCAGCGGCTTGCGTTGCCTGCGCTCGTCTCGACGGCGGCCAGCACCTTTTGCACCTGTAAGGCGTCAGCGAACGACGGCGAGGGCTGCTCGCCTGCGCTGATGGCAGTCACGAGGTCCACCACCTGATGCGTGAAGCCGTGCTCATAGCCGAGTCCATGCCCTGTGGGCCACCAGTTGGCGGTGTAGGGGTGGGACGGTTCGGTAACCATGATTTTTCGGAAGCCTGCGTCGGGTTCCAACGCGGCATCGTAGAACTGCAGGGAGTTCATATCCTCGAAGTCGAAGGAAAGTGACCCCTTGGTGCCGTTGAGTTCCAGGCGCATGGCGTTCTTGCGGCCCAAGGCAAAACGGGTGGCTTCGAAGATGCCGATGGGACCGGAAGTGCCGCTGCCGCGTGGGCCGGCGTCAGCGCCGTCGTCGTGCTTGCGCTCGAAACGGGCGGTGAACAGGGCAGCGTCGTCCACGGTCACCGGACCGCGAGGTCCGCCCGCGCCACCATGACCGCCAAGGCCCACAAAGTCGCCGCCTACCGGGCGCTCCTTCACAAAAGTCTCCAACAGCGCCGAGACTCCGGTGATGTTGAGTCCGGTGATCCATTGCGCGGCGTCGATGCTGTGCGCACCGATGTCACCCAGGGATCCGGACCCGGACTTGGCCTTGTCCAGTCGCCAGGTCAGCGGCGCATCGGCGTCGCTGAGCCAGTCCTGAAGGTACTGGGCGCGAACGTGGCGGATCTCGCCCAAGCGACCGTCGTCCACCATTCGCTTGGCCAGCGCCAGGGCAGGCGTGCGTCGGTAACTGAAGCCGCACATTGAGAACACCCCGCGTTCGGCCGCTGCCTGGGCCACCAGCGTCATCTTTTCGGCTTCCTCCACTGAGTTGGCCAAAGGCTTTTCGCAGAGGACATGCTTGCCGGCTTCGAGCGCTGCAATAGCTATCTCTGCGTGGGTATTGCCGGGAGTGCAGATGTCGATGAGGTCGATGTCATCGCGCTCTATGAGGCGGCGCCAATCTGTCTCGGTGGAGGCCCAGCCGTATTTGCTGGCCGCTGCCCGTACACCTTCCGTGTTCCGGCCCGCCACCGCGGTCAGTTCCGGAGCGAGTGGGAGGTCAAAGAAGCGGGGCGCGGTCCTCCACGCATGGGAGTGGGCGGCGCCCATGAAGGCATAGCCCACCATGCCGACTCGCAAGGGTTGAGGGTTTGTCATGGGAAATCCTTTCTACTTGCTGAAGCCTGCGGTCAGGCCGCTGACCAACTGTCGGCGTCCCAGGACGTAGATCACCAGGATGGGCAGGGTGCTCAGGACGACGGAAGCCAGGACGGCGGGGATGTTGACGCTGAATTCGCCTTGGAAGGTCCACAAACCCAGGGGGAGGACACGCAGTTCCGGGCTCTGGGTGAGGACCAGTGGAAGGAGGAACCCGTTCCAGACGTGCAGGCCGTTGTAGATGGCCACGGTCACTATCGCGGGCCGCGTCAGGGGGAGTGCCAAGCGCCACATGGTCTGCCAGTCGCTGCAGCCATCCAGCCGCATGGACTCGAACAGCTCGTTGGGAACGTCCCTGATGAAGTTTGACAGGATAAGGACTGTCAAAGGTATGGCAAACGCAATGGACGGAAGCATGATGGCCAGGAGGCTGTCGTACAGGTTCAACCGGATGATCATCAGGTAAATGGGAATGATGGTTGCTTGGAGCGGAATCGCCAGGCCCATAAGGAAGATACCGTTTACGAACTTCAAGTACCTGCCGCGCCCACGGACGATCGCGAAGGCGGCCATAAAGGACATCAGAACGGTGGGGATGACCGAGCCCAAGGTGACCATCACGCTGTTCATGAAGTAGGTCGAAAAGTTGGCCTCAAGAACAAGCTGGTAGTTTTCCAGCGTCGGTGAAGCGGGCAGGGCCATCGGATTCTGCCCGAAGTAGCCCTCGGAGGTCTTCAAGCTGGTGATGACGATGTAGTAGATCGGAATAATGATGATGGCCAGTCAGATCCAGCCGCCCAGACCGCCGGGGATATTCAGCCGTTTGAGGCGTGTGCCCGGGCTCAACTTGGCCTTTACCGGGGAGTTCGGGGAAGGGGACCCGGTGACCGGAACGCCTTTCAGGAGTGTGCTCACCTTACATACCTTCCAATTGGCTGCCTTGTTTGTCCTTGCCTCCGAGGCGTTGGAGGAACAAAGCAAGCGCAAGTCCGATGACGACGAGGATGACCGCGATGACGCTGGCCGGTCCCATGAGGTTGGCCCGGAAGCCTCGAAGGTACATATCCAGCGCCAGGATGCGCGTGGAGTTGCCCGGGCCGCCGCCAGTGAGAACGAAGATGAGGTCAAAGTAGGTCAACGACCCCACCACCATGAGTGTTGACGAAGTGATGATGGTGTATTTCAGCTGAGGGAGGGTGATGTGGAAGAACTGCTTGATGGTCCCTGCACCATCAATCTGGGCCGCTTCGTAGAGGGACTTGGGGATTTGCCGGACGCCACCTTGGTAAATAAGGGTATGAAAAGGCACGAACTGCCATGCGATCACAAAGATGATCAAGCCAAGGGCCAATTGTGGGACTCCCAACCAGTCCTGGGCCAGAAACGGGAGTCCCAGCCCCATGGCTAAACCGAAGTTGGGGTCCAACAGCGCTTTGTAGGCGATGGCAACTGCCGCCGAGGAAAGCAGCAGCGGCAAGAAGTACAGGACTGCCAAAGCCGCCCTATAGCGTTGGGTGCCTGCCGTGAACACGCCCAGCAGCAGGCTGATGGGCGTCTGGACGAGCCAGGAGACAATCATGATCAGGAAGGTCAGGCCAAGGGAGTTGTAGAGATCGGGATCTGCCAGAACCGAGGTCCAATTTTCCATCCCTGCCGCGCCGATGGCGCCAATGCCGTCCCATTTGGCGAAGCTGAGGATCAATACCCCTATCAGGGGTATGACGGCGAAGACAGCGAAGAATAACAGTGCGGGTAGCGTCAGCCAGGCCAAGGCGGACTTTGGCTGCGACGTCAGCTCGTTTTTTGGGAGACCGCTGGCAGCCCTGTGTGTGGTGGCGGCGCTCATTTGCCCAGGGTGGCATTCATGTTCTCGGCGAACTGTTGCGGGGTGATCGACTTGAGGAAGAGCTGGTCGATGTTGTTCAGCAATGCCTCGGCAGCGGTCGGGCTGAGGGCCTGGTCCCAGGACTGCTGGAAGTTGGGGGCGTTCTTGCCGAGATCGTAGACGAAGTTCAGGAAGTCTTTGTCCTCGGATGACGCGAGCTTGTCTTCAATGCCATTGACGATCGGAACGGATCCGGAGTTGATGTATGCGTCGATGACGGTATCAGTCATGATCCCGTCCTTGAAGAACTTCTTCGCCGTTTCCTTTTCCTCGTCAGTGGCTTTGGCCGAGATGGACATGTACTGGGCGGGGTTGCCGACGCCGTTCTTTGGATCGCCCTTGCCGCCCGGGAGGGTTGGGAAGTTGGCAAAGCCGAGTTTCCCGTCCTGGACGAAATTCTGTCCGTCCTTTTTCATGGAGCCGTAGGTCCAGGAACCGTGGAGCATCATGGCCGCTTTGCCGGTGAACAGCAGGGCCTGATCAGCCTTTGAATCAGCCGTGATGGAGGAGAAGCCCTTGATGAAACCGTCCGCGGAGACAAGTTCCTGGACCTTGGTGCCGGTTTCGATCACGGCCGGATCCATCCAGGCTTGAGGTTTGCCTTCGAAAATGGCCTTAAACACCTCGGGGCCTCCGATGCGGTCCAGGAGATACTGCAGCCACATCATGGAAGTCCAACGCGACTGTCCGCCCAGGGAGAAGGGAGCTACGCCCATATCGTTGAAAGTCTTCACCAACGACATGACGTCGTCCCAGGTCTTTGGCGGCTGAGCACCGGCTTTCTCAAACAGTTCTTTGTTGTAGAACAGGACGATCGGAGCAACGTACTGGTTGGGGAGGGCGTAGATCTTGCCGTTGACCGTGGCCGCTCCGAAGGACGCCGGGAAGAACTTGTTCTTGAGCTCCGGGTTGGCCTCGAACCAGCTGGTCAAGTCCTCTACCTGTTCGGCTTCGGCGTAGGTCTTCAGGGTTCCGCCACCCCAGCCGTAGACGATGGTGGGGGCTTGGCCGGCGCCGATGGCTGTCTTGATCTTCGTCTTGAACGCGTCGTTCTGGAAGTACGTCACGGCGATCTTGTTGTCCGGATTGGCCGATACGAAAGCATCGACGGCTTTCTGGATTGTGGTCTGGTTCGGTTCTCCTGAAAGGAACCACATGCTGGCTCCTCCACCCGTCGTGCCTCCGGGCCCGGAGGTCCCACAGGCACTGGTTGCCATGACTGCAAAGGGCGTCACGGCCGCGAGAGCCAGAAAGGAACGCCGGGATGATTGGAACTGCTTCATTGCTTCTCCAGGGGTAGTCGCACTGCTGAGCAAGCTTCGGTGCTCACTTCCGAAAAGTGCCTATCTCCGAAAAATATCGAAATATTTCGCGGCCATGATTTAGGTCACGGTCCAAACTAAAGGGTTCCCATCGGGCCGTCAAGACGATTTCCCGTAAAAATTTCTGCTCATTTATCAGGAGGAAGTTGAGATTCGTGCGAATGCGAGTCATACTCGGTGGCATCGAAATATTTCGAAAATAGGAGCATTGTGGAACGAGATCTCCGGCCGAGCAAGCTAACCTTGGCAGCCGTGGCCGCCGAAGTGGGTGTCTCGGCGCCCACAGTGTCCAAGGTTGTCAACGGCCGCGAGGACGTGGCTGAAGCTACTCGTGCACGGGTCATGGCAGCTCTTCATCGCACTGGTTACAAATCGCCGCTCCAGCGCAAGAGTGCCCCGGTGCACCGGGCGGTTGAAGTTGTCTTCGACTCCTTGAATTCGGCCTACGGCGTGGAAATCCTCAACGGCTTGATGGACCAGGCTGCGGTGTCGGACATGGAAGTGATCCTTTCGATCACCAGGCGGCAGGCTGCTTCTCCGCTGGGCCCCGAGGCGCGGGCCCAGCGTATGGTCGACGAAGGCCGTGCCGGCATGATCGTGGTGACTTCGGCATTCGGCACCGCCCAGCTGGAGGCCTTCAACCGCAGGCAGATTCCCATCGTGGTCATTGATCCGCTTAATCCACCGCCTGCCGACGTCTTCAGTGTGGGCGCGAGCAACTGGGCTGGAGGTAAGGCTGCCGCATCACACCTGCTGGAGCTGGGACACCGAAAAATCGCCTACATTGGCGGCCCGTCCGCGGCGGAGTGCAGCCAGGCCCGGCTGCACGGCTACATGGCTGCACTGATGGCCGCGGGAATAACCGTGGACGACGAGTACGTTTCCGCCGGCCCCTTCAAACCGGAAAACGGAGTCCGCGGTATGAAGGCACTGCTGGCCTTGGAAAATCCGCCTACTGCCATATTTGCTGCCAGCGACAGCATCGCTCTGGGAGTCCTTGCCGAGGCACGGCGGCAAAACGTGCGGATTCCTGAAGACATGAGCTTGGTGGGCTTTGACGGAACACCCCAGGCGGAGGAGTCAGTGCCTCCGTTGACGTCCGTGTCGCAGCCACTGCAGGAGATGGGGCGCTCCGCCCTGAGTTTTATCCTGCGCCAGATGCGTGGTGAAGATATCGATTCCCGCAGGGTTGAACTGGCCACCCACCTGGTGGTTCGTGAGTCCACGGCCCCGCCGCGATAGCCTCACGGACGTCAGGCCGGCGTCGAACGCTAGGGCCGCCGCCGTCGAGGACTCAGCGAGAGTGGTGGGATCGCGTCATGGAGCAGCACCCGAACCCAACGTTGGCCCGTCTCACGGAACTCAGCGCGGCTGGCGAAACGGTAGAGGTAACTGCGCGCCCGTACCCAACGGGGGCGTTCGCCGTCGAACGGGTCATGGCGCAGCAGTCCGAGCGTGGGTTTGTCGGCCTCCAGCAGTCTCTGCAGGAACATATGGAACCAGTCCTCATGGACGGTTCGCAGCGGCAGGAACCACATCAGCCAATCCAAGCGCAGGTGGTACGGCGCCCATTGCCGGGGGAGTCGCCGAACATCGCCGGGCTTGCCCTTGAAGCCGTACTCAAGCCAGTGCTCGTCCGGTGCGTCGGGTTCCTCGGCCAGGGTGCCCTCCACCACGATCTCGATCCGTTGCTTGGTCACCGTTCCAAAAGCTCCATAGGCGTTCACCAAGCGCCACCGGTTAAAACTGGCGTTCATTAGCTGATGGCTGGAGAACAGGTTGAGGAGCGGCGGGTAGCTGAACACCAGCAACAGAACGGTGACAAGCACGACGACGGCGAGCCACCACGCGGGGGTATTGGCGCCCTGGTGCCACTCCAGCGGGATAAACGGAAACACCGCATGGGCCACGGGATCGCTGACGGCAGCGAAAGCCAGGATGATCGCCACCCAGTTCAGCCAGGCAAAGTTCCCGGTACCCACCAACCACAGCTGCGTCGCGATGATGATGCCAGCGGCAATACTTGCCAGCGGTTGTGGCGCGAACAGGAAGAACGGAACCACCAACTGCGCGAAATGGTTACCCACCACTTCCACCTTGTGCAGCGGACGCGGCAAAAGGTGCGCCTGCCTGCTGAGCGGGCCAGGCATCGGCTGCGTTTCATGGTGATAGAACATCGCCGTCATGTCGCGCCACTCGCGGCCGCCCCGGATCTTGATCATTCCGGCACCAAATTCAAGCCGGAACACGAGCCACAGAATGAGAATGAGGATGGTCGTGGGCGGCGGAGTCTGGTCCGAGCCAAGGAATGCCACGGTGAATCCGGCCTCCAGGAGAAGGATCTCCCAGCCGAACCCATAGAACGTTTGGCCGACGTTAACGATCGACATGTAGAGGAACCAGAGGGCAAGGAAAGCCAGCATGGGCAGCCACGGAGGGCCCATTTGGGGGAGGCCGGCCACCAGCAGAATCGACACGCCCATCCCCGTCCAGCACACGGCCTTCAGCAGCGCGTCGGAGTAGTGCCACTGGAACAGCGTGGGCCTTGCCAGCTTGCGGGCCATGTCCAGGAAAGTCGGTACAGGCAGCAGGCCGCGCTCGCCGAGGAGTGCCGGGAACTGGTTCAACGTCGAGAGGAACGCAACTGCGTAGAGCACGGCTGTGCCGCGCTGCAGCACTTGCCGGGCGAACTCGTAGTCCCGCGCATCAAACCAGGACAGCCATTCCACGATTCCACGGTACGCGGGGGAACGCGGCGGTCAAGCACTGCCGCTTTTTCCACGTACGCCCCATTCCGTTCGCACCCCCCGGTGGCGACTGGGATACTTAAGCAATGCAGCCGCGCAAGATCGTCATCCTCGGGTCCACCGGTTCCATCGGCACACAGGCCATTGACGTTGTCGATGCCGCCCCTCATCGGTTTGAGGTGGTGGCACTCAGCGCCGGAGGAGGAAACCTTGAACTCATTGCGCAGCAGGCCGTCCACACCAGGGCTCGAGCCGTGGGCATTGCGCAGGGAGACCCAGCAGTCCTGCGCCAATTGATCGACTCCGCGGCAGCCGTGGCCGGCGTGAGCAACTTCGCGCCGGAAATCTTTGTTGGGCCGGACGCCTCCACACAGATTGCAGCGATTGAGTGTGACGTCGTCCTCAACGGCATCACCGGTTCGATCGGCTTAGCGCCCACCCTGGCAGCGCTCGGCACCGGGGCCACCCTGGCACTTGCCAACAAGGAATCGCTGATTGTCGGCGGTGCCCTGGTCAAAGCCGCTGCCGGCCCAGGCCAGATTGTGCCCGTCGACTCCGAGCACTCAGCCATCGCCCAATGCCTCCGTTCGGGCACCGACCAGGAGGTCGAAAAGCTGATCCTGACGGCATCCGGGGGACCGTTCCGCGGCCGCACCCGGGAACAGCTCCACGACGTCACGCCGCAGGAGGCGCTCGCCCACCCCACGTGGGACATGGGCCTCATGGTCACCACAAACTCGGCCAGCCTGGTCAACAAGGGCCTTGAAGTGATTGAGGCCCACCTGCTGTTCGACGTTCCCTTGGACAGGATCGATGTTGTGGTTCACCCTCAGTCGGTGGTCCACTCCATGGTCCAGTTCGTGGACGGCTCCATCATTGCCCAGGCTTCGCCGCCGGACATGCGGCTGCCGATTGCCCTCGGGCTGGGCTGGCCGGACAGGGTTCCCAGGGCTGCCCAGGCCTGCGACTGGACCCAGGCGACCAGCTGGACGTTCGAACCCCTGGACAGGGTGGCCTTCCCTGCAGTGGACCTCGCCAAAGACGCAGCCAAGCAGGGCAGCACGTTCCCGGCGGTCTTCAACGCCGCCAATGAAGAAGCCGTAGAGGCCTTCCACGCTGGCCGCCTCCGCTTCACGGACATTGTGGATACCGTGGAATCCGTCCTCAGCGAACATTCAGGCTCTTCTGAGCTAACAGTGGAGTCCGTGCTGGATGCTGAGAAGTGGGCACGCGCCCGTACCCTTGATCGTTTAGCCAGCAGCGCCCTGTAGCTCACAACCCTTATGGAAGCAGTCCCACCGGTATGAGTCCCGTCCTTCTCTTCATTCTCGGAGTCGTCTTCGTCGCGATCGGCGTAGCTGTTTCCATTGCGCTTCACGAGGTGGGCCACCTGGTTCCAGCCAAGCTGTTCAAAGTGCGCGTCACCAAGTACATGATTGGTTTTGGACCCACCCTGTGGTCCAAGAAGAAGGGCGAGACCGAGTACGGCTTTAAGGCTCTTCCGTTGGGCGGCTACGTCTCCATGATCGGCATGTACCCGCCGAACAAGGAAGACGGCGCTGTCCGCCCCTCCAGCACAGGGATGTTCCAGACACTCGCCACTGAGGCGCGCTCCATGGCGCATGAGGAAGTGGGACCTGGAGACGAAAACCGCGTCTTCTACAAGCTACCCGTCTGGAAGAAGATCATCGTCATGCTCGGCGGCCCTGCCATGAACATGCTGATCGGGTTGATACTGCTGGCGGTCCTGCTCATGGGCTTCGGCATGGCAACAGCAACTACCACCATCGCGGACGTTTCCAAGTGCCAGGTTGCCGCAGGGGAGACCGTGGACCCCGACTCCGCCGATTGCAAACTGACTCCCGCCGCGGCGGCGGGCCTCCAGCCTCAGGACACCATTACTTCCTTCGACGGAAAGGCCGTCACCAGCTGGGACGAACTCACCAGCTGGATCCGTGCGTCCGCCGGAAGGGACGTGCCCATCACTGTGGAACGGAACGGAGCAACGGTGGAAACTACCGTGACGCCCGTACTCTCCTCACGGCCCGTGGTCGGGGCCGACGGCCGGCCTGAGCAGGACGCCAACGGGGTGCTGAAATACCAGGAAGTCGGATTCCTGGGGATCGGGGCCCGCAGTGAATTGGTTCCCCAACCGGCGTCGGCCGTTCTGCCCATGGCCGGAGAGAACATCAAGCAGATATCCGGTGTGATCTTCAACCTGCCGGCCAGAGTGGTTGGAGTGGCGAAAGCGGCCTTCAGCGAAGAGCCCCGCGACCCGAACGGACCCATCAGCGTTGTGGGTGTGGGCCGGGTAGCGGGTGAAGTCGCGGCCATGGAACAGGTGCCCATGCAAGCCCGCATCGGCACCCTGATCGGGTTGCTCGCCGGACTCAACTTCGCCCTGGCGATCTTCAACCTCATTCCCCTTCTGCCCCTCGACGGCGGCCATGTAGCCGGTGCGCTCTACGAAGGGGCCCGACGCCGGGTGGCCAAGCTACTGGGTAAACCGGACCCGGGAGCGTTCGACATCGCCAAGCTGCTGCCAGCCACCTACGTGGTTGCGGCGCTGCTGATGGCCATGGGCGCCCTCCTGATCTACGCGGACATCGTCAAGCCCGTGAACATTTTCGGCTGAGTAGGCGGGATAGGCTAGCTCCATGACTGTTTTCGCTGTTGAGTATGTATACGTCGCCGATTCCGGCGCCCTCCGCGACGAAGCCCGCCCCGCACACCGTGCCTGGCTCGGCGATCTGGCCGAGGAAGGCAAGCTGCTGGCCAGCGGCCCCTACGGTGACGGGGCCGGCGCTCTGCTGATTTTCAAGTCCGCGGACGAAGCCGAACTCAATGACCTCCTCAAGCAGGATCCGTTTGCCGAAGCCGGAGTTATCGCCGGCATCCGCACCACGGAATGGGCGCCCATCATCGGCGTCCTGGCTCCCCACGCGTCCTAGTCCGGACGTTCTCCACCACAACGATCCACCCCAACCCAAGGAGTCCACGTGACCTCGGTCAGCCTGGGAATGCCAGCAGCCCCACCCCCCGTCCTTGCCCCGCGCCGTAAGACGCGACAGATCAAGGTAGGGTCGGTTGGCGTCGGTTCTGACTCGCCCATCAGCGTGCAGTCCATGACCACCACGCCCACCACGGATATCAACGCCACGCTGCAGCAGATTGCGGAGCTGACGGCGTCCGGCTGCGACATCGTGCGTGTTGCCTGCCCGTCTGCCGACGATGCCGAGGCTCTGCCGATCATCGCCCGCAAGTCCCAGATCCCCGTGATCGCGGATATCCACTTCCAGCCGAAGTACGTATTTGCCGCAATTGAAGCCGGATGCGCGGCAGTTCGCGTCAACCCGGGAAATATCCGCAAGTTCGATGACCAAGTCAAGGAAATTGCCGCAGCCGCGCGTGACCATGGAACGTCCATCCGGATCGGTGTGAACGCAGGCTCCCTTGAACCCGGCATCATGAAGAAGTACGGCAAGGCAACCCCGGAGGCACTTGTTGAGTCCGCCGTCTGGGAAGCCTCGCTGTTCGAAGAGCACGGTTTCCACGATTTCAAAATCTCCGTTAAGCACAACGATCCCGTGATCATGGTGGCCGCGTACGAGATGCTGGCCGAGAAGGGCGACTGGCCCTTGCACCTCGGCGTGACCGAGGCCGGGCCGGCATTCCAGGGCACTATCAAGTCGGCAACAGCTTTCGGTGCACTCCTGTCCCGCGGCATTGGCGACACCATCCGTGTTTCCCTCTCGGCTCCGCCCGTGGAAGAAATCAAGGTGGGCAACCAGATCCTGCAATCCCTGAACCTTCGCCCGCGCAAGCTTGAAATCGTCTCGTGCCCGTCCTGTGGCCGCGCGCAGGTGGACGTGTACACGTTGGCGGAGCAGGTAACGGCCGGTTTGGAAGGCATGGAGATCCCGTTGCGCGTTGCCGTCATGGGTTGCGTCGTCAACGGACCCGGTGAGGCCCGTGAAGCGGACCTCGGCGTGGCCTCCGGAAACGGCAAGGGCCAGATTTTCGTGAAGGGCGAAGTCATCAAGACTGTGCCTGAGAGCGAAATTGTTGAGACACTGATCGAAGAAGCCATGCGCATCGCCGAAGAGATGGGGGAGGCCGATGGCGAAGATGCTGTCAAGGGTAGCCCCGTGGTTAGCGTCTCGTAACGAGAACGGCTTGGGAGTCAGGGTGCTCGGCAGTGCCGACACCCTGGCTCTTCGCGCCCTGGCCCGGGAAGACGTGGTAGCTAACGTCTTCATCCTCGCCCACCTGGAAAGCACCGGAACAGCGGCGCCCACCAGCGGCGGTGCCAGTATTTTCGGAGTCTTCGACGGCGACACGCTCCTTGGCGCGTGTTGGGCGGGAGCCAACCTGGTCCCTGTGCAGCTCGATCCCGGCCTGGCGGGATATGTGGCTACCGCGGCACACGAAACAGGCCGCCGCTACGCGTCAATTTTTGGTCCGGCGGAAACTGTCCTGGCCCTCTATACGCGATTCGAGCAATTGGGTCACGGTGCCCACGAAGTTCGCTCCCAGCAACCGCTACTCACCATTTCCAGTCCACCTGTCATTGGCGCCAACCCTGCGCTGACATTCGGCACCATGGCGGATTTCGATCGCATCCTGCCCGCCTGCGCAGCCATGTTCGAAGAAGAAGTTGGCTACTCGCCTTTCCTCGGAGGGCAGGAGTTCTACAGCAGGCGCGTCGCTGGCCTTATTCGCGAGGGCCATTCCTTGGTCCACATCGATGCCGATGGCACTGTGGTCTTCAAGGCCGAGTTGGGGGCAGTCACGCGGGAGGTCACCCAGGTTCAAGGCGTATGGATGAACCCCGAATTGCGGGGCCGCGGCCAAAGCGGTGGCTACATGGCCGCCGTCGTGAATCTCTCGCGGACCTTCGCCCCGGTGACGAGCCTTTACGTAAATGACTACAACGCCAAAGCCCGCGCCACATATGAACGGGTTGGCTTCGAACAAGTGGGCACCTTCGCGACGGTGCTGTTCTAGCCACAACTGCAAGCTACTTGGACGTGTCCAGGTCTCCTGTGAGGTAGCGCTGGATATTTGGTGCAACGAAGCGGACCACGTCTTCCTGATCCGCCGAGGCAAGGGGCTCAAGCCTGATCACGTAGCGGACCAGCATCAGCCCTACCACTTGGGTGGCCACAAGATTTCCGCGCACGCGCACTTCCTCGGGTGAACCTGGCAGCCCTGCCATGATCCTGGACAGGATGGTGCGGGTGACCATTTCGCGCATGAGTGCCGTCTTGGCCTTGGAGCCGATGGTTCCCCGGACGAAGGCCACCAGGCCGTGCTGAGCTGGGCTTTCCCATAGCCGCAGTACGGCCCGGACAATCGCTTCAGCCCTTACGTCCGGGTCCAGGGTATCGACGCCGGCAAGTACTTCTGCCGGATCAGCGGGCAACTCCACGCTGGCGGCAAAAAGCTCGTCCTTGCCCCCGAAAAAGTGGTGCACCATAGCCGGATCCACCGATGACTCGCGGGCTACTTGCCGCAGGCTTGTCCCTTCGAATCCCTGCTCAGCGAACAGTTTCCGTGCAGCTGCGAGGATGGCTTCGCGCGAATGATCGCCTGCGCTGCGACGGCCCCGACGTGCCTGCGGGAGGCTCATCGGGTCTGCCGCCGAAGGGTCAGTGATGCCAGGACCAGGACTCCTACAACGATCCCGCCCATGATCAGGGCGTCCTGCCACATCGCTGATGTGGCTTCGGCATTCCCGGCGATCTCCTGCAGCGCGTCCACGGAGAACGTGAGCGGCAAAGCACCGGAGATTGCTCCCAGGGCCTCGTTCATATCGTCACGGGCCACGAACAGGCCGCACAACAGGATTTGCGGCACCACCACCACGGGCATGAACTGCACGGCCTGGAACTCGGTGCGGGCGAACGCTGAACACAAGAGCCCCAATGCGACGCCCAAGACGGCGTTGATCACGGCGATCATCACCACGAAGCCGGGACTTCCTTTGATGTCGAGGTCGAAAATCCAGTAGGCCACGGCTGTTGCCACCAAGGATTGCAGGGCGGCCATGATGGAGAAGGCCAGGGCGTAGCCAAACAGCAGGTCTGCCTTGTGGATCGGGGTGGTCAGAAGGCGTTCGAGAGTCCCGGAGGTGCGTTCCCGAAGCATGGTGATGGACGTGACCAGGAACATCACCACGAAGGGGAAGATCGCCAACATCATCAGGCCCACGCGGTCGAAGGTGCGGGGGAACCCGGGTGGGAGTGTTTCGTTCTCGAAGAGGAAATAGACCGCGGTCAGGAGTAGTGCCGGAACCACGAGGATCAGTGCGACGCTCCTACGGTCGTGCCTCAGTTGTCCCAGGACCCGGGTGGTGGTGGCAAGGGTCATGCGGAGATTCATGGCGTCACCTGGCTCTCTTCCTGGCCCCGATGAGCGCCCTTGATGGCCTGCTCAGCGGCTTTGATGATGGTCAGGAACGCCCGCTCCAGATCGTCGCTCCCGCCGCGTTCGGCCAGCTCTGCAGGAGTCAGTTGCGCCAGGAGCAGGCCATCGCGCAGCAGCAGGAGTGAGGAACAGTGGGAAGCTTCCTCCATGACGTGGCTGGACACCAGCAGGGTGGTTCCGCCGGCAGCCATGGCGCCGAATCGCTCCCACAACTCGGCGCGAAGTACGGGATCCAGCCCCACAGTAGGCTCGTCCAAAATCAGGAGCTGCGGATGGGCCACCAAAGCACATGCAAGGGACACCCGGCTGAATTGCCCGCCGGACAGGTCCGCCGCCTTCTGGCGGGCAAACTCCTGAAGCCCGACGGCGGCGATTGCTTCGGCTGCATCGGCCGCCGTTGCGCCGTGCATGGCTCCGAAGTACCGAACGTTCGCTTCAACGCTGAGGTCTCCATAAACGCTCGCGCCTTGGGTGACGTAACCGACGTCGTGCCTGAGCGGTGCGCTGCCTGCCGGTCGGCCGAGGACGTTAACGGTGCCCCGAGTGATTCGCTGGACGCCGACGATTGCCCTCATGAGCGTCGTTTTGCCGCTTCCGGAAGGGCCCAAAAGCCCGGTGATGCGACCGGCGCCAACCGTGAAGTCCAGGCCTCGAAGGATCTTGGTGCGTGAACGGGAGACATGAAGTCCCGTCGCCTCGATGGCCGATGGGGCGGGTGTCATGCGGGCCTCCGATGGCTCAATTAATTCACCAACTGATGAATTAAAGCTAGATCCAGCGAAGATGCAGGTCAAGGGCCCGACAGCGAAGGCAGTCCTTGAAAATGTGTCCGCTATCACATAGGTTCTTCCCAAGCCGTGTCGTTGGGGTACGGGTGGTACAGGGGGAATCATGAACAAGTCCTTGAAGGGCGCCAGTGGCGGCCGTACCATCCGTGTGTTCGGCAGTGACCAATGCTTCCCAGCCGCAGCCGATCCCGTTCCGCTGGAGGGAACGGCGATCTAGTCCCAGGACAGAGTCTGCGGCCGGCCGGCCGCTGAGCCACGCCATCGCAGGATGACCAGCCGGTTGCGGCCAGGGGCTTCCAAACGCGACGGCGTGGCTCTTCTGTGTTCAGGCTGTTCGAACGCGATGCGGCCCCGTTCAAGCGGCCCTGCCGTCAGCCGGTAGATTAGTAGGCAGTTGTTTTTGCCACATCTGCCATAGAAACGGATACGTACCCGTGGTCCTTCGCCTTTCCCAGCTGTTCCTGCGCACCCTGCGTGAAGATCCCGTCGACGCCGAGGTCGCAAGCCACAAGCTCCTGGTTCGCGCCGGCTACATCCGCCGCGCTGCACCCGGTATCTACACGTGGCTGCCGCTGGGGCTGAGCGTCCTGCGGAAGGTGGAGGAGATTGTCCGCCAGGAAATGTCCGCCATCGGAGCCCAGGAAGTCCACTTCCCGGCACTGCTTCCACGTGAGCCTTATGAAGCCACCAACCGTTGGACCGAATACGGCGAAGGCCTCTTCCGCCTCCAGGACCGCAAGGGTGCGGACTACCTCCTTGCTCCCACGCACGAGGAGATGTTCACGCTCTTGGTCAAGGACCTGTACTCCTCGTACAAGGACCTGCCGCTGAGCCTCTACCAGATCCAGAACAAGTACCGCGATGAAGCGCGTCCGCGGGCAGGACTCCTCCGTGGCCGCGAGTTCATCATGAAGGACTCCTACTCCTTCGACATTGACGACGCCGGCTTGGACGCAAGCTACGCCGCCCACCGGGGTGCTTACCTGAAGATCTTTGCGCGCCTGGGCCTGGAGGTCATTCCCGTTGCCGCCACCGCTGGTGCCATGGGTGGCTCCAAGAGCGAGGAATTCCTGTTCCCCACCGAGATTGGCGAGGACACGTTCGTGCGCTCGGCCGGCGGCTACTACGCCAATGTTGAAGCCGTGACCACCGTGGTGCCGGACGATATCGATTACACCAACGCTCCGGCCGCCGAGGTCCTGGACACCCCGAACACTCCCACCATCGATACTTTGGTGGACGCCGCCAATCAACTCGCTCCCCGAAGCGAGGCCGACGGCGGCCCCTGGACTGCCGCTGACACGCTCAAGAATGTTGTCCTCGCCGTCACGCTGCCCACCGGTGACCGTCAGATCGTGGTTATCGGCGTTCCCGGCGACCGCGGCGTGGACCTCAAGCGCGTGGAAGCCAACATCGGATCCCACCTGCCCGTCGCCGGCGAAATCGGCCTCGAGGCTGCCAACGAAGAGGACCTCAAGAAGCTGCCGTGGCTGGTCAAGGGCTACATCGGACCGGGCCTGTCCCTCGACGAGCCCGTCCTCGGCCTCGAAGGGTCCTCCAAGGTGCTCTTCCTTGTGGATCCCCGGGTTGTCTCCGGCACCAGCTGGGTGACCGGTGCCAATGCCGAGGGCAAGCACGTCTTCGGATTGGTCGCCGGTCGCGACTTCACATGGGACGGCGTCATCGAAAGCACTGACGTGCGTGCCGGCGATCCCGCCCCGGACGGCTCCGGACCACTTGAGACCGCTCGTGGCATCGAAATGGGCCACATTTTCCAGCTCGGTCGTAAGTACGCCGAGGCTCTGGACCTGAAGGTCCTGGATCAAAACGGCAAGCAGCAGGTTGTCACCATGGGCTCCTACGGCGTTGGCGTGACGCGTGCTGTCGCAGCGCTGGCCGAAGCAAACCATGACGACCGCGGCCTCGTGTGGCCGCGCTCCGTGGCTCCGGCAGATGTGCACGTCGTGGCAGTCGGCCGCGGCGACGAGATTTTCGAAGCAGCTGAAAGGCTCTCGGCTGAGCTTGAAGCTGCCGGCCTGGACGTCATTTTCGACGACCGCCCGAAGGTATCTCCCGGCGTGAAGTTCGGCGATGCCGAACTCGTGGGTGTGCCCACCATCCTGGCCGTTGGCCGCGGCCTGGTGGACGGTGTCGTAGAAATCAAGGACCGCCGCAGCGGCGAAGCCGAGAACATTTCGGTGGACAAAGCCGTGGATTACGTGGTCAACGCTGTACGAACCCGGTGATTTCCGGCTTCGAATCGATCCAGCTCACCACACTCATCCTGATTGTGGTGGCCGGATTCGCAGCAGGCTGGGTTGACGCCGTAGTTGGGGGCGGGGGACTGATTCAGCTCCCCGCCCTGCTGCTGGTCCCGGGCATCACGCCCGTCCAGGCCTTGGCCACGAACAAGATGGGCTCCATCTTTGGGACCACCACAAGCGCGGTCACCTACTATCGCCGCGTCGGCCCGGATCTCAAGACCGCGATTCCCATGGCGGTCATCGCACTTGCCGGGAGCTTCGGTGGGGCCATCCTTGCCGCGTCTCTTCCGGCCAGCGTCTTCAAACCGATCATTGTTGTGGCGCTGATCGCCGTCGCTGTTTTCACTGCCGTGCGTCCCAGCGCCGGTGAACTGACCGCGCTCCGCCACGATGGCCATAAGCATTACGTGGTGGCCTGCCTCATCGGTGGCGTCATCGGCTTTTATGACGGTCTGATCGGCCCCGGTACTGGCTCGTTCCTGGTGATTGCCCTCGTTTCGGCGATGGGCTATGCCTTCCTCGAGGCCAGCGCAAAAGCAAAAATCGTTAACATGGCAACCAATGCCGGAGCGTTGATTTTCTTCCTCCCGCACGGCTCGTTGCTCTGGGGCGTGGGACTACTCCTGGGCCTGGCTAACATGGCGGGCGGCTATCTTGGGGCCAGAACCGCCGTGGCGAGGGGAAGTAAGTTTGTACGCCTCGTTTTCCTGGTGGTGGTGGCTGCGCTGATCATTAAACTTGGCACGGACGTCTGGAATGAGAACTTCGCAGCGTAGGACAGCTGCGGCCAGGAGTGCCCTGGTGTCAGGCCGCTTCGCCGGGCTCGGGGAGGTCGTGGGGCGATGGCAGGTTGTCCAGTGTGCTGCCGGCGAGGGTGCTGGCGACCCAGAGGGAGCGCGCAAGGTCACCGCCGTGTCCGGGCTTTGCGGCGTACCACAATGCGTTCTGCACCTCGCGGGCGATGCTCCATTGGCGGGCAACCTCAGGGTCCAATCCAGCGGCGTGGCTGAAGTCCTGGCACCGCTCCAGCAACCCGGCCTCCGCATCGGTCCGCGGAAGGTCGTGGATGCGGTTCCACAGGATGGGGGCGACGGCGAACTCCGCCTCGCCAATCTGTGGTTGGGGATCTATGGCCAGAAAGTCTCCGCGGAGGGACAGTTCTTCGGCAGATGTGGTGGCAAGGATATTCATGAAGTGAAGGTCGGTATGCACCAGGACATCCCTGCCGGAACGGCGTCCCACGGCCCCGCGCGTTTGGCACACCTCCAGTGCCGCCTCCAGCAGCCACCTGGGGAAGGGGCGGTCCAAGTGTTCCCACTCTGCGGGGAGTTCATCGCTCCACCGCTCGGCTGTTGCAGCAACATGGTCGAAAGCGCGCCACTCGAGTCGGTCATCGGGCTGGATCGAGAGCTCGCGCATGATGGTGCCCCACACGTCCCTGGCTTCATCCAGTGGGGCGTCCTGGAGCCAGCGGGAGGCATCGAGGCGTTCGAGCAACATCGAGCAACTTGCGTCGTCGGACGCAAGCAGGCGAACCGCGCCGCGGCCATTCCAGAGCGCCAGCGCGTGGCGCTCCACCAGAGCTTCTTCGTGGGGGAAAGCGATCTTCAGTGCTGCGGGTGCGCCGCTCCGAAGGACAGGTACCACCAGGGCTCCGTGACCGTTCCAAGGCTGAGCGCCAGGCGCCAGGTCCACCGATAGCTGCCAGCGATCCAACGCGGTTGAGATAAGCCCCGGGAGGCTGGCCAGCCAATCCCTGCCCGCGGAGTCGCGGTTGTACCGGGAGTGGAGGTCGCCCGGAATGGGAATCATCGCGTGAAGGGTCACGCCAACAGCCTAACTCCGAGTCAACGCGAGCTTCCTAGAAAACGCCGCTGGCTCCCAACAGGGTTCCTATCGAGAACGTGGCGGCCAGCGCTAAAGCTCCTCCGAGGACCACCCGGGCCGCTGCGCGGAAACGGGCAGCGCCGCCGATCCAAGCACCAACGGCGCCGGTGATCGCCAAGGCCAACAGGACTGCAATGAACGTCAGGGGCACCCGCAGCTCCGGTGGAGGCAACAGAATGGCCAGCATGGGAAGCGCCGCTCCCAAGGTGAATGCAACGGCAGAAGCCAGGGCTGCGTTCCAAGGACTGACGATGTCGTCTTCATGGATGTTCAGCTCGGCCGAGAGGTGGGCGGCCAACGCGTCGTGCTCGGTCAGTTCCTGCGCGACGGCCCGGGCTGTCTTGGTGCTGAGCCCTTTGGCCTCGTAGATCGCTGCCAGCTCTTCGAGTTCATCCTCCGGTTGCTCCGCCAGTTCGCGTTTTTCTTTTTCGATCAACGCTTTTTGGGTGTCGCTTTGGCTGCTGACTGAGACGTATTCACCCAGAGCCATGGAGATGGCGCCACCCACCAGGCCTGCGGTGCCTGCGGCGAGGATGCTGCCTGTGCTGGTGGTGGCTCCTGCCACACCCACCACAATCGCTGCGACGGACACGATCCCATCATTGGCGCCGAGGACTCCGGCCCGCAACCAGTTCAAGCGGTGGGCCAGATCGTCCCGGTGTGGTTCATTCCCGTGCGTGGTGGCAGTTTCTGTGGAGGCCATGCATCAAGCCAAGCACTGGCAGCCCGCCGTGACCAGCATGGCTAGGCTCGCCTATCCGCCGTCGGAGGTGGATGCGGGGGTAGTGGTGGGGGGGGGGGGGGG
>NZ_AKKK01000026.1 GCF_000281065.1 Arthrobacter sp. M2012083
CTCCCCAACCACCCTCAACTACCAATTCACAGGAACGGGACTGCCCACAACCACCTTCTCCAACACCTTCTGAGCCCGCAGCAAGGTTTCGCGGGACCGGGTAGCTATACCGGAGGGGCGAAAGCTATCTGCTCCGTGCGGGCAATGCCCCGCTCAATGGCCGCCTTGTCGATGCCCAACAGCGTGGTGAGCCACATGCCGTTCTGCACTACTACGATGTCGGCCGCCCGTTCCTTGCATTCGTTCGGGGAAAGGCCCGGAATTGCATTGCCGATCAAGGCCGCGAGCCCTTGGAGGTATCTCTCAAAGGCCGCGGCATTGATTCGCGCAAACTCCTCATCCGCCTGGGCGAGGGCCCACAAGTGGAGGCGGAGGGATAGGTAAGGTGTGGTCAGAAGCCCGGGGTCCGCAACGCGCCGAAGCGACTCCCGGAGTTGCTCGTCCGGGGTTGACGCAGCCTTGGGTTCCACCAGCAGGAGGTCGTGCGCTTCAATCTGGTGAAGAACCGCGCGGATCAGACTCGGCTTGTCTTCGTAGTAGTAGTTCACAAGCCCAAGAGCGACGCCGGCTTCACGCGCCACAGCGCGCATGTTGATACCCGAAATGCCGTGGCGGGACAGTAGTTCCAGGGCTGCGTCGAGAATGCGTTTCTGCCTGTCAACCTGTTCGCCGGACTTTACGGTGCTTGTACCCATTCGGCCAGACTATTGCCTAACCATGATCGGCGCATCCTGACCGTCTACAGGTTCCTTTCCGCGTAAACCCTCAGAGCATCCCTGACGAAAGTTGCGCCTCTTTCTCCGCCATAGTTGGCGGCAAATCGAGGGTCGGCTACGTACATTTCTCCGAGGCCCTCGACGTAGCCCTTGGCGTCTCCGCCGGGAGCGGCGGAGGGAGTTCCAGGGATGCCGCGAAGCCACTCGACGTGGCGTCGCGCCACGTCTTGCGCCGCCTCGCTATCCGGTGAAACCCCGGATTCTGCGGCAGAGATCCAGTCTGCGCCCAGCTTCTCCACGCGGACTTTCCACTCCTGCTTTTCCTCGGCGCTCATTCCGCGCCACCAGGAATCACTTGCGGCATAGGCATCTTTGCCCCAGCGTTCCTCCACCTCATCCTTGTACTGAGTGTGGTCGAAGCCATCAAACATGTTCTGTGCCATGTACTTTCCATCCCCTTTCATCGTGTCAATGGTCTGCCGAACGGAGGCGATCTGCCTGGTCAGCCTGTCCTGCTCCTGGGCGAGCCATTCCAGATGGCTGCTCAGCGCTTTGACGGTATCCGTCTCGCGGTCAAGAACCTCGGCTATGGCCGGTAGTCCAAGTCCAAGTTCCCGGAGCAGGATGATCCGCTGGAGCTGAACCAGAGCCGGGCCGTCATAGTAGCGATAGCCGTTATGGCCGGTCCGGCTTGGCTTCAACAGCCCAATGTCGTCGTAGTGACGCAGCGTGCGGCTGGTGGTCCCTGCAATCCTGGCAATTTCCTGAATTGACCAGTCCATACGTCCTCCGTCCTGTGCTTGTCCTTCGACAGTAGAGGTTGACGTTACGTCAAGGTCAAGGGGATGCTGACCAGCACTTAGTCAGCCAGGATCAGGTAAAGAGCCCGACGGGTTTCGTCCAGCTTTTCGATCGCCGCTTGGCGCTGTTCGTCGGTAGCGGCTCCGCGGAATTGGTGGATGACGCCCATGAGCTTGCCGACGCTTTGGTGGAATGCTGCGCCTGTTCCGTCGGCCTCGGTGTTCCATGCGTTGGCGAGCTCTTCTTCATGCTCGGCGACGTAAGCCTTGCCGTCGTCAGTGAGCGTGAACTCGGTACGCCGACCCTCGCCGACGGCGACGATCAGTTCTTCGTCCACCAGCTGTTGCAGCGTCGGGTAGACGGAACCGGGGCTGGGACGCCATGCCCCGGACGTCTTCTCTGCGATCGTTTTGATCAGGCCGTAACCGTTGGAAGGGGCCTCAGCCAAGAGCGAAAGAATCGCTGCGCGGACGTCCCCGCGGTTGGCTCGGCGTGATCCGCCGGGACCGAAGCCCCTCGGTCCGAAGCCGGGTCCGAAGCCTGGGCCAAATCCGCCAGGACCGAAGCCCGGGCCAAATCCGCCTCCGCCGTGCCCGCCCGGACCGCGGCGGCCCTTGCCTCGGTTGAAGCGCCCACGGCCGTGTCCGTGTCCGGGGTGTCCGAGGTCGTGCTCGGGGAAGGTGTTGTCGTGTTCGTTGATGCCTTTCATAGCAGCATCGTCCTCTCGGTTGTGTGGTTCACCGAAGAAGTATCGGCGATAGTTAACGATATATCGGTAAATATCGCTTCGTCAATACCTGGAATCGGGATGCGAGAGAGCGTCGGCGGGAATCCCGTGGGTTGTGAGAGAGCGTCGGCGGGAATCCCGTGGGTTGTGAGAGAGCGTCGGTTAAAGCACGACGGCGGGTGCGGACTTCCAAGGGAAGCCGGCACCCGCCGTCGTGGTTGGTCCAGCGGTCGTGGTTGGTCTAAAGGGACGTAACTATTTCCACCACGTATCGAAGATGGTGACCGGAACGGTTCGCTTGTGGCGCGTGCGGAGGTATTTCTGCTCGATGAGTTCTGCTGCGCCTTCGGCCACCTCGCGACCCTCAAGATAGTCGTCGATCTGGTCGTAGGTGATGCCCAGCTCGTCCTCATCGGTGCGACCGGGCTTGTCGTCCAGGAGGTCGGCCGTGGGGACCTTCTGCCAGAGGCGGGCCGGAGCGCCCAGTTCTGCCAGGATTGCGCGGTTCTGGCGCTTGTTCAGGCCGAACAGCGGAAGGATGTCCGCGCCGCCGTCGCCGAACTTCGTGAAGAAGCCCGTGACGGACTCAGCGCCATGGTCGGTGCCCACCACCAGGTAATTGTGTTCGCCGGCCAGGGCGTACTGCGCGATCATGCGTGCACGGGCCTTGGTATTGCCCTTGTGGAAGTCGGAAATTTCCGCGCCGGTGGTTTTCTCGAACTCTTCCTCGAAGCCATCAACGGCGCGGGAGATGTTAAAGGTCCACTCGGTCTTGGCTTTGATGAAGTCCAGGGCTGCCTGGGCGTCGTCTTCGTCGTGTTGGATGCCGTAGGGGAGGCGGACGGCCACGAAGTTCGCCTCTGCGCCGTCGGCTTCGAGCTCCTCGACCGCCAGCTGGGCCAGTCGCCCCGCCAGGGTGGAGTCGAGGCCGCCGGAGATGCCCAGTACGAAGCCTTTAGTCCCCGTCGCCTTCACGTAGTCCTTCAGGAAGGCGACCCGTTTGCGGATCTCCTCCGCAGGATCGATCCGGGGCTGGACGCCCATTTCTTCAATGATCTTGGCCTGGAGTTCGCGCATGGTCCAACACTAGTCAGCATGGTTATGGACGCTCAACCATATTGCGCGCGTCCAGGACAAATGTCAGCTAATTGGCGGGGGCCGGACCCGTGGAGCCGCGGACCGTGAGGTGCGTGGGCATGACGGCAAGGCGCCTGCTGGATCCGGAGTTCAGGGGATCCAGCTGTGCCAGCAACATGGAGACGGCCACGCGCCCGGCCTGCTCAATCGGCGAGGCCATGGTGGTAAGGGGCGGGTTGCAAAAGTCGGCGCCGAAGATGTCGTCGCACCCTACAATGCTCATGTCACCGGGCACGCGTATGCCGCGTTCGCGGAGGCGCTGCAGCATGCCGATGGCCAACAGGTCATTAAAGACGATGCAGGCAGTGGCTCCTGTCCGCACTGCCGCGTCTGCTGCTGCCGCACCGGATGTAGTCTTCGGGGTGAATGGACCCACCCGGGACGTGGTGAGCCCACGGTCGCGGCTTTCGTCCTCAAAGGTCTTCCATCGCTTGGCATTGGACCAGGACGACGCCGGGCCGCCGACGTAGCAAATCCTGCTGTGACCCAAGGACGTGAGGTGTTCCAGCGCCTGGACTACGGCGCCCGGGGTGTCGATCACTACCGTGGGTGCGTTGGAGGAAGACCTGTTGATGGTCACAATCGCTTGTGACGATGCTGCCTCGAGGATCTGAGCGTCCGTGAGTCGGGATGCGGCAAGAATGAATCCGTCGGCCGTCCGTTGCATCTTGCGGAGGGTGTCTGCTTCCATTTCGGCGGACTCTTCGGTGTCCACGAGCAACTGCGTGTAGCCGGCGGCTTTTAGCTGGTTCTGCGTTCCCCGGATGATGTCGAAGTAGAAGGGGTTGGTGACGTCGGGAACAAGGAGGGCGATGGCGTTGGTGCGTCCGGAACTTAGCCCGCGGGCCTGTGAGCTGGGGACATAGTTGAGCTCGGCCGCTACCTTTTCGATGCGTTCGCGGGTCAGGCGGTTCACCCGGTCCGGGTTGGACAACGCCCTGGAAACCGTTGAAGTTGCCACGCCGGCCCGTTCTGCTACGTCCCGGATAGTCGGTGCTGTTGCCCTTGCGCTGGTCTCTCCCATAGGAAGATTGCAGCACTCTTGGCAACTTTTGGCAAACGCTTGCCGCCTTGATTGCCAACTCCCTAGACTCAACTTCGAAGCCCCTGTGACGCACGCCACCACCACCTGCGGGCTTGGTAATCAAGGAGGAAACAATGAGGTTTACACCGTCAGCGAAGCTGGCCGCCGTTCTGGCAACGGCCGCCTTGGCTTTAACCGCCTGCGGGGGAAGCGGCAGCAGTTCGGACAGCACCGGAGGTGCCGTAGACGGCGCCGGAAAGAAGCTGAGCGTCCTTACCGGGGTCAACAACCAATATCCCGAGCAGCAGAAGGAATGGTTCAAGGACATTGCCGCGAAGTTCAAGGCAAAGACGGGTGCGGACATCGAGTTCGAAACGTTCGCATCTGCCAACGACGAACTGACCCGCATTCAGACGTCAGTGGTTTCCGGCCAGGGCCCGGACGTCTACAGCCTGGGTACCACGTTCACCCCCACGGCCTATGCCACCAAAGCATTCGTGACGCTATCCGAGGAGGACTGGAAGAAAGTCGGCGGGAAGGACCGCTTCAACCAAGCCGCGCTGGGCATTTCCGGCCCGGACGCTGAACACATGGCCGGAATTCCGTTCGTCAGTCGCCCGTTCGTCATGGCGTACAACAAAGACCTCCTCACCGCCGCAGGCATAGAGAAGCCGGCAACAACCTGGGACGAACTGGCCGAGCAGGCCAAGAAAATGACCAATGCCGGGACCGGCACCTTCGGCCTTGCCACCGGGTACAAGGACAACTTTGACCCGTGGAAGTTCATTTGGGCCATGTCGGTCCAGGCCGGCAACCCGCTGGTGGACGGGACCAACCTGAAGATGGACGACCCAACGGTCAAGAAAGCTTACGAGACCTACTTCGGTTGGCTCACCAAGGACAAGGTAGTGGATCCGGCCGCCATCGGCTGGAGCAACAGCAACGCCGTAGCCGCGTTCGCGTCGGGCAAGGCCGGCTACCTGATGATGACGACGTCCAGCTCCGTTCCCACCTTGGACAAGTCAGCCATCGCGGGTAAGTACGCCTATTCGGTCATGCCCACTACGGCGCCGGGTGAAACAGCGCCAAAGGGCGACGGCGACAAGGCCGCCAGCATCCTCTCCGGGGACAACGTGGTGGTTGCTGACTACTCGCAGCAAAAGGACCTGGCGTTCGCGTACATCGAGCTCATCACTTCCAAGGAAGAGCAGCTGAACTACCAGAAGATCTTCGGCGAGCTTCCTGCAAATGCAGAGGCGCTCGCGTCCCTGACAGATCCGAAGCTCCAGCCGATCGCCGAGGCCGCGGGCAAGTCGAAGGCAACACCGTTCACCGGTGCGTGGGGTGATATCCAGCTGGGCCTCCTGAACGTCACCGTCCAGTCCATTCCGGATCTGGCCAACGGTTCCGTGGACGACGGGGCCTTGGAATCACGGCTCAAGGATGCACAGTCCAAGGGCCAAGCGTCCCTCGACCGGGCCGCGAAGTCCTAGGCAGGGTTTCCCATGTCCACTGACTCCTTCAGGGAATTGAAGGCCGCGACGGGCCCGGCTGCCGAAGGGCAGCTGGCCCGGTCCAGCACCGCAGGCCAAGCGCCCGACGCCGATGCCACACCGTCCGCAGGCACAGGCACCACCCAACCCGGGAGCCGCCCCGCCGGCCGCGGTAAGAAACCTGTCCGCCGCAAGGGGTTGAGCGAGCGCAATCGTCCCTTATGGATGCTGATCCCCGGCGGACTCCTGATGTTCGTCATTATTGTGATTCCGCTGTTCCTGGGCATCTACATGTCGGCCCTCAACCTGGACCAGTACACGCTACGCAAGTGGGTCAGTGCACCGTTCATCGGCGTCGACAACTTTGTGGAGGCGTTGACCGACTCGCCGCTGCTCCATTCAGTGTGGTTGAGCGTCAGCTACTCACTGATCGCCATGGTGGTCACATTGCCGCTGGGTATCGCAGCAGCCGTGGCCACGCAGAATGCCTTCAAGGGCCGGGCGTTGATCCGCTCGATATTCCTGATTCCCTACGTACTGCCGTCGTTCGTTGTGGCGACGGTATGGCGGACCATGTTCCAGCCTGACGGTGTAGTGGATTCAGCGTTGGGCACCTTCGGCATGGATGGCGGGCTGTGGCTCAACGGTCCGCAAACATATTGGACGCTCATCCTGGTCCAGATCTGGGCTTCGTGGCCCTTCATCTACCTGCTGGCATTGTCCGGCCTGCAGTCCGTGGATCACGAGGTCCATGAGGCTTCGGCCTTGGACGGCGCACTGTGGTGGAACAAGTTGCGCTATGTCATCTTCCCGTATCTTAAGGGTCCGCTCGCGTTGGCCTTCCTGATCGGCATGCTGCATCACATCAACAACTTCACGCTCCCGTTCGTGCTGTTCGGTGTACCGGCCCCGGCCGACGTCGAAGTGCTTCCGATCCTGACCTACGTCACCAGCTTCCAGAGCTTCCGCTTCGGTCTCAGCGCCGCCATGGCTTTTGTGTCCTTGGTGCTGATCGCCATTCCGCTTTTCATCTACCTGCGCGCCGTCAAGTTGGACGACGCCGAGACGCCTGGAGGCAAGAAGTGAGCGCATCAACAACCTCCGTCCGCGGCACGGTCAGCCGGGGTTCAGCAGGGACCACGTTCAGGCCCGGCTCCAAGCGCCAGCATGAAGTGACCCGGCTTCTGCCCGGTCCCATGCTTGCGATCATCCTCACGGTGCTCAGTGCCATTGTGTTGATCCCGGTCGCGTACATCTTCCTGGCATCAGTGAACTCAGACATCGGCGTAGCCAACGGTGAGTTCTGGCCGTCCACGTTCTCCCTGGAGAACTACACCAAGATCTGGTCCAGCGTTGGCTTGGCTAAGGGATTGGCCAATAGCGTGCTCGTAGCCGGGGCCACGGCAGTGGTGTCAGCAGCGATGTCTGTCTCCATCGCGTACGTGCTGGTCAGGTACCAGTTTCGTGGACGGCTCTCTATTCTGAGGAGCCTCCTTGCGCTTCAGTCGGTGCCGGGCACGCTGATGGTCCTGCCCGTGTTTGTTCTCTTCTCCTCGGCAGCGAGCTACTTGGGAGTCCAGGTCATCGGAACCCAGTGGGGCCTCTTCATCACGTACCTGACGTTCGCGATGCCCTTCTCAACTTGGGTGATGGTGACGTATCTGCGCGGCTTGCCCCGTGAACTGGAGGAGGCTGCACGGATCGACGGCGCCAGCAACCTCGGCGTCCTTGTACGCATCATCCTGCCGCTCAGCTGGCCGGGCATTGTGGTTTCGGGAATCTTCGCGTTCCTTCTCGGCTGGAACGATGTCCTCTTCGCCTCGGTGATGACTCGGCCTGACAGCCAAACAGCAGCTGTAGCGCTGCAGATTTTCGGGGCTTCGCAAGAAGGCGGCGCTATCCCGCTGTACGGACAGATGATGGCGGCCTCGCTCGTCTGCGCGGCACCAGTAGTGATTCTCTACCTGATTTTCCAACGTTACCTAGTGGGCGGTCTCACCGCCGGAGGAGTCAAATAGCCATGACCGGTTCAGCAACAGTTGAGTGGACGCTCTCGGGCTTCGGAGACGAAATCGACGACGACCCCGTGCTGCAGATCGCGGTACTCCAGGCTTTGGGTGCGAACCACATCGAGGTCCGCAGCGCATGGGGAACCAACATCGTGGACCTCACCCCGGAGCAACTGGCAGAGCTGAAGAATCTTCTGGACGCGGCAGGTATGGGGGTCTCGGCCATCGCTTCGCCCATCGGCAAAGTTGATATCTCATTGCCGGTGGAACACGAGGTGGAGCGCCTTCGCCGGGCCGCCAACGCAGCGCAGGTCCTGGGTGCTCGCTACATCCGGGTCTTCTCCTTTTACTACGGCGAAGGAGTAGGGGCCGACAGCATCCGCGACGACGTCATCGAGCGGATGTGTGCCCTCGCAGCAGTGGCCGAGGAGACCGGAGTGGTCCTCCTCCACGAAAACGAAAAAGACATCTTCGGAGACACCCCGGATCGCGTCTTGGACATCATCGAATCTGTTGCGTCCCGGGCTTTGAAAGTTGCCTGGGATCCGGCCAACTTTGTCCAGGTGGGCGTCAAGCCGTTCGACGAAGGCTACGCAAAGCTCCGTCCCCACCTTGAGTACCTGCAGGTCAAGGACGCACGATTCGCAGACGGCATCGTTGTTCCTGCAGGTGAAGGCGACGGTGATCTGCTGCGCACTGTAGAGGCGCTGAAGGCTGATGGTTTCGTAGGATTCGCAAGCCTCGAACCCCATTTGGCCGGTGCGCATGGACTCGGTGGATTCTCAGGGCCCACCGCATTCGGCATGGCGGCCCGTGCCTTTGCCAAAGTCGTGAACGAAGCAGGAGTTGAAACCAAGTGAGCACTCAAACCCCTAAAGTCCTCAGCGTAGCCATCGCCGGGTGCGGCACCATCGGACGCACGCATGCCGCCTCCGTTGCTGAAATCGCCGACCTTCAGGTCACGGCGCTGGTAGACGAAATCACCGAAGCGGCCGAGGGACTTGCCCAGCACATCGAGGACAACGGCGCCGCACGCCCGGCCACCTTCCGAAGCCTCGCTGAAGCGCTCGCCGGCGCCGACGTCGACCTCGTCATCATTGCCACCCCCAGCGGACTTCACATTGAGCAAGCCTTGGAAGTGCTCGACGCCGGCAAGCACGTGGTCATCGAGAAGCCGCTGGACGTGAACCTGGACCGCGCGGATGAAATCCTGGCGGCGGCCAAAGCCGCGGAAGCAAAAGGACTCGTTGCGAGCGTCATCAGCCAGCACCGCTTCGACCCCGCCAGCATCGTGGTGGACGAGGCTCGACGCGCCGGGCGCTTTGGCCGCCTCACGTCCGCTATCGCATCTGTGAGCTGGTACCGCAGCCAGGGCTACTACGATTCCGGTGCCTGGCGCGGTACGTGGGCCATGGACGGAGGGGGAGCCGTGATGAACCAAGGCGTCCACACCGTTGACCTGTTGTTGTGGTTCCTCGGCCGCCCGGTGGAAATCAGTGCCAAGACCGCGCTCCTGGCGCACACTGATGTGGAGGTGGAAGACACTGCGGTTGCCACCGTCACGTTCGAATCGGGCGCGCTGGCCGTGCTCCACGCAACCACAGCCGCTTATCCCGGGCTCACCGTCAGGCTGCAGGTCATGGGCAGCAAGGGTTCTGCCGTGATCGACAATGACAGTCTTCGGTTCTTCCATGCGGCCGCTTCAGACGAAGAGACGCAAAGTGGCCCCATGGGCTTCCCGGGCGCCGGCAACCAAGCCGAAGCGGAACTGGCCAGGTTCGCTGAACCGACCACACAGACGAACCTGGATCCGACGCTCTACCCGGCCGGGCACATTCGCCAATACCGCGACGTTGTGGACGCCATCCGGAATGGTCGGCCCGCCGGTGTCACCATCCAGGACGCTGTAACGGCCCTTGCCACGGTGCGCGCACTCTACGTTTCGGCCACGTTGGGCCAGCCGGTCCTCATCGCCGATGTCACTGCAGGAAAGTACAACGGTGTCCAGGTCCGGACGGGCAACGGCCGGCTTGAGGAGGTCAGGGCATGAAGTTCTCAGTTTTCACGGCCTCGACGCCGGAGTGGGCCCCCGAGGAAGCCGCCATGGAGCTGTCAGCCCAAGGATGGCACGGCATCGAGTGGCGGATTACGGACCAGGCAGACTCCCCGGAACCAGGCTTCTGGGCAGGGAACAAGGCCACCTGGCCCCTGACCGGGCTTGAGGAATCACTGCCGGACATTGCGCGTATCACCGCCGACGCCGGCTTGGAGTACTCAGGCTTGGGTGGCTACGCCCGCTGCGATAACCACGACGACGTCGAACGCGTCCTCGCGGCGACCGCCGCGTTAGGTGCCGGGCAAGTCCGCGTCAACGTCCTTCCGCTCGGCAACTCCACAATGGGGGGCCAGGAACCCACGGGGCTGTCCTATCCCGAGCTGTTCGACGCCACGCGGAAACACTATGAATGGGTTGCGCAGCGTGCGGCCCACCACGGCGTCAAAGCATTGGTGGAACTGCACCACGGAACGGTGACCGCTTCGGCGTCGTCCGCCCGGCGGCTCCTCGATGGCCTCGATCCGCAGCATGTGGGCGTCATCCATGACCTCGGAAACTTGTTGATCGAAGGCTGGGAGTCGCCGCTTCCCGCGCTGCAACTGCTGGGCCCCTACCTTGCCCATGTTCACGTGAAGAACGCCCGATGGGTTCTCACGGACCGCCGAGATCCTGCTGGCGGTGCCGTCTGGGCCAGTGAATGGGCGCCCCTCGAAGAAGGAATTGGAAACGTGGTGACCTATTTCAAGGCGCTCGCCGACGCTGGCTACGACGGCTGGGTGACTGTGGAGGACTTCTCAACCGACGTTCCACTCGCCGAGCGGACGGCCCGAAACCTGGATTTCCTGCGCCGCGCCGCGACACTCGCCGGACTTGCCGTCGCCGGCGCCGCCGACTCCGTCCCGAAAGGCTGAGCCATGTCCATCGCCACCCATCCGGACCGCCTCCTGCCTGCCGATCCCGGCACCCGCGGCATCGCCCGCGAGCTGCTGCAACGCGTTCAGGACTTGCCCATCCTTTCACCGCACGGCCATGTGGACGCAGCAGTCATCGAACAGAACACCCCTTTCCCCGATCCTGCTGCCCTGTTGGTCACTCCGGACCACTACGTCACCCGCCTCATCCACGCATCGGGAATTGGCTTGGACAAGCTTCAGCCAGGCAACGCCGCACCACGCGAGATTTGGCGACTTTTCTGTGCAGCTTGGCCACTGTTCGATGGGACCGCGTCAGGGTACTGGCTGCGGACCCAGCTCGAGTCTGTTTTTGGGTTTCACGGCGAACTGAGCGCGGAGACGGCAGATGCCAGCTTCGATTCCATCTTTGCCAAACTCGCGGAACCGGGATTCCGTCCGCGCGAGCTGTTCAAGGATTTCAACATCGAAGTCCTTGCCACTACTGACGACCCCCTGGATAACCTCGAGAGCCACCGCGCGCTCGCGGAGGATCCTTCGTTCCACAGCCGGGTGCTTCCGACGTTCCGCCCGGATGCTTACATCAACATCGCGCACCCGCGATGGGCCGCCAACGTGGAGCGGATCATCGCAGAGGCGTCCGACGGCGGCAGCGGCTACCTGGGGTACCTCACCGCGCTCGAGAATCGCCGCCGGTACTTCGTGGACCACGGTGCCGTCTCCGCGGATCACGGTGTCCGGACCCCGGCGACCGTCAAGCTGGACGAAGCCGACGCAGTGGCACTTTTCGAAAAGGCCCGCTCCGGGCAGGCACGCCCGGAGGATCGCGACCTGTTCGAAGCCCACATGATGTACCAGATGGCGAGGATGTCCGTGGAGGACGGCTTGGTGATGACCATCCACCCCGGCTCGTACCGCAACCACCATCAGCCAACGTTCGATATGTTCGGGGCAGACACCGGCCACGACATACCCGTTGCCACCAATTACACAGAAGCCATCCGTCCCCTGCTGCAGGATTTCGGTACCGCCAAGGACTTCCACTTGGTCCTCTTCACCCTTGACGAGACCGTTTTTTCCAGGGAACTCGCACCGCTGGCAGGCTTCTATCCCTCGGTCTACATCGGTGCGCCGTGGTGGTTCCTTGATGCCCCGGATGCCATGCTCCGGTTCCGTTCGGCGGTGACGGAAACCGCGGGTTTCTCCCGGTCCTCCGGCTTCATCGACGACACACGCGCCTTCTGCTCCATCCCGGCGCGGCATGACGCCTCACGCCGGATTGAGGCCTCGTTCCTCGCCAGGCTGGTTGCCGAGCACCGCATCAGCGAGGACCGCGCGCACGAGCTGATTGTCGACGTCGTGGATTCCTCACCGCGAAGGGTTTTCAAACTGTGACCGGTGACCGGACACGTCCGCGGCTGAGCCGCAACGGGTCCCGACCCAAGCCGCCCATCCGCATCGTCCACCTCGGTTTGGGAGCCTTCCACCGTTCCCACCAAGCGTGGTACACGCAGCACGCCGGGGACGCAGCAGAGTGGGGGATCGCCGCGTTCACCGGCCGGCGACCGGACGCGGCCACCGTGCTCGCGGAACAGGACGGGGTGTTCACGGTGGTGGAACGTTCGGGCAGCGGCGACACCTTTGAAATAGTCGGCAGCATTGTTGAGGCCATTGATGGAGCCGACGTCGGACGGCTGACTGAACTTGTAGCTGCACCAGCTACGGCTGTCCTCACGCTGACCATCACCGAAGCTGCCTATGCAGTGGATGCGACAGGAAGCACTGGAGGACCGACGCCGTTGGCTCGCTTGGTGACGGCCCTTGCCGCCCGCAGGGACGCCGAAAACGGGCCGATCGCAGTGGTGAGCTGCGACAACCTCGCGGACAACGGCAACGTGGCCAGGCAGGCTGTTGACGCGTTGGCACGTGCCAAGGACCGCGGGCTGGCCGCATGGATCGATGCCAATGTCAGCTTCGTCAGCACGTCCGTGGACCGGATCACGCCACGGACAACGCAGGCAGACCTCGATGTCGTCGCGGACTCATGCGGCTACCGGGACGAGGCTGCAGTGGTCACCGAGCCGTTCCACAACTGGATCCTCAGCGGGGACTTCCCTGCCGGCCGGCCCCGTTGGGAGGACGCCGGGGCTGTATTTGTGGACGACATCGAACCGTACGAGAACCGGAAGCTCTGGTTGCTGAATGGCTCGCATTCCATCCTGGCCTACGCCGGATTGGTCCGCGGGCACGCGACCGTAGCCGAAGCGCTGTCCGACGACGTGTGCAGGGGAGCCGTGGAAGGGTTCTGGGACGAGGCATCCCGGCACCTGACCGGCGACGACTTGGAGATCCCAAAGTACCGGAAGGCTTTGTTGGAGCGTTTCGGCAACTCACGGATTGCGCATCACCTGACCCAGATCGCCATGGACGGAACCACCAAGCTGCGGATGCGCGCCTTGCCGGTCCTGGCTGCCGAACGCGGGGCGGGCCGATCAGGAGACGGCGCGGCCCGGATGATCGCTGCTTGGGTGGCCTACTTGTCATCCACAGCCCAGTTCCATGATCCCCTTGCCTCCGATATCAAGGACGCGAAAAGGCTCGACGGCGAACACCGCACCGCTGCCCTGGTGGGGCTCATCAGCCCTGAACTGGCAAAGGACACTGCCTTTGTATCCCGCATCCATCGGCAGCAAGTCTCCTTAACCGCCACGAGTACTCACGCCTAGACCACCAGCTGCCAGACACCTTTGGAAGGACCCCGAATCATGAAAATCATTGCCGCTGAAGTCTTTGTGACCAGCCCGTCCCGTAACTTCGTCACTCTTCGCATCACCACGGAGGACGGTGTGACGGGCATCGGTGACGCGACGCTCAACGGCCGTGAACTCGCCGTCGCCGCGTACCTCAAGGAGCACGTGGCGCAGTTGCTGATCGGGAAGGATCCGCACCGGATTGAGGACACCTGGCAGTTCCTGTACCGCAGCTCCTACTGGCGGCGCGGGCCTGTCACCATGGCCGCGATTGCCGCCGTCGACATGGCGTTGTGGGACATCAAGGGCAAGGTTGCCGGGATGCCGGTCTACCAGTTGCTCGGTGGCGCATCCCGGAACGGGCTGCGGGCTTACGGCCACGCATCCGGTGCTGACATTCCGTCGCTGTTCGACTCAGTGCGTGAGCATCTGGAACTGGGATACAAGTCCATCCGTATCCAGACCGCCGTCCCCGGCATCAAGGCCGTCTATGGTGTTGCCGCGCAGGCCCAGGCCTCGGGTGAACGGTATGACTACGAGCCCGCCGGCCGAGGCAACTTCCCGTTGGAAGAGGACTGGGACACCCGCGCCTACCTGCGCCACCTGCCCACCGTTTTCGAGGCAGTCCGCAACGAGTTCGGCCCGGAAATCCCGTTGCTGCACGACGGCCACCACCGCATGACCCCCATCCAGGCCGCCAAGCTCGGCAAAGCCTTGGAACCGTATGACCTCTTCTGGCTCGAGGACTGCACCCCGGCCGAGAACCAGGAAGGCCTTCGCCTGGTCCGCCAGCACACCACCACCCCGCTGGCCATCGGCGAAATCTTCAACACCGTATGGGACTACCAGACCCTCATCAAGGAACAGCTGATCGATTACGTCCGCGCGGCATCCACCCACTTCGGCGGTATTTCTCCGTTGAAGAAGGTCATGGACTTCGCAGCCCAGTACCAGATCAAGTCCGGCTTCCACGGCCCCACGGACATCTCTCCGGTGGGCTTCGCCGCCCAGCTGCACGTCGGCCTGGCCATCCATAACTACGGCATCCAGGAATACATGCAGCACTCGGACAAAACCAATGAGGTCTTCGAACAGTCCATGACCTTCAAGGACGGCTACCTGCACCCCGGCGACAACCCCGGCATCGGCGTCGAATTCAACGAAGAAGCCGCTGCCGCCTTCCCGTACCAGCAGGCTTACCTGCCGTACAACCGACTCGTGGACGGCACTGTTCATGACTGGTGAGTCGGCCATGATTGGTAAATCGCAACCGCAGCATCACGTTGTGGTCATGGGCGTGGCAGGCTGCGGCAAAAGCACCATTGGTGCCGCCCTCGCCGAGCGTCTCGGTGCGGAATTTCTCGACGGCGATTCGCTGCACCCCCAGGCGAACATCGACAAGATGGCCTCGGGTACTCCGCTGAACGACGAAGACCGCGCACCGTGGCTGGTCGAAATCGGCAGGCGATTCCCGGCGTCGGACTCTCCTTTGGTGATCGCGTGCAGCGCGCTTAAGCGCTCGTACCGGGACATCATCCGCAGTGCCGATCCGTCCGTGGTTTTTGTGCACCTGCACGGCACCCGCGAGTTGCTGAAGGCGCGCATGACTTCCAGGCCGGGACACTTCATGCCGGCCTCACTGCTCGATTCCCAACTGGCCACGCTGGAGCCATTGCAGGACGACGAAGCCGGAATCGTCGTGGACATCGCCAACTCCGTGGAGGACATTGTGCAGGACGTGGTCCCTGCCCTCACTGGAGCCCTGCTCTAGGCCCCGGTCCTCGAAGCCCGGTACTGCCCACAAAGCAGTGCCGGGCTTTCCTGCTGCCTACCACGGATGAGCCCGCCAATTGTGAACGCTAACAACGTTTCAAGTCAAGAGCTTCGAGGGTGGTTCGAGGCTGCAATCATTTCGTGATCCACAGCACTTGACCGACGGTATTGTTAGCGTTCACAATGGCATTCGCACCACCTTTCGTGGCATGCGGCACCCAGTTGGCCGCAGATCACAAAACGCTTCACCGCCGGACGCGCAGATGCTCCGGCCGCATCAGAGTTCGCGGCAATGCTGCCGCGGAAGGAGAGCATCGTGAGATTGAAGAAACTCCTGGGCGCCGTAGCGGTTGTCCTAACCTTGACTGTCGGAGCCACAGGCTGCGGTAGTCGCGGGGGCACTGCCGAGTCCACCAGCAGCGCAAATCCCAGCGATTCCCTGGTTGGCATTTCGATGCCGACCCAGACGTCCGAGCGTTGGATCGCTGATGGAGCCAACGTTGAGAAGTCCCTGAAGGACCTTGGCTACAAGACGGACCTCCAGTTCGCCAACGATGACATTCCCACGCAGGTTTCCCAGATTGAGAACATGCTGACGAAGGGTGCCAAGGCGCTCATCATCGCAGCCATCGATGGCACCACCCTGACGGACGTCCTGGCCAAGGCAAAGGAACAGAACGTCAAGGTCATCGCATACGACCGCCTCATCAACGGCACCCCGAACGTCGACTACTACACCACGTTCGACAACTACACCGTGGGTGTCCAGCAGGCCACTTCCTTGCTGACCGGCCTGGGCCTGGTGGACGCGAGCGGCAACAAAGTTGAGGGCAAGGGCCCGTTCAACGTTGAACTGTTCGCGGGCAGCCCGGACGACAACAACGCCAACTTCTTCTGGACCGGCGCCATGGACACCCTTAAGCCGTACCTGGATGCAGGCACCCTGAAGGTTCCCAGCGGCCAGACCAAGTTCGAGCAGGCAGCTATCCTGCGCTGGCAGGCACCCGTAGCCCAGAAGCGCATGGAAGACATCCTCACCTCGGCCTACAGCTCCGGAACCAAGCTCGACGGCGTGCTGTCCCCTTATGACGGCCTGTCCATCGGCATCATTTCCGCGCTGAGCAGCACCGGCGGTTACTCCACCGGCAACCTGCCCGTTGTTACCGGTCAGGATGCAGAAAAGGGCTCCGTGAAGTCCATCATCGCCGGTGAGCAGTACTCCACGATTTTCAAGGACACCCGCCAGCTCGGCTCGCAGGCAGTGAAAATGGTTGACGCTGTCCTCAAGGGAACCGAACCGGAAACCAATGACACCAAGACCTACGACAACAAGGTCAAGGTTGTTCCGGCCTACCTCCTGAAGTCCGTCATCATCACCAAGGACAACTACAAGAAGGAACTGATCGACTCCGGCTACTACACGGAAGCCGACGTTAAGTAATCACGTCCCCGGCCTGTGGCCCCGAACCTCTGCGTTGCAGTGCGCAGCGCGACGGGGCCACAGCCTCCTTCAGAGCCTCCGAGTCCTCGGCCTGGCCAAGTTTCAACCAGTCAGCGGGAATTGACGATGAACGTACCCATTCTTCAAATGCGAGGAATCACCAAGACCTTCCCCGGGGTAAAAGCCCTTCAGGACGTCACCCTGGACGTTAACCGCGGTGAGGTTCACGCCATCTGTGGCGAGAACGGAGCAGGGAAGTCCACCCTCATGAAGGTGTTGTCCGGCGTCTATGCGCACAATACTTTCGACGGCGACATCCTCTTCGAGAACGAACCCTGCGAGTTTTCGAGCATCACGGACAGCGAGAAGCGCGGCATCGTGATCATCCACCAGGAACTGGCACTGAGCCCGTACCTGTCCATCGCCGAGAACATCTATCTTGGCAACGAGCTTGCCAATAACGGCTGGGTGGACTGGCGGAAGACCAACCTGGAAGCCGCCAAGCTGCTGGCACGCGTAGGCCTCAGCGAAAACCCGGTCACCCCTATCCAGCACATCAGTGTTGGCAAGCAGCAGTTGGTGGAGATCGCCAAAGCGCTGTCCAAAGAGGTGAAGCTCCTTATCCTTGACGAGCCCACGGCGGCTCTGAACGATGAAGATTCGGACCACTTGCTGGACCTCATCCTGCACCTCAAGGGCCAGGGCGTCACCAGCATCATCATCAGCCATAAGCTCAACGAGATCCGCAAAGTGGCCGATGCCGTGACCATCATCCGCGATGGCAAGTCCATTGAAACCCTGCGCCTGGACCAGGGCCAGATCACCCAGGAACGCATCATCCGGGGCATGGTTGGACGCGACCTCGAAAGCCTCTATCCGGACCGGACCCCCAACATCGGCGAGGAAGTCCTCCGCATCGAAGACTGGACAGTCCAGCATCCGCAGGATCATTCCCGGACCGTGGTGAACAACGCCAGCCTGAATGTGCGCAGGGGCGAAGTAGTAGGCCTTGCCGGTCTCATGGGTGCCGGCAGGACCGAGCTGGCAATGAGCGTGTTCGGCCGGACCTACGGGCGGGCGGTATCAGGCAAGGTCTACAAGTACGGCCAGGAAATTGACACCTCCACGGTCTCCGACGCAATCGACCACGGGATTGCGTACGCAACCGAAGACCGGAAGCACTACGGCCTGAACCTTATTGAAGACATCAAGCGGAACATCTCCATGGCAGCACTGAACAAGCTGGCCAAACGAGGCTGGGTGGACGGCAACAAGGAGACCACCGTTGCCAACCACTACCGGAAGAGCATGAACATCAAGGCTCCTTCCGTTGCAGCCATCACCGGAAAGCTCTCGGGCGGAAACCAGCAAAAGGTGGTGCTGAGCAAATGGATGTTCTCGGACCCCGACGTCCTGATCCTGGACGAGCCGACCCGTGGGATCGACGTCGGCGCCAAGTTTGAGATTTACACGATCATTGCGGAGCTCGCAGCGGCGGGGAAAGCCGTCATTGTGATCTCCTCTGAGCTTCCGGAGCTCCTGGGCATCTGCGACAGGATCTACACGCTGTCCGCGGGCCACATCACCGGCGAAGTCCCCATCGCCGAAGCCACCCAGGAAACCCTCATGCACTTCATGACTCAAGAGAAGGAATAGCGAACATGTCCGCCCTACGAGAATCCCTTGGCTTCCTCACAAGCCGCCTTCGCCAGGTTGGCATCTTCGTCGCCCTGATCCTGATCGTCATCCTCTTCCAGGTCCTGACCGACGGCATCCTGCTACAACCGCAGAACGTCACCAACCTGGTGGTCCAGAACAGCTACATCCTGATCCTTGCCATCGGCATGGTGATGGTCATCATCGCAGGGCACATCGACCTCTCCGTAGGCTCCATCGCAGGCTTCATCGGCGCTGTGGCGGGCGTAATGATCGTCCATTGGGGCTGGGCGTGGTGGCTCGCCATCCCGGCCTGCCTCCTGGTGGGTGCGCTGGTGGGTGCGTGGCAAGGCTACTGGATTGCCTATGTGGGCATCCCTGCGTTCATCGTCACCCTCGCGGGTATGTTGATCTTCCGTGGCCTGACTCTCATTACCCTCAAGAACCAGCAGATCACCCCGTTCCCGAACGAATTGCGCGCCCTCGGTGGCGGCTTTCTCCCGGACATTTCCGGCGGCACGTCCGTCCTGGAATGGTTGACGGTCATCCTCGGCGTCGGTGGTACGGCCGCCATTCTGTTCCAGGCCATCAAAGAACGCCGGGTTCGCCGCAAGTTCAACCTCGAAAATGAGCCGATGGCATGGTTTGCCGTCAAGAACGGGTTCATCGCGGTGCTGATGCTCATCATCACCTTCCTCCTGGCCAGCTACCGTGGCACCCCGATTGTCCTGATCGTCCTGGCTGTTCTGGTGATCGTCTACTCGGCCCTGATGAACAACAGCATCTTCGGCCGGCACACGTACGCGATCGGTGGCAACCTCCACGCAGCCGAGCTTTCGGGCATCAAGACCAAAAAGGTCACCTTCCGCCTGTTCGTCAACATGGGTGTCCTCGCTGCCCTGGCCGGACTGGTCTTTACGGCTCGCCTGAACTCGGCACAGCCCGCAGGTGGTACCGGCTTTGAACTCGACTCCATCGCTGCCGCCTTCATCGGTGGCGCTGCGGTCCAGGGCGGCATCGGAACAGTAGCGGGGGCCATGATCGGCGGCCTGATCATGGGCGTCCTCAACAACGGCATGTCCATCCTTGGCTTGGGTACGGATTACCAGCAGCTCATCAAGGGCTTGGTGCTGCTGCTCGCCGTTGGCTTCGACATCTTCAACAAGAACCGCACCGGTTCCGGTGGCGGCTCCTCCGTGAGCCGTCGCTTCAAGTGGAAGACCACGCCTCCGGCAACGGAAACGTCCACCCCAGCCAAGCCTGAGCCCGTCGTCGTCGACGCGAAATAGTCGTTGATGTCCAGAGGGGGAGCGTCGCGGCCCCGAGCAACGCCCGGGGCCGCGATGGACACAGCTGCGAGGCCTCCTGTCATGGGTGATGTGGCAAAGATGGCAGGAGTTTCGCACCAAACCGTTTCCCGCGTCCTGAACAACCATCCGAACGTCAGCGGCAAGACGAAGGAACGCGTGGAATCAGCCATCGCGCAGCTTGGGTACCGCCGCAACACTGCCGCCCGCAGCCTGGTCACCCGGCGGTCCCGGACCATTGGCGTGCTTGCGTGCGAGACCGGTCAATTCGGCCCGGCAAACACCCTCCTGGGAGTCGAACAAGCGGGTCGTGAAGCCGGCTACTTCGTTAGCATCGCGAACCTCCGGGAAGTGACCGACGACAGCGTCAACGATGCCATTGCGCACTTCCGGAACCAGTCCGTGGACGGGATCGTCATCCTGGTTCCGCACCCCGATGTCCTTGCGGTCCTGCGCGATGTTTCATTTCCTGTGCCGATTGTGGCTGTCGGGGCGGGCGCGGGCAACCAGCTGACGGGAGCATCACTGAACCAGCGGCTCGGAGCCCGCCTTGCTGTTGACCATCTGATCGGCTTGGGGCATCGGCGTATCGCCCACATCTCCGGCCCGCCGCACTGGATCGACGCCGCCGAGCGCATCAAGGGATGGCAAGAATCGCTGGCAAATGCCGGGTTGGGCGCGGACGTCCTGCTCCAGGGCGGCTGGGACGCGGCATCGGGGTACCGCGCCGGATTGGACCTCATCGAGCAGCACACCGTTACGGCCGTGTTCGTCGCGAACGACCAAATGGCAGTGGGCGTACTCCGCGCCGTCCAGGAAGCCGGCCTTCGCGTGCCGGGCGACATCAGCGTGGTGGGCTATGACGACCAACCCGAAGCCGAATTCTTCATGCCACCCCTTACCACCATCAAGCAGGACTTCGAGGAACTCGGCCGCCGGTGCATGGAAGCGGTGCTGCAGCAACTGGATGGCGACGGCGGAATCGGCGATCAGATTGTCAATCCCCGTTTGGTGATCCGCGCCACCACGGCGGCCCCACTAAACTAGGAGCCATGACTTCCACGCCTGATACTGCTGCTGCCCGCGCCCGCCTCCTTGAACTCATCAAAGAACTCGCGGTGGTCCGCGGCAAGGTGATCCTCTCCAGCGGTAAGGAAGCGGACTACTACATCGACCTCCGCCGCATCACCTTGCACCACGAGGCCTCCAAGCTGGTGGGCCAGGTCATGCTGGCAATGATCGACGACGCCGGAGTGTCAGTTGAGTGCGCCGGTGGGCTCACCATGGGTGCCGACCCCGTAGGTACCGCCGTGATGCACGCTGCTGCCGACGCCGGCCGTGCCGTGGACGCCTTCGTTGTCCGCAAGGCCCAGAAGTCCTATGGCATGGGCCGCCAGGTGGAAGGTCCCTCGGTTGAGGGCCGCAACGTTGTGGTCCTCGAGGACACGTCCACTACCGGCGGGTCCGCGCTGACCGCCGTCGAAGGCGTCCGTAATGCGGGCGGCAACGTTGTGGCAGTGGCCGTGATCGTGGACCGCAACACCGGCGCGAAAGAGAAGATCGAAGCTGAAACCGGCGTGCCGTACCTCTTCGCCTTCGGCAAGGATGAACTGGGCCTCGACTAGGAACTACGGGGCTGTAAGGCAGTGCCCACGAAGCCTATGCTTGCTGCGTGGACGTTCAAGTAGGGAAGCTCACGGCACCGCCGGAGGTGAACGAAAACCTCCCCACGCGGGTGACTCCGGAACCGGAGCAGGCCGAGGATCCGGGCTCATGGGCCCGGATCCTGCCTTACGCTGCCCGGCTGAAGAAGACGTCCCGGCGTAATTTCCTCATAACCGCCGGAGCCTCGGGAGCGCTCGCCGCGGACATGCTTTTCACCCGGCGCGTACAGGCCGAGCGTAGGTCCACCAAGATCCTCCGCGTCCCTGATCCGTACTCGGACCTGTACTTCCCGAGGGCCAGCTGGATCCTCTTTCCCGGCTATAAAACCAGTTGGGAAGAAGCCCAGTGGATCCTCAACTCACTGCGTCCTGCCCTGCATCAGCGGGGCCGCCTTGCCGCCGTCGGGTATTCAAACCTGGGCCTGGACGTGGACGAAATAGTCCGCGAAATCATCCTGCACGTCCGCGAGCTGACATTGGAGAAGCTGTACTTTTACGGCCACAGCTTCGGCGGAATGCTCGCCACCCAGGTCGCCGCCCGCCTGCTGGAGCTGCACGGTGTCGAGACGCAGGTGATCGTCCTGGATTCGAGTCCGTTCAGCCGCGCCGACGTCTTGGACCAGAGCTGGTTCGACGGCGTGGTGTTCCTTTACGAGAATGGCTTCCGAATTCCGTCGGTCCTGCGCGGTGGCTACGAGCTGGGGGAGCGGGTGGCGCATAAGGATGAGCGCACCTGGCGCCAGATTCTGGACCAAAGCTTGGAGCAACTATCGCCGATCGCTCCGTCCAGTGTCCTGATACAGACGGAGTCGGCGTACATTTACCACTTTGACGGCCTCCGGCTGGCCGGGAAAATCGGGGGCGCCAAGATGGCATTCATCGGCAACGCCAGGGACGCCACCGTGGATTATGAGTCGGCGCGTGCGGGGTGGAGCAAAGTCTTCGGGGCCAACATGGCGATGCCGACGCTCAGCACGGAAGGCGCGCGGCCCGCCCATGCCAGCCCGCAGTGGAACGGCAGCATCTACCGCCCGCTGTTGGAACGTGTCCAGGATGAGCTCCAGCCGCTCCCACCCGAGCCCCGGGAGCCGTCCTACCAAGAGCCCAACGGTAAGGTCATCCGGCCGGCGTAGGGCTACTGCGGTTGTGGTGTGTCAGGCGCCGTTCCGCAGCGACTCAACCTCGACGGCGGTGAGGCCCGCCTCGCGCAGAAAGCTCCGCACCTCGCCGAACTCCTGCGCGAACCCGGCCAGGAAGTGCCGCATCGCGGCTTCCGGGCTCTGCAGGATCATGAGGTCGGGGCTGAAATACTCTGCCGGTGTTGAGGGAATGCTCAGGCGCCAGGTCTCTGCCATGACTTCCAGGACGTCCGGCAGGTTGGCTGTGGTGGCCGCATAGTCCGCCACCACTTGGTCCTCGGTCCCTCCTGCTGCCAGGAGTCCGATTGCCGACACCACACCTGTTCGGTCTTTGCCCAGCGAACAGTGAACCAGCGTGCGTTTGCCGCGGGCGACCGGTCGCAGGGCGTCACCCACCCATTCGGGCCGCAGCCGGATCCAGCCCAGATACAGATCCCCGAGGTCTTCGGCCGTTTCCACGGCCTGGAGCGACCCTGCGATGGCGTTCGGGTCCAACGGGTTATGGATGAGTTCGACGGCGGGCGGGACGACGGCGGCAGGCCCGCCACCGCCGTTGTTGTCGTCCTGAACCAGCCACGGAACCAACGAGCGCTCAAGCTCGCTCCGCAGGTCCACAATTGCCTGGATGCCGTGCTCCGCCAGGAAACCCGACGTTGCAGCGGCATCCAAACCGAACGGCTGGCTTCCTCTGAGTATCCGGCCGCCGGCCAAGGGACGCAGATTGAGCACAGCCATGATTTTCCCTTAGATCTGGCTCTTGAGGTCGGCCACCGAGTTCAGGATCTGGTTGGGCCGGAACGGGAAGGACACGATTTCTTCGCGCTGCGTGATGCCGCTGAGAACCAGGACCGTGTGCAGGCCCGCCTCCATGCCGGCCACGATGTCCGTGTCCATGCGGTCGCCGATCATTGCCGTGGTCTCGGAGTGGGCGTCGATCTGGTTCATGGCGGAGCGGAACATCATGGGGTTTGGCTTGCCCACAATGTAGGGCTCGCGGCCGGTGGCCTTGGTGATCATGGCCGCGATGGCACCGGTCGCGGGCATGGGCCCGTCCTTCGAGGGACCGGTGGCGTCGGGGTTGGTGGCGATGAAGCGGGCGCCGGCCAGGATGTGGCGGACCGCCATGGTGATGGCTTCGAAGGAGTAGGTGCGGGTTTCGCCGAGCACCACAAAGTCGGGGTCGGTATCCGTGAGGATGAACCCGGCCTCGTGCAGGGCCGTGGTGAGTCCTGCTTCACCGATGGTGTAAGCGCGGTTGCCCGAATCAGAGGACTGGACCTGGTCCTTGAGGAACTGGGCGGTGGCCAGAGCGGACGTCCAGATGTTCTCTTCCGGGACTTCCAATCCGGACGCGCGCAGGCGGGCTGCGAGGTCGCGGGGAGTGAAGATGGAGTTGTTCGTCAGGACCAGGAAGCGCTTGGACGTGTCTACCCAGCGCTGGATCAGCTCAGCCGCGCCGGGGATCGCCTGGTTTTCATGAACCAGTACGCCGTCCATGTCCGTGAGCCAGCATTCGATTTCGTGGCCGTTCCGGTAAACCGATTGGGACGTGGTTTCTTCTGCCATATTTGCCTCCGGCTGGGGTTGTACATGCACTGCCACACAGTCTTTCATCATTCGGGCGGCTGGACATCCCGCGATCCCGCTTATGTGGGTAGTTCTGCCCATGTAGATAGCTGCTTTGACTTGCGTCGGGCACGTCTTGCTCGATTACGCTTGTTGCGGCGCTGGGCTTGTTGGCGTTGGCGTGCCACCACCGTGGGTCGGGGGATCGACATGGTGGGCTTTATGTGGCGCCGCGCTTCAGCGGGTCCCCTTGTTCCGGATCGTCCACCGGATGTCCCCAGAGACATCCTGGTGCCCACCGCATGTGAAAGGGCCTGTCATGAGCAACAACAACGGAGTGCCTCAGCCTCCCTACAACCCGGACGGCGTGCCGCAGCCGAGATACGACACCGGCAAGGACCAGTACGGCCAGTACCAGCCCGGGCAGACCCAGCCCATGTATCAGCCGGAAGCGCATACTGAGGCTTTCCCATCACAGCCCGACCCGACCCAGGCGTTTCCTGCGCAGCAGCAGGGGAACCAGCCGCAGCAGGGAAACCAGCCGCGCCATCCCGATGGTGAGTACGCCGAAACCGTCCACCGCTATCCCCAAGCGCAGCAGGGGCAACCGGGCTTTCCTCCGCCGGGCGGCGGCTACCCGGGCCAGCCAGGCTACCCGGGGCAGCCCGGCGGGCCCGGCCAGAACCCGGGCGACCACAACAGGAAGTCGCTGTTCCTCATCCTCGGTGGTGTGGCCGTCGTCGTGATTATTGCGCTGGTGGTGACGTTCACGTGGCTGATTCCGTCCATGACCAAGCCCACCGCCGTTGACACTCCGTTGCCATCGGTGACGGCCTCCGAAGAAGCGTCGGAGGCTGCAGCCGAGCCGTCTGCCGAACCTTCCGGTGAGGCGTCGGCATCCTCCGAGATCCCCGCTGACGCCATCCCCCTGCCCGCAGGGTGGGACGAGTTGGCCGGGCCCGGCAATGTTCCGGCTGATGGCGATCCGCTGTTCAGCAAGTGGGTCACGGGTGAATCCTCCTTCCAGTACCTGGCCGAATGGACCCACGACGAGTCGTTCGGCATCACCAAGGACCCCACCACCGGTGTGGAGATCCAGAAGAAGGCCCAAGGCACGCTGGAGGCCGACGGTGACGGAATTGCGCTCGCCTACGCTTTCTTCGCGGAGTCTGAGGAAGGCAAGTTCGGCAAGGATCCAGCGGAGGTCAAGAAGGCCATCCAGGACATCGAAACCCGCTACAAGGGGATGACTGCCACCGAATTGCCCCAGAACCTGGTGGGCCACAAATGTACGGCGGACTTCAAGACCACCATGCCGGAAATCCGTGAGTTCCGCAGGGGTGCGGCTGTGGTTATCGGATTCACCTGCACCAACGCCCGCGGCGAAGAGATTCAGGCCGTAAACCTGTTCTCCGTAACACCGTGGGGAACCCCGCAGATGCTCGGCGTCAGTGGTCATAAAACGTACTGGGACGCACACCCGGGGCTCTTCGAGCAATTGGGTAACTCGTACCGCATCAACAAGTGGAAGATGGTCTGACAACCGCTCGGCCCAGCGCGCTCAGGCGGGCAACGGGGCAGGGCTAAAGTTGAGGGGTGACTGACCTTCCCCCCAATAACGCCCTGCCCACGCCTGCCGAAACCACACCGGAAGGTGAGGCGGAAGCGAAACCCGAGGTCGGCGTCGGGCCTTGGGAGGGCGAGTGGCCGGTTGGCGAGCACTGGGACCCGGACCTGTTGAGGGACGGTGACCGCCGAAACGTAGTGGACCAGTATCGCTACTGGAAGCACGAGGCGATCGTGGCCGACCTTGATTCAAAGCGGCACGACTTCCACATCGCAATTGAGAACTGGCAACACGACCTCAACATCGGCACCGTGGTGCGGACGGCCAATGCCTTTCTCGCCAAGGAGGTGCACATCATCGGCCGACGGCGGTGGAATCGTCGCGGGGCCATGGTCACCGACCGCTACCAGCATGTCCGCCACCACCCCACTGTTGAAGATTTCGTCCAGTGGGCTGAGGATGAGGGGCTGGCCGTGATCGGCATCGATATCTTCCCGGACTCCGTGCCTTTGGAGACCTACGACCTCCCCAGGAATTGCGTGCTGGTGTTCGGTCAGGAGGGACCCGGCCTGACGCCTGAGGTGCACGATGCCGCCGTCGCAACGCTTTCAATTGAGCAGTTCGGCTCCACCCGGTCCATGAACGCAGCCTCCGCGGCGGCCATCGCCATGCACGCCTGGGTCCGCCGGCACGTGTTCCATCAGCCCGTCTCTTAGCGGAAGTGTTAAGAACCCTCAGTGACCCGAAACACGGCGTCCGGGCGGATATCGCTAGGATGGGTGCTAGCCGTAAGCGGTCTACTCCAGGGTTACCAACCCACAGACGAATTCAGCATAGGAGTCACCATGCCCATTGCAACCCCAGAGATTTACTCCGAGATGATCGACCGCGCAAAGGCTGGCGGATTCGCTTTCCCCGCGGTCAACGTGACGTCGTCGCAGACTCTGAACGCTGCGATCCGCGGTTTCGCCGAGGCAGAATCCGACGGCATCATCCAGGTTTCCACCGGTGGCGCAGCCTACTGGTCCGGCGCGTCGATCAAGGACATGGTTGCCGGTTCCCTCGGCTTCGCCGCGTTCGCCCGCGAAGTTGCCAAGAACTACAACGTCAACATCGCACTCCACACGGACCACTGCCCGCAGGATAAGCTGGCGGACTTCGTCCTCCCGCTGCTGGCCGCTTCCGAGGAATCCGTCAAGGCCGGCAAGGACCCGATCTTCAACTCGCACATGTGGGACGGTTCGCACGAGGCCCTCTCCGAGAACCTGCGCATCGGCCGCGAGCTGCTGGAACGCGCCGCAGCTGCCAAGATCATCCTCGAAGTTGAAATCGGCACCGTCGGTGGCGAAGAGGACGGCGTTGAGAACGAAATCAACGAGAAGCTGTACACCACCACCGAAGATGCCCTCGCAACCATTGAGGCCCTCGGAGCCGGCGAAAACGGCCGCTACCTCACCGCACTGACCTTCGGCAACGTGCACGGCGTGTACAAGCCGGGCAACGTGAAGCTCCGCCCGGAACTGCTCAAGCAGATCCAGTCCGAGGTTGGCGCGAAGATCGGCAAGGAAAACCCGTTCGACCTCGTGTTCCACGGCGGTTCGGGCTCCACCGAGCAGGAAATTGCTGACGCTGTTTCCTACGGCGTCATCAAGATGAACATCGACACCGACACCCAGTACGCGTTCACCCGCCCGGTTGCCGGCCACATGTTCTCCAACTACGACGGCGTCCTCAAGGTCGACGGCGAGATGGGCAACAAGAAGACCTATGACCCCCGCGTCTGGGGCGCTTCCGCCGAAGCCGGCATGGCCGCACGCATCGTCGAAGCCGCCCAGCAGCTCGGATCGGTTGGCAAGACCTTCTGATGTCCGACGAATTCCGGAAGAACCTGATGGGGCCGGAGCCCACGCTCCTGCCCGCCGAAACCGAGATCTACCAGCACCTGGCACTCGGCAACGAAGCGCTGGACCTGGTCGCGAAGAACCCCACGTCCTCTCTTCTGTGGGCCATCCTGGCGGAGGAAGCCTGGGCGGAGGGCCGGACCATTGAGTCCTACGCCTTCGCCCGTGTTGGCTACCACCGCGGCCTGGATTCCCTGCGCCGCAACGGTTGGCGCGGCGTCGGGCCCATCCCGTGGGAGCACGAGCCCAACCAGGGCTTCCTTCGGGCGCTCTACGCATTGGGTCGCGCCGCTTCTGCAATCGGCGAGGCTGAAGAGCCGGAGCGGATCGAGAAGTTCCTGAACGACTCTGATCCGAAGGCCAAGGCAGCGCTCGAAGCCCGCTAGGGACTCAAGCCAACGACGACGGCGACCCTCACCGAAAGGCGGGGGTCGCCGTCGTTACTTAATTGGCTAACCGGGGCCTGCCCAACGGAACCACCAGCGGTGTGTGCGTCACGGGGTCCTCGATGATCCGGCAGGCCATGCCGAACACTTCTTCCACCAGGGATTCAGTGATCACGTCCGTGGGAGCGCCTTCGGCCACCACCACGCCGTCCTTCATGGCGATGATGTGGTCCGCGTAGCGGCTGGCGTGGTTGAGGTCGTGCAGCACGGCAACCAAGGTGTGGCCCTTGTCCAGGTTCAGCTCGCGGAAGAGTTCCAACAGTTCGATCTGGTGGGCGATGTCCAGAAACGTGGTGGGTTCGTCAAGGAGCATGAGCGGCGTCTGCTGGGCGAGGACCATGGCCACCCACACACGCTGCCGCTGGCCACCGGATAGTTCGTCCACCAGTCGGCCGGATAGGGATGCGACGCCGGTGGCCTCCATCGCTTCGACGACCGCAATCTCATCGGAGACGGACCACTGCCGCAGCAGCTTCTGGTGCGGGTAGCGGCCGCGGGCCACGAGGTCGGCAACGGTGATGCCGTCGGGCGCGATGGAGGATTGCGGCAAGAGCCCCAACCGGCGGGCAAGTTCCTTCGCGGGCAGTGAGGTCACGGATTTCCCGTCGAGCAGAACCTGACCGCTGCGGGGTTTGATCAGCCGGGCGAGGGCGCGCAGCAGCGTTGATTTGCCGCAGGCGTTTGGCCCAACGATGACGGTGAACTGCCCCTCGGGGATGCGCACATTGAGGTTTTCGGAAATGATGCGTTGCTCGTAACCGATGGTCAGTGCTTCAGCGTGGAGCTGCGGCGCAGCAGAGGTGAGGCTCATGATTTCCTTGCTTCCCTGGCCAGCAGCCAGACGAGGTAGATACCGCCGATGCACACGGTCACAACACCCACGGGCAGTTGGATCGGAGCAAACAAGCGCTGTGCCGCGAGGTCGCTGGCCACCAGGAGGAACGCGCCCATCACCGCGGAGGGGACCAGGGTGATGCCGGCACTCCGGGTCAGCCGACGGGCAAGCTGCGGTGCGGCCAGGGCAACGAACGCGATGGGTCCGGCCACGGCGGTGACGGCCGCAGTCAGAGCGACGCCCAGGATGAGCAGCAGCAAACGGGTGGGCTCCGCCCGAACGCCCAAGGCGCGTGCGGCGTCGTCGCCCATTTCCAGGAGTTGCATCCGGCGTGCGACCGCCAGCGTGGCCAAGCCAACCACTACAAGAACGACGGCGGCAGGCGCCGCTTGCTCCCAGGTGATGCCGTTGAGGGACCCGGCTCCCCAGACAGCTGCAGCCAAGGCGGCCTCAAGCTCGGCCTGCAGGATCAGCCAGTGGTTGAAGGCGGCAAGCATCGCGCTGATGCCGATGCCCACGATGATGAGCCGGAAACCCTGGGAGCCGCGCCGGTAGGCAAGCAGGTAGACGGCCAATGCTGTGAGGATGCCCCCCACAAGTGCTCCTGCGGCAATGCCAAGGTAGCCACCACCAACGGTCAGCATCACGATCAAGGCGCCCGTGTAGGCGCCCGTGTTGAAGCCGATGATGTCCGGGCTGCCCAGCGGATTGCGGGTCATGGATTGGAAAATGCCGCCGCTCATTCCCAGGGCCGCGCCGAACACAAGTGCCGAAAGAACGCGGGGGAGGCGCCACTCCATGACGATGGTCCGGGCTAGTCCCGGGGCGTCACCCGTGAAGGCTTGCAGGACTTGCTGCACGGTGACGTCGTAGTCGCCGGTTGCCAGGCTGACGATCGCCACCGCCAGGGCCGCGAGGATCAAAGGAAGACAGACGAAGATGCTGCGGACGTCGAACCGGATGCTCAGCCCACGGTTGCGGACCAGCACTGTGGACCGGCCAAAATCCACGCGGCTCCTCGGATCCAATTGGGTCATAGTCCACTCACCTTGCGGCGCCGGGCCAGTGCGATAAGCACCGGCGCGCCGATGAAGGCCGTGACCACGCCCACCTGGAGCTCGCCGGGAGCGGCAATCCTGCCCACCACGTCCGATACCAGGAGCAGGATAGGGGAGAGCAGCACGGTGGTGGCCAGTATCCAGCGCTGGTCCGGGCCAACGATCCACCGGGCCACGTGCGGAATCATGAGCCCTACAAAACCAATCGCACCGGCACCAGCCGTTGCTGCTCCGCTGAGGAGGGTGATAGCCACGACGCCCAGGATGCGCGTGCGGTTGACGTTGGCGCCGAGGGAGGTGGCGAGGTCGTCCCCCAGCGCCACGGCGTTGAGCCCGCCAACGCAGAACAGGGCGAGGATCAGTCCTACCGCCATGAACGGCGCCACGGTCATGACCGACTCCATGCTCCGGGTGTCCAGCGAACCGATGCTCCACGAGCGCAAGTGGTCGAAGGCCTTGGGGTTCAGGAGGGTGAGTCCAGAGCCGATACCGGTGAGGACCGCGCCCAGGGCAACACCGGCGAGGGTCAGCCTGATGGGATTCACCACGTTCCTGCCGGAGGTGCCGATCAGGTAGACCGCGGCGGTGGTCAGGATTGCCCCGGCAAACGCGAACCAAATGTAGCCGCTGAGGGATCCGATACCGAAGACGCCGATGGCAACCACAATGGCAAACGACGCTCCGGCGTTGACGCCCAGGATGCCCGGATCGGCCAACGGATTCCGTGTGATCGCCTGAATGAGGGCACCGGCCACGCCAAGGGAAATGCCGACGGCGATGCCCATCAATGTACGCGGCAGCCGATTCTGAAGGATGATCGCATGATCCGCCGTGTCCTGGGGATTGATGAACGCTTCAAGGACCGTTGTCGCAGGGATGAATTTTGCTCCCACACCGAGACTGAGGATCGCTGCGCCCAGAAGGACTGCTGCCGCCAGGGCCAGAAAGAGGATCCGCCAGCGGGATTTATTGACGACGCCGGAACTGGCAACTGCGGTTGCAGCCGGACGGGCGGGAGCGGCTACTTGGGACATAACGCCGTCGATGGGGACACAGCAGGGGACCATTTCGAAGAGGGGCAGTAACATGACGGCCATTCCGTGACCGTCGTCACAACGTCACGAATGTGTGTCTTAATTAGGTTAGCCTTACCCAGTGAAAAATGACGATTTTGAAGTGCAGCCGCGTAAGGCATCCCGCATGCGTAAGCTCGCTATGAAGGTGGCAGGAGTCGCCTTGGTGGCCGGCCTCATGGCGGGCTGCGGCACCAGTGGTGGGTCAGGTTCGGCTGCCGGCAACGCCGATGTTGCCACGGGCGGTTCCAAGTTCACCACCGCGGACCAGGAAACGGCCAAGCTGGGCACGGACGCTGCCCCCGGCGTTTTCCCGCGGACCCTGAAGCACGCCAACGGTGAGACCACCCTGGAGAAGAAGCCCACCCGCGTTGTGGTCCTCGACACCGGTGAGTTGGACGACGTCGTGACCCTCGGCATCACGCCGGTGGGCATGGCCACCACCGAAGGCGCCAACCCTGTCCCCACTTACCTGGCTGACAAGGTCAAGGATGTGGCTTCCGTAGGGACCATCCAGGACCTCAACCTTGAAGCAATTGCAGCTCTCAAGCCGGACCTCATCCTGGGCAGCCAGCTCCGCGCCGACAAGCTGTACAAGCAGCTGTCCGCCATCGCTCCCACGGTCTTCAGCATCCGCCCCGGCTTCCCGTGGAAAGAAAACTTCCTTCTGGTGGGCAAATCCCTGGGCGAAGAGGACAAGGCCGTCAAGGCGCTCAACGATTACCAGACCGAAGCGGATGCCCTCAAGGCAGACGTGAAGGGCGATCCCAAGATTTCCCTGGTCCGCTTCCTGCCGGGCAAGATCCGCCTGTATGCGAACAAGTCGTTGATCGGCGTCATCCTGAAGGACGCAGGCCTTGCCCGTCCCGAGAACCAGAACATCGATGAACTCGCTGCCGAGATTTCGGCCGAGAACATCGAACAAGGCGACGCGGACTGGATCTTCTACAGCAGCTACGGAGATCCCGCAGCAACAGGCGAAACGTCTGTTGTTGAAGGCGCAGTCTGGCCAAAGCTCGGTGCCGTCAAGGCCGGCCAGGCAAAGTCGGTCAGCGACGACGTGTGGTTCCTCGGCCTCGGCCCCACAGGCGCCCAGCTCATCCTGAAGGACCTCCGCAGCATGCTGGTCGGCTAAAGCCTCCAGCCCGGCACAAGCTCAACACAAGCACCCCAACGACGACGGCGGCCCTCACCAAAAAGGTGAGGGCCG
>NZ_AKKK01000027.1 GCF_000281065.1 Arthrobacter sp. M2012083
GGGCCCGGCCGGCATGCCGCCAACCCCAGCCCTCGGCTGAGATGGCGGCAGGCCTCACCGTGCCGCTTTGCGTGGCGGACATCAGCTGAAGACGGGCTCCGAAGCGGCCTTGCGCGAGGCGAAGGAGCTCAGCACGCCGGTCTTGGCCAGGCCGCGCGTGGCCACCCAGGAGAGTGCGCCCGCGATAATTGCGCCGGAAATTGTGGTGAAGGTGATGTAGGCCAGCTTGTCGACGGCCTCATAGGCGATGTTCCAACCCCACGGAAGGAAGGAATCGTTCAGGCCGCAGAAGAGGCCCGCGCCCGCACCGGCGAGGAGAGCGGTGGGCAGGTTGAACTTCTTGTACCGGAAGGCGGCAAAGATGAGTTCCGCGCCCAGGCCCTGCAGAACGCCGGAGATGAGCACGGTGGTGCCGTACTGCGACCCCATGATGAGCTCACCGGTGGCAGCGACGGTTTCGCAGAACAACGCTGCGCCCGGCTTGCGGATAATGAGCATGCCCAAGACTGCGGGGATCATCCACCCTCCGGCGATCAGACCGGTGAGCGGCGGATACGTCGCGTTCATGGGGATGGATACCAATGCGGCGCCCTGGGACCAGGCCCAGAAGATCACGCCGCCCGCGATGGCGATGAGAGCCGCCACAACGATGTCTACAACACGCCAGTTATAACTGGTCTTCTTCACGTTTACCGTGGTCATTTTTCTGCCTCCTGAGGTTACAGGAGGGGAAAGTGCTCCCCGGAATCCGACTGACCTGCGCCATCCGGATCCGGACACTCTGAGAAGCTCGACTCCCTTGCGCCGGTACTAACCGGATCAGGTTCGAGGGTCTGCGGCTGTCCGCACTCTCAGCGCCCTCGCGTCTCCTGCATTTCTGCAGAGTCCGACGGCGGCGCTCCCCTGTCGTTATCAAATCTGCCCTGATGGGCTGGTTCAGTTTACACCTGAGTCCGTGGCGGGTGTGGGTCTGTTGCCGGCTTGCGGTCACAATCGGCCGTGGTGGTGCGTTGCAGGGCTTCCCGGGGTGCGTTGCGAGGCCCGCTCTGCACCCTTCCCCCACACCTTTCCCTGCACACCAGGCCTCACAACGAGATGGGGGCGCGTTGCGAGGCCCGCTCTGCACGCTTCCCCCACGCCTTTCCCTGCACACCAGGCCCCACAACGAGGTGGGGGCGCGTTGCGAGGCCCGCTCTGCACGCTTCCCCCACGCCTTTCCCTGCACACCAGGCCCCACAACAGACCTGAGAGAATGAACCAGCAGAATCCACCGCGGCAAAGGGGCTCCTTCATGACTGACCTTCCCCAGCAAGACCTCCCTCTTCCCACGGAAGTGCCCCAACCACGCCTCGCCGCGAGTGTCATCCTGCTCCGTGATGCGCCGGGCGGACTCGAAGCTTTTGTCCAGCACAGAGTTAGCACCATGGACTTCGCCGCCGGCATGGTGGTCTTTCCCGGAGGCCGGGTGGATGCCGCGGATGCGTCCGGGTGGGACTACCCGGCAGAACTGCTCCGAAGCCATGCCGTTGACTGGCAGCTGAGCTCCATTTGCCTTGACGCGGGCGAAGCCACAAAGAACGCCGGAACGGTGCTGACCGCCGCAATCCGTGAAGTCAGGGAGGAAGCCGGGCTCAGCGTCGAGGCCTCGGACCTCCGCCCATGGGCCAACTGGATTACGCCAACAGATATGCCCAAGCGATTCGACACCTACTTTTACGTTGCCAAGCCCTCCCCGGGCGCCGAACCCCAGCACCAGACCACGGAGGCCTGGCAATCACTGTGGATGCCGGTAGCGGACATTCTTGCGGCAGAGGCTGCCGGCACCCTGAAGCTGATGCCGCCCACGTATTACCTGCTCAAAGAAATCGCCGGGTTCGCCACCGTGGATACTGTTTGGTCGGCCGAACATGACGTTGTTCCGGTCCTGGCACCCGTTGGTTCCATGGCGGCGTTCCTCAAGGAACGGGAAAACCGCCGCTAGCGCTTGGGACGAGCCGGAGCCAGCTAGGCTGGGGGCATGAACCTCTTCTTCAAGCTGATCGGTGCCGGAGTAAGCCTCGGAGCAGGCTTCGTTGGTACCAAACTCGTCAACAAAGGGTGGGAAAAGGCCACTGGCAACAAGCCACCCCTGGGCAACGACGACATGGAATCGAGTCTTCGCTCGGCCCTGACGTTCGCGCTGATCTCGGCCTTCGTCAGCACCCTCATCCAAGTGCTCGCGAGCAGGGGTACGCAGCGCGCCATTGCGCGCTTCGCCAAGACCCACGACATCGTCTAGGCCTCTGACACCACAAACAACGCCGGGATACCCATGAGGGTTATCCCGGCGTTCGTTGTTTCGGTTGCTGCTAGCGTTCGGTCTCGGGCTCTTGCCCCGCAGCAGCCCGCTGCACAACCGCTTCAAGTTCATCCTTGGTGAGCATTTCGCGGTGTCCGTGCTTGGTGCGGTAGGCGGACCGGCCCACCATGTGCGCGGATACCGGAGCCGTCAAGAGCTGGAAAATCCATGCCACCAAAAGGACTGGCCATACCCACCAGGTCCGCATCTGGAGGCCGATCGCAGCCAGCATGAGAAACAACCCCAGAACCTGCGGCTTGGTGGCGGCGTGCATGCGGCTCATGAGGTCCGGGAATCTCAACAAGCCAATAGCAGCGCCGAGGGACATCAAGGCGCCCACCACCAGGAACACCGCAGTGACGGCGTCGATCACAGCATCAACGCCCGTGGCATCAGGATTCATTGCTCTGTTCCCTCCGTTCGGCCACGAACCGGGCAACTGTCACCGAGCCAATGAAGCCAATCACTGCAAGGGCGACCAGCAGCATCAGGTTGTTCAGGTGCTTGTTCATTGCCATGTCGATTGCCAGGGCGGCACCCAGGATCGCCAGCAACACATCCGATGCCAGAACCCTGTCCAGCAACGACGGGCCAATCGCAATCCGGACAATTGCCCCTGCCGCTGCGAGGCTAAGAATCACAGCTGTGGCCACGAGAACGAATTCCTTCATAGCGTTGCCCCTTCCATTCCCGGGCGCTGTTCTGCATTGAGGGCTGCGACTTCTTCGTGCGTGCCCATGATGCGGATCAATCTCGCCTCAATGACTTGGGTTTCCTCGCGGATCTTGGCGATGTCCGCTTCCTCATAAATGTTGAGGGCGTGCAGGTACAGCGTGGACGTTGAGCGGTCCACTTCCACCACCAACGAACCCGGGATCAACGAGACAACGTGCCCGGTGGCTGTCACCATCAGGTCTGAGTGGCTCCGCAAGGGAACGGCGACGACGGCGCTACGCACCGTGGGTCCTTTGGCTACGGCCAGGTACAGAACCAGGAAGCTCGCTGCCACCACTTTGCCGAGGAACATCAGGGCGAAGGGAATAGCGCGCAAAATGTTGAACCTGCCACTGAGCTCCACGGGCGGGAGGTAGAACAGTTTAGCCACCAACACGGCGATCAGGGCACCGAACAGCAGGTTGCCCGGGCTGAAGTCCCGCCATAGCGCGCCCCACACAATGACCAACCAGATGAGGAGCGGCAACTCCGTGCGGAAGGAAATGGGTTTGCGGCTCACTTGGCATCACCCGGCTCTGTCTTACCTGACGGTGCTTCTCCTGGCTGCGGTTCTTCTGTTTGTGCCAGCGGCGGCACCTCAACGGAATCTCCCAGGACCGAGTGGATGTACGCCGAGCGGTCCAGCATGATCCCGGCAGAACCATCAGCTACTTGGAAGAGCGGCCCTGCGAACACAGTGAGTGCCACTCCGAACACCACCAGACCCGCCGTGGAACCAACCATGGTGCGGGGTAGGACGCCCACGTTGCCGGGGGTCATTAGCACAGGGTCCGGGTATTCTGCGTCCTCGGGTTTGCGCCAGAACGCCCTGTTCCAGACACGGGCGATTGCCAGCAGCGTCAGGAGGCTGGTGACAACACCGCCCACCACCAGCACGATTGCCAGGGGTGTCCCCAACTCCACCCCGGCCTGCAGCAGCCCAAGCTTTCCGAGGAAGCCGGAGAACGGCGGAATGCCCGCAAGGTTCATCGCCGGAACAAAGAACAGCAAGGCAAGCAATGGCGAGAGCTTCGCAAGGCCACCCAGACGGTCAATGGAGGAGCTCCCGCCACGGCGCTCTATGAGTCCTGTGACCAGGAACAAGCTGGTCTGCACGGTGATGTGGTGCGCAACGTAGAAGACCGCAGCGCCCAGCCCAGCCACGGAACTCATGGCGAGTCCAAACACCATGTAGCCGATGTGGCTCACCAGGGTGAACGACAGGAGACGTTTGATGTCGCTCTGGGCCAGGGCGCCCAGGATTCCGACAATCATGGTGAGTAGCGCCACCACCATCAATGGGACGTTGAGGGTGTCACCGGGGAACAGGAGCGTTTCCGTGCGGACCATGGCGTACACGCCCACTTTGGTCAACAACCCGGCAAACACGGCAGTGACAGGGGCGGGCGCAGTCGGATAGGAGTCCGGAAGCCAGAAGGACAAAGGGAAGACTGCTGCCTTGATGCCGAACGCTACCAAAAGCATGACGTGCAGGAGATTCTGCGTGCCCTGATCCAATTCGGCAAGTTTGATGGCAAGGTCCGCCATGGTGATGGTTCCGGTGGCACCGTAGATCATGGCGATCGCGATGAGGAACAGCACCGACGACACCACGGACACCACAACGTACGTGACTCCTGCCCGGATACGCGGCCCCGTGCCGCCCAGAGTCATGAGGACGTAACTGGCCGTCAGCAGGATCTCGAAACCGACGTAGAGGTTGAAGAGGTCACCGGTCAGGAACGCGTTGGAAACACCCGCCACCAGGATCAGGTAGGTGGGGTGGAAGATCGAGACGGGCGCTTCCTGGTCGCCGTCGGCCATGCCCTGACCGGTGGCGTAGATGAGCACCGCCAAGCTGACCACGGTGGAAACCACCAGCATGAGCGATGAGAACTGGTCCACCACGAGGACCACGCCCCACGGCGGCAGCCATCCGCCGAGCGTGACGGACGTGGTGCCCCCGTCCCACACGGAGACCAGGAGCAGGCACTCGAGAAGGAGCGTGGCACTCAGGATGCCAATGCTTACCACCCGCTGCGCACTGTGGTGCCGGATCAGCAGGAACGCGAGGGCGGCACCCAGGATCGGTAGGAGGACAGCTAGCGGCGACAGGTTTGCGAGATTCACGCGCTGCCTACTTCCTGGGTTGATGCCGTGTTGGGAGTTTCGGTCGCGTCGGGCCTGTCCTTGCTTGCAGGGCTGGCCGGAGTGATGGCAAATTCGGAAGTTTCCAGCGGGACAATGGCGTCGTCCTCGGCATCGAAGCTCGGAGTCTTGGCCACGCGGACGTCTTCAAGGTCATCCTGGATTTCATCCTGACGAGCCAGGACCCATGTGCGGTAAATGATGCCGAGCATGAAAGCAGTGACAGCGAACGAAATGACGATCGACGTCAGGATCAGGGCCTGGGGCAGGGGATCGTTGTACGCCTCCGGGTTCGTTTGCTTGTCGAACAAGGGGGCAAGGCCTGCGTACCCTCCCGTACTCAGGATCAGGATGTTGGTGGCATTTGCCAGCAGCATCAGACCCAACAGCACGCGCGTCAGGCTGCGTTCCAGGATCAAGTAGATTCCGCAGGCGTACAGGACACCCATGACGATCAGCAGGGTCAGGTTGATGCTCATGCGCTACCCTTCCCGGACGCAGCGGATTCGGCGGCTTCCTCGGCGAGGTCGGCATGCCCGGCGGCATCTTCCTCAGCAAGCGGGGCGCCTTTGCCCTCAAAGTGTTCGTCGATCTCGGCACCGAGGCTACGGAGGACATCGAGCGCCAACCCCACCACCACGATGTACACACCGATATCGAAAATGGTGGAGGTGACGAACTTGATGTCGCCGAAGACCGGCAGCCAGAACTCGATAATGGCGCTCTGGAACACCTGGCCGCCCAGGAAGAGCGGCACCACGCCGGAGGCGGCCGCCGTCGCAAGTCCGGTCCCCAAAAGTGTTCCCGCGCTGACGGTGGCTGCCTCGCTCAGCTCGAACCGCCCACCGGCCAGGTAGCGAATCGTCAGTGCGAGCCCGGCCGTGAGGCCGCCAGCGAAGCCTCCGCCCGGCAGGTTATGCCCGGCGAGGAGAAGATAGATGGAGAACACGATCATCGAGTGGAAGATCAGCCTCGTCACTACTTCAAAGATGATCGAACGGCGTTCAGGGGCCAGGGTACGGCCGGCAACCAGCCACGCGTCCCGGCTGACGTCGGTGAACTTCTTCGCAACGGCCAAGGTGGCGCCGTCGCGGGAGTCACGGTCGACGCCGGTGCGTCGCCCAACGCTGCCTTCGGGCACGGCCTCCGAGGTCTTGATCCGGTCGCCGCGGCTGCGGACAAAGATCAAACTGGCTACACCGGTGGCCGCAATCGCCAGCACGGAAATCTCACCGAAGGTATCCCAGGCGCGGATATCCACCAGGGTCACGTTGACCACGTTCAATCCCCCGCCGCCCTCGTAGGCCAACCGCGGGAAGTCAAGGGAGATAGGCGTCGCAACGCGGGCGCCCATGGCGTAGATCGCCACGAAAATCATGGTGATGCCGAACGCCGCGCCTATGATCACGCGGATTACCCTGAGCCGTCCCCCGGTCCTGTCCCTCAACTCGGCGGGCAGGCTGCGCATGGCCAGCACGAAAGCGACCAGCACGATGGTTTCCACCAGCATTTGGGTCAGGGCGAGGTCGGGGGCGCCTTGGAGGGCGAACATAAGGGCAATGCCGTAGCCCGTGACGGACACCATGAGCACGGCGAGGAAACGCTTGTTGGCCCGGACCGCAGCCAGGGCACCCACTACGATGCCGATACCTGCCACTACTTGCAGGGGCGAGTTCGGGTCGATGAAGTACATGCCATCCGGCAGGGGCTTGTTCGCCACGATCAGGGCCGTCATCGGAACCGCGAACGCCACTGTGAGGATCACCGCGAGGTAGAAGTACAGCGAACCACGCTGGGTGCGGCCCGTAACCCAAACCGCGACGTCGTCCAGTGCGCCGATGGTGTTCTGGTAGGCCCTGTCGCCATCCACCCAGTCGGGGACCAGGCTTTGGGCACGGGAAACGAGGTTGCGCCAGTAGAACATTGCGGCACCGGCCGCGAACGTCAGCGCCGTCAGGCCCAACGCGGGGGTGACGCCGTGCCACAAAGCCAAGTGTCCGGCGTCGACCGCGTCCGGGCCGTCAGCAAACAGCGCTGCATAAGGCTGGATCCAGCTATCCACAGGCGTTGGCCATAATCCGTAGGCGATGGTGAGCAAACTAAGAATGGCCGGAGCTGCCAGGAATGCGGGTTTGATGGGTTTGAACGGGGTAGGTTCAACGCCGGGTTTGACCGCAAAGGCGCCCCACATGAACCGGGCACTGTAGGCGAACGTCAGGATCGATCCGATCACCAGGCCCACCAATATCCAGATTCCCCACGCTGGAGCGTCTTCGCTGGTGCCGTAGTGGACGAAGGCCTCGAACACGGATTCTTTGGCTACGAAACCTGCCAAGGGTGGCACTCCAGCCATGGACGCTGCTGCGATGGCAGCCACAACGCCCAACGCGCGTGACGAACGGAAGACACCGGAAAGTTTGCGGATATCGCGTGTTCCGGATTGGTGGTCGATGATGCCCACTACCAGGAACAGCGCAGCTTTGAACAAGCCATGTGCCAGCAGCAGTCCGAGTCCTGCCAAAGCGGCGTCGGGGCGACCTAATCCGACCACCATCGTGAGGAAACCGAGCTGGCTGACCGTGCCATAGGCGAGGATGAGCTTGATATCAGTCTGGCGAAGGGCTCGGTAACCACCCACGAGCATGGTCGCCAGGCCGAGTCCCAGAACCACGGGAAGCCAAAACTCCGACGTCGAAAACCCGGGCGCAAGTCGCGCCACGATGTAGATGCCGGCTTTGACCATCGCGGCCGCATGCAGGTACGCGCTCACGGGAGTCGGCGCGGCCATGGCGCCCGGAAGCCAGAAGTGGAACGGTACGAGCGCCGATTTGGTCACCGCCCCCACCAGGATGAGTACGACGGCGGTGGCCACCGCTCCCTGCATCGGTCCGGCCATGAGCGGCCCGGCTTGGTCCAGGATCGCCGAAATGCGGTAGGTTCCGGCGGCCTGACCCAGAATAATGAGGCCGACGAGCATGGCGAGGCCACCCGCGGTGGTGACCATGAGTGCCTGCAGTGCCGAACGTCGCGCCGCCAAACGGGTGCGGGCGTAGCCGATCAGCAGATAGGAAAGGATGGTGGTGAGCTCCCAGAAGATGAAGAGCATCAGCAGGTCATCGGAGGTCACCAAACCGAACATGGCCCCGGCAAAAGCGAGCAGTTGAGCGCCAAATCCGCCCAAGCCCGCGTCCTTGTTCTTGAAGTACCTGGCGCAATAGATCAACACCAGGGATCCCACCCCGAGGATCAGCAACGACATCACCCATGCCAAGGGATCCATGCGGAAGGCGAGCTCAAGCTTCAAGCTGGGAATCCAAGGCAGGACTTCTTCTATGCCACCACCGGAATATACGGGGCCGTACTGGAAAAGCAGCCAAATAAAGGTGCCTGCGGGGACCGCTGCTAGAGCGTAGAAGGCGTTCCTGCCGAGTTTGCTGAAGATCAATGGCGCCACAGTTGCCGCTACAAAGGTGATGGCGAGAACTGTGATCACTGTTATCTCCGCAAAGTCAGGAACATATTGTCAAAAGTTGGAGCAGGCGGTCATACGTTGGGTTCGGTTTACCAAGTTTATCAAGGCGAACTGACAGTTTTGGGCAGGGGAAGCTGGCTGCGCGCATGGCTTAAAGCCGCGTTCTCCACATAGCGGTCTGTCATCTACCCGCCGTTCTTCCCCGTCGCTATAGCATTCAAGCTATGAACGCGGCCGCAGTTCCCGAAGCCTCCCACTCGACGTCCGAGCTTGCCTCAGGACCCGTCGCTTCCAAGAAGGGACAGATCCTTGCTTGGGCATCCTGGGACTGGGGCTCAGCTGCCTTCCAAGCGGTGATGACCACCTTCGTCTTCACCGTTTACCTCACGTCCAATGCGTTCGGCGGAGAAGACGCAGCATCGGCCGCGCTCGGTGCTGCCCTCGCCGTTGCCGGCCTCGCCATTGCTTTGCTGGCTCCCGTCACCGGGCAGCGTTCCGACGCCGGGGGACGCCGCAAGATGTGGCTCGGCGTCAACACCGCCGCAACGGCTGTCCTGACAGCGCTCTGTTTCTTCGTGTTCCCCCAACCGGAGTTCCTGCTGCTGGGGGTATGCCTCATAGCGCTCGGCAACATTTTCTTTGAGTTTGCCGGAGTGAACTACAACGCCATGCTGGCCCAGATATCTACGCCCCGGAACATCGGCAGGGTCAGCGGCTTCGGCTGGGCCATGGGTTACCTGGGCGGCATCGTTGCGCTCCTCCTGGTTCTTCAGCTCTTCGTGCAGCCCTCCTTCGAGTGGTTCGGCGCTTCGACCCAGGACTCCTTGAATATCCGGCTCGTTGCCATCTTCTCGGCACTGTGGTTCTTCATCTTTGCCCTTCCCGTGATGTTCGCTGTTCCTGAAGTTTCCGTGAAGAAGAGCACCGCCTCGCTGGGCTTCATTGCGTCCTACAAGCTGTTGTTCCGCCGCATTGGCGCGATCTATCGGACGAGCCCCCACACCATCTACTTCCTGCTCTCCAGTGCCATTTTCCGTGACGGCTTGGCGGCAGTATTCACTTTCGGCGGCGTCATCGCCGCGGGGACGTTCGGCTTCGAGCTCAAGGACGTCATCTTCTTCGCTATTTTCGGCAACGTCGTGGCTGCCGTCGGTGCAATCATTGGAGGCTTCCTCGACGACAGGATCGGACCAAAGGCAGTCATTATCCTCTCGCTGATTGGTCTCCTCGTGGCAGGCACGGCCATTCTGGTCCTGGGTAACGGCGACTACGTTTTCTTTGGAAATGACTGGCCGGGTGCCACTACGTTCTGGGTCTTCGGCCTGCTGCTCTGCTTGTTCGTGGGACCGGCCCAATCGTCATCACGCGCGTATCTTGCAAGGCTTGCCCCCCACGGAGAGTCCGGGGAGCTTTTCGGGGTCTATGCGACCACCGGGCGTGCCGTCAGTTTCCTCGCACCAACGCTCTTCACACTTTGTATCGCCATCGCCTCGCCGTTCGTCGCAGAAGGTGAAGCCCAGCGCTGGGGCATCCTGGGAATCATGGTGGTCCTGCTGGCCGGCCTGTTGGTGATCCTGCCAGTGAAGCCACCGGCCAAGGTGGAAATAGCCGTGGTCCCTGAGCGTTAACTACATAGGACTGGCTGAGCATGAACGCCGTACCAGACCCATACAACAGAGTTAGGGTGTAGCTATGAACGTGGATGAGACTGAACTCCCGGGCCTTGGGATCCGCAAGGATTTCGTCACGGCGTCGGGCCGTCGCATCGGTGTAGTGGAACTTCGGGAGGGTGAGACCGAGCTATTCGTGTCCACTTGGGACGACCCTGACACGTGCCAAGCCTCCATCCCGTTGACAGCAGATGAGGCATCGACCCTGGGGAACCTCCTGGGCGGCCAACACATTGCCATGCGCTTGGCAGAAGAACATCGCGAGATACCAGGCATCGTCACCCGACAGTTCTCCATCACCCCTGATTCACCCTTCGTCAACCAGCCCATGGGCAAGGCGCAGATCCGCACCCGGAGTGGTGTTTCCATCGTGGCGATCATGCGCGAAGGTGAGGTTGTCCCCTCGCCGGCACCCGACGTCGTACTTCACACCGGTGATTTGCTCGTAGCGGTCGGCACACAGGAAGGTCTTGACTCGGCAGCCGACATCCTCCGCAACGGCTGACCGGAATGGATCCGCTCGCACTAGCCCTCGTTGAACTGGGGGCCGTCGTCTTCTGCCTCGGTCTCCTTGCTCGATTAGCGGGCCGAATAGGCATGTCCCCCATCCCGCTCTATTTGGTGGGTGGCTTGGCATTCGGAGCCGGCGGGTTCGTCAAGTTGGATGGCATGCACGAGTTCGCCCATCTTTCCGGCGAAATCGGCGTTATCCTCCTGCTGCTGATGCTCGGATTGGAATATACGGCGTCAGAGCTGGTCACGGGGCTTCGGCGCTCGTGGCAGGCCGGGGTCATGGATTTTGTCCTCAACTTCCTTCCGGGCGCGGGACTCGCCGTGCTGTTGGGTTGGGGGCTTGTAGGCGCCATCGTCATGGGTGGTGTCACCTATATTTCGTCATCCGGGATCGCCGCCAAGGTGATCACGGACCTCGGACGGATCGGTAACCGCGAAACGCCTGTGGTGCTGTCCATCCTCGTTTTTGAAGACCTCGCAATGGCTATCTACCTCCCGATCCTCACGGCGATCCTTGCCGGCGTGGGGTTCCTGGGCGGACTGCAGACGGTGGGAATCGCCCTTGCCGTGGTCACCGTGGTTCTTGTCATAGCCCTCAAGCACGGCCACCGGGTCTCGCAAGCAGTGCACAGCGAAAACTCCGAGGTCTTCCTGCTGAACGTGCTGGGTCTCGCACTGTTGGTGGCGGGAATCGCATCAGCCCTGCAGGTGTCCGCCGCTGTGGGTGCCTTCATGCTTGGCATCGCAATCTCCGGTGCCACCGCCCACAATGCCACCAGGATCCTGGAACCGCTGAGGGATCTCTTCGCGGCGATCTTCTTCGTGGCCTTCGGGCTCAACACCGATCCGACATCCATCCCACCCGTCCTTGGCTGGGCCTTGGTGCTGGCCGTCATCACCGCAGCTACCAAGATGCTCACTGGATTCTGGGCTGCCAAGCGGGCCGGCATCGCAGTCCCCGGCCGTTTCCGCGCGGGGGCTGCCCTGATTGCGCGTGGGGAATTCTCCATTGTCATCGCGGGCCTGGCTGTTGCTTCCGGGGCAGTTCCCGACGAACTTGCGGCACTCGCCACGGCCTATGTCCTCATCATGGCCATCCTTGGTCCGCTGGCGGCCCGCTTTGTGGAACCCGTGGTCAAAGCCATGCGTAAATCACCGGGAGCTCCGCCACGGACGCAGGAGCGCGAACCCGCGTAACGAGTCTCCCAGCGCGCCGAGCGGCGACATCTCGGCCTAAGAGAGACCTAGAGGGCCGACAGCCAAACCCCCTCGACGCAGAGGCCCCGAAGGAGGCTAGATGGACGTCCGGTGGAAGTTCTGGTGGCTGCGGCTCGCGGTGGGTCCTCGCTGGCCTTGGTACCGGTTCCCGTATTCGCCCGAACCGTAGGGGTGCTCGGCCGAGGACGTCAGCCGGAAGAAGCACAGCTGTCCAATTTTCATGCCCGGCCACAGCTTGATGGGCAGAGTTGCCACATTGGACAGCTCCAAGGTCACGTGGCCTGAGAATCCGGGGTCGATGAAACCGGCTGTGGAGTGCGTCAGCAGCCCGAGGCGCCCAAGGGATGACTTGCCCTCGAGACGGGCAGCGATATCGTCGGCCAGGCTGACGGTCTCGTAGGTGGAGCCGAGTACGAATTCCCCGGGGTGGAGGATGAAGGGCTCGTCGCCTTCCACTTCCACCAGCCGGGTCAGTTCCGGCTGTTCCTCGGCGGGGTCGATGTGGGCATATTTATGGTTGTCGAAGAGCCGGAAAAACCGGTCAATCCGCACGTCAACGGAGGACGGCTGAACCATCGCGGGGTCGTACGGTTCAAGAACAATCCGTTGGGAGTCTATTTCGGCACGAATATCGCGGTCAGAGATCAGCACAGCATCAAAAATACCCCATGCATCAAATACCCTATGCATTGTCCGCGCCGCCCCATGGGACTATAGTTCCCGGACATGTAGAACCGCGCCCGTACTTGGGGGCAACGAGCATTCGCGGGGTAATTGTGAGAAAAATGGTTGCGCCTGCCGCTATCGTGCTGGCTGGCGTATTGGCTCTCGGGGTGGCCGCCTCCAGCCAGATTCTCCCGTCAACGCAGACGGTCCCCGGGCCCACCGCCACCCCTTCGTCCGTTGTCCCTTCAGGGATGACCGCACCAAAGGAAACCACGACGGCGGACCCGGCACCTTCAGCGGGCCTCCCGGCGGCCGGCAAAGCTTCGGAACCGTCGACAGTGCCCACCACGGACCCCGGGACGCCGGAGCCCACACCAAGCGCCGGCGCGGGAACAGGCTCAGACACCGGCCCCGTCGCTATAGATCCGGTATTTGAAACTCCACCTCCGGTGCCCAACATCGGGCCTTCCTGGGGGCCTGACAACCCCTCGGATCCCGGAGCCACCGAGCCGCCCGTAGCGGAGCCATCTCCACAGGAGACTGTTGGTACTGTTCCACCCGCGCCGACACCATCCGGCCAGGCAGCCGGGCCTGATCCGTCTGCGTCTCCAACAGAAACGCCGGCCCCAACTGAACCAGTTTCCCCTGGCGAAACATCGCCACCAAGAGAAACGCTTGCCCCCACAGAAAGCCCGTCCCCTACTCCAACACTCGAAACCGCCTCACCAACCCCTACGCCTACCGCGACCCCCTTCCCCGGCAAGAGCCCGAGCAGCAACGTGGATCCGGAGAACGGCGCCTTGGCGCTCCTCCCTGACAGCAATACAGCTGCGATCCTGACGGTGTTCAACGCGATCAACAGCTACCGCGCGTCGCTCGGCCTTGCACCGGTGAAGTATCACGCCACGGTGGCCAGCCTGGCCCAGGACTGGTCCAACAACATCGCGACGCGTGAGGTGATCCAGCACCGTGCCAACTTCTGGACTGATCCCCGGGCGCTCAACCCGAACAACGGGGCGGGTGAAGTTATTGCTGTCCGCTGGGACCGTGACGCAGCGCAGCTGGTGGAGTGGTGGAAGGGCTCTCCGGGTCACGATGCCCTTCTGCGTGATCCCCGGTTCAACGTCATGGGCATCGGCATCACGTACACGGACGGCAACTGGCAGACCACCCCCAACCGCTACACGCTCTGGGGCGTAGTGAACTTCTTTGGCTACACGTCTTTGCCGGCCGGGACCACCACAAGCCCGGGCGGCACAGTCCCACCACCAACGGACCCTGTGGGTGTCTGCGAACCTGGCAGCAAACACCAACCACCTACCCTGAACCTGAGCGCGGCATCCATCAGCAGCGCAGCCGACCTCGTGTCGATCGCCGGCGACGGTTCCGTGGTTGCCTACCCATCGTGGGGTGGCGGAAGGTACGGCGGCGGCAAGAGGATCGGCGTCGGCTTTACGGGGCTCAAGGACCTCTTCATCACGGACTGGGACCGCGACGGCGTGTTTGATCTGATCTCTCAAAGGCTCGACGGCGCCCTGCTGGTGTATCCGGGGCTTCAGGCGGGCGGATTCAAGGATCCCATTGCCCTTGGCCAGGGCTGGGGGACCCTGAACATCGCCGTGGGCACGTGGTGTGCCAACAACCGGCTTCCCCAGATCGTCGCCATGGACTCGGGTGGCAACCTGTACCTCTATAAGAACGCGGGCCTGGCCTACATTCGTGCCCAAGCGGCAATCGGCACGGGATTCCCGGCGATCAGGCTAAGCATGGTGGACTACAACGCCGACGGCTTCCAGGACCTCCTCACCACTGAGGCCAATGGAACCCTCAGGTTGTATCGCGGCAGCGGACTGGGCACACCCAAGCAGGAATCCCGTCCGGTAGTGGGTGCGGAATGGACCGACTACACGGGTCTGCGGGCGTTGCGCGGGGTAACGGGTCCCGACTCTACGGGCGTTGCCGGACTGGACCGCAACGGAGTTGTTGAGTACTGGGATCTCAACACCGGACGGCTTACGACGCCGGTGACCATCGGCATCGGCTGGGGCGGGCTGAAGTTCGCCCAATAGAGGAGGCATGCCCACCCAACCCGGGTGTCGGCGTCGTACGCCAACCCAACGTCGTACGCCAACCGGTGGCGTAAGCAGCAACCGCCGCTAAGCGTCCGAGTGGGACTCGATGGCAACCTTGAGTTGTTCCAACTGCGCCACTTCGTCTTCCAAGGCCTTCTGGAATATGCCATTCATAAGCTTCCGCAGGCCCTTGGGATGGTACTCAAGGGCGAACCGGAGGCGAGTGGTGGCACCTTCGGTGCTGAGGTAGAAGCCTCCGGTCGGCCGTGCCGGTCCGGCCACCACGGCGTAACGGACTTCGGCTCCCGGGCGGGCTTCGGTGATCCTGAAGTCGGCGGCCACGGGGCGGCCGCCGGGGCCGGAAACGGTCTGTTGGTAAAGGGCGCCTTTTTGGCCGCGAATGCCGGAGCGAAGCGCGATACTGCGAACACCCGAACGCCACAGGGAGTTGTTCATCCCATCCATGAGGAATCCGTAAACGGTCATGGCGTCCCTGCTGATCACCACTTCATTGGCAGCGAATGCCATGGAAAACCTCTTTCGGCGTACGGTCGAGTGTCGTAGCCCGGTTCCCCATACGCTGCAGCTAACACCTTCAGAATAGTCAGCGGCGGGCGCCAGCAACACATGACTGCCGAGCCTTGACCGAATGGTTATCTCACGATTTTCCGGGGTACTGCTGACAGGAGTCCGCGGGCCCGGTAGAGTGCCTGCGGCTGACTACAAGCAAATTGGGGGCGTTATGCGAGGTCAATTCCACCCGGGTTCCATGAGGAACGCACGGCGACGGCTGGCGGCTTGCGCTGCTTTCTTCAGCCTGACCGTTGCTGGCGGTGTCATTGCTGCGGCTCCAGCCACGGCTGCGCCGGCGCCATCCAACGCGCGCGCCGCCGTCGTTCAAAGTGCAGTACCGACCACTGCGAATCCACTGCCGAGCGTCGATCCTGTGGGCGACCCCGCGAACTACTCTGTCCTGGTCAACAAGTCCCGGCCATTGAGTCCTTTGAGCTACGCTCCCGGCGACTTGGTCAATGCCCGCGGCTCCGGCCAGTATCTGCGTGCCGAGGCTGCGGCATGGCTTAATGGGTTGTTCCAAGGTGCAGCTGATGCCGGCACGGGCGGGCTGGCCGTGGTGAGCGGTTACCGTTCCTATGCGCAGCAGCAGCAGGTCTACTCCTATTACGTCAGCATCTACGGCCAAGCACAGGCGGACCTGATCTCCGCACGTCCGGGGCACAGCGAGCACCAGACGGGGCTCGCCGTCGACGTCGGGAACGCCAACGGGTCCTGCGGCCTCAGCACCTGTTTCGGGGACACTCCGGCCGGGGTTTGGGTGGCGGCGAATGCCCACAAGTACGGCTTCATTGTCCGATACCCCAACGGCTACACGAATGTCACGGGCTACAGCTATGAGCCGTGGCATTTGCGCTATGTCGGAGTGGACCTCGCCACCGACATGAAACGCCGTGGCTTCCCCACCATGGAGCAGTATTTCGCCGGCAACCCCACTGCGTATGCGAGCATCACCTCCGGCGCGGACCTGGTTGCTGCGGACTCGTCCGGGCGCCTCCTTCGCTACCCTGCACATGGCGGTGGCGGTTATGGGATTCCCACAGTCATCGGTTCAAACTGGCAGGGCTTGAAGCAGGCCTTCGTGGTGGACTGGGATGCTGATGGCGTCTACGACATTTTGGCCCAATGGGACAACGGCACCTTGGGCCTGTTCAAGGGTTGGCCCGGCGGTGCTTTCTCCACTCAGATCGTGGTGGGAACGGGTGACTGGGACAAGATGACCATAACCGTGGGCAAATGGTCCGCGGCGCAGGGGTATCCAGGCATCGTGGGCTATTTCCCGGATGGCGGGCTCCGGTATTACCCCAACACCTCAGGCAGGGCGTTGACCTACCGTGTGGACATCGGAAGCGGGTGGGCGGGCATGGGCCTGACCATGGCCGACTGGAATGCCGACGGCGCCAACGACATCCTGGCCACCACTACCTCCGGGCACTTGCTCAGCTACCCCGGCAACGGTGGCGGCGGCTTCGCGGGCCTGCCCACCACAGTGGGTTCCGGTTGGGGAACCATGAAGGCACTGGTCCCGAGCTTCGGTTTGTCCGGTCCGGGAACGCGCAGTATCACTGCCCAGACCGTGGATGGCTACCTCGTCGATTACCGGCTGGGGACCGGAGCCTGGGGCGCCCAACGCCAGGTGGGCAACGGCTGGAATGGTATGAAGCTGTTCAGGTAAGCGTCCGGTGCGCCGGTCATGGGGAGTCCTGCAACTGCGCTAAGCTAGGACTCGCTCGGGGGAGTTTTTCCCGGGCAATGCGGGCGTAGCTCAATGGTAGAGCGCTAGCTTCCCAAGCTCGATACGCGGGTTCGATTCCCGTCGCCCGCTCCAAGAAAGCCCCGGATCCGATGATCCGGGGTTTCTTTGTGCCCGGACTGAACGCTGTCAAGAAAATGCACTCGACGACGGCACTCACCAAAGAGGGCCGCTTACCCGTCGACCGGGAGGCCTCGTAAGCCTAAACTCTTACGTACATCCACCTATCCGGGAGGTCCTCCAATGACTCTCACCGACGATGGTGAGGCGGGTCCCCTCGCCGTCATCAACCGCCTGCTGGAAGCCACGAACAAGCATGACCTTGAAGCCCTTGCTGAGTGTTTCGCTCCGGGCTACGTCAACGAGACACCGGCCCACCCCACCCGGGGATTCACGGGACGGGACACTATCCGCAGCAATTGGGAGCAACTTTTCACCGGCGTGCCGGACATCGCCGCCCGCATGTTGGCGCACAGCGTGAATGGGAGCAGTGTGTGGACCGAGCTGCACCTGAAAGGCGCCCGCCGCGACGGCACCCCGCATGAGATGACCGGCGTCATCATCTTCGGCGTGAATGAGGGCATCATCAGCAGTGCCCGCTTCTACCTGGAGCCTGTGGAGAAAGTGGTGACCATGGACGACACCGCGGATCGCGTCACTCACCGGGTAACGCATGGCCGCCCGGCGGTTCAGCCCGCCCAATAGGCCAACGCCAGCCTGCCCCTACAGCCGGAGGCCTGCGGTCCAGCACGCGTGACTCCGGCCACAAAGCCATGCGGGGAGGTGTATCGTCAGGAGTCAGGAGCCATTTCGGCTCCGCTCTAAGGGAGCCATCATGGGCGACAAATCACCGCGCCAAACTGCGTCAAAGAAATCCAGCAAATCCATCAAGGAAAAGCGAGCGGATAAGCGGGCTTCCGAGTCCTCCGCCACCGAGGCCGCCAAGCCCTCTACCGGCAACAAGAAGTGACCGCACCAACCGGCCAGCTGAGCATTGGTGTCCTTGCTACTTCGCTGAAACCCAATGAGCGCCGCCTGCCGATCCACCCGCAGCACTTGGAACGCATTGCTCCGGACGTGCGCCGGCAACTTCGCTTTGAGTACGGCTACGGCGAGCGGTTCGGTGTCCCGGACAGCAAGCTTGAATCAATGGTGGGCGGGCTCGGTACACGCCAGGAGTTGATTGCCAATAACGACGTCATCCTCCTTCCCAAGCCGCAGGCCCAAGACCTGGCAGAACTCCGTGACGGCCAAACCTTGTGGGGCTGGCCGCACTGCGTCCAGGACCGGGCCATCACCCAGTTGGCCATTGACAAGAAGCTCACGCTCATCGCTTTTGAGGCCATGAACCATTGGGCGGGCGACGGCGGCTTCGGGCTGCACGTCTTCCACAAGAACAACGAACTCGCCGGCTACTGCTCCGTGCTGCATGCACTGGCTTTGACTGGTTCCACCGGCGATTACGGCCGCCGTCTCAGCGCCGTAGTCATCGGTTTTGGGGCCACCGCCCGCGGTGCCGTCACCGCCCTGAACGCCCACGGCGTCCACGACGTCCAGGTGCTCACCAACCGGGGCGTCGCCGCCGTCGGGTCCCCGATCCATTCAGTGCGGATCGTGCAATTCGACCACGACAGCAAGGCGCCGTTCCTCAGTGAAGTCATCACGGACAAGGGGCGCAAGCCGTTGGCGCCGTTCCTGGCCGCGGCGGACATCGTGGTCAATTGCACCCTGCAGGACCCGAACGCCCCGCTGACCTACCTCCGCACGGAGGACCTGGCGGAATTCCAGCCGGACAGCCTGATCGTTGACGTGTCCTGCGATGAAGGCATGGGCTTCAGCTGGGCGCGGACCACCACGTTCGACGAGCCCATGTTCCGCGTGGGCGGGCACGTTAACTACTACGCCGTGGACCACAGCCCGTCATACCTCTGGAACTCGGCCAGCTGGGAGATCAGCGAAGCCCTGCTTCCGTTCCTGGACACCGTAGTGGCGGGACCGGAAGGCTGGGAAGCCAACGAGACCGTCTCCCGTGCCATCGAGATCCGTGAAGGTGTTATCCGCAATCCGGACGTCCTCGAGTTCCAGGGACGCTCAGCTGAATACCCACACCTGCCAGTGGCACAGCTTCAGCCAAGATAGCCCGCACAGATGAAGCGCTCCCGGCTGCCGGGGCGCTTCATCTGGGTTAAGCCGTCTGCGGCTCCTGCACGATCCGCAGCACTCGACGCCGATCCCGCAGGTCCACTTTGATGTGCAGGGACGACTTCCGGGCCAGTACGACGGCGACTACCGCAGCCGCGATGGCCGGCACGCCACCGGAGATCAGGACGGCCAGGTGCGGGCCGAGGTGCTCGGCAAGCCAACCCATCATGGGGCCGCCGATTGCCTGCCCACCGATCAGCACCACGAGGTACAGGCTCATGACGCGTCCGCGGATGCTCATGTTGGAACTGGTCTGCACCATTTGGTTAGCAGCGGTGAGGAACATGAGGCACCAGAATCCGGCGAGGACCATGGTGACGCTGAACCACACCATGGTTGGCATGAGGGAAGACACGCAGAGCATCAGGCCATACAACCCCGCGGACGTCACCACCGACCGCAACCGCAGCTGGCGACGGCGGGTGGACGCCACCGCGCCAGTCAGTGCACCGAGCGCAACCATCGCATTGAGCAGGCCGTAGCCTCCGGCGCCGGCGTCGTACACGTGATCCGCAAACGCGGCCAGCAGTACCGGCAGGCTCATGGCGAAAACTGCCACGAAACCAGCCATTAACCATGGCCAGTAAATAGTGGGTTTGCTGAGCGCGTAGTTGAGTCCTTCGCGGAGCATTCCCTTCTTGCGAGGGGTCGGCTGGCTGAGGTGCAACTGGTCCTTGCGGAGGATCAACAGCATCGCGACAGTGGAGCAGCAGGCCACGGCGTTCGCCGCGAAGGCCCAACCGGCACCTACTGCAGTGAGCAGCACACCGGCCAAGGCGGGACCGATCAGTCCGCCGAGCTGGAACGTGGTGGAGTTAACGCTGATGGCATTCCGGAGGTATTTGGGGCCGACGAGCTCGTTGACGAACACCTGCCGGGCCGGCTGGTCCAGCACCGTCACGAAGCCCAAAAGCAGGGCGATGACGTACACATGCCACACTTCGACGCGTTGGCTCAGGGAGAGCACCGCCAACGCGGCCGCCAGCACAGCCGCCGCGGATTGGCAGATGATGAGGATCTTTCGCTTGGCAAAGCGGTCGGCAATCATGCCGCCCCACGGGCCAAGGAAAAGCGAAGGCATGAACTGCAATGCCACGGTAATTCCGACGGCTGTGACGGAACCGGACAGCTGCAGCACCATCCAGTCCTGGGCGATGCGCTGCATCCAGATCGCGATCACGGCAATGAAATGACCGATCGCGAAGATCCTGAAATTGGGGACCTTCAGGGAGATGAAGGTATGCCGCCAGGGCAGCTTTTCACTCACGACGGCGAGTGGCTGGGTGACGGTGTCCGCGGGCTGAGGTGCGGACAGGGAATCGATGACGGGCTGGCTGACGTTTGCCGCTGAAGGCGGTGGGGGTGCCAAAAGGTAGTCCTCGGATGGAGAGTTTCGGTGGGATGCGTTTAACGCTAGGGTTGCGAGCAGCAATTATGGAAGCGTATTGCGCCTATAACTAGCATTGCGGAACGCAATGACCGTGCTGCGAGGGCGCAGTACTCCGGCCCGGCGCTGACCTGCGCTTTAGGAGTTCCGTGTTCGAACCTGTCCAGCTCCGTTCCTTTTTGGCCGTCGCAGAAACACTGAGTTTCACCAAAGCGGCGGAGCGCCTTGGGCTGGCTCAGCCCACTGTCAGCCAGCACGTCCGCAAGCTGGAAGCCGCCGCCAAACGGGTGCTGGTTGCCCGCGATACGCGCGAGGTCCGGCTCACCGACAACGGCGATGCGATGGCCGGTTTTGCCCGCAGCATCCTGGCCGCCCACGATTCCGCTGCCCGGTATTTTTCCGGCTCGGCCATGCGCGGGCGACTCCGTTTTGGCACCGCAGACGACCTCGCCATCACGGGTCTCCCCCGGATTCTCCGCGAGTTCCGGCAGTTGTACCCGCAGATCAACCTGGAGCTCACTGTCAGCCAAAGCGACCAGCTCTACAAGCGACTCAATGCCGGCCAGCTGGATTTGGTGTTCGTGAAATGGGTGGCCGGGGCAAAGGAAGGCACGGTGGTCCGGCACGACAACTTTGCCTGGGTCGGCGTGGAACAGACGGTGCTGGAACCCGGGGCACCCGTCCCCCTCATCGCCTACCCAGCGCCAAGCCTGAGCCGAAAACTGGCCATCGACGCCTTGGAAGCCGAAGGCCGGACCTGGCGGATCACGTGCAGCACCAAGCAAATCAGTGGAGTGCTTGCGGCCGTGCGAGCTGGCATTGGAGTTGCCGTGATGCCGGCTTCGCTGGTGCCCGAGGACCTGAAGGTCATTACGCAGCGGTTCGGGCTGCCGCCTGTAGGTGACGTCGACTTCACCCTGATCCGGAATCCCCTGGCAAACGCCGAGGTCATCGATGCCCTCACGCAGGCCATCATGGGCAGGACGCTGAGCAAGTCTACCTAGTGTGCGTAGGAGGCTCACCGAATGATTCACAAGAGGGGTGCCAGGAGTTCACCAGGCGATACGCCCTTACTGGGTAAGCGCATTCCCGGTATCCTTGGAGGATGATCGACCTCACTACTCTGGCTGACCTCACGCCCGGCATCTGTTCCGTCACCCTTCGCACGCACGGGATCGACGAGGTGGTCCGGATTTCCTCGAACGCAGGTCTGGCCGGGATCGAGTGGGGCACCGACGTGCACATCAGCGATTCCGAGGCAGCGGCGCACGCCAAGGAAGCCACGATGGCGGCCGGACTCAGCGTCCTCTCGCTCGGCTCGTACTACCGCTGCGGCGCGTTCGAGGACTTTGGCCGCGAGTTGGACCTTGCCACAGCTCTGGGCGCTCCGAGGATCCGGGTGTGGGCTGGGGAACTTGGCTCCGCCGAGGCCACCGAGGACCAGTGGGATGCGGTGGTCAAAGACGCCCGGCGAATTGCCGATTTGGCGGCCGACCGCGGCATCGCCATCGCATTCGAGTACCACGGCAACACCCTTACCGACTCCCCCGCCACCACCCTCGACTTACTGAACCGGGTGAATCACCCCAACGTCGGCACCTACTGGCAGCCCGCCGTCGGGCTTTCGGACAAGCAGGCGCTTGAGTCGCTCCACGAAGTCTTGCCGCACCTGGTTGGCGTGCACTGTTTCTCATGGGGACCCGAAGGCGAGCGCCTTCCACTACGGAACCGAAAGCTGCTGTGGCAGACCGTCACGGATGTCTTGCGGGGCAACGGCAAGGATATGGACATCATGCTGGAATTCGTTGAGGATGACCTGCCGGAAAACGTCCTCAACGACGCCGCTTTCCTGCACACGATCACACTGGGCGAGGACTAGCGCCGGCTACTCAGTCCAGCCCATCCGCTGAAAACAGAGCCGTTGCGCCTTAACGGTTATGCCTTCTGACTTGGTCAGGCTTGCACTTCCACCGGAGTTTCCGTGCTGCGGCGGAGTTTCACCGCGCCGCTGACCGGCGCGGTGTCAGGGTCGCCGGCGGCCAGGCGGCCGATGTCCTCCAGCGGCAGGTGCACCGTGGACAAAGCCGGGCGGAAGTCTCTCAGCGTTTCGATGTCGTCAAAACCCGCGATGGTCGCATCCCGGGGAATCCATACGCCTTCGGGTCGGAGCGCAGCGGTGACGCCGATGGCCATGACATCGTTAACGGCGAAGATGCAGAGCCGTTCCTTGGAGGCTTTGATCCGCTCGGCGAGTGCGGGCCCGGCGTCATATCCTCCGGCACGATTGAAGCCGGTGCGGATAATCCCTGCTGCAGGTCTTCCAGCGTCTGCGAGGCCCCGTTGGAAACCGCGGACGCGGTCGTCGGAGGTGTACAGCCCTTCGGGACCCGCCACGATCAGGAATTCACCTTCATGCGTAGCGGCCAATTCCGCAGCAAGGTCGGCAGCAAGCTCTTCATTGGGTACTTCAACCACGTGGTAGCCCTCAGTAGTGGAGGCGCCGACCACCGGGTGGCCAACAACCCCCACGTGTCCGCCATTGCGGCAGTAGCGGTCCAATTCGGCGGCCAGTTCGATGTTGCCTTGCTTGTCCTCGGCGCGCACGGATCGCGAACCGGCGATCACGATGGAGTCGGCGCGTCGGGCGGCGAACGCGGCCACTGCCTCTTTTTCGTCCTGCGCGGCGCCGGACGTACTGGCCAGCAACACCATTCGGTTTTGCTGGCGGGCTGCTTCCTGGACCCCGCGGGCGATGGCAGAGAAGTAGGGGTCGGCGATGTCATGAACAATGAGGCCGATCAATCCTGAGCTCGACTTCGCCAGCGCCTGCGCCTGCGCGTTCGGGACGTAGCCGAGCTTGTCGGCAGCTTCGCGGACGCGCTCCGCGATATCCTCAGCTGGTTTACGGGACGAGCCGTTCAAGACCCGGGATGCCGTGGCAAGGGAGACCCCGGCTAGTCGGGCAACTTCACTCAGTGTGCTGGCGGCCACGGGGCCCTCCTTTTCTGCGAGCGTCGGGACTGGCGCTAGGAAAATTATGGCAGGCCTCCACCATTTTTGGGAAAGCGCTTGCCAACCCGGCGCGTCATGGTGCATGATCGATTGCAGCGGGAATGCGCTTTCCCACATACGTAACTGCAAGCACCGGCATCCGAAGAGCGACCGGCACACAAGGCACTGGAGAAAACATGGGCTACGAAACAAAGACGATCCGCATCGCCATGAACGGCATCACCGGCCGCATGGGCTACCGCCAGCACCTGCTGCGGTCCATCCTCCCCATCCGCGACGCCGGCGGCTTCACGCTGGAAGACGGCACCAAGGTGCAGGTTGAGCCGATCCTGGTTGGACGCAACGAAGCCAAGATCCGCGAACTCGCCGAGCTCCACAAGGTCTCCGAATGGACCACGGACCTGGACGCCGTCATCGCCGATCCCACCGTTGACATCATCTTTGACGCCTCCATGACCAGCCTCCGCGCCGCTACCCTGAAGAAGGCAATGCGCGCCGGCAAGCACATCTTCACCGAGAAGCCCACGGCCGAGACCCTCGAAGAAGCCATCGAGCTGGCACAGATCGGCAAGGAAGCCGGCGTCACCGCAGGCGTTGTGCACGACAAGCTGTACCTCCCCGGCCTGGTCAAGCTCCGCCGCCTGGTGGACGAAGGCTTCTTCGGCCGCATCCTTTCCATCCGTGGCGAATTCGGCTACTGGGTTTTCGAAGGCGATGTCCAGGCTGCACAGCGCCCGTCCTGGAACTACCGCAAGGAAGACGGCGGCGGAATGACCACGGACATGTTCTGCCACTGGAACTACGTTCTTGAAGGCATCATCGGCAAGGTCAAGAGCGTCAACGCCAAGACCGCCACACACATCCCCGCCCGCTGGGACGAGGCCGGCAAGGAATACACGGCCACCGCTGACGACGCCTCCTACGGCATCTTCGAGCTCGAAACCCCGGGCGGCGACGACGTCATCGGACAGATCAACTCCTCGTGGGCCGTCCGCGTCTACCGCGACGAACTGGTGGAGTTCCAGATCGACGGCACGCACGGTTCCGCCGTCGCCGGTTTGAACAAGTGCGTTGCGCAACAGCGCGCCCACACCCCCAAGCCCGTCTGGAACCCGGACCTGCCCGTCACCGAATCGTTCCGCAGCCAGTGGCAGGAAGTTCCCGCCAACGCTGAACTGGACAACGGCTTCAAGCTGCAGTGGGAAGAATTCCTCCGCGACGTCGTCGCCGGCCGCGAGCACCGCTTCGGCCTGCTCTCCGCAGCCCGAGGCGTGCAGCTGGCCGAACTGGGCCTGCAGTCCTCGGCTGAGCGCCGCACCATCGACATCCCGGAGATTACCCTCTAATGACGTCCCTTATCCTTCCCACCAACGACGGCGGCACCCGCGAGTACCGCCTTCAGGCCGCCACATCGTGGGCCAAGCCGACCGCTCCTTTGACGGCCCGCCGCGCCTACGCAGCAGCCCACGTCATCCCCGAGGTCGCAGCGGACAACACTCCCGGCGCACCGGCGCAGCTCGACTGGGACGCCACGTTGGCCTATCGGCACGAGCTGTGGTCTTACGGCCTGGGCGTTGCAGATGCCATGGACACCGCGCAGCGCGGCATGGGCTTGGACTGGGCAGCCACCCAGCAGCTCATCAAGCGCACCGGCGCCGAGGCAGCGTCAGTTGTTGCTGCAGATAACGCCGCCATCACCGGCAAATCCGTCCGCGACCTCGTTTCCTGTGGTGCCGGAACCGACCAGCTGGACATCGCCGCCCTTCCGGACGGCGCTGCCGGTATCCAGTCCGTCATCGATGCTTACCGTGAGCAGATCGCCGTCGTCAGTGAGGCCGGCCCCAAGGTCATCCTCATGGCGTCCCGCGCCTTGGCCAAGGTCGCCAATGGCGCGGACGACTACCTGCACGTCTACTCGACGCTCCTGCAAGAAGTGGATCAGCCCGTCATCCTGCACTGGCTCGGCACCATGTTCGACCCCGCGCTGGCCGGCTACTGGGGCTCCGACGACGTCTCTGTGGCCACCGATACGTTCCTCAGCTTGATCCGCGAGCACTCGGACAAGGTTGACGGCGTGAAGGTTTCGCTGCTGGATGCTTCCCACGAGGTCGCCCTGCGCGCTGCACTTCCGGAAGGCGTCCGCCTCTACACCGGCGACGACTTCAACTACCCGGAACTGATCGACGGCGACCAGACGCACCACTCGGACGCCCTGCTGGGCATCTTCGCTGCCATCTACCCGGCCGCTTCGGTTGCCTTGCAAAAGTACGACGCCGGTCAGGGCGCCGAAGGGCGCGCGATCCTGGACTCCACCGGTGAGCTCGGAAAGCACATCTTCAGCGCACCCACGTTCTACTACAAGACAGGTATCGCGTTCATGTCCTGGCTCAACGGCAAACAGCCCGGTTTCCAGATGGTGGGCGGCCTGCACTCCGGTCGTTCCGTCCTGCATCTGGCCAAGACCTTCGAACTGGCCGACCAAGCCGGCCTGTTGAAGGATCCGTCGCTGGCCGCCTTCCGAATGTCTGACTTCCTGCGGATCAACGGGGTGGGCGCATGAGCGCGGACTTCTCCAGGCTGTCGCTGAACAGCGCCACCACCAAGAAGTGGACGCTCGCTGAGGCTGTGGATGGTTGCGCCCGCGCCGGCATCCCCGCGATCGGACCGTGGCGTGACCGCGTGGCCGAGGCCGGACTGGATAAGGCAGCCAAGCTCATCAAGGACGCGGGCCTCCGGGTTTCCTCGCTGTGCCGCGGCGGCTTCCTCACGGCGGCTGACGCTGAAGGACAGGCCGCAGCCCTCGCCGACAACTTCGAGGCCATCCGCGAAGCAGTAGCACTGGACACCCAGGAGCTGTTCCTGGTGGTTGGTGGGCTCGCTCCGGGTGAGAAGGACGTCGTCGCTGCACGCCGGCGTGTGGCCGATCGTCTCGAAGAACTGGTCCCGTTCGCTTCCGAGAACGGTGTACGCCTGGTGCTGGAACCCCTGCACCCGATGTACGCCGCCGACCGTGCCCTCATCTCCACCCTTGGCCAGGCCCTCGATCTCGCCGCGCCCTTCGACGCGAAGGCCGTGGGCGTGGCCGTCGATACCTTCCACGTCTGGTGGGATCCGGAACTGAAGGCGCAGATTGAACGTGCCGGCCGCGAGAACCGCATCGCCTCCTACCAGGTGTGCGACTTCAACCTGCCGATCGCTGCGGACGCGCTGTTGTCCCGCGGCATGATGGGCGACGGCGTCATCGACTTCGCGACCATCGGCACCTGGGTCAGGGACGCTGGATATACAGGCGACATCGAAGTTGAAATCTTCAACCAGGAAATTTGGGACGCCGACGGCCACACCGTCCTGGAAACCATGAAGCAGCGCTACGAGGAGCTTGTCCTCCCGTTCGCGTAACAACGTGCTCCTCCCGCGGATGCCCTAAGCTCCGCGGGAGGATCGCTCCACAAACCAGCGGGTTCCTGCCAAGGTCACGGCGGGGGCCCGCTTTTTTGGCACCACAGGTCTCCCTCCGGGCCGGTTATCCCGGCGGGGGTGCGGCCACCACCCACTTTGATTTCTAAATGAGCCGGACACGCCGCATTGCGGGTGTGTCGCGGCAGTCCCGGGGCCAAAGAAGGTGGTGACGGCGCACCCTCTTTGTGTCCGCCATGAGTCGTTCAGCGGGCAGGTGAGATAAGTGCTACACAGCTGAAACATTGCGTCGACGGGAGGAAACAATGGCCACCTACGCTGGTTTCACCTGGACAAGGAAGTCCACGAAACCACTGAAAGGACACCACCATGATGCTCTTGAAGACTCTGAACTTTTTCCTCGACACCAGCAGCAGCCACAGCGGCCCGTCCGGCGAATCCAACCCCGAGCACTCCCCCGCCGTTGCAGCGGAGCACCTGACCTCCAGCGCCTGGGAGGGCTGGTGGGATGACGCCGATCAGGGCTTCCCAGCCGAAGCCTGAGTTATCGACCCGCTACGAGCCCGTCCCAAGACCACGCCGCACGGAGAAGACCGGCCGGACTCATGAGGCTCGCGCAGCGAGCTGCACTTTGGCCTTCGGCAGGCCGATAAAGGTGACCGACCCGCCGTCGAGCCCCTTCAGTACCAACCGGATACTCCGCGAGCCCTCTTGGGGTTCGACGGAGTTGACTTGAAAAACCTCACCGCTGATCCGGACGCTGTCGCCGTTCTTAATGGCTTTAAGCTTCTTGCTCCTTGCACCGGACGCCATGGCCGGATCCTCCATTGCCACTACTTGTTCTTCCGGGAATCGTCATCGCGGGCATGGTTGCCGCGGGCGTCGTCCGCGGAGTCTTCCTTCCCATGGGTTTCGCGAAGTTCCTCACCGCGGCGTACTACTTCTTCTTCCTTTTCCTGCATCTTGTCGCTCTTCTTGGTATCGCGCGGCGGCAGCTGGATGCTTTCTTCGGCTTCAATGCCGCCCTGAAGTTGGCGTCCGCGTTCCATCTCGGCGTCGAACTCTGCGCCAAACAGTAGGGACATGTTCAGGATCCAGAGCCACAGCAACATGATGATGACGCCTGCCAGGGCGCCGTACGTCTTGTTGTAGTTGCTGAAATTTGCCACGTAGAAACCGAAACCGAGGGAGGCCAAAGCGAAAATTATCAGCGCGATGAACGAACCCATGCTCATCCACCGGAACTTGGGCTGCTTCACGTTGGGCGTGAAGTAGTAGAGAACAGCGATGATCGCCACCACGATGAGGATGAGGACCGGCCACTTGGCGATGTTCCAAACGGTGAGGGCGGTCTCTGACAATCCGATAGCGCCTCCGATAGCCTCGGCCACCGGGCCGCTGAGGACCAGCATGGCTGCGGCGATCGCTGCACCCACCACGGCAACGATAGTGACGGCGAGCATCGTGCCGCGCAGTTTGACGAAGCCGCGGCCCTCGTCCACTTCATACACCCGGTTCATGGCCCGGCTGAAAGCTGTGGTGTAGCCGGAGGCAGACCACAGCGCCACCAAAATACCGAAAACCAACGCTAGCCCTGCTGTGTTGGATTGCGCGAGTTCCTCGATCGGCTGGCGCATGGCGTCAACGCCCGGCCCCGGTGCGAACTGCTGGACTATGTCCAGCAGCGCCGATGTGGTGCGTCCGGCGTCGCCAAAGATGCCAATCAGCGAAACCAAGGCCAGGAGCGCGGGAAACAGCGAGAGGACTGCGTAGTAGGTCAGACCTGCCGCCGCATCCGGACACTGATCCTTGGTGAACTCCTGCAACGTCCGCTTGGCAACGTACTTCCACGTGGGCTTGACCAGGTCGTTGGGACTGTCCGGCTTGCGTGAGTCCTCAGGAGAAGGAGCACTCTGCGCTTTGGCCGTGCTGGTGTGGGCTGAGTCTTTTGTAGTCATGGGGCACTCGTCCGTGGGTAGTTTGCGCGAACAACTGACCCTTCAATAGTAAGCATGCTGATGAATACAACGGAAGCACCCACGCCGGTTAATCCCCCACGATTAAGACCCGCGACCCCGGAAGGGTATCGCGGAACCCACCGGGAAGACTAGGCCAGCTTGCTCGCCAGCAGGAACTCGAACGGCGACTCGATCACCGACCGGATCACTTGGCCGGCAGCGCCGAGGAGCGTCCCGGAATGCTCGAGGTTGGAAACCGTCAGGTTGCTTGGATCCAGCAAACCCGGCGCGTAGTGATCCAAACTGCTGAGCAGCGCCGGCCTGAGCCATTCCGCCAGGACGGCAAAGTGCCCACCGAGGACTACGGCTTCAATATCCATCAACCTGGCCGACGAGGCGAGCGCAACACCCAAGTACCTCCCGGCGTCGTGAACTGCCTGGGTGGCTTGCGGCTCCCGGGCAGCCAAGGCCGCCAGCAGCAGCTCCGTGCGCCCTCCCAGCGATCCCTCGGGGATACCTGCGGCCTCGAAAATGGCTTCCTGGCCGGCGAAGGTTTCCAAGCACCCCGCGCCGCCGCAGGAACACGCCGGCCCGTCGGGGTGGACAACGATGTGGCCAAGTTCGCCGGCTGATCCGCCAGGTCCGGTGTAAAGTTCCGAGCCGATGATGACGCCCCCACCAACACCCACTTCCCCTGAAACATAGAGGAAGTCCGACTGACCCGCGCCATACCAAAGCTCTCCGAGTGCTGCACTGTTGGCCTCGTTGGACAACCTGACGCCAAGCGGTGCGCCTTCCAGCAGATTCTGCGGATTCAGCGCTTCGTGCTCCCAGTGCAGGTTGGGAGCGGACAACACAAGGTTGCGCTGCTCATCCACCAAGCCCGGAACCGCCAATCCGCCACCGAGGATCGAGATGTCCGCAGCGGCCGCGGCGGCTATTGCTTCGGCCGCCAGGCCACCCAAGCGTTCCATGACCTTTTCAGGGGCCAGGCCCCGGTTTCGCGATTCAACGGTGGAATGGAAGCGGAGGTTTCCTCCCAGGTCCACGAGGCCAGCGGCCAGGTAGTCCACGTTGATCTCCATGCCCACTACGCCACGGCGGGCGCTGAGTTCCAGGCCTTGGCCTGGCCGCCCGCGCTCTCCGTCGCGGTAAAGGCCCACTTCCGAGACCAGCCCGGATTCCACGAGGTCGGCAACCAGGCTTGAAACCGCCGCTTTGGTCAGTCCGGTTCCGGCAGCCAACTGCGCGCGGCTGGGCTTGGCATCTCCGGTCCGCGCGATGGAGTCCATGACCAACGAAAGATTTCGACGGCGGACGTCACCTACGCGTCCGGGCGCGTTTTGCTCATTCACTGGCGTGGAACCTCCCTGCAGCTTCGAAGAATTTTTCCGGCTTCCATTGACCATGATCCATCATCCCCCATATAGTTCAGATTGAAAACTAATTGGAATGCAGTTCTTGCAGTTCATCCCCAGTGCTTTGCAAAGGAGCAAAAATGACCCCGCAGCCCACCCCGCAGGACCGCTTCACCTTTGGCCTTTGGACCGTTGGTTGGACTGGCGCCGATCCCTTTGGCGTAGCTACTCGCCCGGCACTGGACCCGGTGGAGGCAGTCCACAAGCTCAGCGAGCTCGGCGCTTACGGCATCACGTTCCACGACAATGACTTGGTTCCGTTCGACGCCTCAGCATCCGAGCGGGACCTCATCCTGAAGAACTTCAAGGCAGCCTTGGCAGAAACCGGCCTGAAGACGCCCATGGTCACCACCAACCTCTTCAGCCACCCGGTGTTCAAGGACGGCGGATTCACCTCGAACGACCGCTCCATTCGCCGCTTTGCCCTGAGCAAGATCCTCCGGAACATTGACCTTGCCGCGGAACTGGGCGCCGAAACCTTCGTGATGTGGGGCGGGCGCGAAGGCAGCGAGTACGACGGATCCAAGGACCTTTCGGCAGCGCTGGACCGCATGAAGGAAGGCGTGGACACGGCAGCCGGTTACATCAAGGAGAAGGGTTACGGCCTTCGAATTGCCTTGGAGCCCAAGCCGAACGAACCCCGCGGTGACATCTTCCTGCCGACAGTCGGCCATGGACTGGCATTCATCGCGCAGTTGGAACACGGCGACATCGTGGGCCTTAACCCGGAGACGGGCCACGAGCAGATGGCAGGACTGAACTTCACCCATGGCATCGCCCAGGCACTGTGGGCCGGAAAGCTCTTCCACATCGACCTCAATGGCCAGCGTGGAATTAAGTACGATCAGGACCTCGTCTTCGGCCACGGCGATCTCACCAGCGCTTTCTTCACCGTGGACCTCCTGGAGAACGGCTTCCCCAACGGTGGTCCGAAGTACGACGGTCCGCGCCACTTCGACTACAAGCCGTCACGCACCGATGGCTACGACGGCGTGTGGGAATCAGCCAAGTCCAACATGTCCATGTACCTCCTGCTGAAGGAACGCGCCCTGGCCTTCCGCGCGGACCCGGACGTCCAGGAAGCACTCGCCACGTCGGGTGTCTTTGAACTGGGCGAGTCAACGCTGAACGACGGAGAGACCACAGCGGACCTGCTGGCTGACGCCAGCGCCTTCGACACGTTCGACGCCGATAAGGCCGCCGAGCGCTCGTTCGCCTTCGTCCGCCTCAACCAGCTGGCCATCGAGCACCTGCTCGGCGCGCGCTAGGTTACTCCCACCCCACCGTCATCCCGCCGCCGGGCTCCCCAAGGGCTCTCTTTACAAGGTTTCCTTGCCGCCCGGCGGCGGTCCCCAAAAAGGAATGAACGCATGCCTCTCGTAGCCGGGATCGACAGCTCCACCCAGTCCTGCAAAGTGGTCATCCGGGATTCAGCCACTGGCGCTTTGCTACGTCAAGGGCGGGCCCCCCATCCGGAGGGCACCGAAGTTCACCCGGACCATTGGTGGTCAGCCCTCCAGGAAGCAATCGCACAGGCAGGCGGTTTGGATGACGTCGAGGCTGTGTCTATCGGCGGTCAGCAACACGGCATGGTGTGCCTTGATGAATCCGGGGACGTTATCCGGCCGGCTTTGTTGTGGAATGACACCCGCTCGGCCCCGGACGCGGAAGAACTGATCCTCGACGCAGGTGATGGCGATGCCGCAGCCGGAGCGTCCTACTGGGCATCGCGCACCGGAACTGTGCCAGTGGCATCGTTGACGGCCACTAAGCTCCGATGGTTGGCGCGGAACGAACCCGCTAGCGCCCAACGGACAGCTGCGGTCTGCTTGCCCCACGATTGGCTGTCCTGGCGATTGGCCGGACACGGGCCCGGAAGTGGGCCGGCCGCCCTGGATCTCCTCCGCACAGACCGTTCGGATGCTTCCGGCACGGGCTACTTCTCTGCCAGCAGCGGCGAATACCTTCCAGAGGTCCTCAACAAAACGCTCGGCCACGTTCCTGTGCTGCCTGGTGTCGCCGGGCCGTTGGAAGCTGTGGGAAAGACACCTGGAGGGGCACTGATCGGGCCGGGTGCAGGCGACAATGCGGCAGCAGGTCTGGGCGTGAGTGCGAGCGTCGGAGACGTAGTGATTTCGATCGGAACATCGGGGACAGTCTTCGCGGTTTCAGATGTCCCGGCGTTTGATGCAAGCGGACTCGTGGCGGGCTTCGCGGACGCTACAGGCAACTATCTGCCGCTGGCGTGCACGCTCAATGCGACGAGGATCTTCGATGCCACAGCTGCACTACTGGGCGTCACCCTGCCGGAACTGGGCGACCTGGCACTTTCCGCTCCGGACGGCGCCGAAGGGCTGACCCTCGTCCCGTATTTCGAGGGCGAACGGACCCCTAATTTGCCGGAAGCCACCGGCTCCCTCCACGGCATCACCGTTTCCAATTACACTCCCGCCAACATGGCACGGGCCGCAGTGGAAGGCGTGCTGTGTTCGCTGGCCGACGGGCTGGCCGCGCTGCAGGCACAGGGCGTCTCAGCCCAGCGCATCATCCTGGTGGGCGGCGGTGCACAATCGGCTGCGGTCCAGCAGATCGCCGCCGCAGCCTTCGCTTTGCCCGTATTCGTGCCCGAACCCGGAGAGTACGTGGCGGACGGCGCAGCCCGGCAAGCTGCAGGCGTCCTGACAGGCAACTTGCCGGAATGGCCACTCGAGGGAATAGAGGTTGTTCACGAAAATACCGCCGGGAGTCCCGAATTTCTGACGAGGTACCGCCATTACGCTGCCAAGGTGGCCGAAGGCTGATCGACGTCGCGCGTGCTCTATCGTGACAGGGTGAGCACTGAAGAATCCGCACCGCCCCGGCCTCCCGTCATGGAGGACGTTGCCCGAGTGGCAGGTGTCTCCCACCAGACCGTCTCCCGGGTATTGAACAACCACCCCAACGTGAGCTCCAAGACCCGCGAGCGAGTGGAAAAGGCCATCACTGAGCTAGGCTATCGCCGGAACACCGCCGCGCGAAGCCTGGTCACACGACGGTCCCAGACCATTGGCGTACTTGGCAGCGAAATGGCGCAGTACGGGCCGTCGCACACGCTCCTCGGAGTCCAGCAGGCGGCCAGGGAGGCGGGCTATTTCGTCAGCGTCGCGGGCCTGCGGGAAGTGACGCCGGAGACCATTAGGGACGCCATGGCGCACTTCATGGATCAGGGCGTCGACGGCGTCGTGGTAACGGTGCCCCACCCGGGGACCTTTGACGTCCTCAAAGACATCACTGCCCAAGTCCCCTTGGTTGCAGTCGGTTCCATCGGTGACGAGCACCTTGCAGGCGCCACAGTGGACCAGCGGCAGGGTGCGCGACTCGCCGTCGAGCATCTGTTGGAACTGGGGCACCAACGGATTGGACACTTATCCGGGCCCTCCGATTGGATTGACGCCGCTGCCCGTATAGAGGGTTGGCGGGATGCCCTGACAGAGGCGGGAATTGAACCCGTGACGCTCATCGAGGGCGACTGGAGCGCCGAATGCGGTTACCGCGAAGGCTTGAAAATCGCCGCCGACCGCTCCTTGTCGGCCTTGTTCGTCGCAAATGACCAGATGGCCCTCGGTGTTCTCCGGGCCTTTAACGAACTGGGTGTCCGGGTACCGGAGGACATCAGCGTAGTGGGCTTCGACGACCAACCGGAGTCGGCATACTTCATACCGCCGTTGACCACCGTGGCGCAGGACTTCGAGGAGCTCGGCCAACGCTGCATCGGCTTACTGCTGGACCGGTTGGAGAGCGGCACTACCGGCACGCCCGCGACGGTGGAGCCCCGACTGGTTGTCCGCTCCACCACGGCTCCCGCCTCCAATTAGGCAGCAGCACAGGTCGTTCTGATCGCTCAGAACGACCTGTGCTGCTACCGACTTGGGTGCGCCTGCGACCGATCCCCGGCGTGAGCACCTGTTCCACATGGTCTCCTCTTGACATCAATGTTGTGAGCGCTAACAATTGCATCAGACCTTCTTCACTTTTCCACCCCGACCCCCGGCAATGAGGCCTTGGCCAGCCGGATGGAGACCCATGAATACCTCTGAAAACCTCCCCCTCGATGAGCAGTTCGTCATCGGCGTGGACTATGGCACACTCTCCGGCCGCGCTGTCGTGGTGCGAGTATCTGACGGCGCCGAGATCGGCAGCGGCGTGTTCGAGTATCCGCACGCCGTCGTGACAGAAAAGCTCCCGGGTAGCGGCCAGCGGCTCCCCGCGGACTGGGCCCTCCAGGTGCCCAACGACTACCGCGACGTCCTGCGCAATGCGGTACCGGCCGCCGTCGCCGACGCCGGCATCAACCCGGAAAACGTGGTGGGTATCGCCACCGACTTCACGGCTTGCACCATGGTTCCGACGACGGCCGACGGCACGCCGCTGAACGAACTGGAACGCTTCGCGGACCGGCCGCATGCGTTCGTCAAACTGTGGCGTCACCACGCGGCCCAGCCGCAGGCGGACCGCATCAACGAGCTCGCTGAAGAACGCAGCGAATCCTGGCTTCCACGATACGGCGGCCTGATTTCCTCTGAGTGGGAGTTCGCCAAAGGGCTTCAGCTCCTCGAGGAGGATCCGGAGGTCTACGGCACCATGGATCACTGGGTCGAGGCTGCGGACTGGATCGTTTGGCAGCTTTGCGGCAGCTACGTCCGCAACGCCTGCACGGCTGGCTACAAGGGCATCTTCCAGGATGGAAAGTACCCGTCGGAAGACTTCCTGGCTGCGCTCAATCCTGATTTCAAGGACTTCGTCAGCAGCAAACTCGAACACACCATCGGCCGCTTGGGCGACGCCGCCGGCTACCTCACCGAAGAAGCCGCGGCATGGACCGGGCTTCCTGCGGGAATCGCCGTGGCAGTAGGCAACGTGGACGCCCACGTCAGCGCGCCGGCCGCGAACGCTGTTGAACCAGGACAGCTCGTAGCGATCATGGGCACTTCCACCTGCCACGTCATGAACGGGGATGTCCTCCGCGAAGTCCCCGGCATGTGCGGGGTAGTCGACGGCGGCATCGTGGATGGGCTGTGGGGTTACGAAGCAGGCCAGTCCGGTGTGGGCGACATCTTTGGCTGGTTCACCAAGAACGGAGTACCGCCCGAGTACCACCGGGCGGCCAAAGACAAAGGTTTGGGCATCCACGAGTTCCTCACGGAGCTCGCTGAGAAGCAGGCAATCGGCGAGCACGGACTTATCGCTTTGGACTGGCACTCGGGCAACCGTTCAGTGCTGGTTGACCATGAACTTTCCGGCGTGGTGGTGGGCCAGACCCTGGCCACCAAGCCGGAAGACACGTACCGGGCACTGCTGGAAGCCACGGCCTTCGGAACCCGCACCATCGTGGACGCCTTCCGTGATTCCGGCGTTCCCGTCAAGGAATTCATCGTGGCCGGCGGGCTGCTGAAGAACAAGTTCCTCATGCAGATCTACGCCGACATCACCGGCCTGCAGCTCTCCACCATCGGATCTGAGCAGGGTCCTGCCCTGGGCTCGGCAATCCACGCCGCTGTTGCTGCCGGGAAGTATAGGGACATCCGTGAAGCCGCCGCCTCCATGGCCGCTGCTCCCGGCGCCGTCTACACCCCCATCCCCGAAAACGTGGCCGCCTACGAGGTCCTCTTCCAGGAGTACAAAGCTCTGCACGACTACTTTGGCCGCGGCACCAACAACGTCATGCACCGCCTCAAGGCCATCCAGCGCGCCGCGATCCAAGGTTCAGGACAACAAGGTTCAGGACAACAAGGTTCAGCTTCACAGTCCAGCACCTTGGAAGGAGCCACGGCATGAGCACCCTTCTGAAAGCCATCGCGAGGGTCCGCAGTGAAGTCTGCGAGCTGCACGCCGAACTGACCCGGTACGAACTTGTGGTCTGGACCGCGGGCAACGTTTCGGGTCGAATCCCGGGCCATGACCTGATGGTCATCAAGCCATCCGGCGTCTCCTATGACAACCTGACACCTGAGCTCATGGTGGTCACCGACCTCTACGGCACACCTGTCAGGGGCATCAACACCGGGAGCGCCGGGACGGTGGACTGGGGCAACCCGGACCTTTCTCCGTCATCGGATACCGCCGCGCACGCGTACGTCTACCGCCACATGCCGGAGGTAGGCGGCGTGGTCCACACGCACTCCACCTACGCCACGGCATGGGCTGCCCGCGGTGAGGAAATCCCCTGCGTGCTGACCATGATGGGCGACGAATTCGGCGGGCCCATTCCGGTGGGACCGTTCGCGTTGATCGGCGACGATTCCATCGGGCAGGGCATCGTGGAGACGCTCAAAAACTCCAACTCCCCCGCGGTGCTCATGCAGAACCATGGCCCCTTCACCATCGGCAAGTCCGCCCGCGATGCCGTCAAGGCTGCTGTTATGTGCGAGGAAGTGGCCAGGACAGTCCACATTTCCCGCCAACTCGGCGAGCCGCTTCCCATCGACCAAGCCAAGATCGAGTCCCTCTACGACCGATACCAGAACGTTTACGGCCGCTAAGCGCCGCCGCTTACAGCGACTTAGTCACAGCAACTTAGTCACAGCAACGTAGTCACTGCATCGTCGTAGAAAACATTCGGACCACCTCACTCCAGGAGCACCTCATGCCTACCGCCGCTAATACTTCCGCCAACAACACTTCCCTCGATCAGTACGAGGTCTGGTTCCTCACGGGCAGCCAGCACCTCTACGGCGAGGACGTCCTCAAGCAGGTCGCAGCGCAGTCGCAGGAGATTGCCAACGTCCTCAATGCCAACAGCAACGTCCCGGTCAAGCTCGTGTGGAAGCCTGTCCTTACCGATTCCGACGCCATCCGTCGCACTGCGCTGGAAGCCAACTCAGACGACTCCGTCATCGGCGTGACTGCGTGGATGCACACGTTCAGTCCCGCGAAGATGTGGATCCAGGGCCTGGACGCCCTGCGCAAGCCACTGCTTCACTTGCACACACAGGCTAACCGGGACCTTCCGTGGGCTGACATCGATTTCGACTTCATGAACCTCAACCAGGCAGCGCACGGCGACCGCGAATTCGGATATATCCAGTCGCGCCTCGGCGTGCCGCGGAAGACCGTCGTCGGGCATGTCAGCAACCCTGAGGTTGCCCGACAGGTTGGCGCCTGGCAGCGCGCCTCGGCCGGTTGGGCGGCCGTCCGAACCCTGAAGTTGACCCGCTTCGGAGACAACATGCGCAACGTCGCCGTCACGGAAGGCGATAAGACTGAAGCCGAGCTCCGCTTCGGCGTTTCCGTCAACACTTGGTCCGTCAACGAGCTCGCCGACGCCGTCCATGGCGCCGCAGAGTCCGACGTCGACGCCCTGGTTGCCGAGTATGAGCGCCTTTACGACGTGGTGGACGAACTTAAAGCAGGCGGCGACCGCCACGAGTCACTGCGTTACAGCGCCAGGATCGAGCTGGGTCTCCGCGGCTTCCTGGAAGCAAACGGTTCCGCAGCTTTCACGACGTCGTTCGAGGATCTGGGGGCGCTGCGGCAGTTGCCGGGAATGGCCGTCCAGCGCCTCATGGCCGATGGGTACGGCTTCGGCGCCGAAGGTGACTGGAAAACCGCGATCCTGGTCCGCGCCGCCAAGGTGATGGGCGGCGATCTGCCCGGCGGTGCCTCGCTCATGGAGGACTACACGTACCACCTTGAGCCGGGCTCGGAGAAGATCCTGGGCGCCCACATGCTGGAGGTCTGCCCCTCGCTCACTGCTAAAAAGCCCCGTGTTGAGATCCACCCACTGGGCATTGGCGGCAAGGAAGACCCCGTTCGCATGGTCTTCGATACTGATGCCGGCCCCGGCATCGTGGTCGCGCTGTCCGACATGCGCGATCGGTTCCGCCTGGTGGCCAACGTGGTGGACGTCGTCGACCTCGACCAGCCGCTCCCCAACCTGCCTGTAGCCCGCGCGCTCTGGGAGCCCAAGCCCAACTTCGCTACTTCCGCCGCCGCGTGGCTCACCGCGGGCGCCGCGCACCACACGGTATTGTCCACGCAGGTGGGCCTGGACGTGTTCGAGGACTTCGCCGAAATCGCCAAGACAGAGCTCCTCACCATCGATGAAGGCACCACCATCAAACAGTTCAAGAAAGAGCTCAACTGGAACGCCGCCTATTACAAGCTGGCTGGCGGCCTGTGAGCACCGAATTCCCGCTGAGCGCGGGCGGCTACACGGCAGTTGTGACCGCCCGCGCGGCTGCGCTGCGCGTCCTCCGGTTTAAAGGCCGGGATCTTGTCGTCCCATTTCCGGAGGGCGGTCCGATCCCGGACTACCGTGGCGTTATTGCCGCGCCGTGGCCAAACAGGATCGCGGACGGCACGTACAGCTTCGACGGCGCCGAGCACCGCGTGGCGATGAACGAACCAGAGCGGGCCACCGCGTTGCACGGGCTGGCCTTCCCTCTTGAGTGGGCCCTGAAAGAGTCCGACGCCGGATCGCTCACCCTAAGCTGCACGGTTGGCCCCACGGCGGGATACCCGTTCGTGGTGGAGCTGTCGGCTCGATTCATGCTGGACGATGCCGGACTTCATACGTCCGTCACAGCGCGGAACGCCGCCGACGTCGCTGCCCCTTACGGCGTGTGCCCACACCCTTACCTTGTGGCCGGCACGTCACCGCTGGATGATTGGGTTCTCGAGTTCGCCGCCGATTCTTTCCTGGAAGTCACGCCGGACCGGCTGCTGCCCGTGGGTGTCGTGGGCGTAGAAGGCCACGACTTCGACTTCCGTTCCCCGCGGGCCATTGGCAGCACGGAAATCGACCACGCTTTCACAGGAATAACGTTCGACGGCGGGCTGGCGCGGCTGTCGCTACGCGACCCGGCGGGCACCGGCGTCGGGATGTCTTGGGACGAAAGCTGCCCTTGGCTGCAGATCCATACGGCAGACAAGCCGGCACCCGTCCCGGGCCGAATCGGACTGGCTGTGGAGCCCATGACGTGCCCGCCGGATGCCTTCAACAGCGGCACGGATCTGATCCGACTGGAACCCGGCGCCGAACACACGGCGTCCTGGAGCATCTACGCCCTATAGAGACCCCACCAGGTGGTGCGTCCGGGGTTAGCTATCTGCGCCCGCGGTGCTTTGCCGGACCACCAACTCGGGGGTGAACACCACGGACCGGTGTTTGGTTCCGCCGCTCTCCTGCTCCTCCGCGAGCAGCTCGATCGCCGTCCGGCCAAGCGCCTCAGTGGGCTGGCGGATGGACGACAACGGCACCACAGCCGAGATGGCAAAATCGATGTCGTCGTAGCCGATGAGAGCGATGTCCTCAGGAATACGAACAGTGCGCAGCATCGTCAGGGATTGCATGACTCCGAGGGCCAGGAGGTCGTTGGAGCAGAAGACGGCTTCCGGCCGCTCTTCCGGGGAGCGTTCCACCAAGCTGTTGCCCACCTTTCGGCCGGTCAGGACAGTCTGCCCTTCGGAGTCGAGCACCTCAATGCTGGCATCCGATACTTCACCGACAGCGCGCTGCGCGCCCTTGAGTCGGCTTGCCACCTGGCGGATGGAGGGCGTGCCAACAAAAGCCAGACGACGGCGGCCTATGTCCAACAGGTGCTTGGCGGCCAAATAGCCGCCTTCCTCATCATCTACGGAGACTGAGCTGCAACGCTCGGTGTCGGCGAGTTCATCCACCAGGACCGTTGGGACTCCCCGTTCGCGGAGGGTATCGATCCGCTGACCCACGTCGCCGACCGGCGAAATCAGCAGGCCTTGGACGCGCTGCTCTTGGAACAGGTCCATATAGTGGGCTTCCCGCGAAGCGTCCTGGCCGCTATCCCCCACAAGGACGACGCTGCCCAAAGTCGTCGCCGCATCTTCCGCCGCACGAGCCACGGAGGAGAAGAAAGGGTTTCCAACGTCGAGCACGATCAAGCCGATGGTCCTGCTTTGTCCGGCGCGGAGTTGGCGGGCGGCGTCGTTGCGGACAAAGCCAAGTTCAGCGATGGATTTCAGGACGCGTTCCTTGGTCCTCTGCGAAACCCGATCCGGATAGTTCAGCACATTGGAAACAGTTCCCACTGCTACTTGGGCGTGGGTTGCAACGTCTTTGATGCTGGCTGTCTGCGACATGCTTTCCGATCTCCGCTGGCTGACGTCAAGGTGTTGGAAACGCCTTGACACCCTCCCGTGTACGAGGGTAATTTGAATCGTAACAAATGAAACGATTCAAAGACGAGTAACCCTGGAGATCCGCACATGAGGGTTTGTTTCCGTTCATCAGTCCAGCCGGAACTAATGGCCGAGTACAAGCAGCGCCACGCCGCCGTATGGCCGGAGATGCTGTCCGCACTGAAAAACGCAGGGTGGAACAACTACTCACTGTTCCTCGCTTCGGACGGCCAATTGATCGGCTATTTGGAATGCGAAAACTACGAGGCAGCCAGAGCCCGTATGGCTGTGACTGAGGTCAATGCCCGGTGGCAAGCAGAGATGGCCACCCTCTTCGCAGACAGCGACGTCCCTCCGGACCAGGCCTTTGAAATCGTTGAAGAAGTTTTCAACCTCGAAGACCAGCTTGACGCTGCCGGCATCGTCGCAGATGCCCCCGGCACAGCACGCATAGACACAGACCCAACCCGCGAATACCTAAAGGAACAAGCATGAACACCACAGAATCGGCCCTGGGCCGTCTAGGGGAACTGGCCATTGAAGTGCCGTCCTGGGCCTACGGAAACTCCGGGACCCGGTTCAAGGTCTTCGGCACCCCTGGTACTCCCCGCACGGTACAGGAAAAGATCGCCGACGCCGCCAAGGTTCACGAGCTGACGGGGCTGGCACCCACCGTGGCGCTGCACATTCCGTGGGACAAGGTGGATGACTACGCCGCCCTGCGCGAATACGCCGCCGGCTTGGGCGTTGGACTGGGCACTATCAACTCCAACACTTTCCAGGATGACGAGTACAAGTTCGGCTCGCTGACCTCGTCCAACGAGTCAGTGCGCCGTCGCGCCATCGACCACCACCTTGAGTGCATCGACATCATGCACGCCACCGGGTCCAAGGACCTGAAGATCTGGCTCGCTGACGGCACCAACTACCCGGGCCAGGACGACATCCGCGGCCGCCAGGACCGCCTCGCGGAGTCCCTCCAAGAGATCTACGCGGGCCTCGGAGACGAGCAGCGCCTGGTCCTGGAGTACAAGTTCTTTGAGCCGGCGTTTTATCACACCGATGTTCCGGACTGGGGTACTTCCTACGCGCAGACCCTCGCCTTGGGCGAGAAGGCGTTCGTCTGCCTGGACACCGGCCACCACGCTCCGGGCACCAACATCGAGTTCATCGTGATGCAGCTCCTGCGCCTGGGCAAGCTGGGCTCCTTCGATTTCAACTCCCGCTTCTATGCCGACGACGACCTGATTGTTGGTGCGGCCGATCCGTTCCAGTTGTTCCGCATCATGCACGAGGTCATCCGTGGTGGCGGCTTCGGCAAGTCGTCAGGAAAAGAGTCCGGCGTCGCGCTGATGCTCGACCAGTGCCACAACCTTGAAGAGAAGATTCCCGGCCAGATCCGCTCGGTCCTGAACGTCCAGGAAATGACGGCCCGCGCCCTGCTGGTGGACACCGCGGCGCTCTCCGAAGCCCAGCGTGCCGGGGATGTCCTGGCCGCGAATGGCATCTTCAACGATGCTTTCTACACCGATGTCCGCCCGCTCCTGGCCGAGTGGCGCGAATCCCGCGGCCTGCCTGCCGACCCGATGGCCGCGTACAAGGCCAGCGGCTACCAGAAGAAGATCAACGAGGACCGCGCAGGCGGCCAGCAAGCCGGATGGGGCGCATAAGCATGACTACCAACAAGACCGTTGAAGACCTGATTTCCCGCTCCAACCGCCTCGGCGCGGACAAGCGGAACACCAACTTCGCCGGCGGCAACACCTCCGCCAAAGGCACTGGGAAGGACCCGGTCACGGGCCAGGACGTTGAGCTCCTCTGGGTCAAGGGCTCCGGTGGCGACCTCGGCACGCTCAAAGCGGAGAACCTTGCTGTACTCCGGCTGGACCGGCTGCAGGCACTCAAGGCTGTTTACCCCGGCGTCGAGCGTGAAGACGACATGGTAGCCGCGTTCGATTACTGCCTACACGGTAAGGGCGGCGCTGCACCGTCGATCGATACCGCGATGCACGGGCTCGTTGATGCTGCACACGTTGACCACCTGCACCCGGACTCGGGCATCGCCATCGCCACCGCGGTGGACGGCGAGGCGCTGACCTCCAAAATCTTTGGCGACAAAGTTGTCTGGGTTCCGTGGCGTCGCCCCGGCTTCCAGCTGGGCCTGGACATCGCCGCAATCAAGGAAGCCAACCCGCAGGCCATCGGCACCATCCTGGGCGGCCACGGCATCACCGCGTGGGGAGCCACCAGCGAAGAGGCCGAGACTAACTCGCTCTGGATCATCGATCAGGCCGAGAACTACATCAAGGAAAACGGCAAGGCCGAGCCTTTCGGCGCCAAGCTCCCCGGCTATGGCGCCCTCCCCGAAGCCGAGCGCAAAGCCAGGGCTGCTGCCCTCGCACCCGTAATCCGCGGCCTGGCCTCCACGGACAAGCCACAACTGGGGCACTTCAGTGATGACGCCGTGGTCCTTGAATTCCTTGAGTCGGCGGAGCACCCGCGCCTTGGTGCCCTGGGCACCTCCTGCCCGGACCACTTCCTTCGCACCAAGGTCAAGCCGCTGGTCCTGGACCTCCCTGCCGATGCCCCTCTCGAACAAGCGCTCAACCGCCTCAAGGAACTCCACGCGGCCTACCGTGAGGATTACCAGGCGTACTACGACCGGCATGCCGACGCCGACAGCCCGGCACTGCGCGGCGCAGACCCGGCCATCGTGCTGGTTCCCGGCGTTGGCATGTTCTCCTTCGGCAAGGACAAGCAGACCGCTCGCGTGGCCGGCGAGTTCTACATCAACGCCATCAACGTGATGCGCGGCGCCGAGGCCATCTCCACCTACGCCCCGATCGGGGAATCCGAGAAGTTCCGCATCGAGTACTGGGCACTGGAAGAAGCCAAGCTCGCCCGGATGCCCAAGCCCAAGTCCCACGCCACCCGCATCGCGCTGGTGACCGGAGCGGCGTCGGGTATTGGCAAGGCGATCGCCACCCGGCTGGTGTCCGACGGCGCGTGCGTAGTCATTGCCGACCTGAACCTCGAGAACGCCCACAAGGTGGCCGAGGAACTGGGCGGTTCCGACGTCGCCATCGGCGTCCAGGCGGACGTGACCGACGAAACCCAGATCGCCGCCGCAATCCAGGAAGCCGTGCTCGCGTTCGGTGGCCTGGACCTGGTGGTCAACAACGCCGGCCTCTCCATCTCCAAGCCGCTGCTGGAAACCACCGAGAAGGACTGGGACCTCCAGCACAACGTCATGGCCAAGGGTTCGTTCCTGGTATCCAAGGCCGCCGCCAAGGTCATGATCGATCAGGGCCTGGGCGGAGACATCATCTACATCTCCTCCAAGAACTCCGTATTCGCCGGCCCCAACAACATCGCGTACTCCGCCACCAAAGCAGACCAGGCCCACCAGGTCCGCCTGCTCGCCGCTGAACTGGGCGAATACGGCGTTCGCGTCAACGGCATCAACCCCGACGGCGTGGTCCGCGGCTCCGGCATCTTCGCCGGCGGCTGGGGCGCCAAGAGGGCTGCCGTGTACGGCGTAGACGAGCAGGAACTGGGCAAGTACTACGCCCAGCGCACGCTCCTCAAGCGCGAAGTCCTCCCCGAGCACGTCGCCAACGCCACCGCCGTCCTCACCAGCAACGAACTGTCCCACACCACCGGCCTCCACATCCCCGTGGACGCCGGCGTTGCGGCAGCATTCCTGCGCTAGGACTGACAGTGAACAACGGAACCACCGCGAGCACCGCCCCGGCATACGCCGGGGCGGTGTCCGCTCCCGCAGTGTTTGCCGCCGTCGACATCGGCGCCTCCTCCGGCCGTGTCATGCTGGGCCGCGTCTCACCTGAGTCCGGGGTGTCCCTGGAAACCATTCATCGCTTCCCCAACGGCGTCATAGAGCTCCACGGCGGCCTCCGCTGGGACTTCGACGCCCTGTTCGCTGAGCTGCTTAAGGGCCTGGCGGCCGCCGCTACCGCGGCACGTGAGAACGGCGAGCGCATCGTTAGCATCGGGATCGACACCTGGGCTGTCGACTACGGCTTGGTGGACAAAGCCGGCGAACTCACGGCGCAGCCGTACAGCTACCGGGACGAGCGCAGCCGCGGCACCGTTGAGCGGGTCCATGCCGTCATTTCCCCGGAGAAGCTGTATGCCACTACTGGCTTGCAGTACTTGCAGTTCAACACCGTGTACCAGCTTGCGGCAGAACCGAACCTGGACGGTGTGCAGGCACTCCTGATCCCGGACCTGATCGCGTTCCTTCTCACGGGTGAGCGCCGGACCGAGGCTACAAATGCTTCCACCACCGGCCTTTTCGACGCCGTTTCGGGCGAGTGGGCAACGGAAGTCCTGGATGCCCTGGGACTGCCCAGGAACATCTTCCCGCCGCTCATCCAACCCGGCGAACCCGTGGGTACGCTTCTGTCCTCGGTCCTTGAGCAAACGGGGTTGCCCGCCGACACCACCGTGGTGGCCGTGGGTTCGCATGACACAGCGTCCGCAGTCGCCGCCGTCCCGTCTCAGGGTCCGGGTACAACCGGGCAAGCAGATTTCGCCTACATCTCCTCTGGCACTTGGTCCCTTGTGGGCGTGGAGTTGGACGCCCCGGTGCTCACCGAAGCGAGCCGCAAGGCCAACTTCACCAACGAACGCGGCGTGGACGGCACCATCCGCTACCTCCGCAACGTGGGTGGCCTGTGGCTGTTGAGCGAATGCCAGCGTACGTGGGCTGTCCAGGGATTCAGCCAGTCGCTCCCGGCTTTGCTTGACTCAGCTGCTGCGCTCCCTGCCGGCGGTCCGCAGATCAATGCCGATGATCCTGCGTTCACCGCGCCGGACAACATGCCGGACCGTATCCGGGCAGCCGTGCGCAACACAGGTGCAGTGCTCCCGGACCGGCCCGCCGCCGTCGTGCGTTGCATTATGGATAGCCTCGCGGCCGGATATGCGCGCACATTGGCCGACGCCGAGCGGCTCACCGGCCGGAGCACCGGCGTGGTGCACATTGTGGGTGGCGGTTCGCAGAACCGGCTCCTTTGCCAGCTTACTGCTGACGCAACCGGTAAGCCTGTGGTCGCGGGACCTGTTGAAGCAACGGCCCAAGGCAATGTCCTGGTCCAGGCCCGGGCAGCCGGGGCGGTGGCCGGCGGGTTGGCCGAGCTGCGTGCGTTGGTGGTGGCGGGAACCGCACTGGAACACTACGAGCCGGCAGGTCTGGAGTCTGGTACGTCACAGCGCCGGGTGAGGGTGCCGCGCTAAACTGATCGCATTATGATCCGCACAATGTTCAAGTCCAAGATCCACCGCGCAACGGTGACCCACGCCGACCTTCATTACGTCGGTTCGGTCACTGTCGACCTGGACCTCCTGGATGCGGCCGACATCCTGCCCGGTGAGCTCGTCTCCATTGTTGACGTCACCAACGGGGCCCGGCTGGAAACGTACACGATTGCCGGCGAGCGGGGTTCCGGCGTGATCGGGATCAACGGCGCGGCAGCCCACATGGTCCACGTTGGCGACACCGTCATCCTTATCACCTACGCGGAGATGACCACGGAAGAGGCACGGACTTACGAGCCGCGGGTTGTCCACGTGGGCAAGGACAACAAAATCCTGCAGCTCGACAACGACCCCGCGGAGGGCCACACTCCAGGACTTATGCGCCCGCCCCACGCGCTCAGTAACGCAGCGCACCTTAGCTAGGTCGCAACAGCAACGTTCGACGGGTGTCCTCAATGTCCGTATGACGGAACTCTCCCGAGAAAACGCTTACTCAGATCGCGTTTGTGGCTAAGCTGTCATTCGTGACCCAACCAGCCTCCGCTCGCACAGCTCCATGATCGGCGTCCTGTCCGGGTTCTTCGTGGTGTGGGCCATCATCCTGGTGGGCATGTTTGTTGGACGGCGGAACATCCTGGGCGAGAACGCCCGGTCGGTGCTGAGTTCGCTGACGTTCTTCGTGGCGAGCCCTGCTTTGCTGTTCGAGACCCTGAGCAAAGCCAAACTGCATGACGTTTTCGCTGCTCCCCTCCTGGTCACTGCCGTAGGGGCCGTAGCGACGGGCCTGTTGTTCTTCCTGATCGTGAAGTTCTGGCTGAAACGAACCATGCCGGAAGCCCTCATGTCCTCCATGAGCGCGTCCTTGGCAAACTCAGCCAACCTCGGCATCCCCATTGCCGTCTTTGTGCTGGGTGACGCCAGCTATGTGGCGCCGCTGCTGATCTTCCAGTTGGCGTTCTTCACCCCGATGTACCTCATGGCCCTCGATGCCAGCACCAGCTCACACCGCACCACGTTCCTCCGCTTCCTGCTGATGATCGTGAGGAATCCCATGATCGTTGGCTCAGCCCTGGGACTTCTGGTGGCGGGCACGGGCTTCCACGTCCCGACCCTGATTCTGGAGCCCATCCACCTGATCGGCGGTGCCGCGATTCCGGCCATGTTGATGTCCTTCGGCATGAGCCTGAACGGATCCAAGCCACTGCAAAAAACCGCAGGTCGCAGGTTGGATACCTTGCTGGCCAGCGGGTTCAAGCTCATTGTCCACCCGTTGATCGCGTACTTGTTCGCCCGGTTCGCCTTGGGCATGGACGGGCATGCCCTCTTCGCGGTGGTGGTCACCTCTGCGTTGCCTACCGCGCAGAACGTGTTCGTCGCCGCGAACCGCTACCAAGCGGGAATCACCGTGGCCAAGGACACCGTTCTCATCACCACCATCGTGGCAGTGCCGGCCATGATCGCCGTGGCGCTCCTGCTCGCCTGACTCCCAGGCACGTAGCAGATCAAGCAGGCAGGTAGCAGATCAAGCCGTTGAGTGCGTTCAGAACGGCCCGACCTGCGTCCTGGTTGGGTTACTCCACGTCCGCGCTGGCCAGATAGTAGTCCAGCAGCTGCGCGCAGCGAATGAAGCCCAGATGCGAGTATGCCTGCGGATGGTTGCCCAAGTGCGTTTCCGTGCCGGGATCGTACTCCTCCGGCAGCAAGCCTGTGGGTCCGAACAATGCCACCAACTGGTTGAACAGCTCCAGGGCATCATCCAAGCGGCCAACGGCAAGGTACGCCTCGATCAGCCAAGTGGTGCAGATGTGGAAGCCGCCCTCCAAGCCAGGCAGCCCGTCGTCGTATCTGTACCGGAAAACGGTGGGCCCCACGCGCAACTCGCGCTCAACGGCTGTGACCGTATCCAGGAACCGCTGGTCCTGAACATCCAGCAAGCCGGAAAGTCCTATGTGAAGGACGGCGGCGTCGAGGTCGGGGCTGTCGTAAGCCACTGTGTAGGACATTGCAGACGAATCCCAGCCCTCGCTGAGGACTTCCTCGCGGATCGTTTCGGCAGTGGGAGCCCAATCAGCGTGGGGTTGGCGCCCGTGCAAAGCGGCAGCCCGGAGGGCCTTGTCCAGCGTGACCCAACACATCACCTTGGTGTACACGTGGTGCCTCGGGGGCCTGCGGGCTTCCCAAATCCCGTGATCGGGCTCGTGCCAACGGGCAAGCACCGCATGTGCCATCTGCTCCATCAGGAACCAATGTTCATCGGGCAGGAATCCACGCCGCTCGGCGAGATCGTGGATCAGCTCGGCAATGGGGCCGAACACGTCCAACTGCACCTGGTGATCTGCTGCGTTGCCGATCCGGACGGGTCGCGAACCCGCATAACCGGGCAGGCTCTCCACGATTGCCTCCGTGGAGAGCGGCGCGCCGGTCACGGAGTAGAGGGGATGCAGCCACTCGGGCCCTGGTGCGTTCTTGAGGATGCGGTCCAGCCAGGCCAGGAACCCATCGGCCTCCCGCGTGGAGCCCAACGACACCAGTGCATTCACGGTCATGGACCCGTCACGCAGCCAGCAATACCGGTAATCCCAGTTGCGGGTCCCGCCAATGCCCTCAGGCAGCGATGTGGTGGGCGCGGCCAGCACTGCCCCGGTGGGCTCGTGGACGAGCGACTTCAGCACCAGGGCGGAGCGGCGCACCAAGGAAGTTTTGATGGTGGGCAGCTGCAGCGCCTTGATCCACTCCCGGGAAGACTGCCCGACGCCGGCACGCCGGTTCGGTTCCCCTGCAGGGTCCGCGGGCGGCGGCTCAGTGTCACCGCAGCGAAGGTTCAGCACAACGGGCCCGTTGTGGAGGGGAACTTCGGCGGTGGCAGTGGCGTATTTGCTGTCGCTGCTGATCCGGAATTGAACCCCTGGTGCGGACAGGATGATCGGATCCGAAGTGCCCATGATGTGGACTTCGTCGCCCCGGATCTCCATGCTGAAGGGCGCATTGGCGTAGTCCGGCCGCGGCGCAAACACTATGCGCGCAGTACCCGTCCCGGAGAGGACACGCACCAAGCTGGTGATGCCCTCGGGTGCCGGCTCCAAGTAGTCAATCACCGTGACATCGGCCCAGCGCGTCTCAACGATCATGGTGTTGTCCACATATCGCTGCGCCAGTACCTGCGATGCCTTCACCGGCTCGATGCTGAAGTGGCCAGCGGGCTCACCCCCAAGAATGTGGGCAAATATTGACCCGGAGTCCGGAAGGGGGTGGCTCATCCAGCAGACCTTCGCGTCAGGGGTGAGCAACGCCGTGGAGCTTCCATTGCCAATCATCGAATGCCGTTCCAGCCCCACAGCATCCTCGCCGAACAGCCAGGCCCGCCGCAGTTCGAACAGCAAAGCCAGCACGTGCGCAAAGGATTCCGGATCCGGGATGGTGTGGGCCGCCGTCGTATCCCCCGGTCCGACGTGCAATCCGAGGTCAGGACCGCGCAGGGTGGCTATTGCCTTTTCGTCGCTTTCGGCGTCGCCGGCATACAGCGCAGCACTTACCCCAAGCCGTGCCCGGAGCTGCTCCAGCGCCTGGCCTTTGGCTGGTTCCTCCACGGTCAAATCCAGCACCGTTCCATCGATGATGAAATACAGCCCGAACTCGATGGCGATCTTCTGCGATACGAAAATCACCCGCTCCACTACCTCGGGCGTCGCCGGCCGGGTGTGCACGGCAACCCCAACGGGCTTTCGGACAATACTGATGCCCTTCTCGAAAGCAACGGCTTCAGTCAGCGCCGTGGCCACGTGTTGAAGCAACTGCTCCGTGGCGAGCGACAAGGTGTAGGCGTAGCCCATGTCGAACTCCACGCCATGGGAACCCACCAGATGGACCTCCGCCGGAAGCCGGGAAACTGCTGCGAGATCCCGCAATGAGCGTCCGGAGATGATGGCCGTGTGCGTATTGGGCAAGGCGGCCAGTGCGCGGAGGGCCACGGCGGCGCTATCCAGGGGCAACGTTTCCGTTGACACACCCTCGGCCGAGCAGAGCGTTCCACCGTAGTTGCAGGCGACCAGCAGGCCGGGAACCCTGGCCAGTGCCCTGAGTTCCGCGAATAGCTGCGGCGTGATGCCGTTCTCCGCGTCAGACTGGAGGACGGTGCGAAGGAGGCCAAGCGGAAGCGATTTCATGAGCAGCGCCGAATCGGCTACTGCTTGGTTCAGGTGCGTAGGCATGGCGAATCCTTCCGAAGCGGATAGCTACAGTCTCCGCCCGTCCGGTTTCACTTGACTACCTAGTAGATTGCAAATAAGTAAAGCTTTTCCTTGGATTTATGCGCGACGGTCCCGCACTCGCTTTACGGCGCGAGGCGGGACCTGACGCAACCACTAAGCCGTGAACGTGTCCGCGATTTCCAGGACCTCGTCCAGAATGGCCAAACCCTTCCGGGCATCCCCAACGCTGATATTGCACGGCGGAACCACATGGATACGGTTGAAGTTGGCGAAAGGGATGAGTCCACGTGACTTGCAGGCTGCCACGAGTTGGTTCATCTCCGGGCTGGAGGAGCCATATGGAGCCAGCGGTTCACGTGTGGCACGGTCCTTGACCAGCTCGATGGCCCAGAAAACACCCCTGCCCCGCACTTCGCCCACGGACTGGTGACGTTCGGCGAATCCGGCGAGCGCCGGCCCGATCACGTCAGTGCCGAGGCTCGCTGCGTGCTGCACCATGCCTTCGCGTTCCATGGCATTGATGGTGGCTACGGCGGCCGCCGTGGCCAGCGGGTGGCCGGAGTAGGTCAGCCCGCCCGGGTAGGCCCGGGTACCAAAGGTCGCTGCGATTTCCGGACTAATGGCTACGCCACCAAGCGGTACGTAGCCGGAGTTCACGCCCTTTGCGAAGGTGAGCAGGTCCGGAACAACGTCAAAATGCTCGACGGCGAACCACTTGCCTGTGCGTCCGAAGCCAGCCATGACCTCATCGGCGATGAAGACAATGCCGTGCTTGGTGCAGAGCTCACGGACGCCCTGCATGTATCCGGCCGGAGGAACGTAGATCCCCGCCGTTCCGGGAATGCTTTCCAGCATGATTGCAGCGATGCTGGCCGGGCCTTCGAACTCGATGAGCTGTTCCAAGTGTTCCAATGCCCGCTGGGCTTCTTCTGCCTCGGTGGTGGAGTGGAACGCCGTGCGGTAGAGGTATGGCGGGAAGAAATGGATGGTGCCTGCGGACCCGTTGTCGCTGGCCCATCTCCGTGGATCACCGGTGATGTTGACTGCCAAATGCGTTCCGCCATGGTACGAGCGGTAGGCGGAAAGGACCTTATGGCGGCCAGTGTGCAGCCTGGCCATTCGGACTGCGTGTTCGTTGGCATCTGCCCCGCCGTTGGTGAAGAAGATCCTGTCCAACTCCCCCGGGGTCCGCTCGGCGATCAGCCGCGCAGCTTCCGATCGGGCGTCGTTGGCATAGCTGGGAGCAATGGTGCACAGCTTTGCTGCCTGTGCACCGATCGCTGCCACAACGGCCGGGTGCTGGTGTCCGATGTTGGTGTTGACCAGCTGGGAAGAGAAGTCCAAGTACTTGTTGCCCTCCCCGTCCCAGAGGTGTGATCCCTCTGCGGCGCTGACGACCATGGGATCCAGCGTGTCCTGCGCGGACCAGGAGTGGAAAACGTGCTTGCGGTCCAGTTCATAGGCACGTTGGGCTGCCTCGCGGTCCGTTTGTGTTGGTTCAGGGGTGGCGGTCATGGTGGTTTTCCTGACGTCGTCGGCGCTTAGGAGTTCTGGGGGAAGCCGAGGTTGATCCCGCCGTGGCTGGGATCCAGCCAGCGGGTTGTGACGGCCTTGCCACGGGTGAAGAATCCGACACCTTCAGAACCGTGGGCATGGGTGTCTCCGAACAGGGAGTTCTTCCATCCGCCGAATGAGTAGTAGGCCATGGGCACCGGGACGGGGACGTTGATGCCCACCATTCCAACCTCAACCTCGTTCTCGAAGCGGCGGGCTGCACCGCCGTCGTTCGTGAAAATCGCGGTGCCGTTGCCGTATGGGTTGGCATTGATGGTGGCCAGGGCGTCGTCGTAGCTGTCCACCCGGACCACTGAGAGCACGGGTCCAAAGATTTCGTCCTGGTAGATGGACATATCGGTGGTGACGTGGTCGAACAGGGTAGGGCCCACGAAGAAGCCGTCACCTTCGGCGTCGGGAACTACGCCGCGGCCGTCGACGACGAGCGTGGCACCTGCCGCTTCGCCGGCGTCGACGTATCCCGAAACCTTGTCCCTGTGCTGGGACGTCACCAAGGGGCCCATGTCGCACCCACGCAGCCCGTCGCCGGTGCGCAGGCTACGGGCACGATCAGCAATTTTGTCCACCAGTGCATCGGCGATGTCGCCGACAGCCAGAAGTGCCGAGACAGCCATGCAGCGTTCCCCGGCGGAACCGAAGCCGGCGTTGATGGCGGCGTCGGCAGCGAGGTCAAGATCGGCGTCGGGAAGGACAATCATGTGGTTCTTCGCACCACCCAGGGCCTGCACCCGTTTTCCATGGGCGGTGGCGGTCTCGTAGACGTACTTGGCGATCGGAGTGGAGCCCACGAAGGAGACGGCCTTGACGTCGGGGTGCGTCAGAAGGGTATCAACCGCCACCTTGTCACCGTGAAGGACGTTGAAGACGCCGTCGGGCAGTCCGGCTTCCTTCCAGAGCTCGGCGACCCAATTGACGGCCGTGGGATCCTTCTCACTGGGCTTGATGATGACGGTGTTGCCTGCCGCGATCGCAATCGGGAAGAACCACATGGGAACCATTGCCGGGAAGTTGAACGGGCTGATGATTGCCACAGGGCCCAGTGCCTGCCGGATGGAGTGGATGTCCACCTTGGTAGAGGCGTTCTCCGTGTAGCTGCCCTTGAGCAGGTGCGGGATACCGCAAGCGAACTCCACCACTTCCTGGCCCCGGGTTACCTCGCCCAGGGCATCATCCAGGACCTTGCCGTGCTCGGAGGTGATGATCGCGGCGAGCTCGTCCTTCCGGGAGTTGAGAAGCTCACGGAAAGCGAAAAGGATCTGGGTGCGGCGCGCCAAGGAGGTATCGCGCCATGCCGGGAAAGCAGCTTTCGCGGAGGCGACGGCGGCATTGCCGTCCTCGACGCTGGCCAAAGCAACCTGCCCGGTGACCTTCCCCGTGGCCGGGTTTGTGACAGGAGCTGTGCGCTCGCCGGCGGGGACGTAGCTGCCGTTGATCCAGTGCTCGATGGTGTTCAAGAGTTCTCCTTGGTTCAGGGGTGTTTTCGAAGGTTGGAACCAGTCTGTCCGCCGTTGACTCCACGCAGTAGGGCATACATGTAAAGCAATCTTCTGAGAGCCTTACACTGTGTAAATGCTGCCTACCGTTAGCGCCATCCTCGAGCTCCCTGTGCTGCGCGCCGCCTCCCCCAGGTTGCTCGGCGGCGCGGCAGGTATTGACGCGCCCGTTCGCTGGGTGCACGTCAGCGAAATCCTCGACGTCGGCAACTTGCTGTCCGGCGGGGAACTGGTTCTGACCACGGGACTGGAGCTGGAAAAATCCCCGGAAGAATCGGCGTCGTTCATCCGCTCATTGGAGTCGGCCGGAGCCGCAGGATTGATCGTCGAGCTGGTCGGGCAGCGCCAACGCAGCCGAACGGCCTTGGAGAAAGCCGCCCGTACGGCAACATTGCCGGTAGTAGTTGTGGAACATCGGGTGCGGTTCGTCCAGGTCACGGAGATCGTCCACAGGATGATCGTGGCTGAACAGTTGGAGCGCGTGGAACGGGCCCGGGACGTCCATGAAGCATTCACCGTGCTCAGCTTGGAAAGTGCCGACACCCAACGCGTCGTGGAGCAAGCAGCCACCATGATTGGGGCTTCAGTGGTGCTGGAGGACCTTTCGCACCTGGTGCTTGCCTATGCGGGCCAGCACGTCTCCACCACGGAACTCCTGGGCGATTGGGAGCGACGATCCAGGACCACGCCCTTCCCGGCGCACACCGCACGGTCCGGACCAGAGCGATGGCTGCAAGCAGCAGTCGGGGTCCGGCAACAGGTCTGGGGCAGGCTGGTGGTTCCCACACCATCCGCGGCTTTCGACGCCGACGAGGACATGGCGATCATGGTTCTGGAGCGGGCGGCCCAGACCCTGGCGATCAACCGCTTGGCGGACCGCGATCAACGCGAGCTCAGCCACCACGCACAGGCCGGGCTGTTGAACGCGCTCCGCCAGCCCCGTGGACTCAGCGAAGCCGAGGCACTGGCACGGGCGGGTTCCTTGGGTTTGAAGCGCTCGCCGTACTACGTCCCCGTGGTTTTCAGGACCGCCCTCCAGGCTTGGGGTTCCCCGGTCCTGCCCGCGGACCCCTTTGCCGGGCAGCAGGACGAACGCGAACTTCTCGAGCGGCTGGCCAAAGCATTGAAGTCCAGCGCCGGCACAGCCCTGGCAGCAAGCATCCAGTCCGGTTCGGTGGGGATGATCCTCGCCCTCCCCGCCCGCCAGCAAGAGGAGGCGACCCTGCAAATCCTGGCCGGGGCTGCCGCAGGGCCAGGGGTTGATGCAAACTCCACCGCCCAACCGAACTCCACCGCCCAACCCCATTCCGCGGTGCCTCCCGCGTGGATCATCGGAGTGGGCCGCATGAAGGCAACGCTTTTGGAAGCCGCGGCCGGCATTGACGAAGCCGCCCATGTAGCCGAGAGTGCCGCCACGCTCCGTGAAGCGGGCAAGCCCTACTATCGGGCTACAGACGTGCGCCTTCGAGGGCTTCTGGCCCTCCTGCGCAAGGATCCCCGCGTTCAGCAATTCGTTGAGTCGGAGTTGTCGGCGGTCCTCCAAGCGGAAGCCGAGGGCAAAGGCGAATACTTGGAACTGCTGGGGCTTTACCTCGGGTCCGGCGGCAACAAAGCAGCCATGGCACGCAGCGGATACCTCAGCCGCCCCACGCTTTATGCCCGGCTCGCCAAGTTGGAGGAACTGCTTGCCGTGGACCTGGACGACGCCGAATCGCGAACCTCTCTGCATGTGGCGCTTCTGGCGCACCTCATCCGAGGCCAGTAACCTGGCGCCATTGGTGCGACCATGGACGGATGGCCAAACCCTTCACCCTCACCCAGCTGCGGTACTTCGCCGTGGTGGCGGAACTCGAGAACATGACGGCAGCGGCACAGCGGCTGATGGTGACGCAGTCTGCTCTATCCGCGGCCATGGCGCAGTTGGAAACGAGCCTGGCCACGCAGCTGTTCGTTCGCCATAAGTCCAGGGGCCTTCGACTGACACAGAGCGGCCGACAATTCGCCAAGGACATCAAGTCCTTCCTTGAGCAGGCAGATTCGCTGTATGAGTCCGCGCGAGGCCTGTCCACCACGCTGGTTGGCGAGTTGAAGGTTGGCGTCTTCGCCCCGCTGGCGCCTTTCCGCCTTCCTGCCATCCTGCAGACGTTCGAAACCCGGCATCCCGGCGTCGAAGTCTCCCTTCTGGAGGCGGACCTGGCCACGTTGCAGGACGCGCTGATGGATGGCCGTTGCGATGTCGCCCTCACCTATGGCCTGGGTCTCGGCAAGGGATTCGCGTACAAGGTGGTGGAGCGGGTTCCGCCACACATCCTGGTCCACGAGGGGCACCCGGCGGCGGCACGCCCGGAACGTGAAATCTCGCTGATGGAGCTCGACGGCGAGCCTTCCGTGGTACTGGACCTTCCGCATAGCCGGGAGTATTACGAGCAGCTCTACGCCATGGCCGGAGTAGTCCAGAATGTCCGGCACCGATTCGCGGGTTATGAGACCGTACGCTCATTCGTTGCCAAGGGCCACGGCTACGCGATCCTCAATCAGCGGCTGCACAGTGACGTCACTTACTCAGGCGGCAAAGTGGTCCCCTTGGCTTTGACGGATGCCTTCCCGCCAATCGAGGTGATGTTGGTACGGCCCGAAGGAGTCCAGGCCACCCAACGGGTGTTGGCCTTCGAAGAGACCTGCCTGAAGCTGTACGGCGCCGTCCGGGACTAGGTCTTCAGTTATTGAAAAAGTCGATCGCAGAATCAAAAACAATCAATTGGACAGATGTGATCCGCGTCACCGAAGGTTGAACAAGTCCAGCATCTGCACCACCGGGCAATGTCCCCACAGTGCCCGCCGTTGCAGTAGAAGTCACCCAGCTGGACCTCCGTTTGCCATCTTGATCAGAGGAGATTCGATGGTACAGAACAGCGTAGAAAGTGTCCGCGTGGTTTCGGCCCACGGACCCATCCGCAACAACCAGGCAATATTCACCGAAATCATTTCCCACAGCCGAAACATCGGATCGGCAGCAGGAAATCTGAGCAACCTAGCGTGGCTGTCATGACCCTCAACAAGCTCGCCGGGCAAGAATCGGCCCAAAATCCGGCACCCGCCACGCCCACCACCAATGGCAATGTCCAGCCCCACCACAAATCCACAACCATGCAGAAGCGTGTTCTGGCTGGCGGCAGCGTCGGCCAGTTCATCGAGTTCTACGACTTCACCCTCTACGGCCTCACGGCTGTGGTGTTCTCCCAACTCTTCTTCCCGGGAAGCAACCCGCTGACGGCAATGCTGGCCACGTTCGCCACGTTCGGCGTAGCTTTCGTGGTCCGCCCCCTCGGTGGCCTGTTCTTCGGCGCACTGGGTGACCGGATCGGTCGGCGCCGGGTCCTCACCATCACCCTCATCGCGATCGGCGGCGCCACGGCCCTCATGGGGTTGCTCCCCACGTACGCTCAAATCGGAGCTTGGGCCCCGGCCCTCCTGGTGCTCTGCCGGCTAATCCAAGGATTCTCCGCGGGGGGCGAATCCGTTGGTGCGCCGTCCTTCGTGTTCGAGCATGCGCCCGTCAGCAAGAGAGGTTTCTGGCTCAACATCACCATCGCAGCAACGGCGCTGCCATCGGTGGTGGCGGGCTCCATGATCCTGATCCTCAGCCAGTCCATGCCCAACTCTGCCTTCATGGAATGGGGATGGCGTTTGCCGTTCCTGCTCGCCCTTCCCCTCGCCTTGTTCGGAGTGTGGATCCGCAGCCGCACCGAAGAAAGCGATGTCTTCAAAGAGGCGCAGTCCGGGCAGACCAAGGAATTCAGCCCCATCCGTGAGGCCTTCCGCGAAAACAAGCTTCGGATGCTGCAGGTCATCTTCGTGATGGGCCTGACAGCCATGGGCTTCTACTTCCTTTCCGCCTACTTCGTCTCATATGTCCAGACCACAGGAAAACTCAGCCGCGAGCAGTCATTGATGGTCAACGCCGCGGCACTGGCACTCTATGCCGTACTCCTGCCGATCGGTGGACGACTCGGGGATCGTTTCGGCCGCAAGCCAATGTTGATCGCCGGGTCCGCTGCCCTGGCTTTGCTGTCCATCCCGAGCTTCATGCTCGTGACCAGCGGCAGCCTGCCCCTTGCACTGCTCGGCCAGTCAATCTTCGTAGTGGCACTCTGCATTTACGGTGGCGGCTGCTACACGTTCTTCGTCGAAATCTTTACCACCAAGACACGCTTCACCTCGGCAGCTGTTAGTTACAACGGCGCCTACGCGATCTTTGGCGGCACCGCTCCGCTGATCGGCACCGCACTGGTAGGCGCTACCGGGGTACCGCACGCGCCGGGACTGTACATGGCGGCAGCTGCCGCCGTCGTACTTCTCCTGATCCTCTTCACCAAGGTGCCTGAGACCCGCGGCCGCATGGGCTGAGACCCACCGCACGCACTGCACTTCAAAGAACTCTAAGGACCTCCATGACTTCCTCAGCTTTTCTCCACGACTTCCACCATGTGGCCACCATCGGCGCCACAGCCAACAACGGCGTGGACCGCCAAGCCGCGACGCCGGATGATGCAAAGACCCGGGCCTGGTTTGGGCAGTGGATTCACGACGCCGGATGGCAGCTTCAGGTGGATGGCATCGGCAATATGTTCGGGCTGCTTGAGTGGACGCCCGGGGCACCCTTCATCCTGATCGGCTCCCATCTGGACAGTCAGCCATTGGGTGGCCGATTCGACGGCGCCTACGGAGTCATCGCAGCCCTGCATGCGGCCAGGGCCATTGACCTCGAAGTCAGGGCGGCCGGCACTGCGCCCCGCTTCAACCTGGCCGTCGTCAACTGGTTCAACGAGGAAGGTGGCAGGTTCGCACCCTCCGTCATGGGAAGTTCCGTTTTCACGGGGCTGTTTGACCGTGAACAGATGTTGTCCGTCAAAGATCTCCAAGGCGTCTCAGTCCGCGAGGCATTGGAAGGCATTGGCTACCTCGGCACGGACGCGGGACCGAAGGCCGCGGGCTACGCGGAAATCCATATAGAGCAGGGCCGCATCCTGGAACGGGAGGGAATCAGCATTGGACTGGTGGACAGCAGCTGGTACACGCAGAAGCTGGACATTGAAGTGCTGGGCGAACAGTCCCACACTGGCGCAACAGCCATGGCAGACCGCCACGATGCCCTGGTGGCGGCATCGAAAATCATCCTGATGGTCCACGAGGTCACCAGAGACTTCGACGAGGAAGCACTGGTCTCTTCCGTAGGCCAGCTGACGTTGGAGCCCAACTCGCCCATCGTCGTCGCACGCCGTGTGCACCTGGTGGCGGATTTGAGGTCCGGCGACCCCGAGATCGTCAATGCGGCACGGGCCAGGTTGCTGGCCGACATCGGGAAACTGGCCGCTGAACATGACATCAAGGTCAACGTCAAAGACTTCGATATCCGCCCCATCCGGCGATTCCCGGAAGCCGGGCTGGAACTGTCAGCCAAGATCGCGGCCAACCTTGGGCTGTCTTCCCGCCGCATCCAGACCATGGCCGGGCACGATTCCGTGGCCATGAACACTGCCGTTCCGTCAGTGATGTTGTTTATCCCGAGCGTGGACGGCGTATCCCACTGCGAGCGCGAATTTACCAGCGACGAGGATATGGTGACGGGCGTGCAGATGCTGACGGGTGTTGCCCGGGAGCTGGTACAGGGAGAGCTGGCGTGACCGCGTTGCACTACCTCGATGCCAGTACGGCCCTGGGTTTGTTCCGGCGTCGCGAGCTCTCCCCGGTGGAACTACTGCAAGCGGTGATCGAGCGCATCGGGGAGGTAAACGGCGGCATCAATGCGTTGACGGAGACACTCTTTGAGGAAGCCCTGCCGGCCGCACGAAAGGCAGCCACCCAGTACGCCCGCGGCCGGGACATTACTCCCCTGCTGGGATTGCCGGTGGCCGCAAAGGAAAAGCACGGACTCCAAGGCCGCACGCTTTCCCAAGGTCTCCTCATGCGGAAGGACACCATTGCAGCGGCCGACCATCCTGTGATTGACAGGATTCGTCGGGCCGGCGGGATCATCCACGCCCGAACCACCACGCCCGAATTGAGCTGCGCCACTGTGACGCACAGCCCGCTCTGGGGTGTCACCCGAAACCCGTGGAACCAGCAGTTCTCCCCCGGTGGGTCATCGGGAGGTTCCGGCGCGGCGTTGGCTGCCGGGTTCGCGCCTCTGGCTACGGCTTCCGACATCGCTGGATCGACCCGATTGCCGGCGTCGTTCACCGGAACAGTTGGCTACAAGGCGCCGTACGGAAGAATTCCAGGGTTGGCCCCGTTGTCAGCGGACCACTACCGTGGTGATGGGCCCATGGCACGCACCGTGGCAGATACGGCATTACTGGCTAACATCATGTCCGGGCGGCACCCCGGTGATCACACCACAGTGGCCGACGCGGCGTCGATAACACCGGATCCGACAACGGTGGCCGGCTTGCGGATCGCGCTTTGCCTACGTTTGGGCAATTACCCGGTAGCTCCCGATGTCGAGGCCAACACCCGTCGAGTGGCGGAAGCACTGACGGCGGCGGGGGCCGTGGTGGAGGAGATCGTCCTCCCTTGGACAGTCGAGGACATCAGCAGAACCATGTTTACGCACTTCGGATATCTGCTGGGTCCGGCAATGGAGGACGAAACGGCCGGTAGCGAGCCACAGCTTGCTGCGTACACGAGACGTTTCATGGCTGATGCCCGCGCTGCAGCCAAGGCCAACCGCTATGTGGACGGGCTGCGGGCCGAAACCCTCCTGCAGGCGCAGTTGGCAGAGGCCATGACCGGCTTCCACGCCTTGCTGTGTCCGGCCTCTGCTATTCCAGCCTTGGACGCGGATGCCGACTATCTCAACGGAATCGACACCGGTGGCCAACACCTCAGCCATTACTGGCAAGCGCATATGACCGCGCCGTTCAACATTGCCAATCGATGCCCGGTCCTGGCCGTTCCCAGCGGTATGGCAGACTGCGGTATTCCCACGGGGGTGCAGATCGTGGGCCATCCGTTCGATGACGCGACCGTATTCCACATCGGTGCAGCCGTGGAATCAGTGCTTCCGTGGGCTGATCGCCACCCCATGGCACCCGAATTGGCAGAGCACTCCGGGTAACGGACTGCCCTACGCGCTCACCAGCCCCGCAACCTCGGCTACGAGTTCCACCGACCGCAGGCGCTCTTCGGTGCCGATGCTCTGGTGCGCCACGATCAGTTCATCGGCATCGGCGAACGCCGCGAACTCGTCAAGGTAATCGCGCACCACATCCTTGGTGCCCACGGCGGAGAACTTCATCATTTGGGCGATGTGCTGGCCCTGCGGGGAATCGAGGACCATGTCTGCTTCGTCGTCGGTGAATTCGCGGCCGCCGCCAAAGAACAGTGAGACACGGGCGCGCTTCACGGCGAGGTGGATGGCTTGGGCCTCGGCGTTGGAGTCCGCGGCGGTGACGTTCACGCCGGCGATCACGTGCGGCTCGGACAGCTGGTCCGAGGGCTGGAATTCGCGGCGATAGACAGCAACGGCATCCTGGAGCGCGGCGGGGGCAAAGTGAGAAGCGAAGGCGTACGGAAGGCCAAGTTGGGCGGCCAGCTGGGCACCGAACAGCGAGGACCCCAGGATGTACAGCGGCACGTTGGTGCCCTTGCCCGGTGTCGCTTCAACACCCTGGATGCGGGTGGGACCAGTGAGGTAGCCCTGCAATTCCAGGACATCCTGCGGGAACCTGTCCGAGGACGTGTGGTCGCGGCGCAGCGCACGCATGGTGTTCTGGTCACTGCCAGGGGCACGGCCGAGACCGAGGTCGATCCGCCCCGGGTGCAGCGTTTCCAACGTGCCGAACTGCTCAGCGATGGTCAGGGGCGAGTGGTTTGGCAGCATGACGCCACCGGCACCCAGGCGGATGGTTTTGGTGTGGGCGGCAACGTGGGCGATCAGCACGCTGGTGGCAGAGGAGGCAATCGCGGACATGTTGTGGTGCTCGGCGTACCAGACCCGCCGATAGCCCAGCTCTTCGGCTTTCTGCGCCATTGCCACGCTGCCCGCGAGGCTTTCCGCCACTGTCTGGCCCTTCCCGATGGTTGCCAGGTCGAGGATGGAAAGAGGAACAGTCACAGGAAAGGCCTTTCGGTACGTTTTTGCGCCCGCATGGTTGATGGCCGGGCACTCTAGCGATAACGACGACGACGCCCGGCTTATTTCTGTGAGTTGCGTCGCGCGCTTCTTTCCCACGGATTCGCGGCAGTTTTGTGACCCCGTTCGACGCCCGATTAACCGCCGTGAACCCCTGTATCCCAGCGTTTCAGATCGCTTTGACCGGCTCCCGATAGCTGACGGATAGTTGCAGCCACAAGTACGCATCAGCCCACCCTGTCCCGATGATCCGGACGAACCCAAGGAGAAATAATGGCACGCTTTGCTCTCAAGACCGGCGCCACCGCGGCGCTGGCCGCTACGGCGTTACTGGGGCTGGCGGCCTGCTCCGATCCCGGGGCGACGGCCGCAACGGGGGCTACCCCGCAGGGATCTGCAAGTGCGAGCACTTCATCAAGCACCAAAGAGTTCAACCTGACCCCGCAGCAGGACCGCATCAAGGTGACGGTGGACTCCGCCGCAGCCGCACTGGTTCCCGACGCCATCAAAGCGGACGGCAAGCTGACCGTGGTGACCACCGGCGGCACTCCCCCGCTGAGTACCTTCGCCACGGACAACAAGACGCTCATCGGCAGCGAAGTGGACATTGCCTACGCAGTGGGTGAGAGCCTGGGCCTTCAGGTGGAAGTGCTGCCGGTGGCGTGGGCAGACTGGCCGCTTGGCGTCGAATCCGGCAAGTACGAGGCCGTCCTCTCCAACGTCACCGTGACCGAGGCGCGTAAGCAGAAGTTCGACTTCGCCACGTACCGCAACGATCTCCTGGGCTTCTACGCCAAGACCGACTCGGACATCTCCACCATCAAGGAAGCCAAGGATGTGGCCGGTAAGCGCATCATCGTCGGCTCGGGCACCAACCAGGAAGCCATTCTGGTGCGCTGGGACGAGGAGAACAAGAAGAACGGCTTGAAGCCGGTTGAGTTCCAGTATTACGACGACGATTCCGCCTCCCAGCTCGCCCTCCAGTCAGGCCGCGCGGACCTGACGTTCGGACCCAATGCTTCCGCGGCGTACAAGGCTGCGAAAGATGGAAAGACCAAGGAAGTGGGCACACTCGAAGGCGGCTGGCCACTGAAGGCCGAAATTGCCTTCACAACCCAGAAGGGCAACGGCCTCGCCGTCGCCGCCCAGGCTGCACTCAACACACTCATCAAGGACGGCAGCTACGCCAAGATCCTGGACCGCTGGGGACTCTCATCCGAGGCCATTCCGGCGTCCGAGCTGAACCCGGCAGGCCTGCCCAAGAAGTAGGAACCGCTGTGGCAGGGTACCCTGCCGACGCCGAATCCCCGCCGGACACCAACCGGCGGGGATTCTTGTGCGCTCACCCGACTGAGTTGGGTGCGGCTAGAAGTGGGCGGGATCTGTGTTGGCTCCGCAGAGAATGACTGCCACGGTTTCGCCGTCGTTCGGCGTGTACGCTCCTGAGAGCAACGCAGCATAGGCGGCCGCTGCCCCGTGCTCCACCACGATGCGGTGCGTCTCCCACAGGGCCCTCCGGGCTTGGACGATATCCTCGTCGCTGACCAACAGGCTTTGGACACCGGTACGCCGGGCAACTCCAAAGCCGATCTCTCCGATCCGCCGGGCTCCGAGGGAGTCCGCGGCAATCCCGGACACAGCCACATCCACCGGCCCGCCCTTGGCCAGCGCCGTGTGCAGGGTTGGGACGGTCTCGGGTTCGACGCCCACCACGTGTGCCCTGCCTTCGGCGGCCGCAGCAATGCCACCCATCAACCCTCCGCCACCTACAGCAACGAGGATCGTGTCCACGTCGGGCAGTTCGTCAAGGAGCTCAAGCCCGACGCCACCTGCGCCGGCCACGATCCCGGGCTGATCATAGGCGTGGCAGTAGACGGCTCCCTTTTCCTCGGCGAATCGGATCGCAGCGGCATAGGCCTCCGCGTACTCAGCGCCGCCTTGGACTACCTTCGCGCCACTTGCGTAGAGCTTGTGGACCTTGTTTGCCGGGGCCGACTCTGGAACGAAAACTGTTGCAGGGACTCCCAGCTTGGCTGCGGCGTAAGCGTTGGCAAGGCCGGCGTTGCCACCGGAAGCCACCACAATGCCCACCTCCGGATTGAGCTCCCCGTTTTCCTTCGCCATGAGCAGGCGGTTGAAGGCGCCACGGGCCTTGAAGGAGCCGGTGTGCTGCATGTACTCGCACTTGAACCACAGGTGGTACGGCTCCTGGTTGCCACTCTCGGCGAGCGGCGTATGGCGAACCCAGCCGGCTGTCCGGGAGTACGCTGCTTCTACTTCTTCGCGTGTGACCATCGTGGCTGCACCCTTTCGTCCGTTTCATCCTATGGTTTCCGTGGGCGGGCGCAGGCTTCGCGGGCATAGGCTGGATGGCATGTCCGCTGACTTTGTCCTCCGCCCCTCCGTAGCCACCGACGCCGCTTGGATCGCCGAACTTCGCGCGGTCGTGATGCGTCCGGACCTTGAGCGGTTGCAGCGTTTCGATCCTGTGCGTGTCCGCGAGCGCTTCTTGAACGGATTCCAGCCCGACCACACCTACATCATCCATTCGGACGGCGTAGACGCAGGCGTGATCGCGATCCGCCCCGAGCCGGATAGCCGGTGGATTGAACACTTCTACGTAGCTCCCGCACATCAGGGCAAAGGGTTGGGCAGTGCCGTGCTTCGCCACGTTATGTCGGCAACCGTGGACGAACGCCCGTTCCGTCTGGATGTGTTGCAGGGAAGCCCGGCGCGTCGCCTCTACGAACGTCACGGCTTCGTGCTGGAATCCGAGGACCCCATCGATGTGTTCATGGTGGCCCCCGTCAACCCCTGACTCCGCGGACGGAAGTGCGGTAACCTCAGCACACACCACGCGGCAACGACGCGATACTTTCCGGGGGGAAAAATGGGGAATTTTCGATCGCGCTCGTTGAGGCGCTCTGTCACGACCGTCATCGCAATGGGACTCTTGGGTTCCGGACTGCCGGTGGGGCTGCTGGGTGCCGCGCCTGCCATTGCAGCGTCCCAGCCGACACCCTACATCGACGGCGTCCCTTACGTCGGTTCGGAAATGAGACGCCAGTACAACTACGACTACTGGGGATGCAGGAACCCCGACGGTTCCGGGGATGCGATCACCTTGGAATGGTTGCGCGATGGACAACCACTCCCCGCCGAGCGTCAAGGTGAAACTCTGCGTGTCCTCCCCGAAGACCAAGGCAGCCGAATCTCCTTGAGGGTTTACCCGCTCACTCCCGGCGAACCAGGCTGCCCCACCGGGTCACAGGTGAGCGCGGAGACCAAACCCATCAAAGCCTCCAGCCGGGCCATGGGGTGGACAGGGCGCGGCAACTTTGAGCCCCTTGCGCGCACGCATGATGGCCGGCTCATCCTGTACCCGCGGACCTACACCTACTACAAAGGCATGTGCGAGGGTCCGTGCCCGGTCTACTTCGGTTCCTGGGATGAGCCCCGGCAGGTGGGGGCGGGCTGGAACATGTTCAACATCGTCTTCTCGCCCGGAGATTTCGATGGCGATGGGTTCAACGACCTCCTCGCCAGGAACGCGTCCGGCCAGCTGTTCCTGTACCCCGGTGACGGCGACGGCGGTTGGCTTCCACCCCGGCAGGTCGGGGCCGGGTGGAACGTCTTTGACTCAATCGTCGGTCCGGGAGACTTCAACGGAGACGGCACCAACGACGTTTTGGCGCGGAACGCGGCCGGCGATCTGTTCCTGTACCCGGGCAATGGAAGCGGCGGATGGCTCGCACCAACCAAGGTTGGTTGGGGCTGGCAGGTCATGAACAAGATCATCCCTGGCGGCGACATGAACGGTGACGGCACGGTGGAAATCTTCGGCCGTGACTATAGTGGTGGGCTTCAGTTGTACTCCGCCGACGGTCAGGGCGGCTGGGGCGCCCAAGCGTACATGGGTGGAGGCTGGAACGGCTTCCAGGATGTGGCAGGTCTGGGCAGTTACGCCCATCAGAAATACAACAACCTTGCCGCCGTCAACGGCAACGGCGACCTCGTGTTGTATTCCACTGGCGCCATGACCACCGGCCTCTACGGGCCCCAAGGGCCGGTTGGCAGCGGCTGGAACGTGTTCCGGGAACTCCTCTAGTACGCACTAAAGCGGCTGGCTACCCACCGTCAGCTGCAAGCTGACCGTCCCGCGCGAAACGTCGACGACGGCGGCACTCGAGCCGCCGCCGTCGGGCGCTGACCCGCGTCGGCCCGGCTGCAAGCCAAAGCGACGCAGCAAGTTCTTCAGCAGGCGTTCTGCCCTCATCAGATGTGCACCGACTCTTCGGACCGCACCGGCGTCTCCAGTCCCAGGTTTTCGCGGAGCGTAGTGCCCCGGTATTCCGCCGGGTAGACACCGCGTTCTTGGAGCTCGGGCACCAAGTGGTTCACGATGTCGTCCAAACCTGTGGGGATGAGCCACGGCGAGATGTTGAATCCATCCACGGCACCCACCCGGGCATATTCGGCGAGGTGGTCGGCCACCGCCGTGTACGAACCGGTAAAAGTGGCGTCGATGCGTGCCGTCTTGGAGGTGACGAACTGGCGGATGGACAGGCCCTTGTCCTTGGCCTCGGCCCTCCACTGATCGGCAAGCTGGCGGGCCTTGGCACCGTGGAAGCCGCTGCCGCGGGTTTCGGAAGTTTCCTCCACCACGGGATCTATCTCCGGAAGAGGGCCATCCGGATCGTAGGAAGAAAGTTCGCGCCCCCAGAACTGTTCCAGATAAGCAATGGCCTGCTGCGGACCAATTTGCAGGCTGCGGACCCAGGCCTTCTTCTCCTGGGCTTCCTGATCGGTGGCGGCAAGGATGAACTCGCTTGCAGGCATGATCTGCACGGCGTTGGCACCGCGGCCGGCTGCGATGGAGCGTGCCACGATGTCGCGGCGGAACTCCACGGCGTCGTCGAATTTGGGGTGGGCGGAGAAGATCACGTCTGCTTGGCGGGCTGCGAAGTCGCGCCCGTCGGGGGAATCGCCGGCTTGGAAGAGCACGGGGCGGTACTGGGCGCTACGCGGCAGGCGCGGAGTGACATCGACGGTGTAGTGCTGACCTTCGTGAAGCACTCGCCGCGCAGGTCCGATGGGGGTTTCCCACGAGTCCCAAATACGTTTGGCGGTTTCCACAAACGCTTCGGCATGCTTGTACCGATCGGCATGGTCCAGGTATCCGCCGCGGCGGAAATTGGCACCGGTCCAGGCGTTGTCCGTGGTGACGATGTTCCACGCCGCCCGGCCCCCGGAGATGAGGTCCAGGGAAGACAAGCGATGCGCGAGGTCCGAGGGGTCGTTGTACGTGGTGTTCTGCGTAGCCACCAAGCCGATGTTCTTGGTGACTGCTGCCAATGCGGCAAGCATGGTCTGGGCGTCAGGCCTGCCCACGACATCGAGCGCATGCGGACGCCCAAGGTGTTCGCGCAGGCGGAGCCCTTCGCCTAGGAAGAAGGCTGCGAACTTGCCTCGCTCCGCGGTCTGGGCGATGTGGCGGAACGACTCGAAGTCCGTCTGCGAGCCTGCCTCGGGTGCTTTCCAAATGGTGCCGGAGTTGACGCCTTGGAAGAAGATCCCGAACTGAATCCGGCCGCTCGGCTGGAATATGTCTCGTGTCATGGTGTTCCCCTACTTTCCGGCGGCAACAGTCGCCGCGGCAGTGGTCGAATAGCGGTTCTCCGCCGGCGCGAGGCCCAGCACGTGACGGAACGTACCGTCTTGGATGGGCGGTGACAGGGCACCGCGGCGACGCAGCTCGGGGAGGACGAGCCGTGAAAGTTCTTCCAGCTCCACGTCCAGGACAGCCGGATGGAGTCGAACTCCGTCGGCTTCCTGGAGGAGCGAATCGAGGAGATCGGCGAGGCCGGCAGCCGAACCGACAAACCGCGCACGGCCGCCTTCTTGAGCGGGCGCTGCTTCATGAGCGGATCCGGAGCGCGATTCCGCAGCCTGCCCACGCGCGTCCAGGACGACGTCGAGCTCTGCAACGATCGCTACCGAAGAACCAAGCCGGGCCCGGACGTCGCGGATCTCGGCAGTGAGCAGCTCCGGCGTCGGCGCGGTTAAGAGCACGGCATCCACTGCCTCCACCGGCACTAAGCCCTCCCCCACCAGCGATGCAGCGGCCACTACGGGCAACTGTCCCTGCAACGGCCGGGGAATGATGGAAGGGCCTTTCACCGAATAGGCCGGTCCTGCAAAGTCCGAGGGAGTTTCAAAGTCCGCATAGTGCAGCTTGTCGACGTCGATATACCGCCCGGTGGCAACGTCGCGGATCACGGCGTCGTCCTCCCAGGAGTCCCACAACCTCCGGCTAACCTCGATGGACGCCGCAGCTTCCTGTGCCAGCGCCCCGCCCTGAACAAAAGCGCGTCCGACGGCGGCAGCAGCCTCGGGTGACTCCGCCGCGGTAGCGATCCACCCGGCCCGGCCACCGGACACGTAGTCCAGGCTCGCGAGTTGCGTGGAGACGTGGAAAGGCTCCGTATAGACGGTATCCACCTCAGGGACCACGGCGATGTTCCGGGTCACTGGTCCGGTAAAAGCCGCACGCTGCAGGGCGTTGACCCTCCCGGCCGCGGGCGTGTCCTTGAAGGTTGCCACGTGGAAACCGGCCGATTCGGCCGCGAGGACGGCGGCTGCAAGGTTCTCATAACCTGCGCCGTCGAGTTCTATGGCAAGGAATCCGGCCTTGCGTTCTTCGAAGGTGCTCACTGCTGGTCCTGACGTTCGTAGGGAATCTTCTCGCCCGCTTCGATAGCTACCGAAAGCCGGTTTTCGGCGGGTGGCAACGGGCATGTGGCAAGGTCGGTGTAGGCGCACGGCAGGTTGACGGCCCGGTTGAAGTCGAGCTGCACGGAGCCGTCAGATGCGGGGACCACGGAGAGTGAGCGGTTGGCCGCGTAGGTGGTCTTGCCGGAGGTTTGGTCCGTAAACAGCAAGGACAGCGAACCGGGCGCGTGGCCGTTGAACGCCGTCAGCGCCAGTTCCTCGCCGGCCAGCTTGAAGCGAATCTCACCCGGCGCTTCGTAGACGTGCTGGAGGCCCTCGACGGCGGCGCCCACCGTAGTGGGGCGCGGAGCCTCGAACTTGACGAACGTACCGGCTAAAGCGAACGCCGCGTTGGGCGTATAGGCAGGCGTGCCCTGGTATTCCTTCAAGAGGGCGTTGGACGGATTCCGCGGGCGCACGATGTACTCGCCGCCGCGCTTGGCCACCTCGATCACGGTATCGCCGGAAACCAGGTTGATGCCGCCGCGCTCCTCGATAGGGCCGAACTCAAGCTGTCCTGCCCTGCCTGTCTTGAGTTCAACGCCGTCCTGCTGCAGGCTGTCGCCCGGCTTGAGGACAACACGCACGACGTCGTCCTCCACACGCCAGCTGCCCGGCACACCTTCCAACGGGGTTGCCTCGTTGCCAAGCCAGTGCAGGTGGGTCACGGCGAGGAAACCATGCGGGTGGGCGCGGTGCCGCTCATGGGCGTCGTGCCACTCCTGCCAGTCCTCGTCAAAGGTTTCGAGTGCTGTTTCAGCGTGTGTAGACATATGCGTTGTCCGTCCTGTTGAAGGCGTGATCTGCTGTGACGGTTGTCCGGGACGTGGAACTTCATGTGCCTGTCCCGAACGTGGCTTCGGTGACCGTCTTGGATTCCGGGATGGCTTCTTCGGAGAGCCCCCAGCGTTCCAGGACCTTGCCGTAGGAGCCGTCCTTGATGGTGGAGTTCAGCGCATCGGTGATGGCCGGGGCCAGCCCGTTGCCCTTGAGGGTGGTGGCAGCAACGAGCGTTTCTGCGGGCCATCCGGCGTTGACCTTGCCAACTACCTTGAGGTCGTCACGCGTGTTCTCCCGGTAGGTCACCGATGGGAACGGTGCCAGGTTCAGGTCCGTGCGACCCGAGGAGAGCGCCAGGATGGTGTCGGCGTCGGAGGAGTAGTACTGCAGGGTGGCCGGCGCCTTGCCCTTGGCTTCGAGTTCCTTGTTCCAGGCCAGGAGGATCTTCTCCTGGTTGGTGCCCGAGCCCACGGAGATCTTCAAGCCGGAGATGTCGTCAGAACCCTTGATGTCGTACGTGGAGCTCTTCTTGGCTTCGAAGCCCATGTAGGCGGCACGGTAGGTGGAGAAATCGAACAGCTTCACCCGGGCTCCGTTGATGCCCACGTTGGAGAAGACGGCCTCGAAATCACCTGACTGGGTCTTGAGCGGCCAGTTCTCCCACGACGTCACCTGAAGATCCAGTTCCAGCCCGAGTTTGTCGGCCACGAGCTGGGCAATGTCCACCTCGACACCGATCGGCGTTTTGTCGTCAGTGGCGTGGAAGGACAGCGGGATTGAACCCGCGGTGGTGGCAACGGTCAGTTTGCCGTCCTTGGCGATGGCTTCGGGAACGGCTCCCGCCGCAGCAGCGTCTTTCTCGCCGCGGATGCGGTTCTGGTCCACGGACGTGTTGTAGACGATGCCGTTCTTGGCAGCCTCGGACTCCGGTTGGGCTGCCGACGCCCCAGGGTCGGAGCACCCGGCCAGCACGGGAAGCACGACGGCGGGAAGTACAGCGAGTGCCAGGATCCTGGTCTTTGTAGCGCGAAGCATGGGATGTCCTAGATGTTGAAAGCTGGTTCGATGACTTTGGAGAAGAAACTGCGGGTGCGTTCCTCGCGGGGGTTGGCGAAGATCTCCTGCGGAGTGCCGGACTCGACGATCTGGCCCTGGTCCATGAACACCACGGTGTCCGCGACATCCCTGGCGAAGCCCATCTCGTGCGTCACCACAATGAGCGTGGTGCCGGACTTGGCGAGTTCACGGATGACGTCCAGGACTTCGTTGACCAGTTCCGGGTCCAACGCCGAGGTTGGCTCGTCGAAGAGCAGGATTTTGGGATCAAGTGCCAGCGCCCGGGCAATCGCGACGCGCTGCTGCTGGCCGCCGGAAAGCTGGCGCGGGTAAGCGTCGGCACGATCCTTCAGGCCCACTCTGTCCAGGAGCTCAAGACCGCGTTTCCGGGCTTCGGCCTTGGACCGCTTCTGGGCCACAATCGGCGCCTCGATGACGTTTTCCAAGGCGGTGAGGTGCGGGAACAGGTTAAAGCTTTGGAACACCATGCCAATGTGGGTGCGCTGCTTGAGGATGTCCTTCTCACGAAGCTCGTGGAGCTTGTTGCCGCGGACCTCGTAGCCCACCAGTTCGCCGTCGATGGTGATGTAACCGCCGTCGACTTTTTCCAAGTGGTTGATGGTCCGCAACAGGGTGGACTTTCCGGAGCCGGACGGCCCGACGATCACGGCAACGCCGCCCGGCGGCACGGACAACGACACGCCTTTGAGGACCTCGGTAGCACCGAACGATTTCCGGACGTTGGTGATGTCAACCTGACCGCGGGTGGCCTTCTTGTCCGCCGGGGCGGGCCGGGCCGCCGTCGTGCCGGCAGGAACGCCGGCTGACTCGCCAGCCTGTGGCGTAGTCGTGGATTCTTTGCGTGCAGCGATGATGCTCATCGGGCGTCCTTGGTGGGAGTGGCAGCAACGTGGGTGGTGAAGAACTTCCGGGCCTTCTGCAACGGCGTGAGCGGCAGGGTCCGCAGGGCGCCCTTGGAGAAGTGGCGTTCAATGTAGTACTGGAAAACACTGAGCACCGAGGTGATCACCACGTACCAGAGCGTGGCGACGAGCAGCAGCGGAAGCACTTGCTGGGTCCGGTTGTAGATGACCTGAACCGTGTAAAAGAGCTCGGAATAGGCCAGGACGTAAACAATCGAGGTGCCCTTGACCAGGCCGATGATCTCGTTGAATGCGTTGGGCAGAATGGCGCGCATGGCTTGCGGCAGAACGATCCTGGTGGAGCGCTTCCATGCCGGGATGCCCAAGGCGGAGGCAGCTTCCAGCTGGCCTTGGTCCACGGAGAGGATGCCGCCGCGGATGATTTCGGCGGAGTAGGCTGCCTGATTCAGCGTGAGCCCCAGGACGGCTGCGGCGAACTGGCTGATGAGCGTGGTTGTCTGTGCCTCGAAGAAGCGGACATCAGTGAAAGGGATACCCAGGCTGATCTTCTCGTACAGGTAACCGAGGTTGTACCAAAGCAGGAGTTGGACCAGCAGCGGCGTGGAGCGGAAGATCCAGGAGAACGTCCAGGACACCGAGACCAGCAGCGGCGAGGCGGACAGGCGCATGAGGGCCAGGATGAACCCGAGGACGAAGCCAAGGACACCGGAAATGGCAGTGAGCTTAAGGGTCTCGATGAGTCCGTTGACCACCGACTGGGCGGTGAACCATTCAGCCACCACTCCCCACTCCCAGCGCGGATTGGTAACCAGCGACCACGCAATGGCTGCGACACCGGCAGCTACGAGAACGGTGCCCACCCATCGCCACGGATGCCGGGCCGGAACCAACTTGTACTCGGAGTAGTCCGGGGTGGGCGGTGACGTTTCCGCCGTGGCAGGCGGTGCGATTGCACTCATGCGCCACCTCATTTCAGATTGGGTGTTGTCTATCGGATGGCTGCCAATCTAGGGCCGCGCGAAACCCGGCAGCAAGGCGGAAATTTGTACTTCTTCACTGGGCTTCGCGCGGCTTCGCAGGAGTTCGCACAGCGTCACAATGTCCTTCCCGAACCGGTCAATGAGTCGTGGTTTTGCGGGTTTTAACGCTTCGTGACGCGTGGTGAACGGCGGTTACCGCCGCCTCGACCGGCAGCCTGCTTCGTCCCTAGATTGGGCATCACCAACCACCGCTTTTCAGGAGATCCCATGCCGTCACGAGTACCCGCTATCGCCTTCATTGGCGGCGGCCCGCGCACGGCCGGCGTCCTGGAACGGCTCGCAGCCAACCGTCCCGCACTGTTCCACGGTCCCCTGCACGTCCATGTCATCGAACCGCATGAACCCGGCTCCGGGAGGATCTGGCGCTATGACCAGGATCCCGGGTTGCTGCTGAACTCAACGGCTGCGGACGTCACCATGTTCACGGATGCTTCGGTTGCCTGCGACGGACCTTCGATTGACGGACCGGGGCTTTCCAGCTGGGCTGCGGGGGTGCTGGATGGCAGCATCCGGGACGTTCCCGCTTTTGAGCCGCACCTGCTCGCCCAACTTCGCGCACTGACTCCCGCGTCTTTCGCCTCACGGCAGCTGCAGAGCAAGTACCTTGAATGGTTCTTCCGCCGGGCCGTGTCCTCACTTGGCCCTGACGTGACCGTGACAGTGCATCGCGACACGGCCACCGGCGTCGTGCGTTCTTCGGGTGGCGAGCCCGACGACGGTGCGCATCGCGTGCGGCTGGCTTCGGGCACCGACGTGGATGCCGACGTCGTGGTTTACGCGCTGGGCCACACCGATTCTTTGCCCGATCCCGAATCCGCCAGGCTCAGCGACTTCGCTGCCCGGCATGGCGGGTTCCATGCACCGCCGTCCTACACAACTGATGTGGATTACTCCGCGATTGAGCCCGGGCAGGACGTGATTGTCTCCGGAATGGGCCTGGCATTCGTGGACCTGCTGGTGCTGTTGTTCCAAGGCCGCGGCGGCCGCTTTGAAGAAAGGCCCGACGGCGAACTGGACTACGTGCCATCCGGCGCCGAACCGCGGGTTTGGGCGGGGTCACGGCGTGGTGTGCCGTTCCACTCCAAGATCTCCTCCACGCTACGCGGCGAGCCGATTGCGCGCCCGCGATACTTCACCGCCGAAGCCATCGATTCGCTACTGGCCGAGCACCAGGAACTCGACTTCCGTGCACATCTGTGGCCGTTGATCGCCAAGGACGCCGGCTATGCCTACTACCGCGAGCTCTTCACCGGGTATCCGTCGCGCGTCCTGGGGACGTGGGCCGGTTTCGAAGCGAAGTTCGATCCGGCAGACTGGTACAGCGCCGACCGGGAAGAACTGGTGGCGTTTTCCGTGCCGGATCCTGCGCTGCGCTTGGACCTCGAGAAACTGGACCACCCCCTGAGCGGCTGCGCGTTCGCCAGCCATGAATCGGTCCAGCGCTCCGTAGCCGCGTACATCCAGAACGACCTCGATCTCCGGACCAGCGCCGACCATTCCGAAACCCTCGCCCTGTTTACGGCGCTGTTGTTCGTGTACATGGACCTTGGGCGCTTGGTCCCGCAAGAGCGGCTCAACGCGCGCTCCCAACAGGCGATCCACGGTTGGTGGCACGGCTTCTTCAGCTTCGTGGATTCCGGGCCGCCGTCCCACCGCCTCCGTGAGATGCTCGCCCTGCACAGGGCCGGGCTCCTGAAATTCCTGGGACCGGGCATGTGGGTCCGGGCAGATGACTCAGTGGGTCGCTTCGTGGCGGGCTCGTTCCAGTCGCCCGTGGTGGTGGACGCTGCGGCGTACATCGAGGCGCGGCTGCCCGCCGCTTCCGTGCAGCGCTCGGCGAATCCCGCACTGGCTGACCTGCACGACGCCGGATGGGGCACCGAGCAGAGGCTGCTCACCTCAGAGGGCGCCCACTCCACCGGAAAACTCCTGGTCTCCGGGAATCACGAGGTCCTGTCCCCTGTTGCAACTCCTCAGAAGGGTTTGTTCGCGGTGGGCCCGTGGACGTCCGGCTGGGGCGCAGGAGCGTTTGCCCGCCCCAACACCAACGCAGCACCCTTCCGGGAGAACGACGCCCTGGCGCGAAGGATCCTGGAAACCCTGACCACCACCGCCCGCCCAAGTGAGCCGCAGTTAATGCCGTTTTGAGCGCGGCCGGATCAACTGCTACGTACTTGGGTTCCACCCACGAAAGGCCTGACATGACCACAACGCCAACCCTGCCGACGTCGGGCCTTACCGTCCTCAGCCTGCCGATGCGCGATCCCCGCGTCCGCCCGCTCCTGGACGAGCTCGCCGTCGAATACGAAACCCGCTATGGCAACCTGTTCGGAACCGGTGGCGCTGCGGAGGAACTGAACAGGTACCCTGCCGAGGAATTCGAAGCTCCGCACGGCGCGTTGATCATCATCCAGGAGGGCGGCGAATCCGTAGCTGGCGGCGCGTTCCGCCGATACGACCAGCACACCGCAGAGCTGAAACGGATCTGGACGCATTCAGCGCATCGTCGTCGAGGTTTGGCGCGGCTGGTGCTGGCTGAACTGGAAAATGAGGCTCGACGGCGGGGCTACCGGAAGCTGTACTTGACCACCGGTCCGCGCCAGCCCGAAGCGAAAAACCTCTACCTCGCCACGGGCTACAAAGCACTGTTCGACCTTGCCGCCGACCCCGAGGACATCAAGCATCTGGCCTTCAGCAAGGATCTTGCCGTGCACAGCTAAGCTATGCGCATGGCCAACAAACCCACCGCAACAACCGCCGAAAAACTCGCCACCATCCAGCAGGGCTACACCCTGGAAGGTGCCACCATCGAGCTGGGTGCCGCGATCGTCGACGGCGAAATCCACAAAGAGGCACAGGTCCGCTTGCCACTGGCCATGATGAATCGGCATGGACTGGTTGCCGGCGCCACGGGAACCGGCAAGACGGTTACGCTGCACATGATCGCCGAACAGCTGTGCACGGCGGGGGTTCCGGTTTTCCTCGCGGACATCAAGGGCGACCTGTCAGGGTTGGCAACGCCGGCCACTGGCAGTGAAAAGCTGACGGCACGCACCTCGGCGTTGGGTCAGGAGTGGTCTGCGAAGAATTTTCCGGTTGAGTTCCTCTCGCTCGGTGGGGACGGGCACGGCATCCCCGTGCGCGCCACCATAACCTCGTTCGGCCCCATCCTGCTGTCCCGCATCATGGACCTCAATGACACCCAGGAATCCAGCCTCCAGTTGATCTTCCACTTTGCGGACAAGAACAATCTCGAGCTGATCGACCTCAAGGACCTCCGCGCCGTCATCCAGTTCCTCACCTCCGACGAAGGCAAAGCCGAACTCGCAAACCTTGGCGGGCTGTCCAAAGCCACCGCCGGTGTGATCCTGCGCGAGCTGATCACGCTGGAGGCACAGGGGATGGAGAAGTTCTTCGGCGAGCCCGAGTTCGACACCGCTGAACTCCTCCGCACCGCACCCGACGGCCGCGGCGTCATCAGTTGCCTGGAGCTTCCCACGCTGCAGACCAAGCCGTTACTGTTCTCCACGTTCCTCATGTGGCTTCTCGCCGACCTGTTCGAGGACCTGCCCGAAGCCGGCGACCTGGACAAGCCCAAGCTCGTCTTTTTCCTTGACGAGGCACATTTGCTGTTCAACGGCGCGTCCAAGGCCTTCCTCGAAGCCATCACCACCACGGTCCGGCTCATCCGTTCCAAGGGTGTGGGCATCTTCTTTGTCACCCAGACGCCCAAGGATGTTCCAGCGGACGTCCTCGGCCAATTGGCGAACCGCGTGCAGCATGCCCTGCGCGCCTTCACCCCGGAAGATGCCAAGGCGTTGAAGGCCACGGTGTCCACATTTCCTGTCAGCGACTACGACCTCGAAGAGACCCTCACCTCCGCCGGCATCGGCGAAGCAGTCATCACGGTGATGAACGAGAAGGGTGCACCCACCCCCGTTGCCTTGACCCGGCTCCGTGCCCCCGAATCCGTGATGGGGCCCAGCGCTGACGAGCTCATTCGCAGCACGGTTGCCGCGTCCTCCCTGCTGGTCAAGTACGGCACAGCCGTGGACAACCTCTCCGCTTACGAGAAACTCAACGGCCAAGCGGCCGTTCCTACCGGAGACGCAGCGCCCGGATTGCCGCCCGTGCCGGCGTCCACCTCTTCGTCTTCCGGTAATTCCCAAGCCGACATCGACGCCGAAGCCCGCCGTATTGAGGAAGAAATCCTCGGCCGTCCCAGCTCCCGGTCCTCCACTCCTGAGTCTTTCCCGGCACCGCCTGCGCCGGTGCCGGCGCCGTCCCCGCGTTCTTCCCCACAGTCGTCCCCTCAGGACGGCATGTTCGGTGACATCGCCGGCGCCCTCGGTGGAGCATTGGGTGGTGGACTCAAGAGCATGGTCCGATCCATGGGAACGCAGCTTGGCCGCGATCTCATGCGTGGGGTCTTCGGCACGTCTTCCCGGCGTCGCCGCTAGTCCTGTTTGCGCTTCTGTGCCAGCGGAACCACGACGTCGGGCGGCAGCCGCGCCTGCTGCCACCCGGCGCCGGGACTTCTCCAATCGGTGGATATAAGTCGCTCGGAGGCCTTCCTGCACGGCGATGGCGGCCGCGGCAGGTAACGTAAAGGGCGTGCAGTTGAGTCAAGCGTTCGTCAAGACCGCAGCCGGATGGCTGCTCGGTCTGATGCTTGCTGCCGCCGGAGCCATCGTGTGCATCAACCTGGTGAGCTCCTCAGTGGCCAGTCCGCAACAGCCTGTCAAAGAGTATCTGGAAGCCCTTCAGAAGGGTGAAGGCGAAGAAGCTTTGGGGTTGCTTCGCGCCAAAGTGCCCAGTGCGAACGCCGCCATGCTGGACGGCACAGCCTTACAAACGGCCGCCTCCAAGATGTCCGATATCAAGGTGGGAAACCCCGAACCCCGGGGCAGCAACCGGATGGCCGTGCCGGTGGACTACACCCTTGACGGCAGCCGGCTCCACACGGAATTCCTGATGGAACGGACCGGGACCCAGTGGCTGTTCTTCGCCAAATGGGCGTTCGTGCCCACAACGCTTCCCACCATAGAAGTCACCGTGGTCAACGCCAGCGAGGCCACGCTGAACGGGGTTCCCGTGAATATGCCCAACGGCCGCAACAACTTCGCCGTGTTCTTCCCGGGCAAGTACGAGGCAAGCCTGAACGGCACCTATTTTGAAGCCCCGACCACATCGGCCCTTGTTTCGACGCGCGACGGCGGCACGGCACCCCTGAACCTGCAGACACGGTCCACCGCTGCCATGAACGAAGCCGTGGCTGGCAAGGTCCGGGAATTCCTGGACACATGCGCCGCCCAGGCTACCGAGCAACAGCGCCTGCAGCCGGATTGCCCGTTCTACCACGCAAGCAACGCCCGCGTGGTGGATGGAACCATCAAGTGGGAAATCACCGAGTACCCCAAGATCACCATTGAGCCATTCAGCGGTAAATGGGTGGTGGCTCCGCTCAACGGCAAGGCCACGCTCACCGCCCGGGAGATCAATCTTTTCACGGGGTTGGTCAACGACCTCAACGTGGAGCACGACTTCAGCTTCACCACGCAGCTGGACGTAGGCGCAGACACTGTGACCGTCACCCCCATGCTGACCTTCTGATTTTTTGGCTCTCGCGCTGAACTGGCCCAGCTTTCACCCCCCCCGTCCCGCTCTCCTGGCCCGTGGTGCCATGAGAGCCACCCCTTAACTGGGCTAGTCCGACCACATTCGGGCTGGCCCACGAAGAAGGACTTCACGCACGTGCCGGAGCATATTCTCTGGCGAGTACACGACGTCGTCATAGAAGAACCTCAGCACCAGCATTCCTTGCCTGATTGCTTCGTTGTCCCGCCGGCGGTCTTTCTTGAACTGACGCGGCTCCAGATGAAAAGCAAGGCCGTCGAGTTCGACTATAAGGAATCCTTCCAGGAGAAAGTCGACGGTCCCTATGCCCTCGATCCAGACTTGGGTCTCAGTGCGGATGCCCACGTCACGGAAAAGGACCCGGGCCAGGGTTTCCAGCAGCGAACCCGCCCCCCTGTCCACTTTGGCCAGAACGTCGCGGGCCTGCCCGGCGCGGTTGCCCAGTAAACGGCGACGCAGGTAATCGAGGGTGATATCCCCACGGATAAAGGCGCTTTCGACCATAACCAGTGCTTCTAACGGAGGGAGGCAGAAAAGGGCGTGTAGAAGCACGTCCGGCAGTGCGACATAAGGCTCGCCCAGCCGTGGTTGAGACAGGGACAACCGATGACTAATGCACCCTTCCGCACGTCGCCCGTTGCTCTGCCAGTAGTGGAGCTCGGTGGGTTTGTGAAGCAACCACAAGGCATAGCGGCCTGCAGCCGACGCGCATGTCAGCAGAGATTTCGACGTGACCGCTGCCACAAGCTCCGGATCCGCACCGGGAAGACCCAGAACTCCACGCTCGATGCGCTGAATACTTCCCGCCAGCACCGCGGAACGAATCGCTGATTCACTGACACCCCGCGCCCGTACCTGCCGGGTCATGGCTACACCGCCCAAACGCCGCAGGGCTTCTTCGGGTTCCATCACCCCAGCCTGCTGTTTCCGCCGACGGGCCTGCAGTGCCGATGTGAGCTATGTGGACAACCCTCTCACCCGGGCTGGCCCGGTTTGAACAGTCCAACGGCACGAAGAGGCCCGGGCCAACTCCTGAGGGAATCAGACCCGGGCCATTTCAGTTAGCCAGTCTTAGTCCATGCCGCGTAGATCCAGCACCAGCTCGGACTCACCGTCGGCTTGCAGGACCACCGGGATGCCCCAGTCCTGTTGGTAGAGATGGCAAGCCGCGTGATCGGGGATTTCGCCGTCCTCGGTCTCGGGGCCATCGCAGGCGGCCGCGCGGGCGGTGATGTGGAGGATGCCCTCGGGAACGTCAGCTGACAGCTCAAGGGTGCGCAGCAAGCCCACTGATGTGCCCCCGCCGGAGACCAGCAGTTCCGGCGGCGTCGAGGAAATCTTCAGCTGTGTAGGATCGCCCCAACGGTCGTCCAGCTTCTGGCCGGTAGGAGCCTGGAAACGCACCGCGAGCTCAAGGTTCCCGGGAGCTACCGGGCTCTTGGGACGGTGAGTCTGTGATGCTCCCTCGTCCACCTGCTGGGCTTCCTTGGGAATGGGAACCAGGACCAGTTGGTGCTTATTCGACTCCACAACCACCAACAGCGGATCGCTGCCTTCTACCTGAACCACGACGACGTCGCTCGGCTCAGCGAGGCCCCTCGCCAAGGTGGATACGGACTTGGTGGCAGGGTCGTAGCGGCGAACGGCACCGTTGTAGGTGTCAGCGACGGCCACGGAATTGTCCGGCAGAACCGTGACACCCAAGGGGTGCTGCAGGCGTGCTTCAGAAGCCTCGCCATCACGGAACCCGAAATCAAACAGGCCCTTGCCGATGGCGGTTTCCACGCTCACGCCGGAATCGCTGACCACCAGGCGACGCAAGGAGGATGTTTCCGAGTCAGCCACCCAGATGTTGTCTTCACCATCGATGGCCAGTCCGGACGACTGGGCAAACCAGGCTTCCTCCGCCTTGCCGTCCAGCAGGCCTTCAAGCCCGGACCCGGCAAGGATGGAAACCTCATTGGCCAGGGGGTCGAAGGCGAAGATCTGGTGGGTTCCCGCCATGGCGATCACAACCCGCTGCAGCTTTTCGCTCCAGACCACGTCCCACGGTGAGGACAGGGAAACCTCGACGCCGAGACCCAGTGCCCCAACATCGATCGCGTCGGCAGCGAAGTCAGCCGGTCCGCCGTCGTGGTGTTCGGACCAACTGCCGGCGCCTGTCTCTGTCACCCGGGCAGGACCGGCGTCGAGCAGCCTCTGGACACCGTTGCCAGCGAGCGTCTGCACATAGCCGGAGCTCAAGGTGACGCCGCGCAGGCGATGGTTGACGGTGTCAGCGACCACGGCGTCGTAACCGAGCTTCCACGCCAATTCGGAGGGCAGCAGGGTCACACCCTGGGGTTCGTTGAACTGCGCGATCTCAGACTGTCCGTCCAGGTACCCCTTGGTGCCGGAGCCGATGACGCGCTCCACGGTTTCAAGATCGGGGCGGAGTTCCACCAAGCGGTGATGGCCGGAGTCCACTACCAGGTAGTTGCCGTTGGCGAGCTGGGTCGCCTTCCCGGGGAAGCGCAGTGTGCCCGACGTCGGCACGGGAGCCACATACGGGCCGTTACCGCGGTGGAGGGTCCCCTTGGCTTCGTGCTCGGCCACGAGTTCCTCAAGGAGGACAGCGAGGCCGTCGGCGTGGCCCTCACCGGAGAGGTGGGCCACAATGTAGCCCTCGGGGTCAACGACCACCAGTGTGGGCCATGCGCGGGCGGTGTACGCCTTCCACGTTGCGAGCTCAGGATCGTCCAGGACAGGGTGGTGGATTTCGTAGCGTTCCACGGCAGATGCCAGTGCTACGGGATCCGCTTCGTGTTCGAACTTGGGCGAATGCACGCCGACCGTCACCAGCACGTCCGAGTACTTTTCCTCAAGCGGGCGCAGCTCGTCCAGCACGTGGAGGCAGTTGATGCAGCAGAAGGTCCAGAAGTCGAGCAGCACGATCTTGCCGCGCAAGGACTCGAGGTCAAGGGATTTCCCGCCCGTATTGAGCCATCCGCGGCCCTCCAGTTCGGAGGCCCGGACCCGGTGTTGGGTACGTACGGTTTCGCTCATCAGCGTCCTTCCAGCTTGGTGTTCGGTTCAGTTTGCCCGGAGGTATCTGTGGTGGGGCGGACGGCGTTATTGCCTTCCGCTTCCGCCGTTGTGGTTGCTTGGGTGGTGCGGTTGGCCATCTTGGCGTCGCGGTCAGCAAGCCGGGCAAACATATCGTTGTAAGCACTGAGATCGGCGTCGTTATTCCTGTCGGCTGCCCGATCAACCCGTCGGGTTTCCCGTTCGTCCGAGCGCGACCACATCACGGCCACGCCGATTGCCACCAGCAAAGTAGGAACTTCGCCGATACCCCACGCTACGGCACCTCCCAGTTGCTGATCCCCAATGGCCGACGGACCCCAAGCCCGGCCCAGGTTACCGAAGTAGTCCGCCGCCAGCAGCCCTGTCCCACCCATGATGGCCACACCGAAGAACGCGTGGAAGCCCATGGTGGCCAGCAATAGCAGCAGGCGCATGGGGTACGGGGCACGGCGGGGAAGAGGATCGCTACCGATCATGCTCAGCACAAAGATGTAGCCCGTCAGCAGGAAGTGCACGTTCATGAGCTCGTGGCCCACATGCTCGCGCATCGCAAGGCTGAACAGGTCCGAGTAGTAGAACAGCACGATTGAGCCCGCGAAATTGGCCGCGGCGAACAAGGGGTGCGTGACGATCTGCGAGAACTTGGAGTGCACAAACAGCAGCAGCCACTCGCGCAGGCCGCGTGAGCCGTGGGTGCCTTCGCCCCTGGCAGGCAGGGCTCGCAGGGCAAGGGTCACGGGGGCGCCAAGGACAAGAAAGATTGGCGCCACCATTGTCAGGGCCATGTGATCCACCATGTGCGCAGAGAACAGCACGCGGCCGTAGACAGCGGGCGGGCCCGAAGTGATGTACGTGAGCACCACCAGTCCGATGATCCAGTTGATTGTCCGGAACCAGGACCACTTGTCCCCACGCCTGCGGACTTTGACGATACCGAGGATGTAGGTGACCGCGCCGAACAAAGCGACTCCCACCCACAGCCAGTCGAAACGCCATTCCGTGAGCCAGCGCTCCGGCGTCAACTCGGGTGGAAGCTCGTAACCGGAGAGGATGAACGACGGCGAGGCATCAGGTGCGTAGGTGGTGGGCTGGGGCGGAGCCGAGCGTCCCAACGCGACGGCGAGTCCCGACGTCGCGCCCATCACCAGAAGCTCAACCAACACAAGCTGCCACAGGACGCGGCGGGCCGACATGGAGCCGTTCTTACCAAGCTGGGGGATAACCCACTGGCGGTGCATAAAGCCGATGCCGCCCAACACCAACGTTGCCAGCGACTTGGCGATAATGAGCTGCCCATAAGCCGAGCCAAAAAGGTCGGCTGGGTTGGTCACACGGATGGCAGCGTTGATGACACCCGAGGCGAACACCAGGACAAAGGCGAAGCCGGCCAGCGACGAGAATCGTCGCAGGGTCTGCTCGGTGATGTCTGGTGTGCCCTTACCTCTGGAACCCGTGAGGATGCCCGAGAGGACCGCAAGCATGATGATGCCGCCAACCCATGTGGAAACGCCCACAAGGTGGAGGCCCAGGGAGTTAATGGCCCCTTCATGATCGCTGGAGCTGGAGGAGTGACCAATCAAGGCTGTAGGAATCAGGCCGATCAGGGCCAGCAGGAGAGTGAACGCCAAGCCTGTCAACGAGCGGACGCCGAACAAGGCGGTGGTGACAACGGCAGCAATGATGGTGACCGCGAGCCAAGCCTTGCCGGTCTCGATGTCCGTCATGAAGTAGACCAGGGAGCGCGTAAACTCCGCGTCTCCCGAGAGCCCCTGCCCCGCGACATCTGCGTAAGTGAGTACAAGGACCGCCACCGCGGACAAAGTCCAGGCTGCGCCGGCTGCCGCTGCAACTGCCAAGGCCCGGGCGAAGGCCGGATGTTCGGGCGCGTCAGCATCCTTCTCACGGGACCGCGAGCCACCGAGGTTCTTGGGCAGGATGCCGACGGCAAAGATCAGGCCACCAACCACTGTTGCCACTGACACGTTGTGGATGGCTTTCGCCACAGGAAGGCCCCAACGGACCAATTCGCCTGGATCAGAAACCTGCCGGGCAGCTGAGGCACCGGAGAAGATGAGGGCCGCCGCAAGAGTCAGGAACAGCACCGCCAGGCCGGCCAGTTGCCACGGCAAGGAAATGCCCGCGACTGTAGTGCCTCCCCGCGCTCCCGGCTTGGGAACAGGCGAAGGGGCAGTAGCGGAGCTTCTTGCTGATGGCACTTATCCATTGTCCGCTACCTGCCGCCGGGCTGCGAATCGGATAAGGCGCTATGTGCATTAACTAACAGCAATAACGGCAAAGGGACGGCAACCAGAGGTTGCCGTCCCTTTAAGGCGTTCGCCGAAGAGTAGTTACTTCTTCTTGGCGACAGCAGCCTTCAGCTTGGAGCCAGCGGTCAGCTTGACGCTGTGGCCGGCTGCGATCTGGATGGTTTCGCCGGTCTGCGGGTTGCGGCCGGTGCGAGCTGCACGGTCGGTGCGCTCAACTGCGAGCCAGCCCGGGATGGTGATCTTTTCGCCGGCGGCGACAGAAGTCTCGAAAACTTCGAACAGTGCATCGAGCACGGAGTTGACTGCTGCCTGGCTGGTGCCAGCCTTGCCTGCTACCTCTGCAACGAGTTCACTACGGTTCTTAGCCATTTACGTCCTCCTGGACTCATACGTTTTTGAGCTTTCAAGCGGAATGCGAGCAAGCCACTGTTCGAAAACTTACCAGCTTGGGCTGACATGGCCAGCAAATTCCGCGTGTTTCCGCGCCTTTTTGACCAAAATCACCGGATTTTCGGGGTTTTTAGGGGTGCTTTACGCCCTTGGCGTACCCTACGGCATCGGCAGGAGGGACAGCCGCCGCCCTGCCGGGCCTCCCCGGCTAGAACAGAATGCGCTGGAACAGTATGTGGTCCTGCCACTCCCCCGCGATCTGCAGGTAGGAGGGCGCCATCCCGACCCGCTCGAAACCAGACCGCTTCAAGACAGCTTGGGAGCCCGCATTGTGGACCAGCGTAGCGGCTTGGATACGGTGCAGACCGAGCTCATTTCCGGCCATATCCACGACGGCGGCCACCGCACCTGACGCTATGCCCTTGCCGGTCCAAGCCTCATCCACCCAGTAGCCGAGGTTGGCATTCAAGAAGGGCCCCCGGACAATCCCGGAGAGAGTGATCATTCCGATGATGCCTTTTGCTGTCGTCAACACCCAAGGCACCTCAGTGCCTAGTTCGTAGAGATTAAGTTTCGCCTGGATCACCGCCGACTGGCCTGTAGTGGTGAAGAACTCGTTAGCCCGGGTTGGTTCCCATGGTGCCAGGTGCTCACGGTTCCGCCGGTAGGCAGCGGTCAGGGCGGCCGCATCTGAATGTTCCAGCAGGCGCAGGAGAAGCTGGCCAACCTCTTCGCCCACTACGCCGCGGTCCAGGCTTCGCGTGAGAATCATCCCCAGACTCTACCTGCCACTAGCCCGGCAATTGCGTGCGAGTCGGCTGAATGATAGTTTTTCGGGTGATCGTGAACCAAGACCAGGAGGTGAGACCCATGTACGCAGTATCCATAGTGGGCGCTCCCCTGCAGTCCACGATCACGCGACTGAGTTAGTCGCCGCTGGGAGCGCCCGTCAGGCAATTCGCGAAAGGCGACTCCCATGAACACAACATCTTCTTCTCCCCTGAACTCCGCCTCGGCTTCCGACCAACCGCGGTCGCACCAGCCTCAGCTGAGGGTTGACACCTCACACCCGGTGCCCGCCGGCCAGAGGGCACTAATCCTCGGTGGCGGCGGTTCCACCGGTAACGCGTGGCTGATCGGCGTCGTCGCTGGCCTGTTCGACGCCGGGTTGGACGTGACCGCCGCGGACCTCACCGTCGGCACATCTGCTGGATCGACGGCGGCGGCCCAGCTTGCTTGGGCAAACCCCGCCGAGCTCTTTGACGCCATCCTTGCAGCCGCTCCACCAAGACCGTCCGGCTTGGTTGATACCGTTGGCGCCGACAACAGAGCCCGGCCCGTGTCCGACCACATGGAGCGAACAGGCAAAATCCTGGAGTCCTCTGCGGATATGGCGGATATGCGCCGCAGGATGGGCGCAGCGGCAATAGACATGGCTGCAGCTATGGACGACTCCAGTGCGCGGTGGCACGCAACCGTTGCAGCCCGGCTGCCTCATCAGGAGTGGCCGGAACGACTGGTATTGCTCACAGCGGTTGATGCCGAAACCGGTGACCCTGTGGTGTTCCACCGCCATAGCGGAGTGGAATTGGTTGACGCAGTGGCGGCCAGCTGCGCCAGTGGCTTCGCCTACGCTATCGGCAGCAATCACTATATCGACGGCGGCTACCGGGCCAACGCTGAGAATGCGGACCTGGCAGCCGGGTACAGCCGCGTACTGGTGCTGTCTCCGTTTGGCGGCCGGACGCGGACTCCGTTGGAGTGGGGCATGCACTTATCCGGGCAAGTGGACGAACTGCGGCGTAGCGGGAGCCGGGTTGAGACAATCTTCCCCGACAGCGAGGCGGAGCACTTGTTCGGCGTCAATGCGATGGATCTGACGCTGCGGCCGGCTGCTGCCCAAGCCGGCTTCGACCAGGGCAGGATCCTCGCCGAGCACATCACCGAGTTCTGGCGCCAGTGAGTGTTGCCCCGGCTGAGTCTTAGCTCAGCCGGGTTTCAGCCCGGGTGAGGTGGCTGCGGTGTCGGTTTTGTTGTTAAATGCGGGAGACCCCCCGACCCGTGGTGGGTTGGGGGGTCTCTACCTAATGGTTGTCCGGCGGTGTCCTACTCTCCC
>NZ_AKKK01000028.1 GCF_000281065.1 Arthrobacter sp. M2012083
TTCCGCCGCCAACCCCGCCACCGGGGCACTGACCGTCTACGGGTACAACCTGACCGGATCAAGCATCAAGATCAAATACACCACCCAGCTCGGCCAGGTCCAGGAACGCACCGCAACGGTCACATCGCACAACCCGAACTACGGACAGACCGCCGCTAACGGGGACTTCCGCCTCGAGAGTGCCACCGTGAACTTCGGTGCCTACTCACTCGGTAGTGGAAAGTACTACATGCTGTACGTCACCAACGGAGACGGCAAAACCAACAAGGGCTTCTACAGCAAGCTCTACTAACCCAGCCAACGGGACGACACGATCCCTTTTAACGAGACGAACGGCGGAACCTTGCGTAGTTCCGCCGTTCTTCGTCTGTCCAGCTGGAAATCTAGGACCGGTTTATCAGTTGCACGAGCTGGTTGGTTATAGTCGCGACTACGCCGACTGTCGGTGTTGCCAGGACGACCCCTTTACCCACCCTGCTGAGCTGCCAAGAACTCCTGGAGAACCTTTCAGCAACGACATCTTTCAGGGTCAGGTGCACAGTGGCCGGGATGCACCTGACGTTCTCGAGGGTCGGATTCTCCAAAAACATGGCAATCTGCACTAGCCGGGGATCAATGTCCGGGACTCCCGCTTTCTTGGCAAATGTCAGAAAGCGGCGCCCCTCCAAGGACAAAAGACGACGATGATTGGCGTTATCCCGGGCAATGAACTTCTTTGCCGCCCTGGATAAGTTGACACCTGGACCCAAGGCGCGTGCGGCAGACAGGCGCTTTTCACTCCATGCGCACCCCCACGTGGCGACCATCGCAAGCAAGAACGCACCCATGAGCCCCGCTCCCAGCGAGTTCAGCGTCGGATCCTGGACACTCACTAACTGTGCGGCCAGATCGGAACCAAGCGAGAAAAACAATAAAAAGACCGTTGCTCTGATCAGCTGTACGGGGACCCGGATGTACGCGTTACTCAGGATCACCTTTTCGGACGGGCTCAACTTACTGGGCGCGGTGCCCAGAAACTGGAAATCTCCGACAACGCTGGCTGGCACGAACCATCGATCCGGTGACGTCAAGCGCCGAACGAGGTACCAGAGATACACTCCACCTGCTAGCAGGCCAGTGACTGGCACCGCGAGAAGACACAATACGGCGACAAGATTCAGGATTCCTACTACGTCCAAGTTCATACTGGGGTTCTACCGGACACGGCCGACAGAATAGGGAACAACCCCGGCGTCCAAGCACGGTGCCAATCCGAATCTAGATGTCAATGCAGTCCTCAGCTAGGGTCGCACTGCCTCCTGAGCCGCCTGAGGCATTGTTCGTGAACCGCGCAATAACGACTTCAGTGGAGAGCCTGGGAGGTATTGGCAAGGAAAGGGCCTTACCCCGCCAAGGATGCCAAGATCGCGTTGCACCTTCTCTTGACCGCACCCGTGCGTGGGAAGCCGAACAGTTGTGTTAGTCGGCGCGCACCACAACGGCGGTTTCCGAGCAACAGACCCTACTGTCGTTTTCATAAGCTGACTGCACTGACGTCCCTGCGGTTGCGGGAGTAGTGCAGTCGGGTATGAACACTCTGGTGTCCGAAGTCCACTGCATAAAGCGTCATTTTGGTCGGTAGTCGTCTGCACGAAAGCGCGAATGCCCAGGTTCACGATGCGCGGTCGCTGGCTGGGAGGTCAGGTGGCTGGAGCTGCACGTTGAAGGGCCCGATACACGGTGGAACGGGCCACGCCGAAGAGTTCCGCGATTTCCGTGGTGGTGTGCACCCCGCCCCGATAGAGGTTCACGAGGTGGGTTTCCTGGGCCTTGGAGAGTTTCGGTTGCTTTCCGCGAAGCCTGCCTTTGGCCTTGGCCACCGCCATGCCTTCCCGTGTTCTGGCGCGGATGAGGTCGGCTTCGAACTCGGCGACCATTCCAAGCACGTTGAACAGGAGCTTACCCACTGGATCGTGAGGATCGTAGATGCTGCCGCCGAGATTCAAGGCGACGCCTTTGCGGGTGAGTTCATCAGCGATGTCCCTGGCATCCGGCAGTGAGCGGGCGAGGCGGTCGAGCTTGGTTACAACGAGGGTGTCGCCCTTCCGGCAGGCAGCGAGGGCTTTCCCCAGCCCGGGACGTTCACGCTGCGTTCCGGTGAATCCGTGATCGACGTAGATCGCATCCCGGTCCACGCCGGCGGCCGCGAGAGCGTCTCGCTGCGCGGTCAGGTCTTGGGCGTTGGTTGAGACACGGGCATATCCGATGAGCATGCCCACGAGTGTAGCGTTTAGGGCACCCCGGATTCTGTTGGTCGAAGCAACACCCAATCCAGGGAGTTCCTTCGATGTATCAACACTTCGATTCGCCTACCGGCGTCAGGTTTCTTGCCTTCATCAAGGAAGGCAAGAGTTTCAGAGAATCAGTACGGCTGGCCGGAATCGGTAAGGAAACCGGTTACCGGTGGTTGCGGGATGAGTACCTCCAATACCGGAGTGAAGGCCTCGATCACGTAGCTGCCCAGACAGAACTGGGGTTCATCTCGCGCAATGCCGAGAAATGGAACGACCGCTTTCTCAGCGGTACGGGGCGCCATCACTTTCAAGTCGATCCAGTCGTCGAGGAAGCGTTCTGGTCCTGCTATTCCTCCGGCATGAGCGTATTGTCTGCTGCCGGATCAGCAGGCGTAAAGCATACGACTGGATACCGGTGGGTCTACCGTCGCTTCATCACCTTGCGAAGCCGGCTGCCTCTGGCAGAGGTTGTAAAAGCATTACGGCTGTCCCCGGGGACCTCCGTCAGGTGGGAAATCCAGCGGAAAGAAGACTTGAAAGCCGAAAAAGCACGTCTGCAGAAAGCCGAGCGGGACGCCATTGGGACCGCGAGGATCGTTGCCGAGAGAGTGGCAGCTCCCTGGTCGCCAGCACAAAAGCGACGCGCTTTACCGCAGACACGGTACTGGGACCTGGTGAGTGCCGGATGCAGCAACGCTGAGGCCTGCAGGATGTTGGGTATGAGCAGACGTGCCGGCACGAAACTTAGGAACCTACGGGCCGAGCAGAGCCATATGAGGGTTCCTGCTCAAGGGTCCGGGCGATACCTGTCCCTGCTGGAACGGATTCAGATCGCTGACCTTCTCCGGCTGGACTGCTCACTGCGGCGCATCGGGCGTGAACTCGGACGCTGCCCCTCAACGATCAAAAGGGAACTGGACCGTCACCGAGAAGGCCACGGCCTGTACTCTCCGCACGCCGCAGATTACAGCGCCAGCCAGCAGCGGCGCCGGCCACGGGATCGGAAGCTTAAACGGAACCGGCGACTACGCGCGATAGTCCAGCGCAAGCTCAATCGTCACTGGTCGCCCGAGCAGATCTGCGGCTGGCTCGCACTGCAATTCCCCGTCGAACCGGGCCTTCAATTGAGTCCTGAGACCATCTACCGGGCACTGCTCTTCAACGATGACGGCGGCTTAGATAAGAAATACTGTCCCCGACTGCGCACCGGACGGAAAATCCGCAGACACCGCTGGCGGACCGGTTCCGGCCACGGCGCAGTGGTCCGGAACATGACCATGATCAGTCAGCGCCCGCCAGTCATTGAGACCAAGACGGAAGCTGGCCACTGGGAAGGCGATCTAATCGTCGGGCCCGGCTCGACCTCGGCGATGGTGACGCTGCGGGAACGCAAGACCCACTACGGAATCATCATCAATCTGCCGATCGACCACACAGCGGCCCGGACTAACGCTGCCATCACCGCCGCCTTCGCTTCCCTCCCACCGCACCTAAAGCAGACTCTCACCTGGGATCAGGGCGTAGAGATGGCCCGACACCAAGAACTCGCCGCAGCGACAGGCATCCAAATTTACTTCGCAAAACGCTCCAGCCCCTGGCAGCGGGGAGCCAATGAGAACTTTAACGGGCTGGCCCGCCAGTACTTCCGCAAGGGCACCGACCTGTCAAAGTACACCCACGAATACGTCAAGAGCGTCTGCAACGAGTTGAACACCAGGCCCCGCAAGACCCTCGGCTACCTCACCCCCAAGGCACTCTTCCAGGCCGAAAAAAGCACCACGCTTGCCACCTCCGGATACACTCGAAAACAGTCGGCTGAACGGCCCGACTCACTCGAACGTTGCGTCGATCCCTAGAATCCGCCGCACCTTCATCGGGCAGTTTTGCGGGCGGGTCATACGGGAATTCCCGGAAATCCGGGAATTTCTACAGATGCAAAATCCCGCGATACTGCGACCGGTGAAGGACCGGCTAACGGGCGTTTGCTTCGCGTAAGACGAAGAGAGCCGGACCCTTCGAGCCTGAGACACTAGACGCTGGAACGAGGTCAAGCGCAGCTCGTCTAGGCGCACTTAGGCGCGCCGGCTGTCTAAAAGGTAAAGATGGTTCCCACTTGAGCGCCGATGCTTACGGGCGGGCGTCAGGTGGAGGGCCTGAAGAGCCCTCAATCCGGGGTGATCCGAAGCGTCGCCGATATGTCCGGCGCCGGACGACTCCACCGACTGGGATGAGGATATGGGGGGTCCGCGGATCTGCTTACGCCCCTCTGCCTGTCCAGATTGATCCGACGTCGCCGCGGGCAACTGTTTGATTGCCTCAGACGCCTTCGTCCACGACATCAGACGTGGAAATCGAGTCGACGCGGATAACTTGTGGGATAGCGGCCACAAAGCGTTCGGCGGACTGTGATCGCACGTCTACCTCTTCCACGGTCAGGTCAAGAGGAAAGGACGCAAAGTCCCTGTGCACCAATTCGTTTCGTATCCGCCCAAGCGTCAAGAAATCCTTCACTGATGTAGCCAGCCAGTCATGCGCGTCGAGCTGACTCTTGAAGTTGGAGGCGCACTCTGCACCGAACAATTTCATGAAGGACGTGGCGGTGTTCTCATTCCACGCAAACAGAGTGTGGTATTGCCGAGAAAGGGCTTTGTTGATGACGAAGAGTGTGGCTGAATCGTAAGTCGTAGCCTCTCTGTAGAAGTCCTCAATATGTTGCGTGATCTCCCTTTCGAACCTGCTTGCGGTGGCTACAACGAGGATCTTGGGTAGGTCCGTCTGGTAGACGTTGAGCAGTGACCACTCCTGGGCGTCTTGAAGCTGCTGCCTGATCTCAATTCGTTCGCGAAAGAAGGGTGACATCGACATCGGCGAGACCTACCTGGCTCCAAACAGATGTTCCCTGGCGGTTTTGATCCTTTGCAAGACGTTCTTGGTGTCGGTCGTCTTATCCGACGTCGCGGAGGTGAATGCAGGGTCATGCATCAGGACGCGGAGCGTAGGGTCGTCCAAAGCACCTCCGCCGCCTTGCCAGTACGCTGCGTAGACTGCTTCGAAGATGGGGACGCTGAAACGGCCAGATATCAAGAACAGCGACCTATCCAACCCAGAAACGTTTGCGATGAAGTCCTCGAAAAAGCTCGCTCGCGTTTCCACGTCGGTTTCGCTGAACTTCCGCGTCTTATCTGCATACCGATTTAGGAAGCGCACCATTGAAGGCTTGTACGAGGCTGAGTCGTCGCCCATAGCGAAAGCACGGAGAATTATTTCGATGTCTTTAAGCTTTGGGTCGGGAATCGGAGCGCCGATTAGCTTCCGCCAGTTGCCTGAGAGGTTCAGGTCGATAATTCTCTCCATGAGCGCCGAGTCGGCGAGGCTCATGCGTATCTCTTGCGGCGTGAGGTTTACGCCCGTCGTGTTGAGCCTATTAAAGATCTCATATACAGCTCCGCGACCTTCTGGATTCACCTGCTTGATGATTACGTTTCGAAGCGTCCGCATCCCCAGTTGTATCTGCTTGTCGCCGAGAGTGTCGTATTTGGCTCCGTTGAGCGGATTCGCGGGGCCACTCTCAGGAGTGGGAAGTGCAAGTTTGAAGGATTCGAAGAGGTCGTCGTCTTCGAGGATGCTGAGGGGTATGGCCCCCTGCATTCCCCAGAACTCACGCAACCGTGGCTTGGCCGCCTTCCGGGGAAACCGTCCGACCATGAAGAAGTAGATCGACATCAGCCGTTGCTGACCGTCAATGATCTGAAACGAGTTTCTTGCCTCCTCATAGAGGAATACTTGTGGAACTGGGAGCCCGAGTATCAGCGACTCGATGAGTTTGGAGGCGCGGGGCCGGTCCCAGACGAAGTTCCTCTGATATTTCGGGACCTTGACAGCGCCTGTCTCTAAAAAGTTCTGGATCGTAAGAACGTTGAAGTCATTCGGCGTCGAGACCAGATCGTATTCCGTGATCGGGACGTTTTCGGAGTCCTCGGTCTCCGGATCAAATACATCCAGTTCCAGTGGGTCGATTTCGAATGAAGCAAGCGGTGATGGTTGTTCAGACAATGCCATTCCCTTGAAAGATGTTGTTTCCAGTTAGCCTCATAGTAACTACCGATGCCATCGTCAGTCCCCGCTCTCAAGAGACGCTACTGCCTTTCACTATTCCCTGCCTTGCCGAGCGCCGTTGACTTCAGCCGAGAGGAGAACGTCATGTGGGACCTTCATACTCCGCCGCGCCCTGTGGCCAGCCAAATGGGTTTCCGCGGATTGCCGGGCAGACAAGAACAGACCAGCTACGCTCAGGCCGATGGCAACCCAGTTCACCCTGGTTATGACGCCGACAAGGAACGTTCCCAAGAAAAGCGCGATGAAGTACCAATAGAAGGCCCTGGCTGGTTGAGGCAATTCGGTAAAGAGCCGCTTGATCGCCCGGAGAGTTTTGATGACGCACCTTCCATGGACTGGTCGCACCTACGGAGTCGTGAGGCCCTGTCACCGACCAATACATTGCAGCCTCTAGACGGAGTCCGCGAAGCGTCCGCTCAAGGATCGGCTAACGGGACCGCGAACTAACAGTTGGCAGGGACTGCGTACCCTCCTAGTATGGGTGAGTTCATTCGCTATCAAAGCGCCGTCCCTAACCGTCGGGGACGATTTCCTGGAGTGTTCGCGATGGCTAACGGAATCAGGGACGCAGGACTTCTGGGTGAGACCGATCTGCAATGGCTGCAAGTTGCCAATGCCCACGCCACCGCTGCTTACCGGGATCCAACAACTGTCGTGGCGGACTGCTATGACTCCGAGCTGAACCCTGGAGCTAGGTCGTGGTTCAAGGTGGAGTCAAAGGCACTCCTCGATATGACGGCCGCGTATCTGGAGTTACTTGATCGACACAAAATCCCATGGATGGAACTTCGCACACGAAACCCCGGCCGACTTGTCTACGAGGACGCAGTACAGGTCGTCGCAGTCCCACATGCCTACCCTGACCATTGGCCGTTTCAAACCGCACGCTAGAGGATCCTCTAACGGGCACACTGATTGCTCTCCCTGTTGACGTGAGGCTGGAACAGCGATCACCTTCAAGATGCGCATCGGCTTAGGTATGGCTGTTAGCCGCCGCAATAAGCGAAATGACCCCGTGGACTCTCTTTTTCAGGTCAAAAGGCCACTCATCTTCCCAGATTTTTGTTGCGACTTTCGAAATAGCAACTTTGCTTGGCTGCTTGATCCCCAACCTGTCGGCCATCAATGGATTGGACCAACGGCTTTGAGTGGGCAGCGTTCGGTTCTTGGTGGAGGGGTGGGCAACACGTATCGCAGCCGTAAGCAACTGTTCAGGTACGTAGTTCTCAACCGTGTAGCCTGCAGTGACCCACGCCATACCCGTCGAAGGGTCGCTGTCGAGGTCCTCGATAACCCGTCGCTTACTGTCATTAAGGCCGCCACCAGAGCGCTTCCTATCCGAGTCAATCAAAACCATCATGTATCTGTTGAGGTTACGTAGGGAGATGAACTCCTCGACTTCCTCAGCATCGAGTGGCGATAGGGCGCTGAGCAGAGATCCTCCGTAAAACATAATGGAGTAGTGCGTTCCTTCAACGAATTTGCCTGGAGCAAGCCTCTCGATCCAATGCTTCAGATAGATGCGATCGGAAGGCCCTTCCACCCACAAGACGGCATTCGTCTGCACAAGGTCCGAAGGACGGTATCCGAGATCTGCACACACGGCCGCTCGCTCCCGCGCGGCCCCTGCAAATCTGAGACTGGAGACCCCGTCCTGCTGGGTGACGTGGAAGATGCTGCCTATCTCCGAGTCGAGCATATGGGCAGAATGAGTTGCGATGAAGTACTGATTCGTTGTGTTTTGTGCAAGATATCGAAGAAGCTTGCGCTGCAGGATCGGATGGAGGTGCACCTCTGGTTCCTCGACGCACATTATCGAGTTCTGAACAACTGTCGCGGCTGCTGCAATGATCACCACTTCATGAACACCGGTCCCCATGTTCTCAATGGGGAGAGTCCGGCCTCCTTGGGTAACGTGGATCGTCGATAAATCATGAGGAACATCTATTGTGACGGTCGCGTCGTCGAGGACAGCGCGGACGAAATCCTGCACTTTTAGGAACACCTGTCTGTCACCAAGGCGATCTGTCGAGGGATTCTGCAACTCGAGGAGACGGCGTTTGATGCTCTGCCCGTTCAGATCGGGAGTCTGGCTACTGTCGTCAGAGATTGTTCTTACGCCATTGACTGTAAACGAAGAGGGCGGAAGCGGGCGTTGCTTCACTATCCAATCAAGAACCCTGTAGGCATCTTCACCTGGATTCCCGCCTCTTTTACCCGTTAGGGTCGCAGACAACGTCTGCGCTAGGTGCGCATCCTCAGCTTCGCGGGCCATCTGCCTGAGGGCGTCGTGGTCGATGCTGCCCTGGCCGGAAACTCCGAAGCTCACTCCGTCGGTATCTTCTTGAAAAACTATCCCTGGGAGACGAAGAAAACGTTCTAGATACTCTAAGGTGCTGGCAGCTTGCCTCTCCATATCCCCCCAAGTGAGGACCTCGGCAATCTTATATATCTCCGTCCGGGCGAAAGTGTGTTCCGCATCTCCAAGCGGGCGGTCCCACCGGGAGAAGGCCCTCCTATCGTCAGAAAATGTGTCGGCAATGACCCGCAAGACGTTCGACTTACCGGTGTTGTTTTGCCCTGCAATGAGATTCACTCTGCGAAGAGGGTAGAGCACTGCAGGCTGGTCCGATGGGAAGCTTCTGTAGCCGCGAAAAGTAAAGCCGTTGATAAGCACATTCCAATCATTGCCTATCGGTTAGAAGTGAACACAGATTGGAAGCCCCAGCTTGCGGTGTGGAGCCGTAGCTCGACCTAAGACGACCGCGCCCGTAAGCCGGTCCTTTATCAGGACGACCAGATGCTGACCTGCGACTTCGTGATGCCGATATTTAGACTGTCCCGTATACCCTGCCCGACAAATTGCCCGGTGAGGGTGCCCTATACGCTACACACAAAGCTGTCTCTGGATACGAGACGTCTCTTGCCGCTGTCCGGCTGAGCCCATGATCCCGTGACGCGGCGCAACTTTTCAGAGACCAGCGATTCTCGTATCTATGTCTCGAAACCTGCCCGTGAAATCGGCATACTGACCTTTAGTTATGCGACACATCGGAGGCAGGCCATGGCGAAACTTATCGGCTACGCACGAGTTTCGACACGGCAGCAGTCAACCGACCGGCAGCAGGCAGATCTGCTGGCCGCCGGCGTCCGACGCGATGACCTCTACATCGACCATGGCGCCTCCGGAGCACGCGCTTCACGACCCCAGTTTGATCGAGCACTCGAGGCACTGATCGAGGGAGACACCCTTGTCATCACGACTATGGACAGGCTCGGCAGATCCGCCCAGAACATGCTGGCCCTCGCCGATGAACTCCGCAGCAGGCGCGCCGGGCGACGCGTACTGAACTTGGGCGGAGGCGACGTCGACACAGCAACTCCCATGGGCTCAATGCTGTTCACGATCATGCCGCCCTTGCTCAGATGGAACACGAGATCAGGCGCGAACGCGTCACGGATTCCATCAACAAGCGAAGAGAAGCGGGCAAGGACCTTGGTGGCAGGCCCCGCCGGATCACCGATAGCCAGATCCGAAGTGCCGTCCAGCTGGTCAACGGCGGCGAATCCGCAGCGCAGGTTGCCCGCGACTTAGGAATGTCCCGGGCAACCTTTTACCGGCGCTCACGAGCGCTTGCCGACCAGAAGGCTGCCAACTAGCGCGCTCACAAGGAATCCGCGTGCCGCCGTCAACGGGCGCGGTGACAGAGCGCAGCGTCGAGCGCTGCAGAACGGTCCTCGTTCGCTCGGGCTGCAGAAGCATTCTTCTTGTTTTGGCTGCTGTCCTGACGGATTGTACGTGCCCGCTCCACCCCGTCTAGCCCCTCCGCTTCGCTCCGGGGCCTGCGGTGCAGGAATTTCCCTCCGGCGCTCCTGCGTCGCTTATTTCCTCCGGGAAATTTCCCACACCTTGCCCAAGGGTAGATAGGCCTCCGTCGGGCACAGTTCCGCAAGCTTCGCCAGCAGCCAAAACAACGGGGGAGAGGGGAAGCTGGCCACTCACCACGAGCGCCCCACCCACCGCTTGACAGACATAGAAGCATCGGGGGAGAGGGGAAGCTGGCCGGTCACGTTTGGTCGCCCCACCCACCCAACTTTTCGGACAAGAAGGACGAACACCACATGAATGCAATCGCCATCACCACGGTGACTACCGAGGACACCGGCGAAACCAACCAACCCAGCCCAATCTATTGACGCCCCCGATTCCCCATGACACCATGATGACCACATGTTGATACCGGTATCAACATGTTTCAACTCTCTCAGCGTCATATTGAAAGGACCATCCGTGCTTGGCTTCAAAGAAGAGGAATTCCTCACTCAGACCCGCAGCGCACTGGCGTTGCAGGAGCAGATCGAATCGGTTGTCGACTCCATTCAGGAGCGGGAACTGACCAACCTGTTCCTCATCGGCGCCGGCGGAACCTACGCCGCAATGCTGCCGTACGAGCACTTCATCCGGTCCCGCTCCACCCTGCCTGTCCGCGCGTCCATCGGCAAAGAGCTCATGCTCACGGATGACCCCACGTTCGGCCCCGGATCCGTAGCTGTCTTTGCCTCAGTTTCGGGCACCACGGAAGACGTCATCGAGGCCATCGAGTTTGCTAAAGCCAAGGGCGCCTACACCGTTGGGTTCACAGGATTCGGAGAAAGCCCGTTCGCCAAAGCACTGGACGTTGCCCTGGTGACCGAGCCCAAAACCTGGCCGTTCGACATTCCCATGATTCTTTTGAGCACCCGACTCCTCGCGGCGCGGGGCGAATTTGAAGGATACGAAGAGCTGGCAACGGAACTAAAGACCGTCCCAGAAAGCTTGGTCGGCGTCGCCCGTCAAGCAGAATCAGTGGCGGAAGCGTTTGCCGAGAAGAACAAGGATGCTGACTACCATTTCCTGGTTGGCACCGGAAACCTCTGGGGCCTCACCTACCTCTATTCCATGTGCATCCTCGAAGAGATGCAGTGGCTTCGCACAACCCGCGTGCACGGTGCAGAGTTCTTCCACGGTTCCTTGGAACTCATCGAGGAAGACACCAGCCTCATGCTGCTCCTGGGCGAGGATGAGACCCGCCCGCTGATGGACCGCGTGGCTAAGTTCGCCGAAAACTACAACAAGAACACCACCTTGCTGGACAGCAAGGATTACGAACTCCCGGGGGTTAGCCCACGATTCCGTGCACTTCTTGCCCCGCTGATTCTGGACACGGTTCTTGACCGTTTCAGCAAGCACCTCGAACGCGTCCGCAACCACTCCCTGGACCTGCGCCGCTACTACCGGGTGGTCGAATACTGACCAACACGACGCCCGCAAAGGCATCAGGCCGCGCTGCGGGCCCGGCTCTGCCCGGGCCCGCAGCTTCGAGACAGGAAGAGCATGAAAGTAATCGGGTTCGGGGACAACATCGTGGACCGTTTTCTCGACCGCAAAGTGATGTACCCGGGGGGAAACTGCGTCAATGTCGCGGTCTTTGCCCGCCGGCTGGGCGTTGAGTCTGCCTACCTCGGCGTCTTTGGCTCGGATCCGCTGGGCGCTTTTGTCCGCGATGCCATTGACGCGGAGGGGGTTGACACCAGTCGGTGCATCATCCGCGACGGCCTCAACGGGGTCACTGAAATCAAAGTGGTGGACGGCGATCGGATCTTCCTGGGCTGGAATGAAGGAGGCGTCACCACTAGTGATCCCTTCGCGCTGGAGGATGAACACCTGAAGTACCTGGCCTCAGCCGATCTGGTGCATTCCAGCGTCTATTCTGCGTCTGAGACCCAGTTGCCTGCCGTTCGAAGCACCGGGACGCTGGTCAGTTTTGATTACTCGTCCGAGCCGGAGCGTCGAACAGACTCCTATTTGATGCAGACGGCGCCCTACGTGGACCTGGCGCTTTTGTCGTGCGGAAACATGACCGTTGCCGCCGTCGAAAATGACCTCAGGCGAGCCCATGCGGCGGGCGTTTCGCTTGTGGTCGGGACGTGCGGACAGTCAGGCGCACTGATGTACGACGGCGAACGCTTCCTCACGCAGGCAGCGGCACCCACCGACCCGCTTAGGTTCGCGGACACCATGGGGTGCGGGGATGCGTTCCTGGCGGGACTCGTGGTCAGCCTGCTTGGCTCAGGCTGGAGCCGGGCGTACCGGCCGCCGGCCGACGCTTTGCAGAAAGCCCTGGCTCGTGGCGCGGAGTCGGCCGCGGCTCAGTGTTATGTGGAGGGCGCCTTTGGATACGGCAGGGCAGTCGAGGTAGCGGCCGGGCCGTCGCGGTAGCTACTAGGATCTGATGCAGAGACAAATCAACGGACGGAACCGCAAACGCGGATTCCACAACTGAAGGGGGCCGGATGGCGACGGATCATCAGAACCACCCGGCTGCCCCCACCATTACCGAAGTAGCAGCAGCTGCGGGAGTGGGGAGGGCCACGGTCGCCCGAACCCTTGGGAACTACGGTTCGGTCAGTGAAGCCACGCGTGCCAAGGTGATGCGGGCCGCCGAGAAATTGGGCTACCAACCGAACACGCTGGCTCGAAGCATGACCACAGGGGTTACCAAAACCCTTGGAATTGTGCTGGCGGATGTGGCCAACCCGTTCTTCTCGGGCGTGCTCAAAGGCATCTCGGAAACGGCGAAAACGGCCGGCTATGACGCCATCATTCTGAGCACTGACGAGAAGCTTGAGCTGGAGCGCGATGCCATTGCTGTCTTGCTGGCAAAGCAAGTGGATGGCCTCGTTGTGGCCTCCGCGGCAGGCCGGAGCGACGACGTCTCGCATCTGTCCAATGCCATTGATCGCGGAACTCCTGTAGTGCTTATCGACCGTTTGGTGGACAAGCTGGAGACGGATTCGGTGGTCATCGACAACCGGGAAGCTGCGCGATCGGCCGTAGCCTCGCTCATTCACAACGGTCATCGGCGCATAGCGTTCGCCTGGGGGCCAGTGACCCTGAGCCCTGCGACGGACTTGAAACAAATGCACAGCATCCTGGATGAGGCCCTCTGGAGTGATGGCGAACGGCTGAGGGGTTACCTCGACGCGCTCGAAGAGGCCGGAATCCCCTTTGACACAGCTCTTATCACTCACGTTCTCAAGAATGAGGGCCAGGCGACGCGGGCTGTCAGTGGAATGCTGGCTCTTGCCGACCCTCCGACTGCCATCTTCACCACCGAGACCGAGGCGACGGTTGGGGCTCTTCATTCGCTCCGTGCCAAAAACCTGCGCCTGCCAAAGGACGTCTCCCTGATCGGGTTCGACGACAGCCCTTGGGCTGCCGTCATGGATCCGCCGCTGACCATGATCCAGCAACCCATGCGCCAAATGGGGGCGGTCGCTTCCCAGCAGCTCATTGCAAGGATTGACGGCGATACGTCTGCCCCAAAGAAGCACGTTCTGCCCTCGCTGCTGGTCGCCCGTTCCTCGGACGGCCCTGTGCGCGCTGCCCGCGGCGAATAGAAATTCCCTCCTGTAATTTCCTCTAGCTCTCTTCCCCGCTGCCTCAAATCATGATTCACTGTGGTACCGGTATCACAAGTTCCATCCCCCAGTCCCACTCCAGCAGTTACCCTTTCAGCCCGTCTCCGTGAAGCACATCCCAACGGCGGGCATGACTTCCCACTCCCGTAGAGGACCCCCGGCTGATCGGCCCTTCGACCGAAAGAAGACATGATGCGTAAAAGCACCCAATCACTGATGGCATTGATGGCTGGCGCCGCTTTGGCGCTGACCGGCTGTTCCGACGGCGGTAGCCAGCCGGCTGCTGTCCTGGATCCCAACGCTGAGCCACAGTACGCAGGAACCCTCAGCATCCTCACGAAGTTTGGCGGAGACCCGCTGGAACCGTACTTTGAGGATCTGGCGGCGGAGTACAAGAAGCTGCACCCGGAAGTGTCCTTCGATCTCATCCAGGAGACGGACCAGAGCATCAAGGACAAGACCAAGACGCTGACTGCGTCCCAAGCCATGCCGGACATCTATTTCACCTGGGCTGGCAGCTGGGCCAACAACTTCATTGATGGAGGACTCGCGGCAGATCTGACCCCGGTTATTGCCCCCGGCACAGAGTGGGGGAATAACTTCGGCGAGTCCGCGCTGAAGGCATTTGCCAAGGACGGTAAGTACTTTGCGGTCCCGCTCTACAACAACGGCAAGTTCATGGGTTACAACCAGCGGATCTTCAAAGAACTGGGCCTCACGCCGCCGTCCACCTTCGATGAACTCATCTCATCGTGCTCCGTGCTCAAGGGAGCCGGCTACGAGCCGATCTCGTTCGGTAACAAGGACGGTTGGCCGGGGCTGCACTACCTGCAGCAACTTTTCGCCTACGAGGTGCCGGCCGGGACGCTGCAAGCCGACTTCAGCCCGGAAACGGCCAAGCTTGAGGACAAGGGTTATCTCAAGGCCATGGACCAGTTCACCACTTTGGTCAATGAGTGCACCGGTAGCGGTAAGGACTCCAACGGTGTTCTCTACACCACGGCGCAGCAGGCCTTGGCCGAGGGGAAGTCAGGTATGTACTACCAGGAAATCCTTGAGTTCGACTCCACCGCATCTGCCGATTCAAAGCTCAAGCAGGATGGATTGGGTATCTTCAAGCTTCCGGCGGCGACAGACGCCAAGGGCGATACGAAGGCCATTGAAGGTTCCCCCGAGGGCTACATCATCAATGCACGTTCCAAGAACGCCGCACTTGCAGCTGATTTCATGAAGTTCGCCACCAACAGCCAGAATGCTGCGAAACTCTCTGCTCCGCCGTATGGGCAGCCCAGCGCAGTCAAGGGCGCAGTTTCCACGGAGAATTCTTCCGGACCAGTCATCGAGGGCATCAAACAAGTCAATGAAGCATCGGCGGCGATTACCTGGCTGGACTCCGTCACTGTTCCCGCGGTGGCTGATGCCTGGCTCGCCGGTGGGGAGGCCTTGGTGGCCGGAACTCAGACCCCCGATCAGGTTCTTGCCTCCGTCCGAGCTGCTTCCAGTGCAGCAAAGTAGCAGGCAAAGCCATGACCGTTTCCGATACTGCCTGGAAGCCGGCGGCCCCGCCTCCGGCGCCCGTTTCCCCTAAGTCACCGAAAGACCGGGCTGCCAAGTCTGCCCGAACGCGTCGCTGGCGCAACGTTGTGTGGGTGCTGCCGGCGGTCCTGCTGCTGGGTGTGTTCGCCTACCTGCCCTTGGTGCAGAACCTTGGCTTCAGTTTCCTCAAGTGGGATATCTACAGTGGCCGACAAACCTTTGTGGGAGCGGATAACTACGTCCGCATGTTCAATGACCCCATCTTCTGGAAGTCACTCCTTAACAACACTCTCTACGCGATCATCTCCATCGCATTCCAGGTATTCGGGGCGATGATCCTCGCTGCCATGATCGAGGGACTACGAAGCCAACGTTGGAGGGGCATCCTTCGAGCCGTTTACTTTGTACCCTCCGCTATCTCACTGACAGTCGCGGGACTCTTGTTCTACTTCATCTACGAACCCGAGATGGGCATCCTGAACGCGTCCCTGGACTTCCTGGGCCTCGGAAACTTCACCCAAGCATGGCTGGGCCAGGAAAACACGGCGATCTTTGCCATCATCGCCATGAGTCAGTGGCAAGGCTTCGGGTATTGCACGCTTCTCTTCTCGGTGGCACTCCAGCGGATCCCCTCCGAACTGTATGAAGCAGCGTCCATCGACGGCGTGGGCCCCCTTCAGCGATTCTTTTCGATTTCTTTGCCGCTCGTCAGGGAAATGACCGGCCTCATGATGATTGTCACGGTGTCCGGAGCCTTCCAAGTGTTCAACGAGGTCATGGTGATGACCAGCGGAGGACCGAACAATTCCAGCCAGGTCCTGGGCACTTGGCTCTACAGAAGCGGGTTCGTCCGCAACGACTTTGGCTACGCGGCCGCCGTCGCCACTGCTGTCTTCATCATCACGCTGGTTCTGGCCGTCATTCAGCTTCGTATCTCCAAGAAAAGGAGGGTCCAATGGTGACGCGCTCAGCTGTACTGCTGGTACTCGGACGGGTCCTGATCAAAGCGTTCCTGGTTGCCCTCGCCGTCGTCGTTATTTATCCGTTGGTCTGGATGATGCTGAACGGCGTGAAGTCCAACTCCGAGCTGTTCTCCAATCCCTTCGCCCTGCCCATTGCCTGGAAATGGGATAACTACGTCACTGCATGGAATCGGGGAGTGGGTGATTACCTGACTACCAGCGTTTTGGTCACGGTTGCTTCCACCGTTGCGACTGTATTCATCAGTGCCTGGGCAGCCTACGGATTGACCAGGGTGAACATCCCCTTCAACAGGGTGGTGCTCGTTCTCATCCTTGGCGGCCTCATGCTTGCTCCCACGGTTGCCCTGATTCCGCTGGTCAAGATGTTCCAGAGCTTGGGTCTCTACAACAATCTCTGGGCACTGCTGATTCTGTACACGGCGTTCCGTGTTCCGTTCACAACGTTCCTCATCCGGGCTTACATGATGGATCTACCCGCAGAGGTGGATGAGGCAGCATCAGTGGACGGCGCTTCCAAAGCCCGGGCGTTCTGGCAGGTCATCTTGCCCATGTGCAAGCCGATCCTGGTTTCGACTGTCCTCCTCAACATCCTGTTTACGTGGAACGAGTACCTGTTTGCCATGGTCTTCACCAGCGGGGGAGCGTTGCAAACCCTGCCGGTTGGGCTGACGAATCTTATGTCCAAGCACGGAACGGACTACCCTGTGGTGTTCGCGGGCATGGCCATCGCGGCAATCCCAGTGATTGTGCTCTTCTTCGCCGGGCAGCGGTACTTTATCCGTGGACTCGCCGATGGAGTTGGTAAGTAGGTATGAGCGTACTGGGCCTGGATCAGGTCACCGGTTCAAACTTCGCCTACCAGCACCACACCCTTGAGCGTTGCCTCGATGACATGGCCGAACTGGGAAGGACCGAGGTGGAGATCTGGGGCATTGCCCCGCACCTTCACATTCCCCACGCTGATTCAGCGCATCTGCGAAAAGTGAGGAGACTGCTGCTGGAGCGGGAGCTCGCCGTTGCCTGCCTTACCCCGGAGCAGGTTGCCTATCCCGTCAACATCGCCTCGGGGGAGCAGGGGCTCAGAAATCAAAGCGTGCAGTACTTCTTACGTGCGGCGGAGGTGTGCAGTGAGCTGGAGTCTCCGCTTTTGTTCCTGACGGCGGGACGAGGCTACGAGGACGAACCAGTTGAGGTTGCTTGGGTGCGGTCCGTTGAAGGTCTCCAAGACATCACACAGCGGGCCGCCGAACTGGGTGTGGCCTGCGTCCTTGAGCCCCTTCAACGTGTCGAGTCGAACCTAGTATCTGACGTCGGCGCACTCCGTTCAATGCTCGACGACGTCGGTTCCCCGACTTTGGGCGTGGTGATTGACACTGTTGCCATGGCAGCAGCGGGAGAAAGCATCATCGACTATGCCAAGGCTTTCGGCGAGGACATTCGACACGTTCACCTGATTGACGGTGCTCCCACGGGACACCTGGCTTGGGGTGACGGCTTTCTGGATCTGGATGAGATTTTGCGCGAACTCAGCCAGATGGACTACAGCGGAGCCTTGACCTTTGAACTCTTTGGTGACGGCTCCTACTCGCTGGAGCCCCGCGCTGCAGTAACGCGCTGCCTCGATGCTGTTGAGGCCGGTCTGACGCGTATTTCGGCTTAGCCCGACTTTTGCGCTGGGGAATCCCCCGGAAGTTGGGCTTTCCTTTCGCCAGGCGAGCGTCGCACACCCTGAGGGCGGCGACGCTCGCACGGTACCGCAAGCGATACTAGGCCTTTAGTTTGGGCTTCACATCCTTGTTGTAAATACCTTCCAAGGTTCCTCTGAGCTCGGTCAGCGTCGACTTCACATCGGCCTTTTCGTTCATGATCTTCGTAGCAGCCTTGGCCAACTCCTGGTCTCCGCCGGGGAGGAACGTGCGCGCGAAGTCCTGCGTCCTGGTTACCTTGAGCTGATCCACCACGGTTTTGAACTCCGGTGTATGTGCAACAATCGACGAGATATCTGCTGCTTCAGCCACCGGAAGGTACCCGGTAGCTGCAGACAAAGCCGTTGTGCTTTGTGCGTTGGTCATGAAGGTCACAAATTTGGCGGCTGCCAGTTGACGTTCCGGTGAAGTCTTGCTGGCGATCACCAAGCCGGAGCCGCCGGTTGGGCAAACTTGCGTGCTCGCAGCAGAGCCTCCCGGCAAGAATCCGACGCCGATCCTCATGTTTGCTTCCTTCGCCGCCTTTAAAGTGGCGGCCAGATCTGCGGACGAGCTGATGGTGGCACTTACCGCCCCGGCCTGCAGATCCGTGATGGCGTTCTTGGACGAGACTCCCGCCCAGCCATGTTTCACGATGGAATCCTGCACCCACTGCATTGCAGCTGTGGAAGCCTCGGAGTCAGCCGTGATGTCCCATTCCTTTGACCAGCTACCGCCTTGTCCCCAGAGAACGTTCTGCAGGGTCCACCCGGCATAACCTGCGATCGCCGGGTATTGATAGGCATTCTGGTATCCGGAGTTCGACGAGTTGGCCTCCTTGATTCCGGGCGCCCACTCGGCGAATTCTTCCCAGGTTGCAGGTGCGCGTTCAGGCACTCCGGCAGCCTTGAAATGGTCCTTGTTGAAGTAGAACAACGGTGTGGAGCGGGCGTACGGGACGGCCCATTGCTGATTCGCGTGTTTGTAATCCCCGATCAGGCCGGGGCTGTAGTCGGAAGTGCTCACACTGACCGCTTTCAGGAGATCGTCGATTGGCAGGATGGCGCCCGAGACCGCATACCGGAACCACCACACGTCGGAAGCGACAACGACGTCGGGTACTTCACTGCCTGCCTGGGCCGTTTGGAACTTTTGTGCCACTTCCTCGTAGTTTGAGCCACCCGTGATGAGGTTGACAGTGATGCCCGGGTTTGCTGACTGGAAGGCTTCAATCAGCTTCATTTCCGTGTCCCGGGATTTCCCTGGGTGGCTGGACATGAAGCTGATACTTGCGGCGGGTTTGACCTTGGACCATTCGTCCGGGGAGAGCGTCTTGAGTGCCGTGCCGGCACCGTCGGTGGAAGGGCCGGCGCACGCTGCCATAGCGGCGGCGCCGAGAGTGGCGCCGGCCAAACCGAGGAAGTGCTTTCGGGTAAGTGATATCGACATGGAAAAGCTGCCTTTCTAGTAGTCGAAGCGCATTGAGCAGAACTTCGATGTGTTGGGCTTCAGCCTGTAACTGCGCCTTGAGTGAGGCCGGAGACGATGTAACGCTGCAATGCAGCAAAGATGACCAGAATCGGCAGCAGGACGATCACGGCGCCGGCCATGAGCATGCCCCAGTTCTGCGTGCTGCCATCGCTATTGACCAGCTGCGTCAACCCGACAGGAAGCGTCATCATGTCCGGATGGTCCGTGACAATGAGCGGCCAAATGTATTCGTTCCATTCGGAAACGATGGTTACCAACGCAACTGTCGCGATGCTCGGCACTGACACCGGCACAACAATTTTCCAGAGCTTCCGCCAGTGTCCCGCGCCGTCGATTTCCGCCGACTCCATGATTGCTGGAGGCAGGGTGAGGAAGTGCTGGCGCAGGAGGAACGTGCCGAACGCGGTTCCCAGGCCGGGGAGGATGATCCCCCAATAGGTGTTCAGACCTCCCATTCCAGCTATCAACACGTAGTTGGGAAGAACCGAAACCTGCGGTGGGACCATCAGTGCAACCAGGATCAGCAGGAAGATAGCCCTTTTGAACGGAAACCGGACAAAGACCAATGCATAGGCCGTAAGGACGGCGAGGATGCATTTGATCGTGGACCCAACAACGGTAACGATGACGCTGTTGAGGAAGAACCGGGCGAACGGCACAGTGGACGCTGCGTCCGCATAATTCTGCAGGGTCGGGTCTTTTGGAAGCAGCGTCAGGTTTGTTGTGACTATTTCCCCCGGTGCCTTCAATGACGACAACATCATCCACAGTAGAGGGACGAAAACAACGAGCGTTGCCAGAATGAGTGGAACGTAGCCTCCCGCGATGGTCCTGCCCAGGCTTTGCCAGGAGAGCGGACGGTCCCTGGTGGGAGGAGCTTCAGTGGTATCGCTCATGAGTAGTGAACCTTTCGCTCCACAAACCGCAATTGCACGGCGGTCATGACGAGCAGGCCTACGAACAACACAACGGAAATGGCCGCCGAGTACCCCGCCCGGTTGTAGGAACCGAACGCTTGAAGGTAGGAATCAAAGATCAACGTGCTGGTTCCGTTGCCCGACGGTGTCATGATCCGAATGATGTCGAACGCTTGCAGGGAGCTTAGTAATGAGGTGATCAGGAGGAAGAACGTGGTGGGGGACAGCAGGGGAACCACAATCGATAAGAAGCGCCTGACATTGCTGGCACCGTCCAAGGCCGCGGCTTCCATAAGCTGCGTGGGAATGGACTGAAGGCCGGCCAAATACACCACGGCGCAGTAGCCGAGGTTTTTCCAGACATAAACGATGGTGACCATGACCAGAGCAAGCTTCGGATCATTTACCCACTGCGGACTTGCTTGCCCCACACCGCGAAGGATCCAGGAAAGGACGCCGTACGTCGGATCGAAAATGAACAGCCATACCAAACCAACGCCCACGCCTGAGAGGACGTAGGGGGCGAAGACCACGGCCCGCGCAAAGGTCCTGCCCTTGAGTTTCTGATTCAGCGCAAGCGCAACCAGAAGACCCAGAATCATCGCGCCACCAACAGTTGTGATGGTAAATACGGCCGTTACGGCCAAGACGTTAGAAGCATCCGGGGAGGTGAAGAACTCCACGTAGTTGCCTACGCCCACGGCGGTGGCGCTGGCGGACCCCAGGGTCCAGTCCAGAGTGGAGTAGTAGATGTTCGTGATGAGCGGTCGGTAAGTGAATAGGAGGATGAGCAGGACATTGGGTGCCGCGAATGCGACAAATACCCAGGCATCCCTTTGTGTCTTTCGATTCCAGCGTCGCCTCTTGATACCGGCTATTGGCGGTCTGTTGACCGACACCCGGCTTGATTGCGCACCGTGGCTTTCCGTGTGAACCCGTTCATGCATTCCACCCGGCGCCGCAGAGACGGTGGCCGGTGCGCCATGTGTGTTTGATCTGCCCATAGAGAACCCTCACGTTGACCCCCTCGTCATCGCTGTCCGGGCGATTTAGCACTTGTTGAAAAGCATTTGTTTGACCTGACAACCTAACCTCAGGTCATTTCTCAACATACACACTTGCGAGTGCCACCACAAGGGTTCTTTTTGGGATTGTGGATATCGCTGTTTTCGTTGCCAGTGCAGGGCTTCCGCCCTCATGTGGGCGCTGAAAATAGCATGTAGTTACATTCTGACAAACCCTTGAGCGCGGATCTGCACAAATGTGCAGATCCATTGACTGGTACGTCCACCCCTTGGAAGCATTACAGCCAGACCGGCTCACGCCGCGACTACTTTTGAACAGCTTCTGCCTGGAACATCCGCTATCGGACTGGGTCTTCCATCCGGACGACAGAAGAAGGGGGTCCAACCGAGTAACAGGAACAGGAGCATGAAGTGATCTTCAGTGCTGATACGCAGTGGTGGCATATGTGCTTGGCCTTGGCCGTGGCGCTGGTATTGTCCACCGCCATTGGATTCGAACGTCAAAGCAAAAACAAATCGGCTGGTATGCGAACACACGCGATGGTGGGTTTGGGTGCTGCGCTGTTCATGGTGGTCAGCAAATACGGGTTCAGTGATGTGCTGGCGGTTGATTTGGTGAGGTTGGATCCCTCCCGCCTGGCCGCACAGGTGGTGTCCGGCATCGGGTTCATCGGGGCGGGGCTTGTATTCGTGAGGCGGAATCAGGTGCGAGGCCTCACCACAGCCGCCTCCGTTTGGGTGACTGCGGCTGTCGGCACTGCCGCGGGAGCAGGATTGGTGTTTCCCGCGGTGTTCGTTACTGCAGCCCATTTCATCATCGTCTACGTCTACCCTGTGCTGACCGGCAAACTTCGGTTCGGCTTTCCGAACCAGTGGCTTCTCAGAGTTAGCTACGTGGATGGGGTAGGCGCCCTGAGGGACGTTCTCCATACATGTACCGAGCAAGGATTCCGCGTTCAAGGCTTTGCCACCATGCGGGGTTCCGGCGAATCCAAGGGCGTGATGGACCGGTTGATGCAAGGCACGGAAACCGCTGTGTCTGATCTCGTTGAAATCGAGTTGGAAATTGAAGGCACCATGGCTGCATCGGACATTGTCGCTAAGCTCTCCCAGCTCTCCACTGTTACCGAAGTTTCCGTCGTTGACGAAGTCGAGTAGGGAGCACAAGTGATTGAGATTCAAGGACATCGGGGCGTATTGGCCGATCGTCATGGCAACACCCTGGCGAGCTTCGTCGAGGCGCTCCGTCTTGGCGTCCACGCCATTGAAGTTGACGTCTGGCTCACTTCTGATGGCCAGCTTGCGCTGCGCCACGATGCGGTCATCGATGATCGGGACATCAGGCTTGAGAAGCTTCGTGAAGCCAAAATAGAGAAGCACCCCGCAACGACAACCGACGTCGATATCGAAAGCCGTGTGCCATCACTTTCTGAAACCTTGGCCCTTCTGCGTTTTGCCAATGCCAGTGGCGTCATTTTGGATATTGAGGTCAAGACAGAGGGGTCCGCCTGGGACGAGTACGGTCATGGGATTGTGACGGTGCTGTCCAAGGTCTTGGCGGCTCATCAAGATGAACAAGCCTTGCGGGTCCGCAGCTTTGATCCCCAAATCATCAGGGCAATGTCCGGCATCTTGCCGGGAGTCCCTTTGGTCGCGCTCAGCAGGGCAACCCCGTCCCGGTCTCCCGGACTCTACCCGTCGACTGCTCAAGACCTGGTGGACGCGGCCTTGGCCACCGGAGCGTCCGCCGTTGCGCCGGCTGTTGGAATTCTCGACGCCGGTTTGGTCGCCATAGCCCATGCCGCGGGACTGAAGGTGTTTCCGTGGACGTTGGAGACAGGCGAAGAGATCAGCGCCGCAGCCCGTCTTAGTGTGGATGGTATATGCGTGAACGACGTCGCCATGGCCCGGCGAGCCTTGACTGAGCTTGGCAAACCGCTTCCAGCGGCCCGCTCTATATCGCTGCCTCTTCTGCAACCTGCTTCCTCCGCCTGATCGGGGAGGAGTCGCTGGGCTCAACGTCCTTGGGTTGCTGCGCCGGGGCAGCCCCAGGAGTTGGGGTTTTCCTGGCAGGTGTCGGCGACGAGTGCTTTTTCTGTTTTCCAGACGTGGATGGTTTTGG
>NZ_AKKK01000029.1 GCF_000281065.1 Arthrobacter sp. M2012083
CCCCCGGTGGTGGTCCCCGTTGCCCGCCAAGCGGGCCTGCCTGTCCTGCCCTTTGCCCTGACCACGGTGTGGCTCGCGAACACCGCCAGCATGTTGCTTCCCATCTCCAACCTGACCAACCTCTTGGCGCAACACAACCTGGGCGGAATCAGTCCCGCAGAGTTCGCCCATCTGCTGTGGGCGCCGTCCTTGGCCGCCGTCCTGGTCCCCTTGGCGTTCATAGCCATCGTTTTTCGGCGCGAACTACGCAAGACCTATGCGCGCGATTCCACCCGTCCAGCCCAAGGCATTTCGTCCAAGGCAACCGCCGACAACGTCCTGCTAGTCATCAGTGCCGTGGTCCTGTTGTTGCTGTTGCCGGCGCTGGTATCCGGGGTTGCCATCTGGATTCCTGCCGGGGCAGCTGCGGCCATCCTTGCGGCAGCGTTCGCAGTCCGTAGGCCAAAAGTGCTGAGGGTGACGTTGATTCCCTGGTCACTGCTGCTGTTTACCTGCGGTCTCTTCCTGGTGGTCGAGGCAAGCCAATACCTCGGAGCATCAGTGTTTCTTGGCCATGTGGCCGGGCAGGGGGATGGGTTCTTTGAACTACTGAGACTGGCCATGACGGGAGCCTTGGGCTCCAACGTGGTCAACAACCTTCCCGCCTACCTGCTGGCCGAACCACTGGCAGGAAACCCCCGGAGGATGGCCGCCCTTTTGGTGGGAGTGAACGCAGGGCCCTTGATCACGCCTTGGGCATCACTGGCCACCCTGTTGTGGCACGACCGGTTGGTGCGGATGAACGTGCTGATCAAGTGGAAGGGATACGCGCTCTTCGGCCTGATCGTGGCGCCCCTGACAATATTGGCCGCCGTTGCGGCGCTCGCAGCCTTTGGCCCTGGTGGGCTGCTCGGCTAGCCCAGGTAAAGTTCTCCCACAGGTACTTCTGCCGCCAAGCGGTTGGCCGGACCGGCCAGCGGGCACGCCCAAGCTTCGTTGTAGGCGCACGACGGGTTGTACGCAAAGTTGAAGTCCAGCACGAACTCTTGTTCAGCGCCGGTTCCCCGAGTCCCGTGGAACGAGCCTTTGACCGTGTCCAGAAGGTATCTTCCCGCTCCGTAGCTTCCGCCGTCTTTGCCGGCTGTCGAGTCACGGAAGGGCACGAAGATGCCGCCGCCATAGCTCCTAAGCCGCCAGGCGGCCAAGGAACCCAGCCCGGGTAGCTCAAGGGTGCCGATCCTTGTAAAGGGCACCACGCCGTCAGTCCCGGTTTCGACGTTCATCTCCTGGCCGGCTCCTTCGGGCGACAGGGCGGCGTACATGCGGAAAGAGGGATCGTAATCAGCGGTACGTAGCCCGGAAAATGAGGCTTTCATGCCGGCGGTCAGCGCTGAAGCAGGATGCGTGGCGAACATCAGGTCCCGTTCCTGCCGCCAAAACACGTGCGCGTCGAAAGGGCTGGTGGCTGCGAGTTGGCGCACCTTGTCGTAGAGAGCGAACGTCCGCAGGCGCCAGTCGGCTATATCAACCGCTGACATAGTGGGGATGTCGTCCTCGAAATAGTCCTGTTGATCGGGAGCCATACCCTCAGCCTAGTCCTGTGCGTGTCGCGGGATCGCCGCAGCTAGGCTGAGCTCATGAAGGGCATCCTGAACCTGCGCCGCATTCCGATGCGGTTCGCTGTCGTGGTACTGGCTGGTGCCGTACTCGCGGCTACAGCATCCTGCTCCGCTGAGAACAAAGGCCCGCAAGTAACCTCGACGGCCGGGTCCCAACCCAACAGTTCGGAATCAGGGACCGGCACTGCGGAAAGCACGACGCCGGCAACGGGCTCCGCGGCCGGCTCGCCGTCCGTAACCTCCACCGAAGACGCGAGCCCTTCGGCCAGCGCGGGACCCAGCCCGGCGGCAACGGCGGTGTCGTGGAAGACGTACACAGACTCCGCCAAGACCGTTAGCTTTGAGCTACCGCAGGAGTGGATAGCGCAGTCAGTGACGCCGGAGGCGGGCTCGCTGGCCCATGCCGTGAAGGTGGAGGTCAAGGATGCTGAAGGACGCTATATCGCCACCCTCCAAACAGGCCTGCCCTCAGCTGCGCCCGTTGCCTGCCCCGCCGGGCAGGCCCGCCCATACGTCGTGATCAGCAGCGTGCCCTTGGACGTCCCGCACTCGGATGGCCCGGAGACCATTGATCCGCGAGTGGTTTTCCGTGTGGTCCAGGGCTACAAATTTTTTGGCTCCTACGGCATCACCAACATGGTGGCGGGTGCTGACGGGCAGTCCTGTGAACTGCGGAACCGGGTTCAGGGCCCTGCCGGAAAGGGCGATATCTCCTTTGGCGATGTCCTGGCGATCCACGCCTTCGCCGCTGACGAGAAGGTGGCCCCGGCCAAGGCTTTCGATACTCTGGACCTGGCCGCGAAGTACGTGGTCCACGGACCTGAATTCGCCAATGTCCAACGGATGCTACTGTCTCTGAAGGTCAATCTGTAGTCCTGCGATTGGCTGATTCACACATACGGCGGCGATTGGGATACCCGCCGCAACCCACCCCGGAGATCAATGGAACGCAATGTTGCTGCCTCGCTCGTTTTCAAGACTGCAGCCAACACCAAGGTGGCCATGGCTATAGCTGTGGCCAACAACCATGGCTACGACGCAGTGGAGGAAACCCTGTCCATCACCATGGATGGTGCCGAGGTTCCCTTTGCAGAACTCAGCGACCACCATGGCGGCCGCTTCCACTACTTGGAGTTCACCGAGCCCAGCGAGGTAACAGTGGACTACCGGGCAACGGTTCATGGCCTTGGAGAGCCTGATACGTCCAGCCCGATGGAGCTCATCAGGTACGTCAGGCCCAGCCGGTACGCGGAGTCAGACAGGCTGCTGCCTACTTCCTATGCCGAGTTCGGCAGCCTGCAAGGTCCCGAACTGCTCCAAGCGGTACGCGACTGGGTGTACGGGGAATTGCGGTATGTCAGCGGATCGTCGCGGGGAACTGACGGAGCCGTGGAAACCTTGCTTCACCGCAAAGGTGTGTGCCGGGACTTCGCGCATCTGGCAATCGCCCTGTTGAGGTCCAAAGACGTTCCTGCGCGTCTGGCTGCGGTGTATGCTCCAGGGCTGAGTCCCATGGATTTCCATGCTGTTGCCGAGGCACACATCAACGGAGCCTGGCACATCATCGACCCCACCGGACTGGCTCCCCGCGAATCCATGCTCCGCATCACTGCCGGACGCGATTCATCGGATACCGCGTTCCTGTCCACCGTGGGCGGCAGCCTGTCCTTGAAAACGCTCAAGGTCAGTGCGTCGGTAAACGGAGAGCTCCCGGTGGAGGACCCCCGGGAGCTCGTCAGCTTGCGTTAGTGCCGGGCGGATTGCTTTAGTGTCCCGCAACCGAGGCGCGGAGTTTCTCAGTCAGTCGTAGAAGCTCCCGCTGCTCCTCGGCCGTGAGCGCAGGCGCCACCAAGTGCGCGATGTCCCGCACATGTTCCCGACCGATGGTTTTTTGAAGCTCACTGCCCGCTTCGGTGAGTGAGAGCAGGACTCCGCGGCCGTCGTCGGGCGCTGTTGTTCTTTCCACCAAACCGCGCTTCTCCAAACGGTCCACCAAGCGGCTCAAGCTGGACTGGCTCAGCAGGACTTTGTCGTTGATTTCATTTAGCCGAAGCTGGCCCGAAGGGCATGTGGACAACGTGAAGAGCACATCGTATTCCTTGACGGGCAGGGTCTTGAATGCCGGTCCCGACTGCAGCTTCCGCATCACCGCAACCTGGGAGCGGAACAACGACTCCCAGGTTTCGGCGGCGAGGCGAACGGCGGAGGACGCCGAAGGGCTGGACATCAGGCGTCCTGCCCCGCAGCACCAGCGGTAGCGGATTCGCTGACCGTGGCTTCCAGCGCGGCGGCGACGCGTGAGGCGTGGGTCGGTGCATCCGGCACGTGCGCTGGCTTCATGGCGGCGTATTCCTTACGGAGTACCGGCAGGACTTCTTCGCCGAAGAGGTCCAGCTGCTCCAGGACAGTCTTCAGGGGCAGGCCGGCGTGGTCGATCAGGAACAGCTGCCGCTGGTAGTCACCGAAGGCCTCGCGGAACGTCAGCGTCTTCTCGATGACTTCCTGCGGGCTGCCCACGGTCAGCGGAGTCTGCGAGGTGAAGTCCTCCAAGGACGGTCCGTGTCCGTAGACCGGCGCGTTGTCGAAGTACGGGCGGAACTCCTTGACGGCGTCCTGCGAGTTCTTCCTCATGAAGAACTGACCACCAAGGCCAACAATGGCCTGGTCTGCCTTGCCGTGTCCGTAGTGCTCGTAACGCTCGCGGTACAGGCCGATCAGCTGCTGGTAGTGCTCCTTGGGCCAGAAAATGTTGTTGGCGAAGAACCCGTCGCCGTAGTAAGCGGCAACTTCCGCGATCTGCGGCGTTCGGATGGAGCCGTGCCACACGAAGGGGGCCACGCCGTCGAGCGGCCGCGGTGTTGAGGTGAAGTTCTGCAGTGGTGTGCGGAACTTGCCGGACCAGTTGACCGTGTCCTCATCCCAGAGTTTGCGGAGCAGGCTGTAGTTCTCGATGGCGAGTTCAATGCCGTCCTGGATGTTCTTGCCGAACCAGGGGTATACCGGTGCTGTGTTGCCACGACCGAGGACCAGATCCACGCGGCCGTCGGAGAGATGCTGGAGCATGGCAAAGTCTTCGGCGATCTTGACCGGGTCATTGGTGGTGATCAGGGTGGTGGCCGTTGACAGCGTGATGCGCTCGGTCTGTGCTGCGATGTAAGCCAGGGTGGTGGTGGGGGAGGAGGAGAAGAAGGGCCGGTTGTGGTGCTCACCCAGGGCATAGACATCCATGCCGATTTCTTCCACCTTTTTGGCGATGGCAACGGAGGCCTTGATGCGTTCGTTCTCCGTGGGCGTGCGGCCCGTGGTGGGGTCAGTGGTGATGTCGCTGACGCTGAATACGCCGATCTGCATGATGTGCCTTTCTCCCTGCCCGAGGTCCCGGGCTCTGTAAACAGTGTACCTCAAACTAGATGCATTTGCATGTATCGATACCTGTAACAGGGCAGGGCCTGGAATTGTTCCCGGCCCTGCCTAGAGAGGGGTCAGTGCGTTGGGGAGCCCGTTATTCTCCGGGATTATGCGCTGCGCGGCGGCCTGTAACGCGCGGAATCATTCCAGTAGTCCAGTCCTGGAACTCGCCAGATCCGTTGCTGGAGCTGCCGTTGCTCCCACTGCCGCCGGGTCCGTCGTCACGTTTCGTAGTCGGCTTGTCCTGCAGGGCCTTCAGCAACTCCTTCTTCTCCCGGCGACCCTCCACAAGTTTGTAAAGGACCGGGACCAGGACCAGTGTCAAGGCAGTGGATGAAACCAGTCCACCGATCACCACGATGGCCAGTGGTTGCGAAATGAACCCGCCGCCGCCCGTGAGGCCCAGCGCCATGGGAGTCAGGGCGAAAACGGTGGCCAATGCCGTCATGAGGATGGGACGGAGGCGCTGCCGTGCACCGTGCGTAATGGCATCGGCAACGTTCATGCCTGGACTGCCGTCATGTGGTTTGCGGTATTGGTTGATGAGGTCGATCAACACGATGGCGTTGGTGACCACGATGCCAACCAGCATCAGCATGCCGATCAGTGACGGCAGACCCAAGGGAACGCCTGTCACCAACAGCAGGCCTACTGCGCCGGTAGCAGCGAAGGGTACGGAGACCAACAGGATGAGCGGTTGCACGAGTGATTTGAACGCGGCCACCATAATCACGTAGACGATCGCGATGGCTGCCAGAAGGGCCAGGCCCAGCTGCCGGAAGGACTCGGCCTGCTGTGTGGTGGCGCCGCCGATAGTTGCCGTGACCCCTGCAGGCAGTTCCACAGCTGCCAGCCTTTCCTGCACTGCGGCGCTGACGCTGCCAAGGTTGGAGCCGGAAGGCGTCACCGTAACCCTCGCGGTCCTCTGCCCATTGCTACTGGTGATGGATACGGGAGTATCAACCTGCTCGACGGCGGCAATCGTCTCCAGCGCCACCCCACCGCGGGCTGTGGGGAGCTGGAGCGCACGGACTGCGGCAATGCTGGTGAAGCGCGTGCCCTCGCCGATTTGAACCGGATAGTCGTTTGTTTCGATCCGCACCGTACCGGCCGGAATGGGGCTTACGGTGGATGCCAGGAAGGCGCCTACCTGCTCCTCCGTCAGTCCTGCTGCCACTGCCTTTGCCCGGTCAACGCGAACCTGGACCACCGACTGCGTTGAAGCGAGGTTCGTGGCGACTTCGGAGCTGCCTGGGACGCCTTCCATGGCCTTCACCATGGCATCGCTTGCTGTCTGCAGGTCTGCGGAGTTCGCTGCCCTGATGGTGATGTCCACGGTAGAGGAAGTACCGAATCCGCCCTGCTGGGATCCCACAGTGACTTTTCCAGCGGCCCCTTCCAGCTTGGCGCGGACCTCGTCCTGGAGTTTGCCTTGATTTACTTTCTCGTCGGTGACGATGGTGAACGTTGAGTTGGAGGACCCGGTTGACGTAAGGGCGGCGAACCCCGTTTGGGCATTCCCGGACGTGACCTGAACGTCCTTGATACCCGCAATGCCCTTGAGGGATTCCTCAATTTTGGCCGCTTCATCGCTGGTGGCCTGCAGGCTGGTACCCGGCGGCAGGACTTGGCGCACCGTCATGCTGTTCTCTCCGGAACGGCCCAGCAGGTCGGTGGCCAGAAGTGGCGAGACAGCGATGGTCGCCACCAACACCAGCGCTGCCGCGGACAGAGTGATGACCGGATGCTTTTGAGTCTTCGCAAGAATAGGAAGGTAGCCGCGCTGGAGGCGACTCCGCTGTTCGGCTTCACGGGCCTTCCCGGCGGCTTCCTTGGCAGAGACCTGTGCCGCAGCGCCGTTACCGGGGGTGGACAGGAACCAGTAGGCCAGGACCGGAACGATCGTCAGGGAAACCAACAGCGACGACAACAGCGCAATGGTCACGGTCAAAGCGAAGGGACGGAACAGCTCACCGGCGAGGTCGCCCACGAAAGCGATGGGGAGGAAAACGGCCACGGTGGTGAGGGTGGAAGCCGTGATGGCTCCGGCCACCTCCCGGATGGACGTCAGGATGGCTGTCAGCTTGTGTTCGCCGTAACTGAGGTGCCGTTTGATGTTCTCGATGACCACGATGGAATCGTCCACCACGCGCCCGATGGCAATGGTGAGGGCACCCAAGGTAAGGATATTCAGCGAATAGCCTGTGGCGGAGATGCCGATGAAGGTGATCAACAGGGACAACGGAATGGAGACAGCCGTGACCAAGGTGGAGCGCACGGACATCAGGAAAACCAGGATGACGGCGACAGCGAAGCCCAGGCCGAGGAGCCCCTCTGTCGTGAGGTCCTTGATGGACTTCTCAATGAAAGGTGCTTGGTCGAAGACCGGCGTGAAGGTCGCGTTATTGCCGAGCTCGTCTTCCATGGGGCCGACGGCGTCCCGCACCGCATGCGAAATCGCCACCGTATCGCCTTCGGGCTTCTTGGTGACGGACAGCGCCAGGGTTGGCTTGCCGTTGGTGCGGGTGATGGACGTAGCGGCGTCGTCCTCGATGCTGACGTCGGCCACGGCTCCGATGGTTGCAGCACTCTTGGTGCCGGCCAAAGGAAGTCCCTTGATGACATCCAGGGAATCCACGGGGCTGCCGAGCTGGAGGGACAGGGTCTTGCCTTGATCCTCGATGGTGCCGACAGGAACCAGGGTGCCGTTGTTTTTCAACGCATTGCTGATGGATTGGACCGAAGCCCCTGTAGTTGCCAGGTCAGCGGGGCGGGGCTGAATCAGGATGTGTTGGCTGGAACCGCCGGTCACCTCGGCGCCCCGGACGCCGTCGATCTTCTGCAACCGGGGAACGCTGAGCCGCAGGAGGTCGGCGTTGAGCTCGCTCAGGGGTTTGTCCGAGGACACCGCCAAGTAGACGATCGGGAAGTCGCTGATGTTGCCGGCAATGGATTGGGGTTCGACGTCGGCGGGCAGTACCCGCTTGGCGTTGGAGATCGCCCGGTCAATCTGGTTGCGCGCTCGGTCCAAGTTGGATCCGTAGGTGAACACCATGGTGATCTGCGAAACACCATTGCGGGACGTCGATGTGGTGGACTCGAGACCCTCGACGCTGTTCAAGGCGGTTTCCAACGGCTGGCTCAACTGCTTGTCCACAACCTCCGGGGAGGCTCCGGGCATGGAGGTCACCACAGTGATCTGCGGGAACTCGATGGAAGGAATAAGTTCCTGCTTGAGCGACCCCATGGTGATCACGCCGAACACCGCCGCAAAGACGGTGATCAGCGCGATCAGGGCCCGGTTTCCCAGGGACAGTTTGGCCAAGCGGAACATTGCATTGACTCCTGCGGTCTACGTGACGATTCGACTGACGGGAACCGGCCGCAGCCCCGGGTGTGGCCTAGCTTGGGATAGCGTTGGCCACTTCCAATTGCAGCGACCTGGCGGTGCTTGCTTCCAGTTCCGCGGCCAAGTCCGGATTCTCGTTGAGCTTGACGCCGTAGCCCGGCATCATGTCCTTGAGCTTGGACTGCCATCCCTTGAAGTTCTTGGGGAACGACTTTTGCAACAGTTCGATCATGATGGGCACGGCGGTTGAAGCACCCGGAGAAGCGCCCAGCAGGGCACCGATGGAACCATCGCGGGAAGCGATGACTTCAGTGCCGAACTGCAGGACGCCACCCTTCTGAGGATGCTTCTTGATGATTTGTACACGCTGGCCGGCGGTGATCAGTTCCCAATTGTCTCCTGCTGCCTCGGGGTAGTACTCGCGCAGGGCCTCCACCTTGGCCTCGTGCCGCTTGGCAACCTCCTTGATGAGGTAGGCGGTGAGGTCCATGTTGTCCTTGGCTACGGCCAACATGGGAATGATGTTTCCCGGCCGGATGGACAGTGGAAGATCCAGGTAGCTGGAGCTCTTCAGGAAGTTCGTGGAGAAACCTGCATACGGGCCGAAGAGGAGGGAACGCTTGCCGTCCACGTAGCGGGTGTCCAGGTGCGGGACGGACATGGGCGGCGCGCCGACGGATGCCTGGCCGTAGACCTTGGCACTGTGCTGCGAGGTGATTGCGTCATCCGTGCAGCGGAAGAACTGGCCTGAGACGGGGAACCCGCCGTATCCCTTGCTTTCAGGAATACCTGACGCCTGAAGCAGGTGGAGGGCACCGCCGCCGGCTCCAACGAAAACGAACTTTGCGTGGATGCGGCCGTGCTCGCCGGACTTGGGGTGCTTGAGGGAGAGGTCCCATCCACCACCTGCTGCGCGGTGGATGTTGGTGACGTCGTGTCCGTAGTTGACTTCGGCTCCGCTGCTTTGCAGGTAGCCCGTCAGCTCGCGGGTCAAGGCGCCGAAGTCGACGTCGGTGCCCTCCGCGGCGCGGGTTGCGGCAACGCGCTGCTTGCGGTCGCGGCCCTTGACGATCAAGGGGGCCCACTTGGCGATGTGGTCCTGGTCCTCTGTGTATTCCATGCTGCGGAAGAGCGTGTTGGGCTTCAGGGCCTCGTAGCGGGTCTTCAGGAAGTTCGCGTGGTCATCGCCAATGACGAAGCTCATGTGCGGGACGGTGTTGATGAAACCCTTCGGGGACCCGATCACGTTGCTGTCCACCAAGTGGGACCAGAACTGGCGGGACAGCTGGAACTGCTCATTGATGTGGAGGGCCTTGGAGGGGTCCACCGAACCGTCTTTAGCGGCGGGAGAGTAGTTAAGCTCACACAGCGCAGCATGGCCGGTGCCGGCGTTGTTCCATGGTCCGGAACTCTCGAGCCCTGCTTCGTCGAGTCTTTCGAAGAGGGAGATGGTCCAGGTGGGTTCAAGTTGCTTGATGAACGCACCAAGGGTGGCACTCATGATTCCACCGCCAATAAGGACGACGTCGGCATGTTGAGTCTTGGAAATGAAGGTCACGATCAATCTCCGTTAGCGGCGGCACTGGCTGTCACAGAATATCCCCGCGCAGACTCAATACTGAAATTGCGGGGAATCGTCAAGGCTTTAGGCGGACGTTTGTGAAAACTTCGTTGAGGACGGGGGAAGCCGGGTAGCTTTCCACCTTGTTGGACAGCGCCAGGGCCGAGATGGGGAAGGCGATGGGCACAGCGGGTACTGACGCCGCGATCTCTGCGTTGATGGCTTGATATTGGGTGTTGCGGTCGTCGCCTTCGGGCATTGCCCGCGCGCGTTCTATCTTGTGGAAGACTTCCGAGTCCGCGTAGCCGAACTCGGCGCGTGATTCGCCGAACAAGGGTCCCAGGAAGTTGTCCGCGTCCGCGTAGGACCCATTCCAACCGAGCAGGTGCAGGCCGCGGTCACCGGCGGACTGGACCCGTTGGAGGTAGCCGTCTTCCCAGTCGATGGGAACCGGCTTGATGTTGAAGCCGACAGCCACGAGTTGGCGGCTGAGCTCGGCGTAGATCTTCTCCGGGGTGGGCATGTAGGCCCGTGTGGCGTTGAGCGGGTAGTAGAACTTCAGCTCTTCGCCCTTGTATCCGGCTTTCTTCAAGAGCTCTTTTGCCTTCTCCGGGTTGTACCCCAAGGAGGGAGCATTGTTGTTGAAGCCACTAAGTTTGGGCGGCACGAACTGTGATGCCTGCGCAGTGTTGTCGATGAAGAACTTTCGGATCAACGCTTCCTTGTCGATCGCCATTTCTATCGCCTGCCGGACCTCAGGCTTTTCCAGAGGTGCTACAGCCTGGTTGATGCCGAGGTACATCACCGAGAACGGGTCGCGCTGGATGATCTGGACTCCCTTCTTGACCAATTGGTCAAAGGTCCCGGAGGTCACAAGATCGTAGGCGTCGATTTTTCCGTCCAGCAGGGCCTGTTGACGCGTTTCCGCGCGATCGTAGGGAATGAAATTGATGGTTGCTATCTGTCCCCGGTTGCCCCAATAGCCCTTGTAACTGGTCAGGGTGAGCTTTTTCTCGTCCCATCCAGTGAACTCGTAGGGGCCCGTACCCACTGGATGGCCGGCGTAGCTGGACATGGCTTGGCCATTCCGGACCTGGTCAAGGACGTTGGCTTTCTGTGCCTCCAGGGCGGCCGGGGAGGATATGGCGAAGGCCGGCAGTGTCAACGCCTGGAGGAATCCCGTGAAGGGACGCGTCAGATTAATCCGTACATCGCTGGTCGAGACCACTTTGCAGTCTTTGAAGATGGAGAACACCGGCTGGTCGGAGTAGGCCTTGAATACGCTTTGGAAAGAAATCCCGGGCGCTTGCTTTCGGAGGTCCTCGGGGAAGGTGAACCAGCGGTTGAAGTTGGCGCATACCGCGGTTGCGTCCAGTGGTGTGCCGTCGTGAAATGTCACGTCGGAGCGGAGCGTGAAATCGTAGCTCAGCCCGTTGTTGCTGTCTTTCCACTCGGTGGCGAGAAGGGGAGTGGTCTGCCCGGTCTCGCCGTCCACCCCCACGAGTCCTTCGAGGACTTGACGTGTGACCCGGTATGACTCGGAATCAGCGGTGACCGCAGGATCGAGGCCCAAGGGCATGGAAGCCGTGCCGAAATTGAAAGTTGCCGAGGGTTCGACAGCGGGGGAGTTGCTGGCGGATGTAGACAGTGCGGGGCCGGGTGTTCCTGTGCACCCTGCCAGTCCCAAAGCCACTACGGCAGCTCCGAACTGAATGCTTAGGCGCCGCATTTTGCTGCTTGCCACTCTTGTCCCCTCAAGCCGGTTGGAAGTGCTGTGGCCGGCTTCGGCCAGACCGCATTCCAGTCTAGTTGAACGTCCTGAGTGCACTTCCCAGCGCACCATCAGAATGCCCCGGCTGCTTGAGGAGAAAAATACCCCCGGTGCTGAAACCGGGGGTATTCGTGTATCTGTGCGCAAGGGGGGACTTGAACCCCCACGCCCGAAGGCACAGGAACCTAAATCCTGCGTGTCTGCCAATTTCACCACTCGCGCTGGCTGGCAACCGGACCGCCTGGCCGGACGGTCGATGCCACATACCGGCCTCCAGTGTACCTGCTACTAGTCCAGCTTGAGATCCCGCCGGAGCTTGGCCACGTGCCCGGTGGCGCGAACGTTGTATTGCGCAAGTGAGAGCTTTCCGTCGGGATCAACCACAAAGGTGGATCTGATCAGCCCCATATAGCTGCGTCCATAGTTCTTCTTCTCACCCCAGGCGCCATACGCCTCGGCTACGGCGTGGTCCTCGTCCGAGAGCAGGCGGAAAGTCAGTTGTTCTTCCGCGCTGAACTTGGCGAGTGCTTGGACGGGGTCCGGGGAGACGCCAACAACTTCGTACCCCGCAGCTTGGAGGGACCCGAGCGTGTCGCGGAAATCGCAGGCTTCCTTGGTGCATCCGGGAGTGGAGGCCGCGGGGTAGAAATAGAGGATGGTTTTCCGTCCCCGGAGGTCCCTCAAACTCATGCTTTTGCCGGTTTCGTCCCGAAGCGTGAAGTCCGGGGCGATGTCACCCGGGATAAGTCGTTCAGCCAAAATGTGCTCCTTACCAGTGATCGCGACCAGTGATCGCGATTTCCCAGTTTAGTGGGAGAAGCCGCGTCCTCACCGCTTCCGCGCATATACTATCGGCATGCCAGATATGGAGAGATGGCCCACCACACGATTGCTTTCGACAGCTGCACGCCTGGTGGAAATCTCGTGGAACGAAAAATTGAAGTCCATCGGCCTTACCCACGCCGGTGTCATTGCCATGCAGGTATTGGCTGCCAAGGGTGCCATTACGCAAGCGGCTTTGGCCGAAGTTGCGCGGGTCAAGGCCCAAACAATGGGAACCACGCTTGCGAGGCTTGAGCTGCACGGGCATGTCACCCGGCAACGCAGTGATTCCGACCGCAGAAGTCACGTGGTGACCCTTACTGATGCCGGCATCGCCGCTCTTGCTGAAGCAGTAAAGCTTGAGCAGGATGTCTTGTCGCCTGTCGCCGTGGACACCGCTCGCCTCCGCGAGGAACTTCGGATCGTTGTCCGGGGTCTTGCCGGGCTGTCGGCGCCGGAGCAGGAATCGCACCAGGCTGACACCGACCTGCCTCAAGTCTGACCGAAGCCTGTGGCCGGGGTTTCCATTGCGAAGCCCCGGCAAGGAAACAGAAAGGCTCCGGATCGTATCTACGATCCGGAGCCTTTCTCTATGGTGCACCCCCCGGGACTCGAACCCGGAACCCATTGATTAAGAGTCAATTGCTCTGCCAGTTGAGCTAGAGGTGCAACTATTGTTTCGGCTCATCCGGGCAATTTATATTCCCCGTTGACCTCTGCAACGACAAATAACTCTACACCACTATTTGACTGCTGGAGACCAAAAGGGCCATTGCGTGATGCACGCCATTTGTTTGACCTGAAAAGAGTCTTGAACAACGAAAAAGGCCTTGGAGTGATATTCACTCCAAGGCCTTTTGCTTGGTGCACCCCCCGGGACTCGAACCCGGAACCCATTGATTAAGAGTCAATTGCTCTGCCAGTTGAGCTAGAGGTGCAGCTGTTGATTTTGATCAAACCCGGAAGCTTTTCTTTCTCCGGCGATCTCCGCAACGACATGTAACTCTACACGACTTCCGCCCAAGAGGGAAATCCGCGCCTTGTCGCCGGCGGTCTCACCGCCCAACCTTCAGAATCACCGCAAAATCAGGGTTTCTGTTGTTGCTGATGACCCAGAGGGTGCCGTCTGGAGCTCGGGTTACGTCCCTGAGCCGCCCGTATTGTCCTGTGAAATATGCCACAGGAGTGCCCGCGTTCTCGCCCTCGAGCGGTACTGCCCACAGTCTTTGACCACGAAGCGCCCCCGTATAGGCAATGCCATCCACGATTTCAAGTCCGCTTGGTGAGGCGTCAGAGGTTGATGGCCAGACGACCTTCGCGTCGATCAGCCCGCTTCTGCCCGGCGCGCCGGTCACTGTAGGCCAACCATAGTTTCCGCCGGGGGTGATCAGGTTCAGTTCGTCATCCACGTCCGGCCCGAACTCGCTGGCCCAGAGGCGTCCGTCGCTGTCCCATGCCAGGCCCTGCACGTTCCGGTGCCCATAGCTGTAGACAGGGTTGTCGCCGAAGGGATTGCCCGGCGCCGGGCGTCCCTCCGGGGTGAGCCGAAGGATTTTTCCCCCCAGGGCGTTTATATCCTGGGGTTGCTCCCGGCGCTGTGAGTCCCCGGTGCCTACGTAGAGGAACCCATCGGGGCCAAAGCGGATTCGACCACCGTTATGGGTGGACGCCTTGGACATTCCGGAGAAGATCACTTCAGCCTCGCCCAGAGCCAATTGACCACCTGAGTCCTCGCTCAGCTTTATCCGTGCAATCCGGTTGTCGCTTGGCGACGTGAAGTACGCGTACAGCCACCGGTCCGTTGCGAAGTCAGGCGAGAGGGCCAGGCCGAGTAATCCACCTTCTCCGCCCGGGTCGACGCCGGACACCTCGCCAATCGTGGTGGCCTGGCCGTTTCGGATGCTCTTGACCTGGGCGGAGTCCCGCTCGGAGACCACGGCAGTGCCGTTTGGCAGGAAGGCGACCGACCACGGCAGCTCCAATCCGACGTCGAGCTTTTGAGCCACTTCCGGGATCAGTGGCGACGCCGGCGTCATGTGGCCGGTTCCGGGGGTGGGCGTCGCTGAAGAGGATGTTTCCTGTGGGGCCGCTGACGAGTTGGGTGTTGCCGCGGTGCCCGGCGACGAGGGACTCCCAGTGCATCCCGGTAGCGACAAGAGCAGCGCAAGCGCCGAGGCAGGCACCCATCGTCCACGCCGTTCCGGAGAGTGCCTGCCCATGTTCCTGCCTGCCTGTATTCCTGGCCGCGCGGGTTTTCTCAGTGCCTGCTGCGGCGAGGTGGGCGGAAACCGGCAGCCTCCGCGTGTGCGGATGATTCGAACCACACATCGGCAGCGGCGTCGTCATACCCTGCGGTGTCTTCGTCGTGGTACGTCATGTCCGAGGCGTTGGCCTTGACGGGATACGCCTCCCCTGGGGCGCTGGATGATCCGGTGCCGTAGGGATGCTCGACGGCCAGGTGGCCGGAGCCCGTCGAATCTTCGGCTGCTGCTGACTCTGCTCCCGGGAGGGTAGGGGAGTGGGCATCAGTGTACTCGTGATGATGGACAGGGGTACCGCTCTGGTCCGTCCAGGAAGACTCCCATTCGGCCTTATCTGCTGCCTCGTTGGAGGCGGCAGGGGGAGAACCTGCGTCCCAGTCGTCCACGTCACCGGCGCCTGCCTCACCGGCATCTGCGTCGGCAGCATGGATCTTCGTCTCCGTGTCCACCACGGGTTCGTCCACCACTGGTTCGTCAATCACGGGTTCGGCCACCGCGGGGGTTGCGATGACTGGTTCCGCCACGGTCAATCCGGGCGTGGTGGCCGGCTGAGCATCGGAGGCTACAACAGCTGGTGAATCGTCGACGGCGGCGCGGGGTTCGGCGGCGCGGGGTTCGGCGAGGTCGGGTTCGGCGGCGCGGGGTTCGGCGAGGTCGGGTTCGGCAACCCTTGGGTCCTCGACAGTCGGGCCGCTGCCTTCGGCGGCGGTCTTGCCCAGGTTGGTCACACCTGCCAGGCCGGCCACCCCTGCTGCCGTTGCAGCGGGGTCCGGCATGGAAGCTGTGTTGCTCGGCTCCATCGCTGCCGGAGCAGTGGTGCTGGTTGGCCCGGAAAGGCGATCATCGGCGGGAGCTTGGCTTGGGGTGCTATTCCGCGCCTTGTTGCGGTTCATTAGCCACCAAACAATTGCGACGACCAAAACAATGACAATGACCCAAATTAACCAGTCCATGGTGGATGCCCTTCTGCTCACTGGGGTGAAGCTCGTGGTAAAGCCGACGTTACGTGCCTGCTTATGGGCTGTCCAGCGTTTGACCTGCTGCTTCGCCTAATCTGACAGTCCCCTTACTAATTTACGACCCAAAATTCGTGGACAGGCATTTCTCCGTGAGTCGCCTAGTCTGGCTCCATGGACTTCAAAAGGCTGCAGATTCTGCGCGAATTAGCGGACCGGCAAAGTGTTGGCGCCACCGCCGAGGCCATGAATGTCACAGCCTCGGCAGTATCACAGCAGCTGAAAACGCTACAGGCGGAGATCGGTGTTGTCCTTGTGGAGAAGGTGGGCCGTGGCGTTCAGTTGACTGAAGCCGGGATGGCCATGGCGGCAGCAGCATCGGATATAGCCACAGCCATGGCCCGGGCGGAGTCCACCATTGACACCTACCGGAAGGGTTGGCAAACGCGCGTTACCGCTGCGTTCTTTCCCAGTGCGGCGGAAATGCTCCTTCCAGGCGTCCTGCACCGCGTTTCCTCCGTGGACGGGCTGACTTTCGATGCACATTTCGAGGATCCGGGAACCGCCCACTTCGCTCCTTTGGTGGCGGACTACGACATCGTGCTGGCGCACAGCGTGGACGGGCCGGAAGTTTTTGCCCGGCGGGGCCTGACTGTAGTGCCGCTTCTGGAGGAAGCTCTGGACGTTGCCATGCCGGCCGGCCATCCTCTGGCGGCAAAAGCCCGGCTAAGCCCGCAGGATGTTGTTGATTACCCGTGGATCGGCGTCCCGGAGGGCTTCCCGTTCGACACCGTCCTCCGCCAGATCGAACTCCATGCCGGCAGGCAGGCCCTGAGGGGTCAGCGATATCCGGATCTGAGGGTGCTTGAGGCTTTGGTATGCGCGGGGCATGGAATCTGCCTTCTGCCTCGCTATACTGCCCGGGCAAGTGCTCGGCGGGGACTCGTTCTTCGGCCACTCACAGGGGTCAAGGCGAGCAGAAGCATCGTGGCGTTGTCGCGGCAGGAAGTTGCAGCGCGGGCCACCATTGCCAGCGTTTTGGACATGCTCAAGAGTGAAGCTGAATCCATTGCCAAGGAACTCAATGAGTCACGTCCTACCTTCTGAGCTGCGGACCACGTGGGCGCGGACCATCGCTTGCGGGCAGGATGGCCGCAAAATCGCAACATTCGGCAGTTTGGGCTTAACCCGGCGTGCAGCAACGTACGCAGCCGCCCGGTGCACATAGACTTTGGACCATGAGTGACACCACCCGAATTGCGACAGACAATACGCCGGACATCAAACCCCGCAGCCGGGTGGTGACCGACGGCATCCACGCTGCGCCTGCCCGTGGCATGTTCCGAGCGGTGGGCATGGGCGACGACGACTTCGCCAAACCCCAAATTGGTGTTGCCAGTTCGTGGAACGAAATTACGCCCTGCAACCTGTCCTTGAACCGCCTTGCACAGGGTGCCAAGGAAGGCGTCCATGCCGGTGGCGGCTTCCCGATGCAGTTCGGCACCATCTCGGTCTCGGACGGTATTTCCATGGGCCACGAAGGTATGCACTTTTCCTTGGTTTCCCGCGAGGTCATCGCCGACTCCGTGGAAACCGTAATGCAGGCCGAGCGCATTGATGGCTCGGTGCTCCTGGCCGGCTGTGACAAATCCCTTCCGGGCATGCTCATGGCTGCTGCACGCCTGGACCTCGCCTCGGTCTTCCTATACGCAGGCTCCATCATGCCGGGCTGGGTCAAGCTGGAGGACGGCTCGGAGAAGGAAGTCACGCTTATCGATGCCTTCGAGGCCGTAGGTGCCTGTGCCGCCGGCAAAATGAGCATGGAGGACCTCACCCGCATCGAAAAAGCCATCTGTCCCGGCGAAGGCGCCTGTGGCGGTATGTACACGGCCAACACCATGGCCTGCATCGGCGAGGCCTTGGGTATGTCCCTTCCTGGTTCAGCCGCCCCGCCGTCGGCAGACCGCCGTCGTGATGATTTCGCCCGCAAGTCCGGCGAAGCGGTAGTAAACCTGTTGCGGCTGGGCATCACAGCCCGGGACATCATGACCAAAAAGGCGTTCGAAAATGCCATCGCCGTCACCATGGCCTTTGGCGGTTCCACCAACGCGGTACTGCACTTGCTCGCGATTGCCCGCGAAGCCGAAGTCGAGTTGACGCTGGACGATTTCAACCGCATCGGCGACAAAATCCCGCACCTGGGGGACCTCAAGCCCTTTGGACGCTACGTTATGACCGACGTGGACAAGATTGGCGGCGTGCCGGTCATCATGAAGGCCCTGCTCGACGCCGGACTGCTGCATGGTGACTGCCTCACCGTTACCGGCAAGACGCTTGCCGAAAACCTCGCCTCGATCAACCCGCCGGACCTTGATGGCAAGATCCTCCGGGCCTTGGACAACCCCATCCACAAGACCGGTGGCATCACCATCCTTCACGGTTCCATGGCCCCCGAAGGCGCCGTAGTGAAGAGTGCCGGCTTCGATGCTGACGTCTTCGAAGGAACTGCACGTGTCTTCGAACGCGAGCAGGGCGCCCTCAGCGCGTTGGACAACGGCGAAATCAGCAAGGGTGACGTCGTGGTCATCCGCTATGAGGGCCCCAAGGGCGGTCCCGGCATGCGCGAGATGTTGGCCATTACCGGAGCCATCAAGGGTGCAGGCCTTGGCAAGGATGTCCTGCTGCTTACCGATGGCCGCTTCTCCGGAGGCACCACGGGCCTGTGTATCGGCCACGTTGCGCCGGAAGCCGTCGACGGCGGCCCCATCGCGTTCGTGAAGGACGGCGACCGCATCCGTGTGGATATCGCTGCGCGGTCCTTCGACCTCCTGGTGGACGAAGCTGAGCTGGAGGCCCGCAAAGAGGGCTGGGAGCCGCTGCCAGCCAAATTCACCAAGGGTGTGCTTGCCAAGTACGCCAAGCTTGTCCACAGTGCCTCCACGGGAGCGTACTGCGGGTAGTTCCTGTCGTGGACCCCGGCTGCCTGAGGCGGCCGGAGTCCGGCAGGCGGACATTGCTGTCCAAATAGTGAGATACGATAGTGCTCAATTGACACGTATCTCACTTTGAGGGAACACTGAACGCATGATCACATTCGTTACCGTCGGCATCGTCGTCCTTACCAAGCGCGTGGCTTAGCCCGACTGGTAACGAACCGTCACGCGCAAACCCCTCGAAGAGCCGGAAGGCTGAGGGGTTTTTTTATTCCCCGAAGCAAGACCCACCTATTGAAGATCCACTAAGGAAGAGTCCGATGAGCAAAGGATCGCCGATCAGCCCCTCGCTGATGGCTGCAAAGTCCGCTGGAGCCCACAAAGCTCCGGAAAAGGTCGACCGTACGGCTGAGGCCGTCGTCGTCGACGCTGCTGCACCTCTCTCTCCTGTACTTGGGCCGAACACCGTTGTACCCCCAACGGTGATGTCCGGCTCGCAAGCAATTGTCCGTTCGCTCGAAGAACTCGGCGTGGACGATATTTTCGGTTTGCCCGGTGGCGCGATCCTGCCCACCTACGACCCCTTGATGGCCTCCAGCATGAATCACATCCTGGTCCGTCACGAACAGGGAGCCGGCCATGCCGCGCAAGGCTACGCCATGGTTACCGGACGGGTTGGCGTTTGCATCGCCACCTCGGGACCCGGTGCCACCAACCTCGTAACCGCCATTATGGATGCCCACATGGACTCCGTGCCGATGGTTGCAATCACCGGCCAGGTTTCCAGCGGAGTCATCGGCACCGATGCCTTCCAGGAAGCGGACATCGTGGGTATCACGATGCCCATTACCAAGCACTCGTTCCTGGTGACTGACCCCAACGACATCCCCCATGTCATGGCAGAGGCTTTCCACCTCGCGTCCACTGGCCGCCCGGGCCCCGTCCTGGTGGACATCGCCAAGGACGCCCAGGTTGGCCAGATGACCTTCTCCTGGCCGCCGAAGGTGGATTTGCCGGGCTACCGCCCTGTAGTGCGCGGCCACAATAAGCAGGTCCGCGAAGCTGCAAAGCTCATCGCTGCCGCCAGCAAGCCGGTCCTCTATGTGGGAGGCGGCGTGGTCAAGGGCCATGCCTCCGCGGAGCTCATGGAACTCGCGCTGGCTACCGGCGCTCCCGTGGTCACCACCTTGATGGCACGCGGCGCGTTCCCTGATTCGCATCCGCAGCACGTAGGCATGCCCGGCATGCATGGCTCTGTCTCCGCGGTGACTGCACTTCAGCAGGCCGACCTCCTGATCACCCTCGGTGCCAGGTTTGATGACCGTGTCACCGGCGTACTGAAGACCTTTGCCCCGTTTGCCAAGGTCATCCACGCTGACATCGACCCCGCGGAAATTTCCAAGAACCGCACGGCAGATGTCCCGATCGTTGGCTCGGTCAAGGAAATCATTCCGGAACTCACCGAGGCAGTGAAGACGCAATTCGAATTGAGCGGCACGCCGGACCTGGACTCGTGGTGGGCATTCCTGGGCAACCTTCGGGACACGTACCCGCTGGGATGGACCGAACCCGAGGACGGGCTCACCGCCCCGCAGCGCGTGATCAAGCGCATCGGCGAGCTCACCGGTCCCGAAGGTATCTACGTGGCCGGAGTCGGCCAGCACCAGATGTGGGCCGCCCAGTTCATCAAGTACGAACGGCCTCACGCCTGGCTGAACTCAGGTGGCGCAGGAACCATGGGATACTCGGTTCCGGCAGCCATGGGCGCCAAGGTCGGTGAACCGGATCGCGTGGTCTGGGCCATCGACGGTGACGGTTGCTTCCAAATGACCAATCAGGAGCTGGCCACCTGCGCCATCAACAACATCCCGATCAAGGTCGCCATCATCAACAACTCCTCGCTGGGCATGGTCCGCCAGTGGCAGACGCTGTTCTACGAGGGTCGCTATTCCAACACGGATCTGAACACGGGTCACGACACCATCCGGATTCCGGACTTCGTGAAACTGGCCGATGCCTACGGTTGCGCTGCACTGCGTTGTGAGCGCGACGAAGACATCGATGCCACCATCCAGAAGGCACTCGAAATCAATGACCGTCCCGTGGTCATCGACTTTGTGGTCAGCCCCAACTCGATGGTGTGGCCGATGGTGCCTTCGGGCGTGAGTAACGACCAGATCCAGGTTGCCCGCAACATGACCCCGGAATGGGAAGAGGAGGACTAGGCATGAGCCGTCACACACTGTCCGTTCTGGTAGAAGACAAGCCCGGCGTGCTGACCCGCGTGGCCAGCCTCTTCGCCCGGCGCGCGTTCAACATCAATTCCCTGGCTGTGGGACCCACCGAGGTTCCTGGCATGTCCCGCATGACGGTTGTCGTCGACGCCGACGGCGACCTCATCGAGCAGGTCACCAAGCAGCTCAACAAGTTGGTCAACGTCATCAAGATTGTTGAGCTGACTTCTGAATCTTCCGTACAACGTGACCACATCCTGGTCAAAGTACGTGCGGATGCCGCGACACGTCTGCAGGTTACCCAGGCTGCAGACCTGTTCCGTGCCGCCGTCGTCGACGTGTCCACAGACTCGTTGGTGATTGAGGCAACCGGTACCCCCGAGAAGCTCGCTGCGCTGCTGTCAGTGCTCGAGCCGTTCGGCATCCGTGAAATCGTGCAGTCCGGCACCTTGGCCGTTGGACGGGGATCCCGCTCCATGAGTGACAGGGCGCTCCGCTCCGCGTGAGCGTTGCGTCCAGTACCGCAGCACCACTATCAATATCTACGAAAACCACTCAAGAGGAGTTACGCAAGTGACTGAAATGTTCTACGACGACGACGCAGACCTGTCGATCATCCAGGGCCGCAAGGTAGCCATCGTTGGCTACGGCTCCCAGGGCCACGCCCACGCACTGAACCTCCGCGATTCCGGCGTCGAGGTTGTCATCGCGCTGAAGGACGGCTCCAAGTCGGCCGCCAAGGCACAGGACGCAGGCTTCACTGTCAAGAACGTTGCGGACGCCGCCGAATGGGCAGACGTCATCATGATCCTGGCGCCGGACCAGCACCAGCGCGCCATCTACAACGACTCCATCAAGGACAAGCTGACCGAGGGCAAGGCACTTGCGTTCGCCCACGGCTTCAACATCCGTTTCGGCTACATCGAAGCTCCGGCAGGCGTTGACGTCATCCTGATCGCCCCGAAGGCTCCGGGCCACACAGTGCGCCGCGAATTCGAAGCCGGTCGCGGTATCCCGGACATCATCGCCGTTGAGCAGGACGCAACCGGTTCCGCTTGGGACCTGGCTAAGTCCTACGCCAAGGCAATCGGCGGAACCCGCGCGGGCGTCATCAAGACCACCTTCACCGAAGAGACTGAGACCGACCTCTTCGGCGAGCAGGCCGTTCTCTGCGGCGGCGTTTCCCAGCTCGTCCAGTACGGCTTCGAAACCCTGACCGAAGCCGGCTACCAGCCGCAGATCGCCTACTTCGAGGTTCTCCACGAGCTCAAGCTCATCGTTGACCTCATGTGGGAAGGCGGCATCGCCAAGCAGCGCTGGAGCGTTTCCGACACTGCAGAGTACGGCGACTACGTCTCCGGCCCGCGCGTCATCACCCCCGAGGTGAAGGAAAACATGAAGGCTGTCCTCGCCGACATCCAGAGCGGTGCTTTCGCCAAGCGCTTCATCGACGATCAGGACAACGGTGGCACCGAGTTCAAGGAACTGCGTGCCAAGGCAGAGCAGCACCCGATCGAAGAGGTCGGCCGCGAACTGCGTTCCCTGTTCTCCTGGCAGCAGCAGGACGCTGACTACGTTGAAGGTTCCGCAGCCCGCTGATCCTTCGGTGCCGGCCCAATAGCCGGCGCACAGCGACGCCCGTCCGGAGAACACTGCCGGGCGGGCGTCGTCGTTTCTCCGCCGACACCATTTCTCCAGCGAATTGCCCAGCCTCATGGGGCTGTGAACTTCTTCACAACAGCTACCGGCCCGGCCGTAACATGCCTCCCCGGCAACGGAAACCCTGCCCGGATTCGATATTCTGGGCTGGTCCCGGCGCCGTGCCCCGGGCCACGCATCCGCTCCTTGTCCAGTTCTGTCCAAAGTTGTCCAAAGTAAGGTGCCACCCCGTGTCAGTCAGCAAACCCGTCGTCCTCCTCGCCGAGGAACTTTCGCCCGCCACAGTCGAGGCATTGGGCCCGGACTTTGAAATCCGACAGACCGACGGTGCCGACCGTTCCCAGCTGCTGTCCGCCATTGCCGACGTTGACGCCATCCTGGTGCGCTCGGCCACCCAGGTGGATGCCGAAGCCATCGCTGCGGCCAAGAACCTCAAGGTCATCGCCCGCGCCGGCGTGGGGCTGGACAACGTTGACATCAAGTCCGCAACGCAGGCAGGCGTCATGGTGGTCAACGCCCCGACGTCCAACATCGTTTCTGCCGCAGAGCTCACTGTGGGCCACATCCTGAGCCTCGCCCGCCACATTCCGCAGGCCAGCTCCGCGCTGAAGAACGGCGAGTGGAAGCGCTCAAAGTACACCGGCATTGAACTTTTCGAGAAGAAGATCGGAATCATCGGCCTTGGCCGCATCGGCGCGCTGGTGGCGGCGCGACTGCAGGGATTCGAAACCGAAATCCTCGCCTATGACCCCTACATCACGGCTGCACGCGCAGCCCAGTTGGGCGTCAAGCTTGTCACTCTGGATGAACTTTTGGAAAACGCCGACTTCATCACCATCCACATGCCCAAGACGCCGGAGACGGTAGGCATGCTGGGTGCTGACGCCTTCCGCAAGATGAAGGAATCGGCGTATGTCATCAACGTGGCACGTGGTGGCCTGGTGGATGAAGAAGCGCTGTACACCGCTCTGAAGGAAGGCCAGATCGCCGGTGCCGGCGTGGACGTTTTCGTCAAGGAACCCAGCACCGACCTGCCGTTCTTCGAGCTCGACAACGTAGTTGTGACCCCGCACCTGGGTGCCTCCACGGATGAGGCCCAGGAGAAGGCCGGCGTGTCAGTGGCCAAGTCGGTTCGCCTTGCCCTTGCAGGCGAACTGGTGCCCGATGCCGTGAACGTTGCCGGAGGCGTCATCGCTCCGGATGTTCGCCCAGGTATCCCGCTGATCGAAAAGCTGGGCCGGATCTTCACGGCGCTTACCCACGCGTCCCTGACCCAGATCGACGTAGAGGTGGCCGGCGAAATCGCTGCGCTGGACGTCAAGGTACTCGAACTCGCAGCGCTGAAGGGTGTCTTCGCTGATGTGGTCACCGAGCAGGTCTCCTACGTGAATGCTCCGGTAATCGCGGAACAGCGTGGCATCAACACCCGGCTGATCACCACTCCCGACGCCGAGGACTACCGCAATGTCCTGACCATCCGTGGTGCCCTCAGTGATGGTTCGCAGATCTCCGTTGCCGGTACCCTCACGGGTCCCAAGCAGGTGGAGAAGCTCGTGGGCGTCAACGGATACGACGTCGAAATTCCCATCAGTGAGCACCTGGTTGTTGTGGCCTACGCGGACCGTCCGGGCGTGATTGGCACCATCGGACACATTCTGGGCATGAACAACATCAACATCGGCGGGATGCAGGTTGCCCGCCAGACCGAAGGCGGCCAGGTTCTCGCGCTCCTGACCATCGACAGCTCTGTTCCCCAGCAGGTGTTGGAGGCCATCAAGGCCGGTATCGGCGCAGAGATGGTTCGCGAAGTGGACCTGGAGGACTAGCGCTGATCTTCATCAGCCAGGTTCGCGTGCCGGCGACACACCATGGCACGCAGGAGTGGCCGGTCTGCTTACAATGGCTGGGTCCGGGATTCGGACCCGGCAGCAGGCCGGCCACAACTTTTTGCACATACAGCCCGGTCTTCCTCTGTGTCTTTTGAGGAATCACGGTGCGTGTGTGCGCGCCCGCAATCAAGGTCTCAGGGAGCCCAATGAACGCCGTCCAAAGGTTCATCAGAAGCCGTGTGCTGCTGCTGACCGCGGCCATTTTGATCGTCGCCATGTGCTTGTCCGTCCTCGTCCAGAGCCAGTCGCAGGCGGCTCTGAACAGGACAGTGGACGAGAACTCGCGGGGACTCTACGACATCCTGGTCCAGGCAAAGCCTGACCAATCACAAAATGGCGACGGCGGTGCATTGATTCAGCCGGAAATCGCCAATGGCCAAGGCGGCATCAGCTTTGAGCAGCTGGAGAAGATCCGGACCATGGGCCAAACGGCCGTGGCCGCACCCATCAGCCTGGTCTCGCGTGTATCGCAGAACCTTGAAGCTCCGCGCCTCAACGCCATGGACTACCTGGGCTACAACGCGGGCCTTGCCGGCGCAGTGACTGCCGGGGATCCATCCGCCATGGATTCCAGCAAGTGGCCTGCCGCGGAGTCCGTACTTCCTGATTCCCCCAAGAAATACCGCTTGACCGCCTCGGCCACGAGCTCGGACGGAGCTCATGAGAAGACCCTTTTCAAGACCAGTGCTGAAGGCACCTTGGGCAAGGGCCGACTGATCCAGGAACAGACTTCGGGCGGCACCAGCGTTCGGATCGCCGGCCCTGAAGGCGAAACAGGCGTTAAATTCCCCGCGCCGGCCCTGGGCTCGGAGCACAATCTTTTCAATCTCTCCGTGGCGCTTCCCCTGGCGCCTGAGGTGACAGAGTCCGTCGTCGCCGTCGACCCTGCCGCTGAGCGGGCGCTGCTGGGCTCGGCGGGAGATTTCCTGGCACCCTTGGAGAAGGCTCCTCCGGCGGATGCCCGTGACGCGGGCGCCATAGGGCGCCACTTCGAGAGTCTCTTCACCACCGGCCTGAGCATGGACCAATTGGAAGAAGGGCCTGATTTCCTGGGCGTCAAGCTCAAGCACTGGGCGCCGTTGATGACCCAGTACCAGCAGGCCAAGCGCGAGGGCCTGCTGACCGATGACTCCCAAGCGATTCCGCTGATTGTCCGTTCGGGCACATCCCTTGACCTGAAGTACTCGGTGAAGATCGAGGAACTTGACGCAAGCGGCAAGGTGGTCAATGAGGTGGGCACCGTAACGCGCTCCCTGGACAAGGACTACCTTCCGTTCGTGTCCAAGTCCCCGTTCGCCCTCGAATGGCCCGGATCAACCGATCACAGCAAGTTGCTGGGCAGCACGGCCTCCTTCAGCCAAGGCCTGTACAACCCGGCCACATGGAGCACGGCATTTGCCGCGGCACCTCAGTACAAGGACGGCGACGAAGCCTCCAATGGCGCATCGGATAAGAGCGCCACACCGGGGGACTGGGTAACGGTGAACCGTCTGCCGGAGAAGTCCTCCTTCGGGGCGCCCGTGGACCAGACGCAGCGTAAACCGGTTGAGGAGCGCTCTTACCGGGAAGACCTGGAAACAGGCAAGAAGCCGGCCACGCCGTTGCCCATGGTGTACGGCACCTTCGACCCTGCCGCCGTGAAGTCGGCTGCCGGGGATGTCAACAAGCTGCCCTTGGGCGGCTACGATCCCACGCCGATGACTCTTACCAAGGACGCTGAGGGCAAAGAGGTTGAGGGCACGGAACTGAAGCCATCGCTGAGTGCCACAGGTTTGGTCAGCCAGTCCGCCGGCGCAATCACCGACTACTACGGTTTGGCAGCCGCCCGTGGCTACGACAGCAATGCGGACGTCATTGACGCTATCCGTGTCAAGGCGTCAGCAACCGGAAACTGGAAGACGGCACAGCCCGAGGTGGAGAAGTTGGCCACCCAGATCCGCGAGCTCGGCCTTGAGGCTACCGTCGTGGCGGGTTCCGCCCGTGAAGACGCCAATATCTTTGTCCCCGGCTACAGCAAGGACGACGCCGGCAAGGAATCACCCCTGGGCACCGTCCAGCAGTCGTGGGTGCGCCAGGATGCGGCCGATGCCGTCTCGGGCTCCCTCACCGGAACCAACATCACCCTTCTTTTCCTCACGCTGCTCGGTGCAACGCTCCTGACGGGCGCTTCCACAGTCAGCTACATCCGGCAACGCCGAAGCGAAGCCGGAATCCTCCGAGCCATGGGCTGGACCCAGAAACGTATCCGCTCCTGGGTCCTGGAAGAATTCGCTGTGGGAGCTGCTGCCCTGGCAGCAGCGGGGGTCATCCTCAGCCTGCTGAGCTGGAACATTGCCACGGTGATCGTCTCGGTCACGATGCTGGTCATCTACAGCGCTGCTGCATTGCTCGCCGCCCAGCAGTTGCGCCACCGCGTGGTAATTGATCAGGAACCGCAGCACGATGAACGCCTGGTGACCGTTGACTCGCCCCTGACGTTCGCCAACAGGCAGCTCACCACCAACCGCTTCAACTCGATCTCCCTGGCTGTGGCTGTGGGTGTGTTCGGGGCCGCAGTGGGTGCTCTGATCGCACTTCTGATCGACATTCCCCGAGCAGCAGGCGCCAGCGCTTTGAGTGGTCTGGCCGCTGCCAGCATCGCCTTGCCGAGCGTCATCCTCGCTGTGTTCGGTGTGGTTGTTGGCCTCCTCCTGACCCTGGTCACCGGTCGCTTCGAGCTGCACGCCAAACGGGAATACCTCGGTACTTTGCGTGCCATGGGCTGGAACCCGGACATGCTTGGCCAAGTCCGCTTCTTCGAAAACGCACTTGTGGGCACAGTGGCACTTCCCTTGGGTGTCCTTGGTGCCCTGGGGCTGGGACTGCTCCTGGCTCCCTACGCGGCTCTTTGGGCCGGTCTGGCCGGTTTGCTGGCCGTAATTTGCTGGATTCCGATTGCAACGAAAGTAGTCAAATGACTGACAACCTCAACCCCGAGCTGAAGGCCACCCCGGAATCCGCGGACGAGTCGCTGCAGACCCGTGCCAACACCATCGTGAGGGCAACGGACCATGCAACTCCTTTGGAACTGAGCCGGGTCACCATTCACTACGGCGGCGACAAGGGCGGTGCCGAGGAAGTGGACGTCGTTGACGACTTCAACCTCACGCTTCACGCCGGTGAGATGCACTGCATCGCCGGACGAAGCGGTTCCGGTAAGACCAGCATCCTGACGGTGAGTGCAGGACTGACGCTTCCGACGTCGGGCAAGGTCTTGTGGGAAGGCCAGCCGCTGGACACCATGGGCGACGACGAGATCGCGGACCGCCGACGGGCCCTGATTGGTTACGTGGACCAGGGCGGCGCCTTGATCGATGGCATGAGCGCCTTGGAGAACGTCCTGCTCCCGGCCGTACCCGATGGCGAAGTGGAACAGCGTACGGAGATGGCAAAGGACCTCTTGGACCTGGTGGGCCTCGGACGCCGCATGCGCCACCGTCCCGCGCAGCTCTCCGGTGGTGAACGCCAGCGTGTCGCCATTGCCCGTGCCCTGATTCTGGGCACCCGGGTACTGGTGGTGGACGAGCCCACGGCCAGCCTCGACCGTGCAGCAGCCAACCGCATCATCGGCATTCTCAAGGACACCACCAGCGATGGCATTGCCGTCCTGGTTGCTTCCCACGACCATGAGCTGGTCCGGCTCAGCGATACGCTGACCGAACTTAACTAAGCTATTTCATCCCAAAAAAAGGTAACTTCTTAGAGTGACGTCTCCAGAGAAATCCCCGTTCTACATCACCACCGCAATCAGCTACCCCAATGGCGTGCCGCACATCGGCCACGCCTATGAGGTCATCGCGACTGATGCCATGGCGCGATTCAAGCGCCTTGACGGCCATGAGGTGTTCTTCATGACCGGAACGGACGAGCACGGACTCAAGATGCAGCAGTCGGCCGAGAAGGAAGGGATCACTGCCAAGCAGCTCGCTGACCGGAACTCGGCAGCTTTCCAACAGATGAGCCAGGACTTGGGGATCTCCCACGACCGCTTCATCCGCACCACGGATAAGGACCACTACACGGCTTCCCAGGCCATCTGGAAGAAGATGGAAGCCAACGGTGATATCTACCTCTCCAAGTACGAGGGCTGGTACTCCGTCCGCGACGAGGCGTACTACGTCGAGGATGACACCATTGTGAAGGATGACGGGCTCCGCTACTCCAAGGAGACGGACACCCTTGTCACTTGGACAGCCGAGGAAAGCTACTTCTTCCGGCTTTCCAACTACCAGGACAAACTCCTTGCCCTGTATGAGGAACAGCCTGAATTCGGCGCGCCGCAGTCCCGCTTCAATGAGGTCATCAGCTTTGTTCGACGTGGTCTGGAGGACCTGTCCATTAGCCGCACGACCTTTGACTGGGGCGTCCCGGTCCCGGGCGACGAGAAGCACGTCATGTACGTCTGGGTTGACGCGCTCACCAACTACCTGACCGGCGTCGGCTACCCGGACATCGAGTCGGAATCCTTCAAGAAGTTCTGGCCTGCCGACGTCCACGTCATCGGCAAGGACATCTCACGCTTCCACGCCATCTACTGGCCCGCGTTCCTCATGAGCGCAGGGCTGGAACTGCCCAAGCGCGTCATGATTCATGGCTTCCTCACCAACAACGGCGTGAAGATGTCCAAGTCGTTGGGGAACGTTGTGGCACCGCAGGATTTCGTGGCGCAGTACGGCCTGGACCAGTGCCGCTACTTCTTCCTCCGTGAAGTTCCTTTCGGGGCGGATGGCAACTACAACCACGAAGCCATCGTGGGCCGCATGAACTCGGACCTGGCCAACAACTTCGGCAACCTCGCCCAGCGTTCCCTGTCCATGGTCGCGAAGAACTGCGAAGGCAAGGTTCCTGTTCCAGGAGCGCTGACAGCTGAGGACAGCGCCTTGCTGGCCCAGGCGGGCGAACTGTTGGGCACTGCACGTGCCGCCTTCGACAAACAGGAATTCAGCAGGGCCCTCGAGGCGATCTGGACTGTCCTCGGCGACACCAACGCCTATTTCGCGGAGCAGGCTCCGTGGGTGCTTCGCAAAACCGATCCTGAACGCATGAACACGGTCCTGTACGTCACCTTGGAGGTTGTCCGCATCGTGGCGATCCTCGCCCAGCCGGTCATGCCGTCGTCGTCCGCGAAGCTCCTTGAGGTGCTCGGGCAGCCTGAGGGCGAGTCGCGTCAGTTCGCCGCCGTCGCAACCCCGATTGTCGCCGGCACGGAATTGCCCGCGCCGACGCCGGTCTTCCCGCGCTACGAAGAACCCGCCGAGGCGTAGTCCCTTTCCCACATAACAGCCATAAACACGAAACGCTCTCTCACTTCCTTCCGGTCCGTCCGGGGTGGTGAGAGAGCGTTTCCTGTTACAGGGTGTTGAGGTGGGAGAGGGTCTAGGCTGTGGCCAGTCCCTCAACCGGTGACAAGCGAGCCGCGCGCCGGGCGGGAACCACCGAAGCCAAGAGTCCGGCCACCACGGCTACCCCAAAGACAACCGCCAGCTGGAGCCACGGCACGGACGGAACAACAGTGGCTACGCCTCCCAGGCTTGCCTGCGCGCCGAGCCAGCCGTAGACGATGCCCAGACCCGCCCCCATGATCGCCGCCACACCCGCGACGAGCACGGCCTCGATGGCCAGCATGCCGCGGAGTTGGCCCCTGGTCAGCCCCAAGGCACGGAGCAGCGAGTTCTCGCGCGTCCGTTCAAGGACCGAAAGCGACAACGTGTTGGCCACACCGATCAACGCGATCACCACCGCGACACCGAGGAGCCCTGTGACTACCAGCAACAGGACATCGATGATGCTGTTGAAGGTCACCCGCTCAATCGCGGCACCGCTGACAGTTCGCTCATGCACGCCCAACTCTGCGGCGATCTCCTTCTGGATGGCCTGAACCCGGTCCGCGGATACGGAATCGTCCAGTTTCACCCACACCATCCCTGGTGTTTCCGGCAACGTACCGGCTGAGACGCTGGAGCTTTCCACGAAGGCAGGCACGTGGCGGGTACGCAGGACTTTCGCATCGAGTGAAACGGTGCCGGCCGCCGTCGTGATGCTTGCCGGGCCTTCGGGGGAGTCCTCAGGCAGGTAAACGGTGCCCGCGGACGGCTTCAGCTGGTTATCACGCACCACTAATGCGGCGTCGGCTGCGGAGAGACTGTAGATGGTCATGCCGGCGTCGGACGTCGCATCGTCCTTCAGCGTTCCCACCGGTTGCAGCAGCACTGCAGCGCTGACGCCGTCGAGCGCTTTGATCCGGGATACGGCCTGGGCGGGATCGCCGGCGTCCACCGCGGTCAGCGCGGACAGGTCCACCGGGTAGTTTTCCGCCAAAGTGTCGTTGAAGGCGTGCCTGGAGGTAGCCGCCCCTGTCATCATGAGGGAAACCAAGGTGACGCCGATCAGCAGCGCGGCGGCCGTAGCGGAGGTACGGGCAGGGTTTCGCATCGCATTGACCGCTGCAAGCTTGCCAGGCACACCGGCAGGTGCGGCCAAGCGGCCGGCCAGCGCCACCACTGAGGGAATGAACAGGGTGGAGCACAGCAGGATGCCCACAAACGAGACACCTCCACCGAGCAACGCCACCAACAAGGACACAGTCAAGCTGCCGTACACCAGCAGGGCTGTTCCGCCCAGCAGGGCCACCAGGCCCAGGACAAGGCGAATCTTCCCACGGCGGTTGCTCACGGAGGCGTCGTCGGCCGGGCGGAGGGCGGCGAGTGGCGCGACGGCGGTGGCCGCCTTCGCGGGCACCAGCGCGGCAACTACGGTCAGAAGCGTTCCGGCCACCAAGCCGGCAATGATGGCCGACGGCGGCACCGCCAACGTAGCGAACGCCTGATCGGGCTGGGATTTGGCCCAGGCTATCAAGCCGGTCATCAGTCCCGTGGCAGCGAGGACCCCCAACACTGAAGAGATGAAACCAACCACGACGGCCTCCAGCATGACCGACCCGCGGATCTGTGCCCGGCCGGCGCCCAAGCATCGGAGCAACGCCAACTCCCTGGTCCGTTGAGCTACCAGCACTGAGAACGTATTGGCCACCACCAACGTGGAAACGAGAATGGCCACCCCTGCGAAGGCTAGAAGGACAACGGTCAGCTGGTCCTGGCCTGCACTGAGCATGGCCACGGTAGAGGTGACTTTCTCCTGCGCCGTTTCCAGCACGGGCTCAACGGCACCTGCTGCTTCCATGCGGTGCGCGATGTAGTCCTTGGCTGCGGTGACGTCTTCCCCGGGCTTGAGTGCAAACTGTAGCCCCGAGTATCCGGCGCCCGCGTCCTGGACCGCGTTCAGCACTGACTCAGAACCCACCAGCTGGGCAGCCGACGACGAGAAAGGATCGTTGGTGGCCTTGGTCAGGCCCGTAATGGTCACCTTTGCAGTCTTGACGGGTCCTGCACCCCGCAGCTCCAAAGTGCTGCCGATTGTGAGGCCCAGATGATCCGCCGTCTTGACGTCAATGACGGCTTCCGAGGCGCCCGATGGCATGGACCCGGAGGACAGCACTGCGCCCTCCAGGGAAGCCGGTGCCGCATTGCGCAACCGGCCGTATTGTTCACCGCCACCAGCCTCGAATGTCACGTAGGTGGAACGCTCGGGATAGCTGTCCTGCACTGCGGGCGCGGAAACCGCTGCGTCCACCGCTGCCTGGGTGAACGGCTCCCCGTTCTTGGACGTAGCCACAACATCGGCGTTGCGGTACGCCTCGCCGATGCTCGCGCCCAGTGATGCATTGGTGCTCGCGCCTACCATCAGCGTGGCGGAGAGGAACATGACAGACAACATGACTGCAAGCCCGATGGCCACGAAACGCCGGAAATGGGTGGTCAATTGGGAAAGGGCAACACGCAACATGCTCTAGGCCCCCAGCTTGCCGAGGGCAGCCAGCACAGAATCGGCAGTGGGATCGTGGATCTCACCCACCAGGCCTCCATCACTCATCAGCACCACACGGTCCGCGTAGCTCGCTGCCACGGGATCATGGGTGACCATGATCATGGTTTGTCCCATCTCCTGGCTGCTCCTGCGCAGCAACGCCAGCACTTCCCCGCCCGCCCGTGAGTCCAGGTTTCCGGTGGGTTCGTCGCCGAAGACGACGTCGGGACGCGTCAGCAATGCCCGGGCTACAGCCACGCGCTGCTGTTGGCCGCCCGAGAGCTCATGGGGCCGGTGCTTCAAACGGTCTTTGAGCCCCAACGTCGTGACAACCGTATCCAGCCACCCGGCGTCGGCGGTGGTTCCTGCCAAAGCGAGCGGAAGTGTGATGTTCTGCTCGGCGGTCAATGTGGGCACCAGGTTGAACGCCTGGAAAACGAAGCCGATGCGCTCCCGGCGCAGAGCGGTGAGTTGACGGTCATTGAGCCCCGTCAATTCGGTGCCGCCCAGCAGAATCCGTCCGGAATCGGCCGTGTCCAAGCCGGCAAGGCAGTGCATCAATGTGGACTTGCCGGAGCCCGATGGCCCCATGATGGCAGTGAATTTACCGGCATCGAAGCTCACTGACACTTTGTTCAAGGCAGTGACGGTGGTATCGGCACGGCCGTAGCTCTTGGTCAGCTCATGAGCCTCCACGGCGGGACGAGCCCGGGCATCCTCCGAGCCTGCGGGTCGATCGGTTCCTGGCGGGTGGGGGAGAGGCGTGAATGTTGTCATGGTTCCACGCTATGTTTCCGGCCAGCCCAGCCGGATCGGGCCGCGGGCCCATTATCCCGGAGGCTTGCTCATACCGTGGTCTGAGTTGCTAGGTACCCGGGGCTACAACGCCGGTCTCATAGGCGATGACCACCACCTGGACGCGGTCCCGTGCGCCGAGCTTGGCCAGGATATGCCCCACGTGGGTCTTGACCGTGGCCTCGGAGAGAAACAGCCCCGCCGCGATTTCCGGGTTTGATTGTCCCTGCGCGATCAGCTGGAACACTTCGCGCTCGCGGGCTGTGAGGCGCTCGACGGCGGCAGCATGTTCAGTCTGCTGCGGTGTCTGCGTCCTCAGGAGTGGCGCCACGTGGTCAAGCAAGCGCCGCGTGGTTGAAGGTGCAATCACGGCGTCCCCGCGGTAAACAGTGCGGATGGCCTCGAGCAATTCCTCCGGCGGTGCATCCTTCAGCAGGAATCCACTGGCGCCGGCCTGGATGGCAGCAAGAGCGTACTCGTCAAGGTCAAAGGTGGTGAGGACCACGATTTTGACATCGGCCCGCTGCGAACCTGCGGGCTGGGCCGCCGCCTGTTCCAGGATGCGGCGGGTCGCTTCGATTCCGTCCATCCCTGGCATGCGGACATCCATTAGGACCACGTCGGCAGCGGTGGCGCTGAGGGCTTGGACGGCCTCGATCCCGTTGCCGGCCTCAGCAACTACTTCAAGGTCCGGCTGCGAATTGATGAGCATGCCAAAACCCGATCGGACCAACTGCTGGTCGTCAACGAGAGCCACCCGGATGGGTGCGCGAACTTCAGGCATGGATCAGGCCTCCGAATACGGGATAAATGCGGACACACGGAAACCGCCGCCTTGTTCAGGTCCCGCGGTCAAGGAACCATCGTAGAGGGAGACGCGCTCACCCATTCCCACGAGTCCATTACCGCCCCCTGCCGTGGGGGGATCAGCAGCGGCGCCCCGGCCGTCGTCGACGATGTCCAGTTGCAGGCCGCGGGCCAGCCACGTCAGGGTGACACTCGCCGTCGCCTTCGGTCCTGCGTGCTTCATGACGTTGGTCAGGGCTTCCTGGATGATTCGATATGCCGTGAGTTCCGCGCCTGCTGGCAGGGCCCTGCGAGGCACACCGGTCTGTTCGAAAGCCACCTGCAGTGTGGCGGCGCGGAAGCCGAGCAGGAGTTCGTCCAGGTCGGAAAGCCGGGGTTGAGGACGTGTGGGGGAATCGTCGTCGGAGCGGAGGACGCCCAGCAGTCTTCGCATCTCGCCCAGCGAGTCCCGGCCCGTGGCCGCAATGGTGGCCAACGCCTCGGTTGCGAGTTCGGGTTTGGCGGCCGCCGCATAACGGGCCCCGTCGGCCTGGGTGATGATGACGGACAGCGAATGCGCCACGATGTCGTGCATTTCCCGGGCAATGTGGGAACGCTCATCGGCGGCGGCCAGTTTCCGCTCCTGCATCTGCTCCACTTCAAGCCTCCGCGTGCGATCCTCAAGGGCCTGAAGCTGTAACCGCCGTACTCGGGTGAGGTCGCCCAGCGTCCAGCTCACCAGCACCAGCATCCATATCAGCACGGTATAGAGCGCGCCGATGGTGAGGCCCAGGATGCCGGACTCAGCTGTAGTTGAGAAGAGCCGGGTGGTGAGCATGACTCCGCCCAACAGTCCGGCCAGAAGAACCGTCCGGCTCGCCCACGCGGGGCCATAAGCAGCCGTCGCGTAGATGACAAGCGGGACGGCTATTTGTCCGGCTACAGGTTCGGCACCCACCGCCCACTGGATGAGGCACACCAGGATCACGACGCCGGCCGCAACGGCCGGGCGGGTGCGTCGCCATGCGAGGGGAAGCAGGAGGCTGCAGGACAAGAGGAATAGCCAAGGCCGGTCCGCGACCAGATATACGGGACCAAAGAGGAGGATGAGGAGGCACGTGGCCGTCATATCAACTTTAAAGCGGTTGATCCGGAACCATTCGTATATCTCGTGCCTTCTATCCACGCTATGACTCTATGTGCTCGCTCCCCGCGCGGGCATCATGCCGTGGTCTGAGTCCGGCCCAGGTCGCAGGCAGCCAGTGTTCGAAGAGTGAGACGATTTTGACCAGCATGTGGATTGCTTGGCTAGATAGAGCTATGAGTGCAACGTCCATCAATCTCGCTGTCATCCCTGGCGACGGCATTGGCCCTGAGGTCATCGCCGAAGCCGTCAAGGTCCTCGAAAAGGCTGTCGCCGCCGAAGGCGTTGCCCTCGAGTTGACCAACTACAAGCTTGGCGCCCAGCACTGGCTTGAGACGGGCGAGACCCTCCCGGACGAGGTCCTGGACGACCTCCGAACGCGTGATGCCATCCTCTTCGGAGCAGTGGGCGCAGCCCCGGGTGATACCCGCATCCCTTCCGGAATTATCGAACGCGAGATGCTGCTCAAGCTCCGCTTCAGCCTGGACCACTACGTGAACCTGCGCCCGTCCCGCTTGTACGGCACCGTCGGCAGCCCCTTGGCAAACCCCGGAACCATCGATTTCATTGTGGTCCGCGAAGGTACCGAAGGTCCCTATGTGGGCAACGGTGGCACCCTGCGCGGTGGAACGCCCCACGAAGTGGCCACGGAAGTCTCCCTCAACACAGCTCACGGTGTGGAGCGCGTCGTCCGCGATGCCTTCCGCCGCGCCAACGAGCGTCCGCGCAAGCACGTCACGCTCGTTCACAAGCACAATGTGCTGGTCTTCGCCGGGCACTTGTGGAAGCGCACGGTCGAGGCCGTGGCCCGGGAATTCCCCGAGGTAACCCACGACTACCTCCACATTGACGCCGCCACCATCTTCATGGTGACCGACCCCTCCCGCTTTGATGTCATCGTCACCGACAACCTGTTCGGCGACATCCTCACCGACCTCGCCGCTGCCATCACCGGCGGCATCGGCCTGGCGGCATCGGGCAACATCAACATGGACCGCACCGCACCGTCCATGTTCGAGCCCGTCCACGGCTCAGCCCCGGACATCGCCGGACAGCAGAAAGCCGATCCCACCGCGGCCATCCTCTCCGCAGTGCTCCTCCTGGACCACCTTGGCTACACCACGGCGGCCCGAAAGATCGAAGCGGCAGTAGTCGCCGACGTCGAAAGCCGCACCGGTGAGCCACGCAGCACGGCTGCTATTGGCGATGCCATTGCGGCCGCACTTTAGGCCCATTTCTCAGGCGTAAGCTTGTGTTGAATTATTTACCTGCTTCCCTGGTCCATCGCTGAACCACACCCTTTTTTGGGGCCCGGTTCGCCCTGCCAGGTAGCTGACTGTGGAGGAAACATGACTCAGACTGCCCATGGCGTCGAATTCAGCCAGCAGCTTTCGGAAACCCCGAAGTCTGCTGAGGAGCGTGCAGCCGTCCTGGCGAACCCAGGCTTCGGCGACTACTTCACCGACCACACCGCCGTCGTCGACTACAAAGTTGACGCCGATGGCAATGGCGGTTGGCAGAATGCCCGGATCGAGCCCTACGGACCCATCTCCCTGGACCCGTCGGCGGCTGTCCTGCACTACGGCCAGGAAATCTTCGAGGGCCTCAAGGCCTACCGTCACGCTGACGGTTCCGTCTGGACCTTCCGGCCCGAAGCCAACGCAGCACGGTTGAACAAGTCCGCGCGTCGCCTCGCCCTCCCGGAACTGCCCGAGGAATACTTCCTGGGTGCCATCCGCGAACTCGTGCAGGCCGACAAGGAATGGGTTCCTTCCGGAGACGGCGAAGCCCTCTACCTGCGACCGTTCATGATCGCCACGGAGGCCTTCCTGGGTGTTCGCGCCGCCCGCGAAGTGTCCTTCCGCGTCATCGCTTCCCCTGCCGGCAACTACTTCGGCGGCGAGCTCAAGCCCGTTTCCATCTGGATCTCCCGCGAATACGCCCGCGCAGGCCGTGGCGGAACCGGTGCAGCCAAATGCGGCGGAAACTACGCAGCTTCACTGATCGCACAGCAGGAAGCCGAAGCCAACGGATGCAAGCAGGTATTGTTCCTGGACCACTTCAACGACGACGCCGTGGAAGAACTCGGTGGCATGAATGTGTTCTTCGTGATGAAGGATGGCTCCTTGGTGACCCCGGCCCTCAGCGGCACCATCCTTGAAGGTGTCACCCGCATGTCCGTTATTCAGGTGGCCAAGGACATGGGCCGTGAAGTCACCGAGCGCAAGATCACCCTGGACGAATGGCGCGACGGCGTGGCTTCCGGCGAGATCACCGAAGTCTTCGCTTGCGGCACCGCAGCCGTGATCACGCCGATCGGTGTGCTCAAGGACGCCACCGAATTCATCGGCTCCGAGGACGCGACAGCCGGGGAAACCACCATGGCCATCCGCCAGCAGCTCCTGGGCATCCAGACCGGAACCGTCGAGGACACCCACGGCTGGCTGACCCGCCTGGTCTAAGTCTTCGGCTCAACAGAACGCACGACGGCGGCCCTTCCACGTGGAAACAAGCGGAAGGGCCGCCGTTCTGCTTCCCCGGACGCTCTCTCACCTCCTTGGGGTTTGAGCCGGACGCTCTCTCACGTCGCGGTGGGTGGAACTCGATCGGCGACGGCGGTGCCTCGGTGAGGGGATATGAGTGAGGGTTGGTTCAGTGCCAAGATGGGACAGTGACTTCAGAATCAATGGCGACGTCCAATGACAGCTCCTTGCAACGCAGCAGCGAACTCACCCGCTTCCGGTTGGCCCCCAACCCGGGCCCAATGAGCCTGGACGGCACTAACTCGTACGTCATCGGCGCCCTTGGATCCCCTTATGTAGCGGTGGTGGACCCGGGCCCTGAAGACGAACAACATTTGGCTGCGTTGGCATCGGCAGGTGTTGTGGACGTAGTTCTCATTACGCACCGGCACGCGGACCACACTGAGGCGTCAGCGCGTTTTCACCAGATCACCGGGGCGCCTGTCCGTGCCGCATTGCCGGAGCATTGCCATGGCGGCGAACCGCTGATGGACGGCGAGGTCTTGACGGCGGGCGGCGTGGAGATCCGCGTGGTGGCCACCCCGGGTCACACCTCGGACTCCGTCTGCTTCCATCTCCCGGATGACGGCCCCAGCGGATCCGTTCTTACCGGCGATACGATTCTGGGCCGCGGAACCACTGTGTTGGATTACCCGGATGGTCGGTTGGGCGACTACCTTGCAAGCTTGGACAGGCTGGAAGCGATGGGACCCGCAACTCTGCTGCCCGCGCATGGGCCCGTGCTCCCGGCCCTGGACGAAAAATGCCGTGAGTACCGCGCTCACCGTGAGCAACGGCTCGACCAAATCCGGACGGCTTTGAAACACCTCGGTACGGATGCATCCATCGCTGCGGTCACGGATGCCGTTTATCCCGACGTCGACCCATCCGTCAGGTGGGCAGCGGAGACTTCCGTTGCAGCCCAGTTGGATTACCTCCGAAGCTAAACCCGGACTGTAGGCTTGAGCCCATGCGTATCGCCCGGTTTGTAGTTGATTCTGATCCCCTATACGGCGTTGTTGAAGGCGAGCCCGGCAGTGAGGAAATCACTGTCATCAACGGCGACCCCTTCTTCAACGGCGTCGAACGTACCCATGTGAAGCACAAGCTGGAGGACGTGCGGCTCCTCGCCCCGATCATTCCCCGCAGCAAGGTTATTGGCGTTGGCCGGAACTTCGCCGAGCACGCCGCCGAGCTCGGCAACGAGGTTCCGCAGCAACCGCTGCTCTTCCTCAAGCCCAACACCTCAGTCATCGGTCCGAACGATCCCATCATCCTTCCTGAGTTCTCGGAGGAAGTTTCCTTCGAAGCTGAGCTCTGCGTAGTCATCGGCCGCATTTGCAAGGACGTTCCCGAGGACCGCGCGGATGATGTTATCTTCGGCTACACCTGCGGCAACGACCTCACTGCCCGCGACGTCCAAAGGACCGACCTCCAGTGGGCCCGCGCCAAGGGCTTCGATACCTCGGCTCCGCTCGGCCCGTGGATCGAAACCGAGCTCGACCACGAAGACCTGTCCATCCAAGGACGCCTTAACGGTGAGCTCCGCCAGGACGGCAGCACCAGCCAGATGATCCGGGGCGTCCGCGAGCTCGTCTCGATCGTTTCGCACGCCTTTACCCTGCTCCCGGGCGACGTCATCATGACCGGCACCCCGGCCGGCGTCGGCCTGGTCAGCGAGGGCGACCGCTTTGAGGTGGAAATCGAAGGCATCGGCAGGCTTTCCAACCCGGTGGTTCGCCGCTAGGCGCCCAGCCTGGCCTAAACCTCGACGGCGGCACGCACCTTTCGCACGAAAGGTGCGTGCCGCCGTCGAGCGTTTCCATACGGGAACCCAAGGCAACGCCAAGCGGTAAAGTTGGAACCACTATGACTACTGCTTCTGCGTCGAACGCTGCCTCCAGCGCCATTCCTGCCGTCAACGCCGAGACTCCGGTCCGCGTCCGTTTTTGCCCGTCACCGACGGGAACACCGCACGTTGGCCTGATCCGCACCGCCCTGTTCAACTGGGCCTATGCACGCCATACCGGCGGCAAGCTGATTTTCCGCATCGAGGACACGGACTCCGCCCGCGACAGCGAAGAGAGCTACCACCAGCTGTTGGATGCGCTCAAGTGGCTGGGCATCAATTGGGATGAGGGCGTAGAGGTTGGCGGACCGCACGAGCCATACCGGCAGTCGCAGCGTGGCGATATCTACCAGGACGTCATCGCCAAGCTCAAGGCCGGGGGACACGTCTACGAGTCCTACTCGACCCCGGAGGAGATCGAGGCCCGCCACAAGGCAGCCGGCCGCGACCCGAAGCTGGGCTATGACGGCTTCGACCGGCACCTGACGGATGAACAGCTGGCGCAGTTCAAGGCCGAGGGCCGCGAAGCTGTCCTGCGTCTCCGTATGCCGGACGAGGACCTGACATTCAACGACCTCGTCAGGGGCGAGATTACCTTCAAGGCAGGCTCGGTTCCCGACTTTGCCGTCGTCCGCGCCAATGGTGCCCCGCTCTACACGCTGGTCAACCCGGTGGATGATGCCCTCATGGGAATCACCCATGTCCTGCGTGGCGAGGACCTCCTGAGCTCCACTCCGCGTCAGATTGCGTTATACCGTGCGCTCTACGCCATTGGCGTGGCCGAGTACATGCCGGAATTCGGCCATCTTCCCTATGTCATGGGCCAGGGCAACAAGAAGCTTTCCAAGCGCGACCCGGAGTCGAGCCTCTTCCTTCACCGTGAGCGAGGGTTCATCCCCGAAGGCCTGCTCAACTACCTGTCCCTGCTTGGCTGGTCGCTGAGCGCGGACGAGGACATCTTCACCGTGGAGCAGCTCGTGGCTAACTTCGACATCCATGATGTCCTGGGCAACCCCGCCCGTTTCGATATCAAGAAGGCCGAGGCCATCAACGGAACGCATGTGCGGATGCTCGCGCCTGAAGATTTCAAAGAACGTCTGGTTCCCTACCTCCGTGCTGCCGGCTTCGTGGGGGAAATCCTGACTCCGCGGCAGGAGGAAATCCTCGCTGAAGCAGCTCCTCTGGTCCAGGAACGTATCACCCTGCTGGGAGAAGCTCCCGAGATGCTGGCTTTCCTCTTCAAGGCCGATGATGCCATCGATGTTGCGGAGGATGCCCGCAAGGGTCTCCCGCAGAACCTGGAAGAAGTACTGGATGCTGCCCTGGCAGCGCTGGAGCCCATCGGGGAGTGGACGGCAGAGAACATCCAGACCGCGCTCAAGCAGGCTTTGGTTGAGGACCTGGGTATCAAGCCGCGTGCGGCGTTCGGTCCTGTGCGCACTGCCATCTCAGGACGCCGCATTTCACCGCCGCTTTTCGAGTCGATGGTGATTCTCGGCAAGGATTCCTCGCTGGCCCGCGTCCGCGCCTTCCGCGGCTAGCAACGGAAGCAGTCATGGCTATCTCAAGTACTTTCGGCACCATCCGCGGTGTCCTCTTCGACATTGATGACACCTTGGTGGACCTTGAGTACGCCATGACAACAGCGCTCCGCGATGTCAGTGAGCATCTCCTGCCCGGCCTGGACCAGGCCGGGTGGGTGAAGTTCGGGCGCATCTTTACCCACGAAACCACGCACTTCTACGACCGATACCTGGCCGGAGAGTTGACGTTCAACGAGCAGAGGCTGCTGCGTGGCAGGGCCGCTTTGGGCCACTTTGGTGTGGAGCTTCAGGACGGCGAGGAGTCGCAGGCGTGGGTAGCCGAGTATCATCAACGCCAAACGGCGTACGTCCGGGCTTTTGACGATGTAGAAGGCGTACTGGACGCACTTGATGCCGCTGGCATTCCCTACGGTGCGGTCAGCAACAATGTGCATGATTACCAGCGGGCCAAGCTGGATGGCGCAGGCCTCTCAAGGATCAAGGTCCTCGTGGGCACGGACACGGTAGGTGTGCCCAAGCCGGATCCGGCGATCTACCTCGAGGGCGTGCGCCTGCTGGGCACCCTTCCAGGCGAGACCCTCTATGTGGGTGATAACAGGTTGCTTGATGCCGACGGCGCAACGGCAGCGGGACTGATTGGTGTGTGGCTCAACAGGACGGCAGAGGTGGTGGAGGAGTTCACCGGCCGCCAGGTGGACTCACTGTCGCGGTTGCTGGTCAGGGCGGCTACCCCTGCGTAAGAACCGTGTGATGCAGGTAACGGCTTTCCGATTTGTGCAGGTGGCAAGACTCCGGTAGAGTCATTACTCGTGCTGAGGGGCACGGAGGGAAAAGCTGAGGGAAACCAAAGCGCTGAACTCCGGTCCGAAAGCCACTTTGGGATATGGTGTAATTGGCAACACTACGGTTTCTGGTACCGTCATTCTAGGTTCGAGTCCTGGTATCCCAGCTCTGAAAATCCGCGTAAAGACGCTGGAAATTCAGAAGTTTCAGGTCGCTGAGTCGATTTGGAGCGTAGCTGAAAGTATGAAATACTCATTCAGCTTGATCGCCGGAAACGGTGACAAAAAGTGCAAGGCCCCATCGTATAGCGGCCTAGTACGCCGCCCTCTCACGGCGGTAACGCGGGTTCGAATCCCGCTGGGGTCACAAACAAATCCCCCGGAACCACGGTTCCGGGGGATTTCTTTTTCCCCATTTCCGCCGTCTGTGCCTGCGCCGCACCTGTGAGGGGGATCGGGCTGGCATGATGATGCTGTGACCGCAAATGATGATGAGACAACGCCCCGGGCTACCCAAGTTGCCCAAGGTGCGGCAACCGCCGTCGAGGCCTTGGAAGCTGCCCGCGCGGAACTCGCGGCCACAACCCTTCCGCTCGCGGTGCCGGAGGTCCGGGAAGCCCGCCAGTGGATCCGTGAGTCCCTGGCGCAGCTCGACGACTACGTCATTCCCCGCTACCGCAGCCTCGACGCTCCGCTGCTGGCCGTCGTAGGCGGCTCCACCGGCGCAGGCAAATCCACGTTGGTCAACGCGTTGATCGGCTACCCGGTGACCCGTGCCGGTGCTATCAGGCCCACCACCCGCCAGCCCATCCTCCTGCATCATCCTGTGGACGCCGGGTGGTTTGAAGGCCACCGGATACTTCCCAACCTGGACCGTATCCGTGGCACCGTATCTGCGAGCCCACTGCCGGCGCATCAGGCAGGGGCCGCTCCGGACGCGCAGGCCATCACGTCTTTGGTACTGGTGGGACACGAGTCAGTGCCCCAAGGCATCGCCCTGCTGGACGCACCTGACGTCGACTCCATCTCCGATGACAACCGCCGGCTCGCCGGTCAGCTGCTTGCTGCCGCTGACCTCTGGGTGTTTGTCACCACGGCAAACCGCTATGCCGACGCCGTACCGTGGCGCCTGCTCTTGGACGCAGCTTCGCGGGACATCACCGTAGCGGTGGTCCTGGACCGTGTGCCCGCGGCTGCGGAGGATGAAGTCAGCACTGATCTCCAGGCAATGCTTGACCGGCAGGGGCTGGCGGATGCGAAGCTCTTCGTCGTTCCGGAGAGTGCGTTGGATGAACTGGGCATGCTTCCTGAGGCGTCCATCATTGGCTTGCGTCAGTGGCTGGGTGCTTTGGCAGCCGATGCAGCCGGACGTGCGGAGGTGGCCAGGCGGACACTGAACGGCGCGGTGAAAGCCGTCGGCATCCGGATGGAGGGAATCGCGGGTGCCGCTGCGGCCCAGGATGCAGCTGCCCACAACCTCCAGGGAACGTGCGTTGCAGAGTATGAGCAAGCTCTCTCACGCATTCTGGAGGCCACCAAGGACGGGGCGTTGCTCCGCGGTGAAGTGTTGGCCCGGTGGCAGGACTTCGTGGGAACAGGGGAGTTCTTCCGGGCACTTGAGCAGAACATCGGCCGGATGCGGGACCGTGTAGGGGCCTTCTTCCGAGGCGAGCCCGCTCCCGCTGTGAAGGTTGAAACCGCGATCGAGACCGGGTTGCAGGCGGTGATCCTGGACGAAGCCGCTAACGCGGCCGAAAACGTGGACAGGCGCTGGCGTTCGGACCCTGCTGGTCGGGAACTTCTTGGCTCCGAAGATCTTTCGGGCACCAGTGAGGGTTTCGATGCGAAGGCCGCAGCAGCTATTCGTTCCTGGCAGGAAGGACTGATGGAGATGATCCGCACACAGGGCCAGGGGAAACGCACCCAGGCCCGGTGGTTGTCCTTCGGCGTCAACGGGCTCGGAGCTGCGCTTATGGTGGTGGTGTTCTCCATGACCGCCGGCTTGAGTGGCTTGGAGATCGGTATTGCAGGCGGAACGGCCGTCGTTGGACAGAAGTTGCTGGAAGCCGTGTTCGGCGAGGACGCAGTACGTCGCTTGGCCCAGCAGGCCAGGGACGATCTGCACACACAGTGCCAACGGCTCCTGGACGACGAGAGGCAACGGTTCCTGGACCGCCTTGAAGCGGCCCATCCGAACTCCGGAGACGACCTCGCCCGGCATGCCCAAGCCTTGCGCCGCCTGGCAGGGGCCGCATGAGCCGCCACGGCCAGGTCCGCGAGTCGTCCCAACTGCAGCGCAGGCTTGAATCGCTCAACACTGCCAGGGAACTGGCTGAGGGCGTCCTGCCGGACCCGGATCTGCAGTCTGTGTATGACGTTTTGGAGCGGGCAACCTCGCGGCGGTCATTGTCTGCAGGGCACACCGTGGTGGGGTTCTTCGGGGCGACGGGTAGCGGAAAATCGTCGTTGTTCAATGCAGTATCAGGCAGCGAGCTCGCGACTGCCACTGCGCGGCGTCCCACAACGTCTGCACCTTTGGCGGGCATCTGGGGCGAAGAAGGCAGCGGCCCTTTGCTTGATTGGCTGGACGTCAAGGAGCGGCATGCCCTTCCGTCGGTTCCCGGGCTCGCCGACGAGAACAGCGGCCTGGTGCTGCTGGACTTGCCGGACTTCGATTCCACCAGGGTGGAAAACCGGGAGATTGTTCAGCGCATGGTGGGCATGGTGGATGTCTTGGTGTGGGTCCTGGACCCGCAAAAGTACGCCGACGCTGCGGTGCACAACGACTTCCTTCGCCCCATGGCCTCCCACGGTGCCGTCACGCTGGTTGTCCTGAACCAGGTGGACAAACTCAGTGCGGCCGACGCGTCCGCGGTCATGGAGTCCTTGGAAGGGATCCTGGCGCGGGATGGACTGGGCAAGGTCCAGGTGCTGAGCGCATCAGCGCTAACGGGCGACGGCGTGCAGACTCTCCGCGGGGCCATTCGGAACGTCGTGGTCCAACGGCAGGCAACAACACAGCGCCTATCAGCAGACGTCTCCAAGGCCGCGGCGGAACTTGCCCGGGCCTCCGGCGAGGGCGAAGCCCGTGGAATCAAGGGAAGTGCGAAGGCCCGCCTGGCGTCTGAACTCTCGACGGCGGCAAACGTGCCGGTGGTGGTGGATGCCGTGCAGCGATCTTTCATGAGGGAGTCGGCCAAGAGGACAGGGTGGCCGGTCACCCGGTGGCTGTTGCGTTTCCGACCCGACCCATTGCGGAGGCTTAACCTGGGTAGGGCTGATACCACGCCTGAATTGAGCCGCACATCGCTGCCTCCCGCGGGTGCGCCGGAGCGGGCGCGGACGGACGCCGCCGTCAGGGACTTTGTTGATGAGGCTTCCGGCGGCGCCCCTGGTCCTTGGCGTGCAGCCATTCGCAGCGTGGCAAGGGACGGTCGGGAACAGCTGCCTGACGCGCTGGATCAAGCTATTGCAGGCACCGACTTGAAGGCGGGCAAGCGCCCCCTGTGGTGGATCCTATTCAATACCCTTCAATGGATTGCGCTTCTGCTCGCAGTAGGCGGCCTTGGGTGGCTGGGTGTGTTGGCCGTGCTCGGCTACTTCCAAATGCCAGTGCCCGAGGTCCCGCGAACGGAGGGGTGGCCCTGGCCTACGCTGATGGTTGCCGGGGGAGTGGTGCTGGGAATCGTCCTTGCCATCACTGGAAGGATTCTTGGAGGCTGGGCTGCCCGGGTCAGGGCATCGGGGGCAGCGAAGCGTTTGAAGACCGCCGTGGCAGCAGTTGCCGAGCAACGGATAGTGGAGCCTGTCGAAGTGGAAATCACGCGCTTGAAAGCGTTCAACGCGGCGTTGAAGGCCGCCCGCTCCAGCTAGGGCCGTGGAGCTTGCAGGCCGTGCAACTTAGAGGGCTGCAGCAGCGTCCCTGACTTTGATGAGTGTGCGCAGGTTCCTTGTAGTCGTGCTGGCTTTGTAGCGTGCCTTGGCCGAGAGCTTGCTGAAGGGGCTGTCCAGCGTCCCGCCGGCGGGAGCCAGCCACGCGGAGGCTTCCGCGCCCAGCCGCACTTGTTCCACGCCGTCCAGCGCTTCGCCTGCCTGAAAGAGTTCATCGAGCATGGCCGTATCGGAGGTGAGGGTGATGTAGCTGTGCGTGGTTTTGTCGTCCGCCGGGTACGGGCACGCGTCCACCAATTCCGCTACCCGTGCGGCAGTAAGGACAACCACCCAGGCATCGTAGCCAAAGGTCTCCCGTAGGCACTTCTCGAACTGCGCCTTGACGTCCTTGGCGCTGAGTTCACTCTGCAGCACCACATTTCCGCTGGCTAGCAGCGTCTTGACCTTGGTAAACGGGTAGTCCTTGAGGGCTGATGCGAGATCGGCCATCCTGATGTTGATGCCGCCCACATTGACGCCGCGGAGGAATACAGCGTAGGTACTCAGGCTAGTCATTGTTCTTGCGCAGCGCTTCGGTCAAAACCCGGGCGGCGTTACAAACTACCTCGGCGTGAAGGCGGCCCGGTTGCCGGGTGAGGCGTTCAATCGGGCCCGAAATCGACACTGCGGCGATGACCCGACCGGACGGTCCCCGCACAGGCGCTGAAACCGAGGCGACCCCAGGCTCCCGTTCGCCGAGACTCTGGCCCCAGCCCCGGCGTCGTACGCCTGCAAGGACGGTGGGGGTAAAGCGGGCGTTTTGCAGCCCTTCGAGGAGGCGGTCGTGGTCTTCCCATGCCAGCAAGACCTGAGCGGCGGAGCCTGCCTTCATGGAGAGTTGGGTGCCCACCGGGATGGTGTCCCGCAAGCCGATGGGACGTTCGGCGGACGCCACGCAGACACGCCAGTCGCCTTGGCGGCGGAAGATTTGCGCACTTTCGCCTGTGGCGTCCCGGAGTTGAATGAGCACGGGGCCCGCGGAGGCAATCAGTCGGTCTTCACCGGCGGCGGATGCGAGCTCCACTAACCGGCTGCCAAGGACGAAGCGTCCTTGGATGTCCCGGCTCACCAGACGATGGTGAACCAGGGCCAGCGCGAGCCGGTGAACTGTGGGCCGGGCAAGCCCCGTGGCCGCTACAAGTTGCGCGAGAGTCGTGGGCCCTGCCTCAAGGGCATCGAGTACTTGGGCCGCTTTATCAATGACACCGACTCCACTAGAATTGTCCATGTAATGATATTGCCGTCTCAATATCTGAGATGCAAGTTGTTTCGCTGGCCTATTTTGCGGCGGTGCTGCTTCAGTGGAACAAGAACAACGCAACAAACCAACCGCAGTGAAGGGAGCAAGGCCGTGGGAAAGACACTGGCCGAGAAAGTCTGGGACGCGCATGTAGTGCGCAAGGGTGAGGGCGAAGGAGCCAATGCCCAGCCAGACCTTCTCTTCATCGACCTGCACCTCGTCCATGAAGTGACGTCCCCCCAGGCGTTCGAGGGCCTGCGCCTGGCCGGCCGGCAGCTGCGACGCGTCGACCTGACCATCGCTACGGAGGACCACAACACTCCCACGCTGGACATCGACAAGCCAATCGCGGACCTGACCAGCCGCACGCAGATTGAGACCCTGCGCGCCAACTGCAAGGAATTCGGCGTCCGGCTGCACTCCCTCGGTGACAAGGAACAGGGGATCGTGCACGTCGTGGGGCCGCAGCTGGGACTGACCCAGCCGGGCATGACAGTAGTCTGCGGCGACTCGCACACCTCAACGCACGGCGCCTTTGGTGCGTTGGCCATGGGTATCGGCACGTCCGAGGTGGAGCACGTCATGGCCACCCAAACCCTGTCTTTGAAGCCGTTCAAGACCATGGCCATCAATGTTGAAGGCACCCTGCGTCCAGGCGTCACCGCCAAAGACATCATTCTTGCCGTCATCGCCAAGATCGGGACAGGCGGCGGTCAGGGATATGTTCTCGAATACCGTGGTTCTGCTATCCGCGCACTGTCGATGGACGCCCGTATGACCATTTGCAACATGTCCATCGAAGCTGGTGCCCGCGCCGGCATGGTGGCTCCGGACCAGACCACGTACGACTACATGCAGGGCCGCCCCCACGCGCCGGAAGGCGCCGACTGGGACGCCGCCGTCGAGTACTGGAACACGCTCAACACGGACGCCGACGCGAGCTTCGACGTCGAAGTTGACCTTGACGCCGATACCCTGGAGCCGTTCGTGACCTGGGGAACCAACCCGGGCCAGGGTGTGTCGCTGTCCGCCAAGGTACCGTCACCGGAGGATTTCGGCGACGAGAATGCCAAGGCAGCCGCCGAGCGCGCCTTGCAGTACATGGGCTTGGAAGCCGGCACCCCCATGAAGGACATCCGCGTGGATACCGTCTTCCTGGGATCCTGCACCAATTCACGCATCGAGGATCTGCGCGCTGCTGCCGACATCATTCGGGGCCGCGAAAAGGACCCCAAAGTCCGCATGTTGGTGGTACCGGGTTCAGCCCGTGTCCGCCTGGAGGCAGAAGCGGAAGGCCTGGACAAGGTCTTCAAGGAATTCGGCGCAGAATGGCGTTTCGCCGGTTGCTCCATGTGCTTGGGCATGAATCCGGACCAGTTGGAACCGGGCGAGCGGTGTGCCTCAACATCCAACCGCAACTTTGAGGGTCGCCAGGGCAAGGGCGGCCGCACGCACCTGGTCTCGCCTGTCGTGGCGGCGGCTACAGCTGTCCGGGGCACGCTGAGTTCGCCGTCGGACCTCGAGTCCGCAGCCGCAGGCACACTGACCGGAATCGCAGTCTAGGAGGATCCCATGGAAGCATTCACTACCCACACCGGCATCGGCGTTCCACTGCGCCAGAGCAACGTGGACACCGATCAGATCATCCCAGCTGTGTACCTCAAGCGCATCACGCGCACTGGCTTCGAAGACGCCTTGTTCGCTGCATGGCGGAAGGACGAGTCCTTCATCCTGAACCAGGCACCGTTCAATGCCGGCTCCGTGCTGGTGGCCGGCCCTGATTTCGGTACCGGGTCATCCCGGGAGCACGCTGTATGGGCGTTGAAGGACTATGGTTTCAAAGCCGTTCTGTCCTCCCGGTTCGCCGATATTTTCCGCGGCAACTCCGGTAAGCAGGGACTGTTGGCGGCCCAGGTGGCTCAGGATGACATTGAACTGATCTGGAAAGTGCTGGAAAACCATCCAGGCACCGAGGTCAAGGTGGACCTGGTCTCCAAGACGGTTGAGTGCGGTAACGTGGTGGCGCCGTTCGAGATTGACGACTACACCCGTTGGCGCCTCCTGGAAGGCCTCGATGACATCGGCCTGACCCTTCAGCATGAGTCGGACATCACGGCCTACGAGGCCACGCGCCCCTCCTTCAAGCCGAAGACGCTTCCGGCGAAAGTTGATGCCTGATAGCCCCCCATACCAGGCCGCAACCCAGCGGATAAAGGACCGGGAGGCCTCCCTCGGGAGCGCCTGCCGGTCCTTTTTCGTTCGCGGGCAACGGAAGCCGGATACGTGGGGTGTCGGGCGGTTCCATTTCGGATCGGTAAAGCGAGCTTCTATGCTTAGCTGGAGCCTTTGTAAGTTTGGGGGGCGAGTAGTCGTGAGGAAACCGGTATAGATGAGTAGTGTTCTGACAATCCGCGGTGGCGTCCCGTTGACCGGGCGAGTGACCGTTCGCGGTGCCAAGAACCTGGTGCCCAAGGCCATGGTGGCGGCGTTGCTGGGCAGCGAACCATCAGTGCTGAGGAACGTGCCGGAAATCAAGGACGTCGAGGTTGTTACCAGCCTGTTGCAGCTGCACGGCGTGACCGTTGTGAAGGATCCGGTTTCGGGCGACCTCACCTTGGATCCCAAAGATGCAAAGACTGCCTCCAGTACGGCCATTGATGCGCACGCAGGCGATTCGCGGATTCCCATCCTTCTGTGCGGACCGCTGATTCATGCGATCGGCGAGGCCTTCATCCCGGATCTGGGTGGCTGCAAGATCGGCGACAGGCCCATCGACTATCACCTGAATGTCCTGCGGCAATTCGGTGCCGTGGTGGAAAAGCGCCCCGGCGGCATCCACATTTCTGCCCCGAACGGTCTGCATGGAGCCAAAATCTCGCTGCCGTATCCATCGGTTGGGGCCACCGAGCAGGTGCTCCTGAGCGCAACGCGTGCCGAGGGCATCACCGAACTCATCGGCGCGGCTACGGAACCTGAGATCATCGACCTCATTGCGGTCCTGCAGAAGATGGGCGCCATCATCAGCGTCCAGACTGACCGGACCATCCGGATTGAGGGCGTCAAGGACCTTCGGGGCTACAACCACCGGGCACTCCCGGACCGCAACGAATCCGCTTCCTGGGCCTCTGCTGCATTGGTTACCCGTGGCGATATTTTTGTTGAGGGTGCTTCGCAACGCGACATGATGACGTTCCTGAATACCTACCGCAAAGTTGGTGGCGGCATGGACATCGGCGACGACGGTATCCGCTTCTACCACCAGGGCGGTAAGCTCTCCCCGCTCGTCCTGGAGACGGATGTCCACCCGGGCTTCATGACGGACTGGCAGCAGCCGCTGGTGGTTGCCCTGACACAGGCCGAGGGCGTTTCCATCGTCCACGAGACTGTCTACGAGAACCGCTTCGGATTCACGGAAGCCCTTGCCCGGATGGGTGCGAACATCCAAGTACACCGAGAGTGCCTGGGTAGTGTTCCCTGCCGGTTCGGGCAGCGGAACTTCCTGCACTCGGCAGTGATTTCGGGCCCCACTCCGCTCAGGGGCACCGATATTGACATCCCCGACCTCCGGGGTGGTTTCAGCCACCTCATCGCAGCGCTGGCTGCTACGGGCACATCACGCGTTACGGGCATCGACATCATCAACCGCGGTTACGAGCGCTTTACCGAGAAGCTGGCCGGGCTGGGCGCCGATTTCGATATCACCACCACCAAGTAGCGGGGGCTCCTTTGAAGGAATCGGCCAAGAGCCGTGCAACGTTCATGCTGCTGGCTGGCCTGGCTCGTCCATTGATGAACATCCTGATGGCCAAAAAGTGGGAAGGTGTGGAGAACCTTCCGCCCGGCGGCTTCATCGCAGTACCAAACCACTGCACGGAGATCGACCCCATCGTCATCGGACACATGGTCTACAACCAGAAGCGGCCGCCGCACTTCCTGGCGAAGACGGGCCTTTTCAAGGTCCCCGTGCTGGGTGCACTACTGCACGCCACCAGGCAGATTCCGGTTGAACGCTCGACGGCGGGTGCGAACCGCTCGCTTCAAGTCGCCAAAGAGGTGGTGGACGCCGGTGGTGCCATCATCATCTACCCTGAAGGCACTCTCACCCGCGACCCCGATCTTTGGCCGATGAAGGGCCACACCGGGGCCGCCAGACTTGCCCTGCAGACCGGAGCCCCTGTGGTGCCCATGGCCCATTGGGGTGCCCAGGAAGTTTTCCCGCGGTATGCCAAACGGTTCCACATCTTCCCTCGCAAGACTGTCCGCGTACTTGTTGGCAAGCCCGTTGATCTCAGTGCCTTCAGTGAACGGCCGCTGGACCGCGCAACGCTGACTGCGGCCACTGAAGTCATCATGGCTGCCATCACGGAGCTCCTTGAAACCCTTCGAGGTGAACCTGCCCCTGCTGAGCGCTGGGATCCGGCTGTCCACAAACAGTCCAAGCACGGCCGCTTCATTCAGGGCGGTTCTCCTGATGCCAGCGAAGGGGAGGACGGGAAATGACTCCAGTGGAAATGAACGTCTCCACACCGGACATCGTTGCCGTTTTGGGTGCGGGTTCATGGGGAACCACGTTTGCGAAGGTGCTGGCCGATGCCGCGACGGCGACCGGATCTGAACGTAGTATCCGGATCTGGGGTCGCCGGGCGGAAGTCGTGGAGCAGATCAACTCTTCCCACCGCAATGAGCAGTACCTCAAAGACATTGAGCTTCCACCATCGGTAACAGCGTCCACGGATGTGGAGGAGGTGCTCAAGGATGCCACCCTGGTGGTCCTCGCCGTGCCTGCCCAGTCGCTTCGGCCGCAGCTCGGGGAGTGGAAGGCCTTCCTTGCGCCCGACGCCGTGGTCGTATCCCTGATGAAGGGCCTGGAACTGGGCACGGACGCCCGGATGAGCGAAGTCATTGCCCAGGAGTTGGGTCTCCCCGCTCCCCGGGTGGCAGTAGTATCGGGTCCCAACCTGGCCATGGAAATCGCCAGGGAGCAACCAACAGCGTCAGTTGTTGCCTGCAGTGACGCAGAAACTGCTGCTGCCATAGCGCTGTGCTGCACGGCGCCCTACTTCCGGCCGTACACCAGCACTGATGTTGTGGGGGTGGAAATCGGCGGGATCGTGAAGAATGTGATTGCGCTTGCTGTGGGCATTTGCGAAGGCCGGCAGATGGGCGACAACACAAAAGCTTCGGTGATCACGCGCGGACTCGCTGAGACGTCCCGGCTTGCGCTTGCCCTGGGTGGAGAAGCCCACACCATGGCTGGTCTTGCCGGACTCGGCGATCTCGTGGCCACCTGCTCTTCAGCCCTCTCGCGTAACCACACCGCTGGCAGGTTGCTTGGTGAAGGCCTCAGCCTTGAGCAAGTGGCCGAACAGATGACGCAAACTGCAGAGGGCATCAAATCCGGCCCCGCTGTGCACGAGCTGGCCGGCAAGTTGAATGTTGAAATGCCCATTACGGCTGCCGTCGTGGCGGTGCTTGAAGGCAGAATGTCCGTTGATGACCTGGGGCCACGACTGTTGGCCCGGGCACTGAAGTCCGAAGGCGACTACTGATGGTGACTGACCAATCCACCCCTTTGACGGGCCGCCCCCGTGTAGCGATCCTCTTCGGGGGGCGCTCCAGCGAGCATGCCGTCAGCTGTGTCACAGCAGCTGGCGTCATGGGGGCGATCGACAAGAACAAATACGAGGTCATACCGATTGGCATCGCCAAATCAGGGCAGTGGGTACTCGCCTCGGGCGACACCAGCGACTGGTCCTTGAGCTCGGCAGCGCTTCCCGAGGTGGCGCCGTCGGGCAGGACCGTGACCTTGGCTGAAGTGGGTGGTGAGCATCAACTCATCGTGACCGAACCCAACGCCGTTCCCCAGGAACTGGGTTCCGTGGACGTCGTCTTCCCCCTGCTTCATGGGCCATGGGGCGAAGACGGCACCATCCAAGGCCTCTTGGAGCTGTCAGACACGCGCTATGTCGGCGCAGGGGTGCTGGCCTCGGCCGTGGGGATGGACAAGCATTACATGAAGGTGGTGTTTGAATCCGCCGGACTGAGCGTCGGACCGTACGTAGCCGTCACAGACCGCGAATGGACCACGGACGCCGAGGCTGTCCGTAAGCGGGTGGACAAGCTCGGATACCCTGTGTTCGTCAAGCCTGCCCGCGCGGGTTCGTCCATGGGTATCTCCAAGGTCGACTCGATCGAAGGACTGGACGCTGCCATCGAGGAAGCCCGCCGCCATGACCTGAAGCTGGTCATTGAAGCCGGCATCGTGGGCCGGGAGATCGAGTGTGCTGTCCTTCAGGGCCGCGGCACGGCCGCGCCCCGTACTTCCATGCCGGGTGAGATTGCGGTGGCAGCCGGTGAGCACCAGTTCTATGACTTTGCTGCCAAGTACGTTGAGGACGGTGCCGCAGCCCTGAGTTGCCCGGCTGACATGCCCGACGAGGCAATCGCACGCGTGCGTGAACTCGCCGCCGTCGCTTTCGATGCCGTGGGAGCGGAAGGCCTCAGTCGTGTGGATTTCTTCTACACCCCGGCCGGTGAATTGATCATCAATGAGATCAACACCATGCCAGGCTTCACGCCCAAGAGCATGTACCCGCAGATGTGGGCGGCATCAGGGCTGGCTTACGGGGACTTGATCGACGAACTGATCCATCTGGCGCTGACCCGGAAGACGGGGCTGCGCTAAAGCACTACTGCGAGGACGGCAGGTTCTGCAGATCTTCCTGGCCCACGCACTTTCCGGTTGCCTTGATCTTGCCAACCGCGGCTGCCAACTCAGTCAGGACAGTTGCTGAACTGATGTTGGCCGCCTCCAGCTTGACGGGATCTATCAGGATCTCCGTGGCTGGTTCGCGGCCGAACGTGGTCAGGGTGTAAACGGGATCGCCTTCCTTGATGACCCAGTCGATGTCGTTGACGCTCACACAACGGTCCGTCGTAGGTCCGGGAACATTCACTCCGCATCGGAGAATGACCTGCGAGGGATCTCCCCAGGCAGCTGTCGCCTGGCTGTTGGTTTTGCGGAGGGCAGCATCTCCGATCTGGTCCGGCAGCGCCACCATCATTGGCGCGCAGGCAGGATTGGCTGCGTCGGAGGCTGCAGTGACGTCCACGGCTGGTGCGCAGGCCGCCAAAGCCGTCACGGATGCGGAGGCCACGGCGATAGCCAGGGCGGTCCGGGGAAGGGTCTTTCGGTGCATTTATCCAGCCTATCCCGCAAGCGCTGGCAGGCAGATTCGCGTTGCCCGGGTCACAATCCCGCTGGAACTGCCGTTCAGAGAGCCGCATTATTCTGTCGGTGGATCGCGATAGCGTAGAGCGGTGCCATGAGTAGACACTGGCGCCGTGCCAAGAGAAGAGTTGACAGCAGTGCCAGAAGAACCGTTGACCGTCCAACATCTGTCGGAGTCCGAGCTCCTCGCGCGGATTTTTCCGCGCCTTCACCGTAGCCCCGGAGTCCTGCTGGGACCCGGTGACGACGCCGCCCTGATAGCAGCGCCGGATGGCAGGGCACTCATCTCCATCGACACCCAAACTCAGGACCAGGACTTCAGGCTTGAGTGGCGTAACGGCTACCGCACCACAGGATTCGACGTCGGCTGGAAGGCTGCAGCGCAGAACCTCAGTGACATCAACGCCATGGGCGGCAGTGCCACCAGTCTCGTGGTAAGCCTCACCATGCCGCCGGAAACGCCCGTCGAATGGGTTGAAGCGTTTGCTGACGGGCTCACTGCTGCAATTGTTGGCTTGGGCGCTTCGGATTGCTCGGTGGCCGGCGGGGACCTTGGAAGGGGCCGCGAGCTGGCGGTGACCGTCGCCGTCGTCGGAACGCTTGCCGGCGTGGCGCCAGTGCTGAGGTCCGGTGCCAAACCAGGGGACGTCGTGGCGGTTGCAGGGACGCTGGGAAGGGCAGCGGCGGGCTGGGCGCTGCTGGAAAGCGACATTCCGTTTGACAACCTGGCTCCTGAGTTGCGGAGCCTGGTGGACAACCAATGCCGGCCAATACCACCACTGGCCGCCGGACCACTGGCTGCGCGTACGGGTGCTACAGCCATGATGGACATTTCCGATGGCTTGCTGAGGGATGGCAACCGCTTGGCCGGAGCGAGCAACGTGGTCCTCGATTTCGATCCCGTTGCTTTGAAGACTCACGCAGTCTCATTGGAGCCGGCAGCTGCCCTTCTGGGATGGGAAGCCATGCGGTGGGTGCTTGGCGGGGGAGAAGACCACGGTTTGCTTGCTACGTTCCCGGCAGGAATTCAGCTGCCGCAGGGCTTCACTGCGATAGGCTCGGTGCAAGCCGTTGTCGAGCCGCCAGGCAGTGGCGTCCGGATTGCCGGGCAAACTGCTGACACCGTTGGATGGGATCACTTTGCAGACTAAGATCGCCGCGAATGCACACGCCATGAAACGTTGGCTCGGCAAGGCGGAGGTGGTCCTCGGCAACCACAGCGACCGTCTCAATGCGATCAACATCTTCCCTGTCGCGGACGGTGATACCGGAACCAACCTTTATCTCACTGTTCGGGCAGCTGTCGCTGCCCTTGGCGGAACTGCGCCGGACTCCACTGAAACCGGCAACGACGTCGGCGCCGTACTGTCCCGTGCCGGGCAGGCAGCCATGGAGCAAGCCCGAGGCAATTCGGGCACACTCTTTGCGGTATTCCTATGCGCCGCTGCCGAGCCCCTGGCCGGGAAAACCCGACTCAGCGCACCCCTGCTGGCTACTGCGCTGAACAGGGCACAGATCCGCGCCTGGTCCGCCTTGAGTGAACCTGTGGCAGGCACCATGCTTTCGGTTTTGGAAGCGGCCGCTCATGCCGCTCAAGCTGTGGATGCATCCCAAAGTGGCGACGACAGCAACCATGCATTGGGACTCTCGCTCGACGCTGTGGTGGAGGCAGCCTACCAGGCCGTCGTCCGGACAGAGGATGAGCTCGCGCAACTCCATGAAGCACACGTTGTGGACGCAGGGGGCGTGGGGATGCTGCTGGTGCTGGATTGCCTCCGAGCCGCCGTCCTGGGCGAGGAACTCCAAGAGGAGTTACTAGACGGCCTCCACGGCTACAAATTGCAGGATCCCCACATCCATGAGCACATGCCGGCCGATGACGGCGTGGAAGTCATGTGCACCATCAACCTCTCGCCCCTGAATGCGGCCATCCTCCGGCAACGCCTGGACGAGATGGGTGATTCCGTCATCATGAGCCAAGTAGGCGGTGCCCAAGGCACTGATGATGACGACGACGAATCCAGTGTGGAAATCAGCTACCGTTGGCGCGTTCATGTCCACGTCGCCGACCCGGAGCCGGCCGTGGCATTCATTCGTTCGCTGGGAGAACCGACCGATATAGCGGTAAGCCAGTTGGCAATACCCCGTGATGACGTTCAGCACCCGGCTCCCACACAGGAGCCGGCCGGCAGCGAGTCCACCAGCATCAATGACGCTTTTAATGTCTCAGGCCAGTCACGGCATGAATACTGAGCTGGACCTGCCCCTCGAACGCAGGATTGGCAAGCGGTCCGCGGCCGTCATAGACAAGCACTTGGGCCTCAAAACGGCCGGAGCCTTGCTGAACTACTTTCCTCGCAGATACTTGAACCGCGGTGAGTTAACGCCCATCAGCAAGCTCCCGCTGGATGAGGAGGTCACGCTGATTGCCCGGGTGTTGTCGAACAGCACCCGCCAGATGAGGGCCCGCCGTGGTTCGATCACGGACGTGGTGGTGACGGATGAGGCTGGTGGTAGCGGTGTTCCAGGTACGTTGAAGGTCAGCTTCTTCAACGGGTTTAGGGCAAAGGCGGAACTCCTGGCCGGCCGTCGGGCCATGTTTTCAGGCAAGGTGACCCGCTACGGCGGAGCCCTCGGCTTGACCAATCCGGACTTCCTTCTGCTGGACGAGGACCCTGACGCCGAGGGTTCGGTGGATCCCGAAAAACTTGCCGCCATGCCCATTCCCATTTATCCGGCAACGGCCAAGCTGACCAGTTGGTCCATCCATAAAGTGATCACTGCCCTGATCCAAACCATGGACCTTGATTCCTTGGAAGACCCCCTGCCGGCAAGCATCGTCCGAAGGGACGGGCTGCTCAGTGTTGCTGAGGCCTACCGTTTGATCCATTCACCCGGGATTGCCAAGGATTGGCAACGCGCTCAGGAACGCTTCCGATACCAGGAAGCGCTGGTGCTGCAAACGGCCCTGGCGCGCCGGCGTGCCCAGCTGGCTGCGGAAGAAGCCACTGCGCGCCGTCCGCGCGCGGGAGGTTTGCTCACTAAGTTTGATCAAAACCTGCCTTTTACCCTGACTGCCGGCCAATCCGCCGTCGGAAAGACGCTCGCTGAAGAGCTCGGGCGCGACACTCCCATGAACCGGCTGCTGCAGGGTGAAGTGGGCTCGGGAAAGACGATCGTCGCACTGCGGGCCATGTTGCAGGTAGTGGACGCAGGTGGCCAGGCAGCACTCCTGGCGCCCACGGAGGTCCTGGCGGCCCAGCATTTCCACTCCATCCGGAAGACGTTGGGGGCGCTCGCTCGCGACCATATCTTTGGCGGGGCCGGCATGCTGGGCGGCGATTCCACCCAGGAAGCCGTTCAAGTGACGCTCCTGACCGGTTCCATGCCCACTGCTGCGCGGAAACAAGCAATGCTGGACGCGGCCTCCGGAAATGCGGGGATTGTCATTGGCACGCACGCTTTGCTAAGCGATAAAACCAGCTTCCAAGACCTCGGGCTGATCGTGGTGGATGAGCAGCACCGCTTTGGTGTGGAGCAGCGCGATGCCCTCCGGGCCAAGGCGCAGCGGCCTCCACATTTGCTGGTCATGACAGCCACACCAATTCCCCGCACGGTGGCCATGACGGTTTTCGGTGACCTTGAGACCTCCATCCTTGATGAGCTTCCGGCCGGGCGTGCGCCGATTTCCACTCACGTCGTGGGGCTCGCGGAGAATCCCGGCTGGGTGGACCGCATTTGGAAGCGTTCCCGCGAAGAAATCGATTCGGGCCACCAGGTTTATGTGGTGTGCCCCAAGATCGGCTCCGACGACGACGGCGACTTCAGTCCGGGCGAAGCGGAACCCAGCGATGCCGACCTGGCGGACGAAGGCCCGGCACGGGAACTCGCCTCGGTGACCGCCGTCGTCGAAAGCCTCCTGCAGGAGCCTGCACTGGCTGGCGTTGCGGTAGCGCCGCTCCATGGGCGGCAGGATCCGCAGGTGAAGTCAGAAACGATGGCTTCCTTCGCCTCCAACAACACCAAACTGCTGGTGTCCACCACGGTCATTGAGGTGGGCGTCGATGTCCACAACGCCACCCTCATGGTGATTCTCGATGCCGACCGCTTTGGAATCTCACAGCTCCACCAGTTGCGTGGGCGGGTAGGCCGCGGAGGTTTGCCCGGCACTTGCCTGCTAGTGACAACGCTGGAACCCGGACACCCGAGTCGTCGCCGGCTTGATGCCGTTGCTTCAACAACGGACGGCTTTGAGCTGTCCCAGGAGGACTTGAAACTCCGCCGTGAAGGCGACATTCTTGGAGCTTCGCAATCCGGCGGACGCTCCACCCTGAAGTTGCTCCGTGTCCTTGAACACGAAGACATCATTGCCCGCGCACGGACTGACGCCCAAGGGCTGGTGTCGGAAGACCCTGCCCTGCAACAACAGCCGGCACTTGCCGCAGCAATGGATGATTATTTGAACCCGGAGAAGGAGGCGTTCCTTGAACGCGGTTAGAGGTCCATGGAAGCGCGCTCATGGAGAATTCCTGTGAGCCGGATCATCGCCGGGGTCGGTGGCGGGAACCCGCTGGCCAGCGTCCCGGGAACGGCGACGCGTCCCACCACGGACAGGGTCAAGGAGGCGCTCTTCTCCCGCCTGGAGTCCTTGGCAGTCATTGACGATGCCCGGGTCCTGGACCTTTATGCAGGCTCTGGATCCTTAGGCATCGAAAGTGCCAGCCGAGGGGCCCGGACTGTGGATCTGGTGGAGTTCGATGCCAAGGCAAGCGAAGTCTGCCAGCGCAATGCGGATCTGGTGAACCAACTCCTGGGCGGGAAAAAGGTCTCGGTCCATCGTTCCAAGGTGGAATCATTCCTGGAGCGTGCGGTCGATGCGGACATGTGGGATCTCGTCTTCCTTGATCCGCCCTACCCCTTGGACGAGCCTGCCTTGAGTGCTGTGCTCGCGAAGTTGGGGCCGCATTTGGACGATGCGGCCGTTGTGGTGGTGGAGCGAAGTTCGCGGAGCCCTGAGCCTGCGTGGCCCGATTCCTTGGAGTGTTTCGCCGACAAGAAGTATGGCGAAACCAAGCTGTGGTTCGCTGAGCCGGCCTAGCCGACCGTCTCGTTAACCCGTAATACTGTCCAGCTCGACGCCCGTGAGGACGGTTGCGGGGTGGGGGCCACGCGCCAGCAGTTGCGCCGTCCAGTCCGGGGACCACGGTTTGCAGGTGCCTACCAGGACGATGTTGCCCGGGTAGCGGCCAGCGAACATTCCCGTTTCAGCGAAGGCTGCGACGTCCGGCATGGCTTGGCGCAGCGCTGCCACCTGGCTACGGACGAGCGTCAGCGCAGGTTCATCCCCCACATTGATGATCAAAACCCCATCCGGCCGAAGCCTACTTGCTGCTTCCTCATAGAATTCCCGACAGGCAATATGGGCAGGGGCCTCCGGCCCGGAGAAGATATCGAGAATCACGACGTCGAACATCACCTCGGCCGGAAGCTCCGCCAGCGCGTCGCGGGCGTCGCCGATGTGGGTGGTCAACATGGCGCCGTCAGGCATGGGCAGCTTCTGAAGTACGAAGTCCAAGAGCTCACGCTCAAGCTCAACAGCGTATTGTTTCGAGCCCGGACGGGTGGCTTGGATGTACCGCGCCAAGGTGAGGGCGCCGGCGCCCAGGTGCAGGGCGCTGATGGGTATTCCGGGTTCTGCAGCCAAGTCCACCACGTGCCCGATCCTGCGAAGATACTCGTAAAAGATCTCCGAGGGGTCGGCCAGGTTCACGTGTGATTGTTCGGCGCCGCCAATGCTGAGGATGAAACCGCCGTCAACGAGGGTGTCTTTCGCGATAGTGGCGTGCTGACCCGTGGTCCGGAGGAAGCGTGTTGCCTGGTGCTGGCCGGAGCCTCCGGCGTTCAGAGCCGGTCCTTCAAGGTGGCGAGGCGTTCGGCGGCTTCCTGCAGGACGCCGGACTTCTTACAGAAGGCGAAGCGCAGCAGGCTTCGCGTACGCTCGGCTCCCTCCGGATGGCAGAACACCGGGACCGGGATGGCTGCCACGCCTACAAGCCCTGGCAGGCGCCTTGCGAGGTCAACGGAGTCGCGGATGCCCAGCGGTGCCGTGTCCACGTTGATGAAGTAGGTGCCGCTCGGGTTGTAGACCCCGAAGCCAGCGGCCCGGAGGCCTTCGGCGAGAATGTCCCGTTTGCGGCGGAGTTGATCGGCGATGCCTGTAAAGAACTCATCGGGGAGGCCAAGGCCCACTGCGATGGCGCTCTGGAACGGGGTGCCTGAACTATAGGTCAGGAACTGCTTAACTGTACGCACTGCCGCCACCAAGTCTGCCGGCCCCGTCAGCCAGCCGATTTTCCAACCTGTGAAGGAAAACGTCTTTCCGGCGGAGGAAATAGTGATGGTGCGTTCAGCAGCGCCAGGGACCGATGTGATCGGTAGGTGCGGTACGCCGAAGGTGAGGTGCTCGTAGACTTCGTCGCTGACGATGAGGGCGCCATACTTCGCAGCCAGTTCAACAATCATGGTCAAGACGGATTCCGGAAAGACGGCGCCCGCGGGGTTGTGCGGGTTGTTCAGGAGCACAACTCTGGTGCGGGTGCTGAAGGAGCTTTCCAACGTCGCGAGGTCGGGAAGGAAATCAGGGGCCAGCAGGGGAGCGGTGACGTGTTGGGCTCCGGCCATGCCGATGATGGCCCCGTAGGAGTCGTAGAAGGGTTCGAAGGTCAGGACTTCGTCGCCGGGCTGGATGAACGCAAGCAGCGTCGCTGCGATCGCTTCCGTTGCGCCCGTCGTGACAAGGACTTCAGTTTCGGGATCCGGGTTCAGCCCGTAAAAGCGCTGCTGGTGCGCGGCAATGGCCTCCCGCAATGCGGGAACGCCTTTGCCGGGCGCATATTGGTTGGCTCCCGCGGCAATGGCGGACTGGGCTGCCGCTTTGATTTCCGCGGGGCCGTCTTCATCGGGAAAACCCTGGCCGAGGTTGATGGCACCAGTGGACAGTGCCAAGGTGGTCATTTCCTCGAAAATGGTCACTCCCAGCGTTCCCTCGGGGGAGAGCAGGTTGGCTCCCATGGCCGCCCGCTGCCATGGTGTTGCGTTGGTACCTGCGGTGGTGCCCGCACTTATATCAAGGGAAGAATTGCTGCCTGCGGATGCCATGTCAGACATGGTATCCCGGCGAAGCCATGGGGTAGGTTCGTCTCATGAGACGCGCGGTATGCCCTGGATCCTTTGACCCTATCCACAATGGACATCTCGAAGTCATCGCCCGGGCCGCCGGCCTGTTCGACGAAGTCATCGTGGCCGTGTCCACCAACTACGCCAAGAAGTACAGGTTCAGTCTTGAGGACAGAATGGAAATGGCGCGGGAAACGTTGGCTTCTTTGCGCGGCATCATCGTTGAGCCGATGGGTGAAGGCCTGCTGGCGGATTACTGCCGCCACCGCGGTGTCTCAGCCATAGTCAAGGGCCTTCGTTCATCGTCGGACTTTGATTACGAGTTGCCCATGGCCACCATGAACCGCCAGCTGGCCGGCGTCGAAACCGTCTTCCTGCCTGCGGAAGCGCATTACGTGCACCTTTCCTCCACTTTGATAAAAGAGGTCAACGTCCTCGGTGGAGATATCTCCGATTTCGTCCCCAAATCCGTGCTGAAAAGGCTCCTTGCTGGCGAGCCGCCAACAGAACCGCCGCGCAAGGGGTAGGCTTGTCGGGTACCTTGCGCCTTCGCGCAGAGTTCCCCAAGCTGAAACCACCGCGCATTCACGCGCGCCCGGCGTCGGTTTGAGTCCTCAAGCGCGATCAGGCTAAGATGGTACGTCGGTCATATGTTCTACAGGAGTTCTCATTAAGCGAGATGCAAGTTCGCCCTTGGCGCTGGTAGTCAAGGACCTTGGACGTAGTCCAGGGACCATGCGGACACTCAACGAGCATGTACCTGCGCCAAGTGACCTTGGTGTGGCGCTCATTGGCGTAAAGGAAGGCTCGGATATCGAGCTGGATCTTCGTCTTGAGGCCGTACACGAAGGAATTCTGGTATCCGGAACCGTAGTCGTCGAAGTAACCGGCGAATGCGGTCGATGCCTGGATCCCCTTGCGTATGACCTTGAGGTCAATGTGCAAGAACTTTTCTTCTATGAAGGTGTTGAGCTTTCAGGCGAAGAAGACGATGAAGAGCAACGTCGAGTCGAGTACGATCTAATCGATCTTGAGCCGGTGTTGCGGGACGCAGTTGTCACTATGCTGCCGTTCCAGCCGGTGTGCCGGGAAGACTGCCAGGGCCTGTGTTCCGAATGTGGAGCGCGCCTGGAAGACGAGCCGGGGCACCACCACGAGGTCATTGACCCTCGCTGGGCTGCCCTAGCTGATCTGGCTAAGACTGACCGGCAAACCGATTAGTAAGTGTTCGTCTAAGAGAGAAATGAGATAGCCGTGGCTGTTCCCAAGCGGAAAATGTCTCGCGCAAATACACGCGCCCGCCGTGCCCAGTGGAAGGCAACTGCCCCCAACTTGGTCAAGACCATCGAAAACGGTCAGGTTACCTACAGCCTGCCGCACCAGGCAAAGGTCGTCACTGACTCTGCTGGCACCGCGCTGTTCCTTGAATACAAGGGCCGCAAGGTCGCAGACGCCTAATCTGCCGTACAGGCTGACTAAGGATGTCTTCAACTGAAGAGCTTCTGAAGCGTCTCGGTGTCTCGATTGACACCGAGACGCTTCGTCTTGCTCTGACACATCGCTCATACGCGTATGAGAACGGCGGGATTCCCACCAACGAGCGCCTCGAGTTCCTCGGCGACTCCATCCTGGGATTTTCCGTGACCGATTCTCTCTACCGTGAGAACCCCTCGCTGCCCGAAGGAGAGCTCGCCAAGCGACGCTCGGCCGTTGTCAGTACGCGCGCACTGGCCGGGATTGGCCGGCAAATCGGTGTGGGCGAGTTTATTTACCTCGGGCAAGGCGAGAAGCTTACCGACGGCAAGAACAAGGCCTCCATCCTGGCAGACACCATGGAAGCCCTGATCGGGGCCACGTATCTCTCGAACGACATCGAGACCGCACGCCAACTGGTCATGCGCCTGGTAGGACCGCTCCTCAAGGACGCAGGTGCGCTTGGGGCGGGGACTGACTGGAAGACGAGCATCCAGGAACTCACGGCCAGTCGGCAGCTGGGCGCCATCCACTACGCCGTGGAAGGTTCAGGGCCGGACCATGCCCGGACATTCGAGGCAGTACTGAACATCGGCGGAACTCCCTACGGCCGGGGCTCGGGCCACTCCAAGAAAGAAGCGGAGCAGGAAGCCGCCGCTGATGCCTGGCGTGCTCTGACCGCCCTGGATCCCACTACTGCCGGTCCTGCTTCCTCCTGAACCCGGATGCCTGAACTTCCCGAGGTAGAGGTAGTCCGACGCGGCTTGGCCCGGTGGGTCCGTGGCCGAACCATCACCGGCGTGGACGTCGTCGACCCGCGCTCCATCCGACGACAATTACTTGGAACCGAAGACTTCATCGGGAATCTTGAGCAAGCCACTGTGATGGACGTCGTGCGGCGTGGGAAGTTCCTTTGGATGCCCCTGGCCATGTCCGGCATACCCGGGACCGCAACTGACCCCGGGACTTCGCCGTACGTCAGGGACGGCCTCCCTAAGGTCGCGTTGATGGCGCATCTGGGAATGAGCGGCCAACTGCTGATGCAAGACCCTGAAGTACCGGATGAAAAGCACCTCAAAGTCAGGATTAGTCTCAGTTCCGTGGATGGTATGCCGGAGCAGTTGCGGTTCGTGGACCAGAGAATTTTCGGCGGCCTGTTCGTGACGTCCCTGGTGCCAACTGTCGACGGCGGCCCTGGCGGCTTGGGCGAATCGCCCCTGCCGGAGATCGCAGAGGAAGCATCGCACATCGCCAGGGATCCGCTTGACCCCTACTTCTCGTTCGACGCGTTTTATCGGAAGATCAGGAGTCGCAAGACGGGCCTGAAGCGGGCGCTGCTGGACCAGTCGGTTATTTCCGGCATCGGCAACATCTATGCGGACGAAGCGTTGTGGCGCGCGCGCTTACATTACGCCAGGGCCACAGACACACTTCGCCGCGCGGATGCTGAACGGCTGGTTGATGCCGTGAAAGACGTCATGAACGCTGCCCTTGCCGCGGGAGGGACCAGCTTCGACTCTCTTTATGTCAACGTCAACGGCGATTCCGGCTACTTCGCCCGGTCGCTGAATGCCTACGGGCGTGCCGGTGAAATATGCGGCCGCTGCGAAGCGATGGGCCTCCACAGCATCATCAAGCGGGAACAGTTTATGAACCGCTCTTCCTATACCTGCCCTGTGTGCCAACCGCGGCCCCGGAATGGACGTTGGTAGGTCCAAAACTGTTCCGGAATCGGGATGGCAATGGCAGACTGTCCCCATGAAGAGCTTGGCGCTTCAAGTCGCCATCGCAAGGATTAACGCCACCACGATGCGGGTGGCGTCAGTTCTATCCGCCTTCCTCGGTGACAAGGCCCCCCAACCTTCCGGCAACCCAGCCACCCCGGGTACGCCATGATGGCGCGGCGGTTGGTCATTGCGGGCATTTGCCTTGCTGTGCTGATCGCCGCCGTCGCCGTAATTTTGGACCAGATGGCTGGGAAGACAGGACCGTCTGCTGCCCAAAGCACATCGTCTTCCGCTCCGAGCGCCGGCTCCAGCACGAGACCTTCCGGGGGAGCAGCCTCTGGCGGCGCCGGAGATCCTACCGGCGCTCCTCCGTCCGGCAGCCCGGCGTCGGGGGCCGCAGGCAGCGGCAGCGGTGACGGCAGCGCAGGCAACAGCGGGGAGGGCGATGGTGGCCCGTCTACTGCCAAGCCGCTCGAAGTCCTGCCTCCAGTTACGGCCACCCCCACGGGGCTGCCTCAACCATCTGCTCCCGCGCCACTGGTCACCACCTTGCCTGAGCCCGGCAGTGCAGCCGGTGGCGTGGTTGACGGCTGGCCTGCCGACATTCTGACGTTGCCCGAAGGAACAACCATCGGTTCCACGTCAGTGTCGACGTCGGGTGATGTCCTCCAGGTGGCTGCTGACGGCATCATTGCCAAGCCACAAACAGAGGTCTTGGCGTCCTTCCGACAGTCGTTGGTTGCCCACGGGTTCTGGTCTGAGCCGGCGCCGGCAGCAGAGGGCGCATTGGCCGAACGATTCGTGCGAGGCACTGACACGCTCACGGTGTCAGTGTCGACGACGGGGACCGGCAACTCGCGATTCCAGCTTTTGGGCAGCCTGCACACGGCGGCGGACTAGGGGCAGCGATGTACATCTCACTCTCGGACCGAGGTAAACGGGACAAGCCGGAGGGAACACGAACGGCACTATCGAGCGAAGTGCCGTTCCGTTTGTCTCCGGTCATTCTGTGGCTGGGCATTGTGAGTATGGTGACCGATGTGTCCTCGGAATCGGTCACCGCGATCCTCCCGTTGTACGTCACCGGATTCCTGGGTCTGTCCACCATTGCCTTCGGCTTCATCGACGGGATCAACCAAGGTGCCAGTGCAATCGTGAGGATAGCGGCCGGCTGGGCTGCCGACCGCAGCGGACATCCCAAACGGATAGCTTTGGCCGGCTACGGCTTATCAATGCTTGCCAGGATCGGGTTCCTCTTCGCGGGCGGGTTCTGGGCAATAGCGGCGATAGTCACCGGAGACAGGATCGGCAAAGGCATCCGCACGGCACCGCGGGACGCCCTCATTTCGGTGTCAGCACAACCTGAACACCTGGCCCGTTCCTTTGGCGTGCATCGGATGCTGGACAATATCGGCGCCGCAGCCGGGCCCCTGATCGCATTCTTCGTGTTGTTGATGATTCCCAACGGTTTCAGCACGGTATTTGTGGTGTCGCTGGCGTTCGCTGTGATCGGTGTTGCCGTCCTTGCCTTGGTGGTGCCTGACATCAAGGCACGGGGCGTTAAGGGCACGGAGGAAAGTGAAGGCCGGCGTCTTTTCGCTTTCTCCTGGTCTCACCTGAAGGAACCGGGCCTCGGCAAGCTGCTGATCGCTGCCGGGTTGCTGGGCTTGGTGACCATCGGTGACGGCTTCATCTATCTGGTGCTGCAAGCAAGGGATTCCTTTGCTGTCCAGTGGTTTCCGCTGTTGTTCGTAGGCACAAACGTTGTGTTCCTGGCGTTCGCCATCCCGTTGGGTCGGCTGGCTGACCGGGTGGGAAAGATCCCGGTGTTCGTGGGCGGACATATTGCACTGCTGGCAACATACCTCCTTGCGGCGGCGCCCTTCGGAGGGCTGTGGGCAACCGTGGGTTGCCTGATCCTTCTGGGGGCGTTCTATGCTGCCACCGACGGCGTGCTGGCCGCCTTGGCCAGCCAGCTGACACCTCCGGGAAAACTTGCTACGGGCATCGCCTCCGCGCAAACCGTAGTGGCGCTCACCCGGATGTTGGCCTCGGCAGGTTTTGGTGTCCTCTGGTATGCGGTTGGTGCTCCAACTGCCATGGTGGTGGCGGGTGGATTGCTCGCTTGCGCCGTTGTTGCTGTCGCTTTCATCCTGCGCGGCGCACGGGTTGCACCGGCAGGGGACCCGGATGACGCAAGCAACGCGGCATGAGCAGCGCGCCCGCTGAAGGAAAGCTGCGGTGGGGTGCCCTCCTCACCGTCACGGCACTGGTCTTGGTAGCGGCTGGTATTTACGCGGTGGGTGCCTACCAGCGTTTCGAGGAAAGCCGCACTGCGGCTTCGTCCGTCGGTGTCACGGCCAGCCAGCCGCTTCCAGCGGGCCCCTTCATCCTGTTTCGCAATACAGCATCTGGCCAGGGGTATGGCAACGCAGCCACTGTTCCGTTGGCATCTCCCGATGGCAACCGGGCCGTAAGCGGGCAGGAGTGCGACCGCGTGTACGGAACGTCTGAGAAGGTGGTGTGCCTGAAGACCAACCGTGGACTGGTCACGGCGTTTGAAGCTGCTGTCCTGGACCGAAACTGGGAGCAGCAAAGGGCGTGGCCTGTCCCGGGGATACCCAGCAGAACCCGCATCAGCCCCGACGGATCCATGATTGCCACCACCGTATTCGTCTCGGGCCACTCCTACGCCACGGCAGGCTTTTCCACGGCCACCGAGATCAGCCTTCCTGAGGGCACATCAGGTAACCTCGAGGACTTTGCTTTGATGGTGAACGGCGAGAGGCTTCTCGCCACGGACAGGAATATTTGGGGTGTGACATTCGCCCCCGGCCAGAGCGATGTCTTCTACGCCACGGCCGCTTCCTCAGGACGCATCTGGCTGGTTCGGGGCAGCCTGTCCGCGAAGACCCTGACTGCCATTCATGACAATGTTGAGTGTCCGTCCATCTCGCCTGATGGCACACGGATTGCGTATAAGAAGAACGACGGCGGGGCGCTGGCCGCGCACTGGAAGGTCGCAGTGCTTGAGCTCGCTACGGGACAACAAACCGTTCTCTCCGAGAAGCGCAGTGTTGATGACCAGATCGAATGGCTGGATAACCAGAACCTGCTCTATGGCTTGGCGGCCGAGGGCGGCAATGGTGACAGCAACATATGGAAACTCGGAACGGACCCGACGTCCCAGCCAAGCCTGTTTATCGCCCATGCGTGGTCGCCCAGCGTCGTCCGCTGAATGTAGTCTCTTAGGGCTGGACCTCAGCAGGTCCGTAGCAACCCGCAGAGAAGCCCGCCGGTTTGTGTGGGACTGGGCGTGGGACTCGGGGTCGGACTGGGCGTGGCAGTCGCCGTCGAGGTTGGGGTCGCCGTCGCCGTTGGTGACGGGGTAGCGGTGGCCGTTGGAGTGGCTGTGGCTGAAGGTGCAGCCTGCTGCTGGGCCGGCGCCGCTGTGGAGTACACCACGTCAACGAAGTAGTTCGTGGCGTTCCAAGAGTTGGCCGGCATCACACCGCCGGATCCGTACCGATAGAGCCCGTTATTCGGGCCGGAGGCGGTGAACACGCCACTGGTCCACGTTTGGTTGAAGAACCCCTGTGTAAAGGAGTACCTGCCGTTGGGCGCCCGGTAAGACACCACATAGGTTTGGCCTGTAGACAAGGCGACCGGGGCGGACAGCGTAGCCGTTTGCCACCCGGTAGCGGTTTCATTCGTGAATGTCACCTGGGCGAGGCGGCTACCCGCAGAATTCCACAGGGATCCGACGTGAGTACCAGTGTTGCCTGTTCCCTTGTAGAAGCGGATGCCGGTTACGCTTCCTGCTTGCGAAACCGTGAAGGCCGTCCCGAGCTCCACCGATTTGGTTTCCGAGGCGGCCGCTACCTGTGGCACCAACGATCCAAAGATCGTTGATTGCTGCATGGTTGGGGCAGCCGTGGTGAATTGCCAATTGCTCGGAGACAGCGTCTGCCCTTGTGGAGTTGCCACACCTGAGACGCTGGCTGAAATCACCGTGCTGGCTGGCAGGGCAGCCGTCGGCGTGAAGGTGATGGTCTTGGCGTCGGCGGACAAGGCAGCCGTCCCGGCCACGGCCGAACCGTTCGCGGTCAAGGTGAACGAGGCACCGGGTTTTATGGCCGTGGAGAACGTGATGGACGGTTTCACGTCAGTCGGAATGGCCGTTGCACCGGGAGCCGGCACTTGCGCCACCACGCTTAACGGCGGTGCCGCTACGGTAAATACCAAATCCACGAGGTAGCTTGCCGTGGATGCGGTGTTTGGGAAATCCCCGCTGTAGGAGTAAGCCCCGGAATCCGGCTCCGTCTTCAGCGGCCCGCTGGTGAAGCCCTCGCCGAATCCCCCGGCGGTGTAGGAGTACTTACCTGTAGGCGTCTTGTAGGCGGCCACGTACTCTGTGTCAGCCTGGATGTTCACCGGTTGGCTGAACGTGGCCGTCTGCCAGCCGGTGCTGGATTCATTGGTGAAGGTGACGGTAGCCAAAACCTGGCCGGCCGCCGTGTACAGGTATCCGGTGTGGGTTCCGGTGTTCCCCGCTGACTTGTAGAAGCGCACGCCGGTTACTTGGCCCGCGGTGTCACTGGAGAACCGGACACCCAAGGTCAAAGGCACTCCATCGTTGACTTCAGCGGTGGTTGGAGTGACCGTGTCCTCGTACAAGGTGCAGGGACACGAACCAGGCGTGCCGGCCGGCGGGACGGTGGTGAACTGCCAGGTACCACCGGACGACATCGGTTGTCCGGACGTCGCCGTCGCAGTCACCGTTGCCGTGTACGTTGTACCGGCCGCCAAAGGGGCCGCCGGAGTGAACGTGACCTTGCGCGTTGCCGTGTCGTAGGCGGTGGTTCCTGAAACTGCAACGCCGGCGGCGGTCTTGAGGGACAGGGTGACGCTTGAGGCAACTGCGGCCTCGGAAAGGACCGCGCTCACAGTCGAGTTCAGTGGGACGCTTGAGGCGTCCGGGATCGGGTTATGGCCGCCGACCGTGAACGGTGGCGCCGACACCATGACCACCACGTCCACCAAGTAGCTGGCGGACGACCGCGAACCAGGGAAATCGCCACTGTACGTGTATGCGCCCGCGTCCGAAACAGTCCTCAGGGGTCCAACGCTCATACCGGACCCAAAGCCGTTGGACGTGGCCGAGTAGGCGCCCGTTGGTGACTTGTAGGACGCAATGTACTCAGTGTTCGCTGCGATTTGGACGGGCTGGCTGAACATTGCAGTCTGCCATCCTGAGCTGCTCTCGTTGGCGAAGGTTACTGTTGCCAACTGCTGGCCCGTGGCCGTGTAGAGAGCGCCCGTGTGCGTGCCCGTGTTGCCGGCTGACTTGTAGAACCGGATGCCCGTGACCTCGCCTGCTGAAACACTCGAGAACCGCACGCCCAAAGTCAGCGGCACGCCATCGCGAATCTCGGCAATCCCTGGCGTGACGCTGTCATCGTAAAGACTGCAGGGGCAGGAACCGGGCACCGGCAACGTGGACGCCGTAGTGAACGTCCAGGTGCCGCCTGAGGTTACCTGGCCGCCTACCGTATCGGTACCGGCAAGAGTTGCCGTGTACTGCGTGCTGAAGGCCAGCTGCGACGTTGGCGTGAACGTGGCGCGGCGGGTAGTAGCGTCGTAAGTCGTGGTGCCGGCCACGGGACCGGCAGCAGAGCGCAACGTCAACTGGACGCTGGCGGCGGTGACGGGCTTGGAGAACACCGCGCTGACCTTCGTGGCGACTGCGACGCTTGACGACGACGGAATCGGGGAATGCCCGGACACCGTCAGCGGAGAGTTGTCAACAGTGCTGAAGATGGCGTCGGCGAAGTAGTTGCCCCCGTTGAAGCTGGCTGTCGGGAAGCTCTGGGAGGTGCTGTAGACCCCGGCCGGTTCGGCGCCAAAGCCCCCAGCAACCGTCAGCGGGGCAGCAGTGGACCCGAAGCTCACCCACTGGAAGTCCTTGGTGGCATAGTGCCCCCGTGGAGCCCAATACGAGACGGTGTACTTTTGCCCGGCGGAGACCGCTACTGGTTGGCTGAACAGCGTGCTCTGCCAGCCGCTGGCAGTCTCGTTGGTGAAGGTGGCTGTGGCCAGGCGCTCGCCGGAGGAGCTCCAGAGTGAGCCCGTATGCGTACCTGTGTTTGCCGTGCTCTTGTAGAAGCGGACGCCGGTGATGAAGCCATCCACGGTGGGAGTGAAGCGAAGTCCCATTTCGTAGGCGCCACCATCACCGGAGTCCTGGATAGCGGGAACCGTCTGGCCAAACACGCTGTACGGTCCGCTCAGTACGAGGTTGCGGGTGGTCGGAGTTCCAATGTTGGCGCTGTCGTCGATCGCCCGAACTTGGATGGACGCAGTCGCCAAGCCCTGCTGTATGTAGCTGTAGGTCCAGTTCTGCTTTCCCACGGCAGGGTGCCACGTGGTGCCGCCGTCCGTGGAAACCTCGACGCCGGCAACCACGCCGCCGGTGTCGGCTGCGGTCCCGCTGACGGTTACCTTGGTGCCGTGGGGGATGGTGGCCCCATCCGCCGGGGTGGTGACAGCAACCGTCGGCGCTGTCCGATCGCTGCTCGCGGCAGCGGCCACGAGGCCCGCAGCCCGCGACGCCGGCTGCGCCCCCATGTCCGCTAGAAGGTTGACTTGGGCTTGGCGCATCCTCGGATCAGCCGGAGCACCGTTGCCGTCGTGTTCCTGATCCAGGCCCCAGGTCCATTGCACGCTGCCGGCTGAGAACACCAAGGCCCCGCTCGCAGCGCGATACAGCGTGACGTTATGGGTGGTGGTTCCCGGCTTCACGGTGTTCCCGTAGTCCTGAAGATACTCGGCTACGCTGCCTACCGTTGTGGACAGGCGGATGAGGCCCGCCGGACGGAACCCGTTGTCGATGTCTTCGTTTGACTCATACCCCACGGTGTGGGGAGCCAGCGCCGCCGACGAGCCTGCCGGCAGGGAAGCCAAGGTGGTATTACGCCATAGCCGGGTCTTCCCTTCTTCGGCGCTGACGGTCACGGGAAGGTCGGAGTAGTTGGACATGTACAGCGTTCCAGTCAGCCCGTTCTCCGGGAGTCCGCCACCGTTGGCCTGTGATGCGAAACGCGGGTCGCGCCACGTGCCTGTCCACTGCGGGCTGGGGTCGATCTTGCCGTTGGACCACGTCTCCTTGTAGGAGGTCAGCGTGCGGCCGGCAGCGCCATCCACGATTGAGGGTTCGAAACGGGTCCTCCAATACATCTCGTTTCCGGAAAGGAACTGCAGGTTGACGCCCGCATCGCGGGCCGCTGCGACGTTGGCTCGCTGTGGGCCGGACCAGTATTCATCGTGTCCCACGGACAGGAACACCTTGTGGTTGAGCAGCAAGCTCCCGCTACGGTCAGTGTCGAGTCCGCTGATGTAGCTGACGTCGTAGCCGTTTTGCTCCAGGAAGCGGACCATCGGGTATTCGTTGGCGAAGTAGAAGTCCCTGCCGTCCGGCCCGCCGCGGCTGTTCATGGGACGGTTGTAACTGATCTTGTAGGCCCTGCCGTTGTCACCGCCCTCATAGAAGCTGGAGCCTCCGTAGGTGTTGTAGGCCTGCCATGTGGTGTCACTGGTTTGGAAAACCACGTCCGAGCGGCTGGCGTCCTGGCGCACAATGAACGTGATGTGGCTTTGGCCTCCGGTATCAGGCCTCGTCAGCAGGGCCACATAAACCCCTGATACTGCCGTTGCCGGTACTTGCCATGTTGCAGACACCCCCCAAGTGCCGCAGTCGTAAAGCTCCGTGGCGAGGTCGCTCCGGCAGGCAGGTTGGTTCTGGCGCAGGACCGATGGCACCACATCCGCGATCTTGCGTGCTCCGTTGCCGCCGTACCAGCCTGTGCGGTAGACCGCTATGGTGTAGCTCGGCGCATTCGTGGCCACCTTGAAGCGGATGGGCTGGCCGGCATTGACGCTGATCTCGGTGGAGAAGCCTTGAATGCTGTCATCCCCGGCTCCAAGAATGTCCCACTCTGACGGTGGGCTGCCCGGTTTGGAGTTCTCGCAAACCACAGGGTTCACCACGGGGTCGCAGGGCCCTGCCGCAACGGCTGCTGGTGCCGTGAGAGGCAGCAGGGCCGCCACCATGGCAAGCACCAAGGGCACAAGAAACCCTTTGAAGACCCGCTGCGGTTGGGTAGCTGAAGGACCGGGCATGAGAACTCCTGGAGTGGTACGCCGATTGCTAAGACGGGGCCACGCATTAAGCGCAGCCCCTGCTTGCCGCTCCCCAGCCAGGGTCAAACCAAGATCTTCAGTTATGGAACTCAGGATTATCACGGATGGATGTTCCGAAGATCGGGACCGGATCCGGCCATGACCGAACAGAAGTTCAAGCCGAAGCCGGATCACAGGAACGAATCCGCTAAGTAACCCTTGGCAGGAGTGTAGGGGCGTGGCCTGCCGCCCGCAAGGGCTTCCGCCTCCGGATCCGTGGATTTCGCACAATCCGCAGTAGATTTAGTGGATACAGACACCCGGGCCACCCAGGAGAACCGAAGCGCCTTGCACTTGAAAAGTTTGACTGTCCGAGGATTCAAGTCGTTTGCGTCGGCCACGACCTTCGACTTTGAGCCGGGCGTCACTGCCGTCGTCGGCCCCAACGGTTCGGGCAAATCCAATGTGGTGGATGCCCTCGCCTGGGTCATGGGAGAGCAGGGCGCGAAAACCCTCCGCGGCGGCAAAATGGAAGACGTCATCTTCGCAGGCACCTCAGGCCGGCCACCGCTGGGCCGAGCCCATGTAGCCCTGACAATCGACAATGCGGACAACGCGCTCCCCATCGAGTACAGCGAAGTCACCATCTCCCGGACCCTCTTCAGGACAGGTGGGTCCGAGTACGCCATCAACGGCGCACCCTGCAGGCTCCTGGACATCCAGGAACTCCTCTCGGATTCCGGCCTCGGCCGCGAAATGCACGTCATTGTTGGACAGGGCCAACTGGACCGCGTACTCCACGCCACCCCCGAGGACCGCCGCGGCTTCATCGAAGAAGCCGCGGGAATCCTTAAGCACCGCCGCCGCAAGGAAAAGACTGTCCGCAAACTCGAAGCCATGCAGGCCAACCTCGCACGGCTCGGTGACCTCACGGCAGAGATACGGCGGCAATTAACCCCCTTGGGCAAGCAGGCAGAAATAGCCCGCCGTGCCCAAACAGTCCAGTTCGATGTTAGGGATGCCCGCGCCCGACTTTTAGCGGACGACCTCGTGAAACTGACCACAACCCTCGAAAAAGACGTGGCCGACGAAGCAGCGCTCAAGGAGCGCCGCCAAGTGGTTGAGGCGGAGCTGGGCGCGGGGAGGCAACGCCAAGCTGCCCTGGAGCAACAGGCCGCCGAAGCAACACCGCGACTCAACGCCGCACGCGACCATTGGTACCAGCTCTCAGCGAACAGGGAACGACTCCGCTCACTCGGATCACTGGCCACCGAGCGCAGGAGGCTCCTGGGATCCTCGGAGGTCATCGCCGACACAGGACGCGACCCCGAGCAACTCGAACGCCAAGCCGCCAGGGTCCGTGAGGAACAGGCCGCACTTGAGCACGACATCCTTGCAAAGCAAGCGGCGCTCCTGGAAGCCACAGTTGCGAAGGACTCGGCCGAAGCGCTCGCAGCCGCGGAGGACAAGCGCTTGACGGCCATGCTGAGGGCAGCCGCCGACCGTCGGGAGGGGCTGGCCAGGCTGGCAGGGCAGGTGGCCGCGGCCAGGTCCCGGGCTGAAGCTGCCGAGGCCGAACGTGGTCGCCTCAGGGAATCTCTTGCTGCCGGTGATGAACGGCGCCGCAAAGCCCAGAGCGAGTTCACTGCCCTCGAGTCGCAAGTGGCGGGCGTTGAAGATGGCGAAGAGAGCCTTGACGCTGACTATGAGGACGCAAATGACGTCTTGGACGCAGTCCTAGCGGAGATCGAGGAACTCAAGGCTTCTGAGCGGGAAGCCGTCCGTGAACGGGACGCGCTGACGGCACGACGCGATGCCCTCCAGCTTGGGCTCAACCGCAAGGACGGGTCCGGAAGTCTGCTCACGGCCGAGGGTGTGCTTGGACCCTTGGCCGCGCTGGTCACCATCGAGCCGGGCTACGAGGCCGCCATAGCTGCTGCCTTGGGTAGTGCCTCCGACGCCTTGGTGGTTGCCGATACGGATAGTGCCGTAGCAGCCATTCGATCGTTGAAGGATAACGACGGCGGACGGGCAGCACTGCTTCCAGCAGGCGGTAACGCCGCCGGTGAAGATGACGGCCCAAACCCCGTGCTTCCCCGAGGTAGCCGCTGGGCAGCGGATGTTGTCAAGATTGCTGATCCCGCTGCCCAAAGGGCGTTCGGGCTCCTGGCCCGGACCGCCGTCGTCCATGACCTGGAAGCGGCGGCAGCCTTTATCCGGGAACATCCTGACCTCAGGGCCGTCACGCGGGAAGGTGACATCCTGACCTCCCTGACCATCACAGGAGGATCGGCCAACGCGCCGTCGCTGCTTGAGGTCCAGGCAGCAGTTGACGACGCCGTGGCCCGGCTTCAGGAGGTCACGGCCCGTCTGGAACGTGGACGCTTCGCCTTGGCCGGGGCGCAATCCCGCCGCGCTGAGGCTCAGGACCGCGCCGACGCCGCATTGGAGAGGCTGCACGAATCGGACGCCCGACTCGCGGCGGTAGCTGAGCGCTTGGGCCACCTCAATTCGGTTCTTCGCAGTGCTGTTGGCGAAAGCGAACGGCTCGCAGCTTCCATGGCCAAGGCTGAAGCCAACATCGCCGAAGCTCAACTGGACCTTGAAGTTGCGGCGGAGCGCCTCGCCGCAGCCCAGGAGGCTCCGGACGAGGAACCGTCCACTGACCAACGGGACGAACTCGCCGCGAAGGCCAGAACGGCACGGTCACTGGAAACGGAGGCCCGCCTCGCCCTCCGCACATCCGAGGAGCAGTTGGGGTCCATCAGTAACAGGGCCGCATCGCTTGAACGGGCAGCAGCGACCGAACGTCGCGCCCGTGAAGAAGCCGCTCGTCGTGCTCAACGCCGACGCGCCCAGGCTCAGCGTGCCGCGGCAGTCGCGTCAGCAGTGGAGCAGACCCTCCGGTTCATCGATATTTCGGTGGATGTGGCGGGCTATGATCGTGACCTTGCCGAGCAAAAGCGGGAGCAGCTGGAGAAGGAACTCGCCGAGGTCCGCGCCGGTAACGATGCCTTGGCCCGGGAGCTTGCCCAGCTTACCGACTCCGTTCACCGGGACGAGATGGCACGGACACAGCAGCGGCTCCGCATTGAGGCCTTGGAGACGCGGTCCATCGAAGAACTGGGCCTTTCCGCTGAGCAGCTCATCGCAGATTACGGTCCCGATCGACCGGTTCCCATGCCTCCTGGAACCACCACCGATAAGTGGGCCGAACTGCGGGCGCCCGTCGATGAGAACGGCGAAGCCATCATTGAGGGAGTTCCGTTCGTCCGGACGGAACAGGAGAAGAGGCTGAAGAAGGCCGAGCGGGAACTCGCAGCGCTGGGCAAAGTGAACCCCCTCGCGCTGGAAGAGTTCGCCGCCCTGGAAGAACGGCATCAGTTCCTTAGCTCGCAACTCGAGGACCTCAAATCCAGCCGGAAAGACCTCCTGGACATCATCAAAGAGGTGGACAACCGTGTCCAGCAGGTATTCACAGAGGCTTTTGCTGATACCTCAGCCCAGTTCGACCACGTCTTTGCCCGGCTTTTTCCCGGTGGTGAGGGCAGGCTGGTGCTTACGGATCCCGATGACATGCTCACCACCGGAATCGAAGTAGAGGCCCGGCCCGCGGGCAAGAAAATCAAGAGGCTTTCGCTCCTCTCCGGCGGAGAGCGTTCACTCACGGCAGTGGCGCTGCTGGTGGCCATCTTCAAGGCACGGCCCTCACCGTTCTATGTCATGGACGAAGTGGAGGCCGCGCTGGACGATACCAACCTGGGCAGGCTCATCACCATCTTCGAGGAACTGCGCGAGTCCAGCCAGTTGATCGTGATCACCCACCAGAAGCGCACCATGGAAGTGGCGGACGCGCTTTACGGAGTCACTATGAGGGGCGACGGCGTCTCTACCGTCATCAGCCAGAGGCTCGGTGCCGGGGCATAGCTTTATGAGAAGGTAGGGGAGTGAACGATTTCCTACCCATAATTCTGTCCATTCTCGCTGCGCTCGTAGTGGTCGGCGGACTCGTGCCGGTACTGATGAAGGCCCGGAAGACCGGCGCCAAGTACCCCGGAACACGCGACGCGAACGACCCCCTTCAGTCATCGGCAGCAGGCGGCGGAACCCTTGTGGAGGACCGCCCGGATGCGGTACAGGCTCCTGCTCCGAGATTCGACGGGACGGTGGAGGACACGGATGTCCCGGATGATGCAGCCGGGCTCGAAACCATCGCCATTGATACTCCGGCGCCGGTGGAAGGCAGGCTCACCCGCCTCCGCGCCCGATTGATCAAGTCCAACAACATCCTGGGCAAGGGCCTCCTGGCTCTGCTGTCGGGCGACAAGATTGATGAAAACGTCTGGGACGAGGTGGAAGAGACCCTCCTCCTGGCCGATCTTGGCACCGAACCCACCCTGCAGCTGGTCGATGCCCTGCGTGAGCGCGTCAAGGTGCTGGGCACGCGCAGCCCCGAGGACGTCAAGGCGATGCTGCGTGAGGAGCTCATCAAACTGGTTGATCCATCCATGGACCGCTCCTTGAACGTCGAGCGCAAGGCTGACCGTCCCGCCGTCGTGCTTGTTGTTGGTGTGAACGGCGTTGGCAAGACCACCACAGTGGGCAAGCTGGCACGTGTGCTGGTGGCCGAAGACAAGGACGTCCTGTTGGGTGCCGCTGATACTTTCCGGGCAGCTGCTGCGGAGCAGTTGGCCACGTGGGGACAGCGCGTGGGCGTGCCCACCGTCAAGTCCGACATTGACGGCGCCGATCCCGCCTCCGTGGCCTACGAAGCTGTAAAGGCCGGCATCGATCAGGAAGTCGATGTGGTCATGGTAGACACCGCGGGACGCCTGCAGAACAAGACCGGCCTCATGGATGAGCTCGGCAAGGTCAAGCGCGTTATTGAGAAGCTGGCCGAAGTTGATGAGGTTCTCTTGGTCCTCGACGCCACCACCGGACAGAACGGCCTCAACCAGGCCCGCGTCTTCGCCGAGGTAGTGAACATCACGGGCATCGTGCTGACCAAGCTGGATGGAACCGCCAAGGGTGGCATCGTCGTGGCCATCCAAAAGTCACTGGGCGTTCCGGTGAAGCTCATTGGCTTGGGTGAAGGCCCGGACGACCTCGCACCGTTTGACGCTGAAAGCTTTGTGGACGCACTGCTCAACTAGCGTCGTCCCCGGAGGGGGAGTGCTTCGAGGGTTCGCGTGCAGGCAGCCATGCCACTGCGGTGAGGAGGAGCACGCCTCCGGTGATGCCAAACGCCCACCCGTAGCCGAGGCGGTCAGCGAGCAAGCCGGCAACGATCGGACCGACAATCGCGCCCGTGTCGGCCGCCATCTGGAAGATGGCGAGTACTTTCCCTCCCGAGCGTCCGCGGCCGATGACATCCGCGACGGCCGCTTGTTGCGCCGGGCCCAGCAAGCCAGAGCCGAATCCCGCCACCGCGCTCGCGATGAGGAAGGCGGCCAGGTCGGTGGTGAGTCCGATGACGCCGGTGGCTGCGCCGGTGATCAGCAGGCCTGGAATGAGCAGTGGCTTACGTCCCCAGGCATCGGCGAGCCGCCCGCTGAAGGTCAGTGCCAAGGCGTTGCCCACAGCAAAGATAGCCAGAGCCCAAGCAGCGGTCTCGGGCGCTGACTGCAGGACGGCAACGGCGAAGAGCGGGATAGTGGCCATTCGGACGCCGAAAGTCACCCAGCCGTTGCCGAAGCTGGAAAATACCGCGGCCCGGTAGGCGGAGTCTGCCAAGGCTTCCTTGAGCGTCATGGCCGGGGCAGGGGTGGCGTCCTCGGCCGCGTGGCCTTCCCCGCTGAGCATGGTGCGCACCACCAAGGCGGCCACCAGAAGCGCTCCTGCGTACGCAAGGAACGGTACCCGGAGGCCGAAGCCTGCCAGCAAACCTCCCACGACGGGACCCAGGACACTTCCGATCAGGAATGCGGAGGCGTAAGCGCCTGACACGCGGCCCCGACGCTCGGGCGGTGCGAGACGGATGAGCAGTCCCATGGCGGCAACGGTGAACATCACAGAGCCGGCCCCTCCGAGGCCGCGGAAGATCAGTAGTTGCCAATAGTCCTGGGCAAAAGCGCATGCCGCGGTGGAGACAGCCACGATCAACAAACCGGTGACGTAGACGTTCCGCTCACCGAACCGTCCAATCAAGGCGCCTCCGGCCGGAGCGAAGACCAGCCGCATGAACGCGAAGATGCTGACAATCACGGCGGCGGCCGTGGCCCCGACATCGAACGTCGTAGCGAACTGCGGCAGAACCGGGGCCACCAAGCCAAATCCCAGCGCGATCAGGAACGCCGCGACCAACATCACCTTGATATCGCGCGGAAGGGGAGTTTTCTCCGGCCTGATCCTTGGGGCTTTGACGGATCTGGGCGACTCGGTCATACGGTGCTGGTCCTTCTGGTGGGATTTCTGGGGCTGCTGAGGTGTATGTGGCCGGAAACCGGGTATTTCCTGTGAAGTCCGACGCCTGAAACATATCCGTAACATCAGGGATATGCACCATTTACGTTGGGGAGGTTGTTGTAACGAGCCCGCAATGTAAAACCTGCGCAGGTGAAACACGGCGGCACAAAACTCTTAAGCAGGACGCAAACGGCGTCAGGACAGCGGTTGAACCGCAGATCTAGCAAGAGAGGAACGTGCACCATGGAACTTACCGCAGGTCACGTATGGGTCATGGTGGCGGCGGCGCTTGTGCTGTTCATGACACCTGGTCTGGCATTTTTCTACGGCGGCATGACACGCGCCAAGGCAGCCCTGAACATGATGATGATGAGCTTCATCTCCATCGGCATCGTGGGAGTCGTCTGGGTGCTGTGGGGCGCTTCGATGAGCTCCGGCGAAGGTTTCATGCAGATTGTGGGCAACCCGTTTGCTACCTTCGGCCTCGAAGGCATTGACACCCCGGATGGCTTGATCAAGGTAGGTTACGCCTCCACCTTCGCCATCATCACCGTCGCCCTCATCAGTGGCGCGATCGCCGACCGCGCCAAGTTCGGAGCCTGGAGCATCTTCGTTCCGGTATGGGTCACCCTGGTTTACTGCCCGCTCGCCTACATGGTCTGGGGCGGTGGACTCTTCGGTCCGGAAGGCGCGATCGGCAAGGCCCTCGGCCCGGCCATCGACTTCGCCGGAGGTACCGTAGTCCACATCAACGCAGGCGTAGCAGCCCTGGTTCTGGTCCTCATCATTGGTAACCGCCGCGGTTTCGGCAAGGACCCGAACCACCGCCCCCACAACATCCCGTTCGTGATGCTCGGTGCTGCAATCCTTTGGTTCGGCTGGTTCGGCTTCAACGGCGGTGCAGCAACTACCGCGGAACAGGGCGGCCTGATCTGGATCAACACCTTGGCAGCTCCCGCAGCCGCCATGATCGGCTGGCTCATCACCGAGCGCATTCGTGACGGTCACCCGACCTCGCTCGGTGCAGCCTCGGGCGTGGTTGCCGGATTGGTAGCCATCACCCCGGCTTGTGCAAACGTCAGCCCCGTCGGTGCCCTCGGCCTTGGCGTAGTTGCCGGTGTAGCGTCCGCCTTGGCAGTAGGCCTCAAGTTCCGTTGGGGATTCGATGATTCGCTGGACGTTGTAGGCGTGCACCTGGTCTCCGGCATCATCGGTACCGTGGCACTGGGCTTCATCGCCCTCCCCACCGACGGCGTCGGTGGCGGCCTCTTCTACGGTGGCGGCATGGCCCAGATGTGGGCACAGCTCGCGGCAGCCGGTATCGCCATCGCTTTCTCGGCCATCATGACGGCCATCATCGCCTTCGCCATCCACAAGACCATGGGCTTCCGGGTCTCCACGGAGCAGGAGAACGTAGGTGTAGACCTCAGCCTCCACGCTGAGACGGCTTACGAGTTCGGCGTCAACGGCCACGGTGGCAGCTTCCAGCCGCTGCACGAGGCAATGACAGGAAAGTCCGACTCAGCAGCAGCCAAGACCCCCGCAGAGGGTAAGGAGAGTGTCCAGGCATGAAGCTCATCACAGCGATCGTCCGACCCGAAAAGCTTGAAGCAGTCCGGGAAGGCCTCGAAGCATACGGGGTCCAGGGCCTGACGGTCAGCGCGGCCAGCGGCTACGGCCGTCAGCGCGGCTACACCGAGGTGTACCGCGGAGCAGAATACAACGTGGACCTGCTCCCGAAGATCCGCATCGAGGTCCTTGCCACGGATGAGCAGGCAGACGACATCCTGGATGTCCTCATCGCCAGCTCAAACACCGGCCGCGCCGGAGACGGCAAGGTGTGGACCGTGGATGTCTACGAAGCAGTCCGGGTCAGGACCGGGGAGCGCGGCGCAGCCGCAATCTAAGTCCTCCACTCAACATAAAGCGGGCCGGGTACCAATCAAGGTACCCGGCCCGCTTGCGGTGTAGGCGGCGGCTCTAATTCACACGCTTTTAGTGCTCGACGACGGTGGGCCAGTTCGCGGGCCCGGCGCTGCCGGCGTCGTACTCCTCCAGCGGGACCTCGCCGCCCTCCCAGGCGCGAAGAACAGGTTCGATGATCCGCCAGCAGTCCTCAGCTGTATCGCCCCGAACGGACAACAAAGGGTCGCCGTTCAGGATGCCTTCCAGCACTTCTCCATAAGGCAGCATCCCGGCGGCGTTGAGCTGGGCCACCAAACTAGCGCGGTCCAGAGTGAAGATGTCGCCGGGTCCGTTCACGTCTACGTCGAGTTGGAGCACGTCCGGACCGAAGCCGATCCGCAGTTGGTTGGGGGAGTCAACGCCCGAAAACCCCTTGGGCAGGTGGGGGACCGGACGGAAGGTGATGACGGCTTCCTTGCGGCGGCGGCCCATGGCCTTGCCCGAGCGGAGGATGAACGGGACTCCCTTCCAACGCCAGTTGTCGATGTCCACGCGGACCTCTGCAAGGGTTTCAGTATTGCGGGCCGGCTCGACGCCGTCCTCGGCAGCGTAATCCGGTACCGTTCGTTCTCCGAGGATTCCCGCGGTGTATCGGGCGCGGCGTGTGGAATCGGTGTACGGCGCTTTGATGGTGCTGGCTCGCAGGACCGTCGCCACGGCGTCACGCAGGTCCCTTTCCTCGATGGTGGCCGGAGCGTCGATGGCCAGGAAAGCCATGATGTGCAGGAGGTGGCTCTGGATCATGTCGCGGAGCGCCCCGGCGGTGTCGTAGTACCGGGCGCGGCCCTCAAGTGCCAGGTCCTCGTCAAAGATGACCTCTACTTTTTCGATGTGATCGCGGTTCCACACCGGTTCCAGGAACGTGTTGGCGAAACGGAGACCAAGGATGTTCAGCACCGTGGCTTTGCCCAGGAAATGGTCCACGCGGTGGATGTGGTCCTCGGGCACCAGTGCGGCCAGCGTCTTGTTCAGCTCATGCGCAGATTCTGTTCCCGAGCCGAATGGCTTCTCCATCACCAAGCGTGTTCCCGCTGGCAGCTGATCCTCATGGAGAACCTCGCAGGCCTTTTGGCTGATGTGGGGCGGCAGGGCGAAGTAGATGGCTACCGGGCCTTCCAACCTGGCCAGCAGCTCCGCCAAAGGCCCGTCTGCCGTGACGTCCAGCTGGTGGTATTCGGTTGTTGCGGCTACAGCAGCGAGAGCAGCGCGCCCTTCTTCATCGGCTGCATCCAACGCCGCAGCAAAGGCGCCATGGACCCGTTCCTGCCACTGTTCAGGGGACCAAGGGTCAGAACCCGCTCCCACCAGTCGAAGCCCGGGTGCCCGGCCGGAAGCCAGGAGCCCGGCAAGTCCGGGCAAGAGCAGCCTGCCTGTCAGGTCCCCGGACGCGCCGAGGATGAGCAACGTTTTTACAGTTGTTTTGCTGGTCACTGTGCCAGCATGCCATCTTGCAGGTGCGACTTGGTACCCTAGATAGTCGAGTCCCGTACTTGAGACATATTTGCCGGGGCAAGAATCGTCAAGACTATGGCGTGCCGCATTGGCCGCCATTCGTAGACCATCGAAAGAAGTGCACGGCGCGTGTTCAATTCACTCTCTGACCGGTTGACAGCAACCTTCAAGAACCTTCGTGGCAAGGGCCGCCTCACCGAGGCTGATGTCGATGCCACCGTTCGCGAGATTCGCCGTGCCTTGTTGGATGCGGACGTTGCCGTATCCGTGGTCCGCGAGTTCACTGGCCGTATCCGCGAGCGAGCTTTGGGCGCCGAAGTCTCGGGAGCACTGAACCCGAGCCAACAGATCGTGAAGATCGTCAACGAGGAACTCAAGGAGATCCTTGGTGGCGAAACCCGCCGCATCCGCTTGGCCAAGACCGGCCCCACCATCATCATGCTTGCCGGCCTCCAGGGTGCCGGTAAGACCACCCTCGCCGGCAAGCTGTCCAAGTGGCTCAAGGCCCAGGGCCATAGCCCCATGCTGGTCGCTTGTGACCTTCAGCGACCCAATGCAGTGACCCAGCTCCAGGTTGTTGGTCAGCGCGCGGGCGTCCCCGTGTTCGCTCCGCACCCCGGTGCTACGTCCGAGCTCGAGCACCCTGCCGGTGACCCGGTCGCCGTAGCCAAGGCCGGCGTCGAGGAAGCGCGCCAGAAGCTGCACGACGTCGTGATTGTTGACACCGCCGGCCGCCTTGGCGTCGACGCCGAGATGATGGATCAGGCCCGCCGCATCCGCCAGGCGATCATCCCCAACGAAGTCCTTTTCGTCATCGACTCAATGATCGGCCAGGATGCCGTCAACACGGCGATGGCGTTTGATAAAGGCGTCAACTTCACGGGTATCGTGCTCTCCAAGCTCGACGGCGACGCCCGCGGTGGTGCCGCGCTTTCAGTGGCGTCCGTGACCGGCAAGCCGGTGATGTTCGCGTCCACGGGTGAAGGCCTGGACGATTTCGAGCTGTTCCACCCTGACCGCATGGCCTCCCGCATCCTGGACATGGGTGACGTCCTCACCCTGATCGAACAGGCTGAGAAGGCGTGGGACAAGGATGAAGCCGCCCGGATGGCGAAGAAGTTCGCTGACCAGGAAGACTTCACCCTGGACGACTTCCTCGCCCAGATGCAGCAGATCCGCAACATGGGCTCCATGAAGAAGATGCTCATGATGATGCCGGGTGCGCAAAATATCCGTCAGCAACTGGAAAACTTCGACGAAAAAGAGATCGACCGCGTCGAGGCGATCGTCCGCTCCATGACTCCGCACGAGCGTGTGGCTCCGAAGATCATCAATGGTTCCCGCCGCGCCCGTATCGCCAGGGGTTCCGGTGTGCACGTATCCGAGGTCAATGGCCTGCTGGAGCGGTTCGCCCAGGCCCAGAAGATGATGAAGAAGCTCGCTCAGGGCGGTGGCATGCCGGGTATGCCCGGGATGCCTGGCCTTGGGGGCCCCGGCGGTGGACGCAAGGGAGGCAAGAGCGCCCCCAAGAAGAAGGCGCGCTCGGGCAACCCTGCCAAGGCAGCCCAGGAGCTGAGGGATGCCGAAGCCAAGCGGGCGAACGCAGCCTCCGCGGCCCCCACAGGCGCAGCTTTCGGCCAAGGCGCGGCAGACTTCGATCCCTCGTCGCTCAACCTCCCCAAGGGCTTCGACAAGTTCCTGGGCAAGTAGTCCGTGGCTGACACCCCAACCGCGCCGCAGTTGGGATGTCGGAGCCGTGGAATAGGCTGAACCAATGCATAAGCAGCGCGTAGTCTTCGTCCACGGCCTGGGAAGTTTTGGTGCTGCGGCATGGCCGAAGCAGCATGGCATGGCCCTTGCTTATGACGCACTCTTCCTTCGGCGGCATGGCTTTGACGCTATGGCCGAACCGGTGGAATCCAACGTGGCGGCCGACGTCGCCATACTGATCAATGCGTTGGGCGATTCCGGCGGCGGTCACATCGTTGCCCATGAACAAGGCGCAATCTCCGCCATGCTGGCAGCCGTCGAGCGCCCGGATCTGGTGCACTCACTCTGTTTGGTAGAGCCTTCCTGTTTGTCCCTGACCGCTGAACTTCCGGCGACCGCTTCCTACCGGGCCCTGATGGAACCGCTGTTCGACGTGCGATACCAGCTGAACGACGCCGATTACCAGCGTGAGTTTTACCGGCGTGCTTTTTCTGCCGAGACCGGCGGACTGGACACTCCGGAGGCGCGGCGGTCAGCACGAAGGCTCAGGCTCCAAGCACCGCCATGGGAGGCCCCGCTTCACATTGTGCCGGGCGTTCCCACGCTGGTACTTACGGGCGGTTGGGAGCCCTTGTACGAGGAAATCGCCGGCTATCTCCAGGAGACCGGCGCCCTACGCCGCGTGGCAGCGGGTGGACACCGGCCCCAGGATTCCGTTGATGGCGATCAGGCAATCCGATCATTCATCGTGGACGTCGGACGAGCCATGTCAGCTCAGGCTTCCTGAGCTGCTTCCGCTTCCGCCTAAGTTCGTCGGGACCTGAAGTTCCGGCAGGTAGACCTTTCCACCTGAGGCAAGGAACTCCTCGCTCTTTTCCCGCATCCCGCTGTACATTCCGGCGATCGCGGCCTGCGATTCTGCCGAACCGTACTCGTCACGGATGTCCTGGCTGATGCGCATCGAACAGAACTTGGGGCCGCACATGGAGCAGAAATGGGCGGTCTTAGCGGGTTCGGCGGGCAGGGTTTCGTCGTGGAAGGATTCCGCGGTGACCGGGTCAAGGGACAAAGCGAACTGGTCCCTCCAGCGGAACTCGAAGCGTGCCTTGGAAAGCGCATCATCACGCTCATGGGCTCCCGGATGTCCCTTGGCGAGGTCAGCTGCGTGAGCCGCGATCTTATACGTGATGACGCCCGTTTTGACGTCGTCCTTGTTGGGAAGCCCCAAGTGCTCCTTCGGGGTCACGTAGCAGAGCATCGCGGTGCCGTAGCGCGCAATTTCCGTAGCTCCGATGGCCGAAGTGATGTGGTCATAGCCGGGGGCAATATCGGTAACCAGCGGACCCAGAGTGTAGAACGGCGCCCCCTTGCACAGCTCCTGCTGACGCTCCACATTTTCCCGTACCAGGTGGAAGGGAATGTGCCCGGGTCCCTCTACCATGACCTGGACGTCGAAATCCCATGCCCGCTGCGTCAGCTCCGCGAGCGTATCAAGCTCGGCGAACTGTGCGGCGTCGTTGGCATCCGCGATGGAACCCGGGCGGAGACCGTCACCCAGGGAGAACGCAACATCGTATTTGGCGAAGATTTTGCACAACTCGTCAAAGTGCGTGTAAAGGAAGTTCTCCTGGTGGTGTGCCAGGCACCATCCGGCCATAATCGAACCGCCGCGGGACACGATGCCCGTGACGCGGTTGGCGGTCAAGGGCACGTACCTCAGCAGAACGCCGGCGTGGATGGTCATATAGTCCACGCCCTGCTCGCACTGCTCGATCACGGTATCGCGGAAGATCTCCCACGTCAGCTGGTTGGCCTCCCCGTTCACCTTCTCAAGTGCCTGGTAAATGGGCACTGTTCCGATCGGAACGGGCGAGTTGCGGATGATCCACTCGCGAGTGGTGTGGATGTCATCTCCCGTGGAGAGGTCCATCACCGTGTCCGCGCCCCACTGGGCTGCCCACTGCAGTTTGTCCACTTCCTCTGCGATGGAGCTTGTGACGGCCGAGTTGCCAATGTTGGCGTTGATCTTGACCAGGAATGCCTTGCCGATGATCATCGGCTCGGATTCAGGATGGTTGATGTTGTTAGGGATGATTGCCCTTCCCGCGGCAACTTCGCTGCGGACCAGCTCAACGTCACAGTTCTCCCGCATGGCGACGAACTGCATCTCCTGGGTCACGACGCCTTGTTTCGCATAATGCATCTGCGTGACGGTCCTACCCGCGACGGCGCGGCGCGGCACCGGTTGCGCACCCTTCCACTCTGCTGACGCAGCTCCACGCCGAACCGCGGACTTGCCGTCGTCGAGCAGGTTCCGTTCCCGCCCCGAATATGCCTCCGTGTCTCCGCGGGATTCGATCCATGGTGCACGGAAAGGCTCCAGGCCCACCACGGGATCACTTCCGGGACCCGCTGTTCGGTAAACCTGCAGAGGCTTGTTGGCTTGGCCATTGGGGGAGGGCTCCAAGGCGATTTCCGTGACGGGGACCCGTATGCCGTTTCCTGGACTCTCCAGCCAAGCCAACGAATGGGACTTCAGGGATTGCGTTACGGTTTCCGCCGCATTTTTGCCCGCATTGATGTGGTTTTGGGCAGGGCTGTGCTGTGTTTCTGTGGTGCTCAAGGGAATGCTCACTTCCTTCGCCGGCATTACCCGGACAGGTTCAACGGTCGCAGACTGCGTCAGTCCGATCTCAGCCCCTGCAGGGGCCCCCGTGTGGTCGTAGACGAAGCTACCACAGCTCCCGACGGGCTCCCAGTCACATGAATGGAGCAGGCTCCAACGCACCACCCCCGGCTACGCTTTTGCCATGGCCAACATCATCGAATTCAGCGGACCTGTGCTCGTGTCGGCAGACGAAGAGCGTCATGGGCTGTGGTCCGTAGACGGCATACTGACGTTTGAGCGTCCCATTGCGACGCCGGACAGGGTGTTGGACGGCTGGATCCTGCCCGGTTTCGTTGATGCCCACTGTCACATCGGACTCGGTGTTGGGGGAGCGGTAGACGAACAGGCCACGCTCGCCCAGGCCCAAGCAGACCTCGATGCCGGAACGCTGCTGATCCGCGATTGCGGTTCGCCCGCCGACACTCGCTGGGTGCAGCAACGAACGGACCTGCCGCGACTGATCAGGTCGGGTCGGCATATCGCCCGCAGTCGGCGTTATCTCCGCGGTTTGGGTCATGAAATTGAGCCTCGGGAACTAGTGGAAACAGTCCGGAAGGAAGCCCGCGACGGCGATGGCTGGGTAAAGCTTGTGGGCGACTGGATCGATCGCGGCGTTGGAGACCTCGCTGCCTCGTTCCCCGCGAAGACCGTCAAGGAAGCCATCTCAGCGGCCCACGATGAGGGTGCCAGGGTCACAGCGCATTGTTTCGGCGAGGACACCATCGATGACATGCTGGACGCCAATATCGACTGCATAGAGCACGCCACCGGGCTCCTTCCCCGGCACCTTCCCCGTTTGGTGGAACAGTCAGTGCCCATCGTCCCCACCTTGGTCAACATTGCCACCTTCCCGGATATCGCTGCCCAGGCCGGGCGAAAGTTTCCTGTGTACGCGGACCATATGATGCGTCTTTGGGAGCGTCGTCGGGAGAGGGTGCTGGAGGCCTTCGAAGCGGGGGTTTCCGTCTATGCGGGTACTGACGCCGGCAGCGTGATCAAACACGGCAGGATTGCGGACGAAATCATGGAACTGCACGACGCCGGCCTTCCGCCGGTCGCGGTCTTGCACGCCGCCGCCTGGGGCGCACGCGAGTGGCTGGGAGTCGAGGGCATCAGCGAAGGCGCAAGTGCCGACGTCGTGCTGTGCAGTGACGATCCGCGTCGTCATCCGGGTACCGTCGCGGCTCTTAGGCACGTCGTGCTCAGGGGCAATGTCGTCCGTTAGGAATAAATTGAAGCTTCAAGTAATTTAGAAAGGTAAGAAGGTGCCGATGCGCGGCCACCTCAGAACCGGGAGCTTCACATGACCTCATCATTCAGCCAGGATCTTCTGCCTGCCGAACTCACCATGGGCACTGTCATGCTCAAGGTGGGCGACATGAAGGTCATGAGCGACTACTATCAGCGGGCACTTGGCCTTGAAGTCGTGGCCGAGCAGGACGGCGGGCTCTACCTGGGGCGCGTCGGAAAGCCCGTTGTCCACCTTGCCCCCGCCGCTGGGCTGCAGGTTCCCGGGCGGGGAGAAGCTGGTCTGTTCCACACCGCAATCCTGTTCCAGGACCAGCCATCGCTGGCCGCCACTATTGCTACCGCTGCGGAGTACGAGCCCCGTGCTTTCGCGGGCAGCGCCGACCACTTGGTTAGCGAAGCGTTCTACTTCACCGATCCCGAGGGTAATGGAATTGAGTTGTACTACGACAAGCCGCGTGAGCTCTGGCAGTGGGACGGCAAGAACGTTGTGATGGACAATGTGGCACTACCTCCGCAGCGATTCCTCCAGCAGCACCTGAGTGAAGCTGCCGTGACAGGTCAACGTGAAGCTTCTGCCGGGATCGGGCACGTGCACCTCCAGGTGGGTGACGTAGAAACTGCGCAAAAGTTCTATGTGGAGACCCTCGGCTTTGAGCGCACCGCAGGCTGGCATGGCCAGGCACTGTTCGTTTCCGCCGGGGGCTACCACCATCACATGGCCATGAACGTCTGGAACAGCCGCGGAGCCGGCCCCCGAAAGGACACGCTCGGCCTGGGGGAGGTTCTGATCCACGTCCCCGGCACTGACGACGTCGCAGCGCTGGCCGATCGCTTGAAGGTTGCAGGAGTGCAGAATCATCACACCGGAGCTGAGCTTCAGTTTGAAGACCCTTGGCGGAACAGGCTGCGGGTTGCCGTCCGCTAGCAGGTTGCCGCTTCTCCTGCACTAGGCTGGGCATTGACGGCACGGAGTCATTCGGATCCGTGCCGCCGCCCCGTCAGCACGAAGGAATGAGAGTACTTTCCATGGGCTTTGCCGAAATTTTTGTAGCCACCCACGATGAAGCACTCAAGCGGGCAGCTGCCCTTGAAAAGGGGGCGGAGGTGACCGGCCCCGCCGTGAGGATTGAGGGCATTACCGACTTCGAGGTGGAACAGTTGGGCGACCTCGCGGGACAAGCTGTCCACGCCGCCGGAGCTGACTACGAGCTTGCTTTGGTTGATGTCACCAGTGATGCCCTCCTGGGTGTCCCTGAAGCCATGGTGCGGGCACTTGCCGAATTGCTCACCTATGAAAGCGAAGGTGACGCGAACGTCCTCGATGACGTTGCTGCTGCCTGGGCCGCGCAGGACGATATGCCGTTCGATGCAGCCCGGTCGCGCCAGTATGTCCAGCAGTTGGCAGCGCTCGCCACGGACGTTGAGAAGGCCGAGCGTTCCGGACTCTTCGTCTGGTCTGAATGAGGCACTGACCGGGACCGGCGCGGCGCGTTTTTGGCCCGGTAGTGGCCAAGAACACACCGCTCGCGGTGGGCTAAGTCGTATTTGCTCCGGGCATCTGGCACAATAGACAGGTACTCGATCGGTGCGGCCCCTCTCTCCGTGCTCGTATCTTGTCCTTCGAACCGTCAAGTATGGCCCGCCCCACGGGTGCAAAACGTCGGGTTCACCTCGTTTCAGAAACAGGAGTGACCACAAAAGTGGCCGTAAAGATTCGCCTTAAGCGCTTCGGTAAGATGCGCGCACCGTACTACCGCATTGTCGTCATGGATGCCCGCGCCAAGCGCGATGGCCGTGCCATTGAAGAAATCGGCAAGTACCACCCCACCGAAGAGCCGTCATACATCGAGGTCGCTTCCGAGCGCGCCCAGTACTGGCTTTCCGTTGGTGCCCAGCCCACCGAGCAGGTTGCCGCGATCCTCAAGATCACCGGTGACTGGCAGAAGTTCAAGGGCCTGCCGGGCCAGGAAGGCACCCTGAAGACCAAAGCTCCGAAGGAAGCCTTCGTAGCACCGGAGAAGGGTTCCGTCATCATTCCGGAAGCCATCACCAAGAAGGCCAAGAAGGACGAAGCCGAAGCTCCGGCCGAGGCTGAAGCAGAGACCACCGAGGCTGAGTAAGTTGCTGGCAGAAGCGCTCGAGCACTTGGTCCGTGGGATCGTTGACAGTCCTGAGGATGTCAAGGTCAGTGCCAAGAACAACCGCCGCGGGGAATCCCTCGAGGTGCGCGTTCACCAGGAAGACCTCGGACGGGTGATCGGCCGTCAGGGACGCACCGCACGCGCATTGCGCACTGTGGTTGCAGCCTTGGCTGGTGGCGAGCAGGTCAGGGTCGACGTTGTCGACACCGACCGTCGCCGGTAACGCGCTCAGCACTATTTGTCTTAGATCCGGCCCCTTCACCGAATATGGTGGAGGGGCCGGATTGCTTTATCCACATTTTCCTGTCCGTCGCCGCCCGGTGGTGCGGGCACTACAAGAATTCAGAGGAACCCATGCAGCTCCAGGTGGCCCGGATCGGCAAACCCCATGGCATCCGCGGCGAGGTTACGGTGCAGGTACTCACCGATGCCCCCGCCGAGCGCTTCGTCGCGGGAACGGAGTTCGTCGTAGAGCCCGCCTCCGCCGGACCTTTGACCATCCGCAGCGCCAGGTGGAACAAGGACATCCTCCTGCTTGGCTTCGAAGAAATCGCCGACCGTAATGCCGCCGAGGTCATCCGTGGAGCGAAGCTCTTCATCGAAACCGAGGAACTCGACGATGAAGATGATGACGAGGGCTGGTACGAGCACGAGCTCGTTGGTTTGGAGGCCCGGGTCGGCCAGCGAGTGGTAGGCAAGGTTGCCGCCCTCACCACACTGCCGGTCCAGGATCTGTTGACGGTCAAGGACGACGACGGCAAGGAAATCCTGGTTCCCTTCGTCGAGGAAATTGTTCCGGAGGTCAACGTCGAGGGTGGATACATCCTTATCACTCCGCCAACGGGGCTCTTCGAGATCAACGACGAGACCCCCAAGGAGCCCGCGGACGAGGCCGGGGATGATGCTGAATGAGGATCGACGTCGTCAGCATTTTTCCTGAGTACCTCGCACCGCTGGAGCTCTCACTCATAGGCAAGGCCCGCCAGGACGGGTTGTTGGAGCTCAACGTCCTCGATCTGCGCACCTTCACCACGGACAAGCACCGGACCGTGGACGACACGCCATATGGTGGCGGCGCTGGAATGGTCATGAAGCCGGAGCCATGGGCGCAGGCGCTCGAATCGGTTGCCGCCGCCCGCGAAGGCTCCAAGCCGGTGCTGATTGTCCCTTCGCCGGCGGGGGAGAAGTTCAACCAGGCCTTGGCTTATGAGCTAGCCGAAGAAGACCAGCTGGTCTTCGCCTGCGGGCGCTACGAAGGCATCGACGAACGCGTCATCGATTGGGCGCAGGAGCATTTCACGGTCCGGCCCGTAAGCCTCGGTGACTACGTCCTCAACGGCGGAGAAGTGGCCGTGTTGGCCATGGTCGAGGCCATTGGCCGCCTCCTTCCCGGTGTAGTTGGCAACCCCGAGTCCTTGGTAGAGGAATCCCACTCCGATGGCCTCCTGGAGTATCCCGTGTACACCAAGCCGTCGGCGTGGCGGGAACACGATGTCCCTCCGATCCTCCTCAGCGGTAACCACGGCAAGATTGCACAGTGGCGGCGCCACGAGCAGTTCCGCCGGACGGCTGAGCGCCGGCCTGATCTTATGGAGGGGTTCGACGCCGGTGTGTTGAGTCGCGCGGACCGCAAGGCCCTCGCGGACCTCGGGTACGACGTCGTTGACGGCCGCCTCCGTGCCAGGCCGGGCGGCAACGCCGAAAACTAGGTCCACTTCCCGCCGTCGAACGTTGCGGAAGCCGTGGCAGTTGGCCGGATGGTGACGACTATGGCAGAATTAACCCTTGTGTCTGCTGGGCTGACACCTGCCACAGGGGGAGTTCAGCCAACAGTCGGACAACCCGGCGACGCCAATCAGTGGCGGAGCTGGACACTAAGAAACTTCGGCGGAGATTTCCGGTTGCTTTCATGCCCGGGCTTGTCTGCCGTAACCCAAAGTGAATGACCTGTGGCGTTCACCAGGAGTGGATTAATGCATATCCTCGATAGCGTAGATGCAGCCTCGCTGCGTAACGATGTTCCCGAGTTCCGCGCGGGTGACACCCTCAAGGTTCACGTCAACATCATCGAAGGCAAGAACTCCCGTGTCCAGGTATTCCAGGGCTTCGTCCTGGGCCGCCAGGGCGACGGCGTTCGCGAAACCTTCACCGTGCGCAAGGTTTCCTTCGGTGTCGGCGTAGAGCGTACCTTCCCGGTGCACTCCCCGATCATCGACAAGATCGAGGTCGTCACCAAGGGTGACGTCCGCCGCGCGAAGCTTTACTACATGCGTGCACTGCGCGGTAAGGCTGCGAAGATCAAGGAAAAGCGCGACTTCGCCAAGTAAGTCCTGCGACTTACGCAACGGGTCCAGGATTCGTGCCCGGTAGTTCCGGAGCAATCCGCAACGCAACAGGGATACGAGTCATGGACACATCAGAACGCCAGCCCCGTAAACAGGGCTGGCGTTTTGTTTTACTGGCACTGGTGCTGGCCGTCGCGATCAGCGGCTTGGTCCGATCCTTGTGGCTGGATGTCTACTACATTCCGTCCGAATCCATGGAGCCCCTCCTGGTTGAAGGGGACAGGATCCTGGTCTCGCGGACGGCGTTCAACTCCGAGCCGATTCAGCGCGGGGACGTTGTGGTCTTCGATGGCCGCGGTTCGTTCGCACCCTTGAGCAGCGGTCAGGGCCCGTTCGTTGACGCGGTGTCGGCCGCAAGCCAATGGTTCGGGCTGACCGGCAGTGACACGACATACGTCAAGCGGGTTGTGGGGGTCGGGGGCGACCACGTCAAGTGCTGTGACACCGCAGGCCTTCTCACGGTGAATGGTCAGATTCTTGAGGAACCATATCTTTATCCCGGGGATGAACCCAGCAAGCAGAAATTCGACGTCGTAGTTCCTGAGGGCCGTCTATGGCTCATGGGTGACCACCGTTCGCGTTCTGCCGACTCCCGTGGGTTATTGGGAGCGCCGGGTGGCGGCATGGTCCCGGTCGATCGTGTTATCGGGCGACCGGTCCGGATTGTTTGGCCACTTGATAGATTTGCAGAGATGCCTCGCTCAGCGCAGGCCGAAACATCATCGAAGAACGGACAGTAAATGCCGGACAAAGCTCCTGAGAATCCCGAGCGGTACGACGACGACGCCCGGCTCTCGGATGGAACGGCAAGTGCCGCCGGTGTGGCTGAGCCGCGCCAGGGTGGCGGCGTCACATCGGGCTCGCGCGATGCCGTGGACGAGCCCCGTTCCCGCGATTCTGAAGGCGGCTCCCACGCTGCAGAGAAGCCGCGCAAAAACCCGGTGCTCGTGTGGGCCAAGGAGATTGTCACTGTGGTGGCGATTGCGCTGGTGCTGTCCTTCCTTCTCAAGACTTTCCTGTTCAGGGCGTTTTACATTCCTTCCGAGTCCATGGAAAGCACTTTGGACGTCAACGATCGCATCTTCATCAATCTTTTGGTTCCTGGGCCATTCGATCTTGAGCGCGGTGACGTCGTGGTCTTCAAGGATGCTCAGGCTTGGTTGCCGCCAGTGGCCAAGAAGCCGGCCGGACCCATGGACTGGGTGGGAGACGGTCTGGAGTTCGTAGGTTTGGCTCCTGATGACAATGAGCAACACCTGGTTAAGCGCATCATCGGACTTCCGGGGGACAGGGTCTCCTGTTGTGATGCAGAGGGCCGTCTTTCGATCAACGGGGTTCCAGTCAACGAGACGTACATCAACCCGGCAGAAGTGCCTTCGCCCACGACGTTCGACATCGTTGTTCCGGAAGGAAAGGTCTGGGTGATGGGCGATAACCGAAACCACTCAGAGGACTCCCGGGCGCACCAGGAAGTCAATGGTGGTTTCATTAACATTGAGGACGTTGAAGGCAAGGCCACCGTCATCGCTTGGCCGATCAACCGCTGGACCATCCTCGATAACTATCAGGACGTTTTCCGTGACGTCCCTGAAGGCACCTCGTCAAAGTAAGGCATCCCGGCAAAGTAATGGCAACCACGGCTACCGGCTCGAAGGGCAAGGCGAAGGTCAAGGCCGCCTCCAAGACGACGGCGAAATCCACCACCAAAGCCAAGAACGCAGTGGGTTTCCCTACCCTTGACGTCGAACGATCCTTCTTGTCCTCCGGAGTGCGCTTATTGGCCGGCGTGGATGAGGTTGGGCGGGGAGCCTTGGCTGGTCCCGTGAGTGTGGGCATTGCCGTGGTCAACCTCGAAAGCCACGGCTTGTTGGCAGACGTCCGGGACAGCAAACTGCTCAAACCTGAGGATCGCGACAGGCTGGAACCACTGGTTCGGGAGTGGGCCGTGGCCTCCGCCGTTGGTCACGCATCGTCCCGGGAGATTGACCAGGTCGGCATCATCGCGGCGCTCCGTTTGGCAGGAACCCGTGCCTGGTTCGAGATCCTGGCTGGTGGCGTTACGCCGGATGCTGTGCTGCTTGATGGCAGCCATAACTGGTTGTCGCCCGAGGTTCAGGCCTCTCTCTTCGAAACACCCGACTCAGGACCTTGGTGCGAAGCGCCTGTCCATACCAGGGTGAAGGCCGACATGAGTTGCCTCAGCGTTGCAGCGGCCAGTGTTCTGGCCAAAGTCGCCCGGGACCGCATCATGGTGGATCTGCACTCGGAAATTCCTGCCTACGGCTGGAACGAGAACAAGGGCTACGCCACCTCTGCCCACCGGGACGTGATCCGGCTGCACGGCCCAAGCGCGCACCACCGGACAAGCTGGAACCTCACTGGGCCGGAGCTCCCCTGACGTTGTCCTGAGCGGTGCTGCCGGCTCCCATGGCGCGGGCCGCCCGGCTGATAGTGCAAGATGGAACTATGAGCGCCGAGGACCTTGAGAACTATGAAACCGACATGGAGCTTCAGCTCTACCGCGAGTACCGGGATGTTGTCGGTCTGTTCAGTTATGTAGTGGAAACCGAGCGGCGGTTCTACTTGGCTAACCACGTGGACCTGCAGGCGCGCAGCGCGGACGGTGAAGTCTATTTTGACTTGACACTGCAGGATGCCTGGGTTTGGGACGTTTACCGCTCGGCCCGCTTCGTGAAGAACGTCCGGGTGATCACCTTCAAGGACGTCAACGTAGAAGAGTTGCCGCGAAACGAGGAGCTGGCCCTGCCGAAGGATGGCGGACTCGGGGATTTGGGAGATCTCGGCAACTAGCGCCTGCCTCTGGCGGGAGTAGTCCTCCACAGAACCCATTTGGCCACGTTTACCCACATAGCTTCATAGGCCCCTGCCGCCGCCCTCCGCCAGCCTGAAAGCTGGTGAGCGGAGGTGGTGGTCATGAGACCCAAAGACCTGCTTGGCCGAAACGGTGAAGCGCTGGCGGCCGATTTTCTGGAAAACCAGGGAATGCGGATCGTCGATCGCAATTGGCGGTGTCCGGACGGCGAGATAGACATCGTGGCAATCGAGGGTGACACCCTGGTTATTGCCGAAGTGAAAACCCGCAGGAGCCTGGCTTACGGGCATCCTTTTGAGGCGGTGGACGCGGCCAAGCTGGCCCGTCTCCATCGGCTCTCCACGGCATGGTGCCGGGAGCACGAGCTCCCTGCCCCCAGGAGGCGCGTTGATGTCGTCTCCGTGATTGATAGCGGCGTCGGCGAGCCGCAGCTGGAGCATCTGCGGGGTGTTGGCTGATGGGCGTCGGGCGAAGCTACTGCGTTGCCCTGGTAGGGCTTAACGGCTACATCGTGGAGGTTGAGGCGGACATCGGCCAAACTCTCCCGAACTTCGTGATCCTGGGGCTCCCTGACGCTTCCTTGAATGAGGCGAAGGAACGCATTCGATCTGCGGCGCAGAATTCGGGGATTCCCCTGAGCAGGCGAAAGATCACGGCCAACCTGATTCCGGCATCCCTCCCCAAGAGGGGCTCTGGATTCGATCTCGCCATCACCATGGCTGTACTCCGCGCCGCCAACGACATCCGTGAAATTGGTGGGACCGTCTTCATCGCGGAGCTCGGCCTGGATGGCAGATTGAGGCCGGTACGGGGCATACTTCCGGCCGTGATGGCCGCTGTCCAGGCTGGCTATCCGGATATTGTGGTGGCCGACGCCAACGCCGTGGAGGCCGCCCTGGTGCCCGGCGCGAAGGTTCGCGGATACAAAACGCTCGCTCGGCTTGCCTTCGACTTTGGCGCCGATCCTAAGGACCTGGCCCTCGATTACAACCCCTTGGACGCCGAGGTTCCTGACGAGGACGAGGACGTGCCGACCACGGTGCCGGACCTATGTGATGTATCGGGGCAGGGCGAGGCGCGACGTGCCTTGGAGGTAGCTGCCGCCGGGGGTCACCACATGCTGCTGACCGGGCCCCCGGGGGCCGGCAAGACCATGCTGGCTGAGCGTTTGCCGGGCTTGCTCCCGGATTTAGCCGATACAGCAGCAATGGAAGTTACGGCCATCCGATCGTTGGCCGCTGTCCAGTCGTCTACGGTGCGGCTCGTGCGCAGGCCGCCCTTCGAAAATCCCCACCACAGTGCCACTGCCGCCGCCATCATCGGTGGAGGCTCAGGGCTTCCGCGGCCCGGGGCGGCGTCGCGTGCACATCGCGGCGTGTTGTTCCTGGACGAAGCTCCGGAGTATGAGCGCCGGGTACTGGATGCCCTTCGTCAACCGTTGGAGAGCGGAGAGCTGGTCATACACCGCTCAGCGGGAACCGCAGCATATCCGGCAAGGTTTCAGCTCATCCTCGCCGCAAACCCCTGCCCATGCGGAAAAGCATCCGGCAAAGGCATGGACTGCACTTGCACGGCCATGATGCGGCGTAGGTATCTCGGACGAATCTCAGGACCGCTGTTGGACCGCGTGGATATTCAATTGCAGGTTGAGCGGGTGTCCTTGGCCGACTTCGGCCATGCGGGAGAAGAAGAAGATACCCACATTGTTGCGGGACGTGTGCTGGCGGCCAGGAAACGCCAACTCGAGCGTCTACTGGCCATGGGGCTTGAAACGAATTCCCAAGTGCCGGGGCGAACCTTGCGGGGGGAATTGCGGCTGCCTCCCGGGACCACCCGGATTCTGGACACTGCGCTGGAACGGGGCACCCTCACTGCCCGCGGCTACGACCGCGTCCTCCGGCTGGCATGGACGCTGGCAGATCTCGCACACAGCGATGCGCCGGACGTGGATCACATAGGCCAGGCACTGGGCCTGCGCCAAGCTGCAGCCGCGACATGACAAGCACCGATACGAAGGGAGTCACCGCAGTGGCCGACTTGGGAAAGCAACAGAAGGAACGCATAGCCAGGGCAGCATTGGCCCGGCTCATGGAACCTCAGGATTCCGTAGGACTCGCACTGGTGAGGGCAGTAGGCGCCCTGGACGCCTTGGGTGTTGCAAGCGGCGAGTTGAAAACAGGCCCAAACCTGGAACAGGAGATCTCGTCCTTGCTTGTTGAAGGAGGAGGAGCGTCGTCGTGGGCGGGGCTGCCGGCAAGCCTTCGTCGATGGGCGCCGCGCGTCGCCGACCTTGCGCCGGACCGCGACTTGGAGACCATGCGCCGAATGGGTGGGAGATTGATCATCCCCGGTGATGACTTATGGCCCGAGCAGTTGGAAGACCTGGGTCTCCAGGAGCCGCTTTGTTTATGGTGGCGGGGAAAGGAGCAGCAGTTGCCCTCTGCTCGCCAAACCATCGCACTCGTGGGTTCCAGGGACAGCACAAACTACGGAGCATCTGCAACGGGAGATCTCGCTTACGGTTTGGCGCAGCGGGGATATACCGTGGTCTCCGGTGGAGCCTATGGCATCGACGCCCACGCACATCGCGGAGCCTTGAGCGGCGGAGTCGCCGGCGTGCCCACCATCGCCGTCATGGCAGGAGGCGTGGACCGTTTCTACCCGTCGGGTAACGAGGACCTTCTTCGCGCAGTGTCCATGCAAGGCGCTGTCATCTCCGAGGTGCCACCTGGATCCGCCCCCACCCGTTACAGGTTCCTTCAACGGAACCGGATCATTGCCGCCTTGGCATCAGTGACGGTGGTGGTGGAGGCGCGCTGGAGATCGGGCGCCCTGAACACAGCTCACCATGCTGAATCCATTGGAAGGGTTGTTGCTGCTGTCCCGGGTTCCATCCATAGTGCCAACTCGGCAGGCTGTCACCGCCTACTCCGGGATGGAGGAGCAGTCTGTGTCACCGACGTTGGCGAAATTGCCGAACTTGCCGGCGCCATAGGAGAAGTAACGAGCGAGGAAAAGGACTCGGGGGCGGTGCACGATGGCCTGTCTTTGGAGGATCTCATTCTTCTGGACGCACTGCCTCTCCGGTCCACCAGCTCGGTGGAGAAGCTGACTATGGTGGCAGGACTGAGCGCTGATTCCGTGCGGGCCGGCCTGGGTCGGCTGGGGGTGCTGGGATTGGCTAGTTCCGAACGCGGTGCCTGGAAGCGAACCAAAACTTCTTAGCCCAATAACAGAAGCATGTTGGTACACCTTGTTTGCACTGGTGGCTGGCACAGTGGGAAGGGTGGACGGACAATCACTACCAGCAGCCCTTCAAGATGCAGTCGATGGCTTTCGGCGGTATTTGGAGGGCGAACGTGCCAGGTCTGCGCACACAGTCCGTGCCTACCTTGCCGATGTGGAGAGTCTCCTTGGCTTTGCCGTGCAGGAAGGAATCCAGGAACTAGGACAATTGGAGTTGGGCTCCCTGCGTCGCTGGCTCGGCGCGCAGAGTGAGGCCGGCATGGCCCGGGCCACCTTGGCACGCCGAGCCGCAACCGCCAGGTCGTTCACAGGCTGGGCGCTCCGGGAGGAACTTATCAGGACGGACCCCGCGGTCCGTCTGCAGGCACCCAAGCGGGACAAGTCCTTGCCCGGAGTCCTTCAGCAACAGCAGGTCTCCCGGATGGTGGATGACCTGAACACTGCAGCCGCCGACGGGGGCGCCATGGCTTTGCGCAACAGGGCCATGGTGGAACTCTTGTATGCGACGGGGGTCCGCGTCGGGGAACTAGCGGGGCTCGATATGGATGACCTTGATCCTGATCGTCGTACCCTCCGCGTGCTGGGTAAGGGCAACAAGGAACGCACTGTTCCCTTCGGCGTACCCGCGGCCGTGGCCGTGGACGATTGGCTTAGACGGGGCCGTCCGGCTGTGGTAACAGCCACGAGCGGACCCGCCTTGTTCCTGGGCGTGCGTGGCAACCGCGTTGATCCCCGCCAAATCCGAGCAGTGGTCAGCGAACTGCTGCAGGCGCTGGGAGACACCTCCGCCACAGGGCCGCACGCGCTCAGGCACAGCGCGGCCACCCATCTGCTGGATGGCGGAGCAGACCTGCGGGCTGTGCAGGAAATTCTTGGTCACAGCAGCCTGGCAACCACTCAAATCTATACCCACGTATCCGTGGACAGGCTCCGGAAGAGCTACCAACAAGCGCACCCGAGGGCGTGAGCATGACCTCTCGAGTACCGCACTGGCGGAAACGGGCAGCGTACGGCAAAATGAAAGCACCACGGGGAAACCTTCAATTCACGGTTGAGGGTTAGATCTGTGTCAATATCGTCTGTAGTACTAAAACTGAATAGCCTGTCAGGGCCCGCATGAGCTTCATGGCATCCGGCAGCAACAGCAAAACATCCAGGCAGAGGTCGTTGGGGAAGACGTACCTACAGCTATGGAGGATGGAATGTCTGTTGCAACAACCCGCGGTGTCTTGTTCGTGCACTCGGCCCCGACGGCGCTTTGCCCGCACGTTGAATGGGCCATCGGATCGGTCGTGGATAAGCGAACCGATCTTGAGTGGACCCCTCAACCAGCCGCGCCGGGAATGTTCCGGGCTGAGTTGTCGTGGACCGGGACGCCCGGTACCGGAGCGCAATTGGCATCGGCCCTGAGGGGTTGGGCCCACTTGCGCTACGAGGTGACCGAGGAACCCAGCCAAGGGGTGGATGGAGCGCGTTGGTCGCACACCCCTGAGCTGGGTATTTTCCATGCCGTCACCGATGTGCACGGCAACATCATGGTGACCGAAGACCGCATCCGCTACGCCTATGAGTCCGGCGCAGGGGATCCCTCGGCGGTCTACCATGAGCTCTCACTAGCTCTCGGTGAAGCGTGGGATGAGGAACTCGAGCCCTTCCGCCATGCAGCTGAAGGTGCTCCCGTGCGCTGGTTGCACCAGGTCGGCTAGCTGTAGTCCACTTAACGGCTCAGATTCAAAAGCGTCTCCCATAGCAATGAGAAGGGCCCCACCTGCTGGTGGGGCCCTTCTCATGTCCCTTGAACGGGGCGGTATAAAGCGGACTTAGACGTTCCGGACGGCGATGACGGCATTGTGACCGCCGAAGCCGAAGGAGTTGCTCAGCGCCACGATGTCGCCACTGGGCAAGTCACGGGCGGACGTCACAACATCGAGGGGGATCTCGGGATCCTGGTTTTCGAGGTTGATGGTGACTGGTGCTTTGCGCTCGTAGACGGCCAGGACGGTCAGTACAGCCTCCACGGCCCCTGAGGCACCCAGGAGGTGGCCCATTTGCGACTTCGTGGCGGAGACCGCCACATTGTCTACGTGGGTCCCCAGGGCGGCGCGCAGAGCCGTGTACTCGGGCTTATCGCCTACAGGAGTCGAGGTGGCGTGCGCGTTGACGTGGACCACGTCCTCCGCCTGGATCCGCCCATCGAACATGGCAGCCTTCAGTGCACGGGTGGCGCCCAGGCCCTCCGGGTCCGGCGCTGTGATGTGGTAAGCGTCCGCCGTCACAGACGTTCCGGCGAGCTCGGCGTAAATCCGCGCACCACGGGCGATGGCGTGCTCTTCGGCTTCCAGTACCAGTGCACCGGCACCTTCACCCATAACGAACCCGTCGCGATCGATGTCGTACGGGCGCGAGGCACGCTCCGGCTCGTCATTGCGGCGGGACAGGGCCTGCATGGAGGAGAAGGCGGCCAACGGCATCGGGTGGATTGCAGCTTCAGCGCCACCGCACACTACAACGTCCGCCTTGCCGGAGCGGATCAGCTCCAAGCCGAGGTGGAGGGCTTCGGTTCCGGACGCACAAGCCGAAACGGGAGTGTGCGCTCCGGCGCGGGCGCCGAGGTCGAGGCTCACGGCCGCTGCAACGCCATTGGGCATGAGCATGGGGACGGTCATTGGCAGGACCCTGCGGGGGCCCTTGTCCCTGAGCGTGTCCCAGGCGTCAAGGAGCGTCCAGACTCCGCCGATGCCTGTGGCGAATGCCACGGCGAGCCGGTCGTGGTCGATTTCTTCAATCCCGGCGTCGGACCAAGCCTCACGGGCTGCGATGACACCAAACTGCGTGGAGGGGTCCATGCGCTTTGCCTCAACGCGGCTCAGGACCTCAAGTGCCGGCGTCGAGCACCGGGCAGCAAAGTGGACGGGGAGGTCGTACTTGGCCACCCACTCGTCACCGAGCGTACGGGCGCCGGAGACCCCTTTCAGCGCGTTCTGCCACATTGTGGGTACGTCGCCGCCGATGGGAGTGGTGGCCCCCAGACCGGTTATGACTACTTTGCGTGCCATGCGATCACTCTCTGTCGGATAGCCGTCCCGCAAGCGCGGTTCACAGGGGGAGGCAAGAAAATCTATGGGTGTTACTGCGGCTGTGCCGGGCGCAAGGATAGGATTCCTGGCCCGGCACAGCTGGTGTCAGGACTAGGCCTGTGCGTTGGCGATGAAGCTGACGGCGTCGCCGACGGTCTTGAGGTTCTTGACCTCTTCGTCCGGGATGCGAACGCCGAACTTCTCTTCAGCGTTGACGACGATGGTCATCATCGAGATGGAGTCGATGTCCAGGTCCTCGGTGAAGGACTTGTCCAGCTCGACTGCTTCGGTTGCAAGGCCTGTTTCTTCGTTGACGATTTCAGCCAGGCCGGCCAGGATCTCTTCGTTGCTAGCCATTTTTGGCTCCTTTTCTTGTTGTACCGGCTACCGCCGGAAAGGGGGCAAACCGCGGGTTGCGGCTTGGGTTTGTAAGTCGTATTCAGTTGGCTGGTGGTAGCCGGGACGAGTCCCGGTCTACGGCAGAACCACTACTTGGGCGCCAAAGACGAGTCCGGCACCGAAACCGATCTGCAGTGCCAGGCCGCCGCTAAGCTCAGGGTTCTCCTGAAGCAAGCGGTGCGTTGCCAAGGGGATGGATGCCGCCGACGTGTTTCCCGCCTGGGCGATGTCGCGGCCGATGACAACGGATTCGGGAAGCTTGAGCTTCTTCACCATCTCGTCGATGATGCGCATGTTCGCCTGGTGGGGAACGAAGGCAGCGAGATCGCTGGCTTCGATGCCTGCGGCATCCAGGGCCTGCTGGGCAACCTTGGCCATTTCCCAGACTGCCCACCGGAACACCGTCTGGCCGTCCTGACGCAGGGTCGGCCAGACGTCCTGGGTGGCTGACAGAATGGCGGGGTCGTCGATTTCGTCGGAGTGGCGGGCGGATTCGCCCAGTTTCTTGACGTCCTCAAGCGAGTGGGTCATACCGATGGCGTCCCACTTGCTGCCGTCCGAGCCCCAGACCGAAGGACCGATGCCGGGGGTGTCCGACGGGCCGACCACCACAGCACCTGCGCCGTCACCGAGCAGGAAGGAGATGGTCCGTTCGTGGTTGTCGATGACGTCCGAGAGTTTCTCGGCACCAACGACGAGTACGTACTCGGCAGCGCCGGACCGGACAAGGGCATCGGCCTGGGCCACGCCGTAGCAGTATCCGGCGCAGGCGGCCGAGATGTCGAAGGCGGGTGCCGGCGTCGCGCCCAAACGGTCGGTGAGCGCAGCGGCAGCCGACGGCGTCGCGTAGGGGTGTGTCACGGTGGACACGATGACGGCTCCCAGTTGGGACGCTTCAATTCCCGCCTGCTTGATTGCCTCACGAGCAGCGCCTTCGGCCATATCGATCACGCTGACATCCGCGGCTGCACGATGACGGGTGATGATGCCGGTGCGCTGGCGGATCCACTCGTCCGAGGAGTCGATCCACTGGCAGACGTCGTCGTTGGTGACGATGACGTCCGGTCGGTAGGCGCCGATGCCCAGGATGCGTGCGTTCTCGTTGACAGCAGCCTTGTTGAGTACTGGAGTGCTCATGCCTGCCCCTCCAATTCAGCAAAGAGTGCGAGAGCCGCGGAGAGATCCTCCGGGGTTTTGACGGCGACCGTCTTCACGCCCGGCATGCCGCGCTTGGCGAGTCCGGCGAGCGTGCCTGCAGGGGCAAGTTCGATCACACCGGTGACGCCGCGCTCAACGAGCGTTTCCATGCACCGATCCCAGCGGACAGGGCGTGAGACCTGGGCGATCAGGCTTTCGACGGCGGCAGGCCCTGCCGTTACTTCCTTGCCGTCGTAGTTCGACAACAGCGGAACAGCCGGGTTTTGGGGTGACAGGGACGGCTTGAGGGCCTCAAGGGCGCTGACCGCCGGTGCCATATGGGAAGTGTGGAAAGCGCCGGCCACCTTGAGGGGTATGACGCGTGCCTTCGCGGGCGGGTTTTCCGCCAAAGCCTTGAGCTGTTCGAACGTGCCCGCGGCTACGGTTTGTCCGGCTCCGTTGACATTGGCTGGAGTGGCGCCCGCGGCCTCAATGGCCGAGAGGACCTCAGCGGGGTCTCCGCCCACAACTGCGCTCATCCCCGTGGGCGTCACGGCAGCTGCCGCGGCCATGCTGTTGGCGCGCTCCCGAACGAAGGTCATGGCCTCGGACTCGGTAAGGACGCCCGCGAGGGCTGAGGCCGTGATTTCGCCGACCGAGTGACCGGCCAGGATGACGGGAAGGGTGCTGAGTTCGACATCGAACAAGGACTTGGCAGCAACCAGGCCGGCGGCGACGATCAATGGCTGCGCTACGGCAGTGTCCTTGATGGTCTCTTCATCCGAGGTGGTTCCGTGGGCCTTGAGGTCAATGCCTGCGATTTCGCTCAGTGCGGCCAATTGGCCTTCGACGGAGGGGAGTTCCAGCCAAGGGGCCAAAAATCCGGGGGTCTGGGAGCCCTGTCCAGGGCAGACGATTGCAAGCACGTATCCAGCTTTCCAAATTGCCACGTGATCCACTGGTGTTTTGGTACACCAAGCTCACTGGGTCAGTTTGTAGGAAGTCTACAACGGTTCAGTTCTGGGAACGTGACGCGTGACGTTCGGCAGCGGCTTTTGGTTGGGCTGAAAGGCGGCCCACCACCAACGCCGTTTGCAGCACAAACGCCTCCCTGGGGAGGAGCGGATCCCAGCCTGTCACATCGCAGACACGCTTCAAACGGTAGCGCACGGTGTTGGCATGGACGAAGAGTTCGCGCGCCGTGGCTTCCAGTGAGTGGCCGAGCTCCAAGTACGTGCCCAGGGTCTCCACAAGCCCGTTTGAGGCCGCGAGCAGGGGCCTGTAAATGTTCTTGATCAGTGACCTTCGTGCGGCGTCATCACCTGAAACGACACGCTCGGGGAGGAGGTCGTCTGCAGCAACAGGCCGTGGCGCGGAAGGCCATGCACGGGCTGCGGTCAGCCCTGCGAACGCCGCCTGGGCGGAACTGCTCGCCTCAAGCAAGGAGCCTGCTTCCGGGCCGTAAACCACAGCCCCCGGTGCAAAGAGCTCACTGAGCTTGACATAGGCTGTGTCGCGGTCCTGCACCCCGCCAAGGATCAAAATGAGCCGATCGCCCTGGATTCCCACGAGTGCATCCTCGGCGAAGCGCCCGGCGGTACGGCGAAGTTCGCTGACATAGCTGGCGCTAGGCTCCGACGGCGAATTTCCGACCATTACGGTGAATCGCTCCTGCGCTTTCCAGCCAAGGGCTGCGATCCTGGACCTTAACGCATCGGTGTTCTCGCCTCGTAGAATCGCGTCAACGATCAACGCTTCCAGGCGTGTATCCCAGGAGCCGCGGGATTCCGCAGCCCGCGCATAAACATCTGCGGCTGCGAAAGCCACCTCCCTCGAATAGCGCAGTACGGCCTCCCGGAGCGACGGCTGGTCCGATTCCGGGGCGATCACAGGAACCTGGTCCTCCACGACTTCCACCACGATGCGGATCAGTTGCAGGGCCTTTTGCAGGCTAATGGAACGAGTCAGTTCCGTGGGCGCGTTGCCAAAGACGTCCGTGAGGATCCACGACGGCGAACTGGGCCGTTCGTACCACGTCACGAAGGCGGCGATGCCGTTCTGGGCCACCAGGCCCAACGCCGAGCGTTCATCGGAGCTCAGGCGGCCATACCAAGGCAGTGATTTCTCGAGCTGCCTCATGGTGCTGGTGGACAGCTGGCCCACGTTGGCGCGGAGTTGCCGCAGGGTTTCAGCCTTTTCGGGTGACAATGCCTGGGGCGCTGCCTTGCGCTTGGTGGTGGTTTTGCTTGGCTCTGCCATGGAACGAGCATACGGCCCATCACGGGCAAGCTCCATTTGTGAGAAGGCTACAACTCATGTTGTTGCTGGTCACGTCCCCGCCACATATGTCCCAACCCGCTTAACGCCCGACGGCGGCCCCCACCTTCCGGTGAAAGCCGCCGTCGCGGATGTTGCTGTTAGTGCTTTTGCCGCAGGTTACCCGCCGAACAGTTAGGCGTCGCCGCCTGCTCCGCCGGTGGTGCCGGCGTTGACGTCCAGAAGCCGGTACTTTTCGATCGCCTTTTCCAGCGCGCCTGCTTCAACCTCTCCCTTGGCGGCAAGGAGTTGGAGGGTTTTGGCGACGATGGAGTGGGTGTCGTTTTTGAAGTAGCGGCGTGCGGCTTGGCGGGTGTCGGAGAAGCCGAA
>NZ_AKKK01000030.1 GCF_000281065.1 Arthrobacter sp. M2012083
GAAGCGCCCCGCCATGACCGTTACCACGGCCGTGGCGGGTGCTCCCGCACCTGCAGCGCCGACTGGACGAGATGTCCGCCCGCGCTCCGGACCGGTCCTGGTGGCTGGCGCCGGGGTTGTCATCCTGGCTCTGTTTTCGATGATCCACCTCACGCAAGGAACGGCCGACGTCGGCCCTTTCCAGTTGCTGGGGCTGCTCACCGGAGACGCAACGGACCAGGAAACCGCAGTGTTGGTTGCCTCGCGGGTACCGCGACTGTTGGCCGGCTTGTTGGTCGGCGTGGCGTTGGGGGTGGCCGGCGCAGCTTTGCAGTCGGCCACCCGCAACGTCCTTGCTTCCCCTGACACGCTGGCTGTGAACGCCGGCGCGCATTTCGCGATCGTGGCGGTGGCTGCATTCGGCCTGACGCTTCCGGCACTCCTGTCCGGTGGCATCGCCTTCCTCGGCGGCCTCGCAGCGGCGGTGCTTGTTCTGGCGCTGTCAGGCGGTGGTGCCAATGGCAACGGAGGCCCCATCCGCTTGGTGCTCGCCGGCACGGCGTTGGCGTTGGGCCTGCATTCGGCCACCAGCGCGCTTCTTCTTTTGTTTAGCCAGGAAACAACGGGTCTGTATGCATGGGGCCAGGGAAGTCTCGCCCAGTCCAGCACCGACGAGCTGATCCAGTTCACACCCATCGTTCTCGTGGCTATCACCGCACTCTTCCTTCTCGCTCGTCGGATGGACCTGCTCGGGTTGGGTGACGACGCCTCCAGGCTGGCGGGTGCGGACCCCCGCCTGGCCCGGGTGGGCGCCGTCGTGCTTGCCGTTGTCCTGTCAGCAGCGGCGGTGACGATCGCCGGCCCGATCGGATTTGTTGGACTCTGTGCTCCTGCAATCGTTCGTCTTCTGGCGTCACGTCTTCGCGGCCTTGGCCGGCATAGGGCGCTGCTGCCCATCTCCGGCCTGGCCGGTGCAGTGGTGGTCATCGGAGCGGATGTCCTTGTCCGTGGTCTTTTCGGTGCCCAAGCCGGCGTTGAAGTCCCCACCGGCGCGGTCACTACGGTTTTCGGTGCCGTTTTCCTGGTGATCCTGGCCATGCGGATGTCCGATGCCGGGTTGAGTGTTGCAGGTGATGCCCTGGCAAGGCTTCGCACGCGCAGGTTCTTCCTCACTGTATTGATCGGGCTCATTGTCCTGCTCACTGGCTTGCTGGTGGCGGGTGCGCTACTGGGAGACGCGAAGCTCCTGCTCGGGGATCTCATGAATTGGATCACTGGACAGTCGGGAAACCGTGTCAGCGCCGTCCTTGGTACCCGTTTGCCTCGTGTCCTGGCGGCGGTCCTCGCAGGAGCGGCCCTTGCCCTCGCAGGTGCACTTATCCAAGCGGTATCCCGCAATTCCCTGGCCGAACCCGGCATTCTGGGCGTTTCCGGCGGTGGTGGCCTCGCGGCAATCATCGTCATCACCACTGTCCCGACGGCGGGCTCGTGGGTGGTCACCGGTTCCGCGCTTGGGGGAGCGGCCCTTTCTGCCCTGCTGGTCTTCGGATTGGCCTTCCGCGGCGGGCTTCAACAGAACAAGCTGGTGCTGATCGGCATCGGCATCTCCGCCGGGCTGGCGGCCGCTATCACCGTCCTTCTGGTGACGACAGACCCGTTCAACCAGACCAAGGCCCTTACCTGGCTGTCAGGCTCTACCTATGGACGCAACTTTGCCTCCGTCCTGCCACCGCTGCTGGCCTTGGTGCTTGCACTGCCTGTACTGGCGGGTATGAGGCGCGATCTCGACCTGATTGCCGTGGACGACGATTCTCCGCGCGTGCTGGGTATTGGGCTATCCGGATCCCGGGTGCTCCTTCTTACGGTGGCTGTGCTTTTAACCGCCGGTGCGGTCTCTTCGGTGGGCGTGATCGCCTTCGTGGGACTTGTGGCGCCGCACGCCGCCCGCACGCTTGTAGGCGCACGACACTCAAGGGTCCTGCCCGTTGCCGCATTGATCGGCGCGTGCACCGTGGTGCTCGCCGATGTCATGGGCCGCACGCTCATAGCGCCGGCCCAGATACCTGCCGGAATCATGACGGCGCTGGTCGGCGCCCCCTACTTTGTCTATCTGCTCTGGCGTTCACGGGTGGACCGCACTGTGTAACCTGTCCGATATGTCGTCCGCCGACGAGCGGCTTCTACACATAGGATCGACTCATGGCCGGTTCCCTGGATGTCCTTGGCCCCATCCTGGAAATGATGACGTGGGTGGGGTTTGTCCCCGGCGTGCCGCTGCTTTTGTGGGCGTGGGTCATTGCCAAGCGCCGATGCGTTTGGACCACCGCCGAGGGAGAACAGTTTGCCGCAGGCGGATTTCTGGGGGTGCGCTGGGTAGATCGGTCGAACGAGGAACAAAAGGTCCTGCTTGACATCCCTGCCCGTGACGGGAGCGTTGATTCAGGCGCTGTGCTTGTCCACTACGACCTCTGCCACCCGTCCCGATGCTCGCTGCATCCGCCGCGCCACGACAACACTGTTCTGATTCTCGGCTGGATCCTCACTGGTGTTGGGATACTGAGCACCCTCGGCGGGTTCGTCCTTCTCCTCCTCTAGCGCGAACCCCTTGAACGTCTGATTGCTCCAGGGCTAGCATTTCCGCGCACGGTCATCGCGCACCGTAAACCTAGGAGACTGCTATGAGTGAGACGACCGCAACCCTGATGGTGGACCTGATCATTTCCCTGGACGGCTATGCTTCTGCCGACGGTTGGCCTGGTTGGTGGGGATTGGAAGGTCCGGAGTACCTGGCCTGGTTGGCTGAAGAAGGAAAAAAAGACTTCACCACTCTGATGGGCGCGAAGACGTACCGGGTGATGTCCAGCATGTCGGAGGAAGCATCCGAAGACAGTTCAGGGTTCTCAGAGGAAGAGGGCGCCAGCCTGAGTGGACTGGCTGCCATGCCAAAGATTATCTTCTCTTCCACTCTGAAGGAGCCCTTGGCGTGGCCCAACTCGGAACTCATTTCGGGTGACGCTGTGGAAGCCGTCCGGGAACTCAAGCGGACCCGAACCGGCACGTTGAGCACTCTGGGCAGCTTGAGTCTTTGCCGTTCCCTGCTGACGGCCGGTCTGGTGGACAGGTATCGCTTGGTGATCTTTCCCGTAATCACCGGGAAGACCGGTAGTGAGCGAATTTATGACGGCTACCCGGATGTCGCCCTGGAATTGGTGGACAGCCGGACATTCGATGGCCGCTCGCAGCTACTGGAGTACATACCCACTGTCATCGAGGGCCCGCCACCAGCCAGGCGGGAGTGAATTCATCAGCGGGTACCCTACCTAACGTTCAGTGCTTGATCTTCACTGACGTAGTCGAAGAGTGGAGCGAGGCAATCAGCGTAATGGGTCATGGCTTCGGCGAAAGTAAGCAACTTTGGTCCATCGACGGCGTCGGCTGCCGAACCCTTCTCGACTGCCAGGTCCACGTGGCAGAGAAGTGGCTCGCGGCTGATGCCCTTGGCGGTCAAGGTGGCAATTCCCCAAGGATGGCTTGGGTCGCTCACTGAGATGCCCGCTGTATCGAAAGTGTCCCTCAGGACATAGTGGGTGACCGTTCGCCAGGACTGGATAAAGGGCTGGTGCAGTTGCTCAATCAGGTCGTCGTCGCGGCTGTTGTAGGCGTCCGAGAGAGCGGCGGAAAGAGCATCCCATTCCCGGGCATCGCGGACCATAAGATGCGCGGCCCGAAGGCGGGCAATGGTTTCATTCAACGTCATGGTAGTCCCCAAACTTCCCGTCGTTTTGCCTGGCCCGAATGGGCAGGCCTGACCGCCGTCGGCATGTCACTATCAAACAGAACGGATGAAGCCGCAGCATGATTCCCCGAATAGCGGTCCTCTTGTTTGGCGCCGGCATTCCTTGGGCGCCTAGCAAATCAGTAGCCTTACTAATAGGGTGGTTGTGGGGAAAGCCCCCGGACGCGATGAGAAGTGAGGCCCGCATGACTGAAGAGCAACCCATCAGTAAAGTCACGGACATCATCAACGATTCCAAGATCGGAATGCTGACCACCGTCAATGAAGAAGGTGCGCTGGTCAGCCGGCCGCTGGCTGTCCAGGAAGTCAAGGACGACGGCGACATGTGGTTCTTTACGGGACTGGGGACCTCACAGGTTGCCCATGTGAGACAGGATCCGCGAGTCAATGTTTCCTTCGGCAAGAACACCGAGTGGGTGTCTGTAGCCGGGACTGCCCACGTGGTCACGGACCGGCAGAAGATCCACGAGATGTGGAACCAGGTTGTAGAGGCGTGGTTCCCTGACGGTCCGGACACCCCGGAAGTTTGCCTGATCCACGTAGATTCCGACTCGGCAGAGTATTGGACGAGCCCGGGCGGAACGGCCGCAACGGTACTTCAATGGGTCAAGTCCAAGGTCACCCACTCCCGCTTCAGCGTGGGCGAAAGCGGCACAGTGGAACTATGAACCACCATGGTTGACGCCGAGCGGTTCCGGGTCCTTTTAGAGGAGGAGCGGGGTCGCAAACTCGAACTGCTCAAGGCGCTGCGAAACGACATCAGCTCGGTGAGCCTCGCCCGGCAAGACTCCAATGTGGACGACGAACACGATCCCGAGGGCAGCACCATAGCCTTCGAGCTCTCCCAAGCATCCGCCCTTATGGGCCAGAGCCGGGTTGGTTTGGAACAGATCGACGAGGCATTGGCGAGGATAGCGGCGGGCACCTACGGACGATGTGCGGTTTGCGGCGTGGCCATTCCCGAAGGCAGGCTGGAGGCCAGGCCGTGGACGCCGTTCTGCGTCAACCATGCTTCAGGAAGAAGCTGAGTCAGCTGGACATTCCCGGCGAAACCGGCACGAACTCAATGCCCTGCTGGACCTTCTTCCTGGGGCCCCGGTTGAATCCTTTGGCGTCCAGATGATTGCCGGCGCGGTAGGCTGCCAGCGCTTCGTCATAGATTTCGTTGAGCCGCCGCCCGGTGAAGACTTCCGAGGTTCCGTCGGCGAAAACCACGCTCACCGACACGCTTCCCGGGAAGTGCCTGTTCATTCGGATAAAGCCTTGCGCGTCCTGCTGCAGGGAAATCAAGAAGTCCGCCCTTTCGACGATTGATACCTACAGTCTCCCAGCAGTGGCCGAAACACGGTGACACGGCCGGCTCGGCGCAGGAACCCTGGTGATGGCCGCCCGCCGCCCTTGCCATGACAGGTCTCCGCTCGCTGAGGCGATGTATCCGTCCGAGCTGGCTGCCACGCCCCCGAACACCTTACTCATGGCAAGGATTCCGTGTCCGGGGACGTTTCAGTTGTGCTGGCCCGATCGGCTGCTGCGCCCTGCTTCCGGCTGGCCAGCAGGAACGGCAGCGCGATGAGCTCGATGAATCCTGCCATAGCCAGGGATGCCGGATAGCCGTAGAGGTCGGCTCCCCGGCCCAGGACGGGCTGGATGACTACTCCGCCGCTGGAACCCATCAGCGAATCGAAGCTCAGGACCGTGGCGCGCTGCTTCGAAGGGATCATGTCGTTGACATAGGCCTGCCGGACGGGTGTGGCGGCAGAACCGACCACCGCCCAGAGTGCGAGCAATATCAACGCCACCCAGAAGATACGGGTGAATCCGAGGACCAGTAGGATGACGCCACCCACCGCCGCTCCAACGATGAGCACGGAGGTCCGCTTGTGGAACAGCCGCCGGGCGTGCGGCGCGAGCCAGCCCCCCAGGATCTGCGAACCCGCAACGATCGCGGCGGCCAAGCCCGCGATCGAGTAGGCCCTGGGATCGCCAAAGAGGTCAAGCAGGTACGGCTGCAGTGCGTAGAAGACGTAAATCCCGACGCCGGCGCTGAAGGGGGCGGCCAGCATGACGTACCGCACTGGCGGGTTTTTCAAGCCGTTCTCGATCGACGCGGACAGCACGGCCTTGGTCGCGCGGAGGGGATGTGTCGAACGCTCAGGCGTGAAGCCGACGTCGTGCATGAGTCCAAAGGCCACAGCAAACATGGCCAGCAGAACCAGCACCCGAAGGAGGAAGGGCACGCCAAGATTGGTGGCCTGGGCAATCACCCCTCCTGCTACTGAGCCCACGAGCATCGCAACACCCTGCACCATCTGGCCTCGGCCAAGCACAGATTCCAGCCCGCCTTCGTAGCCCGAGAAACGCAGGGCATCCACGAGCCATGCTTCAACAGCACCGGAGAAGAACGTAAAGCCGAGGCCCAGGAGAACCGAGACCACAGCCCACATCCAGAACGGCGCGGAGATCTGCCACATCACGAAGTACAGATAAGTGGACACGGCCAGCGTCACCGTTCCCAGCAGGAATGACGCCCGCCGGCCCCATCCGTCGGCGATCACTCCCGTAGGGACCTCAAACAGCACCATGCCCACGGTGAAGAAGGCGTTGGCGGCAAACGCCTCCAGGTTACTTAAACCGGCATCCAGCAGGAACAGGGTATTGATTCCCCAGATGAAGGAGGCCGCAACGGTATTGCCCAGCGTCAATGTCAGATAAACGCGTTGGATCTTTCGGGCGGCGTCATTCATGGTGTCGCCGCCCTCGCCGGTGCGAGGAGGGGCCACCAGCTAATTCTCGTCCCGTTGCCCGTTATCCACCAGAGCCCGGAGGATGGCGACCTACGGCTCATGAGCCGTGGTACGTCCTGGGGGTACCGTCCAGCGTTCTATGCCTGGTTGCTCACCAGGCCCGGCTTCTTCGCCGTGACTTCAGTACGTCCCGCTGACAGCAGCGGCGCAAAGAAGTCGCCGAGTTCAGCCGTCGCTGTCAGCGGCAGCACAGTGGCGACGTATTGGTCCGGGCGGACCACTACAACCACGCCATCGCGACTGAGGCCGCGGAGCTCGAAGATGTCGTTGTTGGGGTCTGCTCCGAAGACCTTCTCAAGGTAGGTGAGCTTGAACGGCCCAACGGTTGGTTTGAACGCCGCCGGTACCGCATTGATATCAATGTTCGTGTGGTCCTGCTGGTAGATCACCTTCACGTCGAACCAGGCATCGCGGTCAGCGTCCGACGGCGTCGCGGCCAGCGGCGAGTCCGGCGAGTTCGCGATCCACTCGGCGAAGTCCGCCACAGGTCCCTGGGATCCAGCCTGCGCCGCGTCAGCGAAGACATAGATGCGCCAGCGGCCGTCCGCTTTGGCGTGGTGGCCGAGGTGCATGGGGTTGGTGTCGCAGACCCGCTGGACCGGGGCGGACTTGAAGCGCTTGCCCACAGGGAAGCCGGTGGCGAGGTCCTGGTGCTGCGCTTCGGCGATGACCAGGGATGGGGTGTATTGGGTCATGAAGCCGGCGGGGAACTCGGCAGTGCTGGTGTAGAAAGTCTCCAGTTCTGCGGGGTCTTCGAACTCTTCGGGCTTCTTGGCCATCAGCGTGGACCACTGCTTGTCGAAGTCGATGAGGTTCTTCGCCACTACCTGCCGTTCGGCCGAGTAGGTGTCCAGCAGGGACTCAGGGCTGCGGCCCTCGAGGACGTGGCCGAGTTTCCAGCCGATGTTGAAGCCGTCCTGCATGGAGACGTTCATTCCCTGCCCGGCTTTGGCGCTGTGGGTGTGGCAGGCGTCGCCGGTGATGAAAACCCGCGGGGTGCGCTTGCCGCGCTCCTCCGGCAGAACGTCGTCGAACCTGTCCGTGAGCCGGTGGCCTACCTCGTACACGCTGTGCCAGGCCACGTTGCGCACGTCCAGCGTGTAGGGGTGAAGGATGTCGTTGGCTTTCTGGATGATCTGTTCGATGGTGGTTTTGCGCACGGCGCCTTTGTCATTGGGGTTAACCTCGCCCAGGTCCACGTACATGCGGAACAGGTGGCCGCCTTCGCGGGGGATCAGCAGGATACTGCCACCGGCGCCGGACTGGATGGCGCACTTGGTGCGGATGTCAGGGAAGTCGGTGACGGCAAGGACGTCCATGACGCCCCAAGCGTGGTTGGCTTGGTCGCCGGCGAGGTGACATCCGATGGACTCACGGACCTTGCTGCGCGCTCCGTCTGCGCCCACCACATATTTGGCACGGATAACCCGTTCCCGGCCTTCGTTGGGCCCGGATGTGTGGCCAAGGGTCACCTCCACCGGGTAGTCGCCCTCGCCTGTGACGTTGAGGCTGTGGAACTCGTAGCCGTAGTCCGGTGTCATGCGTGTGGGGGAGTTGGCCATGAATTCTGCGAAGTAGTCCAGGACCCGGGCCTGATTAACGATCAGGTGTGGGAACTCACTGATCCCAGCGGGATCATCCACGGCGCGTGCGGCCCGGACGATTCGCGAATGATCGGCCGGATCCGGCTTCCAAAACGCCATCTCGGTAATCCGGTACGCCTCGGCCGTGATGCGCTCCGCAAATCCAAAGGCTTGGAAAGTCTCGACGCTGCGGGCCTGGATGCCATCGGCCTGGCCTATGGCCAAACGCCCGGGGCGGCGCTCAATGATGCGTGTGGTGACGTCCGGGAACTGGGAAAGCTGTGCCGCGGTCAACATACCCGCGGGGCCAGTGCCCACGATGAGGACATCCACTTCGTCGGGAAGCTCGGCCGGGCGGTTGATTCCGACGCCAGCGGCCGGTTCGACTCGGGGGTCACCGGATACGTAACCGTGGTGGTGGAACTGCACGGGCTTTCCTCACTTCTTTGTGGGCTATTTTATAAGTTGTTCGATAATAGAACACAGTGTTCAATTATCGCTCATGCAATCGTAATGCAGCTCACAGTGGTGTTCAAGTCCCTGAAGAGTCTTATGACGGAACCTTGTGTAGCCTCCGGCGGATTGAACCAAGGGCATGTCAGGATCAGGTATGCCGAGACTTATGCTTTTGGACACTGCCTCCTTGTATTTCCGCGCCTTCTACGGTGTGCCCGATTCCATTCGTCGGGCCGACGGAACGCCTGTGAACGCGGTGCGGGGACTGATGGATATGATCGCCCGCCTCACCACCGACTACGACGCGACGCATTTGGTGGCCTGCTGGGACAACGATTGGCGCCCGCAATGGCGTGTTGACCTGATTCCCAGCTATAAGTCGCACAGGGTCGCAGAGATCGTTCCGAATGGCCCGGACGTAGAGGTTGTCCCGGACCCACTTGAGGCGCAGATTCCCATGATCCGCCGAGTGTTGGACCTCGCCGGGATCGCTGTGGTGGGAGTTGACGAGCATGAGGCTGATGACGTCATCGGGACCTATGCGAGCCAAGCGACCTTTCCCACGGACGTGGTAACTGGTGACCGCGACCTCTTCCAGCTCGTGGATGACGACCGTGGGATCCGCGTCATTTACACGGCCCGCGGCATGAAGAACCTGGAAGTCCTCACCGACGTCGTTGTGGTGGGCAAGTACCGTGTCCTTCCCCAGCAATACGCCGACTACGCAACACTCCGGGGCGATGCCTCCGACGGGCTGCCCGGAGTCGCCGGCATCGGCGAAAAGACTGCGGCATCGTTGCTTGGCACCTACGGTTCATTGGGAGGGCTTCTTGAGGCGGCGGAAGCCCCCGACGGCGGGTTGTCGGCCTCCGTCCGGGCCAAGCTGTCGGCGGCGGCTGACTATCTCAAGGTGGCGCCCGCCGTCGTGAATGTCGTGCGCGACTTGAAGGTGCCGACGCTGGAAGAAGCAGGCGCTGAACTGCGCCCCGTCACAGGAGAGGCTCGCACTGAACTTGAGCAACTGGCCCATGACTGGAATCTGGGTGGATCGGTTAAGAGGTTGCTGGACGCGCTGGACCGCGGCCGCTGAGGACGCGCATCTCAGAAACCGGTTCACTTTCACAGCCCAATGACAGGTTCGAAACAGCGAGGGCTGGGGTGGGTCTCTCATCGTGTTAAGAGGACGGAAACACCGACCGTCCCTCACACACCAGCCGTACTAACGGCTCATTGAGGAGAGGCATATGTCGAAAATCAAGAGAATCACCTTGAGCATGGCAGCCGGAGCTCTGGCACTAGGCGCAGGACTTGGTGCAACCAGCATCGCGACGGCGGCCACCACACCGTCGCCGAGCGCTACGTCGACCCCTGGCTCCACGTCGTCCGGGGATGCAATTACCCCGTCAGATCGTGGCGGAAAGCCTGGCGGACACGGACACGAACGGGGACAAATAGCAGCTGAATTGGCCACCAAGCTCGGTGTCGACGAGGCCAAGGTCACCGAAGCCTTGAAGGCGTTCCGTGAGGCAAACAAACCCTCTACGCCGCCCGCCGAAGGAACGAAGCCGGACCGTACGGCGCAGGACGCTGCTCTGGCAAAGTCGCTCGCGGAAGCCTTGGGCGTCGACGAAGCCAAGGTCACCGCTGCGCTGGAAGAAATCCGAGCCGCGGGCCAAGCGGAACGTTCCGCCGCCCTGAAGGCCAAGCTGGACAAGGCCGTCACGGATGGCAAGCTCACACAAGCCGAAGCTGATGCCGTGACCAAAGCTGTTGAAGCCGGGGTCATCGGAGGAGGCGGGCGCTAAGACCACTGCGCGAAAGCCGTCCGCATAGGGATCCCCCGGACGTATCCGGGGGATCCTTATGCGGCGCCCCGGGAAGCCCTTATCGCGGCCGGAACTGGTCCATGACCGGGCACTCGAAAGGTTCACCCGCGAAGAGTCCGACGTCATCCAAGTACTTCACAACCGCAATGTAAGACGCCACCAAACTGGTTTCGGTATAAGGAATGCCCAGTTCGCCGCAGCACTCCTTCACGATGCCGGAGGCGCGGTGCAGGTAGGGGCGAGGCATGTCCGGGAAGAGATGGTGTTCAATCTGCCGGTTTAGCCCGCCCATCAGCGTGTCCATGAACCGGCCGCCGGAGATGTTTCGGGCAGTGAGCACCTGACGGTTGAGGAAGTCTGTTCTGGATGAGCTGGGCAGTACCGGCATGCCCTTGTGGTTAGGAGCAAAAGACGCACCCATATAGAAACCGAAAACGCCCAGCTGCACTCCGAGGAAAGCGAACGCCATACCTAACGGCAGGAATGAGAAAACCAGGAACGGAACCACGAGGAGTCGAAGCATGATGACAGGGATCTCCACCCAGCGGTGATCCACTTGTCTCTGGTGCAGCAGATACTTCAGGGAATCAATGTGCAGGCTGATACCCAGGAAGAACAATAAGGGAAACAACAACCAGCCTTGCTTCCTTGTGACATGAACCATCACGCCCCGGCGCGAGCTTGCCGCTTCAGGGTGAAACGCGATTGCGCCGGTATGGATGTCAGGGTCCTTGTCGATGACATTGGGAAAGTTGTGGTGGCGGGTGTGCTTCTGCGCCCACATTGAATAGCTGATACCCACCAGTCCCGTACCAACGAGCCGCGCGGACCACTCATTCATGCCCTTGGACTTGAACACCTGCCGATGCGCGGCTTCATGGGCCAGGAAGGCGAACTGGGTGAGGACCACGCCCATTCCCGCCGCTATAAGTAGCTGGAACCACGTGTCCCGCAGTAAAAGGAACCCGCCCCAAGTCCCCGCCCAGGCCACCATCAGGATCACAAAGACCGTGATGTAAAACCCTCTGCGGCGCTTCAGCAATCCGGCATTGCGCACGGACTTCAGCAGTGTGGAGTAAGTATGCACCGTCCGGGCGGCACCCCGGTCCGGGTGAATTCCATCGGACGAACGTTCCGGTGCCATGATGCCTCGAACCACTTACCGGCGGACTCAACAGAATCGTTTCCCACCGTCCCTTCAGAGTACGCCGGGGGCGCAATAAAGAGCCAGGAATTTGTTTTCGACGAGATTGCTGAACTGGCAGGCAAGCCGAACTGACGGGTCACCCTCCGAGCGACGATGCTCGTGGGCTGACCGCTCGTGGATGTGGGCTCAGCTGAGGCATCCGCACGACGACTGCGCACCTTTATGTTCTCTGGGGTGTGTGGTGGTGGTTGCGTCGGGGTGTTTGTTGGGGGTCGAGGTGGGGTGGGGGGATGAACCAGGGGACACCGGTTGTGATGTCGATGCGCCATTGTTCTTTGTGGATGAGGTGGTGGTGGTGGCTGCAGAGGAGGGTGCCGTTGTTGGTTGATGTGGTGCCGCCGTTTGACCAGTAGGTGGTGTGGTGGGCTTCGCACCAGGGTGCGGGGATGGTGCAGTCGGGGAAGGCGCAGCCGCCGTCGCGGGCGGTGATGGCTTTGCGGATGTGGGGTGGGAAGATCCGGGTGGTGCGGCCGATGTCCAGGACGCGGGAGTCGGTTCCGAGGAGGACGGGGATGATGTCGGCGTCGCAGGCGATTTTGCGGATGGTGTTCGGGTGGATCGGGCCGGTGAAGGTTGCGGTGCCGGTGCTGAGCCGGTTTGGGGCCGGTCCGGTGTTGTGGTGTTTGGTGTGGTTGTTGAGTTGTTTGAAGAGGTCGCGTTCGTCGATGGTGACGGTGAGTTGGGGGCGGAGTCCGCCGTTGGAGGGCAGTTTCCCGGTGGTCATCGCGAGGGCGCAGGCGCCGACGAGGCCGTTGAGGAGTTTCTGGGCCCGGCTGCGGCGGTCCAGGTCAGGGCCGGGGATATTCTCGTCACGGTTGCTGCCGCTGCTGGCTCCGGCGGCGCCTGTGTTGGACTCCGGTTTTGTGCCTTCCTCCGGGCTGTTGCCGGTGCTGGGGTCGGTTGCGATGCCGGGCTCGTGGTTGCCGGTGAGCCTGGGGTTGGTGGCGGTGTTCATGGCGGTGGTGAGGGTTTCGTATTGTTCGGCGGTGGCGAAGATTTCGATGTGGTGGAGTCCGTGGCGGCGTCGGCGGCGCAGGAACGCGCCTTGGAGTTGGCGGAGAACTTCTTCGGAGGGTTCGGTGCCGTCCTGGTCGATCATGTCGGTCCAGCGTTTGGTCATTTTGGTGACGAAGTCCGGGTCGGATTCGACTGCGGTGGCGGTCAGGGCGTGTTCCATCCGGGTGATGGTGTCCTCATCGGTGAGTTGCCGGACTTGGTCCAGGGCGGTGCTGATGATGCTCGCGGACCGGGACGGCAGGTCCCCGGAGGCCAGGGCGTCGGCCAGCACTTCGCGCCGGGCGGGGATCTGTTGCCCGGCTATTCCCGTCTGGGGGAGGACCTCGGGGGCGAGGGCGAGCCTGCGCCGGGCCTCGCCGATGCTGATCCGCAACCGGGCCCGAAGGAACTCCGCGGCGTTCCGGTAGCCATCATCCACGAAACCAGCATTGGCTGCGGCGGCCCCGGTTACTGGCCCCGGACCGGTCACTGGCCCTGGACCGGTCACAGTGCTTGCGCCGCTCACGGAAGCACTTGCGCTTGCGGAGCGCGCCTCAGCGGTGCAGGCTGATGCCACACCGGATCCTGGCCCCACACCGGATTCTGGCCTCACACCGGATCCTGGCCCCGGTTCAGTCCACCCGGTCCGCCACTCCGGCACTGACCCCGAAGATCCCGAAGATCCCGACGACCCCGAAGATCCTGAAGATCCCGACGACCCCTGCGGCGCTTGCCGTGCTTCCTTCCGGGTCCGTTCCACCGCCTGCGCCGCGACGACCTGCAAGTACTCCAAGGACCGCGAGATCTCCTCGACCCTGCCCGCAAAATCAGCAGCCTCAACAAAACCAAACAACCGCGCCTCACCGGCCGCGGATTCGCGAAGGGATCTCAAGGTTTCGCCCACATGTGCAAGCGGCCCGCCTACTTCACCGGCTGTGCTGAACTCCGGTAAGCCGCTCAATGACTCAAATCCGGGAAGCAGCCCAGCGCTTGGAGAGTCACCCGCGAGTGTGTCGGCCGCCGTCGCATCCCCTGAAGTGGCCGTCCGGACTGGGACACCCGTGGACCTCAGGGACCGCTGACGCAGCAGGGCATCGGCACGGGGCGAACGCGCCCGCCTCGCCAACATCTGCCCGATTGCTCCCATAAACCAACCCTGTCACGGGCCTCTGACATTATTAGCCCCTCCTCACGATGACCCTCGCATCCTGGGGCAAGGAAGCCGGCAGTCCGGCTGTAGTCAACGGAAATGCTGGCAGCGGATGCCTACAGCGTCGGCAGCAAAGATGCAGCTTCAGGTCGATGCACTCCGCGGGGTGTGGCATCCCGGTGCTTCGGCACTGCCCGAAACCTCAGGAAGCGACTCATGGCGTGGTTCGGTTGAATAGGATTGACGTGTTGTTTGCGCCCCTCCCACCCCGGTCAAACCTTTATCAGCACACGATCAACTCCGGATGATACCCATGGTGCCTCTTGACGTTGATGACTCAGTCACTTGTTGTGGATGGTCCGGAGGTTCCCGGAATCTTCAGGAATTGTGAGGGTGGTTGCGGCCCAGCTTGCCAGCAGCTGCAGGGCATCCGCCGTACCGGTGCCGGGTTCCGCGTTGTAGACCGTCAAGGTCAAACCGGCGTCGGCCGAAAGCTCAAGGGCTTCGTACAAAAGGTGCAGATCGCCAACCATCCGATGCCGGAAGTGCTTTTTCCCGGTGTAATGCTGGCGCACGTTATGGGATGCCCAACGAACCCGGAATTCCTCGCTGCGCGTGGACAGCTCACCCACAAGATCGCTAAGGCCCCGGTCGTAAGGATCGCGGCCCGCCTCGGTCCGCATAATGGCTACCGTGTCGTTTGCTGCCCGTTCCCAATCCGTATAGAAATCCCGGCTGCGCGGATCGAGGAAAAGGAAGCGGGCATGGTTGGGTGGCCCGGCCGGACTATCGTAAATATCTGAGTACAAAGCACGGCCCAGGGCGTTTGTTGCGAGCAGATCCAACCGACCGTTGCGGATGAAAGCGGGCGAGCCGCTGATGGCATCCAGCGTGAGCTGAACGCCTGGCCGGATGGCTTGCTTCCGCACCGGCCGGCGTCGTGACCTGCCGCCGTCACTCGCTGCGCGGGCGAGGTCGTACAGGTGTGCACGTTCGGCGTCGTCGAGTTGCAGGGCGTTCGCCAAGGATTCCAGGACGCTTTCCGAGACACCCGCGAGATTTCCCCGCTCCAGCCGGGTGTAGTACTCCACACTGACTCCGGCCAGCATGGCCACTTCGCCGCGGCGGAGGCCCGGTACACGGCGATTGCCGCCATAGGCGGCCAGTCCCGCTTGCTCGGGCGTGATCTTAGCCCGTCGAGTAGAGAGGAAATCGCGCGTCTCTGTCCGGTTGTCCATACTTCAACGGTAGGACCTTTGGCCCGCTAAGGGAGTCCCTGTCATTACCCCTTACAGCAGTAACTCCTTCCATTCAGGGAAAGAAGGTTAGATGGAAACATCCAACAACGTTCACTACGCAGGAGAAACATGCCTACCGCTAACGCTTACGCTGCCCCCTCGGCCACGGGCGACCTGACCCTGACCACCATCGAACGTCGCGACGTCGGTCCGAACGACGTCCACATTGACATCAAGTTCGCAGGCATCTGCCACTCGGACATCCATACTGTTCGCGGTGACTGGGGCCCGCAGCAGTACCCCTTGGCACCTGGCCATGAAATCGCCGGAATCGTCACTGAGGTTGGCTCGGAGGTCACCAAGCACAAGGTGGGCGACCGTGTAGGCGTCGGCTGCATGGTGAACTCCTGCAAGGAGTGCAAGAACTGCCTTGCAGGCGAGGAACAGTACTGCCTTCAGGGAAACGTGGGCACCTACGGCGCCGTTGACCGCGACGGCACCATCACGCAGGGCGGCTACTCCAGCAACGTAGTGGTGAATGAGGACTTCGTCGTCACCATCCCGGAGGGTTTGGACCTCGACGTCGCCGCACCGCTGCTGTGCGCCGGGATCACCACCTACTCGCCCTTGCACCACTGGGGCGCCGGTCCCGGTAAGAAGGTTGCCGTGGTCGGCCTTGGCGGACTCGGCCACATGGCTGTCAAGATTGCCGACGCCATGGGCGCCGAGGTAACAGTGCTCTCGCAGTCGCTGAAGAAGATGGAAGACGGGCTCAACTTGGGCGCGGACCACTATTACGCCACCAGCGATCCCGCCACGTTCGAACAGCTCGCTGGCACCTTCGACCTCATCATCAACACAGTCAGCGCTTCCATCGACATCAGCGCCTACTTGCAGCTGCTCACGCTCGATGGCACGTTGGTCAACGTTGGCGCGCCCGCCGAGCCGCTGCCGGTCAACGTGTTCTCTCTGATTACGGGGCGTCGTCGCTTCGCCGGTTCCGCGATTGGCGGTATTCGCGAGACTCAGGAAATGCTGAACTTCTGCGCTGAGCACGGCCTCGGCGCCGAGATCGAGGTCATTCCGGCCAGCAAGATCAACGATGCTTACGAACGCGTTCTTGCCTCCGATGTCCGCTACCGCTTTGTCATCGACGCCTCCACCATCGGCTAGACACGCAGCACTCCAACAGCGGCAGAATGAGAAAGGCCACGCCCCGTTGAGGGCGTGGCCTTTTCACTGCCATGCAACAGGGACAATGGTTTGGTGACTTTCAGACTGGACACCATCGGTGCGGGACTGGTCTTTGCGGAATCCCTGGCCACGCTTGCTTTGGGTTTAAAAGACCAGGGCGATGGCGGCACTGTAGTCGGCGGAACGGCAGTTGTGCAGGCGCCGCCAGGCACAGGCAAGACCACGCTTGTTCCACCGCTGCTCGCTAATCTCCTGTCCGAACAGAAGCAGGGTCAGCCACGCGTCGTCGTCACCCAACCCCGGCGTGTAGCCGCCCGCTCAGCTGCACGCCGCCTTGCCACGCTGGACGGAAGCAGCCTGGGCGGCAGGGTGGGCTATACCGTCCGCGGTGAGAGCAAAGCCAGCCAGGACACAGTGGTCGAATTCGTCACGCCAGGCATTCTCCTTCGGCGTCTCCTGGCTGACCCCGGCCTAGAGGACGTCCATGCAGTGGTCCTGGATGAGGTCCACGAGCGCGGACTTGAAACGGATCTCCTGGTCGGCATGCTCGCGGAGGTTCGTGAGTTGCGCGGTGACCTCACGCTGGTGGCCATGTCGGCAACCCTCGATGCCCCGCGTTTCGCGCAGCTTCTTGGGACAGGGCTCGACGGCGGTGGGCCGGCTCCCGTTGTCGACTGTCCTTCCGCGCTGTACCCGCTGGAGATCCAGTGGGCTCCGGCCCGGGAGCATCGACTGGATACGCAAGGCGTATCCCGAAGTTTCCTCGATCATGTGGCACACACGGCGGCGACTTCCCACGCAGCGGCCCTGAGCCGGAACCCCGAGGTGGACGCACTGGTTTTCCTCCCGGGAGCCCGGGAAGTTTCCGACGTCGCCACTCGTCTTCGCGGGCAGCTGCCACAAGGTGTGGAGGTGCTCGAGCTGCACGGCCAGATCGGTCCGCAAGCGCAGGACCGCGCGGTATCCGGCCGTGAACCCGGCGAGCCGCCCCGGATCATTGTGTCTACGTCGTTGGCTGAATCGTCCCTCACTGTCCCCGGCGTACGGTTGGTCATCGATTCCGGCCTCTCGAGGGAACCACGCCGGGACGCTGGCCGCGGAATGTCCGGCCTCGTGACCGTTTCCTGTTCGCGCGCGTCCGCAGATCAACGCGCCGGTCGCGCAGCGAGACAAGGACCGGGCACGGTGGTTCGCTGCTACGACCAGCAAGCCTATGCTGCAGCTCCAGCACATCAGACTCCGGAAATCGCCGTTGCAGACCTCACCAGCGCTGCCTTGGTCCTTGCCTGCTGGGGCGCACCCGGCGGTTCCGGTTTGCAGTTGCCGGACGCACCGCCAGCTGCGGCCATGAACGATGCCGTGGAGGTACTCCGGGAACTGGGTGCTGTCACACGCGACGGAACAGCCACCGCCGCGGGCAAGACCCTGGCGCGCATCCCGGCCGACCCCCGGCTTGCCCGCGCCTTGCTGGACGGATCGGCCGTTGTGGGCCAACGCGCAGCGGCTGAAACAGTGGCACTCGTCGCCGGCGATCAAAGAGCGCCCGGCGCCGACCTTACGAAGCTGCTTACTGCGTTGCGTTCGGGAGCAGACCCGGGAGCCCGACGTTACAAGGAAGACGTCAGGCGGATGGAGTCACTGATACAGAAGGAGACACGGGTACGGCAGGAGGTTGCCGCCGTCGTGGCTCCCAAGCCGCTTGCCGATGTCACAGCGAGGGAAGCGCCCGGCTTTGTGGTGGCGCTGGCTTTCCCGGACCGCGTGGCCAGGCGTGTACCCGGACATGGATCCACCACGTACTTACTCTCGTCAGGGACGCGAGCCGGGCTCCCCGCTGGCAGTTCACTGTCCGGGCAGGACTGGCTTGCAGTTGCCGAGGTGTCCCGCGCCCAGGGGCGTGATGCCGCCGGTACGGGCGCGGTCATCCGTTCTGCCGCGCCCTTGTCGCTTGACTTGGCGGAAGCTGCCGCGCCGGATCTCCTCACGGAGACAGTGCAGGCGAAGTTTGACCAAGGCCGGGTAATGGCCAGGCTCGAGCGTCGTATGGGCGCGATCGTGTTGTCCTCGACGCCCATCCGTCCCAGCGCCGAGTCCGGGCGTCGCGCCGTGTCCGAGGCGCTGGAGAAGGCAGGTTTGTCCATGATCGGCTGGTCCACCGCAGCTGATGGCCTGCGGCGGCGCCTTGCGTTGCTGCACCGCGAGCTCGGAAGTCCCTGGCCCGACGTACGCGAAGCCGCCCTGCTGTCCACGCTGGAGGACTGGCTGGGCCCGGAGCTGGAAGCTATTGCCGCCGGGGCCTCGGTGAGTTCCATCAACCTCGCTGACCCTTTGAGGCGCCTGCTGCCTTGGCCGGAGGCTGCCCGGCTCGAAGACCTCGTGCCGGAGCGCCTGGCAGTGCCGAGTGGTTCGCGTGTCCGGATCGACTACCCCGAAGTTTCGGACAGCAGCGGTAGTGGTCACGACGACGGCCGCCCGGTTGTGGCGGTCAAGCTTCAGGAATGCTTCGGTTGGGACCGCACGCCTCGGCTCGTGGAGGGTAGGGTCCCCGTGCTGTTTCACTTGTTATCCCCAGCAGGAAGGCCGCTGGCCGTCACGGACGATCTCGCCTCTTTTTGGTCCGGTCCCTACTCCCAGGTTCGGGCCGAGATGCGTGGGCGTTACCCCAGGCATCCCTGGCCCGAAGACCCGTGGACAGCACCTGCCACGGCCAGGACGAAGAACAGGATGTAGCCTCTCGTTCCCGAGGGGGCCGGCTAAGCGTGCCGCTCCAACATGAACTGGATTTCCCCGTCCACGAACGTTCCGAGGACCCTGCTCGCGGCAAATTCGTCCGGACCGGTTGCCAGGGGATCGAGTTCGAACGCCGTGAAATCGGCGCGCTTGCCCACGGTGATGGAGCCCGACACGTCCCACTGACCTGCAGCTTTCGCTGCGTGGGAGGTGTACCCCTCCAAGGCTTGGCGCGCTGTGAGGGCCTGGGACGGTGCGATGGGTTCCTGCTCCGGATGGCCCGAACGACGGCGCAACTGGGCGTCCGCGATGATTGGAAGCGGTTCGTAGGGTGCGATCGGCCAGTCGGAGCCGATACCCAAAGCCACTCCGGCGTCGCGAAGATCGCGGCAGCGCCATGCTCGCTCCGCGCGCTGCGCGCCGAGTCGGGTAGACCAGTTGTCGCTGTGATCGGCAAGTGAGTAGTGGGTGCAATGGGTCGGCTGCATGCTGGCCACCACGCCTGCACCCTTGAAACGTGCCACCAGATCATCGGGCACTGTTTCGATGTGTTCAATCCTGTGGACGGTACGGCGCAGGACGTCAGCAGGAACGTCGGTTCGCAGCGATTCCAGGGCCTCCAACACATGGTCTACACCGGCATCGCCGATAGCGTGCGTAGCAGTGGGGATACCGCGGGAGGCGAAGTACCGGATGGCGGCGGAATATTCTTCGGGCCGCGGCCAGAACGGCGCAGTGGATTGGCCATGCACATCAGGTTCGTAGAGCCAGGCTGTTCCGTTGTCCACGGTGCCATCGACGAAGAGTTTGATGGCTTCAATGGACCAGCGCCGGCCACCTGTGCCGATGCTGCGGGCCATTTCTTTCCATTCGGCTTCACCACTGCCCGGCATGCACCACGGCGCGGCCCGAAGGCGCAGCGGGAGTTCGCCGTCTGCCTCCAATGCCTGGAAGAGTGCGGTGGATTCCTTACTGTGGTCCATGATGTGGCCGCCCGTCAGGCCCGAGCGGGCGAAATCCCCAAGGAGCCCGGCAAGCCGTGTTTTGCGTTGGGCGAAGGACTCTTGCGGGATGTGGCGCTGCACCAATTCCATGGCCGCAGCCTCGAGGAGGAGCCCGGTGGGAACGCCGTCTGCGTCGCAGACCACCTCGGAGGCTTGGTCGAATTCGAACCGGCCATGAATTCCGGCCAGTTCCAAGGCGCGGCTGTTCGCCAATGCCGAATGCCCATCAAACAACCGGATGAACGCAGGCTGGTCCCCGGAGACTCCGTCAAGCACACTCCGATGCAGCGGTACTGTTCCGAAAGCGTTCGGGTTCAATCCCCATCCACGCAACCAGCCGCCGTCGTGCGCTGCTTCTGTCCCCAGAAGTGTGAGGACTTCATCCAGCGACGTAGCGGCCGCGAGGTCGGCACCGATTGTCAGATCCAAACCGAACACCGGGTGGATATGGCAGTCCACCAATCCGGGCGTGAGCGTCGCGTTACCGAGGTCCAGCACCCGTGTGTCGGTCTGTTGCCAGTCCCTGGCCTCCTGGCGGCTGCCGACGGCGGCGATCAATCCGCCGCTGACGGCGACGGCCTGGACAGGCTGGCCGTGGTGTTGCCCATCCATCGTGTGAACGGTGTCGGCAAGGACGATGAGGTCAGGAGTCATGGGTTTCAAAGCTTCCAATTCGGGAGAAGACGGCGGGACGGGTGGTGCGCAGCCTGCGGGCGATCAGCAATCCCGCAAGGAATACAACGGGCGTGACCAGCAGCAGGATGGTATTGGTTGGCGCATCCGCAAAGGTGAGGAGTTCGATGTTGATGGCGATCAGTGCCACCACGCCGAACAGCAGGATGGCTGAGGCCACGCTCAGGGGAATGAGTAGACGGCTGGTGGCTGCGGCGGGGTTGCGCCGCAGGTACATGAACGCAGCTACCGACACGAGGCCTTGAAGGGCCACGATCCCAAAGATGCCCGGCGTGTTGACCCAGATCAGCAATTGCTTGTAAGGGTCCGCGCCGGCGACGGCGCAAATGATGATCACGACGGCGGCCAGGATGGTCTGGATCTGCCCGGCGCGATGCGGGGACTTGTACTTGGGGTGGGTCCTGCCAAGGAATGCGGGGAGCACGCCGTCTTTGGCGAGCATGTACACGTAGCGGTTGATGGCGTTGTGGAAGGCCAGTTGGGAGGCATAAACGCTGGTCACGATCAGCACGTACATGACTACTTCCGCCCAAGGGCCCACGTACTGGTTAATGGTGGCAAAGAACATTCCATCGGCCAGTTCGCCGGCGGCAACAACCACGTTTCCATCGCCGTAGGCCTGGATGACAGTCCACACAATGAACGCGTAGAACACGGACATGAAGCCCACTGCAATGTAGGTTGCCCGGGGAACGGACTTGTCAGGATTTCGTGCCTCGCGGCGGTACAGCACGGTGGACTCGAAGCCCATAAAGGCTGCGAAGCAGACAGCCAGGATGGCCAGGACACCCGGAGTGAAAGCATGCTCGGGGGAGAACGAGGCGAAACTGATGCCTTCAGCGCCGCCACGTGCAAGGATTCCGAAGCCCATGATGGCCAGGATCGCAGTCTCGGCGATGAGCAGGACGCCAAGGACCTTCGCACCAACATCGATGCCCCGGTATCCCAGGAACCAGACGGCCGCGATGGCAACCAAAGCGACGGCAGGCCACGGCACGTCCCAGCCAAAGAGTGCGAGGAGCATGGCTTGGGTTTGGACGGCGAACAGTCCGTAGACGCCGATTTGCAGGCAGTTGTAGGAAACGATCGCCAGGATGGCTGACGCGAGGCCCACGGTTCTGCCCATGGCCAAAGTGATGTACGTGTAAAAGCCGCCGGCGGCTTTGACGTGTTTGGTCATGGCCATGAAGGAGACGGCGAAGATCAGCAGGACCGCGCCGGCAATGGCGTAGCCCATGGGGGCGCCTATGCCCCCGACGCCGATGGCTACAGGTGCCACGCCGGCCATCACCGTGAGGGGAGCTGCTGCGGAGATCACCAGGAAGGCGATACCGCCGGTGCCAATGGCGTTGCGCTTGAGCCCATTTCCGGCGTCTGCTGCCGGAGGTCGGGTTTCGAGGTCAGACATGGGGATCCTCTGGGGTTTATGGGGAAGGGAGTTTTCAGGAGAAGCCGAACATAAAGCGAAAGGCTTTCGTTTATCGTAGGTCCTTGTGACCCCGCGCACAATACCTCGACGCAAACTTCTGGCTAGAGTCGTAACAACAACCTTGAATGGAGACACCCGTATGGCACGCCCGCTGGTCCCGCTGATATCGATTGATGCGCTCGTCACCGCCGCCCTGGAACTGGTGGACGAGGCAGGGGACTTCAGCCTGCCAAAACTGGCCAAGCGCATCGGCGTGAGCCAGTCCTCCATCTACAACCACGTCAGCGGGCGGGAGGAGATCCTCGAGCTCATGCGTGGCCGGATCATTTCCGAGAGCCCCTATGTCCTGGAGGACGAACGGGATTGGGAGGCCTCACTTCGAGCCATCGTCCGGAGTTATCGCGACGCCTTCGCACGGCACCCAAAACTCGCGCCCCTGCTGGTACTCCAAACTGTTCAGGACGCCCAAGTCATGGCACTCTACGAGAACCTGGCAGTGGCGCTCGAAGCAGCAGGATTCCAAGGCCGGGATGTGATGTCAGCGATTTCCACCATTGACAGCTTCGCCCTGGGCTTCGCTTTGGACCTGGCAGCACCCGACGTCGTCTGGGCGCCACCTGCGCAGGGGTACCCCGCCCTCACCAGCGCCTTGGCACACGCCGGACCCACTGATGAGCGAGGCGAAGCAGCCTTCGAGTTCGGCCTCGAGATCCTCATAGCCGGACTGCATTCCCGTCTTCAGTCGACGGTGCTGTGAATCCGGCAGCTCCGGGATTCTGGAAGATCCCTTGAATCTCGCGCAAGATTGGTGGGACGCGGTGGTCCGCGGCTTCACCGACACGCACACCACCGCGGTGCCACTATCTGCCCTGCTGGGCATCCTCGCGTGCGCCGTCGTCCTGAGCATCCCTCGTGCAACCTGGAGGTGGTTCGGCCTCTACGTCACTTTCGTCCATGAGCTGGGGCATGCCTACGCCGCACTTATGACGGGACGCTTTGTCCATGGGCTCCGAATCGGCCTCGACCATTCGGGGCGTCTTGTCAGTAGTGGCCGGAGCGCTTTCGGGGCAGCGTGGTCCGGGTTCTGGGGCTACCCCGCGCCGGCCGTGGTTGGCTTGTGCCTGATCGCCGCTTTTGCCTCTGGCCGGTCCGGCGCGGCCATGTCCATCGGGGCGCTGATCCTGCTGGTTTCTCTCATCTTCCTGAGGAACCTCACCGGCATTCTGGTGGCAGTGTTGAGCGCTGGCATCGCGCAGCTCCTGATCCTGTTCGCGACGCCCACGGTAGTGAACTATGTAGTCCTGGCGCTCGGTGTCGCCCTATCCGTAGGCGGGGTCAGGGATCTGTTCAAACTGGCCGGCGTGCACACCCGACGCCGCGACCGCTTGGCTGCCTCTGATGCCTTCATTCTTGGCCGCACCACCGGCGTGCCGGCATTCGTCTGGTTGACCGGATTCACGGTGGTGATCACTGGATGCGCCGTAGCATCGGTGTGGCTGCTGTGGGGGATACTCACCGTTTAGTGCCGTCGTTGACCGGCGCTCCGGGGTCCGACGCCGATACTCCGGGTTTCGTCGCCGCCAGGCCTTGCCCTGTGGTTGCTTCAGGGTGTCCAATCCTCTTTAACGTTCGAACTGGATGTGTTCGGACACCGTGCCGGGAGACAACACCAGGAGGTGCCCATGTCCGCGAAGGGCACGCGCGAAACAGCAAAAGGAACCGGGCCTGGCGCAACCGACGCCAGGCGCGGTGACAACGGAGCTGCCTTGACCGCCGGCGATCCGGCGAAAATCCGGAACGTGGCACTCGTCGGGCATTCGGGCGCAGGCAAATCGATGCTGGTGGAGGCCTTGCTGGCCGCAACAGGTGCCATCACCCGGATGGGCTCCATCAGTGAGGGCACCACTGTCAGTGACTCGGACCCCTCCGCGATCCACCAGCAACGCTCGGTCACGTTGTCCGTAGCACCGATTCTTGTGGGGGATATCAAGGTCAACCTGATCGACACCCCCGGCTACACCGACTTCACCGGCGAACTGCGCGCTGGTTTGAGGGCCGCAGATGCGGCCCTTTTCGTTGTGTCCGCTGTTGACGGAATTGACGGTGCCACCGTTGCGTTGTGGGGCGAGTGCGAGAAGGTCCGGATGCCTCGCGCGGTGGTAGTCAGCAAACTGGACCATCCCCGCGCTGACTTCAGAGCCGCCGTCGCGCGTTGCCAGGAAGCGTTCGGTGAGGCAGTCCTGCCGTTGTATCTCCCAGCCGTGGGAAATGCCGGACTCATCGGCGTGCTCCACGGCACTGAGAATGAGGACCTGGAACCGGCTTCGGATGTCGAAGCAGCCAGGGGACCCTTGATCGAAGGCATCATCGCTGAAAGCGAAGATGAAACCCTCATGGACCGGTATCTTGGCGGTGAAGAACTGCCTCTTGCAGACCTCATCAACGACCTTGAAACGGCAGTGGCACGGGGCAGCTTTTTCCCAGTGATGCCGACGTCGGCCGAAACGGGCCTGGGCCTGCCGGAACTCATGGCACTGTTGACCGATGCCTTGCCATCGCCGTTGGAACGCATCACCCCGGCGGTGATGAAACTGGACGGGTCTTCACTGAAGCCGTTGCCTTGTGACCCCGCCGGGCGACTCGCCGCAGAAGTAGTGCGAACCACCGTGGATCCATTCCTCGGCCGCGTCTGCTTGGTGCGGGTCTTTTCAGGCACCCTGCGGGAAGACTCTTCGATCCATATCGGCGGCAGGGGCTTGGCGGACCGGGGGCATGAAGACCACGACGCCGATGAGCGCGTCACCCATCTCTACTCGCCTGTGGGTTCGAGCCTTAAAGCCATTCCGAAGTGCGTTGCCGGTGACATCTGCGCCATCAGCAAGCTGGCAAGCGCGGAGACAGGCGACACAGTCTCGGACCGGGGGGCGCCGATACTCATCGAGACCTGGAACATGCCCGAGCCTTTGATGCCCGTAGCTATTGAAGGGGCATCGCGCAGTGATGAGGACGCACTTGCCAAGAGCATCGGAAAGGTTGCAGCAGCCGATCCAACGCTTCGTTTGGAACGCAACCAGGACACGCACCAGCTCATCCTGTGGTGCATGGGGGAGGCCCACGCCGAGGTTGTCCTGGACAGGCTGCGGAACCAGGGCGTCAAACTACAGACCGTGGATGTCATCACGCCCCTCAGGGAAACCTTTGCCACCAAGGCAACCGGGCATGGGCGGCATGTCAAGCAATCCGGTGGCCACGGACAGTTCGCCATCTGTGATATTGAGGTGGAGCCACTGGCCCGCGGTGAGGGTTTTGAGTTCACTGACAAAATCGTGGGCGGGGCAATCCCCGGGACGTTTGTCACATCCGTCGAGAAGGGCGTCCGCTCACAAATGTTGAAGGGTGTATCCGCCGGATTCCCGGTGGTGGACATCAAGGTAACGCTGGTAGGTGGAAAAACCCACAGTGTGGACTCCTCCGACGCAGCCTTCCAGGCGGCCGGCGCGTTGGCCCTGAGGGAAGCTGCGGCCACGGCCAAGATCCAGTTGCTGGAACCGGTCTCGTCCGTTGTCATCAGCGTTCCCGACGACTACGTGGGCGCCGTGATGAGCGATCTGTCCGGACGCAGGGGTCGTGTAACCGGCACCACCGCCGCTGACGGTGAAGGAACGGAAATCAGTGCCGAAGTGCCGGACCAGGAGCTGCTGCGCTACGCCATAGAACTCCGTGCCCTCACTGCAGGCACGGGCCGTTTTCGCAGGTCGTTCCTTCGCCACGAACCTCTGCCGAAGCAGGCCTAGTCGTTTGCCCGCAGGAAAGCAGCAACCGCCGGGGCAAGCGACGCCCCAACCTCGGCCGCCCCACGTTTCAGGCCCTTCACCGCGAACGAATGGTCACCGCCCTCACTCCACTGGAGTGTCGCCGTCGGGCCTATCCTCGCCACTACCGCCTCCAGCAGTTCCGGCGTAGCGAACGTATCGCGCGTGCCTTGGAGGAAGAGCATGGGCACAGTGACGCCGTAGAGGTGTTCATCCCGCAGTTTCTCCGGCTTGCCAGGTGCGTGGAGCGGATAGCCGAGGAACACCAAGCCCCTTGCGGGCATGCCCTCGGCCACTGCCATGGAAGCCATACGTCCACCGAAGGATTTACCCGCTGCCCAAAGGGGTTCACCTTGGCCTAGCTCAGCGGCTTTGTCCATGACTGCCCGCCAAGTGGCGATAGCCAGCGGAGGGCGGTCCGGAAAACGCCTGCCAGCTTCGCGATAGGGAAAGTTGAAGCGCAACGAGGCTACGCCTTCGCCTGCCATCGCATCAGCGAAGCCCTCCAGGAACGGGTGTTCCATTCCGGCTCCCGCCCCGTGTGCTACAACAAGGGTGGCGAAGGGCTGCGGGGGCCGGATGTGGAGGGCTGACACTTCGGTTTCACCGACGGCAATGGTCACGGATGTTTCAGTGTTTGGCATGCTTCCATCATTGCCCACCACACCAAAACACATCGGGTGCTGACGCGCAGGGCCTAAACGCGGTAGCTTGTGGCCATGGCGAGCGAAGCAAGCACCGTTACTGTCCCTGGTCCTGACGGCCCCCGCGAGGTGAGGATTTCAAGTCCAAGCCGGGTGATGTGGCCTGAAGCTGGACTGACCAAGCTGGACCTTGCCAACTACCTCATCGACGTCGGTGAGGCTTTCGTGACGGCAAACGGGAACCGACCGATCAGCCTCCAGCGCTACTCGGGCAGCATTGAAGGTGAAATGTTCTTCTCCAAGAATCCGCCCAAGGGCGCCCCGGAGTACGTCCGTTCCGTGCCTGTAACCTACCCCAGCGCGCGTTCACACCCGCAGTTGGTCATCGACGAGCCGGCGGCTGCGGTCTGGGCAGCCCAAATGAATACCGTGGTGTTCCACCCTTGGGCGTCCCGGGCCAATGATCCCGATAATCCCGACCAACTCAGGATCGATCTGGATCCCCAACCAGGCACAGACTTCGACGACGCCATCCCGGCCGCCCTGGAACTGCGCTCCGTACTGGAAGAAGCCGGACTCACGGCGTTTATCAAAACCTCCGGCAACCGTGGACTCCATGTATATGCACCTATCCATCCCAAGCATGAATTCCTGGATGTCCGCCATGCAGTGATCGCTGCTGGACGCGAGTTGGAGCGGCGCATGCCGGAGAAAGTCACTACGGCTTGGTGGAAAGAAGAACGCGGGACCAGGATTTTCGTGGACTTCAACCAAGCCAACAGGGATCGGACTATCGCCGGGGCCTACAGTCCCCGTGCGGTACCTACGGCACAGGTGTCCTGCCCGTTGACCTGGGACGAACTGGAGAACAGCGATCCTTCGAAGTACACCATCAAGACAGTCCCGGAGCGTTTGGCTAAAGTAGGCGACCCTTGGAAGTCCATGCACGACCACCCGGGCGACATCGACGTCCTGCTGAAGTGGTGGGAGCGCGACGTCAAGAACGGTCAGGGCGAAATGCCTTTCCCGCCGGAATTCCCCAAGATGCCGGGCGAACCCATGCGCGTGCAGCCGAGCCGGGCACGCACGCCGGAGGAGTAGGCCGGAGAAACTGCAGCGGGAGTGTGTGTGCCGCGACGTCCAGCGAGGGGGATCCAGACTACCGCATTCGCATGCGGCCGGTTTCTTGGCGGCATGGTGCTCAGCGGGTTGGTGCTCAGTGGCTGCACGGAAACCCCGGCACCGCTTCCGCTCCCGCCCACCACCGCCGTACCGCCACCACCAACAATTCCTCAACCTTCGTCGACGGCACCTCCTGCCGGCCCCACGCTCACCACGTCGCCGGTGCCCGCGGAGAGCGCCGCTACCACCCCTGCGTTCCAGGAGCTCCGCGCCACTCTTGAGCTCTTCTCGCGGGAGAAGTTGGACGAAGGGGCGTCGGCTGTCCTCATCAAAGCAAAGGTCGGCCGGCAGGAGTGGACGCTGGCAGAAGGAGTCCGGACCAGGGAGGAACAAGCTGCTGTACAGCCGGGTGACCATTTTCCTGTGGGTGACCAGTTCCGGACATTATTGGCAGTCTCCGTCATGAAGCTCGTGGAAGAGGGTCGGCTGGGGTTGGACGACTCCGTCACGGCGTACCTTCCCGGCTCCCTTACGGCAGGTAGTCCGGTGACGATCCGCCAGCTTCTTGGCGACTCCGCTGACGTGCCTGCCGCTGACCTGGCCGCCGGCGCGCCGCCCGATGCGGATGCCTTGTTGGGCCGGGTGGTGGAGCAGCTTCGAGGTGCGCCGCTGGGGGCTGTCTTGCGAACGGACGTCCTGGCGCCTTTGAACCTTCAAGCCACGGAGTTCCTGACTGAGAACTCCACGGTCCCCGATGATGTAGTCCACGGTTACGTCCACTTGGAGGGAGAAACGGTGGATGTTACCGACACTGGGCTCCCGGGCGGGATCGCCAACGGAGGGCTGGTGTCCACTGTGGAGGACATCTCCATCTTCCAAGCCGCCTTGCTCAAGGGGCAGTTGCTGTCCCCGGAGGGCCTTATCGCCATGAAGGGCACAGTCTTTGCCGACTATGGCCTCGGCCTGGACCACTGGGATGACCGCTGCACCAACGGCTTCTACTATGGCCACGCCGGAGACATCCCCGGGTACGGAAGCATTGCCATCAGCAGCGCCGACGGCAACCGCCAGCTGTCCATTTTCCTGGCCTACCCGCCGCAGCCTGTGTCGCCCCAACCTTCAGCCTTGGCACTGGAAATGACTGGCGTCGCACAAGTCGCCCTGAATTCCGGGTGCCGCTTCCAATTCAGGTGAGTGGCAGCAACAGTCCGGCGATTATTCGAAGCGTGAGGGATCGCCCGTTCCGTAGCGGACGACCTCGGCCACGCCGCTGGAAAAGTCAATCACGGTGGTTGGCTCTGAGCCGGTGTCGCCAGCGTCGATGACGCCGTCAACTTGGTTGTCAAGGCGCTCCTTGATTTCCCAACCCTGGGTCAACGGTTCTTCCTCATCCGGCAGCAAGAGCGTGCTGGATAGCAGGGGCTCGCCCAGCTCGGCCAAGAGCGCCTGGACCACCCGATGATCCGGGATGCGCACTCCCACGGTTTTCTTCTTGGGATGCAGGAGCCTCTTGGGAACTTCGCGTGTGGCCGGGAGGATGAACGTGTAGCTGCCTGGGGTGACAGCCTTGATGCTCCTGAAGATGTCATTGTCCAGCATCACGAACTGCCCCATCTGGGCGAAGTCCTTGCACACAAGGGTGAAGTGGTGCTTGTTGTCGAGTTGCCTGATGGTCCTGATGCGGTCCAATGCTTCCCTGTTGCCTATCTGTGCGCCGAGCGCGTAACAGGAGTCAGTAGGGTAGGCGATCAAGCCGCCGCCTTGAAGCATGTTCACCACCTGGCCGATGGCGCGTGGTTGGGGGTCCTCAGGGTGCACGTCAAAGAATCTGGCCATGGAAAGAGCCTACGACAAAGCTAGGACAGGACGTCCTTGTTGGAGAATTTTGCGTAGGCCAGCGCGCCGCAAACCGCTATGTACCCCGCTTGGAGGAGTGCGTTTTCCCCAAACGATGTCCAAGAGATCGGCTGCCGCAGCAGATCCGCAAAGCCGAGCCAGTAGTGGCTGAACAACCACGGATGCAGCCACTCCAGCTGGGGGAGGTTGTCGAGCACCTGCGAGACAACAGAGAGCACTATGGTGGCAGCCATGGCGCCCACCGGCACGTCCGTGAAGGTGGAGATCAGGAGCCCAATAGCGGAGAGCCCCAGCAGGGACACCGTGATGTAGGCGGCGATCAGCAATGATCTCAACGCCGACTCGCCCACACTGACGGTGTCACCTGACAGCAGAGTCACCGGGCCAACAGGGAAAAGTACGACGCCGGCCAGGGCGCCGGACGCTGCGACGGTTGCGGTAGCGGCGAAGCAGAAAGCGACGGCCCCCGCATACTTCACCAGCAGCAGACGTATCCGCCCGGCGGGGGCGAGGAGCAGGTACCGCAAGGTTCCCAGGTTCGCCTCCCCGGCGATGGTATCCCCGGCCACCACGCCGACAGTAAGTGGCAGGAACAAGGGAACACAGACCACCAAGGCAGTGACCGCGACGAACAGGCCGTTCTGCGTGATGCGGTCAAGGAACAATGGACCGCGGCCGGGAGCGGCGGGCCGCGACGACAATTTGACGGCCACAGCGATCAAAACAGGGACGGCCGCGAGAGCGATCAGCATGGCCCACGTCCGGAGCCGCCTGAACAGCACGGACAATTCAGAGCCCAGGAGCGCCCATCCTATGCCAGGACGCTCGGCAGTCTCCCGGGGAGGATCAGTCTCTTGGGAAGGACCAGCAGTTTCAGCCGACAACGTCGAACCCCTCCCCGGTCAGGGACACGAAACGCTCTTCCAAGCTCGCGTTCTCCACCGTGAAACCACGGACCCGGACACCGTCAGCAACCAAAGCAGCCACGATCGCCTCCGGTTCGCGTCCATTGATCCCGGTGCCCAACACTGCGGTGGTACCCCACGGACTGCCGGTTCCCGGCGCTTCGCCGGGGACCAGGCCAAGGCGCCTCAGCACTCGGGACGCCAATTCGACGTCGGGCGTTTGCACCACCACATGTGCCTGACCGGCCGCACCCAGCTCCTCCAAGGGGCCCTGTGCCACGAGGCGGCCGGCGCTCATCACGCCTACGTGCGTACACATCTGTTCCACCTCGGCAAGCAAGTGGCTGGACACGAGCACTGTGGTCCCGCCCGCGGCAAGGGAGCGAACAAGGTTGCGGACTTCACGGGTTCCTTGGGGGTCCAGGCCATTGGTTGGTTCGTCCAGAACCAGAAGCTCCCGTGGCCTGAGCATAGCGTTCGCCAAACCGAGGCGCTGCTTCATACCCAAAGAGTAAGCGCGGACCTTCTTTCCTGCGGCGTGGCCCAGTCCCACCCGTTCCAAGGCATCGCTGACACGTTGCCGCCTGGTTGACGACGACCCATGACGGTCGGCCGCATCCAGGCGCATCAAGTTTCCCGTCCCCGAGAGGAAAGGGTAGAAGCCCGGACCTTCCACCAAAGCGCCGACGTCCGGCAGCACGGATGCCAAAGCCTGAGGCATCTCCTTGCCGAGGACACGGATGTCACCGCTGCTTGCCGAAGCCAGGCCCAGCAGCACCCGGATGGTGGTGGTTTTCCCCGATCCATTCGGTCCCAAAAAGCCGAACACCGAGCCGCAGGGTACTTCAAGGTCAATACCGTCCACCGCCGACCGGTGACCGAACCGCTTGACCAGTCCGCGCGTTTCTATGGCGAGCCCAGGCGAACCGACGGGAGTCGCGCGCTCAGGTGCACTAACAGACGCTGCAGTCGGAGGTTTGTTCACTGGGCGGCAGCGGCTGACTGAAGCCGTTCCAAAGGCACCATGCCCGCAAAGACGCGACCGTCGTCGAGAATCAACACGTTCAGCAGCGAGGTCGTCAAGGCCCGGCCCCCGCCAACAGGCTGCAGGGCTTGGGATAGCTGGGGATTGGACGTGAGCTCCGCCGGAGCGGAACCGGCGGGCAGGGAGATCACGGAATCCCAACCCTTGCCAGTGACGGATGCGCCGGGACCGCGTACGTCAGGTGCCGGACGTACGTGATCGGGTACCGGTGCAGATGGCAAAGCCATGGAAGGCACTGGCTTCACAGGCAGTACTTTCTCCGTGACGGTGGCACCCGGCGGCGGGGTGAAATTGAACAACCCGGCATCCGGCGTGGAAAGGTCCAACTGGGTATATGCGAGTGAATAGGCTGGTTCGGCCTGTCCATTGGCCCGCACGTCAACGGCCAAAGGCAGACCGGTTTCGGAGTCGACGTTGATGGTCACCGAATCAACCAGGGTTTCGGCACTGCGTGGGTTAAGGACCAACGAGTAAGCGCTGCGGCCCGCTACTGTTGAAGACCCAGCAGCTGTCACTTCCGTGCTGGCATCCACGGCTGCAAGGAAACGGCCGGCTATAGCCTCCGGCGTTGGCATGTCCGGCGCAGTCATCTCCGGCGGGAGCATGGGTGGCTCGTGCTTGTCCGGCACGGTCGGTTTTACGGGTGCGGTCAGATGCGTAGCGCTGTTGTCCCTCGAGTTGTAGAACCAGGCATCTCCGCCATTAATGACCACGTCACGTTCGGCCATCCGGTCCAGAACTTGCAACCGTGCCCTCAGTGGCCCATCCACATAGAGCCGGGCCGTGTGGGACCCTGTCAGGAACTCCAGGGCAGAGACGGCGCCCGGGGCGATGCCCGGACCAGACGTGGGAACTTCCGGCAACCCCAGCTCGGCGGTTTGCTGCACAGTGCCGGACAACGCCCGCACCTCGGTGCGCGCAATCATGGCCAGGATTTCTTCAGCGGTCTTCGGCGGAAGGGAGACGCTGGCGCCGGCTTGGACCGAGCCAAACAGAACGGCAATCGCCAAGGCAAGAGGAATCAACAGAGCCGGCAGCCACCGCTGCCTGGTCCGCGCCAATGCTACCAACCACCGATCGTGAGAGGCATGAATCCAGACTACTCCGGTTGGCTGCGCCGATCACCTGCCCGATTACTCGTGGAACAGCCGACTTAGTCCTCAACCAGCTGCCGGGCCAGTTCCACTGCACCGTGGACCGGGGGCTGGGCAAGGATCCGGATCAAGGTCGGATCTTCCAAGGACATTTTTCGCGCCACGGCCGCGGCGAGCTGGCTCTGATTCACTAACAGGGCGCCGGCCATGACCAACGGCAGGTCCAATCCGAGCTCGCCCATGACTTGTCTGGCAAGCGTAGCCAGCGAGTGCGCGGCCTCTGCCTGGATACGCAACGCCGCGGGATCGCCCTCCGCTGCCAGGTCCAGGACAAGCGGGGCCAAGCCGGCCCAATGGTCGGGTTCGGGCTTGGCGTAGAAGGAGTCCATGAGCTGCAAGGCATCCACGCAGGCCGTAGCCGCCATGAGTGCTCTGACCAGGGTGCCGGGTTCCAGCCCCGCGTAGTACTCGCGGAGCGCCTCCCTGACGGCGTCGCGCACCACCGAGTAGCCGCCGCCTTCATCGCCCAACAGGTACCCGTAACCTCCGCTACGGGCTTCCCGTCCGTCACGGTTCCGGCCCCACGCCACAGACCCGGTTCCCGCAACCACCACGGCTCCGGCTTCGAGGCCTGCTGCCGCCAGGACAATTCGGGTGTCATGCACCACGTCGATCTTGGCGCCGGGGAAGTGCTCCGTGAGTAAGGCGGAGAGGACTGCGCGGCTTGCCGGGGTGTCTGCTCCGGCTGCTCCGGCACAGACGGCTTCGATGCCGCCGCCTACGCTAGCGGCAATCCGGCGCAGCACGGCATCGGCGCCTTGGTGCCCGACGGAGGACAGATTGGCGCTGGCTTCGGTGATTTCGACGCCGGAGCCACCCCGGGTGTCAACGTCGCCGTGTGGCGTATCGGACCTGACAGCGTGCGTCTTTGAGCCGCCGATATGGAGGCCTAGAACAGCGGGACTCACAGGATCTCCGCCGACTCGGGGGTGTTCCACTGCGGTATTTCCTCCAACTGACGTCCCTTCGTTTCGGGTGCGAACTTTCGGATAAGTGACGGTCTTCAGAAGCAGTTCCAGGGCGGGTTTAGACCAACTCGATCAACATTGGCATAGACCAATGGTGTTGTCCATAAGTAGGATGTCCAATATGTCCAGCGAAGTCGAGCATGTAACGCCCAAATACTACCTCCTGAAAACCGAGGTACTCGGGCTGATGGCCGGGCTCCAACCGGGCACGCTGATTCCCACCGAGCGCGCCCTAGCCGAAAAGTACTCAACGTCCCGGACCACGGTCAGGCAGGCCATCAGCGAGCTAGTGGCGGAGGGGAAGTTGGGGCGCATCCAAGGCCACGGCACGTTCGTGGCGCCACCTAAGGTGACGCACGTCCGGCAGTTGACCTCCTTTTCCGATGACGCGCGGACCCAGGGCCTGCGACCGGATTCCACACTGATTGCGCTCAACGTCCTTCGTTCTGATGCAGAGGCCGCCGCCCATCTGGAACTTGAGCCAGGCGACCCTGTGACCCGGCTGGAGCGCATCCGATTGATTGAGGGGGAGCCGTTGGCTCATGAGATCGCCTGGCTTCCGGGGAAGCTGCCGCGGTTCAAGTCCAACCTGGCCAAGGCGGGCTCGCTTTATGCCGTCCTAGCGGACGTCTATGGGGTCAAGGTGGCCGACGTTGAGGACACTGTGGAGACAGCCCTCGCAGGGCCGGAGGATGTCAGGCTGCTGGGAATCGAAATGGGAGCACCATTGCTGGTGGTCCACCGCTTGGCCCGTGATGCGGCCGGCGCGCCGGTGGAATGGACCCGCAGTGTATTTCGCGGCGACAGGTTCCGGTTTGTGTCGCGAGTGAAGTCAGGGAGCTAACCCGCCATCAGGAAACCGAAGCCCGGGCAGTCTCCCGCAATATACCTCGCACAAACTCCGCACTTGGTTCCGCATAGGCTGCAACGATCCTGCCGAACAAGGCAGTGCCCTCTGCTCCGGGCCAGTCCGCAGGCAGGTAGGCCGACGGTAGGCCGGGGTCAAGGTAGGGGATGATCCGCCATCGGTCGATGCACTGGACATAGGTAGCAAACGCCTCGGGGGAGGGCTCCATGGCTTGACCGTCAGGCCGCGGAAGCTCGCCCTTGCCGGTCCCGTTGCCGTTGGCGTGATGAAGAATGAAGTCCCTATGCAGCTCGGAGACTGCCTCCAGGTCCCACCATTTGGCCGCAGCATCCCGAAGGCTTCCGCCCACCAGTGGTGTAGCCGTGACGAAGATTGTGGCCATGGCCCGGAGGTCAAGGTCGGCAAGAATTTCCTCCACTTCCATCCGAAGTGAATCAGGGCAAATCCACAGTCCGGCGGCCACCGTACCGCAGCCGATCCAGTGCAGCCTGCGCCGCAGCTGATGCCGCTTCTCGCGCTCCGTCTCGGGGATGGAGAAGGAGATCAGGCACCAGGGATCCGACGCTGACATGCTGCGCGGGTTGTAAATCCGCCGATCCCCGCGGGCCAACATGGTTGCAGCGCCTTCGGTGAGGGTGAACCCGGGGACACCGTCACGGGTCTCCTGCAACACCACATCCTTTTTGCGGAGACGGCCTAGAGCCGTCCGTGTTACTGTCCCGGACGTGCCCAGGGCTTCCATGAGGGTCACTATGTCCCTGGCCGACATCCACCCGCCGGCATCACGCAGGTACAGGCCGATGACGGTGCGCAGAAGCGACGTCGTACTCCCGGGGCGGGAGTCCATGTCGTCGAGGACGGCACTCATGTCCGGCTCAGAGAAGTTCCGAGAGGACGTCGTGGATGGCTGCGACTCCCAGCTCAACCTCGGCGTAGCTTGTGCTCAACGGTGACAGCCCAATGCGTAGGCCATGAGGGGGGCGGAAGTCGGGGATGACACCCTTTTCCCACAGCCTTTTGGTGACATCGGCGAAGAGCGGGTGGTCCACCGTGATGTGCGAGCCACGTTCGGCGGGATTGCGGGGACTCACGATTTCCGCGCCAAGTGGTACCAGGAGTTCCTCGGAAAGCGAGATCGCGTATTCGGTCAGCTTGATCGACTTGTCACGGACGGCGTCCATTCCCACGGTGGCGATCAATTCCACCATGTCCTTAAGGGGCTGCATGGCCAACACCGGAGGCGTTCCCGTGATGAACCTGCGCATGCCCTGCGCAGGCTTGTAGGACTCCGTCATCCCGAACGGGTTGTCCGCACCCATCCAACCCCAGATGGGCTGCTGCAGCCGATCCTGCTGTGACGCATTAACGTAGGCGAAGGCCGGGGAGCCGGGTCCGCCGTTGAGGTACTTGTAGGTGCATCCGACGGCGAGGTCAACGCCCCATTCGTCCAGGTTCAGAGGAACGGAGCCAACGGAGTGGCATAGGTCCCACAGCATCAGGGCGCCGGCTTGGTGTACCTTGGCGGTGATTCCCTTGGCATCGGCCAGGAATCCGGAGCGGTAGGCCACATGGCTGAGTACAACCACGGCGGTCCGCTCGCCAAGCAGCCCGTCCAGGTCCTCCGCCCGCACACCGCTGGCAGGGTTCGCGTCGATCCATTTGATGCTCGCCCCGCGCTCCTTGGCAATGCCCTCGATGATGAACCGGTCCGTTGGGAAGTTGTCGCGGTCGATGATGATTTCGTCGCGGCCTGGCTGAGCGTCGACCGCAGCACGGATCATCTTGTAGAGCATCACCGAGGTGGAGTCACCCACTGTGGTCTGTCCCGGAGCGGCCCCCAAGGCCACTTCGCCGATGCGGTCGCCGACGACGGTGGGCTCGTCCATCCATTGCTCATCCCAGCCACGGATGAGGCGGCTGCCCCAGGCGTCCTGAACGAAAGAAGCCAGATTCGCGGAAGTGACCTTGAGCGGGCGTCCGAGTGAGTTGCCGTCCAGATATGAGGCGAGCAGCTCGGCGTCGGGCGCGTAAAAAGCCTCACGCTGGGCGGCGAGGGGATCAGCGGCGTCCAGCTCGGCCGATGTCGGCTTTTGGGTCTGCTGTGCTGTGGTCATTGTTCCTCCTGCGGAAGTCTTGGGCGGCAGTTGCCGGGGCGGCGTTGCTAGTTGCCGATTTCGGTTCGGACGGCGTACAGCTCGGGGAAGAACGTAAGGTCCAAGGCGCGCTTGAGGAAGTCCACGCCTGAGGATCCGCCGGTGCCCACCTTGAAGCCGATGGTGCGTTGGACCGTTCGAAGGTGGCGGAAACGCCACGCTTGGAAGTTGTCCTCAATGTCCACCAGGTCCTCGCAGGCTTCATAGAGGCCCCAGGGGGTATCGTCCGATTCGTAGATCTTCTGGAAGACGGGGACGAGATCTTTGCGGAACGTCCACGGTTCGCTCGTGTCCCGGTCGAGAATGTCGGCAGGGATGTCGTAACCGGCGCGCGCGAGAACCCTGAGGAAGGCGTCGTACAATGTGGGTTCCGCAAGGAGCTTGCCGAGCAGAGCGTGAGCCTCAGGTTCACTTTCGAAGACGCGCAGCATCCCACGATTCTTGTTGCCGAGCAGGAATTCAACGCCACGGTATTGGTAGGACTGGAAGCCGGACGAGCTCCCCAGGAAACCGCGGAACTGCGCGTACTCACGGGGTGTGAGCGTTCCAAGCACGGACCATTGCTCGGTCATGGTGCGTTGGATGGCCTTTACCCGGGCGATGCATTTGAGCGCCTTGCCGAGGTTGTCGGCATCGAAAAGCCGGCGGGCTTCCAGTAATTCGTGCAGGACCAGCTTCAGCCACAGCTCACTGGTCTGGTGCTGGATGATGAACAACAACTCATCGTGGTGTTCGGGTTCGCTGAGGGGGTGCTGCGAGCTGAGCAGGCGGTCAAGGTCCAGATATCCGCCGTACGACATTGCATGCCGGAAATCCGTACGGACAGTGTCCTCTATATCCCGGACGCTTTGGGCGGAGTGGACTGTGGGCTTTTCCATACACCGAGATTATCACTTCCATGACGAACGTCAAGAGATTGATTTCCACTCATTTCGTGTTGTCCCGTAGGCTGATGCCCAACCATTGGGGAAGGGGGAGTGGCCATGAACTCCAGCCAAGGCGCCATCGTGCCGGTGTCCGTTTATCTGGATGTCGACGGCGTGGTGAACCCCTTCAGCCCCAGTGGAACCACTGACTGGGGTGGCGAATGGACCATCGCAGATGCAGGAATTCTCGATGTCGCTTATGCGCCTGAAGTTGTTGCCGAACTCAACGACTTGGCGGAGCACCCCGCAGCCCGATTCGTGTGGCTTACTACGTGGGAACGCCTGGCCCCCGAGTTTTTGTGCCCTGCCATCGGCTTGAATGGGCAGGACTGGCCAGTGCTGTCCAGCCAAGGCTGGGACGAAGGTGCCGAATGGTGGAAATTGACGGCGCTCCAAAAGGATCTGGCCACCGCCGGTAGCGAGCGGTTCATCTGGCTTGACGACCAACTCAGCCAGGAGTCCGATGCCCGATCCTGGGCCGAATACAGGCAGGATCGTGTGCTCTGCATCTCACCGGATCCGCGGAAGGGTCTGTCCCGCGGCGACCTCGCGGCCGTACGGGCGTATTTGGGCTGAACCGGAGCATCCGCACGTTTGTCCGCTCACCGGATGGCACGTAGGATTCTTAAGGTTTCAAGCCCGCCAGAGTGAATCCCGCAAGCCGAGTCAGTTGAACAATTGCTGAACTATGCTGTGGATGGCAGGTATGGGGAAGTGAAACTGCTGAACGTCGACGACTCTGCAGATTGGGCAACAGGTGGATATCACCTTCATGGTCGCGCTGGTAATAGCGTTGGCCCTTTTCTTTGACTTCACCAACGGGTTTCACGACACTGCCAATGCGATGGCTACGCCTATCGCTACGGGGGCGATCAAGCCCAAGACGGCCGTCGCCCTGGCCGCCGTGCTCAACCTTGTAGGCGCGTTCCTCTCCACGGAAGTGGCAAAGACCATTTCCGGTGGACTGATCCGGGAAGGGTCGGAGGGCATCCACATCACCCCGGACATCATCTTTGCCGGTCTCATGGGGGCTGTTCTCTGGAACATGATTACCTGGCTCAAGGGCCTGCCGTCGAGTTCCTCGCACGCGCTGTTCGGCGGCCTCATCGGCGCAGCAGTTGTGGGCATCGGCTTCCATTCCATCAACTTCGAGACCGTGCTTCAGAAGGTGATCCTGCCCGCTATCTTCGCGCCACTCATCGCAGGCCTCGTGGCGTACATCTGTACCCGCCTCGCGTATGCGTTGACTTCGCGGCATGATCCCGAAACCGGCGACAAGCTCACGCAGAAACGTGGCGGCTTCCGCACCGGACAGATTTTCACGTCAAGCTTGGTGGCCTTGGCGCACGGTACCAATGACGCCCAGAAGACCATGGGCATCATCACTTTGGTCCTCATCGCAGGAGGCACGCAGGCACCGGGCAGCGGTCCCCAGTTCTGGGTCATCGCCGCCTGCGCTTTCGCCATCGCGATCGGTACCTACGCTGGTGGCTGGCGCATCATCCGCACTATGGGCTCGGGCCTCACCGAAGTGAAGCCGGCTCAGGGTTTCTCCGCTGAAACCAGCACCGCCTCGGCCATCCTGGCCTCATCTCACCTGGGCTTTGCCCTCTCCACTACACAGGTTGCCTCGGGCTCGGTCATCGGCTCAGGCCTCGGCCGCAAGGGTACATCCGTCCGCTGGGGCACCGCAGGAAAGATCGCCCTGGGATGGTTGTTTACCCTCCCGGCCTCGGCCATCGTCGGTGCGCTGACAGCTCTCCTGGTGAGCATCGGCGTCGTTGGCGTGGTCATTGCAGCAGTGGTCGGAACGGCCGCTGTCCTGTTCATGTTCGTGGTATCGCGTAGGTCGCATGTCGGCCACCACAACGCCGTCGAGGTTGAAGAAGCCGGCCACGCCGTGCGGTTCCGTAAGAAGAAGAAGTCACGAAAGACCACCACCAGCGAGGATGTGCAGCGATGAAATGGTTGGAATTGCTGCAGGTGGCCGGAGTCACCCTCGTGGCCGCCGTTACTTTGGTCGTGCTCTATTCGTTGGGTGTTCGCCTCACGGCCATCGCCGGTGACGCCAGGCAGAAATCGCCCGCTTTGGTGCGTTCGCTTGCCTTTGTTTGCTTTGGTTTCTGCGCACTGGCAGTCCTGTTCGGCATCTATTTGATCGTGCCCTACTTCGCAAAGTAGCTGCCTTTCTAGCCGTCAGGTCCGTTCGGGAGAATAATCGGCAGTGTAGTTATGCACATAGCTGCGTTGTTCTGATCCGGCAGATGTGAGGTTGTGATGACGTGCCGAAACCGGGAGCATCTCATCGGACTGGCGCTGGTTCCGGTCCTGATGTTGGGTCTTTCGGCCTGCCTGCCTCCTGAGCAAGACGGTCTCCCTCCCGGCTCGAACTCGGCCTCACCATCGGTGGCCACTCCGTCGCAAGCCGGCACGGCTCAAGCCGACACGACACAAACGGCCCAGCCAGAGGGCACCCCGTCGTCGGACACACCTGCGGAAACCACTCCGTTACAGACCAGCTCTGCGGACGCTAAGACCGCGACACCGGAACCCACCGCGGTCGACCCCGCCGACGGTTCCAGAGCCACCGGGCAACCGCAGGAGACACCGGGACCCCAGGCGCCTTCCCGGGAACCCACAGTGGTGAGTTGGGTGCCCACCGGCCCCATCGGGCAGGATGATCCAGACCCGGGCCAACGGTATCTGCTCCTCCAACAGTTCCAGTGCGACGCGTTGGCCCAAAGCGTGGCAGGCGCAACAGACGCGGCCGTCTGGCTGGCGGGTGCCGCCGTCTGCCGCGCCCTTAAGACCGGAAGCCAGGAGGATTGGCAGCGGGCGTCCGCCGCCGTCGCCACCACGCCAAGGATCCCGCAACGGCACTGCCTTGAGTTCAGGGTGGCTGCCACGTCAGCATCTGTGGTGGCGCAGTACCGAAGCAATCCCGCCGGTATCTTCAAAGCGGAGCCGTCACCCGGAGAAGCGTGCCCCCGGCAATTGCTCGGACTGACAGTGGTTGACGAGGACTTGCGGCCCGTCACCGGGCTGACCCGCGCCTCAGGTCCCGGGACAGGTGGCACCATTGTCCGCTTGGACGGTTACTACGTGCGGGTAGGAGAGATCCTCTTCGACGGTGTCCCCACAGTCCCGGACATCGTGGCAGGGGGAGGGGACTACCAGACGTTGTACTTGCGAATGCCCCCGGCAGACGGTAGGGACACCATCCGGATCTCCATCACGGACACGGTGGATGTCGCCGGAACGGTGACATTCTTCTACGATGATTCCGCCGTTGCCGGCAACACCCCGCATCCGCCGAAGAACGCTGTGACGCCACCGGAATCCAAGCATGACGGGGACGCACCCGCTGTAAAGCCGAGCAAAGAGTCCGCCCAGTAGGGGAACCCCTGTCGACTGACTGTTCCGGGATCATGTCTTAGTCTGAGGCCATGTCGATTTTCCAGTACTACGTAGCTTCAACCATAGACGGCTTCATCGCCTCCCAGGACGACGACCTTGGATGGCTCCTGCAGTTCGACCAGGTGGACGGCGTGAACGAGAGCATCGAGTCCTTCATGGCGGGCGTCGGCTGTATTGCCATGGGAGGCGATACCTATCGCTGGCTCATGGAGCACGAACCCGGCAAATGGCCGTATCCGGACACACCCTGCTGGGTGTTCACCCATCACGAATACTCCGCTCCGGCCGGTTCGGATATCACCTTTGTCAGGGGTGACGTCCGCGAGTTCGCCCCCGACCTGCTCAAGGACGCCGGGGACAAGAACGTCTGGCTGGTGGGCGGAGGCGACCTCGTGGCCCAATTCGCCGATGCCGGCCTGCTTCACGAGATGATCGTCACCATCATTCCGGTGGTGCTGGGCGCAGGAAAGCGGTTGTTGCCGCTTAAGGGCCCGACGGCGCCACTTGAGTTGGTTTCGTCCAAGATCCTTGGTGGGGCCGCCGCCGAACTGCACTACCGGTTGCCGTGATGCTTCAGGTTCAGTGACGGTTGTCCCGGATCATATTGGTGATCCGGGCAGTTGAGAGCCTGCGCCCTTTGTCATCGGTGATAACGATCTCGTGGGTGGCCAAGGTCCCTCCGAGGTGAATGGCAGTGCACGTCCCTGTCACCACGCCGCTGGCAACGGAACGGTGGTGGGTTGCCCCCACCTCGATGCCCACCGCATGGCGACCCTTGCCGGCGTGCAGGGATGCGGCGAACGATCCCAAAGTCTCAGCCAGGACAACATGCGCGCCGCCGTGGAGGATTCCTGCCACCTGCGTGTTTCCTTCCACTGGCATGGTAGCCACCATTCGCTCGGCGCCCATTTCCGTGAACCGGATGCCCAGTTTCACCACCAGCGCGCCAACGCCGTGCGCTGAGAGCCAATCGTGGAACTCTTCGGGAACACCTGCCTCATTGAGCTCGTCGACAAACCGGTTCGGCGTGAAATTGTCCATCATGCCAACTAGGCTGGCACCTGTGAGTGAAACAACCAAACCGGACCAAGTTCCAACGGCCCAAGCTGCTGCCATCGCGACAGCACCCACCCCCTCTGCCACAGCAAACACCAGCGCTACGGGGGAGGGCCGGCCAAGGCTGCTGGTCCTGGACGGCCATTCCATGGCCTTTCGGGCTTTCTATGCCCTTCCTGCGGAGAACTTCTCCACCGCCAGGGGGCAATACACCAACGCCGTGCATGGGTTTACGTCCATGCTGATCAACTTGATCAAGGACCAGAAGCCCACCCACGTCGCTGTGGCCTTCGATGTCTCGGATGACACGACATTCCGCAAGGCGGAGTACAGCGAATACAAGGGCGGTCGCAACGCCACGCCAGCCGAGTTTGCCGGCCAGATCGGCCTGATAGCCAAGGTCATGGAAGCCTGGGGCATCAGGACCATTGCCATGCCCGGATATGAAGCCGACGACGTCCTGGCCACGCTGGCCGCTCAAGGTGATGCTGCCGGCTTCGAGGTCCTCCTTGTGTCCGGGGACAGGGACTCGTTCCAGCTGATCAATGACAACGTCTTTGTGCTGTACCCCAAGCAGGGCGTGAGCAATATCCCCAAGCTGGACGCCGCGGCCATCGAAGAGAAGTATTTCGTCAAACCCAGCCTGTACTCGGATCTCGCAGCCCTGGTGGGCGAATCCGCGGACAACCTTCCCGGCGTTCCTGGCGTCGGGCCCAAAACGGCCGCCAAGTGGATCAACCTCTACGGGGGCCTGGAAGGCATCCTCGAAAACCTTGACGCGATCGGTGGCAAAGTTGGCGGCGCCCTCAAAGAGAACCTTGAGAACGTCAAGCGCAACCGCAGGCTCAACCGGTTGCTGACCGATCTGGAGTTGCCCATCACGCTGGAGGACCTGCACGAACCGCGTCCGGATCGCCAGGCCATCGAGGAGCTGTTCGAGGAACTGGAGTTCCGGACGCTCCGGACCCGTCTTTTTGACCTTTATGGTGACGACACCGCCGGAGATGCCCCGGACACCATCGAAGCTCCCGAGTTTTCCGTCCTCACGGATGCTGCAGGACTTGAGTCGTTCTTCGCCGCCGGGTCCGGGGTGCGTTCGTCGCTGGCAGTGCAGTTGGTGCCCGGACGCGTGGGTGACGATGCGAGTGCCTTGGCTGTTGTCAGGAACAACGGAGCCGCCTACATCGAATTGACCGGACTCGACGCCGCCGCTGAGGCCGTCCTGGCCCGCTGGCTCAAGGACCCCGAGGAAGCCAAGGTCCTGCATGAGTTCAAGTCGGCGCTCAAGGCCCTGCACAACCGCGGCCTCGGCCTGGAAGGGGTAGTGGATGACACCTCCATCTCCGGCTACCTGATCCAGCCGGACCGGCGCAGCTACGACCTCGCGGAGCTCGCCCAGGTCCACTTGAAGATCTCATTGGCCACGGCTGCTGCCCAGTCCGGCCAGCTGGAGCTTGACCTCTCGGGTGAAACAGATCAAGCTGCGGCAGCAGCCCTCGTCCAGCATGCCGCCGTCGTGCATGCCCTGAGCAAGCACTTCGAAAAGGAGCTTGCAGAGCGCAAGGCCGATGCCCTGCTGACCACCCTTGAGCTCCCGGTGGCGCGTGTGCTGGCCCAGATGGAACTCACCGGCATTTTTGTGTCCACGGACCGCATGGATGAGCAGCTGGCTGACCTCACCAAAGTGATCGGGAACGCCCAGGAGCAAGCTTTTGCGGCGATCGGGCATGAGGTCAACCTCGGTTCACCCAAGCAACTCCAAACGGTGCTCTTCGACGAACTCGGCCTCCCCAAAACCAAGAAAATCAAGTCCGGTTACACCACGGATGCCGCGTCGCTGAAGGGGCTGCTGGAGAAGACGGGCCATGAATTCCTGGTTCAGCTCATGGCGCACCGGGAGTCCTCCAAGCTTGCCCAGATGGTGGAGACGCTCAAGAAGTCCGTGGCGGACGACGCACGCATCCACACCACGTACGCCCAGAACATCGCAGCCACGGGCCGCATTTCCTCCAACAACCCCAACTTGCAGAACATCCCGGTTCGCAGCGAGGAAGGGCGCCGTGTCCGCGGCATCTTCGTAGTCAGTGAAGGCTACGAGTGCCTGTTGTCTGCCGACTACTCGCAGATCGAGATGCGGATCATGGCTCACCTTTCGGGCGACGAAGCGCTGATCCAGGCATACCGTGACGGCGAGGACCTGCACCGCTTCGTCGGATCCCGGATCTTCAACGTGGCGCCGGCCGAAGTAACCAATGCCATGCGCTCCAAGGTGAAGGCGATGTCCTACGGCCTGGCGTACGGCCTGACGTCCTTCGGGTTGTCCAAGCAGTTGGAAATCTCGGTGGATGAGGCGCGGACGCTTATGAAGGACTACTTCGACCGCTTCGGCGGGGTTCGTGACTACCTGCGCGGAGTAGTGGACCAGGCCAGGACAGACGGTTACACCGCCACCATCGAGGGTCGTCGCCGCTACCTGCCGGACCTGACCAGCACCAATAGGCAGGCGCGCGAGGCGGCCGAACGCATCGCGCTGAACTCGCCCATCCAGGGTTCAGCGGCAGACCTCATCAAGCGCGCCATGCTGGGTGTCTCGGCGGAGCTCGCCAGCCAGGGCCTCAAGTCGCGGATGCTGCTGCAGGTCCACGACGAACTTGTCCTGGAAGTTGCGCCGGGAGAACGCGAAGCCGTGGAGAAGTTGGTCATCGACCAGATGGGTTCGGCCGCTGATTTGTCCGTCCCGCTGGATGTCCAGATTGGTGTCGGTTCCAGCTGGTACGAGGCCGGACACTAGCCGGGCAAGGATTCCAAGTAACGCCGGAGGGCGCGCCGCCGTGATGGTGGCGCGCCCTCCGGCGTCTGGCTAGGCTCGAAGGCGTGGCCGATCCCAATGAAAAGATGTCCGGAAAGTACACCGTCCAACGTTTCCCAGCCGTAGCCGATCCTGATGACGCCGGCTATAGCCGCTGCACCACCTGGGTGCAGGCCGTCTCCCACGGATTCCATCAACAGCGGCGCGATGATGAATATCTGGCCAAAACCCTGGTGGCCTACCAAAAAGACAAGCGTGAACTGACAGGCGTCTATGTCAATGGCACCGTGCCGGTGCATTCACTTGGCACCGACGTTCCGGTGGCAACCTACGCGACTATGCGCAAGGACCTGAACATAGGTTTTGGCCGCCAACTTGAATCCAACCTCGTCACCGCCGTGACAGTCCGCGGCACCCACCGGCGAAATGGGATCCTTCGCGGGATGATCACCGCCGACTTGGAAGCAGCCAAGGATGACGGCCTGGCCATGGCCGCCCTGACGGCGTCCGAGGCTTCCATTTATGGACGTTTCGGTTTCGGTGTGGCCACCTTTGAGCGAAGCATCAAGGTCGATACCGGACCACGCTTCCGCCTCAGGGGCCAGCCGCTGGGCACCGTGGAAGTCGCCGATCCCGCCGTGTTGTTGGACGTAGCCCCGCAGGTCTTTGAACGCGTCCAGCGGCTCTCGCCTGGTTCCATCGACAGGCAGGAGTACTACCGGCTGCTCGCTTCCGGTTCCATTGGCCATGACGGCAAGCCGGACACCTCTGTCCGCTGCGCCCTTCACTACGACCTGTCCGGGTCACTGGACGGCTACGTTTCCTACCGCTTCAAAGGTTGGGACCACAAGCCGTACACCATGGAGATTGTGGACCTCGTCGCGGCAAGCAACGCAGCCTACCTGGACCTGTGGCGTTTCCTGGGCAGCATCGACCTCATTGACGAAGTGACGTGGGCAGAAGCGCCTGTGGACGACCCTCTGGCGTGGGCCTTGGACGATCCGCGGTGCATTGAGGCCTCTGAGATCCGCGACATGCTGTGGCTCAGGATCCTCGATACTCCTGCTGCCCTGCGCGCCCGCTGCTTCCCGGTTGCCGGCAGGCTGGTGCTGGAGGTTTCGGATTCTTTGGATCTGGCGGGCGGCACCTGGGTTCTGGAGTCCGACGGCGGTGCTGCCGCCGTCGTCAACGAAGCGTCCGGCGAGGCGCCGGACCTTATCCTTGACGTCACCGACCTCGCATCCATCTACCTTGGGGCCGTGTCGCCGGTAACATTGGCCGCTGCCGGCCGAGTCAGCGAGAAAGCAGCAGGGGCTGCCTTCCTGGCCCAGCAACTGTTTGCTGTAGAACGGTCCGCCCATTGCCTGACGCACTTCTAGCAACCTAGCCTTCCGCAGCGTACGTCTTGACAACCGCATAGCCACAATCACATAGCCACAATCAGATAGGGACATCCATGGGGGATTCCAAGCGGCGGCCATTGGCCGGCCGGCGATCAGTGCTGCTTGGAATGGCGGGCCTGGCGTCAGCTGCCCTGACGGCGTGTGCCGACAGGGGCGGCGGGACGCACCCCTCTCGGTCAAACACAAACCCGTCCGCTCCAAAAACCCCGCCTACGGGTCCGGCCATAGCGCCACCTTCCGTAGCCACCAGGTCCAGTGAGCAGGCCGCAGCAGCCCTTGCGCCGGTGGTTCCACCCAAGTCGACGCCTGACAAGCAACAGATCGTGGGAGAGTTCGCTGGGAGGCGCCCCAAGGAATGGGGGCTGCATGTGACGGGAGTCGTGAACGATTCACGGTCGCATCACGTGTCGCTGACGTTCGACGCCTGCGGCGGCCCCGGGGGCACGGGGTGCGACCACGCACTGCTGAACACTCTTCGCCGGCTCAACGTCCCTGCAACCCTGTTCATCAACAGCCGATGGATCCATGCCAACCCCTCGCTTTCGGCTGAACTGGCGGTCGACCCGCTCTTCGAGCTCGCCAATCACGGCACCGGCCACCTCCCGTTGTCGGTGAACGGCAGGGCAGCGTATGGAATCCACGGGACCGCCACCGTAGCCGCTGCCTACGACGAACTTATGGGTAACCAGGCGATCCTGCAGGAGATCAGCGGAAAAGTCCCACAGTTTTTCCGTCCTGGTACTGCGTTCTACGACGACGTCGCAGTTGAGGTGACCCGGAGGCTCGGTCTGCTGCCGGTCAATTTCACAGTCAACGGCGACGGCGGCGCAACGTTTTCGGCAGCCACCGTTGCCGCCGAAGTGGGACGGGTAGTGCCCGGAGACATCGTCATTTCACACTTCAACAGGCCGGCCGCAGGCACTGCCAGCGGCTATGCGCGCGCCCTGCCGCAGCTACTGGACCACGGAGTCACGTTTGCGCGCCTGGGAGACGTCCTGTCGCCGTGACACTCCTTTTGACCCTGCTTTGCCAATGCGACTAGAATAAACGGGCGTGTACTACGTGCATGCATCCATTTGTACTAATCCACAAATCAGGATGACCCGGTATTTTGCCGTGTTCTGCCGTCCGGACCCGGGCGGCAGCGGTTTGCCTGACCGACTAACTATCCACAACGGAGCCCCTACTACATGACCATCACCTCCACCGAGAAGCCCGGTACCCCCGTAGTCGCCATTAACGACATCGGTACCGCTGAGGACTTCCTCGCAGCTGTCGACGCCACCATCAAGTACTTCAACGACGGAGACCTCGTCGAAGGTACCGTCGTCAAGGTCGACCGCGACGAAGTTCTGCTCGACATCGGTTACAAGACCGAAGGTGTCATCCCTTCCCGCGAGCTTTCCATCAAGCACGATGTTGATCCCGGTGACGTCGTCGCCGTTGGCGATCAGGTCGAAGCTTTGGTTCTCACCAAGGAAGACAAAGAAGGCCGTCTGATCCTCTCCAAGAAGCGTGCTCAGTACGAGCGCGCCTGGGGCGACATCGAGAAGGTCAAGGAAGAAGACGGTGTCGTTACCGGTACCGTCATCGAGGTTGTCAAGGGTGGCCTCATCCTGGACATCGGCCTGCGCGGCTTCCTGCCCGCATCGCTCGTGGAGATGCGTCGTGTCCGCGACCTCGCTCCGTACATCGGTCAGCAGATCGAAGCCAAGATCATCGAGCTGGACAAGAACCGCAACAACGTTGTGCTGTCCCGCCGTGCATGGCTCGAGCAGACCCAGTCCGAGGTTCGCTCCACGTTCCTCAACAAGCTGGAAAAGGGCCAGGTTCGTCCGGGCGTTGTTTCCTCCATCGTCAACTTCGGTGCATTCGTGGACCTGGGCGGCGTAGACGGCCTCGTCCACGTTTCCGAGCTGTCCTGGAAGCACATCGACCACCCGTCCGAGGTTGTCGAGGTTGGCCAGGAAGTCACCGTCGAGGTCCTCGAAGTGGATCTGGACCGCGAGCGTGTCTCCCTGTCGCTCAAGGCTACGCAGGAAGATCCGTGGCAGACCTTCGCCCGCACCCACGCCCTCGGCCAGGTTGTTCCGGGTAAGGTCACCAAGCTGGTTCCGTTCGGTGCGTTCGTTCGCGTCGAAGACGGCATCGAAGGCCTCGTGCACATCTCCGAGCTGGCTGTCCGCCACGTGGAGCTCGCAGAGCAGGTTGTCTCCGTTGGCGACGAACTGTTCGTCAAGGTCATCGACATCGACCTCGAGCGTCGCCGCATCTCCCTCTCCCTCAAGCAGGCTAACGAGGGCGTTGACGCTGACAGCACCGAGTTCGATCCCGCTCTGTACGGCATGGCCGCTGAGTACGACGAAGAGGGCAACTACAAGTACCCTGAGGGCTTCGACCCCGAGTCGAACGAATGGCTCGAAGGTTACGAGACCCAGCGCGCCGCTTGGGAGCAGCAGTACGCTGACGCCCAGACCCGCTGGGAAGCCCACAAGAAGCAGGTTGCCCAGCACGCTGCCGACGACGCTGCTGCTGCAACGTCCGGTGAGAGCGACTCCGGCACCACGAGCTACTCCTCGGAGCCTGCTGCTGCCGAGTCCAACGCTGGTACCCTGGCGTCTGACGAAGCACTCGCCGCACTGCGTGAGAAGCTGACCGGCAACTAATTCCGCCTCCCTCACGGGATGTGCTGAATAGCCAGGAAAGGACCCCTGCCTTCGGGCAGGGGTCCTTTTGCTTTAATCCGGAAAGCCGCCCATGTTCAGCGGGGGACGTCAACCCATTCGGTTCCCTGTGGCTTGAGCTCCACGTTGCCGGCTGTCAGCGAAGCCAGCCGTGAGCGGGCCGCCTCGATGGCTGCTGCATCATCCGGCAAAGCCACTCGAAGTACGGTGTGCCTGGGTTCGTATCCGGTCTCCGCCATGACGTAGCCGGCGCTGCGAAGTTCGTTCTCCACACGGCCGGCCTCGGCGTGGGGGACGTCGATGGCGCACAAACGTAGTCTTTGCCGCCGGACCAACGAGGCGAGATCCAACGCAGTAGAAACAGATTCCGAATACGCCCGGACCAGGCCACCCGCACCCAGGAGGACACCGCCGAAATAGCGCACGACGACGGCACTTACGTCGCTGAGGTTCGTCAGCCCCGGCGCGGTCTCACGTTTGATCAGGGCCTCCAGCATGGGAATGCCTGCCGTGCCCGAGGGTTCACCGTCGTCGCTGGACCGTTGAATCATCCGATCAGGACCTAAGACGAAAGCTGAGCAATGGTGACGGGCGTCGTGGAATTCACGCCGCAAGTCACTAACCAGTGAGCGGGCGGTTTCCTCGTCGGGTGAGCGCCGAAGAACGGTAATGAAACGGGACCGCCGGATCTCCAGTTCGTGGCGGAAATCCCCACCCACCGCCAGTGTCGTGTACGTTGTCGCGCGGCTGTCATCCTCATTTTCCACCGCTTCAGTCTAGTGTTGGAGGGTGCTGAAGATCGGGCTGACGGGCGGCATCGCCTCGGGGAAATCACTGGTGGCATCCAGGTTGCAGGAATTGGGTGCGATCCTTGTGGACGCAGATCTCATTGCGCGGGAAGTGGTGGAGCCTGGAACTCCGGGACTGGCCCGCGTCGTGGAGGCCTTTGGCCATGGGATTCTTGACGAGCAGGGCCGGCTTGATCGACCCAAACTGGGCTCCATCGTGTTCCACGATCCCGCCCAGCGCCGAGTGCTGAATGGCATCGTCCATCCGTTGGTCCGCGAGGCTGCTGCGGCGATTGTGTCAGGTGCAGGCCCTGGTGACATCGTGGTCCAGGACATTCCGCTCCTCGTCGAAACCGGGCAGGGCAGCAACTTCCACTTGGTAGTGGTGGTGGATGCTCCCGACGACGTGCGCATTCAGCGCATGGTGGAGGTCCGCGGGATGTCCAGGGATGACGCACTGGCCCGAATGTCGTCACAGGCCACGCGTGCGGAACGAAATGCCGCTGCCGACATTGTCCTGGACAACTCCGGAAGCCGGCAAGAGCTGCTCGCCGCCGTGGATACTCTGTGGGAGGGCCGCCTGGTGCCCTTCGCGGAGAACCTCAGCCGGGGCACCAGGGCATCCCGTAAAGAGGGCCCTGTCATGAGCGGGTCGAAGGGGGAGTGGAAGGACGAAGCCGAACGGCTCGCGGAGCGCATTCTCGTTGCCGCTCCCCACGACATCCTTGCAGTGGACCATATCGGCTCGACGTCGGTACCGGGACTGGTGGCAAAGGACGTGATCGACCTCCAACTCTCTGTGGCTGATCTGGGGACAGCGGACCGCATCGCGCCTCTCCTCGCTGCTGCCGGTTTCCCCTCGGTGCCGCAGGCAATTGAGGACACCCCGAAACCCTCTCACCCCGTTCCTGCGCATTGGCAGAAAAGACTCCATGCCAACGCTGATCCAGGTCGGCCCGTGAATCTGCACGTCCGGGTGGCAGGCTCACCCGGATGGCGCTATGCGCTGCTTTTCCGTGACTGGTTGCGGGCAGAACCACCAGCCGTGGCGCTGTATCAGGCACACAAACAGGAATTGGCGGCCGCGCATGCGGCGGATCACGGCACAGGGGACTACTCAGAGGCAAAGGAGCCGTGGTTCACCGAGGTCGCCTGGCCGCTCATGAACGCCTGGGCCGAGCGCACAGGCTGGATGCCGCCGTCGTATAAGTCTTCAGCTGAAGGCAAACGCGGACAGTAGCTGTCCTGGGGCGGGGGTAGATTGGTTTTATGAGCCTTGCCCAGGAAATCAACCGTGTCGTCGCGCCTTTCGAAGTGATCAGTGAGTTCAAACCCGCCGGTGATCAGCCGACTGCCATCGCAGAACTCACCGAACGAATCAACAACGGCGAAAAGGACGTTGTCCTCCTCGGCGCCACTGGTACGGGTAAGAGCGCCACCACGGCATGGCTCATCGAGCAGGTCCAGCGACCCACCCTGGTCATGGTCCAGAACAAGACCCTCGCGGCCCAGCTGGCCAATGAATTCCGGGAGCTGCTGCCCAACAATGCGGTGGAGTACTTCGTCTCCTACTACGACTACTACCAGCCCGAGGCATACGTAGCGCAGACGGATACCTTCATTGAGAAAGACTCCTCCATCAATGAGGAAGTGGAAAGGCTTCGGCACTCTGCCACCAACGCCTTGCTGACCCGCCGGGACGTCATCGTAGTGGCCACAGTGTCCTGCATCTACGGCTTGGGTACGCCTGAAGAGTACATCGCCGGCATGGTCACGCTCCGCAAGGGCGCAGAAATGAACCGCGACCACCTCCTCCGGAAGTTCGTTTCCATGCAGTACGCACGCAATGACATGGACTTCCATCGGGGCACCTTCCGTGTCCGTGGCGATACCGTGGAGATCATCCCTATGTACGAGGAACTCGCCATACGGATCGAATTCTTCGGTGATGAAATCGAGAACATCCAGACACTCCATCCCCTCACCGGTGAGGTTCTCCGGGACGAGGAAGAGATGTATGTGTTCCCGGCATCGCACTATGTGGCGGGTCCTGAGCGTATGGCGCGAGCGATCAAGCGGATCGAGGACGAACTTGCTGATCGCTTACAGGTCCTCGAAGGCCAGAACAAGCTTGTGGAAGCCCAGAGACTCCGGATGCGCACAACGTACGACCTCGAAATGATGCAGCAGATGGGTTTCTGCAACGGTATTGAGAACTACTCCGTCCATATCGATGGCCGCGAGCCCGGAACGGCACCACACTGCCTGATCGACTACTTCCCGGATGACTTCCTTCTCGTGGTTGATGAATCCCATGTCACCATTCCGCAGATCGGTGCCATGTACGAGGGCGATATGTCCCGTAAGCGCAATCTCGTGGACTTCGGCTTCCGCCTGCCGTCGGCCATGGACAACCGGCCCCTGAAATGGGATGAATTCCTGGAACGCATCGGCCAGACCGTGTACCTGTCCGCCACCCCGGGTAAGTACGAGCTTGGCAAAGCCGACGGCTACGTTCAGCAGATCATTCGCCCCACCGGCCTCATCGACCCCGAGGTTGTAGTCAAGCCCACCAAGGGTCAGATCGATGACCTGCTCGGTGAAATCAGGACCCGCACGGAAAAGAACGAACGCGTCCTGGTCACCACGTTGACCAAGCGCATGGCAGAGGACCTCACGGACTACCTGGTGGGGCATGGCGTCAAGGTGGAATATCTTCACTCCGACGTCGACACCCTGCGTCGAGTGGAACTGCTCCGCGAGCTCCGGATGGGCGTCTTCGACGTTCTGGTGGGCATCAACCTGCTCCGCGAAGGCTTGGACCTTCCCGAGGTTTCCCTCGTCAGCATCCTGGATGCCGACAAGGAAGGTTTCCTGCGTTCCTCTACCTCCCTGATCCAGACCATCGGACGTGCCGCCCGTAACGTCTCGGGTCAGGTACATATGTACGCGGACCGGATCACGGACTCCATGGCCCACGCTATTGAGGAGACTAACCGGCGCCGTGCCATCCAAGTCCAATACAACACGGATCACGGCATAGACCCCCAGCCGTTGCGCAAGAAAATTGCCGACATCACCGATCAGCTGGCCAAGGAAGACGCAGACACCCAGGAGCTGCTCAACAACAACCGCTTGGCCAAGGGTGGGAAGCGCAGCAAATCGGCTGCCAAGGGTGCCGCCACGGTCCGGCAGGATGGTCTTGCCGCAGCTCCCGCTGAAGACCTCGTGGGACTCATCGAGCAACTGACGGAACAGATGCACGGGGCAGCTGCTGAACTGCAATTCGAAGTCGCGGCCCGCATCCGTGATGAAGTCAAGGAGTTGAAGCGCGAATTACGCCAGATGCAGTCCGCCGGGCACGCCTAGGGTAAGGTTGAGGTCACGTAGGGGAGTATCCCAAGCGCTACGTCCGTCAGCACGCAAGGCACAGATGCCTCGCCGGACCTAGCGGGCCGCCAAAATCTGCATTCACCGCACCCTGGCAGGCCGGAGAGACTTACACCGCTTTCCCGTACCCTGCGAAAGGCACCTTTAATGCAGCTTCCCGTCTGGTTCGAGATCGGCTCCTTTGTCGTTCTCGGAATCATCCTGCTGATCGACCTCCTGTTGGTCGTTAAGCGTCCCCATGAACCTTCCATGAAAGAAGCCGGCCTGTGGGTCAGCTTTTACGTAGGACTTGCCCTGCTGTTTGCAGTTGCAATGTTTATCTTTGCGGGCCCCGAATATGGCGGCCAATTCGTCGCAGGCTGGGTCACTGAGTACAGCCTGAGCATCGACAACCTCTTTGTGTTCATCATCATCATGGCCCGCTTCTCGGTGCCCCGTAAGTACCAGCAGGAAGTGCTGATGGTGGGCATCATCATCGCCCTGATCCTTCGCGGTATCTTCATCGCCCTGGGCGCAGTGGTCATCGAGCAGTTCAGCTGGGTGTTCTACATCTTTGGCGCATTCCTGCTGTGGACAGCCTGGAAGCAGGCCAAGGATTCCGGCGAGGACGAAGAAGACACTGAGAACCCGCTCATTGCCCGGATCCGCAAGGTTCTCCCGATGTCCGAGAAATTTGACGGCAACAAGATCCGCACCATGGTGGACGGCAAGAAGGTCTTCACCCCCATGCTGATCGTCTTTATCACGATCGGCCTGACCGACCTCCTGTTCGCTGTGGACTCCATCCCCGCGATCTTTGGCCTGACCCAAAGCGCTTTCATCGTCTTCACTGCCAACATCTTCGCCTTGATGGGCTTGCGCCAGCTGTACTTCCTCCTCGGCGGTCTCATGACACGCCTGGTGTACCTGAAGCATGCCCTGTCCGTCATTCTGGCCTTCATCGGGGTCAAGCTTGTCCTGCACGCCATGCACGTGAACGAACTTCCGTTCATCAACGGTGGACACCACATCGAGTGGGCTCCTGAGATCCCCACGTATGTGTCGCTGGCGGTCATTGTCGGTACCATCCTCGTTGCTGTTGTTGCCAGCCTGATGAGCCCTCAAGCACGGCAGGCCAAGCTGGATGCCCGACTCGAGGCAGATGTCAAAAAGAGCATGAGCGAGGCAGAGTAAGTACCTCCAAAGGTTGTAGTCTCGTGAAGTGACTACCACTTCAACTACGGCGCTGGACCCACAACGGGTTCAGCGCCGTACTGTTTTCCTGCTCAGTTCCGCACAGCTGCTCAGCGGCGTTGGCAATGGTGCGACCCTTTCAATCGGATCCCTGCTGGCCGTGGACCTATCAGGTTCCGAAGCCTGGGCTGGCTCGATCACCACCGTCCTGACACTGGCTGCAGCAATCGCAGCCCTGCCGCTGGCAAGGTTGGCTGAGTCACGCGGCCGGCGCGTAGGGCTCGTCACCGGCCTGGCAGCTGCGATGGCGGGTGCCTTGCTCATCATTACCGCAGTCATGAGCGAGTCGTTCGTGCTGCTTTTGCTTGGCGCAGCTTTTCTGGGCCTTGGCACAGCGGCGAACCTGCAGGCTCGTTTCGCCGCTGTCGACCTCGCCGAACCCGAGCACCGCGGACGATCATTGTCCACGGTGGTCTGGGCCATCACCATCGGGGCCGTGGCAGGGCCCAACCTGATTCAGCCGGGAGCCACCGTAGGTGCGGCACTTGGCCTGCCGCCCATCGCGGGCCCCTTTGTGTTCTCCGCCGTCGGATTGTTCCTGGCCGCGGGGCTTCTGTTTGCGGGACTACGGCCGGACCCTCTGCTGCTGTCCCGCCGCTTGGCCCGTCAGGCTGACGTCAACGGCGAGCCGGGAGCTCAGCCTGTCCGGGGAACCATCAGGTCCGGTCTTCGAGCCGTCCGATCATCACCACAGGCGATACTGGCCCTGGCAGCCGTCGTAGCTGCCCACGCCGTCATGGTGGCGGTCATGTCCATGACCCCGCTGCATCTTCAACAGCTCGTGGGCGGATCCCATGAGGGACACCATGGAACCACCGGCAGCACGGATGCACTGGTGGTTATCGGGCTCACGATTTCGCTGCACATCGCTGGAATGTTCGCTTTATCGCCACTCTGGGGTTGGCTAACGGACAAGGCCGGCCGCTTTCAGACCATTGCCATGGGCCATGGACTTCTTCTTGTGGCGGTGTTCGTCGCTGGATTCGGCCAGCAGGAGCCCGTGTTGGTGACCGTGGGGTTGATACTCCTGGGCCTGGGCTGGTCGGCGGCAACAATTGCAGGGTCAACGCTGTTGGCCGAGAGTGTCGTGCCTGACCAACGGGTCACGGTTCAAGGTGTCTCGGACACGCTGATGGGTGCCGCCGGAGCGCTCGGAGGCGCAACCTCCGGCCTGCTTCTTGCGTGGATCGGCTATCAAGGGCTCAACATCGCTTCCAGCCTTCTCGCCGCAGGCGTGCTGGCTCTGACGGCCATTACGGCAAAACGGCAGGGGGGGGGGGCCCCCCGCCGCGG
>NZ_AKKK01000031.1 GCF_000281065.1 Arthrobacter sp. M2012083
AGCCGGCCCTGGCGTTTCGCCGCTGGGTGCCCCCGCCGCGCCGGTTGCCTTGACGCTTTTCGCGCGTGACGTCGTCGCAGGCGTTGCTCCGAGGGATTCAGCGATGGCGCGGCGTGTGGCCGGTGCCAGTTTTTCCTGGAGTTCGGCGAGGTCCTTTCCTTCGTCGAGTACCTTGCCACTGCTGTCCACCACCTTGAAGCTGACGCGTAGATGGGGCGGTACTGCATCCCAATTCCAGGATCCGGGAGGAATGACGTGCCCGCGGAGCCGGCGAAGGACCAGTTCCAAGGATGGCTCGAGCTCATCGGTGGCGGGATCGAAGTCCGCTTCCAGTGCCGCGGTTGCTTGCCTCGCAACGTCCGGGGCGGGCACAAAGTTCTTCCGAACTTGCTTAGGCAGCGATTTGATGAGGGCAGTGACCAGCTCCACCCGCTGGCCGGGGATTTGCCAGCGGAAGGGGGCATCGTCCAGCTGGTTGAGGAACAACACCGGAACTTCGGCGGTGACGCCGTCGGAGGGGTTGGGGGCCGAGCCAGGTGCCACAGGATGGAACTCGTAGCTCAGCGGTAATTCGAATCCCTTGTGCATCCAAGTCTTCGGATACGCGGAGTCGTCCAAGGCTTCGGCGTCTTCGCTCATCAGTAACGATTGGTCGAAGTCCAGAAGGTCGGGGTCTGATTGCCGGGCGTCCTTCCACCACTTATCAAAGTGCCTCTCGGAGACCACTTCCTTGCCAACGCGTGCATCGTAGAACTCGAAGAGCGTCTGATCGTCCACCAGGATGTCCCGGCGCCGCATGCGGGTTTCGAGTTCTTCGATTTCCTGCAGGAGGGCGCGGTTACGGTGGAAGAATTTGTGATGGGTCCTCCATTCACCTTCCACCAGGGCATGGCGGATGAACAATTCGCGCGAAAGTTCGGGATCGACGCGCCCGTAATTGACCCGCCGGTTGGGAATGATCGGTACGCCGTACAGCGTCACTTTCTCATGAGCCATGACGGCGCCTTGCCGGGAAGACCAATGCGGTTCACTGTAGGACCGCTTCACCAAGTCCGGAGCTACCTGCTCGGCCCACAAGGGATCGAACTTTGCGGCGACACGGGCCCACAGGCGGCTCGTTTCCACCAGTTCCGCCGCCATCACGAACGTGGGCGACTTCTTGAACAGTGCTGAACCGGGGAAGATCGCAAAACGGCTTCCGCGGGCGCCTGCATATTCCCGCTTGCGCTCATCCAAGAGGCCGATGTGGCTCAGCAGCCCCGAGAGCAGGCTGATGTGGATGCCCTCGTAGTTGCCCACGGGATCCGCTTCCCGTTTGTTGTCCAGGGAGATGCCAAGGGGTTTGGCCATCTGTCGGAGCTGGGTGAAGAGGTCCTGCCACTCGCGGACGCGCAGGTAGTTGATGAATTCGTTGCGGCATAGCTTGCGGAACTGGGTAGAGGACAGCTCGCGCTGCTTTTCCTGGATGTAGTTCCACAGATTGAGGAAGCCGGTGAAGTCCGAGAGTTCGTCCCGGAACCGTGCATGCTTCTCCGCAGCTAACTGTTGTTTGTCCGTTGGCCGTTCACGGGGGTCCTGGATGGTGAGGGCAGCGGCCAGGATCATGACTTCACGGACACAGCCACGCTTTCCCGCCTCCACTATCATCCTGCCCAGCCGAGGATCCACCGGCAGCTGTGCCAATTTCTGCCCGACGGCGGTCAGTCCACTGCCGGTGCGACCGTTGCCACCTGCGTTACCGGACTTGGGCGACGTCAAGGCGCCGAGTTCGCGCAGGAGCGTGACGCCGTCGTTGATGGCCCGGGAGTCGGGCGGTTCCACGAACGGGAAGTTCTCTACGTCTTTGGGTCCGCGGGCAACTCCCATGGCGGTCATCTGTAGGATGACGGCAGCGAGGTTGGTCCGGAGAATCTCCGGATCCGTGAACAGCGGACGCGACTCGAAGTCCTCTTCCGAGTACAAACGGATGGCAATGCCCTCGGAAACGCGCCCGCAGCGGCCCGAGCGCTGGTTGGCCGATGCCTGGGACACTCGCTCGATGGGAAGACGCTGGACTTTAGTCCGGTGTGAGTATCGGGAAATACGAGCGGTTCCGGTATCGATCACGTACTTGATGCCTGGTACGGTTAGCGACGTTTCGGCAACGTTGGTGGCAAGGATGATGCGCCGTTTTCCGCCGGGGTTGAAGACCCTGTGTTGCTCTTGAAGGCTCAGCCGGGCAAATAGGGGGAGGACTTCCGTCCCGGCAAGGCGCCTGTTCGTTTGGATGCGGCCGTTGATGGCCTCGGCAGCATCGCGGATTTCGCGCTCACCGGAGAAGAAAATGAGGATGTCGCCGGGTGCTTCCTTGGCGAGCTCGTCCACGGCGTCGCAGACAGCGTCAAGGGGATCGCGGTCCTCTTCGAGTTCATCGTCCGAGGTGTCTTCGTCCCCGCCCGCCGGCTGCGACAAAGGCCTGTACCGGATCTCCACCGGATATGTTCGTCCGGAAACCTCGATGATCGGTGCCGGATCTTCCTCGGACCCGAAGTGTTTGGCAAACCGTTGGGGATCGATGGTGGCCGAGGTGATGATGACCTTAAGGTCCGGGCGCTGGGGGAGGATGCGCTTGAGGTAGCCCAGGATGAAGTCGATGTTGAGGCTGCGCTCATGGGCCTCGTCGATGATGATGGTGCTGTATTTCCGCAGAAGTTTGTCCCGCTGAATCTCAGCCAACAGGATGCCGTCGGTCATCAGCTTGATTTTGGTGGACGCACTGACCTCGCCGGTGAAGCGGACCTGGAAGCCAACTTCCTGGCCAATTTCCACGTCGAGTTCGGAAGCGATGCGTTCGGCCACCGTGCGCGCTGCGAGCCGGCGAGGCTGGGTGTGTCCGATCAGGCCCTTGTCTCCAAGGCCAAGCTCGAGGCACATCTTGGGGATCTGCGTGGTTTTACCCGAACCGGTCTCGCCGGCAATGATGGTCACCTGGTTTGCGGCGATGGCCGCCATCAGATCCTCGCGGCGCTCGGATACGGGCAGCTCTGCGGGATAGGAAATATGAAGTGTCATGGCTGCTGTCAGTCTACTGTGAGTAGGGTTCCACGTCCGCTGTGTCCGTCACAGTCCCGGCCGCAGCACGCAGCCGGCTGGAGAGTCCCATGGCGTACGCCTTGAATTCAGCAGGCTCCAGGATCTCAAAATCCATGTCCATAGCTGCCAGATACGCCGCCGGGGCGGCCAGGTTGTCCCATCCCGACCGCAGGATGGTGGTTTTCGGGCCGTCGGCCGTCAGCGTCGCGTATTGGGAACTAACGACGGCGGATACCTCGGCCAGGGGAGCGCGGAGCCGCACCACGACGTCGAACCTGTACGGCGAGCGGGTGATGGACTCCTGCACGTAAGCGGCCAGGTCTTCCGCAGGCAGGGGCCTTGGCGTGTACCTCTTGCGCTCCGATGGCAGGGAAGCAAGACGATCAGCCCTGAAGGTTCGCCAATCCTCCCGGTCAACGTCCCACGCCACCAGATACCATCGGCGTCCAGTGTCCACCAGCCTGTAGGGCTCCACCAGCCGGCGTGCTGATTCGCCGTCGGATGTGACGTAGTCGAAGGAGATTTGGCGCCGGTCCGATATTGCGGCGGAGACGACGGTCAGTTGCTGGGGATCAACGGTGCCCGCGTTGCTGGGGAGAGTGGTGACGGCGGCTTTCAGCATGGCGAACTTGGGACGCAGGCGGGACGGTAAGACCTGCTCCAGCTTCGCCAAGGCGCGAACGGATGCCTCACCAATGCCTGCCACCGGGCCCGCGGCTACGGAATTGAGGCCCAAAGCGACGGCCAGCGCTTCATTGTCGTCCAGCAGCAGCGGGGGAAGCTGCGCGCCGGCGCCAAGCTGATAGCCGCCAGCTATTCCGGGGGAGGCGTGTATGGGGTATCCCAGGTTGCGCAGCTTGTCGATGTCCCGGCGCACGGTCCGTTCCGTCACCCCCATGCGGTGGGCCAAGGCCGGTCCCGTCCACTCCCGACGCACCTGCAGCAGTGACAACAGCTGGAGGAGCCGCGCAGACGTTTGGATCATGCATGTGAATCTAGCCCATGGGGCATCCGATTGGGTCCTTGGCGGGCGTTGGGCAAAATAGGGACGCCCGCCGTTCGGGGGAATCCTGCAGAATTCCGTGAACGGACGGGCGTCGTGTGGATGTGGCTTTCCGGCCTTTGCCGTGGCTTGGCATTCCCCTAGTAAATACGGGGGTTCCAATACGGGCTGCTCGGTGCCTCGAAAGCGCTCCAGGGTTCCTTGGAGTTGATGGGCGGGTTGTGCCCGCGGCCATCCTTCAACAGGGCTGAAACGGTGGCAGCGACGGCGGTGGTGAGGACGATGAAGAGGATGATTCCGAAGATTTCCATACCTCAAGCGTGCTCCTGGGGCAGTTGAAGAAACAGTGGCAGAAATGCCCCTTTTAGATAATTTTCTGCCACACTGGAGTTATGTTGAAATCAGTGGCGGTGATCGTGGTTCCCAACTTCTCGGTCTTTGAATTCGGTACAGCCTTCGAGGTCTTCGGCATTGACCGATCAGACCGTGGTGCCGGGGTGCCGGCTTTTGACTTCCGCGTGGTTGCCCCGGAACCGGGTGATATCCGCATGAAGTCCGGCTTATCCCTTCATGTAAACCTCGGCCTCGAAGCAGCCGCCGACGCAGATCTCGTCATCATGGCGCCGTTCGGCCGTGACCAGGACGTCCCCGAGTCCGTTATGGCTGCCTTGCGCGCAGCGCATGCCAGGGGCGCGTGGGTGATGTCCATTTGCTCCGGTGCTTATGCCCTGGCCCGGGCAGGGTTGCTGGACGGGCGTCGCTGCACCACGCACTGGCACTATTCGCAGGACCTGGCCAGCCGGTACCCGGACGCGATCGTGGACGAGAACGTCCTCTACGTTCAGGACGGGACCATCATCACCAGCGCCGGCACGGCCGCCGGAATCGACGCATGCCTTCATCTCGTTCGTGAGGAGTTGGGAGCGAATGTAGCAGCCGCGATCGCGCGCGACATGGTGGTACCGCCGCATCGCGACGGCGGCCAGGCCCAGTTCATCGACAGGCCTATGCCCCGCTGTGGTTCAGCTCCCATGGAGGCATTGCTGCGCTGGATGGTTGAACACCTCGACGAAGAGCACAGCGTGAACGAGTTGGCTGCACGGCTCCACATGTCTCCCAGGACGTTTGCCCGCCGTTTCCGGGCGGAAACCGGAGCGACGCCCGCAGCATGGCTGAACTCTCAACGTGTGCTGCGTGCGCAGGAACTGTTGGAAACCACTGAGTTGAACATCGACGAGATCGCCCGGGTTGCAGGGTTCGGGCATTCCGTCCTGCTGCGTCACCACTTCACCAAAGTGTTGGACACAAGTCCGCAAAGCTACAGGCGGGCATTCCGGGGGCAGTTGGCAGAAGCCATCTGAAATCGCGCCACATGGATGCCGACCGAAACTGCTCCGGGCTGTAAGCGTGGCTCCTTTTAGCGGCGGCTTCCGAAGCCGCCTCGTGACTCCGCACCTTCGGCCTTGGCACATTCCACCAGTTCCTGCCAGGGGCCAGTTACGGCGCGGTCGGGAAGGGTTGCCCGCCGCTGCCCCGCACGGATGGAGTACATGAACCGGTCCGGCTCATTAGGTGTCCGGGACTGACTCTTGGCTTCGTCCCACGGGCAGGCCTCAACGATCGGCACCCATCGTTCCTTCTCATCGGGGGACACAGCATCTACGCTCCAGACGCGTGTCATCGCGGCGATTCCCCCACTGCGTTGGACGGTGATCTTCATGGCCGGCTGCTTCTCGTTCGACGTTCCGTTGTCAGCCAGCCGGCAGGGACCGAAGCAAACTGTCCGGTCCCGCCACCTGACTAAACCTTGACCTTCACAGTCTCCCACGCCTTCAGGACGGCGTCATGCTCAGCTGATCCGGTCCCGAAAAGTTCCTCAGCAGTGGCGACCGTAGTCTTGGCAAACTTTCCAAACGTGCAGGTTGCCGGCAGGGATCCACTGGTCAAGGTGTCGTACCAAATCTGGCCGGGTGCCTCCCACGCATTGCCTCCGAGTTCCGTGGCAACCACGTAGAAGGCCTTATTGGGGATGCCGGAGTTGATATGCACTCCGCCATTGTCAGCACTCGTCCGTACGTACGTATCCATGGAATCCGGTTGCGGGTCTTTACCCAAAACATCGTCGTCATAAGCCGTCCCCGGCGCCTTCATTGAGCGCAGGGCGGCGCCTTGGACCTGATCTGTGAAGAGGCCCTCCCCGATGAGCCAACTGGCATCCCGGGCCGACTCCTGCTTCAGATACTGCTCGACGAGGACACCGAAAACATCCGACATGGACTCGTTCAGCGCGCCGGCCTGGTTCCGATAGGCCAAATTGGCTGTGTATTGGGTGACCCCGTGTGCAAGTTCGTGGCCGATGACACTCACGGATTTGGTGAAGCGCTGAAAAATTTGGCCATCGCCGTCGCCGAAGACCATTTGGCTCCCGTCCCAAAAGGCGTTGTCGTAGAGCTTCCCGTAATGAACCGTTGCATCCAGGGCGAGCCCTGCATCGTCAATGGAGTCCCTCCCGAAGATTTCCCCGTACAGCCGGTGTGTGCTCCCGAGGCCGTCGTAGGCCTCGTCCGCAGCAGCGTCGCCGACGGGTGGTGTTCCTTCCTTGCGGACAATGCGGCCGGGCAAGGCCTCGGAGGACTCGGCATCGAAGATTGTCCGCTTGGGCGGACCGGGTTTGGCTTGACGTGCGCTCGGCGGTGCAGCAGGGATGGGGGCTGTCCGGATGGCCTGGAGGTCCTTGATATGCAGCAACGACTCCTTCGCGGCCCTGGCAACTGCCCGGAGGCGTGGTTCGTTCCGGGCAGCGATCCTGCGCAGCATATACGGCGGGACGATTGAACACATCACGGCAAAACCCCTTTGGCTATCGGTATGACCAATTGAAATCAGCCTAGGAGCAGGGGCTGACAATATTGCGGTCCAAGCCCGGCAAGCCCCCAACTGATAGTCCATATCCGGCACGCAAAATACCCCGCCAGCAGGGCTGGCGGGGTATTCGTTGTGCCCTCGATAGGATTCGAACCTACGGCCTTCTGCTCCGGAGGCAGACGCTCTATCCCCTGAGCTACGAGGGCATCCAGGGTTCCCTCCGTTGCCGGTGGGACGTCCTAGAGCTTAGCAGTCCCTGTGCCGCAAATGAAAACCCGGCACAGCGGAGGAAAGTCACGGCGCAGGAGCAGCAGGCCCGGCCCCGGGCCCTTCGAATCAGTAACCCGCAAACGAGTCCACGTGGACTCGCCGCGCCCCTGCGACACGTGCTGCAGCTCGAAGGGAATCCACACTCGCCGGCGAGCCCGAGACAAAGACTTCCCGATCCCCAATGTCCGGAACCAGCTCCTTAAGGCGCGCTGCATCGATTCTGGAGGTACCGGCGTCGACCATGAACTCCGGGGGAGTGGAACCGTCCGCAAGGCGGGCGATGACCTTCGCTCCGGAGGCTTGCAGCTGTTCCACGGAGGCCAGCTCCTCGCGACCTTTCGCGAGGTATACCACCACCGTGTCGCGCGCGGCGTTGTCGGCGGCCAGTTGCGACAGGAAAGGCGTGATGCCGATTCCTGCGGCGATCAGCAGGACCGGCTTCCCGGCGTCGTGCGGTAAAACAAAGTCTCCCCCCACGGCTGTTGCAGCAACGGTGTCCCCGGGTCGAAGCGCAAGCAGCGCCTTCTTCGCTGCAGACAGTGGCTCGGCCGTACCCACGCCGAAGGTAACCTCAGCCGCACCAGGAGGGCTGGTAATGCTGAAGACGCGGCGACGGCCCCTACCGTCGGATCCGGAATGCGGCAGATTGAGCTCCATGAACTGTCCGGGCTCAAAGCGCACTGGACGCTGCGGTTCGAACCTGAATTCAGTACTGGCAGGGGTGAGGGGGCGCGAACCCTTGAACGTCAGGTGGACGCCGCCCCGCTGTCCAACAAAGAACGCAATGAGGTTACCCAGCAGCAGTGCGAGTTCCGGGGAGTTGGCAATAAAGCCGAAGTTATAGGGGACTGCGAAAACGACACCCACGACGGCGGCAAGCGCCAACTGCTGCCAGCGACGGGGAGGCAGGGTGAGTGGTTCCGAAAGCATGAAGCCGACGAAGAACAGCAGCGGCCGTTGGGCCAAGGACTGCCATAAAGCCTGTCCCAGCGACATATTGCGGCTAAGTAGCTCGACGGTGATGATGCCAGTGGCCGTCACCAGGAAAACGCTGGCCATCAGCATTTTCCGTGTGCGATACAGGACAATCAGCACTCCGGGAACCAGCAGCCACAGCATCGCCGGCGTGGCAGCCCACCACGTGGCGATATTGAGCCCCGTCAGGCCCGTAATGAACGCACCTGCGGCGGCCGGGTTGAAGATATGACGCCCGCGGAAGGCCAGGGCGTACTTGGACACGCTGGCCAGCACACAAGCCAACGCAACGCCCGCGATCTCCATCGCTCCAAAGGCGGGCCAGAAAAGGAAGTACAGCAGCAGTCCAGTGATCAGTGACGACTCCGTATGCTGCTTGACACCAAAGAGCCAAGCCAGGAGTCGGCCGGAGGCATAGGTTACGCCCAGGCAAAGCACCAAATGGACCAGCATCTCGGGTAGGCCAAAGGTCAACCATCCCAAGACGTTGAGGACCATGCTGTAGGCCACTAGCACGCCCAGCACCCAGAGAATCAAGCGGTACATGGTGAAGTGGCCCAACCAGGTGTCCACGCGGGACTTAGCGGCAATCATGTGAACAGTCTCCCCTCAAAACCTTTCGAAAAGGCGGCAGCACCGCTCGACGACACCGTCAGCCATGAGAAGTCGAATTCCTTCTCCAGCGGAGCAGGTTCAAGCATGAACAATGCCGTGGCCAGGCCGTCAGCCACCAGGGCGCTCTCAGCCATGGTCCATGTAGCCACAGTGGTGTGTACAGGTTTGCCCGTTGTTCCATCCAGGACATGGTGGAGACCATCACCCCACACGCGGCGGTTCGAGGCCGAGGCACACAATGCGGAGTTGTGCAGTTCCACCGTCCCTATGGCCTGCCGGGGGTTATAGGGATGCTCCAAAGCAACGGTGACCGGCTGGTTTCCGGAGTGCAGCATGTCGCCACTTCCGTCCAACAGGAAGTCGGCGTACCCGGCTTCCCGCAGGACTCCGCCCAAGAGGTCCACGAGCTGGCCCTTCCCGGCGGCTCCTGTGTCCAAAACCACCGGTTCTTTTGCCGACATCTCGGTCCCTGCCCAATCAAGGACGTCTTCCCAGCGGGGCGGAGGGAGGGGACTGCCCGATGGTTTGAGGGCATAAGTGGCGTCATAACCCAGCCGCTCCAGGCTGCTGCCGATGAGCGGGGTCATGGCACCACCGCTGAGGCGATACAGCGTCGAATAGACCTCTTGCAGGCGGACGGCGTGCCCCGGAAGGGTGATTTTTCCTGCGCTACGGGAAAGGCCGGACACCAAGGAATCCGTCCTGAACCGTGACCACGTCGTGTCGTACGCCGCGACCACTTCAAGCAGTTCACGCCGGACAGCGGCAACCAAGCCGGCCGGCGTCGATATCTCCCACTGCGTACCGATCCCTTCGAAGCGGAAGGTGCTCCAGCCAGGGTGCGGCATGGCTGCTACTTGGCCTGGGACTTGATCTGTTCCACGGCTTCGTTGAAGCCACCGGAAGTCAGTGAAGAGCCAGCCACTTTGGAGACGTTGAGTTCGTCGATATCCTTGCCCACGATCTGTGCGGCGATCCCGCTGGCGAACTCACCCTGGAACTTCTTGGTATTGGGATTGGAGGGGTGGACCGTGATGTTGACCGCAGAAACCTTGTCGGCTGCAAGCGTCAGCTCAACCCCCACCGTCTCCTGGCCATTGGGCGACGTGTACGTGCCGTCGGAGCTGTAGGTCCCGTCCTTGTAGGCGGAAGCGCCGGTAGAAGCGACAGCCGTTGACGATGAAGTGCCCGGTGACGAAGGACTGCTGGTGGAGGCCTGGCCCCCATCCTGGGTAGCGGGGGTTTGGGTCGAAGGGGCTTCGGTTGTGGGGGCACATGCCGCGGCTGTTCCAATGATGGAGAGGCCTGCGAAACCAACGTAGAGGCTCTTGCGGAGTGGCGTAGTCATGGTTCTGCTCGTTTCAACTGGACAAGAATTCGTCAATGGTCACTTACGTCAAGGGATACTGCGTGTACCGGGATGACCAACGAGGCCACCTCCTACGTGTTCACAACGTTGAATTCAGCGTAATGGTTCAGTCTGTGGCGTCGGGTAGCCGTTCCTGTAAGTGGGCTGTGACCACATTATCCACATACGGGACCCTCAATTCCGCGACTTTGCGGGCCCCCGGTAGGCTAGGAGCGTGACTCCCGAAGAACTCTCTGCTGCCATATCCGCCTGCCTTAGGGACGCCGTTTCCACCGGCGAAATCGCCCTGACGGAATCTGTCGTGCCCGACGCCGTACGAGTGGAGCGACCCAAGAACCGGGATCATGGAGACTGGGCCACCAACATCGCCCTGCAACTCTCCAAGCAGGCCGGCATGAATCCCCGTGAATTCGCAGGCATCCTCAGCAACCGTCTGCAAGGCATTCCCGGTGTTACCGGAGTGGAAATCGCCGGTCCGGGCTTCCTGAACATCACCGTGGATGCTGCCACAGCCGGCGCCCTCGCCAAAGCCATTGTTGAGGCGGGAACCAGCTATGGCACCAACCAGGCGCTCGCAGGGCGTGTGGTCAACATGGAGTTCGTTTCAGCGAATCCCACCGGTCCGTTGCACATCGGGCACACACGCTGGGCCGCCTTGGGCGATGCCATTGCCCGTGTTCTGCGTGCCTCCGGCGCCAGCGTCACCGCCGAGTATTACATCAACGACGCCGGCTCGCAGATGAACGTCTTCGCCAACTCCGTCCTCTCCCGTCTTCATGGACGTGGCGTGCCTGAGGGGGGCTACCCGGGCGAGTACATCCGCGAGCTTGGCGACGAAGTCCTGAAGGCCCACCCGGATATCCGCGAGCTGACGGACGAGGCAGCCCTGCCCGTTATCCGCGCCGCTGCCTACCAGGCACAGATGGCAGACATCAGGACAACGTTGGCGGAGTTTGGCGTCGAGTTTGACGTCTTCTTCTCGGAAAAGGAACTGCACGACGCCGGTGCGATCGAATCCGCCGTCGCCCGCCTTCGCGAGCAAGGCCATGTTTTCGACGACGGCGGCGCCGTCTGGTTGCGCACCACAGACTTCGGTGACGACAAAGACCGTGTCATGATCCGTGCCAATGGCGAACCTACCTACTTCGCTGCGGACGCTGCGTACTACCTTTCAAAGAAGGACCGCGGCTTCACGGAGAAGATTTACCTGCTTGGTGCGGACCACCACGGATACATCAACCGTTTGAAAGCCATCGCAGCCTGCGCGGGCGATGATCCCGAGGTCAACATCGAGGTCCTCATCGGCCAGCTTGTGTCCGTGAACGGCGCCAAGCTTTCCAAACGCGCCGGTAACATCATCGAGCTCAAGGACCTTATTTCCTGGCTCGGCAAGGATGCCGTCAGGTATTCCCTGGCCCGTTTCCCGGCTGACTCGCCGCTGACGCTGGATCCGGAACTGCTGAAGAAACACAGCAACGAGAACCCGGTGTTCTACGTGCAGTATGCTCACGCCCGCTCCCGCGGCACAGCACGCAATGCTGCCGAGGCCGGCGTGGAGCGTTCTGTCTTTGACGCATCGCTCCTGGACCACGCCACGGAAAACGAGTTGCTCTCCTACCTCGGCAGCTACCCGTCCATCGTGGCGAAGGCTGCAGAACTGCGCGAGCCCCACCGTGTGGCCCGCCACCTCGAAGTCATCGCCGGTGCCTACCACCGCTGGTACGACGCTTGCCGCGTTTCTCCGCAAGGGGACGAGCCGGTACAGGATGTCAACCGTACGCGTCTGTGGTTGAACGACGCCACCAGCCAAGTGCTGGCCAACGGACTCGAACTGCTGGGCGTTTCTGCGCCGGAACGGATGTAGGGAAATGACCACAAACGCATCACACGCTTCTCCGCTCGCACCTGATTGGTTGGCTGTTCCCGAAGACCTCAACGCCTTGCAGTCGCCCATGTGGGCGGCCGGGGTTGAGAAGAACGACGCCGGCGAGGTCACCATTGACGGAGCGTCCGTCAGCGAGCTCAAGGAACAGTATGGAACTCCGCTGTTCGTCATGAGTGAATCGGACTTCCGGTCCCGCGCTCGGGCGTTCAAAGACGCGTTTGATTCCGCCTTCGCGGACATTTGCGGGGGAGTGGACGTCTACTACGCCGGGAAGTCGTTCCTGTGCACTGCAGTGGCCAGCTGGGTTTCCGAGGAAGGCCTTCGCTTGGACACCTGTTCGGGCGGCGAACTGGCTGTTGCCGCCCGTGCGGGAATCGAAGGACCCAATCTTGGCCTGCACGGCAACAACAAGTCCGACGCCGAGATCAAACGCGCGTTGGATATGAAAGTCGGCCGCATCGTGGTGGACAGCCTCGATGAACTGGAGAGGGTTGCCAAGATTGCCTCCAGCCGTGGCGAAACTGCCAAGGTCATGCTCCGGCTGACCCCCGGCGTGCACGCCCACACACATGAGTTCATTGCCACGGCACACGAGGACCAGAAGTTTGGCCTCTCGATGGCAGGGGACACTACCGATGAAGCAGGCTTGTCAGCAGCCGAGGAAGCGGTGGCTGCAGCAACCTCCTACGCAAGCATCGAGCTCTTGGGCCTCCACTGCCACATCGGCTCCCAGATTTTCGAGCCGGACGGCTTTGCCCTTGCAGCGGAGAAGCTACTGGGCTTCCTCGCCTCCATGCAGGCCAAGTACTCCATCGTCATGCCCGAACTGGACTTGGGCGGCGGTTACGGAATCGCCTACACCCCGGTGGATACACCCCGGCCGCCAGCCGAAATCGCGCAGGCGATGGCCGCCGTCGTGCGTTCCAAGTGCGCTGAGCTGGACATCACTCCACCTCGTATTTCGATTGAACCCGGACGCGCAATCGTGGGCAGCACCACGTTCACGCTTTATGAAGTTGGCACGCTGAAGACCGTCCGTGTTGATGTCACTGAGGGGGAACAAGGAGACAACAACGTTACGTATCCCCGCCGCTATGTGTCGGTGGACGGCGGGATGAGCGACAACGCGCGCCCGGTGCTTTACGACGCGGATTATTCGGCAATTTTGGCTTCCCGGGACTCTTCGGCGGCTCCTCAGCTGTCCCGCGTAGTGGGCAAACATTGCGAGAGCGGCGACATAGTTGTTAGAGATGTATATCTGCCCGCGGACGTGGCAGCCGGTGATTTGCTCGCAGTACCGGGTACCGGCGCCTACTGCTGGGCCCTCTCCAGCAACTACAACTACCTGGCCAGGCCTGGCGTTGTCGCTGTACGCGACGGAGCCGCCCGGCTGATTGTCCGCGGGGAAACCGAAGAAGATCTCTTGAACCGCGACATGGGAGTGGCGAATGTCTGAAGTGCAAACCCTGAAGGTGGCCCTGCTGGGCTGTGGCAACGTTGGGGCCCAGGTTGCGCGGATTCTGATTGACGACGCCGAGGCCCTCGCTGCCCGCAGCGGAGCCCGCTTGGAACTTGCCGGCATCGCCGTGCGCAATATCGACTCCCCGCGCAACGTCGAACTGCCGCGCGAACTATTCACCACGGATGCCGATACCTTGGTGAAGGATGCGGACCTCGTCATTGAACTCATGGGCGGCATCGAGCCTGCCCGTTCGCTGATCCTGACGGCCATCCAGAACGGGGCATGCGTTGTCACCGGGAACAAGGCACTGCTCGCACAGGACGGCCCCACACTCTACGAAGAGGCAGACAAGGCCGGCGTCCAGCTGTCCTACGAGGCCGCCGTCGCCGGTGCGATCCCCATCCTGCGCCCTATCCGCGACAGCCTGTCCGGCGACCGCATCACCCGCGTCCTGGGCATCGTCAACGGCACCACCAACTTCATCCTTGACCAGATGGACACCACAGGTGCGCAGTTCTCCGACGCCCTGGCGGAAGCCCAGCGCCTTGGGTATGCCGAAGCCGACCCCACAGCCGATGTCGAAGGTCATGACGCCGCAGCGAAGGCAGCGATCCTTGCATCCTTGTCCTTCCACACGCGCTTCTCGCTGGATGATGTCTACTGCGAGGGCATCACCAAGGTCAGCGCTGCGGACATCGCCTCCGCCAAGGAAGCCGGCTTTGTCATCAAGTTGCTCGCGATCGCCGAGAAGATCGAATCATCGGACAACGGCAGCGGCATTTCTGTGCGCGTTCACCCCACACTCCTGCCGCGCGAACACCCGCTGGCTGCTGTTCGTGGTGCCTTCAACGCCGTTTTCATTGAAGCGGAAAACGCAGGCGAACTAATGTTCTATGGCCAAGGTGCGGGTGGGACGCCCACCGCATCCGCCGTGCTGGGTGACCTCGTATCTGCCGCCCGGCGTTTGGTCCTGGGCGGCCCCGGCCGAACGGAAACCACCACTGGCCACGTTCCGGCGCTGGCCATCGATGCGTCCACCACCAGCTACTACATCGGCCTGGACGTCGCTGACCAAGCCGGCGTGCTGGCCAGGATCGCGCACATCTTTGCGGAAAACGGGGTTTCCATCGAAATCATGCGTCAAACGATCCACCGCGACTCCGCCTCGAACGTTGAGTCGGCCGAGCTGAAGATCGTGACGCACCGTGCATCCGAAGCTGCACTCGCGGCAACCGTCGAGGCCGTGAAGGGCCTGGACGTCATCAATTCTGTAACATCCGTACTCCGGGTAGAAGGGGTCTAAGTGGCTCACCAATGGCGCGGAGTAATCCGCGAATACGCTGATCGTTTGCCTGTAACGGAAGCCACCAAGGTCATCACCCTGGGCGAGGGCGGCACGCCCCTGGTCCATGCGCAGAAGCTTTCAGAGCTGACCGGCTCCGAGGTTTACCTTAAGGTCGAAGGCATGAACCCCACGGGTTCGTTCAAGGACCGCGGCATGACAATGGCCATGACAGCCGCTGTGGAGGCCGGTGCCAAGGCTGTGGTTTGCGCCTCTACCGGCAACACTTCCGCCTCAGCTGCTGCGTACGCCACAGCCGCCGGCCTCAAGTGCGCGGTGCTGGTGCCCGAGGGCAAGATCTCCATGGGCAAGCTGAGCCAGGCTATCGCCCACGGTGCCACCCTGCTCCAGGTTGATGGTAACTTCGACAACTGCCTGGACATCGCTCGAAAGCTCGGCGAGGCTTACCCGGTGTTCCTGGTGAACTCAGTCAACCCGGCGCGCATCCAGGGCCAGAAGACCGGTGCCTTCGAAGTTGTGGACACACTGGGCGATGCCCCCGACATCCACGTCCTTCCAGTGGGCAACGCTGGCAACATCAGCGCCTACTGGAAGGGTTATAAGGAGTATTCCGCGCCGTTTGAGACGCCTAACGGAACACTCCCGGCTGTTTCCACCAAGACACCCGTCATGTGGGGCTTCCAAGCTGCAGGTGCAGCGCCGTTCGTTGCAGGGCACCCCATTACCGAGCCCGACACGATCGCTACTGCCATCCGCATCGGCAACCCGGCCTCATGGGAGACCGCAGTTGCGGCCCGTGACGAATCGGGCGGATTGATTGAAGCTGTCACCGACGACGAGATCCTCGCCGCCCACCGCTGGCTTTCAGCGAAGGAAGGCGTCTTCGTTGAACCGGGTTCCGCTGCAGGTGTCGCGGGATTGATCAAGAAGCACGCTGCAGGCGAGGTCCCGACCGGCAAAACCATCGTCATCACGGTCACCGGACACGGGCTCAAGGACCCGCAGTGGGCCCTCCGCACTGAGGACGGCAGCGATGTCCAGCCCGTCAAGGTGCCGAACGATGTCGTCACTGTTGCCGCGGAACTGGGACTGGAAGAAAACTAAGAGTGGAATCAACGCAGCCCACCGCGACCGATCGTGCACTCGTCGCGGCAGGTCAGCGGCTGACCGTCAAGGTCCCCGGTACGAGTGCCAACCTGGGGCCCGGTTACGACAGCCTCGGCTTGGCCCTGTCGATTTACGACACCTTGACGGTGGAAACCCTCAGTACCGGAGAGCTCGAGTTCGAGCTCTCCGGTGAGGGCGCTGACTCCCTCCCACGTGACGCCAGCCATCTGGTTGTCCGCGCAATTGACCTTGCGCTGAATCGGCTTGGATTCCGGCACTCAGGTCTGAAGATCATTGCGGACAACGTCAATCCACATGGCCGGGGACTGGGGTCTTCAGCCTCGGCTGTGGTTGCTGCCGTAACTGCCGCCAACGCATTGGTCCCCGCTGAATTCCGGCAAGATCGCGATTGGATTCTGCAGTTGACCAGCGAGATGGAAGGCCACCCGGACAACGTCGCACCCGCCATTTTCGGCGGACTGGCGCTGTCGTGGCAGGACAGCGAGCAGTACAGCACCACACGCGCTGACGTCGTACGGTCGGTTATCCCCGTGGTGGCGGTCCCGGACTACGAACTGTCAACGGAGACTGCTCGCGGATTGCTCCCGGCATCCGTTGGACATCACGCGGCAGCGATGAACTCCGGACGTGCAGCCTTGCTGATTCACGCACTCACTGCGGATCCCACGTTGCTGCTGCCTGCCACGGAAGACTATCTACACCAGAGCTATCGCGCTCAGGCAATGCGTCCCAGTGCCGACCTCATCGCTGCTCTTCGGTCTGCGGGACATGCAGCGGTTGTCTCCGGCGCGGGCCCCACCGTGATGGTGCTGGCAAATGGCGCTGAGGAAGCTGCCACTATCGCCGGATTCATCGGCACATTCACGGCGGACAACACACCCGACGTCGGTTGGCGCGTGATGACGCTGGCTGTGGACGATCAAGGTGCTAGAGTGGAAGTGCACCGCCGGTAAAGCCGCGGGCAGTTCCCTGATTTTGGATCTCGGTGTTTTGCCGTACCTTTCGTCAACTGTGCCAACGTTGGTGGTGTCGTCTCTTTCCGGCCTGTCTCAGGTGCCGCAGAAATCTCTCTGTTTTCCTGAACCTACGCCGGCTGTCCGGGCAACTGGATCCAGTGATGACGATCAGTATCCGGCCCTGTTGGCCACAATCCATCAGGCACGGCCCAAATCACCGGCTGCAGATCTGAACTGCAGCCCAGAACAAATCATCGCGTCCAGCTCTCGCTCTGGACGCCGTCGAGGGGGAAGGATCCTTCGTGACAGAAACCACTGAGCTGGCTTCAGCTGTGGACACAACATCTTCTGCTGCTGATTCGTCAACTGCAGCAACCACCAAGAGCAGCGGCCTCGCAGGCCTTAAGCTCGCCCAGCTTCAGGCTCTCGCGAGCCAACTGGGCATTTCCGGGGGATCCCGCATGCGCAAGGGGGATTTGGTCACAGCCATCTCGGCCCACCGTGCCGGCACCTCCACTACCAAGGCCCCTGCCAAGGCCAGTACGGCAAAAGCATCTGCGGCCAAGGAAGCCCGGGCTGCAGAGCCGAAGGCCGCTCCTGAAAGCAGCGCACCTGCTGATGCAGCTGTCGAGGCACCAGCTCAGGAAACACCCCGCGGCCGCGGTCGTGGCCGCAGCCGTCGGGCTACCAGTGACGGAGTAGTAGCAGCCGCTGAAGCTGCTGCTGCGCCTGCTGAGACCGCAGCCGCACCGGTTGTCGAGGCGCCGGCAGCTGTCGAGACCGGCGATGCCGCTACTGAGCGTCGCCAGCCGCGTACCCGTAATCGCCGCCGCGGCGAAGCTGCCGCGGCTCCTGCCGAAGCAGCAGAAGCGCCAGCAGCCGAGCAGCGCACGGAACAGCGTGAGCAGCGTGCTGACCGCACGGAACAGCGTGAGCAGCGTGAACAGTCTGACTCGGGCGACCAGCAGCGCGAACGCCGCGAAAACACCCGCGGACGCCGTGAAGACAACAACGACGGCGACGACACCGGCAATCGCCGCAATCGCCGCAACCGTCGTGACCGCAACGACCAGAACGACCGGAGCGACCGCCGTGGCGGGCAGGACAGCCGTGATGGAAACACCCGCAGCGACCGCTTCCGCGACCGCAACGAGCGCCGCCGTGGCCGCGCGCAGGGACCGGACGTTGACGACGTCGAGGTCACCGAGGACGACGTCCTTCTTCCTGTAGCCGGCATCCTTGACGTTCTGGAGAACTACGCGTTCATCCGGACCTCCGGATACCTCCCGGGTGCAAACGACGTCTACGTTTCCCTGGCACAGGTCAAGAAGTACAACCTCCGCAAGGGCGACGCCGTCGTTGGCGCCATCCGTGCACCGCGCGACGGTGAGGACCGCAGCCAGCAGTCTGCCCGCCAGAAGTTCAACGCGCTCGTCCGCGTCACCTCCGTCAACGGCAAGACGCCGGAAGAACTCAAGGACCGCGTCGAGTTCGCCAAGCTCGTACCGCTGTACCCGTCCGAGCGCCTGCGCCTCGAGACGGATCCTAAAAAGATCGGTCCGCGCGTCATCGACCTCGTGGCCCCGATCGGCAAGGGCCAGCGTGGCCTGATCGTCTCCCCGCCGAAGGCGGGCAAGACGCTCATCCTGCAGTCCATAGCGAACGCAATCACCACCAACAACCCTGAGGTTCACCTCATGATGGTGCTGGTTGACGAACGTCCCGAAGAAGTAACGGACATGCAGCGCACCGTCAAGGGTGAGGTCATCGCCTCCACCTTCGACCGTCCCGCAGACGACCACACCACGGTTGCCGAGCTCTCCATTGAACGTGCCAAGCGCCTCGTGGAAATGGGCATGGACGTGGTGGTCCTCCTGGACTCCATGACCCGCTTGGGCCGCGCCTACAACCTGGCAGCACCGGCCTCAGGCCGCATCCTGTCCGGTGGTGTGGACTCTGCAGCGCTGTACCCGCCCAAGCGCTTCTTCGGTGCAGCCCGCAACATCGAAAACGGCGGCTCACTCACCATCCTTGCAACCGCGCTCGTTGAGACCGGCTCCAAGATGGACGAAGTCATCTTCGAAGAGTTCAAGGGCACCGGCAACATGGAGCTCCGCCTGTCCCGGCAGTTGGCAGACAAGCGCATCTTCCCGGCAGTGGACGTCAACGCGTCCGGCACGCGTCGCGAAGAGAACCTGCTCTCGCCTGAAGAAGTCAAGATCATGTGGAAGCTGCGCCGCGTCCTTTCCGGCCTGGAGCAGCAGCAGAGCCTTGAGCTGCTGACCAACAAGATCCGGGAGACGCAGAGCAACGTCGAGTTCCTCATGCAGGTTCAGAAGACGACGCTTGGAGCGAAGTCGGACAACGACAAATAGCGTTACGTGGGGTGGGGCCGTCGAGTAATTTTGCCGGCCCCGCCCCTTCGCGTTGCTGCTGACATACTGCGTAAGTCAGCAGCAACGCTGCGACAGGCCCGATGCCACTCCCGGGCCGGCAAAATTACCCGACGGCGGACTCGTCACCTTTGCGTCCGGCCGTCACCTCCCCGGGGCGGGAATTCGTGCGGCCTACGGAATCGTTGGCGCAAATTAGACTTGGATACGAGTCGAAAGAGGTTTGAAAATGTTTGAGTCCGTACAGGGATTGCTGGATGAGCATGCTGCTATTCAGGCACAGTTGAGTGATCCTGCCGTTTATGCCGACCAGTCTGCTGCCAGGAAGTTGGGGCGTCGGTCTGCTCAGCTTCAGGGCATTGTGGAGGCGTACAACAAATGGCGCGGGCTCAATGATGATTTGGAAGCTGCCAAGGAGATGGCAGACGAGGATCCCGAATTCGCTGCAGAGGTTGTGCAGCTGGAGGAGCAGATTCCTGCGGCACAGGAGCGGCTGCGCCGTTTGTTGATCCCTCGTGATCCGGACGATGCCCGCAACGTGATCCTTGAAGTCAAGGGCGGCGAAGGTGGCGACGAAGCTGCATTGTTCGCTGGCGATCTTCTGCGGATGTACATGCGTTACGCCGAGTCGCGTGGGTGGAAGACTGAAATGATCTCCGCAACCGAATCCGATCTTGGCGGCTACAAAGACGTTGCCGTGGCCATCAAGGGCAATTCGAACGACCCCGCACAGGGCGTTTTTGCCCGTCTGAAGTTTGAAGGCGGCGTGCACCGCGTCCAGCGGGTCCCCGTGACCGAGTCGCAAGGCCGCATTCACACATCGGCTGCCGGTGTGCTGGTGCTTCCCGAAGTTGATGAGCCCGAAGAACTTGAGATCAACCAGAACGACCTCAAGATCGATGTTTACCGCTCATCCGGTCCCGGTGGCCAGTCGGTGAACACCACCGACTCCGCGGTTCGCATTACCCACTTGCCTACGGGCATCGTTGTGGCCATGCAGAACGAAAAGTCGCAGCTGCAGAACCGTGAAGCCGGTATGCGCGTTCTGCGCGCGCGCCTTCTGGCCCACCAGCAGGAACAGATCGACGCTGCCAACTCCGAACAGCGCAAGTCGCAGATCCGCACCATGGACCGTTCGGAGCGCATCCGCACGTACAACTTCCCTGAAAACCGTATTGCGGACCACCGCACCGGCTACAAGGCCTACAACCTCGATGCCGTCATGAACGGCGATCTTGAACCCGTGATCCAGTCAGCCATTGAAGCTGACGAGCAGGCGCGCCTGGACGCCATCGGCGAATAGCGCTGCCGGACAACAACCACAGCAGAGTTCATCCATGACGTTTTACCAAGGCCAGAGCCTCGCGGACGCTGTTCGCGAGGCTGCTGCCGTCTTATCCGACGCCGGTGTGCCCAGCCCACGTGTCGACGCCGAGTTACTTGCTGAACACCTGCTCGGTGTTGGCCTTGGCCGCCTGCGTGCCATGTTGCTCGGCGACGCTCCCGCTCCCGACGGCTACCGGGAGTTGGTGGAGGAACGCGCTGGACGGGTCCCCCTGCAGCACATCACCGGCGTCGCCTATTTCCGTCACTTGGTGTTGCGCGTCGGTCCTGGCGTCTTCATTCCGCGTCCTGAAACGGAATCGGTAGTTCAATTGGTCATTGATCACCTCGCTGGAATGCCGAAACCCAAGGTGGTGGACCTCGGAACAGGATCCGGTGCAATTGCCGGTTCCATCGCCCAAGAGGTTCCGGGCGCTGAGGTCCATGCGGTGGAATACAGTACGTTTGCCCATGCTTGGGCCGCCAGGAACCTCGAACCGCTGGGCGTCGTGCTCATTGAAGGCGATCTTCGGGATGCCCTCCCGGAGCACAACGGAACTTTCGACGCCGTCGTATCCAACCCGCCGTACATCCCGGCCGAAGCGATTCCCACAGAGCCGGAAGTAGCCCTCCACGATCCGCCGGAGGCACTGTACGGTGGGGGAGCGGACGGCATGGAACTTCCGACGGCGGCAGCGGCCTCAGCGGCCCGTCTGCTCAAACCGGGTGGTTACTTCGTGATGGAACATGCCGAAGTCCAAGCCGGATGGATCGCCGGTATGTTGCAACGAACCGGACGTTGGAAAGACGTGACCACGCACTGTGACCTGAACGGCAAGGAACGTGCCACCAGCGCTTTCCTGGCAAGCCCGTCTCCCGATGAGTGAAAGAATAGCGCTGTGACCACAACCTATAACTGCACTTCCGATGACCAGCGGACTGAAGGCCTTCAGCATGCCCAGCGCGCCATCAGCGAAAAGAAGTGCATCGTGATGCCAACGGACACCGTCTACGGCATTGCAGCTGATGCCTTTTCGCCTTTGGCCGTCACCATGTTGCTGGCCTCCAAGGGGCGCAGCCGGCAGATGCCCCCTCCGGTCCTGATACCCAGGGTTAATGCCCTGGATGGGCTGGCCGCCGATATCCCGGCCGATGCCCGGGCGCTGGCACAGGCCTTCTGGCCGGGTGGGCTGACATTGATCCTGCATGCGCAGCCGTCCTTGGACTGGGACCTCGGCGAAACCAAGGGAACCGTCGCCCTCAGGATGCCCGATGACCAGATTGCCTTGGAACTCCTGGGGCTCACAGGTCCGTTGGCGGTTTCCTCCGCCAACCGGACGGGCCAGGAAGCAGCACAGACGGCTTCCGAAGCGCGACTCCAACTGGCGGAGTCCGTAGAGGTCTACCTCGAGGGCGGTTTCCGTCCCGTCAAGGGGACTGCTGCCCTGCCCTCCACTATTGTTGATGCCACTTCCACCCCGTTCCGGGTAGTGCGCCAAGGAGCCATCGAGCTGGAGCGACTCCGCGAGATCGTTCCTTCGATCCTGGGCATTGGTGAAACCATTCCTGCGGAGGCGCCTGGTGTGGAGGACGCCATGGCAACACCGGGTGATGCGCCGATCGAAGTAACGGAAGCGTCCGCCGTCGTGGATTCAACTCAAGAGTCAGTGAAGCCAGAGGCCCCAAGCGAAGCCAAGCCCGAATGATTCCGGAGCGCCAACGCGTCCCCGTCCTTGACGTCGACGCCACTCCGATGCGCGTCAATGAGCTGATTGAAGCAATGGGCGGGCTGATCTCTGCCGGAACAACCGCCACCGCGCTTGGACATAATCTTCACAGCATCACGCTGCTCCATTCGCGCCCGGATGTGCGTTCTTTGTACGAGGACAGCTCGATCGTCCTCCTGGATGGTGCTCCCGTTGCGATGCTTTGGGGACTCGCCCACAAGCGTCAACTCCAGGCGCTGGGTGAGGGAACCATGGCCTACCGGCTGGGTTCCATGGATTGGATCCCGGAGCTGGGCAAGGTTAACGGCCTGAAACGTGTGGCCGTAGTCGGCGCCGGACGGGCCGCTAATACCAAGGCAGTCGCCCGGCTGCGCTCCATCATTCCCGGTGCAACGGTGGATGGAATGCCTGGTGAGGGATGGGACAGCAACCTTGAGGACGCGGTGGTGAACTGGCTGACCGATTTCCGTCCGCAACTGGTCCTGCTCGGACTTGGGATGCCGCTGCAGGAAACAGTCCTTCACCGTAGGCTCGCGCAGTTGCCGCCTGCCCTTTATTGCGCCGTCGGCGGTGCCATTGAACAAGTCGCGGGCATCCAAAGACTGGCGCCGCGTTGGCTCGGGCGCTTGGGGCTCGAATGGGCCTGGCGGCTGGTCCTTCATCCCGGCCGTGTGGCCTACAGGGTTTTCCTTGAACCTTGGAAGCTGGCGGGCCTGCTGATTCGGCGCCGTTTCCAACCATCCAAGACCAAAGGCAAGTAAATGACGTCCCACCCTGTCGTGGTCGCTGTTGTAGTGACCTATAACCGGCGTGAACTCCTCCAGACGACCCTGGAGGGCATTGTTGCAGGTACCCGGGTACCGGACGCCGTGGTCATCGTTGACAACGCCTCCACAGACGGAACCACAGAGTTCCTCCAGCAGTACCAAAGCCCGGTGACCCTTGATGTGGTCACGTTGAACACGAATGTGGGCGGTGCCGGTGGCTTCGTCGTTGGTATGGAACGGGCCGTACTGGACCACGCTGCGGACCACGTCTGGATCATGGACGACGACACGGAACCGCAACCGAATGCCCTTCATGAAGCATTGGACGCCGCTGAGTCCTACCAACAGGAAACGGGCGAGGCTCCGGCCTTCATCGCAAGCCGTGTTGTGTGGACTGATGGCCGTGACCACCCGATGAACCGTATGCGGCCGCGAATGGGTGCGAGCGAGGAAGAGCGCAGCGTTGCTGCCCGACTGGGTGCCACCCAGATCCGGAGTGCTTCCTTCGTTTCGGTGCTGATACGTGCTGAAGAAATCAAGCAGCATGGCCTGCCGATTGCGGACTACTTCATCTGGAACGATGACCTTGAATATACCGCGAGGATTTCCCGCCGCGGGATCGCCCTGACTACCAACGCATCGGTGGCCAACCACCACACGAAGGTCTTTGGTGATGCGGGAGCGGATCCCGGCCCGCGCTTCTACTATGAAGTGCGTAACAAGCTCTGGGTTTACACCCGATCGAACGCCCTGGCACCGTGGGAAAAGATCCTGTTTACCGGCGCTTCGCTGCGCAACTGGACCCGCACAATTGCCGCTTCTCCAAATCGCAAAGTGCTTCTGGCGGGGCTTGTGAAGGGCCTGCGCCACAGCCTGAAAGCTCCGCGCCCCAACGCGCAGGTGCTCGAAGGGATCTACGAATTGCGTAACGTCCAAGAGCCCGTCCGGTAGCAGCAACGCGGCTTGAGCCTCAGCTAAACACGCTGGGGCTTGGCGGCTGCATCACGAGGTGGTCACGGCCCTTGGCATTAGTATCGTGACTAGAGTCCACAGTAATCCCGCAACATTCGGCACAGCCGGTGCAGGCATGGCGACGGAGTAGTTCCATTTATCCAAAGACAGAATTCCACACCTTGAGCTGCCCACAACCAGACGGCAATCAAACCCGTCGGCTGCATTCGATGATCCATTCTTTCGGTGTGGTGTGCAGGCCGCTGTTCGGGGCCGCGTCATGATCATGTACATGCTGATGGCCCTTACGGCGGCCGTGGTGTCCTACGCCGGGACGTGGGGTGCACGGGTCGTGGGAAACAAGCTGCGCTTGTACCAACCCATCAGAAGCCGCGACATGCATTCGGCCCTGATCTCCAAACTCGGAGGACTGGGCATCTTTGTGGGCTTCTTCGCTGCGTTGGTGGTTGCGAGCAACTCCTTCTTCGTCAAGGACATCTTCAGGCACAACGATGCGCCTTGGGGGATTCTCGCTGGTGCCGTCGTGATTGTCGCGGTGGGGGTCGCGGACGACATCCTGGACATTCGTTGGTGGATCAAGCTCCTGGGCCAGGCCGCAGCCGCCTTCATCGTGGCTATCTGGGGTGTGCGGATGTCTGTGGTGCCCTTTATTCCCGAACCGATTTTCCTTGAGTCCGAAGTCGTGCAGATTTTGCTCACCGCCGGGCTCATTGTCACCACCATGAATGCCGTCAACTTTATCGACGGACTGGACGGCCTGGCTGCCGGGGTAGCCATCATTGGCGGGGGAGCGTTCTTCCTCACCGCCTATTGGGTGCACAGGAACAATCCATCCACTGACAACTCTGACCTCGCAACACTCTTGATGGCCATCCTCGTGGGGAGCTGCATCGGTTTCCTGCCACACAACTGGTTTCCGGCAAAGATCTTCATGGGCGACTCCGGAGCCATGCTTATTGGTTTGCTGATGGCTTCAGCCGGCGTCGTTGCCACGGGGCAGATCGGCTCCGGTCTCTACGACCGTGCCAACGGTATCCCCACCATCGTTCCCATCTTGCTGCCCTTCGCGGTGCTGTCCCTTCCCCTTCTTGATTTGGGGATGGCCGTTGTCCGCAGGACAGCCAGGGGCCAATCGCCTTGGTCGGCAGACCGCGGGCACCTCCACCACAAGCTGGTGGACCTCGGATACTCGCACCGCAGCGCCGTCGTCATGCTTTACGTGTGGACGTGCATTCTTGCCTTCGGCGGCGTCGCCTTTGCCGTGTTCCCCTGGCAAATTGTGCTCATCGTGGTCATAGCCGCAGCGCTCGTCATGGCCGCGGTGACGGCATGGCCTTACTTCACCCGGAACTCCACGCGTCCGGGGGAGTAGTTGTGACGGCCGGTTATGGTCACAGTTCTATCTCATGTAGAATTCTTTCTGCGGACAGTCACTCGCCCGTAACCCCACTTTGAGAATATGGCACCTGTGCCACGAGGATTGGTATCCCCATGACATCCAACGCCGAAACCGGACGCCCGTCCGGTAAACGTGGTGTTGGAGTTTCCGGTGAGACAACCAATCTCTGGCTCCGGTTGCTTTCTCTCAGCGTCCTTGCTGCACTTGCAGCCACCGCCGTTACGTGCGTCATCGCGGCCCTCGTGGCCGACGGGCAGAGCGCACTATCGGCTGCTCTCGGTGCCATGCTGGTGATGCTCTTCTTTGGCATCAGTCTCCTGATTGGCCATTTCGTTGGCCGGAACAATCCTTCCGGCGCGATCGGACTCTTTGTTGCGACTTACTTCATCAAAGTCATCGGATTCGCCGTAGTGCTGTTTGTACTTGGTAAGCCGGACTGGCTCCAAGGCCGGTGGTTCCTCATTGGGGCGGTTGTCTCAGTCGTCTTCTGGCAGGCCGCGGAGATCTACGCTTTCAGCAAGGCCCGTCTCCAGATCTACAACGATCCCGCAGAACCGAAGGGTGGCCCGGATGTCTCCGCGTAAGCGTTATTCACGCCCGGTTGCCAATGCCCGGCAAGCTGCCAACCGCAATGAATCAGCCGAAGCCGGAAACGACGGCGGATACAACGCCGGCATCGCTGTCTTCAGCTACATCATTGGCGGGATCATTGTCTGGAGTTTGATAGGCTGGGGTCTGGATAATCTGTGGGGGACCCGCTGGATTGTGCTCCTTGGCGCTCTGCTGGGAGCCGCAGGAGGGTTCTATCTTTCCCATATGCACGGCCTCACCAGGCAAAGCTCCAATTCTTCTGGCGAGAGCAACGCAGACAGCGGTCCGTCCACGGACGGGGACAGTAATGCCAAATAATTTCACATGGATTGTGAATGCGTCCAACGCGTTCGGATTCCAACCAATGCCCAATGATGGACACAGCAGAGAGGAAACGCGTTGATCGCGCTTGCGCTCCCCGCCCAGGATTCGGGGTCATTCACCCCACCCGGAATCGACGAAATGCACCTGCCGGCAATCCTGCCTTGGGGTGCACACGACGGATTCTCCAAGCAGATGCTGCTGGTGATCCTTTCGGTCGTCATTATCGCTACATTCTTCATCCTCGCTGCTCGTAAGCAGCAGCTGGTTCCCGGCAAGCTGCAATTCGCAGGCGAGATGGCCTACGGCTTCGTCCGCAACAGCATCGCCAAGGACATCATCGGCGGCAAGGACTTCATCAAGTACGTCCCGCTGTTGTTCAGCCTGTTCTTCTTTATCTTGGTGAACAACATCTACGGCGCAATCCCGGTGATCCAGCTCCCGAGCTTCTCGCACGTTGGCGGCGCCTACGTGCTGGCCGGCATCGTGTACTTCACGTGGATCATCATCGGTATCAAGAAGAACGGCCTGAAGTACTTCAAGCTCGCGACCGTTCCCTCCGGTGTTCCTTGGTACATCCTCCCGATCGTCGTACCGATCGAGATCATCTCCAACTTCCTGGTCCGCCCGGTCACGCACAGCCTCCGTCTGTTCGCAACAATGCTGGCCGGTCACTTGATCGTCATGCTCGCCGGTTCCGGTATCGAGTACCTGGTGATGCAGGAGAACGTCCTCTTGAAGGGCACCTCGGTCCTGGTACTGGTCGGGGCAATCGCCATGTACATGCTCGAAGCATTGATCATGGCACTGCAGGCTTACGTGTTCACTCTGTTGACCGCGATCTACATCGAAGGCGCGCTGCACGCCGACAGCCACTAGGCTCCCAAACTTCCCCTTGTGGGGATTGAAGTAAACCAAACAACCTGCCACATGGGTGGCATCTTGAAAGGAAAAAAATGGAAGGCAATCTCAACCTCGTAGGTTACGGTCTGTCCGCAATCGGCGGTGGTATCGGTGTGGGTCTCGTGTTCGCGGCTTACATCAACGGTGTTGCTCGTCAGCCGGAAGCTCAGCGTGTGCTGCAGCCGATCGCGTTCCTTGGTCTGGCACTGACCGAAGCTCTCGCCATCCTCGGTCTCGTCTTCGCGTTCGTTCTCTAGTCTTCGGATTCAGAACAAGCGAATTCCGCAACCGAGTAGATAGGACGGGTGAAATATGAATCAGCTGATCATCTCAGCCGCCACTGAAGGCGAAGAGGCCGCTAACCCTCTCGTTCCCAATGTTTGGGAAATGGGCGTCGTCCTCGTCGGCTTTGCGGTCCTCCTGTACATCGTGATCAAGTTCATTGTTCCGATGTTCGAGAAGACCTTCGCAGAGCGCGCCGAAGCAATTGAAGGTGGCATTGCAAAGGCCGAAGCGGCACAGGCAGAAGCTTCTGCTGCTCTCGAAGAGTACAAGCAGCAGCTCACTGATGCCCGTGCCGAAGCCAACCGAATCCGTGAAGAAGCACGCGCCGAAGGCGCCCAGATCCTCGCGGACCTGAAGGCAAAGGCTGCAGCGGAGTCTGCACGCATCACTGAGCAGGCACACGCTGCCATCGAGTCGGAGCGCCAGGCAGCTGTTGTCTCGCTTCGTTCCGAGGTTGGCACTTTGGCCACCACGCTGGCCGGCCGCATCGTTGGGGAAGCACTCACCGACGACCAGCGCGCCGCACGTGTTGTGGACCGCTTCCTTGCAGATCTGGAGACCCAGAGCGCAGGTGCAGCTAAATAATGGCAGGTATATCGAGCGAATCGCTGACCACAGCGCTGGCGCAGCTGGAAGCCAAGCTTCCCTTCGCCTCGCTGCAGTTGGCTAAGGACCTCTTCGGAATCCTGGGAACGGTGGACAGCTCGGCTGGCTTGCGCCGCGCCCTGACTGACCCGTCCCGTTCCGGTGACGAGAAGTCGGCGCTGGTCAAGCAGCTGGTTGGCGGAAAAGTCTCCGCTGATGCTGCTGAGATTGCAGGCGGATTGGCCAGCTCGCGCTGGGCATCGGCCCGCGATATCGGCGATGCACTCGAGACGCTTGCCGCCACGGTTGTCATTGCCGTAGCTGAAAACAAGTCGGCCGTTTCTGCCTCCGGTATCACGGGGCTGGAAGAGCTGGAAAACGATCTGTTTGCCTTCAACCAGGCCGTCGCCTCCAGCCACGAAGTACAACGTGCTCTGTCCGAACCGCAGGCATCTCCTGCGGCGAAGATTGCACTGGCCGAGAAACTTGTTCCTGGCAGCAGCGAGGAAGCAAAGGTTCTCATCCGCCAGGCAGTTACGCAGCCACGCGGTGTCAAGCCGAGCAAGCTCGTCGAGTCATTCGCCAAGCTTGCAGCCAAGCGCCAGCAGCGCTGGATTGCAACTGTCAGCGTTACCCGTCCGTTGACGGAAACGCAGGCCAGCCGTCTGCAGGCCGGGCTTGATGCCCTGTACGGCCGCGAACTGAAGGTCAACGTCAATGTTGACCCTGCACTGATCGGTGGAATACGGGTCCAGGTGGGTGACGAAGTGCTCGACGCTTCGGTCATCGCCCGTCTGTCCGAACTCCGTCGCCAGCTCGCTGGCTAGCGAAGACAAAGCACAACTTAACTGATATAAAACCCGGTCATCGTGAGCAACGATGATCACGAAAACAGGAGAGCAGGGACTGCAGATGGCCGAATTGACCATCAACGCCGACGACGTCCGTAATGCGTTGAACGAGTTCGCGGCGTCCTACGAACCCGGTAACGCAGAGCGCGTAGAGGTTGGTCGTGTGACCACCGCAAGTGACGGCATCGCCCGTGTTGAGGGTCTTCCCTCGGTCATGGCGAACGAGCTGCTTCGCTTCGAAGATGGCACGCTGGGCCTTGCCCAGAACCTTGACGTCCGCGAGATCGGTGTCATTATCCTCGGTGACTTCACCGGTATTGAAGAAGGCCAGGAAGTTCACCGTACCGGTGAGATCCTGTCCGTTCCGGTGGGCGATGCCTTCCTGGGTCGCGTTGTCGACCCCCTTGGCCAGCCCATCGACGACCTCGGCGAGATCAAGGCCGAAGCCACCCGTGCACTGGAACTCCAGGCTCCGGGCGTTACCGAACGCAAGTCGGTTCACGAACCGATGCAGACCGGCCTCAAGGCTATCGACGCCATGATTCCGATCGGCCGTGGCCAGCGTCAGCTGATCATTGGTGACCGCCAGACCGGCAAGACTGCCATCGCCGTGGACACCATCATCAACCAGAAGGCCAACTGGGCTTCGGGAGATGTCACCAAGCAGGTACGTTGCGTCTACGTGGGTGTTGGCCAGAAGGCTTCCACCATCGCAGCCGTCCGTCAGACCCTCGAGGATCACGGCGCTCTGGAGTACACCACCATCGTGGCGTCCCCGGCATCTGACCCCGCTGGCTTCAAGTACTTGGCACCTTACGCAGGTTCGGCCATCGGCCAGCACTGGATGTATGGCGGCAAGCACGTTCTGGTGATCTTCGATGACCTGTCCAAGCAGGCCGAAGCCTACCGCGCCGTGTCCCTGCTGCTGCGCCGTCCGCCGGGACGTGAAGCATACCCGGGTGACGTTTTCTACTTGCACTCCCGCCTGCTGGAGCGTTGTGCCAAGCTCTCCGACGAGCTCGGTGCCGGCTCGATGACGGGTCTTCCGATCGTCGAGACAAAGGCGAACGACGTCTCTGCCTACATCCCGACCAACGTGATCTCCATTACCGATGGCCAGATCTTCCTTCAGTCGGATCTCTTCAACGCCAACCAGCGCCCCGCTGTTGACGTTGGCGTGTCCGTCTCCCGCGTTGGTGGTGCTGCACAGGTCAAGTCCATGAAGAAGGTCTCCGGTACTTTGAAGCTCGACCTGGCCCAGTACCGCGACATGCAGGCATTCGCCATGTTTGCCTCTGATCTGGATGCCGCTTCCCGTCAGCAGCTGACCCGTGGTGCACGCCTGATGGAACTGCTGAAGCAGGGCCAGTACTCACCGTTCCCGGTCGAGAACCAGGTTGTTTCGATCTGGGCCGGCACCAACGGTTACCTGGACGATGTTCCGGTTGAAGACATCAGCCGCTTCGAGTCCGAGTTCCTGGAGCACCTCAAGCACCAGTCCTCCATCCTGACCACGCTGGCGCAGACCAACGTCCTGGATGACGACACCGCTGCAGCACTGAAGGAAGCAATTGTTTCCTTCAAGAAGGGCTTCTTCGGCGAAGGCGACAACCACCTGGTTGGCGCCGGCCATGAAGAGCACGCAGCGATCTCCGGCGGCGACGTCGACCAGGAAAAGATCGTCAAGCAGAAGCGCTAGTTCCGATTACCTGTCCTGCCGGGGTCCGAAAGGGCCCCGGCAGGACAGCACATCGGGAACATAGGAAAGGATAAGTATGGGAGCCCAGATTCGGGTCTACCGTCAGAAGATCAGCTCGACGACGTCGATGCGCAAGATCTTCAAGGCGATGGAACTGATCGCTACCTCGCGCATCGGTAAGGCCCGCGCCCGCGTAGCAGCTTCACTGCCTTACGCGAACGCGATTACCCGCGCCGTTTCTGCTGTCGCAACTCAGAGCGAAATCGACCACCCGCTGACCACCGAGCCGGAGCAGATCCGCCGCGCCGCAGTCCTGATCATTACATCGGACCGCGGCCTTGCAGGATCCTACTCCGCTAGCGTGCTCAAGCAGGCTGAAGGTCTCACAGAGCTTCTTCACGCAGAAGGCAAGGAAGTCAAGGCGTACCTGGTTGGCCGCAAGGCGCAGGCGTACTTCGATTTCCGCAACCGGTCCTACGCCCGCGTATGGACTGGTGGCACGGACGCACCGGAATTCGAAACCGCGCAGGAAGTCGGAGCCGCACTTCTTGAAGACTTCTCCACTGACTTCGAAGAGGGCGGCGTGGACGAGATCCACGTTGTCTACACCCGCTTCAAGTCCATGGTGACGCAGGAGCCGACGGTTATCCGTTTGCTCCCGTTGGAGGTCGTCGAAGAGGAAGCAGCCTCGGAATCCGAGCTGTTGCCGTTGTACGAGTTTGAGCCGGAAACAGAGCAGGTGCTTGACGCACTGCTGCCGCGTTACATCGAGTCCCGCATCTTCGCAGCCATGCTGCAGGCCGCAGCTTCCGAGCTCGCAGCCCGCCAGCGCGCTATGAAGTCGGCCGGTGACAACGCTACCGACTTGATCAAGAAGTACACGCGCCTTCGCAACACGGCCCGCCAGGCCGAGATTACGCAGGAGCTTTCCGAAATCGTGGCCGGCGCAGACGCCCTCGCGTCCTAGCCTCCAACGGATTCGGCTAAAAGCCGCACCTGCACCAAACAGATAAACTTAAACCCACGCCATCTACTGAGTGAAGTGAGAGAGATGACTGCCACTGCTACCGAACACGTAGCTACGGCCGGTGCTACCGGCCGCATTGCCCGTGTTATTGGTCCGGTTGTCGACGTCGAATTCCCGGCTGACGCAATCCCCTCGATTTACAACGCTCTGACCACTGAGATCACTCTCAACGGCCAGACGAAGACCATCACGTTCGAGACCTCCCAGCACTTGGGTGACAACCTCGTTCGCGCCATCTCCCTGCAGGCAACCGACGGCCTGGTCCGCGGCACCACTGTGCGGGACTCCGGCGCTCCCATCTCCGTGCCCGTCGGCGACGGCGTCAAGGGCCACATCTTCAACGTTCTCGGCAAGCCGCTGGACGTCGAAGAGTCCGAGATCAAGGCTGACGCCTACTGGCCGATCCACCGTAAGGCTCCGTCCTTCGCTTCCCTCGAGGGCTCCACGGAGATGCTCGAGACCGGCATCAAGGTCATCGACCTTCTCACCCCGTACATCAAGGGTGGAAAGATCGGCCTGTTCGGCGGCGCCGGCGTTGGCAAGACCGTTCTGATCCAGGAAATGATCACCCGTGTTGCCCGCAACTTCGGTGGTACTTCCGTATTCGCCGGTGTTGGCGAGCGTACCCGTGAAGGTAACGACCTCTGGGTTGAAATGGAAGAGGCAGGCGTTCTGAAGGACACCGCCCTTGTGTTCGGCCAGATGGATGAGCCGCCGGGAACGCGTCTCCGCGTGGCCCTGTCTGCCCTGACCATGGCGGAGTACTTCCGCGATGTTCAGAACCAGGACGTGTTGCTCTTTATCGACAACATCTTCCGCTTCACGCAGGCGGGTTCGGAAGTTTCCACGCTGCTCGGCCGTATGCCGTCCGCTGTGGGCTACCAGCCCAACCTTGCTGACGAGATGGGTCTGCTCCAGGAGCGCATCACCTCCACCAAGGGTCACTCCATCACGTCGATGCAGGCCATCTACGTGCCGGCTGATGACTACACCGACCCGGCTCCGGCAACGACCTTCGCACACCTCGACGCGACCACGGAACTTTCCCGTGAAATCGCCTCCCGTGGTCTGTACCCGGCCGTTGACCCGCTGACGTCCACGTCCCGTATCCTGGATCCCCAGTACATCGGCAAGGATCACTACAACACGGCTGTTCGTGTTAAGCAGATCCTGCAGAAGAACAAGGAACTCCAGGACATCATCGCCATTCTCGGTGTTGACGAACTGTCTGAAGAGGACAAGATCGTCGTGTCGCGTGCACGTCGTATCCAGCAGTTCCTCTCCCAGAACACCTACACCGCCAAGCAGTTCACCGGCGTCGAGGGCTCCACCGTGTCCATCAAGGACACTGTGGAAGGCTTCACGGCCATCTGTGACGGCGATCTGGACCACATTGCAGAGCAGGCGTTCTTCAACGTCGGCGGCCTGGATGACGTCGAGCGTCAGTGGGCCAAGATCCAGGAACAGACCAAGTAGTATGGCTGAGCTCGAGGTTGAGATTGTCGCAGCGGACCACTTCGTGTGGTCCGGCGCGGCCAAGATGGTGAAGGCCCGCACCAGTGATGGTGAAATCGGAATCCTGCCGGGCCACTCGCCCCTTCTGGCCATCATGGCCGCGGGCGAGCTGGCAATCCAGCCGGTTTCCGGTGATCGCATTGCAGTAGTTGTTGACGGCGGATTCTTCTCCGTCGACAACGATCGCGTGGTCATTGTTGCTGACAACGCCAAATTGGGCGAAGCGGCTACAGCGGGGATCCGATAGCACGACCTTGATGGACGATTCCCTTATTCCGTTCATCGCCCTGGCAACAGCGTTTACGTTGCTGATCATTTCACTGTGCCTTTTCGGGGTGCGCCGCTTCAATCTGCGGCGCGCCCTGGGCACGGTCGACGCCTCCATTTGCATGGCTGGAAACAGCTGGCAGATGGGGGTTTGTCGTTATCAGGACAATGAGCTTGAGTGGTTCCGCTTGATGTCCCTAAGCGTCATCCCCAAGCACAGGTTCACACGCAGCTCACTTGAGCTGCTTGGCCGCCGCCAGCCCACGGAAGAAGAACTCGTCAGGATCCAGCCTGGCGTGGTTGTGGTTGAACTGCAGTACGAAGGCAAGAAGTTCATGCTCGCCATGAATTTCGATGCCTACGCGGGATTGTCGTCGTGGCTTGAAGCAGGGCCGGTCATCGGCGTCGGAACCTGGCGTTAGGCGCCATGGACTTTCTTTCGGACGTCAGTCTGGTTGATGGGCCGTTCCTCTGGTTGAGCATCGCCTGTGGCGCGGCCGGAGGGGCATACCTTCTATGGCGTCGACGACGTTCCTGGCCGCTGCTCGTCGTGAGCAGCCTACTGGTGGCCGTAGGCGTGGTAGCGCTGATTCACTGGATCTTGGTGGACCTTTTAGCCACATTCTCTGAGAACCTGCCGTTTCAGACCGTGGCCTGGGCTGTGCCCGCCGTCGCAGCCCTTCTCCTGTGCGCTGCGCGCTTCCCTCGAAACTCTTGGCGCGGCCGCTCGTTCAGTGTGGTGGCGATGCTCGGCGTTGTGCTCTTATGCGTGGTCCAGATTAATCTCTATTTCGGACTGAATAACACGGTCTCGGACCTGCTGGGTACTGCAGTGGCGAGAATACAGCCACTCGAAGCGAGCCTCAAACGCACGCCGGATGCGAAGCCCGGTCCGGCCCCCTCCGTGTGGAAAGCCCCGGACTCCATGCCCCGAAACGGCGTCCTGCGCAGAGCAGACATTCCCGGTGAGGTCTCCGGCTTCAATGCACGGGAAGCGTATGTTTATTTGCCTCCTGCCTATCTGGCGGACTCCCGTCCAGCGCTGCCCGTGCTGGTGCTCTTCGCCGGTCAGCCGGGTGGTCCGGCGGATTGGCTGACTGGTGGTCAGCTCCGTTCCCTGCTGGACCAGTTCGCTGAAAATCATCAAGGGATTGCCCCTGTCACAGTGGTGGTCGACCCCAACGGATCGGCCAACGCCAACACTATGTGCATGGACAGCAAGATCGCCTCGGTGGACACGTATCTTTCCCAGGATGTGCCAGCCTGGATCACGCAGAACCTGGATGTCACGCCTGATCACAAGCAATGGGCTGTTGGCGGTTTCTCTTTCGGCGGCACGTGCGCCATGCAAATGGGAACCTTGCACCCGGATCTCTTCGCCTCCATTTTGCCTTTCGCCGCAGAAAGGGAACCTGCCCTGGCCAAGGATCGAAGCAAGACTATTTCGGATTCATTCGACGGCGACGTTGAAGACTTCGAATCCCGGACACCTCTGGTGTTGATGCAGCAGCGCACCTTTGCCGGCAGCGGGGTGTATCTGGTTTCGGGCGAAGATGACCACGAGTTCACTGACTACATGCATGAGCTTGCGGGTGCTGCACGGAACGCCGGTTTTGAAACGGAAGAACATTCCATTCCTCAGGCCGGGCACTCTTGGGATGCAGTGATTCGTGGAATGCCAGGCGGCCTCGACTTCCTGGCCAACCGGTGGGGGTTGCCGCGGTGAGCCTTACCCTCAAAGGTGTGGCGGAGCCTGCGTTGAGGCAGGCGGGCCGGCATGTGCGGGCAACGCCGTTCACTCTGCTCGTGCTTGCCGTTTTTGTTGGCCTGTCATTGGTCTCTTGGAGCTTGCTGACGGGGCCACCCCGGTCGTGGCTTCCGGTGGCCAGTGTGTCCCTGGAAGGGTTGCGCTCGGGGGAATGGTGGTCCATCTGGACGTCACTGTTCTTCACCACCAACCCGTTGGCCTATGCCACTGCCGTCCTCATGATCGTGTTCCTGCTCGGACTGGCAGAGCGGCAGTTGGGCTCCCTCAAAACGGCTGGAGTGTTCTTCGGCAGCCAGTTCGGCTGCATTTCGGCCTTCCTCTTGGTGACCCAGGTAGCGCAGTACGTCGATGACGGGTGGCTTTCAGAGATGGCCGACACCCAGCTGATTGGACCCTACGGTGCGGTTCTTGCTACAGCTTTGGCCGCGAGTGCGCTCCTGCCCACGTTATGGCAGCGTCGCCTGCGAACAGTGGTGCTCTCCATTTCCCTGTTGCTGGTGCTCTATGTAGGACATGCAGAGACAGTTGTTGGTTTCTTGGGCGCGCTGATTGGCTTGCTCACCGGATGGTGGATGCAAAGCAGCCAAGGCCATCTCCACCTTCATAGGTCAACCAGCCGTGAAATCCGGAACCTCCTCTCACTCACCATGGCAATTTTTGCCGTGGGGCCCATCGTGACCGCGGCAGCCAAGAGTCCATCCGGGCCGTTGGCCCTGTTGCGGGACGTCATCCTCAACCCGCTGCCTACCCTGAGCCAACTGGAAAGCAACTGCGGGGGCTCCATCGACGTCGCTTGCCTGGAGGTCGCACGCCAGGGTTACACAGGGCCGTTCGGCCTGGCCTTGGCCGTGGTGCCGGTTGTCCTGCTGTTGATTTGCGCCGACGGCATGAGGCGCGGACGCCGGCTCGCGTTGGGCATTGCCATCGGCGTGCAGTTGGTGGTGGTCGTCTTGTCCACGATCTACCTTGGCCTGTTTGCCGGTCTGCCGCAGCCGGCAGGACGCCCACATGTGGGGATGCTCAACTCGGCTGTGGTTCACATCATTCCGCTGGTGCTGGTCCCGTTGGCTTTGGCGCTTCTCCTGTTCGCGTATCGGGGCCACTTCCGTGTGGTGACCTCCGACCACCTTCGCCGAAAGGTGTTCTGGGTGGTCGGCTTGACTGGGGGAGGGCTCAGCCTTGCGTATACAGGGGTGTGGCTGGCTTCCGGTGGACTGGTTCGCGACGGCGGCTTGCTGGGTTTGGTGGCTGAGCTCGCCCGCCAGTATCTCCCCGTTCCGCTTCCCGGCGTTTACCGCAAGGTTTTCGCCGAGCGTGATGTGCTGGAAGTTTTCCTTTTTTCCTACTCCGGCACGGTGTTTTGGCTTGTTGCTTTGATTGGCGTGTGGGTGTTGCTGATCCGCGGACATCACACGGGTGGACTTGACCGCGAGGCACGTCAGCGAGCACGCGCCCTGGTGAAGCGGGGCGGAGATTCATTGTCGTGGATGGCCCTTTGGGAGCCGAACAAATACTGGTTCACTCCAGAGGGCACAGGGGGCGTGGCGTACCAGCAGCACAGCCATGTGGCATTGACGCTGGCCGGCCCCTTCGGCGCGCGGCAGTACCACGCGGCAACCGCCAAAGGGTTTCTGGACTACTGCTCGCAGCATGCCTTGACGCCATGCCTCTACTCCTGCACGGACGAACTCTGGCCCATGCTGCAATCGCGCGGCTTCCGCCGGGTGTCGGTTGCCCAAGAGACTCGACTGCGGATCCGGGGCCTGGAGTTCAAGGGCAAGGAGTGGCAAAACGTCCGAACTTCCCTCAACCGTGCCGCGAAGATGGGAATCACGGCCAGTTGGGGCCGATACTGCGAACTCCCGCATGGGGTGCGTGCCCAAGTCAGTGAGGTTTCCGAGGAATGGGCAGCCCAGAAGAAGATCCCGGAAATGGGCTTTACCATGGGAGGCCTGGACGAGTTGGATGACGACGACGTCCTGTGCTGCGTCGCTTTGGACGACAAGGGTTTTGTCTATGGTGTCACCAGTTGGCTTCCCGTCTATGAGGACGGTGTGGTTGTCAGCTGGACACTGGACTTCATGCGGCGGCGGGGCGATGCCTTCCCGGGGGTCATGGAGTTCCTGATCGCTTCGGCCGTTTTGCACCTGCGGGATTCGGTGGAGCTGATTTCCTTGTCCGGGTCGCCTTTAGCCCAGGAGAAGGGCGAAATCGAGCAGCGGGCCAAAGGCTTGGCAGGACTACTGGAGGTGGTGGGGCACGCTTTGGAACCTGTTTACGGATTCAGGTCGCTGGCGTCCTTTAAGTCGAGGTTCCAGCCCGAGTACAGAACGTTGTACATGTACTACCAAGACCCGCTGCATCTTCCTGCAATTGGGCGTGCGCTGAGCAGGGCCTATCTTCCGGGATTGTCAGTCCGGCATTCCGCGCGGCTGCTCCGGAGCTTGGTTGGTTGAATTGTCAACACTTATCCGAAGGACCCATTTGGTATTTCTTCATGGTTAGTAACAGGTCTTGTTGACAAGCCATTTATGGCGGCTGGCATTCTTTAGGTTAAGACGCGTTGACCCCGGCTCGAAAGCCGGGGTCAACGTGTTTGTTGTATCTGCGACAAGCAGGGATCAACGGGTGAGACTAGACGACCGTAACGCCGGTTGCCTGGGGGCCCTTGGCTCCCTGACCGATCTCGAACTGAACGCGCTGGTTCTCATCGAGGGTCTTGAAGCCACCGGTCTGGATCTCGGAATAGTGAACGAAAACGTCTCCATCCGCGTCATCCGGGGTGATGAAGCCGAAGCCCTTTTCAGCGTTGAACCACTTGACGGTTCCCAGTGCCATGTATTTCTCCTCATTGTGGAACATCAGTCCGATACACCTCGTACCGGGTTTGTTACTCCGCGAGAAGACCTGAATACCGCACAAGCCTGGGCTTGGTTGATTCGCAGGAGCTTCACGCTCGCAACTGGTCTTGCGAGCATGAAAACCACCTACACAAAGACTGCTACAACACTTTCATGAGCTCTGCCGGAGGTCAACGGTGTTTCGGGCAATTCAGGAAAATTTTCGGTAAAAAGAAGGTAACGTCGGCTTCTGCAATTCACCAAAGTCCTTTTCGCTACAACCAAGGCAGTCGCTCAACTAAGACAACCACTGGCCATTGCGCATTACGCCTGTCAGTTCCAGATCCTCGTTTGTTACTACGACATCGGCCCGGAGTCCCCGGCGGAGCCCGCCTATTTCGTCGGAAAGTCCCAAGACAGCAGCCGGGACCGCTGTCGCCGAGCAAATTGCGTCGGGAAGCGCGACGCCGGCTGCCACCGTTTTGCTGACGACTTCCAAGAGCGTGGAGGTGCCCCCGGCGATGGAGCCGGTGGCATCCAGTGTGGCCACGCCATCGATGACAGTGACCGGCGATGGGCCAAGCATGTAGTTGCCGTCGGACAGTCCTGCCGCGGCCATGGAATCCGTTACCAGCACGATGTTGCCCGCTCCCACCAACTGGAAGACGGTGGCCACGGTGCTGGGGTCCAAATGCGTTCCGTCAGCAATGAGTTCAACCACTGCCTTCCCTTCCTGGGCCATGCGGAGGCATGCCGCGACGGGACCAGGAGCACGGTGATGCAGGGGCGGCATCCCATTGAAAAGGTGTGTGACCGTGGGGAGCGAGCTGACGCCGTCGAATCCTGCTGACTCGAGTCCCTCGCGGGCCGCAGCCAGCGACGCGGCGGCTGTGGCGTCGTCGCAGTCCGTGTGACCCAAGGAAGGGGTGACTCCATGGGAAGTCATCAAGTCCACCAAGGCAGCAGCGCCCGGAAGCTCCGGGGCGTAAGTCATGGTGGCGAGTTTACCCGCAGCGGCGCCCACCAGTTCGTCCATGAGTTCCAGGTCGGGTTCCAGCAGGTAGTCCGGATTCTGTGCCCCGCAACGGGCATGGGATAGGAAAGGGCCTTCAAGGTGAATACCGGCCACGAGGCCTTCGTCCACGAGCTTCACGTAAAGCTCGATGCCTCGAAGCAGATCTGCCCGGGGAGCGGTGACCATGCTGGCAAGGAACGTGGTGGTTCCTGAGCGATGCAGGAATTCCACTGCCCTACGCGCCGAGCCTTCTTCGCCGCCAGGGAAATCGCCGCCGTTACCACCATGGCAGTGAAGGTCCACGAGTCCAGGGAAAATGTAGCTGCCGCTGGGGATCCCTAAGCGGACTGCGCTCTGGAAGCCCTCGAACTCCTGGGGATCGAAGCCTTTGGCCGGTCCCGCGTAGGCAATTCTGTCCCCGTCGACGGCAACCAGGCCGTCTTCCACTACCTCCCCGTCGCTAACAAGCGTTCCTCGGATGATCTGATGGCTCGGAGCGGAGGAAGAGGGAAAACCGGATGCGACAGTCATGATTCCGATTCTAGTGGCCCGCGGCACAGTCTCCCGAAGGGGATAACTCAGAAGAGCCGTGACTCGCTGTCATCCACACCGCGCATGGCGTCATAATCCAGGGTGACACAATCGATTCCGCGGTCGTTGGCCAGTACCTTCGCTTGCGGCTTGATTTGTTGGGCAGCGAAAATGCCCCTCACGGGGGCCAGCAGGGGGTCGCGGTTGAGCAGTTCAAGGTACCGCGTGAGCTGTTCCACACCGTCGATGTCTCCACGGCGTTTCAGCTCAATGGCAACAGTGGCGCCGTCAGCATCCCTTGCCAGGATGTCCACAGGGCCGATGGCTGTGAAGTACTCGCGACGTATGAGGGAGTAACCGGATCCCAGGAGCTCGATTTGCTCGGCCAGCAGCCTTTGGAGATCTGCTTCGACGCCGTCCTTGATCAGGCCGGGATCAGTGCCGAGTTCGTGCGAGGTGTCGTGCAGTTGCTCATAGATGTTGATGATGAGGCGGTCATCTGTTTTGGCCGACTGAACCGTCCACTGTTCCACCACGCCTTCCTCTACTTCGGTTTCCTCCGGCGAGGTCACCCGAAGGGTCGCAGGGGGGCTCATCCAGTTCAGCGGCTTGTAGGAACCGCCGTCGGAATGCACCAACACCGATCCATCCGCTTTGACCAGTAGGAGCCGGGTAGCGAGGGGAAGATGGGCCTTGAGGCGGCCAACGTAATCAACAGAACAACGGGCTATGACGAGTCGCACCCGCCCCACATTACCGTCTCACCATCTACAACAGGGTGGCTGGGGCAGAATGGAAGCATGCCCCGCTCCAACCGTCCTCGTCGCAACGCGTCCAGCACACGCTCCGGCAACGCCGGTGGCAGCAAATGGACGGAACCGACGCCGGAGCTTGACCTTGAGCGGGCACGCGGCGGCATTGCACGGCGTGAGAGTGCACCGGACGGCGACTGGATGGTGCGGACCATGACGGCCAAAAAGGCAGAAAAGCAATACATCTGCCCTGGTTGTTCCACCGCGATCCTGCCGGGCATAGCCCACTTGGTGGTGTGGTCGGACAGCCATCTCTTCGGGCAAGCCGCGGGCTTGGCCGAACGCAGGCACTGGCATACCAATTGCTGGACATCCCGGACGTACCGCTACCGCTGATTCCCTTAGGCTTGGTTGCATGACTTTCGACCCCGCCTCGTTCGTTTTCACCCCGCAGGACGCACCATCGGAAATTCGTGCTTCCACGGTTCTCCCCGCCCTGCGCGAGAATGTGGAGTTCACCACCGAGGACGGCAAGGTGTTGCTGGGCGAGCTCGCACTCCCCGCATCAGGGGAAATAACCGCAACGCTGATCACGCTCCACCCGCTGCCCACACACGGTGGATTCATGGATTCCCACGTATACCGCAAGGCCTCCTACCGGCTGCCCGCGCTGGCGGGAGTTGCAGTCCTGCGCTTCAACACGCGGGGCACGGCGTCACCGCGGGGCACCAGCGACGGTCAGTTCGAGGAAGGCATTGGTGAGCGCTACGACGTTGAAGCTGCCGTCCGGTTCGCTGTGGAACGCGGGCTCCCGAACCGCTGGCTCGTCGGGTGGTCTTTCGGCACCGAACTCGCCCTCATGTACGGGGCGGTGGAGCCTGTGGCAGCGCAAATCGAAGGAGCGGTGCTACTGTCCCCGCCCTTGCACCGCGCCACGGACGTGCACCTCAAGGAGTGGGCAGCCGCCGGGAAGCCGTTGACGGTCCTGGTGCCGGAACACGACGACTACCTGCAGCCTGCTGAAGCAGCCCAGCGGTTCAGTCTTGTACCGCAAGCCCGGCTTGTCGGCGTCGACGGTGCAAAACACCTTTGGGTGGGCGAGAAGTACGCGGCCCGCGTCCTGGATGAAATCGTCGACGACGTCACTGTGGCAGGTGCCGGAGTGGACGGCCTGCCACGCGAGTGGGCGGGGCCGGTCGCGAGTGCTTGACCCGGTCGCGGGTGCTTGACCCGGTCGCGGGTGCTTGACCCGGTCGCGGGTGCTTGACCCGGTCGCGGGTACTCAGTGCCGATCTTGGCGGACGATGAATACTTCCTTGATCAGCAGCATGATTGCTGCCGCCGTTGGGATCGCGATCAGTGCGCCAAGTACGCCGAGCAGGCTGCCGCCGGCAATCACCGAGATCACCGCCACGGCCCCCGGTACAGCTACTGCGCGCTGCATGATGCGCGGTGAAATGAAGTACGCCTCGAACTGCAGGTAGGCGAAGTAGGCGATTGCGTAGATCACGGCTGTCTGCCAGCCAGCGGTAAGTGCTACCAGGATGACTACAACTGCCGCGATCATGCCGCCTACCAGGGGAATGAACGCCAACAGGGCAACGACGAAGGCAAGCAGGACGCTGAAGGGGATGCCCAGGATGGTCATCAGGATGAAGGCAAAAATTGCGTTCAGGAGGGCAACGCAAACCTGGCCTATGACGTAGTTGCCCACGGAGTCTGTGATCGCTTCGGAAAGCGCCTCAACACGTGGACGGCGGGATCGGGGAGCGAGGCGATAGGCCCATTTCTTCATCGATGGCAGGGCTGCCAGGAAGTAAAGGCTGAGGACCAGGACGATCAGGGAACCGAACAGGCCGTTGGCCACGGTGGAACCGAAACCGACCACACCGCCGAAGATGCCGCCCATCGCTTCGGGATCCTTGACGAACTTGTCCAGCTCAGTGGTGATGCGGTCACGCACGCCAAATTGGCTGTCTGCGTTGCGGAAGAAGTCCGAGTCCAGGAAGCTGCGGATCCACTCCGGGGCTTGGCGGACGATTTCCGATACCTGCTCCACGATGGTGGGAATCAGCGTTGCAAAGAAGCCGGCCACCGCAAGCACGAGGGCTGAGACGGAGATGAGGATGCCGGCGGGCCGGGGCACTTTGCGCCCTTCCAGCCAGCGGACCACGGGATCAAGCCCGAGGGCGATGAAGAGTGCCGCGACGATCCACAAGATGAGCTGGGTGGTGTTGCTGGCGATGTAGAACACGGCAAGGGCAATGCCGACGCCTGCCGTACCCATGAATCCGACGTACACAGGGTGCTGGGATGACATCCGCGGGCCGGGGGCTCCGAAGCCGTGGTCGTCCTCGGGGCGGAAGCCTTCGTGGGCTTCATCCGATTCAGCTTCCGGGGGCATCTCGAAACGTACGCGGTTCCGGGCGCCGGGGATGGGTTGCCTGAGCCTGCGGCTGATAGCAGCAAGGCGTCCGGTACGGACCGGAACCGTAGCAGCCGGCACCGTTGCGGAGGTGCCCTCGGAAGGGGCATCCACCGCACTTGCCCCGGGCTCATCGGCGGGACGGGGCTCCATGTGGTCTTTCACGCGGTTTAGCTGCCTTTTCAGTGGTGGTACGGAGTGGACTTAGGCGTTGGAAGGCCCGGATATCATGATCATCGCCACACTATCAGGAGCGCGGAATGGCGCTGCAGCGGCGCGGTGGCGGGCTTTTGGGGATGTCGGGGAGATCACCTCGATCTGACTCTCTGATAACAAAACGGTTACCCTTGAAGTTCAACGACCGCTGATGATAGGTGATCCTGTGCGTTTGAAGACTGCAGCCTTGCTGGTGCTGCTGGGCCTGCTGACGATGCTGGCCGGTATTGGCCAGCTGACTTTTTGGGCCCCCTCCGAGACCGTGACGGCTTCGGTTCCCAGCGATACCAAAGCTGCCCCGCTGACCGTGATCGACCAAAAGTTGATCGCCCTCCATGACGGGCCGGTGAAGATCAAGATCCAGGGTGAAGGCAACTTCATTGTTGCCACGGGACGCCCGGACGACGTCCAAGCCTGGGTCGGCGAGACTGCCCACAATACGTTGACCGGTGTCTCAGCGGACCAGAAGTCGCTGGAGGTGTCCTCTGCCGATGGCGAGGCCACGGCGCCTTCCCCGGCTGGATCCGATTTGTGGGTCAGCACGGAGGACGCCAGCGGCGATCTGGACTACACGTGGAACCCTCCCGCCGATGGTGAGTGGTCCCTGCTGGTTGCCGGCGACGGTACCCAACCTGCGCCGTCGTCGATTTCCATGACGTTCCCGAACAACGCCACCACCCCTTGGGCAGTGCCGCTGATTGTCTTGGGCATCATCATCATCCTGATCGGAGCGGCGCTGCCGTTCATCGCTAAAGCGCTCAGTAACCGCCGCAAGCACGACGACGACGAGCCGCGCGATGGCGGAGAGACCACCACGCTCCCGGTGCAGTCCTCTACTGCTAAGTCGCCGGGCGTTGAGGCGCACACTACCCAGTCGCCCACTACCCAGTCGCCCACAGTTCAGCCGCCTGCTGGCGACCGAGGCCGTCGCCCCGGTGCCGGCACCGAAGGTCCAGCCCTCCGCGTCACGGCTCTCGCCGCTACGCTGGCAGCCGTCCTGGTCGGAGGGACGGCAGTCGCCGCCCAAGCCACGACCACCCCCGAGGCCACCACGACCTCGTCCGCTGCGGCAACTGCCGAAGGCGGGACGCCTGTCATGCTGGAATCCCAGCTGCAGCGGATCCTTGAGCAGGTAGCGAGCACTGTGGATGCGGCGGACGCTGCCAAGGACGCGGCTAAATTGGCGCCGCGCGTGGACAAGATGGAACTCCAGATCCGGACCCAGAACTACAAGATCCGGTCCGCTGTGTCTGCGTACGAGCCGCGCATGCCGGTGCGGGCTACCAAGCTTCAGAGCAGTGTTATCAGCACCAAGCGGGACTGGCCCCGAACCGTCTTCGCCCTCACCCAGGGTGAAGGAAACGTGGTGCCGCAGGTCCTGACCCTTGTGCAGCTTTCGCCTCGTGAAAACTACAAGTTGTGGGGCAGCGCGCCGCTGCAGCCCGGCACCAACTTCCCGTCATTCCCCATTCCGCGCAACGGAACTGAGGCTGTGCCGGCGAGTGACAGCACAGGCCTGGCCTACAGCGGTAATGAGGCCTTGGAAATCCTGAGTGAAATGCTGACGAACCCGGATTCGCCCAACCGAAGCAAGTTGGCCGACGGGCAGTCTTCCCCTTACATCGCCGGGGCACTTGCCTACCAGGCGGACACTGTGAAGAACGGAACCAGCGCAAACTTCAAGTTCACGCATACGCCGGTCACCAACCAGACTGTGGTGTTGCGGACAGCTGACGGCGGCGCCGTTGTTGTGGGACGTTTGGATTTTGCTTTCGAAGGCACGCCCAAGGCGGCAGGCGACAAGCTTGTGCTTGAGGACGATTCCGCAGTCTTCGCCGGTGGTAAGGAAACCACTACGGGCATGGTTCTGAACTTCGCCGAATCAGTGGCTGTGTACATTCCGCCGGCAGGTTCTGCGGACCCCATGAAGCTCGTGGCGGCCACCCGCGGGTTGGTCGGAGCCAGCTTCAAATAAGGCATACCCATGGCAGGGGGG
>NZ_AKKK01000032.1 GCF_000281065.1 Arthrobacter sp. M2012083
CCCACCGCCTTGGACCCCCCCTCTCTCACCCCCCGCCGCCTTGGACCCCACCCTTCGACACGGGTTAGCTTGGTCTGCAAATCGGGTACATGATTCGCGTTAGCTGGGCGATAGGGACCTACCAGGATGGTTCATCGGCAAATACGTAAATGGTCTTATGGGATTAGTAGGACTAGCATCCGAATGACTCTTACTCTTCCCGGCTTCAGATCAACTCGGGTCAACCGAAAGCACTACAACCAGGGTCTGTGTCAGCTTGTCTGAGCTTCTTTCTCCGGAGTCTCACGCCGACTGATTTGTTTCACGTGAAACGGAGGGCCAGCTAGCAACTAGGTTTGCGTCAAGTAGCGTCCGCCCGAGCTTGTTTCACGTGAAACATCAGGGGCGACAACAGCACGGGAGTTCGAGGCCACGGAAAGCAACCAGATCAGCAACCACAACCACACAGCAATGACTCTCCCGGGATTCCCCCGAGCACTCCCAACCCAAGGCGGCTGCACTGCAGGCAACAGCCGGGCCCGCATTAAACCCAGCCGATGGATAGGCCGCTGAGAAACTTGGAGTCAGCGTAACGGAGTCAAATGCGGACGGCATGGGCTAAACCTTCATTAGAAGTGCTGTGAGAACTGTCGGATTCTGAATCGCTCCACAACGGGATCGCCATTTAGCGGTTTCATAGACAAGATCCAGAAGTCGTCGGAGTATCGTGATGCAGCTTCCGCTGGTCCTTCTGACGCAGTTGGCTCCCTCAAGGTCGAAAGGGTGCCTCAGGAAGCTGGAAAGCCGCAATGGGCCTTTGGAGGCCGCACCGCGACCACACACTTCCCATGGCCCCTTGTACGTCAGAGCAGCGGTCGGTACTAGCAGACTCTGACTTTGGACGTGCGTCGAAAGAAGTTCCAGGTGCCGCGGAAGCTGTGAGGAGCCTCGTCCGGGGTTGAGGGAACGAAGGAAGGCATCTGGTCCTGGACAAGAAGCGCACGGCCTCCTTAGCCATCCAAGCGCTGATCTGGGTGGAGAACCCAACCTCGGAACCGCCCTGACGAGATCGCCCGTCTGCCATGCCAGGCCAAGGCGCAGAACCGCCGCTCTCCGTACGCATTCCGCTGCCTGTCGCACGTGCTCGTTTTCCAGAAAGTTCCTATGTCCACTGGTCACGAAGCACGCACCTGGCAACAGGACAGTTGAGAACGTCGCTTTCCCGGCCCTCATGACGGCATCCGAGGAAGCAGTACATCAGTATTACGCTCGAACCTCAGGATTTTCAAGAACAGGCACCCCCTACCGGCACAATCTATGATGCTCCATACGGATCGGGTCATGGCGAGTGCACATCACGTAACCTACGCGTGGGGAGACTATCTCCACGGGCAAAGGCGGGCAGTGTTTCACGTGAAACGAGATCTCGCCATCCGCCACGGTCCCCACTTCACTTCATCGCCGCTTACCTACACCTCGAACCAAATCAGGTGCCAACGACTTCCAGTCGGATAGCGCCCTCCCCACTTCCTGGATTCCATAAGGATCGGCGTCCAAAGAGCCGCACTGCGATTCAGTCACATTGAACGTGGATGAGGGAACCGTTTCCCGACTGGCGAGTGATGCGTCGGTGGCAAGCCCTGACGCAATAGGGGGAGTTCCAGCAACATGTGCCCCAGGCGATGACAACCCGACGCGCACTGAGCGTTCACAGGTTCTAACGACTGGACGACCGTCAATCGAAGCATCGCGCGGTATGGATCGTCAGAGCCGCCACCAACTTCTCTCCGGTACCAACGATGTCTCCACCACAGCTTGGTTGGCACCATGACCACGCGAGTCAACGCGGGAACGAGATGCTGGTAGGGCCCTTGTGGAAAGCGCGGAGAACGACTGTCTCACGTATCCACTGTCATGGACAACGCGGTTCGGCGCCCAAGCAGCCGCGGGCACCGACATGCGGAGCCGTCCAGAACTGGTGGGCCTGTAGCTGCCGACGGACAAATTGTTTCACGTGAAACGCCGCGCGAACGGCCGCACGGAGTTTCACGTGAAACATCGCAGTCGAAACTGTGAGCCCTCCGATTAGCCACAGGCGCATGGAGGTCAATGCGCATATAAGTGACCGACTGACTGCCACCAGCACGTCGGATTCACCAGACTATTTGAAGAGTAGGACTCGCCAGGACTGGAGACATCGGATCAATCGCTAGAGCCGGCCCTGGCCACCTGCGGAACGTCAAAGGGGACGGTCTCCGAAACGGTGTCTCCCCTGGTGTAGCGAACAAGCCCCGAGGCGAATGCATTGCTCATGAGAGACGTGGGCCAACACAACGCAAGGTAATGGCAGCTCATCCGAGACGCCCTGGTGGTTCGGATCCGGTTCGGTTTGACACATGGATCGCCAAATTTCGTTGACCTTATCCACTGGCTTATACACATCGTTATCCACAGGGTTATCCACCGCTCATGATGTTCCCCACACCTGACCCGAGAGAGCCCACCCTGATGGTGAATTCGAGGGTTGGCTTCATGCCAAGGTGACAAGGCAAGCAGAACCTGCATTTGGCCGCACCGGAACCGCTGAATCGCCCCATAGCACCGTAATTCAACGAAAATTGGGCTATCTCTGACATCTGGCAGCCTAGACTCTCACAAGACATTCCAGGCTGGGCCATATCGAGCTCCGCCGAAATAGCTGTCCAGTCGAACCACAGGGCAGAGGTCCACCAAGCCAGCCTTGCTTGACGATAACCCACCACATACGCACATAGTTATCCCCAACCTTTTCCACAGGGATATCCACCGGCTTATCCACCGCACTTCTCTTGGATCGTAAGACTTTCACCGCAGTGTAAAGCCCGCCAGCACCCTGTTTCACGTGAAACGAAAACCCCCGCCTTGGGTGGCTGGCTAGGCTTCCGACGTCACCGTCGGGCTCCGATAGGGCATCTGTCTTCCACCGGCAGTGACCAGTCAGTGAGAGGGGACGACGACAAAGCCTACCGAGGTCAGTAATCAATTCGGCGACATCAGACCAATCGTGGCACGTGTCACTGTGACTAGCTGTGCTGCTTCGAGCTGCTTAGCGATCACAGCTGCTTCCTATCGATCACGAGATGCCATCCTTCACCGCTGATATGGTTGCTGCCGAGCGCCGTGCTACGACATGGCGTCCTGTGTCCGTGTGGGAAACATTTCGGACGATGCAATGCGAACCTCAGTTTCCAATGGCGGGCCAACCCGGGCCACGTCAGATGAAGGTGCCTATCGTCTCCAAGCTGTTATCCAGATCCTCAACTGCAGTTTCCAAGTGCGGTTCAGCTACGCACAGAGACCTCACAACGGGATCGGGGGAGCGCCGCCCCATAAATGAGAAGACCCCGTCAATAGCAACAATGAGGGCAGGCTGTGCATGAGTCAAGCTACGTCCGCTAGGGAGGTAGCCCTCGGTATACGGCCGATGTGCGGATGAAGCGTTGGACGATGAGGCTTCAGGCCTAGACGCGGCCCAAGGAGAGCCTGGGAACAGATCGGGGGAAGGGGGCTCTGTGGCGTGATGGCCCGCCTAAGCCGACGTTTCTGCATCCTCCAGAAACCATCCCGTGGGCATTCTTGGCTGCACGAACTCACAATCCATCTGCGACTCGATGGTTGGGCGGAGCGCACGGCTTGATGCTCAAGTCGTACCCACGACCAAGGGTCTCACAAAGACACAAGCCATTCAGAACCTCACGAGCCCCAGGACCCTTGCAGGTTTCCCTCGTGCGACGCTCTCAGGTCCGTCACGCGCGCCGCCCCGCAATCAACCAGACCTGGCAAGTGGACACCGGCTACTAGACATTGTCGCTCCACAGGACCAGCAAAAGTGCACTGCCAAACGGCCTGTTCACTCCAAGAATCAATACACACGCTCAAAGCGGGATTAGGGCAGCAGAACCTGAAACTTGGATGCAGGCACCAGCATGTTGGCGTACGACTGTTTGCGACCTATGGCGGAGGCTATACGGATGCAAGGTGCGACCAGTAAAGCGTAAAGGAACTCCAACCACAGCCCGAAGAGTGCGGGTGTTTCACGTGAAACGGATGGTCTTTCAGATGCCGCATGCCGTTTTGTTAGGTACTAACCCGCCGAATCGGCGGTCTAGTCCTGGTCGTCCATCATGTGCAGATGCCCGACCAGCAACTTCCATCGGATTAGCAGAGTTCTACGAGCTGCGCTCCGCTCTCCTTGAATCAGCTGGCGTTTCACGTGAAACACGACCAACCCTGAGCTTAGGCTTCGTACTATTATTCCGGCCACACAACGGGACGCTGGTCTGGTTCATGAGGACCAGGCTCGGTCCGATGCTGCGCAAACAGTCGGAAGCGCAGTGCCATGCATATTCCAATGAAGGAGAGCGCACTCAGCCAAAGCACGCGCAAACCATGTTTCACGTGAAACTCACCGATAGAAGCGCGGCGCAGAGCGGTACCAGACTATCCGTACCCAACTAGTGCTTGTACCGTCCATGAGCACCAGTGGCTGGGTCGTACGTCAGGCGCACCAGAACCGGCAGTAACTGTTCGATAGATTGCGCACCAGGAGGACGTTCCGTCCCCAAGCAAAGGGCGCTGTAGTGAGCGCTACCCCCGGTTTGTCGTTGACGGAGCTTCCGCGGCCGAAATGAGGCACCAAGATCAACATTCCAAAGCACTGGGGCCTCGACAGGGACTGCTAAAGTGCCAAGGAACGCCGAGTGACGCACGGGGTCGAACCGCCCTCCTGGGCACGAGTGGCCTAACGGAACCTAAACGCTGCAGTAGTTAGATGCCTACGTCTCAGCCCGCATTGGCTAGCAATGGGCTCAAGCGCCGCCGTGCCCTGTCGTAATCCACGCCCCGCCTTCAGTTCGCCTAACGCTTTCAGCCAGCCGGAGGCACCTTGTTTCACGTGAAACACCGAAAGCTATCGGCAGAAGCAGTGCCGCAGTGACAGACAGTCGTGTTTCTACAAAAAAATGGGGCCCACACCTATGTGAGCCCCATTCAGTCGATAGTTGTGGTTAGTCCTCTGCGCCAGGGCCGAGAACGTCCATAATACGGTTGAGATCCTCAACGCTAGCGAACTCAATACTGACGCGTCCCTTGCGTGCACCCAAAGTAATCTTGACGTTTGTGTCCAAACGATCCGAAAGCGATGATGCAAGGTAGTCCAGGCGTTCGTGCCGGGCATTGGGCTTGGGGATGCTGGTCTTGGCCGGCGTGGTGGGATCTTGGTACAGAGCAACCGATTCCTCAGTGGCGCGTACTGACATGCCCTCGGCCACGATCTTCTGCGCCATTCGTTCCATAGCCGCAGCATCAGGGAGTGCGAGCAAGGCACGTGCATGCCCGGCGGACAAGACACCCGCAGCGACACGTCTCTGAACCAGCGGCGGAAGCTTGAGCAGTCGCAGTGTGTTGGACACCTGCGGACGGGAGCGGCCGATCCTGTCTGCCAGCTGCTCGTGCGTGGTACCGAAGTCTTCCAAGAGCTGCTGGTACGCGGCTGCTTCTTCCAAAGGATTCAGCTGGCTGCGGTGCAGGTTTTCCAGAAGGGCATCACGGAGTAGGTCATCGTCGGTGGTATCACGGACAATCGCAGGGATCGTTTCGAGTCCTGCGGCCTGCACTGCACGCCAACGACGTTCACCCATGACCAGTTCATACGGCTCTCCACCCTTTTCGGTTGAAGTACGCACAACAATTGGCTGGAGGACTCCGATTTCCCGCACAGAGTGAACCAGCTCGGCCATGTCGTCTTCATCGAAGACCGAACGAGGCTGTTTGCGGTTAGGGTGGATGTCGCCGACGGGGATTTCAGCAAACCGTGCACCAGGGACCTCCACCAGCTCCACGTTGGGTGCGGAGCTCGCGGATGCAGCGGAAGGCGCGACGGCCGCCGTCGAACCTGTTACGTCTGAAGCTGGCTTACCAGCGGCGGCAGCTGTCGAAGCGGCGGACTTCGAACCCGCCCTTGCAGACGTCGACGTCTTGGTGCTGGAGGATTTCGTCGCCGGGGCCTTGGCAGCTGATTTGGCAGGAGCTGGTTTGGCATCGCCAGTACGCGATTCCTCAACTACGGGCTCTACCGGCGCAGGCTCCTCGGCTTTCCGGGCCTCAGGAAAAAATAGATCCACGGGACGTGACGGGGAAGCGCCGTTCCCTTGGGCCGCGGCCGAGCTAGGAATGAGAGCCCCAAGACCCCTGCCGAGGCCCCTTCGCTTTTCGCTCATTGATTCATCCCTTCGATGGAATAGCCGAGCACGAACCGGCCCAAGCTGTTGCAGTGTTTCAAGAATTCTAGCGTTCAGCTATTTCGGCGGCGGCTTCCATGTAGGAAAGCGCCCCGCTCGAAGAAGGATCGTACGTCATGACTGTCTGCTGGTAGCTCGGAGCTTCCGAGATTCGTACCGACCGCGGAACTACGGCCCCCAGAACCTGCTCGGGGAAGTGCTGGCGGACCTCGGAAGCAACTTGGGCAGCAAGGTTCGTCCGGCCGTCGTACATGGTAAGGAGAATGGTGGACACAACGAGGTCAGCATTCAAGTGCTTCTGAATCATCTCGATGTTCTTGAGCAATTGGCTCAAGCCTTCCAGAGCGTAGTACTCGCACTGGATGGGAATCAGCACCTCACTGGCGGCGCAGAACGCGTTGACTGTCAGAAGCCCAAGGCTGGGCGGGCAGTCGATGAAGATGAAGTCCAGCCGGCCCTCGCCATTGCTCTCGCGCTCCTTGGCGTAGACGTCAATGGCGCGGCGGAGTCGCTGCTCGCGGGCAACGAGTGAAACGAGCTCAATCTCGGCGCCAGCCAGGTGAATGGTGGCGGGCGCGCAAATCAGGTTGGGGATGTCAGGGCACGGAGCTACGACGTCCTTCAGGGGAAGATCGTTGATGAGCACATCGTAGATGCTGTCTACGTCAGCGTGGTGCTCAATACCCAAAGCCGTGGAGGCATTGCCCTGGGGGTCGATGTCGATCACCAACACGTTGAGACCGGCAGACGCCAAAGCCGCAGCGATGTTCACGGTAGTGGTGGTCTTACCTACACCGCCCTTTTGATTGGAAACCGTGAAAATGCGAGTTTTATCAGGCTTAGGCAATTCCCGGCCAATCAGCCGTTCGCGGCGTCGGGTTTCGTTAGCCAGCTGGCGGGCGATGGGACTGGAATCATCGATGGAATCCATGACGTTACGCACTCCATCTGAGACGGTTTCACGTGAAACGGCGGCATTATCAACCGAATCCGTACGCACTATTGCGGACTGAAGAGATGCAGAAGGTGTAGCCATGGCCCGCGCGGACCCCAAAGACATAAACGGGGGAATTCGCTGCGTGGAGGTTTCACTACTACCCACTGGTCACACTCTCACTCTCTTTCGGCGCTTGCTGCCGTTCTCTAGCCTAACCGCTCGACCGCCGACACGCGGGAAACCGAGCGGGACCTACGCCGTCTTTCCGGGCTTGTTGACGATAATCCTCACCACGGTGGTGGGTTCCTCCAAAAGCTCCTGTCCACAAACCACAACTGACGTTTCCACGCCGCCAAGTTTGCGGATGACCTTCTTTGCCTTCTCAATCTCTTCCGCGGCGCTGCGCCCCTTGATGGCCACCACTTCGCCATGACCATTCAAGAGAGGGATGGTGAGACCAGCCAGATTGGAGAGGGCGGAAACAGCCCGTGCTGTAACGACGTCAGCATCCACCATTCCGACTGCGAGCTCAGCCCGGGTCCTCATAATGGTGACGTTGTCCAGGCCGAGGTCATCAACAACCTCTTGGAGCCAGATGACACGACGCTCCAGCGGCTCAATCAAGGTCAGCTCGAGATCAGGGCGGGCAATTGCCAGGCAAAGGCCCGGAAGGCCCGCGCCGGACCCGACGTCGGCAACATGGCTGTCCATGGCAATGGCGGACTCAATTACTGCACAGTTTAGGACGTGACGACTCCAAAGGCGCGGTATCTCACGGGGACCTATCAGCCCGCGTTCAGTACCTGACGTAGCCAGATGTTCCACGTAGCGCTTGGCAAGATCCAAGCGCTCCCCAAAGATTTTCTCTGCCGCTTCCAGTTCAGCTGCCGTGATTTCAACCATGAGCTGCTAGTCAGCCGAAACGACGATGTGGCGGCCAGCGCCTTCGCCCTCGGACTCGGAGACGAATCCGAGATCAGCAACGGCGTCGTGGACGATCTTGCGCTCATAAGCACTCATCGGCTCAAGGGCAACCGTGCCGCCATCAGCCTTGACCTTCGCCACAGCATCCTCGGCGATCTGCTGAAGTACGCCGGCGCGCTCCTTGCGGTATCCATTGATGTCCAGGACAAGACGTGAACGGCTTTCGGTGGCCGAAAGGACCGAAAGACGGGCCAGTTCCTGCAGGGCTTCCAGGACTTCTCCATCCCGCCCGACGAGACTGTCCAGCGCTGCAGACTCTTCATCAGCACCGATGGAGATGTATGTGCGTCCGTTGCGGACCTCGATGTCGATGTCACCGTCGATGTCGGCGATGTCCAGGAGTTCCTCGAGGTAGTCGGCGGCGATGTCGCCTTCCTCTTCCAAGCGGCTGGCTGTCTTGGACTGCGTCTCTTCCTGCGAGTCCTCTTGGTCTTCGGTCACAGCGGTCATTGCTTCTTCGGTGCTCTCGGCAGACATTACTTCTTCTTCCTGTTCTTACGTTGTGGCTGGACGCGCTGGGCCCTGATTTCGGCGGCTGCCGCGGCGGCAGCTTCGGCTTCAGCGGCAGCATCCGCGGCGGCGTTCTTCTTTCCACCCAGCAGCGGGGGCAGACCCTTTGCGGCACGGCGCTCTTCCAGCGCCTTGGCTGCGGGGGATCCCGGCGTAGGCATACGGCGGATGACGAAGAACTGCTGGCCCATGGTCCAGAGGTTGGTGGTGGTCCAGTAGATAAGGACACCGATCGGGAAGTTGATGCCACCGATACCGAAGACGAGCGGCAGGATATAAAGCATCATCTTCTGCTGGCGCATGAACGGGCTGGCCATGGCCTCTTCGGACATGTTCTTGGCCATGATCTGCTTCTGCGTGATGAACTGCGAGGCCGTCATGGCGATGATCATGACGATGCTCAGGATCCATACTGCAACTTCGTTGCCGCCGGCACCGCCATGAAGCAGTGAAGCGGACAGCGGCGCACCAAAGATGCTGGACTCATCAAACTGGACAACTTGGTCGGCGCTCATGGCACCTATGCCCTTGCCGCTGTTTCGGGCGGCGGTGATACCCGACAACACCTGGAACAGCGCGAAGAAGAACGGCATCTGGATCAGCATCGGCAAACAGGCCGAGAACGGGTTGGTGCCGTGCTTCTTGTACAGCGCCATCTGTTCCTGCGCCATTGCTTGGCGGGACAGCTGATCGGTCTTGCCCTTGTACTTGGTCTGAAGTTTCTTCAGGTCCGGCTGCAGCAGCTGCATGCCGCGCTGCGCTTTGATCTGCTTGACGAAGACAGGAATCAGGGCGGCACGGATCACCAACACGAGGCCAATGATGGACAAAGTCCACGTCCAGCCGTTCGCGGCGGGCAGCCCAATGAAGCTCAGTCCCTCGTGGAAGCCAACCATGATGATTGACACCAGCCACTTGAACGGAAACATGATTGTTTCAAAGAAGTCCATACGATATCCCTATTCGTTAGGCCGCCGAGCGGCCTTCTTCATCAGCCTGAGCAGCCAGGAACTGGTCCGGATTGTTCAGTACAACAATTGTGGGCGTCCGGCCTTCAGGCCAATGACGGTGACCAGCGGGGACATGGTCCACTCCACCGGCGTTCCAAGGGTGGCATTTGGCGAGCCTTTTCGCTGCGAGCCAGCTGCCCTTCACGGCGCCATGCACCGTCACTGCTTCCAAGGCGTAGGCCGAGCAGGAGGGGAAGAAACGGCAAACCTGGCCGTACAGGGGTGAGACGACCTTACGGTACGCCTTCAGCAAGAGAATGAGGATGTTGCGGGGCAGCTCCCAGAGGAACGTGCCTACCGCTGCCGGAAGGCTCCGGTGCGGAACCTTCCCGGAGGGGTCGCTTGAGGAAGGAACGACGGCGGTGCTTATGTCATGCACGCGGTGTCCCTTCCGTTGTGGTGCCGTTGTGTTCGGTCGAAGCATTGCGTGGAGCTGATCCACCCAATCGCTTCGTCGTCACTGCCAGTGCGGCGTTGTAGTCCGAGAGCAACTGCTCCCAGCTGGCTGTTGCAGCTGCGGGCAGCGCCCGGACTACTACCGCCAGACCCGTTCCATGCGTGTGCAAGGACAGTGCGCCTGCTTCTCTCAGTCTCCTCTTAACGAGGTTCCTGGTCACGGCGTTCCCGACGGCTTTGGAGACAATGAAGCCGATTCGACTCGGCTCCCCGGCCCCGATAGAGGCCGTATATAACACTAAGTTCCGGCGTCCATTGCGGACGCCGGAACGTACAGTTGTTGAAAAGTCGGTAGACGTCCGCAGACGGTTAGGGGTGGCTAGCACCGTCGAACCCGCAAAAAGACCCTGACCGACAAGTCAGTTATTTACGCCGACAGTTCGACGCGGCCCTTGCCGCGACGGGCAGCCAGGATGGCGCGGCCGGCACGGGTGCGCATACGAAGGCGGAAGCCGTGCTTCTTGGCCCGACGGCGGTTATTCGGCTGAAAAGTCCGCTTGCTCACGTTAGTTACTCCAGTGGATCAAAGGTGCGCCCACCCGATCAAAAAAGGGGAAGAACTGGCCGACGCTAAGTTTTGTATGTGCCTGCCGCCGTTGCCTCCCGCACGGTGAACGTACGGAGTTACAACTGATCTCAAAAGCGGACACAAAGGACTTCACAACGTTAGGGCAAAAAGGCACCCACAGTCAAACCGGGAGCCTGCCGCGGAGGTATCCACAGCTGTGTTCAACCGCAGTTCCCTGCCTGTGGATGAAGTGGCTCACAGGCCGCTTTTGGGAACCACAGCGGTGTAATTATCCACAGGCAACTTCCCAGCTATCTTCTAGCGATTTCATCCCCTAGAGTGGCTCAGTAGCCCAATGTCCACCCGCTGTGTATAACTCTGTGGATTATCGCCCAGAACAGCGCCGCCGGAGGCACTTCGGCTGCCAGCAACGCCGGCAAGCAAGTATTTAGGAACTGATTGATGACAGTAGACGAAGCCAACCACGCCAACACTGTCGGAAGTTCCTGGCGCAGGGTGCTGAGCCTCATGGAACAAGACGACCGGGTATCACCCCGTCAGCGCGGTTTCGTCATACTCGCCCAGGCACAGGGCCTCATCGGTTCAACCCTGCTGGTGGCCGTGCCGAATGAACTCACCCGCGAGGTCCTTCAGACGCAGGTCAAGGACGCCTTGGACGATGCCCTCCGCAATGTCTTCTCGGACGACATACGCTGTGCAATCGACGTGGACACCGATCTGGTGCCCGTCCACGCTGAGCCCGAACCCGCCGTCGAGCTTTCCGCAGTATCCGACTTCGCCGAACCGAAGCCGCAGCCCACGCCACCGAGTACCTCGCATGAGTTCGGCCGACTGAACCCGAAGTACATCTTCGATACATTTGTGATCGGTTCATCGAACCGCTTTGCCCATGCGGCTGCAGTGGCCGTGGCTGAAGCTCCGGCGAAGGCTTACAACCCTTTGTTCATCTACGGCGATTCAGGTTTGGGCAAGACCCACCTGCTTCACGCAATCGGACACTATGCCCGCCGGCTCTACAGCGGCATCCGGGTCCGCTACGTGAACTCGGAAGAGTTCACCAACGACTTCATCAACTCCATCCGCGATGACGAAGGCACCAGCTTCAAGACCACGTACCGCAACGTGGACGTGCTCCTGATCGATGACATCCAGTTCCTGGCGGGCAAGGACCGGACCCAGGAAGAGTTCTTCCACACGTTCAATGCCCTGCACAACGCCAACAAGCAGGTTGTCATCACCTCCGACCAGCCGCCCAAGATGCTCGCCGGCTTCGAAGACCGCATGACGTCCCGTTTCGAGTGGGGCCTCCTGACGGATATCCAGCCCCCTGAACTGGAGACCCGTATCGCCATCCTTCGCAAGAAGGGCCTCAGCGAGGGTCTCTCCGCGCCGGACGATGCCTTGGAGTACATCGCTTCCAAGATCTCCAGCAACATCCGCGAACTTGAAGGCGCGCTGATCCGCGTCACGGCGTTCGCGAGCCTCAACCGTCAACCTGTGGACGTGGCCCTCGCTGAGATGGTCCTGAAGGACCTCATCACCGACGACGGTGCCCAGGAAATCACCGCGAAGCAGATCCTGGACCAGACAGCTGACTACTTCAAGCTCAGCATGGAAGAGCTCTGCAGCAAGTCCCGTACACGCACCCTGGTGACGGCCCGGCAGATCGCCATGTACCTGTGCCGCGAGCTGACGGACATGTCCTTGCCGAAGATCGGACAGGAGCTCGGTGGTCGTGACCACACCACCGTTATCCACGCAGACCGCAAGATCCGCGAGCTGATGGCAGAGCGCCGTGTGATTTACAACCAGGTCACGGAGCTGACCAACCGGATCAAACAGCAGCAGCGGGACTCCTGAAATCCACATCGCGCCCGGCACTACATACCTTATTAACAGGTGCATGTGGATAAGCCTGTGGATACTTAAGGGGACAAGCGCGGTTAATGGGCTTAAAACCCTTAAGCCGTCTGTGGATCGTTAAAAACCGGCCTGGGAGTTGTCCCCATCCACACCCTGTTTAAAACCCAGTTAACGCACAATCCGTGAACAGGGCTTAACCGCGAAACGACGCGGCGAGATCGGGTTATCCACAGTTTCCACAGCAGTTATTAACACTACGAATCCCAAAAAATTGAAATCCCTCAAATAACAATCTCGTTCTGCCACCCGCCCCGTCCCACAAAACGACAGACGACGAGCCAGGCCGTAGCCGGCCTGCGCCGTCCACATACGAGCGGTCCGGCCCGACGGGGATGGGTTAATCGCGGATCTTCCGGCTAAGCTGTCAGCAGCGCTCCCATCCTTGGGTCTGCTTGTAGTTCGCTAAGTGCGGACCATGCAGGTTCCGGTACCGGACTGCGAAGATTTAGCGGCTTCCAAGCAGGAAGCCGCAGCTACTACATGGCAGCAGCAATGAAAGGCGGCACCCTTCCGTGAAGTTCAGAGTCGACCGCGACGTCCTGGCAGAAGCCGTTACGTGGACCGCGCGGTCGTTGTCTCCGCGGCCGCCCGTTCCCGTGCTTTCCGGCCTCCTCCTCAAAGCCGAGGCAGGAACCGTTAGCCTGTCCAGCTTTGACTACGAGACCTCAGCTCGTTTGGAAATCCCCGCGGATATCGCCGTTGAAGGCACCATCTTGGTTTCGGGGCGCTTGTTGGCGGACATCTGCCGCAGCCTTCCATCGGCTCCTGTCGAAGTCGAGACAGATGGCAGCAAAGTCACTCTTACCTGCCGCCGAAGCAGCTTTCACCTGGCCACCATGCCCGAGTCGGAGTACCCGGCACTACCGGCCCTTCCCGCGATCAGCGGCACCTTGCCCGGCGATGCTTTCGCGCAGGCTGTGTCCCAGGTGATCATCGCGGCAAGCAAGGATGACACCCTTCCGATACTCACCGGCGTTCGTATGGAGATCGAGGATGACCTCATCACCCTCCTTGCCACGGACCGCTACCGCCTCGCCATGCGCGAGGTCCCGTGGAAGCCTGTAACTCCGGGCATTTCCACCAGCGCCCTGGTCAAATCCAAGACCCTGAACGAAGTGGCCAAAACCCTCGGCGGCAGCGGCGACATCAACCTCGCCCTTGCCGACGACGACAGCCGTCTCATTGGTTTCGAAAGTGGTGGACGGACCACCACGTCACTTCTGGTTGACGGCGACTACCCCAAGATCCGTTCACTCTTCCCGGACTCCACGCCGATCCACGCAACAGTCCAGACCCAGGAACTTGTGGAGGCCGTTCGCCGTGTCTCGCTTGTGGCCGAGCGAAACACTCCGGTCCGTCTTGCTTTCACCCAAGGCCTGCTGAACCTTGATGCCGGTACTGGCGAAGATGCGCAGGCCTCCGAGGAGCTGGAAGCCCAGCTTTCCGGTGAAGACATCACCGTTGCGTTCAACCCGCATTATTTGGTTGAAGGCTTGAGCGTCATCGAAACCAAATACGTTCGTTTCTCCTTTACCACTGCCCCCAAGCCGGCCATGATTACGGCCCAGGCAGAAGCAGATGGCGAAGACCAGGACGACTACCGTTACCTCGTGATGCCGGTCCGCCTCCCCAACTAGCTGCGAGCCGATTGGGCCCAGCCCGGTACCGTTTCCCGCCACTTCCACAGAAAAGAGTTCACACTGTGCACATCGGACTGATCGGCCTCGGAAAAATGGGTTTCAACATGCGGGAACGCATGAGGAACGGTGGCATTGAAGTCACAGGTTTTGATCGCAATCCCGATGTCACGGACGTCGCGTCGGTTGATGAACTCATCGCGGCATTGCCCACTCCTCGGTTGGTATGGGTCATGGTTCCATCCGGTGCCACCACGGATGCCGTCGTAACCGAACTTGGCGAGAAACTCAGCCCCGGCGACTTGGTCATCGACGGCGGCAACTCACGATTCACGGAAGACCAGAAGCACGCTGCTGCACTTGCCGAAAAGAGCATCCGCTTCGCGGATTGTGGTGTGTCCGGCGGTGTTTGGGGCCTCCAGAACGGTTATGGCCTCATGGCAGGCGGTGCCGACGAGGACATTGAACTTGCCATGCCCGTTTTCGATGCCCTCCGTCCCGAGGGTGAACGGGCAGACAGCTTCGTCCACGTTGGCGGAGTTGGTGCGGGCCACTACGCCAAGATGGTTCACAACGGCATTGAGTACGGCCTCATGCAGGCGTACGCCGAGGGCTACGAATTGCTGGCTGCAAAGGACATCGTGAAGGACCTTCCGGGGACTTTCCGTGCGTGGCAAAAGGGCACGGTTGTCCGTTCGTGGCTTTTGGACCTTATGGTCAAGGCATTGGACGAAGATCCAGGCTTGGCCTCGATCGATGACTACGTCGAGGACTCCGGCGAAGGCCGTTGGACCGTGGAAGAAGCGATCGCCAATGCTGTGCCCGCGCCTGCAATCACGGCTGCACTCTTTGCCCGCTTTGCCTCCCGCGAAGACAATTCACCTGCCATGAAGATGGTTTCCGCACTGCGCCACCAGTTCGGCGGACACGCCACCCGTCCGGCCAACTAGGCCGCAGGAGTCCTACGAACGGCGTGTACCTCGAACATCTTTCGCTGACGGATTTCCGAAGCTATGCACAAGTCGACCTGAAACTCGGCCCCGGCGTGACGGTCTTGGTGGGTTCCAACGGAATCGGCAAGACCAACCTCATGGAAGCCATCGGGTACCTGGCCACGTTGAGTTCCCACCGGGTCAGCACGGACGCTCCACTTCTTCGTTTCGGCACGGAGCGCGCCATGATCCGGGCGAGGCTCGTCCGTGGCGAGCAGGCAACGGTTATTGAGCTTGAGATCAACTCCGGGCGCGCGAACCGTGGGCGCATCAACCGCAGCAACCCGGTCCGGGCCAGAGACATTTTGGGAATCTGCCAAACGGTGTTGTTCGCACCCGAGGATTTAGCGCTGGTCAAGGGCGATCCTTCGAACCGGAGGCGCTTTCTGGACGAGCTGCTGGTGAGCCTCGTTCCGCGGCACGCTGCAACCCGCAGCGACTATGACCGAGTATTGAAGCAACGCAATGCCCTGCTGAAATCGGCTCGTACCGGCAAGTTCACCGCCGGGCACGAGGCAACCCTGGATGTCTGGGATCAGCACATGGCCCGTGCCGGCGCGGATCTCCTTCACGCACGCCTGGAACTTGTGGAGCGCTTGCGTCCCCACCTGAACAGCGCTTATGCCCAACTCACTGATGGATCCAAGGACGCTGGAGCCGTCTACCGCTCAACCATTCAGGGCGTACTTGACGACGACGGCGGGCCGGCCGACCAGGCAACGGAGCCTTCGGCGTCGGTTGATGACCTCCGGCTGCTGTCCGTTGACGAACTTACGGAGCGCTACATCCAGGCCTTCGCAGCCTCCAGGAAAAAGGAACTGGAACGGGGCATCTCCTTGGTGGGTCCGCACCGCGACGAACTGGAACTCGTTCTGGGACAGGCCCCGGCCAAGGGTTACGCGTCGCATGGTGAAACGTGGTCCATGTGCCTGTCACTGCGTCTGGCTTCCTACTATGTGATGCTGGATGACGCCCGGACCGGTGGCACTGCGCCAATCCTCATCCTGGACGATGTTTTCGCGGAACTCGATGTCCAGCGGCGGCGTAAACTGGCAGCAATAGTCGCCGGTGCCGAGCAAGTACTGGTGACTGCCGCCGTCGATGCCGATATCCCCGAGGAGCTGGCCGGACGGCGCGTAACCGTTGTTCCGGGAGGCATCGATGGCGAAGGATAGCCACGAAGGACTTCAACCCGGCCGTGAGCCGGATGAAATTGATGCTGCCCAAGCGGCGCTGAACCGGATGCGCGAAGCCGCAGCTGCCCGGGGCGAAGTACGGCAACGTGCGCCAAGGCCCGGATCCGCTCCACAACGCAAAGGGCTGCGGGATACCAGGGGCTTCACCCAATTCCATGGCAGCGGCCGTGATCCCTTGGGACTTGGAAAAGTAGTAGGTCGTTTGGTGGCCGAACGCGGTTGGACCTCGCCTGTGGCCGTCGGCTCGGTCATGGCGGAGTGGGAGACTCTGGTGGGGCCGGACATCTCCGCCCACTGCACGCCGGAGAGCTTCACCGACACCACGCTTCATGTTCGTTGCGACTCCACGGCTTGGGCCACGCAGCTGCGGCTTTTGAGCACCAGCCTCTTGGAGATGTTCCGAAATGAACTGGGCGAAGGAGTGGTCACGAGCATTCAGGTGCTGGGGCCGTCAGCTCCAAGTTGGCGAAAAGGCGGGCGCAGCGTCAACGGTCGCGGACCGAGGGACACTTACGGCTAAACGGCGTGCAGGGCGTTTCAACGCCCCCGAGTCGTATAGGCCCCCGTCGGGACCACCGTAGGGCCACTGAAGATAGGGCCAGTGGTCTCCCACGGCCATATTCAGCTCTCGGCTGCCCCCGTATTTGCAAGGATTCACGCGTTTCCACGATAGAATTGGCGTAGATCACTGAGCGCCGGTGAAACGTCGTCGGGTCTTGAATCCACTCCTGTGGCATCGGGGACCCCTTCGTCGGAGTAAACGGCGCAATCAGTCACGTGCCCGTTGGCGGCCGCGGTTCGCCGTGGGCAGCTCCGGGAACGGCCGACATCGAGTACAGAGGAGTCGAAAGCGCCTGTGGCTAACGACAATGCAGAGACCTTGGCAGTAGAGCCCGAAGAGGAGACTGTTCCCAAGCCTGACACGCCCGCGGAGGCGCCCAGGGAGTACGGTGCCAGCGATATTACCGTGCTGGAGGGTCTCGAAGCCGTGCGCAAACGCCCCGGCATGTACATCGGCTCAACCGGTCCACGCGGCCTGCACCACTTGGTCTATGAAGTGGTGGACAACTCTGTTGACGAGGCCTTGGCTGGTTACTGCAGCCACATCGAAATCACGCTCCGTGCTGATGGTGGAGTCCGCGTTGTGGACGACGGCCGCGGCATTCCCGTGGACATTCACCCGACCGAGGGCAAGCCCACCGTCGAAGTGGTCATGACCATCCTGCACGCCGGCGGCAAGTTCGGGGGCGGCGGCTATGCCGTTTCCGGTGGTCTTCACGGTGTTGGTATTTCGGTGGTCAACGCCCTGTCGCGCCGGGTTGACACTGAAGTCCGCCGCCAGGGTCACGTTTGGCGCATGACCTTCGCCGACGGCGGCAAGCCTCAGGGCGAACTCGTCAAGGGCGAGGCTACCGACGTGACGGGGACGTCCCAGACGTTCTACCCGGACGGAACCATCTTCGAGTCCACCGAGTTCGACTTCGAGACGCTGCGTGCACGTTTTCAGCAGATGGCCTTCCTCAATAAGGGACTGCGGATCACGCTGACTGATGAGCGTCCGGTCAACCGTGACGGGGATGACGATCTTGATCTCGATGCCGTCGCAACCGAAGGCGAAGTCGCCGCTGAGCACCGCACCGTCGTCTACGAATACCCGGACGGCCTGCTGGACTACGTTAAGCACCTGAACTCGAGCAAGAAGGTTGAAATCGTCCACGAGGACGTCATCGCTTTCGAAACCGAAGATACTGAGCGGCACATCGCCGTCGAGGTTGCCATGCAGTGGACCACCGCTTACTCGGAAAGTGTCCACACGTATGCAAACACGATCAACACCCATGAGGGTGGAACGCACGAAGAAGGTTTCCGCGCCGCGATGACCTCGCTCATCAACCGCTATGCGCGGGAGAAGAGCATCATCAAGGAAAAGGAAGACAACCTTACCGGCGATGACATCCGTGAAGGTTTGACGGCCGTTATCTCGGTGAAGCTTTCCGAGCCGCAGTTCGAAGGCCAGACCAAGACCAAACTGGGCAACTCCGAGGTCAAGGGCTTCGTCCAGCGCGTTGTCACGGACCAGTTGGGTGACTGGTTGGAACGGAATCCCGGCCCGGCCCGCGATGTAATCCGCAAGGCCATTTCCGCTGCCCAGGCCCGTATGGCAGCTCGCAAGGCCCGCGATAACGCCCGCCGTAAGAGCCCGCTGGAGTCCTTCGGCATGCCCGGCAAGCTCTCTGACTGCTCTTCCAAGGATCCCTCACGTTGCGAGGTTTACCTTGTGGAGGGTGACTCGGCCGGTGGTTCTGCCAAGCGTGGCCGTAACCCTGAGACCCAGGCCATCCTGCCGCTGCGAGGGAAGATCCTGAACGTGGAGCGCGCCCGCCTGGACAAAGCGTTGGGTAACGCCGAAGTCCAGTCCATGATCACCGCGTTCGGAACGGGCATTGGCGAGGATTTCGATATCGCCAAGCTCCGCTACCACAAGATCGTCCTGATGGCCGATGCTGACGTCGATGGCCAGCACATCACCACCCTGTTGATGACGCTGCTGTTCCGCTACATGCGTCCGCTCATCGAGAACGGTTACGTGTACCTTGCCCAGCCGCCGCTGTACAGGATCAAGTGGTCCAACGCAGCCCACGACTACGTTTACAGCGACCGCGAACGCGATGAAACCATCCGAAAGGGTGCCGCCATGAACAAGCGACTGCCCAAGGACAACGGCATCCAGCGCTACAAGGGCCTTGGCGAGATGGACTACACGGAACTTTGGGATACCACCATGGACCCGGATCGTCGCACCCTGCTGCAGGTCACCATGGATGACGCACTGGCCGCCGATCAAACCTTCTCGGTCTTGATGGGCGAGGACGTCGAATCGCGCCGTAACTTCATCCAGCAGAACGCCAAGGACGTCAGGTTCCTCGATATCTAAGGGCCCATTCGGGCAATTGATATTCCAGAACTGACATATACCTGAAACGGAAACCTTAGATTATGAGTGACGAAACTCCCGAAGTCCCGGCGGAATCCAACGCTGATGACGTCATCCTTGAGGGCGATGTGCTGACCGACCGCGTCGAACAGGTGGACCTGCAAACGGAAATGCAGCGTTCCTACCTGGACTACGCAATGGCCGTTATCGTGGGCCGAGCCCTCCCGGATGTCCGCGATGGCCTCAAACCGGTGCACCGCCGTGTTTTGTACGCGATGTTCGACGGCGGATACCGCCCCGACCGCTCTTTCAACAAGTGTGCCCGCGTCGTGGGCGACGTCATGGGTACGTACCACCCTCACGGCGACATGGCGATCTACGATGCCCTGGTCCGCCTCATCCAGGACTGGACCATGCGCTACCCGCTGGCACTCGGTCAAGGTAACTTCGGTTCGCCCGGTAACGACGGCGCTGCTGCACCGCGTTACACCGAAACCAAGATGGCCCAGCTGGCCATGGAAATGGTCCGCGACATCGACGAAGAAACCGTCGACTTCCAGGACAACTACGACGGCAAGAACCAGGAACCCACCATCCTGCCGGCGCGTTTCCCCAACCTGCTGGTCAACGGCTCCTCAGGTATCGCCGTCGGCATGGCCACCAACATTCCGCCGCACAACCTTCGCGAGGTTGCCGAAGGCGTCCAGTGGGCGCTTGATAACCCCACCGCCACGCGCGAAGAGCTCCTCGAAGCACTGCTGCTGCGTATCAAGGGCCCCGACTTCCCCACGGGAGCCACCATTCTGGGCCACAAGGGGATCGAAGACGCCTACCGAACCGGCCGCGGTTCCATCACCATGCGGGCCGTGGTCAACGTGGAGGAACTCCAAGGCCGCACGTGCCTGGTGGTGACCGAGCTTCCGTACCAGGCCAACCCGGACAACCTGGCCATCAAGATCGCCGAACTGGTCAAGGACGGTAAGATCCAGGGCATCGCGGACCTCCGCGATGAAACCTCCGGTCGCACCGGCCAGCGCCTGGTGATCGTGCTCAAGCGCGATGCCGTGGCCAAGGTGGTCCTCAACAACCTGTACAAGCACACCCAGCTGCAGGACAACTTCTCGGCGAACATGCTGGCAATCGTCGACGGCGTCCCGCGCACGCTGAGCCTGGATGCCTTCATCCGGCACTGGGTTGCGCACCAAATGGACGTCATTGCCCGACGGACCCGCTACCGCTTGCGCAAGGCCGAGGAAGAAGCGCACATTCTGCGGGCACTCCTCAAGGCACTGGACATGCTGGACGAGGTCATTGCGCTTATCCGCGCCTCCAACACCACGGAAGCGGCCCGTGAGGGACTCATGGAGCTCCTGGAGATCGACGAACTTCAGGCCCGCGCCATCCTGGACATGCAGCTGCGCCGTTTGGCTGCCCTGGAACGCCAGAAGATCCAGGACCGGCACTCCGAGCTCGAAGCGATGATTCAGGAATACAACGCGATCCTGGCTTCCGAGGAACGCCAGCGCCAGATCATCAGCGAGGAACTAGCGGAGATCGTTGCCAAGCACGGCGACGACCGCCGTACGCACATCCTGATGGGCTTCGATGGCGACATGTCCATGGAGGACCTGATCCCCGAAGAGGAAATGGTTGTCACCATCACCCGTGGCGGCTACGTCAAGCGCACCCGCAGCGACAACTACCGTTCGCAGCAGCGTGGCGGCAAGGGCATCAAGGGTGCGCAGCTGCGTGGCGACGACGTGGTGGAGCACTTCTTCGTCACCACCACGCACCACTGGTTGCTGTTCTTCACCAACCTTGGACGCGTGTACCGGGCAAAGGCTTACGAACTGGCAGAAGCCGGCCGCGATGCCAAGGGCCAGCACGTCGCCAACTTGCTGGCCTTCCAGCCCGATGAGCACATCGCCCAGGTCCTTGACCTGAGGGACTACCAGCAGGCTCCGTACCTGGTCCTGGCCACCAAGAATGGCTTGGTCAAGAAGACACGGTTGGAGGACTATGACACCAACCGTACGGCCGGCGTCATCGCTATCAACCTGCGCGATGAAGACGAGCTTGTCTCGGCCCAGTTGGTCAGCGAAACCGATGACCTCCTCCTGGTGTCACGCAAGGGCCAGTCCATCCGCTTCACGGCAACCGATGATGCGTTGCGTCCCATGGGCCGCGCCACCTCCGGTGTGACCGGTATGAAGTTCCGTGAAGACGACGAACTTCTTGCCGCGGACGTTGTCCAGGACGGCTCTTTCGTGTTCATCGTGACCGAAGGTGGCTACGCCAAGCGGACCGCCGTGGACGAGTATCGGCTCCAGGGCCGTGGCGGCCTGGGCATCAAGGTGGCCAAGCTGGCTGAAGACCGCGGTGACCTTGTTGGCGCACTGATCGTGCAGGAAGAGGACGAAGTCCTGGTGGTCATGGAGGGCGGCAAGGTGGTCCGCTCGGCCGTGACCGGCGTCCCCGCCAAGGGCCGCGACACCATGGGTGTCATCTTCGCCAAGCCGGACAAGAACGACCGCATTATCGAGGTTGCGCGCAACAGCGAACGCGGCCTGGAAGTAGAAGAGTCAGAGGACGGACTCGACGATGACGTAACGTTGGCTGCAAACGACGGCGCCTCCGAGGTGACCGTGACGGACGAAACGGAAAACGACGCAGACCCGGAAATCGAAACGGGCGCGGAGCTGAACGAAGACAATACCGGAGGTAACGAGTGAGTAATTCCGACTCATATCCCAAGCCGAGCACAGGTGTCCCCGGCGGACTCCGGCAGCCCTCGGGCAGCGCACAGGCAGGAACACCTGCACGGCCCCAGCAGCGTCCCGGAACCGGTTCTTCCGGCGCCGGCGCGGGTGGAGCACGTCCCGCAGGTGGCACCAACTCCGCCCAGCGGCCTACCGGTGCTCCCGGCCAGCGTCCGGCCACCGGGGCGCAGCGTCCCGCCGGTGCCCCGGGCCAACGTCCCGCGCAGCCAGGCCAGCGTCCCGCAGGCACGGCTACCCAGCGCCCTGCCCAAGGTGGTCCCGGACTTGTGAAGCCGGCCCCAAAGGCAAAGGTTCGGCGTGCGCGCCTCCTTATCAGCAAGGTCGACCCTTGGTCGGTGCTGAAGATGGCATTTCTGCTGTCTGTTGCATTGGGCATCGTCACCGTCGTGGCAGCAATTGTTCTGTGGACCGTGTTGGATCTCACAGGCATCTTTAATCAGGTGGATAGCCTTCTCGGCACCCTGGCGGGCTCCGAAGGCAGCGGGTTCGAACTGAAGAAGATTGCTTCGCTTGGCCAGGTGGCATCGTTTGCCACCATCATCGCCGTAGTGAACGTGGTCCTGCTGACTGCTCTGTCCATGCTTTCGGCCGTGCTGTATAACATTTCCGCAACGTTGGTTGGTGGCGTTGGCGTCACCCTGACCGACGACTAGCAAAAATCCCCGGAAATAGGCTGAAATTGGCGGAAATCATCCGGGGAAATGCCTCGATTTGAGATCGGGCCGGGATGTGCTGTACAGTCATATCTCGGCCCGATGAGGCATCGGGGCGTATAGCTCAGGCGGTTAGAGCGCTTCGCTGATAACGAAGAGGTCCCAGGTTCAAGTCCTGGTACGCCCACGGAACCGAAAGAGGTTCAGGTAAAACTGAACCGGAATGAGGTGCTTGTGAAGAAGTTGCTGGTAGTAGTGGCAGCGGCAATCGCAGGTGTCCTGGTCTATAAAAAGACGCAGGAATCCGAAGCCCGAAAGGATGTCTGGAGCAAGTCGACCGACACGGTGGACTAGCCGAGGAGCCCGGCGCGGATTGGTAATTACCAGTCCTGGCATGGGGTATGATTGACGGGTTGCTTCTTATGGGGGCATGGCGCAATTGGTAGCGCACCTGCTTTGCAAGCAGGGGGTTCGGGGTTCGAGTCCCCGTGCCTCCACCATAAGAAAAGTCCCGGTCAGAAATGACCGGGACTTTTTCGTTTAAGAGCCGTACCCATATGCCGGGCATGGACCAACAGGAAATGCACTGCTGCCCCGAACTGCCGAGCTTCCCCGCGGCACTAGGGTAGATCCGTGACCCTTCTCATTGCAGCGCTCGGTGTCCTTGGCGTGGCGTCCTCCGGACCGCTCATCGCCGGCACACTTGGTGCCACCTCGGTGACAGCGTTGGCCATCGCGTTCTGGCGCAACGCTATTGGTGCCGTAGTGATGGCAGGCCCTGTAATCATCCGGGAGCCGAAAGCCTTCGGGAAGATCACGCGCAGGGAATTTGGCTGGTCGACTGTGGCCGCCGTGGCACTGGCGTTCCACTTTGCATGCTTCATTACCGCGCTGCAGCTGACGTCCGTTGCCGCCGCCACCGCGTTGGTGTGCCTGCAGTCGGGGTGGATCGCCGTTTTCCAGTTGTTTAGGGGTACACGACACAGATGGCCGGTCCTCGTGGGCTTGGGCATCGCTTTCGGCGGTGTTCTGGCCATTACCGGCTTCGACATGGGTTCATCCCCGGAAGCGTTGCTGGGCGACCTCCTGGCACTTGCTGGCGGCGCCCTGGCCGGTCTCTACACGCTGGCGGGCGGCAAAGCACGCCAGTCCATGGGCACGGGAACATACACCACCCTGTGCTACGGAATGTGCGCGGCGATAGTGGCAGTGCTGGCTTTGTTCAGCGCTCAGCCGCTCACAGGGTTCGACGCCGGCGGTTGGCTTGGCATTATTGCCATCACCGTATGTGCACAGCTGGTGGGGCACACGGCGTTCAACCACCTGCTGGCCACCATGAGCCCGTTGCTGGTGTCCATGATCATCCTGTTGGAAATTCCGGGCGCTGCCCTCCTGGCAGCCGTCTTCCTGAACGAGACCTTGCCGGCCGGCACGTATGCGGGGTTGGCGCTGATCCTTGTGGGACTGGCTGTAGTGGTTGCCGGTCAGCGGCGTGGGCGGCCGGAACCAGACCAGCGCCTAGCCGAGCTTGGCACAGACTGAGGTACCGGCGTCGGGCGTTTATACAGCGCCGCGGCGGGCCCCTTGTGCAGAGTTGGCCGTGTGGATGGCACGCAGCAACTTTGCCGGGAAGTACACGGAAAAGAACACCACCATAGGCGCCTTCAGGGCCATCTTCTTGACGTTGTGGGCCTTATACGTCCGGTCAAAACGCTGCACGTAGTAGCGGTAGTCCCGCGGCGAGTCCTCAAGCCGCCGTGCAGACATGCCGGACACCATCTGCGGGAGGTACTGCACCTTGAGGTCGTGCTCGAAGAGGTGCAGCGAAAGATCTATGTCCTCGTGCATCTCGTCCTTAGGGTCCAGGCACGCCTCATCACGAATGGTTTCCCACGCAGAGCGGCGAAGTGCCATGTTGGAGCCAAAGAGGAAGTGGTACTGGTGCTTGGCCAAGCGGAGCATGAGCTGCCGCATCTTGTCGTCCGCTTTCAGCCCGAACCGGCGCATGGGCATGTCGTAGTAGACCACCGGACCCGTGGCTGCGGCGATGGACGGGTCCCTAAAAGCCTTTTGAACCTGTTCCACCCAATCCGGTTCAAGGACTGAGTCAGCATCAATGCGGCCCACCACCTCCCCTGTAGCGTTGTTAAGGCCATGGTTACGTGTGGGGATCAGGCCCTGAGCGGCGTCCTGCTGCAGGAGAATGATGGGGCTCTCCGGGTACTCCTGCTGCATCTGTCGCACGATCCTGGCCGTGCGATCCGTGGACAGGTTATCCACCACGATGATCTCTTGGGCAGGAACAGACTGGTAGATGGCAGCGATGAGGCACTGGCGAATGACGCTTTCCTCGTTATACGCCGGGATGACGATGGACACACCCGGAGGTTCCGGAGCATCCTGGAGGGCACCCGCGAGGGGTCTATCGGCTGACATCCCCTCAAATCTAACACTCGGGCGGCGTCTCCGAGGGAGGCTTTGATGACAAGCCGGCAAACACTGAAGGGACCCCGGCAGTAGCCGGGGTCCCTTCAGTATTTGACTTGACGGCCAACGTCCGAGGCCGTAGGTCAGCTCTTAGTTTTGTGCACTTTTGGCGTCGGAGTCCTTGCCATCAGTGTCCTTGTGCAGGCTTGCCGCAATATTTTTGACGGCAGTCTTGGCATCGGTTGCCACCTTGTCGGTGGAATCCTCAACGTTTTTGAAAGCGTCCTTGGTTGCCTGCTCGACTTCAGCTTCGGCTTCCTCCGGCGTGAGGTCCGATGCCTTCGGCTCAGCAACCGTGGCTGTGACCGAGGCATCGGCCGGAGCCGGAGTTGAAGTCGTTGCCGGAACGGGAGTGGGCGTTGGCGTGACCGGAGAAGGCGTCTTCCACGGATCTTCAACCGGTTTGGAGGCCTTCCAAGCAGCAACGCCGGCAGCAGCAGCGGCAGCAATGACCGTGACGATCAACCATCCGCGCTTCTTGGGCTTGGGCTGTTCCTTCACTAACGCGGCGGAAACCGCCTTGCTGGCCTGGTCAGTAACTGCCTTGATCTGCTTACCGGTGGCCTGAGCCTGCTCTTGCACGCTGTGGACAACGCCGGAATCAACTAGTTTCTGCGCGACTGCGTCCACCTGTGCAGGAGCGTTCTCGAGAACGTGGTGAACAGCTACGGAAGCTTGGCCCAACTGCTCCGAGAGCTTAGGCAAGTACTCCACCACCACCTTGTCCCGTGCGTGGCCAAGGGCAGGGGTGGCCTTGTTGAGCGTCTCCTGGATCCTGGGTGTCGCATCTTCAACTACGTCATGGATCTTCGGCGCGAGATGCGCCAGCCCGTCCTGGATCCGCGGCGTAACAACTGCAACGCCATCGGCGAGGTTGTGCGCAGCGGACTTCAGCCCCTCTTGGATCTTGGGGGAAGCGGTGTCAATGCCGTGCTGGATACGCGGAACAGCCCAATTGACGGCTGCTTCCACACGCGGTGCAGCCCAGTCGCGGGCGTTATCCACACCGGCCGTGACTGATTGTTCGAGTTCGCGGGCAATACGGTCTGATTTCTTCACAACTACCTCCCGATACACATGCTCGTTTGTTGCTAGCCTACGTCGCTTGTGGAACACCGGCTATTCATCTGTTCGAGTTAGTCCCGGATTTCACCGAGCGCGGAACCGGCTTTACAGCCCGACGGGCGTTGACCCTGCATGGAAGAATGTTCCCATGACCATCGCAACCGCAAAAGCAACGATCCACACGAGCCTCGGCGACATCAAGGTTGACCTCTTCGGCAACCACGCCCCTAAGACGGTCGCCAACTTCGTTGGCCTGGCCACGGGCGAAAAGTCCTGGAATCACCCGGAAACCGGCGAAGACAAGACCGGCACGCCCCTTTACAACGGCACCATCTTCCACCGGATCATCAAGGACTTCATGATCCAGGCCGGCGATCCCCTCGGACGCGGCGTGGGTGGCCCGGGCTACCAGTTCGACGACGAAATCCACCCGGAACTGACCTTCAACGCTCCGTACAAGCTTGCTATGGCTAACGCCGGCATCCAGATGGGCAAGGGCACCAACGGGTCACAGTTCTTCATCACCACCGTGAACACCGACTGGCTGTTCGGTAAGCACAGCATCTTCGGCGAGGTCTCGGATGAGGAATCCCGCAAGGTTGTGGATGCCATCGAGTCCGTCCGCACCGGCATGGGTGACCGACCGGTTGAGGACGTCGTCATCAACAGCATCGACATCGAACAGCTCTAGTCGCAGGCTGAACCAGAGCCCATGAGTTACGGAATTCCGTCGGCTGAGCCGTCCGCTGATATTCCGGTGTGCCCCAGGCACCCGGACAGGCCCTCCTATGTGCGGTGCCAGCGTTGTGGACGCCCTGCGTGCCCCGAGTGCCAGCGGGCGGCCGCCGTCGGATTCCAATGCGTTGACTGCGTCAACGAACAAAAACGTACGACGCCGACGTACCGCTCCCCGTATGGCGGATCCTTGGCAGTGGGCCGGCCTTTGGTGACGTACGTAATCATTGGCCTGTGCGCCTTGGTTTACGTCCTTCAGTGGATCGTGCCCGGCGACGCGGTCTTCGAAAATTTCGCGTTCGCCAACATCTTTGCTGTCAGTGAACCCTGGCGGATGGTCACGGCAGCTTTCCTGCATTCCCAAGGCTTCCTGCTTCATATAGTCCTGAATATGTACACGCTGTGGATCTTCGGACAGGCCCTTGAGCCTTTGCTCGGGCGGATCCGGTTCCTGGCTGTGTACTTGATTTCCGCAATTGGTGGCTCGGTGGGCTTCCTTGCCCTCACACCCACCACCGTGCCCGCTGTGGGCGTGGTGGGTGCTTCCGGGGCCATCTTCGGCCTGTTCGGTGCCATGCTTGTGGTGCAGCGTCATCGGGGCGGAGAGACCAAGCAACTTTGGGTTTTGATAGCTATCAATGGCGCCATCGGCTTCTTTGTGCCCAGCATTGCGTGGCAAGCGCACCTGGGCGGCTTGATCACAGGTGGCCTGGCTGCCGCTGCCATCGCCTACGCCCCTCGCGGCAAGAACCAGGCGCTGCTGCAAACCGGCGGGTTGGTCCTGGTGGCAGCTCTCCTGGCCGTAGTCACTTGGTTCCGCGTCACCGCTGGCTAGCGAGCCCCTTTTCCGTCATTCTTTGACCGGCTGTCGCAGGATGGTCCTAAGCTTTTCCGGTGCGGTACGGCGAGGATCGCCGAGGTAGATTTCATGATGCTTGCCGGTCATCGTCAGCGAATTTTCCGGTATGAACTTGTTGTGCATCTCCTCCAGCACTGGACCTTCATCGTCGTAAGGACCTATGTGAAGCGTTTGCACGCTCAAGCCTTCATGGAGCGGCTCCAAGCGAAGTGCCTCCAGAAGCGGGGCCTCCCCCTTCCTGGCGACCGTCTCCACCGCGATGTCGACGTGCTCTTGGGTGATCCAGTCGGGGACCATGTTCATCAGCGTCCAATCCCAGCGTGACTTATCCCTGGCACTCGTGAATGACTCCATGTCATCCGACCACCACAGAGCCTCGAGTGGCATCACCGTGTAGTCCTGGTCTAGCTGACTCTTGCTGAAGAACTTCAGCTTGTAGGCAACGGGATACAACGAAGCCAGGCTGTCCCTATAAGACTGTGCCGTGTTGGGGTCCCCGTGACCATCGATCATCAGGAACTGCAGCGTGGGCACTGTAATCACTGAGAACAAGCGGTGCTTCGCGGCGTAGCTGGAGATTTGCTTCTTGAAGTCGCTCTTCATGGAAACACCGTACTCGCAGAGCTTATCCACAGGTGTTATCCACACTGTGAGTAACTTACAACTGTGTAGTTCTTCGCATTAACCGTCCGCATGCTTGTCAGAACGGTAGATATCCCCCGACTGGCATGCATTTCTCCACACCTGTGGATAACCTTGTCCCCGGGGAGTGAAGATATGTGGAAAAACACCACAAATTGCCGGCCTCTGTGGATAACCCTTTTAATGGCCTCCTAGGGCGCCGCGTATCAACAGGCTTATCAACAGTGTTAATAACTTACATGCGTGTAGTTCAGCTTCCGGAAAGTGCCACATAGCCCGGGAAACCAAAGATCCAGGACAGGAAACCCACACCTTATCCCCATCTGTGGATAACTTGTGGGTAGGGAGTTGTTGTTAAGTGGGTAAGTCATCCCCTGTCGAGGGTGATGACGGAGACCTTGGAATTAGGGAAGGCCAGCCCCGAAGTCCGCTCCGAGGGGGCCTTCGGCAAACCAGGCAATCCTTGAACGCTGAACTCTGGGTGAAGTTTGTGGCACTATCCACAGCGCGGTACACAGTGGGTACAAGTGGACGGCTCAGGCGTCGGGGCCACGATCGCCGGGTTCCTGCTAATTTTCGGGATAAGTATGTGGATGTCCACAGAAGTTATCCACCCCTGTGGATAAAGTTACGCACTTCTGTGGACAAGGGCTGTGGACTGCTCCAGGCGTTCACTGCGGCAGGCCGAAGGTTCAGGCCCAAACTCCTGAGCTACCCCGACGGTGGCTGTTCACCAGATGTGTATCAACGATGCCCACCGCTTCCATAAGGGCATACATGGTGGTTGGGCCCACGAAAGCGAAACCCTTCTTCCTGAGTGCCTTGGACAACGCGATCGATTCAGGGGAAGTCGTGGGGATGTCCGCCAATGAGCTGGGAGTCGGCGTACTCCCGGGCTGGAACGACCACACGAATTCCACCAGGCCCCCCTCTTCGCGCAAAGAAATCGTGGCCTTGGCGTTGGTGATCGCGGCATTGATCTTTGACCTGTTGCGCACAATCCCGGCGTCAAGCATGAGCCGCTCCACGTCAGTCTCGGTGAAGGCTGCGACACTCTCCGGATGGAAGTCCAGGAAGGCTTTCCTGAAGGCGTCCCGTTTCCGCAGAATGGTGGCCCAGGAGAGGCCGGCCTGGAACGCTTCGAGGCTGATGCGCTCATACATGCCCTGCTCATCGCGGACGGGCATTCCCCACTCCTGATCGTAATACGCCTGCATGAGGGGATCCGAGGCGGCCCACAGCGGGCGCGCCAGCCCATCCTTGCCTACGATGGTGCCGTTATCCGGGCTCATGCATGCTCCTCTGCAGCCGCACCGCCAAAGCGGTGGGACGATAATTCAGCTTCAAGGGCTAGTGTGCCCGGCACCTCAGACATTCTTGTAATGGCACCGCGGCACTAGGACAATCCCGTAACTCTCATGGTGATGTTGATCCGCCCTCGCGAGAGGCCACAACCATCAGGTGCCGTTCCCGGGAGGACCTTCGGAATGCCGTGATAAGCGAACCGTGACGGTCCGCCAAAGACGAAGAGATCTCCGGAGCGAAGTTCAACATCCGTATATGGCTTGGTCCGCGTCTGAGTATTGCCAAAGCGAAAGTGGCAGGTCTCCCCGATGCTGAGCGAAACAACCGGTGCGTTGGAGCGTTCATCCTTGTCCTGGTGCATGCCCATGGCGGCACCGTCGTCGTAGAAGTTCACCAGCGCGGCATCCGGTGTGTAATCCATCGCCAGCGTTCTCAGTGCTTCATCGCCTTCCACACCTGAGGTGTAGGCCGCTTCCACCGCTTGCCTCCCCAAGCGCACCATCCAGTCCGGAAAGTCGAGCACGGGACGGCCGTTGACGTCGGTGGCTTCCCTTGTGTACCGGTATGGCTGCCAGTGCCAACCAAGGCATACAGTCCTTACCGACATCTGGTGTCCGCCAGGGAGGGTCGCGGCACGCAGGGGAACCGGTCCGTGTGTCCATTCACCAAACCGCGCCACGATCCAACGTTGCTGCTCAAGCGTGAGCCAGCCAGGTACATGGACTGCGCCGGGCGCAACCAGTCGGGGACCGGCGTCGTGCCCTTCCGCCTGCAGAAGTTCAAGCGGAAACAGGGCGTCGTCACTCATGCCGCTGCCTCAAGGCGGAGCAGCGCGCGTTTGGCCTCGCTTCCGCCAAGGTAGCCGCCAAAACTGCCATCAGATTTCACTACCCGGTGACACGGCACGATGAGGGGCAAAGGGTTGGTGGCGCAGGCGGTTCCGACTGCCCGGACCGCATTGGGGCTGCCGGCAGCTTGGGCCACCTGGGCATAGCTGGCTGTGCTGCCGTACGGGATCCGAGGCAGGTGGCGTAGGACGTTGAGGCGGAAACCGCGGCACAAACGGAAGTCCAACGTGAGATCGAACTCCGTCCTCGTGCCTTCGAAGTACTCGTCAAGTTCCCGGGCGGCATCGTCCAATCGTGCTGGTGCCTGAAGGATCCGCGGACTCACAGCGTTTGCCAGGAGCTGCAGGACGGAGTCGTGGTCTTCCAGCTCGAACGCCACGCGGACAATTCCCCGATCTGTCGCGGCCAGGAGTAGCTTCCCGACTGGGGAGTCCACAACCCTGTAAGCGATGTCCAAGGTGTGAGTGAGTTGAGCGTCGCGGGCCAACCGGGCGTGGAGGCTGGCAATGGCTGGTTCGAGTCCTGCATCCAGGGGGTGAAGGAGGGAAACGACCTCGGCGTGATCGGGGCTGAGTTCCAGGGTCATCAGATATCACCTTTCGAGGATGTGTGAGCCAGCGACTGATGTGCCGAAAGAGCGGAGCGCAGTGTTTTCACGCCGTCAGCACCGGCACGGCGGGCAGCCTCGGCGGTGCCACCCAACAGGGCAGCAACATCGTTGTAAGGAAGACCGGCGAGATAGTGGTAAGCCACGGCCTGGCGCTGTTTCAGCGGAAGCCTCGTGACGGCGTCGAGCAATTCCTCATGCCCGTCACCGGGAATGCCGAGGCTGGAGTGTTGTTCGGGTGGGTGGTCCACCGGCAGGGCGCGGCGGGTACCGGCACGCACATGGTCGATGCATTTGCGGTGGGCGATGGTGACGAGCCAGGCTTCAACGTTCGCCCCTGCAGGGAGGGCGGGGTAAGCCTGCAGGGCGGCCAGGAACGTATCTGACCACGCATCATCGGCGTCGTGCACACCGAGAACTGCACGGCACACCCGAAGCACGGTGGCACCCTCTTCCCGGACCACTGCTTCGAACGGCCTCTTGTTGACCATTTGCCCTGGCTTCATTAGAAAAGCTTGCCCTCCCGCACTTCTGCCGGCTCTTCCAACTCCAAGAGGAAGCGCTTGTTCCGAAGGCCCCCCGCGTATCCGGTGAGTTGTCCGTTGCGTCCCACCACGCGATGGCAAGGAATGATGATGCTTAGGGGATTGCGTCCAACGGCGGAGCCAACAGCTTGAGCAAGATGAGGATCCCCCAGCTCTGATGCCAACTCCCCATAACTGACGGTTTCACCGAAGGGAATATGTTGAAGCCGATTCCAGACTTTCTCCTGGAAGGGATTGCCCAAGGCTTCGAAGGGCACATCGAAAACCGTCCGATGGCCACCCAAATACTCTTCAAGCTCGGCTTGGGTCCGAGCGAAAACCGGGTCCTGGACGTCAACGGCATTGCCGAAGTAGTCCGAAGGGGGCATATGCCAATGACCCTCGTAAAAGATGCCCGTCAAAAACTCCCCGCGGGCAGTCAGTGTCAACTGCCCCAACGGGGAATCCAAGGTGGTGTGCCGGCTGCTCATATCTTGTAGACGTTCACGGGCACGGAAATGTGAGGTGCGGAATTCCTAGGAGCGCCAGCGAGTGGTCATCAGGAAGCCGATGATCGCGATCCCAAAGCCTGCAACGATGTTCCACGAGGCCCACTCGCGGATGGGGAGTTGGCCTTCAGTGATGTAGAACGTGATGATCCAGATCAGGCCGAGAATCATCAGGCCGAACATGACAGCCTTGTACCAAACCGGGTTCGGCTTGTACTGCTGCGCTGCGGAAGTCTGCTGGGCCTGACGGGCAGGCCGCTTGCGGGGCTTGGACTCGGGCACGGATCCTCCTGGCTGTTCGGTTAATACCCGTTCCGCCAGCCTTGATATCCTGCAGGAAGGAAATTTCCAGCGGTTAACGGCCACACGGCGTTCCGGGTTGGTTCTAGCTGTCAAGTCTAGCCGCAACCTGGGTCCGCCCGTGCCGCCCGCGCCCTATGCAAGGAGACCCTGTGGCGCATCAGCAGCAGACGGCGGCTTCAGCCATGCCGTCCGCCCGCCAAGGGCAGGAACTGCGCCCGCGAAAGCGCCTCAGGGCGTCGGAGGTCATCCGAAAAATCAGTCAGATCCTGGGCGAACTGCTTATCACTGCTGGCATCGTCCTGCTCCTCTTTGTGGGCTGGGAACTGTGGTGGACCAACGTTCAAGCGGACGCAAAGCAGACTGAGGCGGTCAAGAGTTTCGCACAGGAATTCTCCGGTCCCGTAACTCCCGCAGCACCCGCCGCACCTGTGGATTATGGGCCGCCCGTGGTAGCTCCGGCACCGGCATATGCCGGGATGATCGGAATTATGTACATCCCCCGCTTCGGCCCCGACTACACGCGCCCTATCATCGAGGGCACCGGTTCGGACGTCTTGGACACCTTGGGACTTGGACATTACGGCAGCACCTCCATGCCCGGCGCGCCGGGAAACTTCGCAGTGGCGGGCCATCGCCAAACCCATGGCGCGGTACTGGATAACATCCACACCTTGGTTCCCGGTGACAAGATCTATATCCAGACGGCTGACGGCTACTACACCTACGTCTTCCGCAATAACCAGATTGTCCTCCCCGATCGCACGGACGTCTTGATGCCCGTCCCCACCGAGGCCGGAGTGCAGCCCACGGAAAGTATCCTCACCATGACGAGTTGCAACCCGCGGTTCGGGGCACAGGAACGCATCATTGCCTATTCAATACTGGATAGTTGGCAACCTGCCTCAGCGGGACCGCCGTCGGACATTGCCGCCCAAGTAGCCCGGGCGCACGGAAAGGGGTAACGGATGTACGCGTGGATCTTCCGTAATTTACCAGGCCCCCTGTGGGTGCGGATCCTGACATCCTTGGTGCTGGTGGGCGTAGCCCTGGTACTGATGGTCGAGTTCCTCTTCCCGTGGTTCTCCCAATTCACCACTTTGACCGACTCAACGATTGGTTTAGTGCAGCAGCCATGAGCACAACAAAAATCCTTGTAGTGGATAACTACGACAGTTTCGTTTACACGCTGGTGGGATACCTCCAGGAACTCGGTGCAGAGACAACAGTGGTCCGTAACGACGACGTGACGCTTGCCGAGGCAACCGAGCTCGCAGCAAGCCGCGACGGCGTCCTCGTCTCCCCGGGTCCTGGCACCCCTGCCGAAGCGGGCGTCTGCATCGAGCTCATCAAGTGGTGTGGCGAGGCCGCCAAGCCTATGTTCGGTGTCTGCTTGGGACACCAGGCCCTCGCAGAGGCGTACGGTGGCGTGGTGACTCACGCGCCGGAACTTATGCACGGCAAGACTTCCCCCGTCAGCCACGAAGGGAAGAGCGTTTTCGCAGGCCTCCCCTCACCAGTGACAGCGACGCGCTACCACTCACTCGCAGCAGTACGGGACTCCATCCCGGACGTCCTGGAGATCACCGCCGAGACAACCAATGGAGTGGTGATGGGGCTGCAGCACAAGACCGCTCCCCTGTGCGGCGTCCAGTTCCACCCGGAATCGGTGCTCACTGAAGGCGGATATCAGATGCTGGGTAACTGGTTGGAGTCCCTGGGCATGACCGGGGCAGCCGAACGCGCGTCGAAGCTGAGCCCGCTGATCAAGCAGTAAATAACCCACAGACCGTCTGTCGCGGGCCGGTGACCGGAAGCGTGCGTCAAAGCGACGAAGGAGCAGCACGCAGAGGTCGGCGGACGCGACCGACGCAGAAGCCCCCTTACTTCTTGGTAGTCGTGGGCTTCGGCGTCGGGGTCGGTTTTTCGGTCTCTGTTGGCGTCGGGGTGGGTGTGGGCGGTGGGGCCGGGGCCTTGGCCACCGTGACAGTTACCACCTTGCCCTGGGCCACTTCAGTGTTGAACGCGTCGCTCTGAGCTGTGACCGTTCCCGCCGCAACTTGAGAGTTCTCTTGCTCCACCACTGCCATGGTCAGTCCGTTGGCCTTCAGCGCCGCTTCGGCTTCAGCCAAGGGCAACGCGATCAACTGGGGCATGAGGACCTTGCCCGTTGAAACCTGCAGCTCCACCTTGGAATCCACGGCTATGGCGCCACCAGGGGCGGGAGCCGTGCTGATCACAACGCCTGCGGGGACGGTGGGACTGTGGGTCAGGGTGGTCACGATGTCACCTGTGATGCCGAGCCTGCGCAAAGCGTCGCGCGCGTCCGAGTCAGTGCGCCCCACGATGTCCGCCGGGATGGTTACTGAGCTGGGACCGCTGGAAATTTTGAGGATGACTTCAGCATCCTGTTCCAACATTGCGCCGGCAATCGGCGTCGTTCCGATGGTCATGTCCTTGGCCACGGTGTCGCTGGGCTCACGCACGGACTTGGGTTTCAGTTTGGCTGTGAAGAGTTCCTGGATCGCCTGGCTTTCGGACATGTTGGTCACTACCGGTACGGCGATTTTTGCCGGGGGCGGTGGTTGCATGTTCATCAGGCTGTAGAGCCAGAAGCCACCGCCGGCCAGCACCAGAACCGTGAAAATCACCAAGGTGGCGACCCAGGCACGACGGCGGGACTTCTGGCGCGCCGGCAACTCACGTTCGGGTGGGAGGCCCAAGGGAAGAGGCTCTTCCTGGGGCTGATCAACTGGCTCGTCCTTGAACTGCCCGGCATCGAGGAAGCCCACGGCTGTGGTGCTCAAAAGCTCTGTTGCCGGATCTTCGGGTTCCACGAGGTCGTTGGGATCGGTTGGAGCCTCACTGGCCGCCACAGCAGGCACGGGGATGCCGTTACTGGCCGCGCGCAGGGCACGGCGGAAGGCGGCAGCGTCTTGGAAGCGATCTGTCCGGCTCTTCTGGAGTGCCTTGACCAGGACTGAGTCCAGGGCTTCGGTGACTTCCGGGTTGTGGGCACTGGGCAGGTCCGGGGTCTCGCGGACGTGCTGGTAGGCGACGGATACGGGGCTGTCGCCTATGAAGGGTGGCCGGCTGGTCAGCAGTTCGAAAAGAAGGCAACCGGCCGAGTAAAGGTCACTGCGCGCATCCACCGTTTCACCACGGGCCTGCTCCGGCGAAAGGTATTGGGCAGTGCCCACCACGGCTTGTGTTTGCGTCATGGTGGCAGCGGAATCGGCCATGGCACGCGCGATGCCGAAGTCCATGACCTTCACGTCGCCGGTGTCTGCACAGACCATCACATTTGCTGGCTTGATGTCGCGGTGAACGATGCCTGCGCGGTGGCTGTATTCGAGCGCTCCAAGGACTCCCAAGGTGAAGCCGATGGAGTCCTCCACTCCAAGCTCGTTGGCCTTGATCATGTCGCGCAGGGTGCGTCCGGCCACGTACTCCATGACGATGTAAGGGACACGCACGTCTTCGCCCGGGCCCCCCGGAACCGAGTATTCTCCGGTGTCGAAGATAGCCACGATGGAGGGATGGTTCAATGCCGCTACAGCTTGGGCTTCACGCTTGAAACGGGCCTGAAACTGGGGATCCCTTGCGAGGTCTGCACGCAGCACCTTGACGGCAATGGTCCGTCCCAGCAGTGTGTCGGTGCCGCGGTAGACGTCCGCCATGCCGCCACGACCGATCAGCTCGCCAAGTTCATAGCGGGAATTGAGGATGCGCTGGGAGGACACAGGTGTGCTCTCCTCTCGATGCGCAGGACCTGGACGTGGCGTTGACATAGCGGCTTACTTAATCGCTCGGGCTGCCGGAGCCGCTGGGGGTGGCACTCGACGAGCCGGGGTCAACCGGAACCAGTGCCTTGGACAGGTAATAAGTGACTGTGGAGCCTGCGGGGACCTGGGTTCCAGCCGCCGGTGAGGAACGGACGAACGTTCCCGGCTGTTGGCCGATGGCACCGTTCACAGGTTCTCCGGCAACCCACAGGAGCCCCGCTCCTTCAATGGCCTGCCGAATCCGCGATTCGTCAACCCCAACACCGATTGCGGGGACAGCGACCAATTCGGGGCCCTTGGAGTAGGTGACGGTGATGGTTTCGCCAGGCTCACGAGGCCCGGTGGGGTTGAGAGTCGTCACGATTCCTACGGCAGCTGTGTCGTCGAAGACCTCCTGGCCGTTGACTCCAAAGCCCAAGGCACGAAGTTGCGCGCTGACAGTTTCGAAAGGCTGACCAACATACTGCTCGGGGATGATGTTGATTTTCTGTGGAACCGACTGCGTGGGCTGCGGTGCCTCAGAGGTCTCCGTGGGCCGTGGCGTGGGCGTAGCCGACGTGGAGGTAGGACTCGCGCTCCGGCTGGGGCTCGTGGTGGTGGACTCAGTGGGCGCGGGGCTCGGCGAGAAGAATCCCGACTGGGAGATCAGGAAACCAACCAAGGCAAACAGGACCAGCAGGATCAGGGCCACAAGGGGCCAGGTCCACGGGCTGCGCTTCTTGCGTTCCGGCTCGGCATCGTCGAAGTTCTCTTCTTCGGTGTAGACCACTTCGTCGTCGTTGAGCTGACGTTCCGCCTCAAGCGCGTTTGCACGCGTCAGGGGGTTGTCGGATGACGCGGCGGCGGCTCCAAGAGCAGCCCCTGCTGCCCCGGCACCGAGCACCGGCAGGGCGGACGTCGCCGTCGTCGACTGTTCCTTGCCATAAGGCGAGGTAACGACGCCGGTGGGTGCCGTTGCGGTGTCCACCGGCGCAGTGATGGGTCCGGTATTGGATTCGAACAACAGCATGCCGGGGACGGCGGCGTGGGCCGTGGCGATGTCACCGTTGCGGATGGCTTCCGCGGCTTCGGCCAGCTTGATGGCGTTGGCAGGACGGTTCTTGGGATCCTTGGCCAGCATGGACATCAGCAGTGCCCGCACGGGGGTGGGCAGCGTTTCCGGAAGGGGCGGCGGTGCGTCATTCACCTGGGCCAGGGCAATGGCAATCTGGGACTCGCCGGAGAACGGACGGTGCCCGGTGAGGCACTCGTAGCCGATGACGCCGAGCGAATAAATGTCCGAAGAACCCGTGGCGGTCTGGCCGGTTGCCTGCTCAGGCGCCAGATACTGGGCGGTGCCCATGACCTGGCCGGTCTGTGTGAGCGGCACCTGGTCAGCCAACCTGGCAATGCCGAAGTCGGTGACCTTGACGCGGTTGTCGGGCGTGATCAGCAGGTTGCCAGGCTTGATGTCGCGGTGGACTAGGCCCTGTGCGTGCGCAACGGCAAGGGCGCGCGCTGTCTGCGAGATGATGGAGAGCGTCATGTCCGGCGAGAGCACCTGCTCCCGTTCGAGGATGCCGCTCAGGGGGTGTCCGGGAACGAGTTCCATGACCAGGTAGGCCGAACCGGCTTCCTCGCCGTAATCGAAGACGTTGGCGATGCCCACGTGGTTGAGGAGTGCGGTGTGACGCGCCTCGGCACGGAAGCGCTGAAGGAACCCGGGGTCACCCGTGTATTCCTCCTTGAGCACCTTGATGGCAACGATCCGGCCGAGGATCTGGTCCTTGGCCTTCCAGACCTCGCCCATGCCGCCAATCGCAATGCGACTGGTCAGCTGGAACCTGCCGCCGAGTGTGATTCCCGAAGTAGGCCTCACTTATTCAACACCGCCTCAAAAATCTTCTTTGCGTTCGGACTGGTTAGCTGGGCCCCGGTTTGCACGTCCACACTCTCCATGACAATGGTGACGGCTACTTGCGGGTCGTTTGCCGGGGCGAACCCGGTAAACCATGAGTTGTTCAAACCTGAGTCACCGAGCTCGGCCGTGCCGGTCTTGCCGGCCACCTTGACGCCGGGAACGGCTGCGCCCCTGGCGATACCGTTATCCACTGCGCTGGTCATCCACTCGGTGATCTGGCTCGCGATGGGCTGCGTGGTGCTGGTGCGGAGCGCCTCAGGCTTGGGTTCGTTGATAACGCGCAGATCGGGTGCACGGATGGCCTCAACCAGGTTGGGCTTCATCTGCACACCGCCGTTGGCGATGGCCGCCGTCATCAGGTTGATCTGCAGCGGCGTGGCTTTCACGTCGCGTTGACCCACCGACGACTGGGCCAACTGGGCCTGATCCAAGTCCTCAGGGAAGACACTGACCGCCTGTTGGAGCTTGAGCTGGTCGCCGAAGGTTTCGCCAAAGCCAAACTTCTGGGCCTGCTCCCGGATGGCATCCTGGCCAAGGTCCAGTGCGATGCTGGCAAACGGAGTATTACAGGACTGCTCCAAGGCAAAGGCGAAGGACGCTGTTTCGCGAACGTTGCAGTTACCACCGGCGTAGTTGGGGAGGCTGGCACTGCTGCCGGGTAGCGGCAGGCTGCTGGGGTTCGGGAGCTCGCTGTCTTTGTTGTACTTGCCCGAGTTCAGCGCAGCCGCGGTATCAATGAGCTTGAAGACCGACCCGGGTGAGAGCAGGTTACCCGTAGGGCCGCTGACGTTTTGGTTCAGGTTGATGCCCGGAATCTGGTTCAGCTGAGCGTAGTTGGCCTCAGCCGTGGTGCGGTCATGCGAGGCAATCAAGTTGGGGTTATACGACGGCTTGGAAACCATCGCGAGGATAGCGCCGGTCTTGGGGTTGGTGACCACAATGGAACCGCGCTGCCCCTCAGGAATGAGGTCGAACGCCAATTGCTGGAGGGCAGGGTCCAAGGTCAGTTCCACTGATGCGCCTTTGGGCTCCTTGCCCAGGAACATCTGGCTCATACGATCCAGGAACAGTTGATCTGAGTTTCCGGCCAGGGTTTCCCCCATGGATTGTTCCAGGCCGGTGGAACCAAAGAACTTGGAGAAGTATCCAGTGATGCCGGCGTAAAGCTCCGGCTGGTTGTACTGACGCTGGAATGCACAGGATTCTGTTCCGGTTACGGACTCAGCCACAGGTTTTCCACCCACAATGATGGAGCCACGTTCGTTGCAGAACGATGCCAAAACGGCGCGCTGGTTCCAAGGATTGGCGTTGAGGTCGTCAGCGCCAATGACCTGAACGTAGCTGATGGCGCCGAAGATCAACGCAAACATGGCGACGGCAGCCATCCAGCTGCTGCGAATAGCCTGGTTCATTGTTGCTTCACCGCCTCTGTTGGTGCGCTAGGTGTCTGGCCTGTGGCCGGTTTACGTGTTCCCGGAGTGCTACTGCTCGCCGGAGGCTTGTTGACCATGGGAGTGGTGTCCACTGGTCCGCGGGCCGTGTTGGAAATCATGAGCAGCAGGCCAACGATTATCCAGTTGGCCAGAAGCGAGGAACCACCAGCGGCAAGGAACGGAGTAGTGAGGCCGGTCAAGGGAATGAGCCGGGTAACTCCACCGATGACGACGAAGCACTGCAGGGCAATCGCAAAGGACAAACCGCACGCCAGGAGCTTTCCGAACGCGTCCCGGGTGCCCAATGCTGCACGGAAGCCGCGAGTGAAGAGCAACAGATAAAGCATCACCACGGCGAAGAGGCCAATCAGGCCCAGCTCCTCGCCGATGAGGGCAACGATCATGTCGCTGTTGGCGAAGGGCACCAGATCCGGCCTGCCCTGGCCAAGGCCCGTGCCAACCAGTCCGCCGTCGGCCATCCCGAACAAGCCCTCTACGATCTGCCCGCTACCACCGGGAGACCTGCCGAAGACCTCAGGCGTGAACGCATTGATCCAGCTGTCGATGCGGAAGGCCACGTGCGAGAAGATCTGGGAGGCAATGAAGCCGCCGCCCAAAATCAGAAGCAGTCCGATGACCACCCACGAGATCCTGCTGGTGGCCACATAGATCATCACGATGAACAGGCCGAAGAACAGGATGGAAGATCCAAGGTCACGCTGGAACACGAGAACACCAATGCTCACCAGCCAGGCTGTGATCATGGGACCAAGGTCCTTGAACCGCGGGAACTGCATGGGGCCGATCTTCCGGCCGGCCAACAGAATCAAGTCCCGGTTGGAGGATAGATACCCGGCAAAGAATATGGCGAGGGTAATCTTGGCGATTTCACCGGGCTGGAACGTCATGGGACCCACTCGGATCCACACGCGCGCACCCAGGATTTCGCCTGCGGAGATTCCCGGAATCAATGGAAGGACCAGGAGGAAAGCACTGGCTGCCAAGGAGATGTACGTAAAGCGGCGAAGGATGCGGTGATCCTTAAGGAACCAAATGACGGCGATGGAGACTGCCATGGCGATGAGAGTCCACCGAAGCTGATTGTTGCCCGTATCGTCCGCGGGACCGTCCATGCGGTGAATCAAGGCAAGCCCGAGTCCGTTGAGAGCTACAACGATAGGAAGTATTACTGGATCGGCATATTTTGCCCGGAGTCTGAGCACCACGTGGAACGCGAAAGCTGCAACCGCCAGGAGGCTCGACTGGAACCAAAAATCGCTATCCAGCCCGACTTCGGAGTTGATGCTTACCAACGCACTTGCGCCGATGCCTACGGCCAGGGCCAGGACGATGAGGGCCAGCTCAACATTCCGGCGGGGTTTGGGGGCAATGTCGGTCTGCATCATTTGGCCGCCTCGCAGGGAGTCGGGACGGGTGAAGGAGTGGGGCTGGCAACGGCAGCCGTGCTGGGTATGGGCACAGCGGCTGACGGCGAGGGCGTCGGGGCTGCTGATCCCGAAGCTGTGGCCGTTGGGGTGGTGTTCGGGCAGTTGGCTGAAGCGCTGCCCGTGTTCCTCAGGTTCTCTACAATGCCCTGTGCACTGTCGAGGTCACCCGCCGGAACTGTCTGGCGTACGCTCTGCTGGCCGTATTCCGGCAATGAATCCACCCTGATATCGGTAACGGCTTCTAGCCGTGAGAGCTGAATGGGTCCGAGCCTCTGAGAGATCCCGTTGAAGATGGCGACCCGCTGATCGTACTCACCTACGTAATAGCGGGTCTGTGTCCAGGCATAGCCAAGCCACAGTCCAACCACGACGCCCAGGACCACAACGGCCGCGACAGCAGGCATGAGCCAACGCACACGGCGACGCGTGGGCTCTTCCATCTCCATACGGTCTTGTTCTGCTTTATGCGTGAGGACCGTTGCTGCCCTGCGTGCGACGGTGCGGCCGGCCACGGTGGGAATGGAGCCCGTTTCAGCTGCCGTGGCTGCAGCGCCAACTAGTTCATGGGGGCGGCTGGCCAATTCCTCGCGCAGCACTTCAGCCGACAGATGCTCGCCAAGATGGGGGTCGGTGGTGGTGGGAGGCTCTGTGGACTCGTCTGACGATGCAGCCTCGTCCTCTTTGTCGCCCGGATCCCCCGCGCTAAATGATGATCCAGCATCGGCATCCCGCGAGGCTTTGGCATGGGACTCGGCTTTGGCGCCCTCTGCCGCTTTGTCCGCAGCCAATTCATCAGCCGATTTGGTAGCCGTGACCGTCTCGGGCTCGTCAACCGCGGCAAGCGCTGCTGCCGGAACGACGTCGACGGCGGCCGTGTTGACGTCGTCGTCGGTCTCCTCAGCAATCTCCAGCATCACGACGGTGACGTTGTCCGGGGCGCCGGCTTCCAGCGTCAGATCCACCAGGATCTCAGCACATTCGCGCAGGTCCTTGGTTTCGCGGACCATGCGCTCCACCACATGGCCGGCCACATAGTTCAATCCATCGGAGCAAAGCAGCCAGCGTTCGCCCGGTTCGACGTCCAGGACATCCAAGTCCAGCTCAGGGCTGGCATCGACGTCCCCGAGGACCCGCATGAGGACGTTCTTGTGCGGATGCGTTTCCGCTTCCTCCGGGCGGAGGCGGCCTTCATCAATGAGGCGCTGCACGAACGTGTGGTCAATGCTGACCTGCTCGAACTTCTTGTTACGCAACCGGTAGGCACGGGAATCGCCAATGTGGGCGAAGTGAAGCTTGCGGCCCTCCAAGAGCAGTGCCGTGACCGTAGTGCCCATGCCGGAAAGCTTGGGATTCTGGTGGACAAGCTCGGAGAGCAGGGAATTCGCGGTCTGGATCTCGTCGGCCAGTACGGTGTCCGCGCCTTCAGGGTAATCGTCATGATCAAGGTGGATCATGTCCAGGACCGTTGAAGCGGAGGCGACATCACCGCCGGCGTGACCGCCCATGCCATCGGCCACCACTGCAAGATGGCGGCCCACATATGCGGAGTCGTCATTCTTGGAGCGGATCCGTCCGACGTCGGAACGCGCGGCGTAGCGCATGATGAGCGGGCGCTCCGCAGGCTTTTCCTGGCCTTTGGGGGTCTCGGGAGCGGCCATGGACTACGGCCTCAATTCAATGACCGTCTTGCCGATTCTCACGGGGACGCCAAGCTCAACCGGCAAAGCGCGGGTGAGCTGTTGATCGGCCAGGTAGGTGCCGTTAGTGGAGCCGAGGTCTTCGATAAACCAGCGGCTGCCCTGCGGGAACAGACGTGCATGCCGCCCGGAAGCGTAGTCATCTTCCAGGACGAGGGTGGCCTCCTGTGCTCGGCCGAGCAGGATAGGGCTGGCGGCCAAGGGAACCGTGGTGCCCTTGAGGGGACCCTCAGTGACTACCAGTGTGCGTGCATGCTGGATTGCCGGCGGCGGAGAAGCTGCGAGCTCAGGGTGCTTGCGGACTTCGCGTGCGGTGGGAACGCCAGTCACGGCCTTGCGGCCGATCTGGAAGTCGCGGCGCATGGTGGTCACAATGCTGAAGATCAGGACCCACAGCAAAAGGAGGAACCCGAAGCGAAGCGCTGTAATGGTCAGTTCGCTGATGTCGTTCACGCGTGGCCACCCGGGGTTTGGGGGAGGAGGCGGAAAATGATCTTGGTACGTCCCATCGTGATGGTTGAGCCGTCTGTCAGCTCCACGCTGCCGTTCACTTTGTGCCCGTTGACGTAACTGCCATTAGTGGAGCCGAGGTCAACGGCCCAGGTGCCGCCATTCTCAGTGCGGACCTCAAGGTGTTTCCGTGAAACGCCTGTGTCATCCACAAGGATGTCGGCTTCGGATGAGCGGCCCAGCACCACGGAGTGGGCGTTGAGGGAATACCGCTGGCCACCAATGTCCAGTACGGGCTGGAGGCGGGTGGGTTGCCGTGCCGGGGCAGCAGGAACATGGGCACGTGGAGCTTGTGGAGCAGGAGCCGCGTCACCGGACGATTTCTCGGTCCGGGAATTGATTTCGAAATGTCCCGCGCGTTCTTCGTCATTGCGCCGGAACGAAATGCGGACGGCGCCTTGGAGCGTGTAACCCTGGCTGCGGACGTGCTGGATAACGACGTCGCACAGTTCCTCGGCGAGGGGTGTTCCCCATTCCTGGGCCCGGGCAAAGTCTTCATCGCTGAGGAGGACATCAAAAACGTTGGGAGCGAGTGTCCGCCCGGCTGCGATGGTAATGGACTTGTTGTCCAACTCGCGCCTCAGCTTGCTTGCGATCTCCACTGGCTCAACACGTGCCCGCGACCCCGTGGAGAAGACGTTGCGGACGGCCTTTTCAATGCCGCGCTCGACTTTGTCCAGCAAACCCATGGTCCTTCTCCTTTCCTTGCCGCGGCACCCATTGTGCCTGGTCCGATAGTCCGTTCATTGCTCCGTCTGCGCACACGGCGAAGTACGCGCCTGACGGCCCTTCCACTTCCCGATACTACTGGGACTGACTGGGAATGGCCTTAATCCACAACGCCTTGCGACCCGGAAAAGTTCGTTCCCGGCCCTTGTTGGCGCGGGAGGCGGGGATTGAAATTTTCGTTCGGTTCAGCTGTTGTTGGGGTTCTTCCGGGCTCGATGGGCCCTCCTCCTCCCGGCCGATTGGTGTTTTGCTCCGGATGTCCGTTATGCTTGATCTCGCTGCTTTTGAAGGAAACGAAGCTGGGAGACCAGGCGGAGTCCGGAAAAAGAAGTTGCGCGCGAGTGGCGGAACGGCAGACGCGCTGGCTTCAGGTGCCAGTATCCGAAAGGGTGTGGGGGTTCAAATCCCCCCTCGCGCACGCAATCGAAAGAGCCCCGGTCTTAGGACCGGGGCTCTTTCGTTGTCCCTGAACCCTGCTTGGGCGGGGCGGGAGGTCAGTTCCCCGTGGAACCTGTGAAGCGGCGTCGTGAATTGCTCAGGTGCAGGCGCATGGCGGCCGCGGCAGCCACTGGGTCGCCCTCCGCGATTGCTGCGTATATAGAGGAGTGTTCGTGGACCACTTGCTCGAAGCGTCCTCGGGAATCTTGCTCATCGCCTGAAACGAGGCGTGGGCGGGGCATGGTGATCATGGTTTGGCCCAGGGCGGAGATGCAGTCCGTATAGAAGGGGTTGCCGGTGGCCGCTGCGACTGCCCGGTGGAACTCGAAATCGGCTTTCATTGAATGGGCCGGGTGGCCTGAGCTCGCAACGAACTGTTCCAAGGCGCCGTGCGTGGCCTTCAGCTGGTGTTCTGTGTGGTTCCGGGCGGCAAGTGCTGCGGCTTCGGTCTCGACGCCGATCCGGAAGTCGAGCATCTGCAGCCGCTCTTCCACACTGCCAACGACCCGTGTTCCTGGTGCGGGCGTGGGTCCGTCCGCGGGCGGGGTCAGCGCGAAGCTGCCCCGTCCGCGTTCGGTTTCCACAAGTCCCTCGGCCTGCAAGCGGGTGAGGGCCGAACGCACAACGGTCCGGCTCACACCGAACTCGCTAATGAGGGTGTTTTCGCTGGGGAGCTTCTCACCTGGCTGGATGATGCCGTCGACGATGCGGTTGCGAAGGTCGGCGGCGAGATCCGCGGTCAGGTTTCGGCTCATGGGTTCAAGATTACGCGCCGAACTCCACGGATTCGGTGGTCCATGCCCGGGCCTGATCGCTTAAGGTGACACCTAATCCAGGGCGGTCCGGCACGATCATGCGGCCATTCTTGGTTTCCAGGCGCTCCTCGAACAGCGGGTCCAGCCAGTCGAAGTGCTCAACCCAAGGCTCGCGCGGGTAGGCGGCGGCCAAGTGCAGGTGGATTTCCATGGCAAAGTGCGGGGCGAGGCCCAGCCCTCTTTCATCAGCCAACGCCGCGAGCCGCAGGAACTGGGTGATACCGCCAACGCGGGGAGCGTCGGGCTGGATAATGTCGCAGCTGTTGGCATCGATGAGGCCCTTGTGTTCCGCGACGGACGCCAGCATTTCACCGGTGGCGATGGGCGTGTCCAATGCCTGGGCAAGATGCGCATGGCCCTCGAAGTCATAGGCGTCCAGCGGTTCTTCGATCCAGATGAGGTTGAATTCTTCAAGTTGGCGGCCCATGCGCAGTGCAGTGGGACGGTCCCACTGCTGATTTGCGTCCACCATGAGGGGTACGTCCCAGCCGATGTGCTCGCGAACTCCGGCGACGCGGCGAAGATCTTCCTTGGAGTCCGGCAGGCCGACCTTGATCTTGATGCCGCCAATCCCTTCCTCAATGGACCGGGTGGCGCGTTCCTTGACCTCATCCAAAGTGGCGTTGAGGAAGCCACCGGACGTGTTGTAGGTCTGGACCGAGTCTCGGTAAGAGCCCAGGAGCTTGGCAAGGGGGAGCCCGGCGCGTTTGGCCTTGAGGTCGTAGAGGGCAATGTCTATTGCGGCCAGGGCTTGCGTTGCTACACCGGAACGCCCCACAGAGGCGCCGGCCCACAGAAGCTTGGTATAGATCTTGCCGATGTCGTTGGGGTCCTCGCCGATGACGCCCTCTGCGACCTCCTTGGCGTGGGCATATTGGGCGGGCCCGCCTGCGCGCTTGGAGTAACTGAATCCGATGCCGCTGTGACCCTGCTCCGTGGTGATCTCAGCGAACAGGAACACCACTTCGGTCATGGGCTTCTGGCGGCCGGTGAAGACTTTGGCATCACTGATGGGGACGGCGAGGGGTAACCGTGCCGTGGACAGCTTGATGTTTCGAATGAGATCTACGGGGCTCATGGTTCTCCTAGTGGATGGGGCATCCTTGCCTGCTGCTTAGGATACAAGTTTATAACTTGTACTACAAGAAGATGGCCCGCAAAAAAACTTGCAGGTGGGCGGTTCACGTTGAGCGTCCATTGCCCGTGTACTCGTAGACTCCCTGTGTGTCAGAACGAAAAACAGGACAAAGAATGGCCGGCTATCACGAGGACTTGCGGGGCAGGCCTCCCTTGGGCAGGAAAGCTGTCCCGGGCAAGGCCCGGAAGAGCCTGAAGGCAGCCATTGGTGCCGTCACGCTATCCCTTGTCCTGGCCGCCTGCTCGGGGGCTGTCTCCGGCAATCAAGCGACCGGACCGGATGCCGGCGAGTTCGACACCCTGACGTCCGAGGGCGCCGAACGCATAACGTCACAGGGGGCCGCGAAGCTGGATATGACTACGGGGAGACTCGACAAGGAGGCCGTGGGCCTACCCGCGGACGCTGCAAAAGGCCCCTTGATCTTTGCCCGGGACGGCCGCGAGATTCAGGTCAGCATCGCTGGTCCCAAAGGAACCGTGTCTGGAAGTTCCGACACCCTCAAATTTGCAACGGACTCCGCGCGTTCCGACTTCAAAGAAGTTACGCTCTACCATCGATTCGACAAATGGGAGGACCTGGAAAAGGACGTTCGTGACGCGGTTTCCCGTTACGGGTTGGACGCCGATGACGCAGAATATTGGCTCCAAAATGTCACCAAGACCAGCAGCCCGGCCGATCTGTTCAAGCACACGCTGGGTCCGGGTACATCTACTGGCTTGGCGGTGACCTACGACATTGTCTATGACTTCCCGGATCCGTCCGTCATCAGCGTTCGCGTGAGCCCCTTGGAAGGCTGAGCACGGCGCGTCAGTGGGGGACGCCTACTTCCGGAGTGCCCCGAACCCCGTAATCAGCGCCTCGAGCCCCAGGTTGAATGCGACGTCGGTCGGGCGCGCGTGCTCCTCAGCAGCTAGCCGGTCCACGGCGGCGGTGAAGTTGGGGACCTGCTCGGCGAGGCTGCCGGCGTCGAAGATGTCCTCCGGCGCGGTGACGTCATAAGCGGCACCAAAAACGAACGCTTCCAAAGCCACGATCGCCGAGATGATCTTCTCTTCGGGGAACCCGGCATCGCGGAAGCCTGCAGTCACGGCCTCGTACATCGCCAAGGTTTTGGGGGCATTTGCTACGGGAAGCACTGCAATCACGGGTATCAGCGGCGTATGCTCCGAGAATACGTCGCGGTAGGACCACGCCCAACGACGCACTGCAACATCCCATGGCTCCGAGCCGAAAGCCGAGACGTCCACCATCGCCGCCAAGTGGTCTTCCACCAGCAGCAACACGTCATCCTTGGAGGCTACGTGGTTGTACAGCGCAGATGGCGCGACGCCAAGGGAGCGAGCCAGGGCCGCCATGGTGAGTCCGTTGTAACCCTTGTTGCTGATCAACTCAAGCGCCGCCGTCGTGATGCCGTCCTGGTCCAGGATCGCTGCCGTCGGTCGGCCGGCGCGGCGGCGTACGGAGCCGGCCGGGAGGGCGGAAGGTGCGGGCGTTGGTGCGGGCATCGGAGGCCTTTCTGCTGCCTGTGTCCCCAGCATTATTCCACCGGGCCTTCACAGTGGGCGTCTCCAACGCTACTATGGTGATAAATGAATGCCATTCATTTATTGGTCAGCCACCACGGACGGCCACGGAGAGGACATCATGCAAAATCTTGATCGCGACGTTGTGATCGTCGGCGCCGGACCGTCAGGGCTGACGGCGGCACGCGAACTGAAGAAGGCCGGACTCAGCGTCGCAGTGCTCGAAGCACGCGACCGCGTAGGCGGCCGCACCTGGACCGACACCATCGACGGCGCCATGCTGGAGATCGGCGGCCAGTGGGTATCCCCGGACCAGACAGTGCTCATGGAGTTGCTGGACGAGCTCGGACTGAAAATGTACTCGCGCTACCGCGAGGGCGAGTCCGTCTACATCGGCGCCGACGGCAAGCGCACCCAGTACACCGGTGACACGTTCCCGGTGAACGAAACCACCAAGGCCGAAATGGATAAGCTTGTTGCCATTTTGGATGGTCTCGCCGCCGAGATCGGCCCCACCGAGCCTTGGGCACACCCCAAGGCACGCGAGCTGGACACCATTTCCTTCCATCACTGGCTCCGCCAGAACTCCAACGATGAGGAAGCCTGCAACAACATCGGCCTCTTCATCGCAGGTGGCATGCTGACCAAGCCCGCCCACGCTTTCTCAGCACTGCAGGCGGTCCTCATGGCCGCATCGGCCGGCTCCTTCACCCACCTGACGGACGAAGACTTCATCCTGGACAAGCGCGTCATTGGCGGTATGCAGCAGGTGTCACTGCTGCAGGCAGCAGAGCTGGGTGACGACGTCGTGCTCAACAGCCCGGTGCGCACCATCAAGTGGGACGACAACAACGTAACCGTGGTGTCGGAGAAGGCAACCGTCAATGCGCGCTACGTGATCATGGCAGTACCGCCGAACCTCTACTCCCGCGTATCGTTCGAACCCCCGCTGCCGCGCCGCCAGCACCAGATGCACCAGCACCAGTCCCTGGGCCTGGTCATCAAAGTCCACGCCGTGTACCACACGCCGTTCTGGCGCGAAGAAGGACTGTCCGGCACGGGCTTCAGCGCAGGCGCGCTGGTCCAGGAGGTCTATGACAACACCAACCACGGCGACACCCGCGGCACCCTGGTGGGCTTTGTCTCAGACGAAAAGGCCGACGCCGTATTCGAGCTCAGCGCCGAAGACCGCAAGAAAGCGATCCTCGAGTCCATTGCCGGCTTCCTTGGCGACAAGGCACTCACCCCGGAGGTCTACTACGAGTCCGACTGGGGCTCCGAAGAATGGACCCGCGGTGCGTACGCATCCAGCTACGACCTCGGTGGCTTGCACCGCTACGGCAAAGACCAGCACGCGAACGTCGGACCGATCTACTGGTCCTCGTCGGACCTCGCGGCCGAGGGCTACCAGCACGTGGATGGCGCCGTCCGCATGGGCCAGGCAACTGCCGCTCGCATCGTAGAGGCCAACAAGCTGGCTTCGGTAGCTGTCTAACCGCTCTGAAACCGCACCGGCAGGCTGGGGGGACACCACTCCCCGGCCTGCCGGCTCCACTGTTTAAGACGAGAAAGGGACCATCATGCGCTACGTTGTGGGCTACACCGCCAACGCGAGGGGGCACGACGCCGTTCACCTTGCGGTCGCGATGGCCCGGAACCACGATGTCAGCCTGGACCTGGTCCTGGTGATCCCGGAAGATTCCCCCTTCAACGCCGTCTACCCGCCTGAGACCGGCTACAACGACATCCTTAACGAGCAGGCGCAGCGTTGGCTGGACGAAGGCCTCGCGCTGGTTCCGGCGGACATCACCGCCCGCGCCCACATCCGGCGCGGCGACTCAGAAGCTCAGACGCTGATCGATGTTGCCGTGGAGATGGATGCGGCGGCCTTGGTGATTGGCGCCACCAACGGTGGACTGTTCAAGCGGTTCACCATCGGCTCCGTGGCGAGCTCGCTGCTCCACTCGTCGCCGGTTCCTGTGGCTCTGGCACCCCACGGTTACCAGCGCACGGAACCGATCACGCGCTTGAGCTGCGGTTTTGGGACGCGCCCGGGCGCCGATGAACTGCTCGACGTTGCAGTTGAGTCCGCGCGCGATCGCGGCCTTCCGCTGAGGCTCGTTTCCCTTTTGGCGCTCGACGGCGGTAACTCGCCCGGGTTGGCCGACGCCGCCTGGGTGCATGCCGCCGACCGCCTTGCCGCCGTCGGAGGTTCTGCTGCGGAGACGCCGGAACCCGAGATCGTCGTCGCTCAGGGCCGCACCATCGAAGAAGCCGTTGACCGACTCGACTGGGAAGACGGCGAAATCCTGCTGATCGGCTCCAGCCGCCTGGCCCAGCACCGGGCCACCTTCCTGGGCAGCACCGCCAACCGGATCCTGCGTGCCCTCCCCGTCCCCATGATCGTGGTTCCCCGCGACTACACGCGACAAAGCTCCTAGCAATCGCCTGAGAGGCAAAACCCATGTCAACTGCACCAAAGACGGTCCAGTCGAAAGAAACATCATCCCTGAGTGAAAAGGGACTGAAAGCCGGGTCGGTGGGCCTGATCGGCGCCGTCGTGATTGGTGTTTCCTGCATCGCACCCGCGTACACGCTTACCGCAGCCCTTGGTCCCACCGTGTCCGAAGTTGGCGTGCACCTTCCCGCCATCTTCCTGGTGGGCTTCATCCCCATGCTGCTGGTGGCGCTCGGCTACCGCGAACTGAACAATGCAATGCCCGACGCCGGAACCTCCTTCACGTGGGCGACTCGTGCCTTCGGCCCGTGGATCGGCTGGATGGGTGGCTGGGGGCTGATTGCGGCAACGATCATCGTGTTGTCCAACCTTGCCGCCGTCGCCGTGGACTTCTTCTACCTGATGCTCGCGCAGATTTTCAGCAACCCGGAGTTGGGTGAGCTCAGCAAGATCCTGCCCTTGAACATTGCTACAACGCTGGTGTTTATTGCCTTGGCTTGCTGGATTTCGTACCGCGGCATGGAGACCACCAAAGGCGTCCAGTACGTGCTGGTGGCCTTCCAGCTGCTGGTGCTGGGCTGGTTCGCAGTATCAGCGTTCGTCCACGTATCAAACGGTACGGCTTTCGACGCCACAGCCATTTCGCCCGACTGGTTTAACCCGTTTGCCGTGGACTCCTTCTCCTCGTTTGCCGCAGGTGTGTCGCTGTCGATCTTCATTTACTGGGGTTGGGACGTCACCCTCACCATGAACGAGGAAACCAAGAATCCGGAGAAGACCCCGGGCCGTGCAGCGACCATCACCGTGCTGGTCATCGTGATCATCTACATGACCGTTGCGCTGGCTACGTTGTCCTTCGCGGGAGTGGGCGAGACCGGTTTGGGCGCCGGTAACCCCGAAAACCAGTCCAGCATCTTCGCCGTGCTTGCCGGTCCTGTGATGGGTCCGTTCGCAATCCTCATGTCGCTGGCCATCCTGAGCAGCTCGGCGGCATCCCTGCAGTCGACGTTCGTTTCCCCGGCACGCACCATGCTGGCCATGGGTCACTACCGCGCCATCTCGCCGAAGTTCGGGAAGATCAGCCCCACCTATAAGTCGCCCAGCTTCGCGACCATCGCGGCGGCTATCGCTGCCGCCGGCTTCTACGTGATCACCCGGACGGTGTCCGAGAACGCGCTGTGGGACACCATCACCGCCTTGGGCATGATGATCTGCTTCTACTACGGCATCACTGCCTTGGCTTGCGTCTGGTTCTTCCGGGCATCGGCGTTCAGCAGTGCGCGGGCGTTCTTCTTCAAGTTCCTGGCGCCGTTGCTGGGAGGCGTGATCCTGCTGGTCATGTTCGTGAAGACCGCCATGGACTCGATGGATCCGGAGTATGGCTCGGGCTCGTCAGTTGGCGGTGTGGGCCTGGTGTTCGTGCTGGGAATGGGCGTGATCTTGCTCGGTGTGGTGGTGATGCTGGTGATGTACCGGTTGCGTCCCGAGTTCTTCAAGGGCAAGGTTCTGTAGTTTTATCTCGGCGCGGGGGCGGGGACTCCTGCTGCGCGTTCGGCTGCTGTGAGGGCTTCGGCAAGACGCTGGACGGCGGCACGGTAGTCGGTCCCGGCTGTCACTTTGCAGTACTCGGCCTCCCGCATGGCCCGCGTTAGCGCCGCTGTTTCGGCAGTCCTGACGTCCGTCATTGCCGGGAAGACGATGGTCCGCGCAGGGTCGAGTTCGTAACGCCGCCACTGTTCCAGAAGGTGCTCGTGGCGGGCCGCGTCGTCCGGAAAACCGTTACGACGCCGCGGCTCAGCTGCATGGATGCGCTCCACCTTGCGGATGCTCACCAAGGTGCCTGCTGCCGTGGCCACGCCAACGAAAACCATGATGAGCCCGGCCGGAGACCATTGCACGGCAGGGACGAGGATGGCCGGTGCAATGACCACGAGCCCCCCGAAAACGTCCCAGAAGACGCCGTCCGGCTCCGGGCCGCGGCCGTGGGTGAGTTTCTTGTGCAGGACATAGGTAGTTGCTGCGGTTGCGAGAACCAGAGCTACACCCCACAGGAGCATCATGGCGGGCATCGGACCACCTCCGGGCGACTTCGCTGCTTTGACTTCAGTATGCGCCCGACACCTTCCACGGGACAATTCACCACCGCACGCGCCGGTGAAATGTCCGGATGAGGGTGATTGCTGCCCGGGACTCTGTCGTACCCGGGGCGTAGCCTTGGCAGCATGAGACTGAAAATGTGCAGCATCCATGTCAAGGACCCCGCAGCAGCCCATGTCTTCTACACGGAGACGCTTGGCTTCGAGACCTTGATGGCCATGCCCGAGTACAACCTTTTCATCATCAAGGATCCCGGCGCGGACAACAGCAGTTCACCCGGCCTGCTGCTGGAGCCCAGCGACAACCCCATCGCCTCGAACTACATGAACGCCCTGCATGAGTCCGGCCTGGCCGCGATCACCTTCGGCGTGCCCGATGTCCAGGCCGAGTATGAGCGTTTGCTTGCCGCCGGTGTGACGTTCCAAGGTGAACCCTCGGAGGATCCCTCAGGCGTCAGCGCAGTCTTCGACGACGGCTGTGGCAACTTCATTCAGCTGCACCAGGATTGAGCTTAAACAACCGTGGCCGGGACTCAGGTCCCGGCCACAGTTCGTGAAAACTACGCGTGATCGCGCTTGGAGGTCTTCGGAGCATCACGCTTAGCAGCAGCGTTGTCGCGGGCTTCCTTCGTGGCGGCCTTCCTGGCAGCCTCGTCCTTGACGCGCTGCGCCTCGGAGCGGACAGCAGCGTGCGTGGCGCGCTCGGTGACGAGCCACTGTGGCGGAGCCTGCAGCAGCTCGGTGATTTCCGCCGTCGTAAGCGCATCCTCGACGCCGCCGCGGGCGAGGCCGCTGATGGAGATGTTGAGTTTATGCGCGACTACCGGGCGCGGGTGTGGGCCGTTGCGGCGCAGTTCGGCGAGCCACTCCGGCGGGTTGGCCTGAAGTTCGGCGAATTCCTCACGGGAGATGGACGAATCCTGGAACTCCTGGGGTGTTGCGGGCAGGTAGATGCCGAGTTTCTTGGCAACTGTTGCCGGCTTCATGGACTGGGAGTTCGAGGACGTCATGCTTCAAGGGTATCTGGCCGGTACTGTGAGTGTGTGCCAGACGCTGAAGATTCCGCCGAAACAACCGAACCCCTAGCCGGCCTCCGCTTGGCCTATGTTGCCGGTGTGACTCCTGGGAAATGGATCCGGCGGTGGGAAGAACGGATGCCCAACTTTCCGTTGCACTCGTTCATGTCCGACGACGACGCCCAGGTTTCGGTGTTGCGTGACGGTTCCGCTGACCTCAGCTTCGTTCGGTTGCCCGTGGACCGCGAAGGATTGAACGTCATCCCCTTGTATGAAGAGCAGCCTGTGGTGGTCGCTCCCAAGGGGCACGAGATTTCGGTGTTTGAGGAAGTAGCTCTGGACGACCTCGCCGAGGAGAACTTCCTGGATATTGACGAGATGGGCGGCCCGGATATGGCCCTCCAAGTGGTGGCATCCGGTGCGGGACTCGCGATCCTGCCAATGTCCGTTGCGCGGCACTTGAACGTAAAAGATACCGTTATGCGTCGTCTGACCGGTGCTCCCGGGACGCAGATCGGCTTGGCCTGGCTGGTTGGAACTGACAGCCCGGTGATTGAAGAATTCATTGGGATCGTGCGTGGACGTACAGCTCAGAGCTCCCGCCAGCCTTCAGCCCAGCAGGAAAAGCCCAAGAAGGCACCGAAGCCTGATCGTCGTGGCGGTGGCCCAAAGAAGCCCGCAGTCGCGCAGCGCTACGCTCCGAATCCAGACAAGGGCCGTGGCAAGGGTTCACGCAAGAAGGGCAAACGCTGACTACTCGCCGTGGATGGCCGTTTGCTGCTGCTCTGAACGGTTGAGGTAGGCAAGGAGCAAGTCCCCGGCACGCTCCAGCTCGCCTGCTTCCAAAGCTGAGCAGATCTGCTCATTCTCCTTCAACCAGTCGCTGTAGAAGTGGGCGTTCAGCGTGGCTTTGTGGAAGTAGAGCCGCATCTCGGCCAGGATCTGCGCCATGATCGTGTTCAGCCGGTTGCTCTCGGCGAGGGCGACGATGGCACCGTGGAAATGTTGGTTGGCGCTGCCCAGGCCCTCATTGTCGTTGGCCTCAGCCGCCCGCTTGCCTTCTTCGACGGCGGCCCTGACGGCGGCGATACGCTCCGGAGAACCACCCGCGCGGATAGAGCTGACCTCGATTGCCCGACGAACCGTATAGACGTCGTGAATGTCGCCTGCTTCGAGGGTGGCTACAAAAACGCCCTTATTGGGCTGGCGGAGAAGTAACCGTTCCCCGGCCAGCTCGGCGAAGGCTTCGCGGACCGTGTTCCGGGAGACGCCCAGGTCCTCAGCAATGGTGGCTTCGGTCAGCTTGGCGCCCGGGACCAGGAAACCTTCGGCCAGTTGGTAGCGCAGTTCTTCGGCGACCCTCTCGGCAACGGACGGAACTTTCATTCGTACCCGGGCCCGCGCGCCATCAAGGCCAACGTGTTCGCTTTTTCCTTGATCTGCACTGGCCATGACACCAAAAATACACGATTGCCGAAAACTAGGATCGCTGGATCGTTGAACAATCCAGCGAAATGGTGCATGCTGGATGTAACGCACATCACGAGGCAGGGATCACATCATGGCAATCATCGATTTGAACAGCGACGTCGGCGAGTCCTTCGGGCGCTGGACGCTCGGCGATGACACAGCCATGTTCGAGTCCGTCTCCAGCGCAAACGTTGCTTGCGGATTCCATGCTGGCGACCCCAGCGTCATCCGCGGCACCTGCGAAAAGGCGGCCAAGGCCGGCGTCGTTATAGGCGCCCATGTTGGTTACCGCGACCTCGCTGGATTCGGCCGCCGCTTCATGGACATTGACCCCATGGAACTGGCCGATGACGTGGTGTATCAGATCGGTGCGCTGCAGGCGTTGGCAGGCACTACGGGTGCCAGCGTCCAGTACGTAAAACCCCACGGCGGCCTCTACAACGCGATCGTCAAGCACACGGCCCAGGCTCGTGCCGTGGTGGAGGCTGTGAAATCGGTTGACCCCAACCTTCCGATTCTTGGCCTTCCCGGTTCGGAAGTCCTGCGCCTCGCGGAGGAAGCCGGCCTTCGCGGCGTTTCCGAAGCATTCGCGGACCGCGCTTACAACCCGGACGGAACGCTCGTCCCGCGCTCCCAAGCGGGGGCCGTGTTGAGCGATCCAGCAGACGTAGCAGAGCACGTCCTGCGAATGGCCACTGAACAAGCCGTCAGAACCATTGACGGTTCCATCCTAAAAATCCGCGCAGAGAGTATCTGCGTGCATGGTGACTCACCCGGGGCCGTCGCGATGGCCACCGCTGTGAAGTCTGCTCTGAGCGATGCCGGCGTCGGAGTCGGCTCGTTCCTCTAGCCCGCCTGGGCTCCCCGCATCATCCCTCATCCCCCCGGAGGACATCATGACCAGCACCAACAATGCACCTAAGGCAGCGACAAGGAAGCCGCCGCCCGGTGCCATCAAGGCGTACGTCGCCAGCCTCACCGGCACGTCGCTTGAGTACTACGACTTCGCCATATATTCGGTGGCCTCGGCCCTCGTGTTCCCCAAGATCTTCTTCCCCGGCAACGACGAATTCGTCGCTTTGCTGCTGTCCTTCTCAGCCTTCGCGGTTGGTTACTTGGCCCGCCCGATCGGTGGAGTCATCTTCGGCCGTCTGGGCGACAAGATCGGCCGTAAGTACGTTCTGGTCTTCACCCTCGTCCTGATCGGCGTTGCTACGGTCCTCATTGGTGCGCTGCCTGACTACTCAGTGATCGGCGTCGCAGCCCCCACTATCCTTGTGCTGCTGCGATTGGCGCAGGGCATTGGCGTGGGCGGCGAATGGGGCGGCGCAGTGCTGCTTTCCAGCGAATTCGGTGACCCCAACAAGCGCGGCTTCTGGTCCTCTGCAGCCCAGATCGGCCCGCCCGCCGGCAACCTCATGGCCAACGGCGTTCTGGCCATCCTTGCCGCTTCACTTAGCGAAGATGCCTTCCTTTCTTGGGGCTGGCGCGTAGCCTTCCTGGCCTCCGCACTCCTGGTGGTCTTCGGCCTGATCATCCGGCTCAAACTCGAGGAAACCCCCGTATTCAAGGCCATCCAGGCCCACGGAGATCGTCCCAAGGCTCCCATAAAGGAAGTTTTCACCACTCAGCCCAAAGCATTGGTGGCCGCAGCGCTCTCACGCGTCTGCCCGGATATCCTCTACGCGCTGTTCACGGTGTTCGTCGCTGTTTATGCCACGAAGGAACTGGGCATGACCACGGGCAACGTCCTGTCCGCCATCCTGATCGGCTCGGCTTTCCAGCTGTTCCTGATTCCGGCGGCAGGTGCACTGACGGACCGCTTCAACCGTCGCTGGGTCTATGGCATCGCGGCAGCTGCTACCGCTGCCTATATCCCGCTGTTCTTCCTGATGATCCAAGGCAAGTCCGTAGCCATGCTGACCATCGGTACTGTCATTGGCTTGGCACTCCACGCCTTCATGTATGGCCCGCAGGCCGCCTTTATCACCGAGCAGTTCCCGGCCCGCCTTCGCTACGCCGGCAGCTCCTTGGCATACACCCTGGCTGGCGTCATCGGTGGCGCGGTTGCTCCCATCATCTTCACAGCGCTCTACGGTGCCGCTGGCGGCGGCTGGTACCTGATCGCCGTCTACATCCTCGTTGCAGCTGTTGTCACGGTCGTGGGCATGCTCCTCGGCCGCGACCCCAAGCCGGAAGAAGATGTCCGTTTGATGCAGGGGACGCACGCTCAGCCGGCGGCGTAGCGAAAGATGGAAACCGTGATGCAAACCACCACCGCGAAAAGGGTTCAGTCTGTACGGCCAGTCGGCACCCGTGCCGTCCTGGCTGAACTGGACAGCCTGCAGGATGTCCTCGCCCTTCAGGACATGCTCTACAAGTCCCCGCTTCCCGGCCAAGTGGATGTTCTCGCCGCCGCGGAAACCGTGATGGTGGTCGGCGAATCGGCGGCTGCAACCCGCGCCATCGGTTTGAGGCTCTTGGAGCTGGAGCTTACTCCGTTGATCGCCAGCGACTCCGGGCTGGTAGTCATCGATACCGTGTACGACGGCGACGACCTTGCCGATGTTGCTGAGCTGACCGGACTGAGCGTAGAGGGCGTCGTAGCTGCGCACACGGGACAAATCTGGACTGTGGCCTTTGCCGGGTTCGCGCCCGGCTTTGGTTACATGGTGGGTGAGAATGAGGCCCTTGCGGTGCCACGACGCTCATCCCCACGAACGGCCGTTCCCGCTGGTTCCGTGGCTCTCGGTGGACAATACTCGGCCGTCTACCCTCGGCGTTCCCCGGGCGGTTGGCAGCTGATCGGCCGGACCGGGGCCCAAATGTGGGATCTGGACCGATCCCAACCTGCCCTGGTTCGTCCGGGGGATCGCGTGCAGTACCGCGCGGTCCGCGAGGTGGTGACGGCTAAAGCACCATCCAGCGGCGACGCCCCGGCGCGCGAACCCGAAAAGGAGCATCACGTTGAGGCCGGTCTTCGGATTCTCAATCCGGGCACGCAGAGCCTGATCCAGGATCTCGGCCGCCGAGGCTACGGCCCACTGGGGGTGTCCGCTGCAGGTGCGCTGGACAGGGCATCGCTGCGGCGGGCCAACCGGCTGGTCGGAAACGAATCTTCGGCCGCGGCGATCGAATCGGTCAATGGCGGGCTCACGGTGGAGGCCGTTGGCGACCAAGTAATTGCTGTGACAGGGGCGCCGACGACGCTGACTATCGAGTCGCCGTCGTGGTCTGAGTCCGACGCCGGGTCCGACGACGGCGCCATCCAGCCGGGCGCTAAGCGAACAGCCCCAATGGCCGCACCCTTCGCATTGCTCGACGGCGAAGTACTCACCTTGGGTGCTCCGGAGTCGGGGTTCCGTAACTATATGGCGATCCGTGGCGGAGCGGATGTCCCGGAGGTGCTGGGTAGTCGCTCAGCGGACACGATGTCCGGAATCGGGCCGGCCCCCTTGGTCATCAGGCAGCTCCTTCCGGTGGGCAACGCGACGGCGTCCACAGCTGTGGCTAACCCTGAACTGCAACCTGACTTCCCCGGAGCCGGCGTAACGGTTCTGGATGTCATCCCCGGACCGCGGGCTGACTGGTTTGACCAAGAGGCGCTGGATTCCCTCTGCGGCCAGGAATGGCTGGTCACTCCCCAATCCAACCGTGTAGGCATGCGGCTGGACGGCACCCCGCTGAAGCGCACGCGGGGAGGAGAACTTCCCAGCGAGGGCACCATGGCCGGAGCGCTTCAGATCCCACCCGCGGGACTGCCCGTCCTCTTCCTGGCGGATCACCCCATCACAGGCGGTTACCCGGTGATCGGTGTGGTGCGCGACGAACACCTTGATCTTGCCGCGCAGGTCCCCATCGGCGGAAAGATCCGCTTCCGGATTGTTCCGGATTCGCCAGGCTTCACCACGACATTTACGAAGACCCCAGAGAAGTGAGTATTTGATGCGCAAGGTCCTGATCGCGAACCGTGGCGAAATCGCTGTCCGCGTCGCCCGAGCCTGCGACGACGCCGGCATCCTGTCGGTCGCCGTTTATGCAGACATTGATGCAGACGCAATGCACGTCGGTGCTGCTGATGAAGCCTTCAGCCTGGGCGGAAATTCGCCGGCTGACACCTACTTGAACATCGGGAAGCTGCTTGCCGTCGCGGCGGAGTCCGGGGCAGACGCTGTCCACCCCGGGTATGGTTTCCTTTCCGAGAACGCGGACTTTGCCCAAGCAGTGCTCGACGCCGGACTTGAGTGGATCGGTCCCTCACCGGAGTCGATACGTCAGTTGGGCAACAAGATCACGGCCCGCGAAATCGCAGTCCGCGCCGGCGCTCCGTTGGTTGCCGGCAGCGACGGACCCGTCTCTTCTGCTGCGGAAGCACGGGCCTTCGCGGAGGAACATGGACTTCCACTGGCCATCAAAGCTGCGTTTGGTGGAGGTGGCCGTGGACTGAAGGTGGTTCGCGAGCTCGCAGAAGTGGAAGAGGCCTTCGATTCCGCAGTCCGGGAAGCTGTGGCTGCTTTTGGTCGTGGCGAGTGCTTCGTGGAGCAGTACCTTGACCGCCCTCGGCATGTGGAAGCTCAGGTCATCGCGGACAAGCTCGGCAACGTCGTTGTGGTGGGCACCCGCGACTGCTCCCTCCAGCGTCGCCACCAGAAGCTCGTGGAAGAGGCTCCCGCACCCTTTCTCAGCGATACCCAGCGCCAGCAAATTTACGACGGCGCCAAAGCCATTGTGCGTGAAGCCGGCTACTACGGTGCCGGAACCGTGGAGTTCCTGGTCTCCGCTGATGGAGCCGTGGCCTTCCTTGAGGTCAACACCCGCTTGCAGGTTGAGCACCCCATCACGGAGGAGACTTCCGGGATTGACCTGGTCCAAGAGCAGTTCCGAATTGCTGCGGGCCTTCCGCTGAGCATCACGGAAGATCCCGTGGCTCGTGGACACTCCTTCGAGTTCCGCATCAATGCTGAGGACGTGGGTCGCGGCTTCCTGCCCTCGCCGGGGACAGTGGAGCTCTTTGAGGTGCCAACAGGCCCGGGAATCCGCGTCGACACTGGAGTACGCTCGGGATCATTTGTCGCGCCGCAATTCGATTCTTTGTTGGCCAAGTTGATCGTCACTGGCGCTGACCGGCAGCAGGCCCTTCGTCGTGCGCGGCGTGCCCTGGCCGAAATCAATATCACGGGCCTCGCGACAGTCCTGCCGTTCCACCGCGCGGTCCTCGAGTCCGAGGATTTCACGTCCGTTGCCGGAATGCGCGTTCACACCCGTTGGATCGAGACCGACTTCGCAGACCAGATCCCTGTGGACCCCGAATACAACGTGGTCGCCCCGGAAGGGGAGCGGCGCACCATAACCATTGACGTCGACGGCAAGCGACTCGCAGTAGGACTTCCCGCAGACCTTCTGGACGGCTGGGCTCGTTCGGGGAAGGGCATTCCTGCTTTTACTACGCCGACCGATACGCCGGGTTCTATCATCGGTTCCGGCGACTCTCCCGCAGAATCAGCCCTCGTCTCCAGCATGGCCGGAACCGTCGTGAAGTGGCTGGTGGAGCCCGGCACTGACGTAGCAGCCGGGGATCCTTTGGTGGTCCTGGAGGCCATGAAGATGGAAACCCAAGTCTCGGCACACCGTGCTGGGACTCTATCCGAGGTGTTGTCCGAGCCTGGCGGAGTGGTCACAGCCGGCGCCGTGCTGGCTCACATCGAGTAGTTACGACGTAACGGCCACACCCAGCACGCTGTCCAGGAGGCTGTTGGAGAACTTCCCCGTGGGGTCGTTGGCCTGGACTAGAGCACGGAAGTCTTCGAAGCGCGGGTAGAGCGCCGCGAAGTCGTACTCGCCGGGTGTGAAGAGCTTGCCCCAATGCGGGCGGGCGCCAAAAGGCCTTAGTGCTGTTTCAAGCTCGGGGAGTATTGCTTCTACCTCGGCCTGCAGCGGCTTCCACGTGAAGTGGAGTGCCACGCTTTGCTGCTGGTAGAACGGGCTAAGCCAGAACTCGTCGGCGGCCACGGTGCGAATCTCGGAGACGAACAGGAGCGGTGCGAGCTTGTCGGCCAGTCCCCGGACAGCCTGCAGCGCGGCCGGCCCCTGATCCAAGGGCAGGAGGAACTCGCTTTGCAGCTCCTCGCCGTTGCTTGGCGTGAATTCGTGGCGGAAATGGGGCAATCGGTCAAGCCACTTGCCCGCCACATCCAGCTGCCCGGTGCAGTTCTCGGCCGACATGTCCGGCAAGGGATGCATGGCTGCCGTAGCAGCGGTTGCTCCAAAGAGGTCAGGCAACGGAGCTTCAGTGTCCAGTGCCTTCAGCCAGACCTGGGGAATGGTATCGCCGGTGTAATCGGTGAAGAAGCTGACGCTGTAGGCACTCGAAGCGATGTCCTGGAAGTTCGCCAGCGCGCGGTCCCACGACATCTTGGTGAGCACTCGCTGCCGCACCTCGTAGCTTGGCCGGACCGCGAGCTCCAGCCCTGTGACAATGCCAAGTGCGCCCATTCCCACCACGCTGGCGAGGAATTCGTCGTCGTCCGCCGTGAGGGTCACCAGCTCGCCGGAGGCGCGCACCAGGTCAACACTAACGACGGCGGCAGCCAGGGAGGGGTTGTTGACGCCGCTGCCGTGCGTGCCGGTTTGGATGGCACCCGCAACGGAGATGTGCGGCAGGGAAGCGAGGTTGTGAATGGCGTAGCCCTGTTCCTCAAGCGCGCGGCTGAGGGCTCCGTAGCTGATGCCACCGCTGACTTTGACGGTGCCCTTCGCGGCGTCCAACACAACTTCCTGGGGGAGGGCATCGAGCAGGAGGTGGGTGCCGTCGGTGTCGGCAACCGTGTTGAAGGAGTGCCGGGAACCCAGGGCCTTGATCCGCGGGGACTGAGCTACAAGCTTGCACAGCTGCTCCAGGGTGGTGGGCCGCTGTACGTCCGCAGACGAATACTCAAGATTTCCTGCCCAGTTCTTCATCGAATGATCTCCCGCTTGTATTTGTAGGCTCCCGCAATTGTTAACGTTCACAACTAATTGCGTCAAGGGGAGTCCACCGCGGTTGCGGATAGAGTTCAAGAAATCCGCTGTCTACCAGGAGTCGCAACGTGAGCAAGGGATCCAAGCCGACCATCCGGGATGTGGCACTGGCGGCGGACGTATCGCTGACCACCGTCTCCTATGTGCTTTCCGGTCGTCATGGTGGCACCACGCGGATCAGCCAGCCCACGCAGGACCGGGTTCTGGCCGCAGTCAAAGAACTGGGCTATGTGCCCAATCAGGCCGCCCGAGGGATGCGTCGCGGCAAAACGGACGTGGTTGCCGTAGCCATCGGAAACCTTGAGTGGCCTTGGGATCGCGCCCTCGCCACTGCCGCTGCCAACATTCTGCCGCAGCACGGCTACCAACCGGTGATCCTGCTGGGTGACGACTGGCGAAAGTTCACAATGTCCGGGGGCGCCGACGGCGTCATCATTGGCTACTTCCCCGAAGCGAAGTCCCAGGATGAAACGGTCACCGAGTTGGCCCGCCGCGGCGTCGCCCAAGTGGTTATTTCGGGAACCATGAAACCGGCCGGATTCGACGTCCTTGCCCCTGAAGCGGACGCCGGCCTCGCGGAGTGCATGGAGTTCCTCACGGCGTCACACCACAGGATCGCATGCATCCGGAGGGCTGATCCGGCGGGCAGACCGAAGAGCCGCTTTGCCGCCTACGCGGCCGGGCTGGCAAAGGCGGGCATTCCTCTGGACGAATCTTTGGTCAGGACCTCACATCACCACCCGGCCACTGCGTATCGGTCGGCTCTCGAGCTGCTCCGGCTTTCGGACCGACCAACGGCCATCCTCTGCACCGACGACATGGAAGCGCTGCAGGCGATCCGCGCCGCCTACCGTCTAGGCCTCCGCGTCCCCCAGGACGTCCAGATCGTCGGCGTTGGGAATTCCACGGAAGGCCAGGAGTGCGATCCGCCGCTTACTACCGTTGGGCCGGACCCGATCTTCGAACAGGTTGTCCGGATGCTGCTGGACAGGCTGGCGGGCACCACTCCGGCCGAGGGCAGCCGGGTTGCGTCACCGTGGAAGTTGCACCGCCGCGGCACGACGCAGGGGTAGCTAGTCCTTCAAAGGCCGACGTGCCAGCCAAGCCGCTACGATCGCACCCGAAATGTTATGCCATAGCGAAAACACGGCGGACGGCAGGGCTGCCAACGGGCTGAAGTGCGCGGTAGCCAGGGTCGCAGCCAAACCGGAATTCTGCATTCCCACCTCGAACGCCAAGGCGCGACGAGCCTTATCATCCAAGCGGCCGAGCTTGCCCGCCAAGTATCCGAGGCCCAAGCCGAAACCGTTGTGCAGGACTACCGCCAGGAACACGATGGCACCCGCGGCGACGATCTTGCTGGCACTACCTGCCACAACGATCGCCACGATCAGGGAAATCACGACGGCGGAGGCCCACGGAAGTGCGGGAAGAACCTTTGCGACGAGCTTCGACAGGAAGAGTCGAGCCAACAGGCCCGCGATCACCGGCAGCAGGACTGTCTTGACGATGTCCATCACCATGGCGCCGGCATCAATGTGAAGGAAGGATCCGGCCAGGAAGAGAGTCAGCGCCGGGGTCACAATCGGCGCGATCAACGTGGAGACCGAGGCAACAGCTACAGAGAGAGCAACGTCCCCCTTGGCCAAGAACGCCATGACGTTGGAGGCGGTGCCGGAAGGGGCGCAGCCGACCAGGATCAGACCCACGGCCAGCTCGGGCGGCAGCTGCAGGAGCACGGCAATAAGCCACCCCGCACCGGGCATGATCACATAGTGCGCCACGATGCCCAGCGCCACAGCCCAGGGACGCCTCGCCACGGAGGCGAAATCCGGCGGGGTCAGCGTGAGTCCCATGCAGAACATAATGACGCCCAGCAGGTAAGGAACCGCGACGCCCATCGGCTTGAAAAGTTCCGGAATCAGGAATCCGAAGATGCCGGCAACCACCACCAGCAGCGGGAACACTGTGACGGCAATGCGCGCAATTTTGGCTTCAGCGGCAAGGGCAGCGTTGACGGGCGCAGCGGGTTCTTCGATTTTCGATGGTGAATTGGTTGCCTCAAGCATTCATCCATGCTCACACCCGCACCATGGACGCCACGAATTCTTTACTTGTGGGGGAGCGTATATGTCAGATGACCGCTCTTTCGCACCCAACTGAGTCGCAGTTGGGTTAGGCGTTGAGCTTCCCTGCCAGCCGCTCACGCATACGAATACTGGCCTCATTTAGTCCGATGAACTCCACTTCGCGCCCGTGATTCCGGTACTTCTCCGTGACCGAATCGAGCACAGCGACGGTGGAGGCGTCCCAGATATGCGAGCCATGCAGATCGATGATCACTCGATCTATGCCGCCTGAAGAATCTTTTGCATAATCGAACTGCGTGTACAGGTCATTCGACGAAGCAAAGAACAGTTCACCGTCCACTGTGTACGTCGCAACAACTTCGCCGTTCAGCTCAAGTTCCGTCCGCTCCACTGTTGCGAAGTGGGCCACCCGTCGCGCAAACAGCACCATGGCGGTCAAGACGCCGACGCCGACACCCACCGCCAGGTTGTGCGTGGCGACGACGGCGGCGACTGTCATCAGCATGACGGCAGTTTCAGACTTGGGCAGGCGCTTGAGCGTGGACAAACGAATCGAGTGCCAGTCGAAGGTGATCAGCGAAACGAAGATCATCACGGCCACGAGAGCGGCCATGGGGATCTGGCCCACGACATCGCCCAAGACAACCACCAGCACCAGCAGGAAGACGCCGGCCAGGAACGTTGAGAGCCGGCTTCGAGCCCCTGAGCCTTTGACGTTGATCATGGTCTGGCCGATTACCGCGCAACCACCCAGGCCGCCAAGGAAACCGGTGACAATGTTCGCGGCACCCTGCCCCCAGGACACGCGTGTCTTGTCCGAGCGGGTGTCCGTGATGTCGTCCACTAGCTTGGCGGTCATTAGCGATTCCAGCAGGCCCACCAGTGCCATGGAGAGAGCGAAGGGCGCAATGATCTGGAATGTTTCCATGTTCAGGGGAACATTCGGCAGGAAGAATCCGGGCAGGCTGTCCGGGAGTTCGCCTTTGTCGCTGACGGTTGGAACATCGATATTTCCAAGCACGGTGACCAGGGTGATGGCGACGATCGCGACCAACGGCGCAGGAATGGCTGTGGTGATCCGGGGGAGCCCGAACACGATCACCAAGCCCACAATGACGATCGGATAGACCATCCACGGCACGTTGAAGAGCTCTGGCATTTGGGACATGAACACCAGGATGGCCAAGGCGTTTACGAAGCCGATCATGACGGACCTTGGGATGAAACGCATCAGCTTTGTCACGCCCAGGACTGCCAGGATGATCTGGAAAACACCCGCCAGGATGATCGTGGCAATCAGATAATCCAGCCCGTGTTCTTTCATTACCGGCGCGATTACCAAGGCCACGGCACCAGTGGCAGCGGAGATCATGGCGGGCCGCCCGCCCACAATTGCAGTGACCACGCCCATGGTGAAGGACGCGAAGAGACCGATGCGCGGATCCACCCCGGCGATCACTGAGAACGCGATGGCCTCGGGGATCAAAGCCAACGCCACAACGAGTCCCGCAAGGGATTCCGTCAGCAGGCGGCGGGGCGAACGGAAGGTCGCCCGCAGTGACATGAGTTGCTCGGGAGTCATGGGTCCTTACAGTGCAGTCGTCCTAGAGCGCAGTCTGTCGGTAGCGCTCAATCTGCTTAAGGCGCCGCTGGAGGCTGTCGCGCCGCGGGTGCGGGACGACGTCGGGCGCCTCAGCGGTGAGATCAATGTGTTCGGTTCCGTACTGCCACAACAGGAGGTCATCCAAGAGGCGGTCCGGGCCGGGGGAGTAGCGGTGGTCCAGAGCCTTGCGGACCTCTGTGATCCGGTTGGCGCTGAGCAGGCCCGCAAGCTCCACGGTCTTGGTGAGTCCGTGGGCGGCGAGCAGTTCGGCTGCCCATCCCCAGTCGTCATCAACTTTACGGTCAACGTGCGGAAGAAGCGTACGCCAGACGTCGCGGACCCGGTTGGGTGTCAAGGGCATGCCGCCGTCGCCCTCGAGATCCCAATAGCCGCGGACTTCCTCATAGCGCTCGTGAAGATCAGCGAAGGCGCTCTCCACCGTTTCCAGCATGGCTGCTGTGGCCGTGAACTGGCGGTCGAAATGAGGCGTCCAAGCGCGAGGGTCTTCGGCCTTGAACCGAATGTCGTGTTCGATCTCGCTCCAGGCGTGGGCAAACACAGTTCGGATCTGGCACTCGAAGAAGTAGCTGCCATTGGCGGGCATATCCGGGTTGAAGACGTGCTGGTACTCCTTCACGGCCTCGTTCTGGATGGTGCGCAGAATGAGGTGGCGGCTGGAATAGCCGTAGGTTCCGGACTCAATGGAGCCGATGTCCTTCTCGCGGTCGCCGCGGCAGTCGAAAAGTTGCCGTTGGCGCTTGATGATGTTGGCCACCGCTGCGTTTTCCGCGGGTAGCTTGGTGATGACGCGGATGCCGACCATGTCGTTCAAGGTGCGGAACGGATCCGGAAACTTGAGCACGCGCGGCCCGCCGGGCTCTAAAGGATCATCCGTGCGGGAAATCTTTTCGCGGAACGACTCAACCGTTTTGGTCCGTCCCGTGACAAACAGCGGAGTGACCTCGGCGTCGTTCAACATATCGCGCAAAGTGAGCAGCACATCGCGCGTGACCCGCTTCAGGGCGGGGCGAACACGCTCATAGAGCGCCACGTTCGCATCCACTGCGTCGCGCTGAGCCTGGTCCAGGCTGTCCCAATTGCTTGCCATGCCCCCAGCTTACGGGGCGGGTCCGACACTCAACTGAGCCACCCGCCGTCGGGGTGCCTCTAGCCAAACTTCCGAACCGTCACGATAGGCTCAGTACAAAGGAGGGCGCAATGTTGCGGCACAAGTACAGCTACGGCGAACACCCCAGTCAATGGGGCGAACTCTTCATACCTGAACCGTCCAACGGAAACCATCGCGGCGCGTCCAGCGTCGCCGGTGGAATCGCCGTTGTGATCCATGGCGGATATTGGCGCTCACAGTACGGCGCCGAGCTCGGTGAGCCCCTTGCGCGCGACCTCGCCGCGCATGGCATCACCGCTTGGAACCTCGAGTACCGGCGGGCCGGTAACGGCGGTGGTTGGCCCCATACTTTCGAGGACATCCTGGCCGGCATTGACCATCTGTCCGAAATTGCCGGCGAGCATGACCTAAAGCTCGGCAAAGTGGTGGCGCTCGGACACTCGGCCGGTGGCCACTTGGCTGTCTGGGCCGCAGGGCGACAACGGCTTGCGAATATCGGTACGCCCGACGCCGACCGTCAACTCCAGCGCAGCCCTGAGGATAATGCGGTGCACCTGACGGGCGTGGTCAGCCAGTCCGGCCTCCTGAACCTGGCTGCCGCTGAGAAACTGAACCTCAGCAATGGCGCCGTTTGCAACCTGATGGGCGGGGATTCCCATAGATACCCCAAACGGCATAAATATGCGGATCCCATGAGTTCATTGCCACTCGACGTCCCCGTATATGCCGTCCATGCCACGGATGACGAGGACGTTCCTGTGAGCCAGTCCGAGGCGTACGTCGCGGCGGCAACGGCGGCCGGGAGCGCAGCCCAGTTGCTGCGCGTACCGGGCGACCACTTCGACTTGATCGATCCCAAGGCAGTGGCCTACAAGAAATGCCGTGAACTGGTGCAACGGCTGCTCTCGTAATCTGTGGTTCGTGGGGCCCGCCTCTGGCAGAGTGGTGCCATGCTGACTGTCATTGGTGAGGCCCTGGTCGACGTCGTTCAACGCTCCTCGGGAATCGAGGCGCACGTAGGCGGGAGTCCTCTTAACGTGGCCGTCGGCCTGGCCCGCTTGGATCATCCTGTGCAGTTCATTGGGCGCTACGGACGGGACGCCTACGGCGATTCCGTTGCCGCGCACTTGCGCTCAAGCTCGGTGATGGTGCCGCTTCCGCCGGACGAGAAGCCAACCAGCGTGGCCACCGCGCAGATCGACGACGACGGCGCCGCCACCTACGCTTTCGACCTCGCGTGGGAGTTGCCCGGACTCGCAGCACGGTTGCCGCTCATGCTGCAAGGCTCCACCCTGCTGCATACCGGTTCCATTGCTGCGTTCCTGGAGCCGGGCGCCGCGGACGTGCTTGCCGCCGTGGAGCATGCCCACCCGAGCAGCACTATCAGCTTCGACCCGAATTGCCGTCCCAGCATCATCACGGACGTTGACTATGCCCGGGAGCAGGCCGAGCGCTTGGTGGTGCTGTCCGACGTCGTGAAGGCCTCTGACGAGGACCTCGAATGGCTGTATCCCGGCGTCGATCCGACGGAGTCCGCGCGTCGGTGGCTGAACTTGGCTGGTGATGAAGGTCCTGCGCTGGTTGTGGTGACACGTGGTTCACGCGGGCCGTGGGGCATCACCAAGGCTGGTGAAACTCAGGTTCCCGCTCCGTCCGTGAATGTTGTGGACACGGTGGGCGCGGGCGACTCGTTCATGGCAGGGCTCCTGTCCGCGATCGTGGATCACGGCTTGGACGGCGCTCAGAACCGTGGCGCTTTGAGGGCGATGCCTGCAGAAACCCTGGCAGCGATCATGGATCATGCAACACGCGCAGCTGCTGTGACTGTGTCACGGGCTGGCGCGAACCCGCCCACGCGGGCGGAGCTCAACCATGGGGCGGCATAAGTAAGCTGGTTAGCTGGCCCCGTGCCCTGCGGCCACTTCCTCGCCCGCTTTCACCGGGCCTGGCGGAGTGCCGTCGCCGAAGGGGCTTCCGCCGAGGGATTCCCGCCCGTGAGTAGTAAGCCATCCGGATAGGTCCGGGCCGACGGGGACCATCCTGGTGGGGTTAATATCCTCGTGCACCATGTAGTAGTGCCGCTTGATCTGCACAAAATCGATGGTGTCGCCGAACCCAGGCGTCTGGAACAGGTCCCGGGCGTACGCCCACAGTGCCGGCATTTCGCTGAGTTTGTTGCGGTTGCACTTGAAGTGCCCGTGATAGACCGCATCGAAGCGCACAAGGGTGGTGAAGAGCCTGACGTCGGCCTCGGTGATCGAATCACCCACCAGATACCGTTGACCGTTCAGTCGCTCCTCCAGCCAGTCCAAGGCATTCCACAGTCGGGTGTAGGCAGCCTCGTACGCTTCCTGGGATCCGGCGAAGCCGCACCTGTAAACGCCGTTGTTGACCTCAGTGAAGACACGCTTGTTGACTTGGTCGATTTCCTCGCGCAGGTGCTCCGGGTACAGCTGTGGCGCTCCCGGGCGGTGAAACTCTGTCCATTCAGTAGAGAAGTCCAGCGTGATTTGGGGGAAGTTGTTGGTCACCACTGCGCCGCTGGGGACGTCCACCATGGCCGGAACAGTGATTCCGCGAGGGTAGTCCGGGAAACGGCGGAAGAATGCTTCCTGCAGTCGCTCGATGCCCAGCACGGGATCCACACCATCCGGATCCAAATCGAAGGTCCAGGATCGGGCGTCGTGGGTGGGGCCAGGCTGGCCGAGGCTGATGACGTCCTCCAGGCCAAGAAGCCTGCGGACGATTACGGCACGGTTGGCCCAAGGGCACGCCCGGGCTGCAATCAACCGGTAGCGTCCCGGCTCCACGGGCCAGCCGGGCTCGCCGTTCGGTCCGGCGGCACCGTCCCGGGTGATGCGGTCCTCGATGTAATTGGTGTCCCGGGTGAACTCGCCGCCAGTGACGTACGCCCCGCGGGTGCTGTGTTCTTCGACTTCGCTGGTCTTCTCACTCATGACTTCACACTATGCCGCGCTCCCCGAACCGCGCGACCTTGTGGGCCGTGGGCCCACGTAGACTGGCCTGATGCGGCTCGTAGCAAGCGATATTGACGGCACCATCCTCGGTCACGACGGCAAAATCAGTGACCGGACCATCAAGGCATTCCAGGCGTGCCGCGACGCAGGGGTGGAACTCGTCTTCGTCACTGGCCGCCCGCCGCGCTGGTTGTACCCGCTCCAGGAGCAGCTGGGTCACAGCGGAATCGTGATCTGTTCCAACGGTGCCGTGGTGTGGGACCTGGAAACCGAGCAGGCCCTGTCCTCATGTGTCCTGGACGCGGAATCGGTCTTTGAAGCCCGCCGCATCATCAAGTCCATCAGGCCCGACGCCCTGTTCGCTGTTGAGACTCTCACGGGCTTCCAACTGGAGCCGGGCTTTATCGAGAACGAAACCAGCGAGCTGCTTGCGGAGTTCACCCCAAAGCCGCTGGCGCAGACGCTCACGGCGGATGACGCCGTCGTTAAGTTCCTGGCGATCACCCGCAAAGGTACGCCTGATGAATTCCTGGCCGAAGTCCAGCCGGCCGTCGCGCACCTTGTGTCCACAACGCACTCAGCACCCCGCACGGCCATGTTGGAAATGTCTGTTCCCGGCATCAATAAGGCCGTCACGCTGGCCAAGTACGCCGAATCCTTGGGGATCGAAGCCTCCGATGTGGTGGCGTTCGGTGACATGCCCAACGACATCGAAATGCTGCGCTGGGCCGGCCACGGTTACGCGATGGCCAGCGGTCACCCGGAAGCTATTCTGGCGGCTGGCCAGCAAGCACCTCACTTCGACGACGACGGCGTGGCCCAGATTCTCGAGGCGAAGCTCACCGAGCAGCGGGTCTAATTTCCTCTGAGGCGCGGAATCCAGCAGCGCACTGAGTCGCGGTATCGCTGGAAGTCGGTGCCAAACCGACGTTCCAAGTCGGCTTCTTCGTGTGGCCGGACGGCGTAATTCCACAGCAGCGAGCCAATAGCCGCGTAGGTAACAACCAACCACGAACCCAGGAGCAGGCCCACGGCCACACCTTGGGAAATGCCCGCCACCGCCATCGGGTTCCGAACCCACCGGTAAGGTCCGGCGATAACAAGGCGGTTGGGCATGGCGGAGGGCAGAGGGGTGCCGCCTCCGGCAGAGGACATGGTCACCGCGGACGCGATACCGAGGCAACTGGCCAGCACCAGCACCACCAGGCCGGCTGGCGCTGCGGTGGAGGGAAGAGCCAACGAAACGGCCCACCTTTGCTCGAACCAGCAGATGACTGACGGAAGCACAACCAGGAAGAGTCCCCAAAAGAGGGCCAATTGACCCATAGTTGCCGCTACGTTAGCCGCAGCGCCGCGGAGGGTGGGTGCCGGACGGAACGCGAATGGCCCCCGCACGATCAACTCCGTGGGGACACGGCCCTCCACCACAAGGAACAGCGCAATGGTTGAACAAGCGGCCGCAGCCAGCATGATCAGGACGCCCCACCCGGCTTCGGTACTGAATGTTGCGTAGGTGGCGAGGGCGACCGCAACGAGGCCGGTCCAGCTGGTAGCCACCATCGCGCCGGCCCGCGCCCCGAAGGCGGCCCAAGCGGAAGCGACGACGAACAGCGGAACGTCAAAGGCCGCCACAAGAACCGGGTCCAGACTGCCGAGAGTGGCCGTCCGAATGGCCGGTGACAGGAAAACTCCCACCCACCACGCCAGCCCAGCCACGGCTTGGACAGCGAAGTAGATCCGGCCCCACCCTTGCGCCCGTGAAGCGGTAGGAGCCTCGCGATTCACGGGTGCCGCACGCCCTCACCGGCCAGCAAAGCGCGGTAGCCCTCCTTGTAAGTGGGAAAGGTGAATTCGAAACCGGTCGCCCTAATCCGCGCATTTGAACAGCGCTTGTCGCCTGGGCTGGCCTCGGACGTGTTGTCAGGTGCCGCCGTCGGTGGTTCCGGGCATCCCATGTCAGAGGCGAGGAAGCGCATGACGTCGCCCATTTCCGCCGCGTGATCATCAACGCCAACGTAGACGGGATCAGGAGTCGGTTCCATGGTGGTGAGGTGCACGATCATTGCGGCGGCGTCGTCCCGGTGGACGCGGTTGGTATGCCGGGGTTGGGCGGGGATGACGGCCTTGCCGCTCCGGACCTGGTCAGTCAGCCGCGTGCGCCCCGGCCCGTAGATTCCCCCAAGCCGCAGGGAAATGGGCTGGGTGCTGGTCCCGCGCGTCCGGCTGAACAACAGCTCTTCCGCTTCCACCAGCACCTTGCCGCTGAACCGCGTGGGCTCCGTGGGCGTCGACTCATCCACAACAGCCCCACCGGAATCCTTGTACACGGCCGTTGAGGAGACAAACAGGATCCGCTGCGGCTCGATGGATTGCCGTTCCAGCGCGTCCAGGACGTTCTTCACGCCGTTCAAGTACGCCGCGCGATAGGCCTCTTCCGTGGACGTGTCGGCGGCGATAGCCACAACAACCAGGTCCACGTCCTCGGGCAGTTCCGGAACCGCAACGGAGAGATCCGCGAACATGCCCCTGATTTCCGCAGGTAGCTTGTCGGGGGAACGGCGCAGGCCAACCACTTCATGGCCCGCAGCTGCGAAGCGCAGTCCAACTTCCGTTCCAAGGTCGCCGCAGCCGGCAATCAACACAGTCATGCCCCTAGTTTGCCAGCCCCGCAGTGTCACCTGGTTCCCAGCTTCCATACAACCGGCGTTCAACTTACAGCCGTAGTCTTCCAGCCAGGACCCGTTCGCACGGTTTATCTGTCTCATTGAATTTGTAGGGGGAACCATGGCTAAGCGTCGGATCAACAACGTCAATACCGCTCCATTGCGGCGCATCGAACCGGATCATCACTGGCGTTCGCTTCGCCAGGGCGACCGCGTCAATGTCACGCTCACGCCAGGTTTCGAGTCGGCTGGCGTGGTGGACGCTGTTACCGGCGATGCCACCGCGGTGTGGGTGGAGCTCGACGGCGGCCGCGGCCGGACGCTGGTGCACGTCAGCGACGGCGTGGCGATCGTTCCGCAATCGACGACGGCGACGGTCCCGCAAGAGAGCTAGCCGCGCCTTTGCGATGGGCTACGCTACGGGAGTGACGCTGCCCTATTTCCTTCGCAAGGACGGCTCGGTGGGCCCCTTGGCCTTCGCCCACCGGGGATTTTCGCTGGATGGACTGGAAAATTCCATGGCCGCATTCCGGGCGGCAGTGGAGCTCGGAACTGTCCACCTTGAAACGGACGTCCACACGACGTCCGACGGCGTACTGCTCGTATTCCACGATTCTTCCCTGGACCGTGTGACTGACTCCGCGGGCAAGGTCTCGGAGCTGACCGCTGCCCAAGTTGCTGCTGCCCGAATCGGTGGAGTGGAGCCAATTCCCACCTTCGACGAGCTGGTTACTGCCCTGCCGCATGCCCGCCTTAACCTGGACGTCAAGGATTGGAATTCTGTTGGCCCCATGGCAGCGGCCATTGAGAAGCATGGCGTCCACGACCGGGTTTTGGTCACCAGCTTCTCGGACAGGCGCCGCCGGGCCGTCCTTTCGAAGCTCTCCCGCCGCGCAGCCTCATCTGCAGGCAGCTCCCTGACCGCTCTCTTCGTCCTTCTCGGCCCCCTCTTTCCGGTCCCCATGGCACGCAAGCTGCTCTCCGGCGTCGACGTCTTCCAAGTTCCTGTCCGCTACGGGCGGTTTCCCGTGGTGACGCCCGGATTCATCCGGCGCGCGCACCGATGGCACAGGCAGGTTCATGTGTGGACGGTCAACGATCCTGTGGAAATGGAACGGCTGTTGGACCTTGGAGTGGACGGCATCGTGTCCGACAGGCTGGACCTTCTCAAGGAAGTCCTGGTGCGCAGGGGTCAGTGGGCCTGATAGAGGGTTGCCTTTTTGCCCGCGTGTCCTGATGGAGCGTCGGCGGATTGGGGACGCTCTATCACTTTCCTTGGGTTTCGATTGCCGCAGGCCGAACTTGGCTCGCGCGGATTCTCTCCAGATCGAACTTAATGCTTCGGTCGAAGTTGAAGATGCCGTTCTTTTCCTGGAAAACGTCTGTCAGCTGCGTGTAGCAGTAACCGAACATGTCCGGGTTATCCAGCAGCACCGAGCAGAGGCCGTCGAACCGGGTGTAGAACTCCTCCTCGCTGCTGACGCGCTGGCCGTAGCCCCATGAAGAGGCGACGTCGCTTCCGTCCACAGCCTGACGCGCCTCAACTTCGTTCCACCAGATTCCACCGAACTCCGAGACAAAGTAGGGCTGGCCTGTGTACGGCACGGAGTATTCCTCGCCGTCGGCCTTCCGATTGATGTACGGCTTTCCCTCTGCCAACCCCTGCTGCTCGATGCGGAAGCGGTCCGGGTCCTGCTCGTAGGAGTGGGAATCGTAAATGTCCGTGTCGCGGATCCGGTGCGCGTAGCCGGAGGCATCGATGACCGGACGCGTGGGGTCAGCGAGCTTGGTGGCCAGGAACATGGCCTCGGTGACGTCGTCCAGCACTGTCAGCCGATCGTGGATAACTTGGTGCGTCTCGTTGAGGGGGCACCAACCAATGATGGAGGGGTGGTTGAAATCGCGCTTGAGCACTTCCAACCATTGCGCCACGAAGCTGGCTGTGGGCTTTTGGTTGTGCCCCACAGTTCCTCCGCCGGAAACGCCCCAGTCGCCGAACTCCGCCCACACCAAGTAACCGAGCCGGTCAGCGTGATAAAGGAAGCGTTCTTCGAAGACCTTCTGGTGTAGACGGGCACCGTTGAAACCTGCAGCGATGGACAATTCGATGTCTTTGATCAAGGCAGCGTCATCCGGCGAGGTCATCAGTGACTCAGGCCAGTAGCCCTGATCCAGGACGAGTCGCTGGAAGACAGCCTTGCCGTTGATGCGAACCACCTTGCCGTCCAAGGCAATCGAGCGGACGGCCGCGTAGCTGCTGACTTGGTCAACAACATTGCCGGATTCATCGTGGATGCTGACATCGAGGTCATAGAGGAAGGGATCTTCCATGGACCAAGGGCGCAGGGATTCGGCGGGAACGGTGAGGCGGAGTGATGGCGTGAGATCCAGGTCTGCTTTGGCCGAAGCCTCCACACGCACGTCACCTTTGTCGCTCAGGACTGCAGTGACCGTATGCCCGCCGCGGTTCTGGCTGACGGGCACTTCCAGCGTGATGCTGGAGTCCGCGAGGCTGGGGGTCATGCGGAGGCGTTTGATGTGAACCGCCGGGACCGCTTCCATCCATACCGTCTGCCAGATTCCGGTGGTCCGGGTGTACTGGCAGTGGGTGTTGTTGTACCAGGTGGCTTGCTTGCCACGTGCCTGCATCTCGTGCCGTGAATCCCTTGCCCTCACCACAATCACTGCGTCCATTCCAGGCTCGGCGACTCCTCCGAGGTCAGCTGTGAAGGGCGTGAAGCCGCCCCGATGCCTCGCAACTTCAACCCCGTTCACCCAGACGGTGGCGTCGTGGTCCACGGCGCCAAAGTGCAGCAGAACGTTCTGGCCCGCCCACTCCTGCGGGATCGTCACCGTTCGCCGGTACCAAACGGCTTCCATGAAATCGACGTGTCCGATCCTCGAAAGCGCAGATTCCGGTGCGAACGGAACCAGGATCTCGCTGTTAAGTTCGCGCGTGGTGAGTCCGCGTTCCAAGCCGGAGTCACCGGCGTCGATCTCAAATTCCCAGGTGCCGTTGAGGCTCAGCCACTTGTCGCGGACTAATTGCGGACGGGGATGCTCGGGTTTAGGTATGGTGGGGGTCACATTTTGGCTCACAATCAAAAACCTAACGTGCCATGGGGTTGAGTACCACCAGCCGCCGCGCAAGGATGAATACCGTGACCCGATTCCGTTTAGCAATCCTTGATGATTACCAGCAGGTCTCCGGCGATTATGCCCCGTGGGATTCATTGCTCGACGACGACGTGAAGGTCAGCGTCTTCAGTGCACCTTTCCATTCGGAAGAGCAAGCCGTGGCCGCGTTGGCGCCGTTCGACATCATTGTGGCGATGCGCGAGCGAACCCGTTTTCCACAGGATGTCCTTGATTCGCTGCCGAACCTGAAGCTGCTGGTGACCACCGGCATGGCCAATGCGGCGATCGACCTTGAAGCGGCAGCGGAACGCGGCATCGTGGTCTGCGGAACGGGTGGATCACCGGCCGCGGCGCCCGAGCTGACGTGGGCTTTGCTCCTGGCTTTTGCTCGAAACCTGACTGTGGAGGAGAACTCTCTGCGCGCTGGCGACTGGCAGACCGGCGTCGGGTTTGAACTCGAAGGCAAAACCCTCGGAATAGTTGGCTTGGGCAAGATTGGCAAGCGCATGGCGGGCTATGCCAAGGCATTCGGGATGGACGTCCTCGCTTGGAGCCAGAACCTCGCGGCGGAAGCTGCCGAGGCTGCCGGTGCGCGCAAGGTCAGCAAAGAGGAGTTGTTCCGGGAGTCCGACGTCGTGACGCTGCATTTGCGGTTATCCGAGCGGACAGAGGGCATCGTTGGCCCGGAGGAACTGCGGCTTCTCGGCCCCGACGGCGTGTTGGTCAACACTGCGCGCGGCCCCTTGGTGGATGAGGCAGCCCTGATCCGGGCCTTGGAGGAGGGGTGGATCCGTGGCGCGGCGTTGGATGTCTTCGACGAGGAACCCCTACAGGCGGGGCATGCGCTGCTGCATTCTTCGAGGACCGTTCTCTCGCCGCACATCGGCTACGTGACGCACGAGAGCTACCGACAGTTCTACGGTGGAGCCTTCGAGGACGTGAAAGCGTGGCTGGACGGGGCTCCTGTGAGGGTTATCGGTGGGTAAGTTACGCGCTCGGCAAGCGCTTTCCGAGCGAAGCTGGCAAGATGGACCCATGCGTATCCTCATAGCCCCTGACAAGTTCAAGGGATCCCTGACCGCCGCCGAAGCCGCGTCAGCCATGGCCGAAGGTGCCCTGCGTGTATACCCGGACGCCGTGACCACCCAGTTCCCCGTCGCCGACGGCGGCGAAGGTACCCTGGACGCCGCTATTGCTGCTGGCTACGAGGAACGGAACAACGCCGTTGTTGGCCCTATCCTCAAACCCGTCGGAGCCTCGTGGGCAATCCGCAAGGACTCCTTCGGCGGGGCAAGCGCCGTTATCGAGACCGCGATGGCCTCCGGCTTGGCCCATATGGAACCGACGCCGGAGAATTCGCTGCGTGCCCACAGCTACGGTTGCGGCCAGCTCGTGGCAGCGGCCCTCGACGCCGGTGCCACGGAGATCGTGCTTGGCTTGGGTGGCTCCGCAATGTCCGACGGCGGCAGCGGCGCCTTGCGCGCGTTGGGGCTCAAGCCCCTTGATACGGCCGGCAATGTGGTGCCCCTCGGCGGAGGTTCCCTGGCCGACGTCGTTGCTTTGGATGTCTCCGAGCTGGATCCGCGGCTGTCCGCCGTGAAGTTCCGCATCGCCGTCGACGTCCAAAATCCGTTGTATGGGCCGGAAGGTGCGGCGCATGTTTTTGGTCCCCAAAAGGGCGCCGATGAGGACGCCGTTGAAAAGCTCGACGCCGGTCTCCGCAACTGGGCGTCACTCCTTCGGGAGGCCACGGGCCGTGATGTAAATGTTCCGGGAGCTGGAGCGGCGGGCGGATTCCCGGCGTCGTTCCTCGCGTTCACTGATGCCACGCTGGAAGGCGGCTTTGCGCTGGTCGCCGGACTGACAGGCCTCGCCAAGCACCTCGGTGAGGCAGACCTCGTCATCACCGGCGAGGGTTCCATGGATGAGCAATCGCTCACCGGCAAGGCCCCCATCGCCTTGGCCGACGCCGCAAGTGTGCACGGGATTCCCGTCATCGCCGTGGCCGGGCGCATCACCGTCACGCCGGAAGACCTGGCAAAGCACGGCATCGTTGCCGCGGCCCAATTGTTGGATGTCGCGCAGCGCAAGGATGGCGTTCCGGACGTCGCTGATGCTGTTGCCAACGCCGCCAAATACCTGGCGTGGGCGACGAGTCAGGTGCTTGAAGGGGCGTAGTGGAATGCGGGCTACTGTCGGTAGCCCTCCACTTCACTGATGGGGCGCGGCTCGGCCTCGTTGGGGTTCTCCCCGGCGTCTCTCTTCGCCCGGCGTTGGCGCAGCAGGTCCCAGCACTGGTCGAGCTGCGCTTCGAGCTGAGCCAGTCGTGCGGTGCTGTCGCCGCCGTCGTCAGCTGATCCGGCAGCGTCGCGGAGGCGGTGCTCCTCCTCAACCAGCGATTGGATGCGCTCCAGAAGGTCCTGCTCGTCCATGTTCTTTCTCCTTGGGTAGCGGGGATTGCGTGGTTACCTCGAACGTAGTCTTGCTGACGGGATGCGTCTACTGGTGGCCGACGGCATACTTGGGTCATGAAATTCACTGCGACCATCGTTGGCGATGGCAACAAGGCGGGCATCGAAGTTCCGGACGCGATTGTCGAGGGGCTCGGTGCGGGCAAGCGGCCCCCGGTGGTAGTGACCATCAACGGCCAGAGTTACCGCAGTAGTATCGCCGTGATGGGCGGGAGATACATGGTGGGTGTCAGCTCGGCGAACCGTGAACTGACCGGAACTGCGGCGGGGGACACCGTGGACGTTGGTCTTGAAGTAGATACCGAACCCCGGGTCGTCGAGGTGCCCGAGGACTTGGCCGCCGCGCTGGATGCGGAGCCTGAAGCAAAGGCCTTCTACGCCGCGCTGAACTACAGCAGCCAGCGGCGCTACGTCGAGCCGATCGGTGATGCCAAGACCGAAGAGACGCGTGCCCGGCGGGTCGCGAAAGTAGTTGCGGATTTGAGGGCCGGCAAGAAATAGCACCTTCGGGCCGGGCAGTTTGCCACCACGGCCCCCAAAATTATAGGTGACTTGAATCACGTCATATTCATCCGGCTGGCCCCACTACCAAGTAGTGACAGGCTGCAGAGCGCATTTCGGATGCAGAACAACAGCCACAGTCGATGAGGCAAGAGACCCCTCTTGTCGGCTGGTCACCGTGCGCGAGCAAGGCCCCCATCGTCGGCTGGCCGGCCGCGCACTTGTCCGCTTGCCCAGGCGGACAGTGTGGCCGGCCAGGACCTTGACCACCCGGGCCGGCCACACGCTCTTCGCGATTAAGCCAGGCGTGTGAGCTGGCTGCGACGTGTCCTACGCAGATAAGCGGGCCCCTGTGGCGAGTGCCGTAGTCGTGGACGCCTTCCGTGCTATCACCGCGACGCCCGCCGCTGAAGCAATGAAGACCGCACCCAGGATGGCCCAGCCCAGCGTGCCATGTTCGACGACGGTGGCGGTCACCACCAGCGGTGCCAGCATGGCCCCCAGGGCTGATCCCATGCCGAACATCCCTTGATAAGCGCCTGCTTGGAGGGGGTTGGCGAGTTCGAAGCTGAGTCCCCAAGCCCCCGCTTGTGACAGGATTTCCGCTAGTGAGTGAAGGAGTGCCGCGCCACATAGGAGGGTGATGGCGGCGATGACCGGCACTCCGCCCGCCATTGCGTACAGTCCGCAGGCTACGGCCATGAGCAAGCCACCTGTCATAACGATCTTTCCAGCACGCCGGGGTTGGTCGGTGCCGCGGGCGAGCGGGACTTGCAGCAGGACGACACACACAGTGTTGATGACAAGGACCACGGATATCAGCACATCGGGCGCGCTGGTGTCCTGTGATATCCACAGCGGGACGCCCATCTCGGCGAGCCCGAACTGCATGCCGAAGATGCCTGAGAGTACGGTCAGAAGTACGTATTGGCGGTCACGGAAGGGGGAGATACCCCGCTTCGGGGCAGGGCTGGCGGAATCACGGCGCGGCGCGTCAACGCGGTTGGGGAGGCGGCGAAGGTGCAGCGCGCTCAGGATGTAGACCACGCCGGCGCCGATCATCATTCCCCGAAACGCGTCGGCGGTGCCGGCTAGCAGTGCGAGTCCGGCAATCATGCCTCCCACGGCGATGCCGAGGTTGGTGATGGTGCGGAGGACTGCGCGCGCATTCACCCGGTTCGGGCCGTCGAAGGCCCGGGCGATGATCGCGGAGCGGGTGGCGTTGGCGCCCCGGTCGACGCCTACCGTGATGCAGGCAATTACGACGGCGGTGCTGAAGTTGCCGGCGAAGGTATAGCTTGCGATCGCCAGACCTTCGATGGCGACCATGCCTGCCAGGAGCCGACGCGCGGAAAAGCGGTCGGCAAGTCGACCGCCGATATAGGACGTCGCGACACCGACGCCGCTGGAAACAGAGAGGATCACAGCGATTTCCACGGCGCTCAACCCGACGAAGCGGCTGAAGTACAGGACTGTCAGGGTGAGGAAGATGCCGCGGCCCAGTGTGGAGACGAGGATGGCGGAAGCCAGGATCTTGAGGGTGGGATCCGAGAGTGCGACGCGGAGGGAGTGCTGTGGAGCGGGGGCGGTGTTTGCGGGGGATTTAGTCACACACATAGTTCTCCCAGTCCTTGAAGGCCGCCGGTATTGATGTAGCGTTGTGCTTCATGTTGAAGTACGAGTTGTCGGACTCAGATCTGGGCGGCGTGCGCTTCGGCATCTCGCCTCTCTGTGAATTGGGGCTTTCCCTGAGGGCGATTCGAGATCCCAGCCAGTATCCACTTCAGCTGCCGTGGTTGCGTCGGACAGAAGAGGCCCGCTCACGCTTGGACCTCGATGGGTTGCTGGCCTTGGTTGATGACCGACTGTGGACGCCGGACTTCCTGAACCCCAGGCCTCAGTCACCACTCACGCGGATCGATGACGAGTTTGATGCATTGGAGCAGATTTCAGCCGAGCAGTTTCATGGCGACCTGATCCGAGTGCACGGAGCTGTTCCGGCTGTCTTTTCCGGCCCTGTTGGTCCAGCGACGCGGCGTATGGTCCGTATCCTCCGGGAGTTCTGGGACACCTGCTTCGCACCGCACTGGCTCCGCATGCGCACCATTCTGGAAGCGGACATCGTCTACCGCGGCCGGCAGATTGCGCAAGGTGGACTGTTCACGATGCTGAACGACTTGTCTGGTGCTGTGGAGTTTGACGGCCGCGTGATTTATGTGAGGTTAAAGAACCCGGCGTCCCGGACCGAGAGGACTGACGGCCTGGGGTTGACCCTTGTTCCCACCATGTTCACCCGCAGGGCCTCTGCTCCCGTGAATCATGGGGATCCGCCGTTACTGATGTACCCGGCCCGGGGTCAAGGTGCCATGTGGGAGGCAGAGCGGGTCACCAATCCGGCCGCGATTGTGGCCGTGTTGGGGGACGTTCGGACCAGCCTGCTCACTGCCCTGGCTGCCCCGGCCTCGTCCACCGAGCTGGGCCTGCGCTTCGGGGTCACAACGTCCGCTGTAAACCAGCATCTCAGGGCCCTCCGGGACGCCGGGCTTGTGACGTCTACCCGCTACGGCCGTAGCGTTCTCTACTTCAGGAGCGAACTAGGCGCAGCGTTGCTGCTAGGGTGACCGCTCAAGCTGGCCGTGATGGGAAGCGATGTTAGGCAGCGCGGCTGGTGGTTTGGAGGCCGCGGGAGGGGAGGGCCGTCACGTTGGTGAGTTCCGCTGCGAGGCGCACGGGCACCTCATGGAGTGCAGCGTACCCCTGCAGTTGATCGAGCGCATCCTCGTCAATGGTCGCTTGGGATAGGTCCATCTCAACGCCGAGACCGCCGCCCAGGCTCTTGGTGCGCTGCACCACCGGGTAGAGCCCCTGGAGGCTCAGGGTGGTTACTCGACCGGTCGCTGCGATCTGGATCTGTTCGCCGTCAACGTCGACGCGAACAACTACGGAGAGCTTGTCGCTGGCCAATGAACTGCCTTTCATCCTTACTGCCACGCTGCAGCGTCCCCAGCGTATGCGTCGAGTGTGACCTGCGCAACATTACGACGGCGGAGCTGCCGCGGCCGCTACTTCTCAACGCTCGTTTGTGCGGTAGCTGGGTACAGCGAATCTGCAATGAATAGGGATCAGCGGCGCACGCGGCCATAGCCACGGCTTACCGATATCTGGACGTGCACTCCTGAGCCAAGAAAGGTGACTGTCCCGTAAGTCGTCTTTGTGACTGCTGTTGCAGCCAATGATTTGGGAAAATATACGGGACAGAGAGGTTACGTGGAAGCTGGAGGGTATTTTGTCAGTGTCTCAGTTCTAAGGAAGTGCGATACCTGTGCATAGTTGTATGAGCTCCACCCGTAGGCAGCGCTGGGCGGGTGGTGGGGTCGGGAGCAGTTTCTAGGCTTTCCTTGGTGGGTTGTAGATGCCTGGGGGGAGGTCGAGGGGTTCGCGGTTGCGGAGTATTTCAGGGATGACGGTCGCGACGGCGAGGGGCGCCATTTGGTGGTCGGTGTAGGTTGCGGAGTATTCGGCCGGGATCCATGGCAAGTTTTCGGGACCGAGAACGTCCGTGAGGGCGTCGCGGTCCAGTGGCTCGTCGCTGAAGGCACGGAACAGCCCCCCGTTGTGCTCTTCGGCGTTTGGACCAAGAAAACGACCGATCTCGGGTGTGAGCCGGGGGCCGGCCCATACCCACCAGAGCGGGTAGGGCTGGAAACCCACCCACTGTGGGGGGCGCATGTTGAAGATGGGCACGCGGCCCAGGTCTTGGTAGCGTTCAACTTCGGCCGAAGCGTAAACCGCGCCGAGCTCGGTCGCCACGGCAAGGAAGAACCGGCGAAGGGCGCTTCTGAGCGGACTATCGGCGAGGGCATGCCCGTCCACGACCAGGGTGATTCGGGTGAACGGGTTACCTGCGGAGAGCTGCGGGGCCGCGATTTTTCCGTAGGTGACCGGTGGCGGGTTCTTGTAGTAGATGTCCCAGCCGTTGGAATCGTCGTTGTAAAACTCATCGATGAAAGCTTCTTCACCGCTGGAATCGAACCGGAACTGAAGGGGTTCGTACTTGCCGAAACGTACCGGGACTGCTTCGGGGAGTACCTCTCGGGCGATCCGGAGATAGCCCTGCAGAAAGTCTGTCGGGAGGTCCTCTTCCGGGATCAGCCAACTGATCCAGACGTCCCGTCGCTCCGGCTTCGGCTCTGTTCTTGGTGGTGCTTGTACTGTCCGGGGTTGGGGCCAGATGTCGGTGGTTTGTTCGTCCCTGACTACGCCGTGGCAGGCTTTGGCTAGTTTCCGGGCGAAGCGGATACCGTGCGGGATCTCGGCTTCTTGAGTACCCTCTACGAGGATCTGGAACATCGTGGCCGCATCGGGTAGGACCGCGGTGATCTCCTCCGGGAGGTCTTCGGCCTCGACGGAGAACGGCCCGTCAACGGTGAAGCTATACCCCCGTTTCATGCCCCGCAGGACGACCACACCGGTGTCACCGGCGCTGTCCGGATCGGCGTGCAGTCCACGGGCATTACCCACCAACAACCGCACTTGATCAACGGTAGGGGAGCCCGGACAGTAGACCGTCAGATCGTAGGACATAGGCGGCTAGTTCTTTGGGAAGACGGACCTGTCCCCAGTTGTGTGGTCAAGCTCGCAGAATTCAATGGTTCCTCGGTGGGTTGTAGATGCCTGGGGGGAGGTCGAGGGGTTCGCGGTTTCGGAGTACTTCAGGGATCACGGACGCGACGGCGAGGGGTGCCATTTGGTGGTCGGTGTAGGTTGCGGAGTATTCGGCCGGAATCCAAGGCAAGTTTTCGGGACCGAGAACGTCCGTGAGGGCGTCGCGGTCCAGTGGCTCGTCGCTGAAGGCACGGAACAGCCCCCCGTTGTGCTCTTCGGTGCGTGGACCAAGAAAACGACCAATCTCGGGTGCGAGCCGGGGTCCGGCCCATACCCACCAGAGCGGGTAGGGCTGGAAACCCACCCACTGCGTTGGGGGCACGTAGAAAAGTGGTCTGCGTTCCTTGTCCTGGCCTTTGACTACTTCGGCGGAGGCGTAGACGGCTCCAAGCTCCGTAGCCACGGTGAGGAAGAAGCTTCGCAGAGCGGATCTCAGAGGCTCGTCAGCCAGAGACCGGCTGTCGGCACACAGGGTGATTCGGGTGAAAGGGTTGCCGTGAGAGAGTTCGCTGCCAACGATTTTGCCGAATGTGATGGGAGAGGGGTTCTCATACAAAATCTCCCAGTTGTTGGATTCGCTGTTGTAGTACTCATTGATGAAACCTTCGGCACCGACCGTATCGAAACGCATTTGAAGGGGTTCGTACCTACCGAAGCGGACTGGAGCGGCTTCGGGAAGAAGCTCTTCGGCTATTTGGAGGTAGCGTCCGAGGAAGTCGGCGGGGAGATCATCTTCCAAGAGCAACCAGCTTAGCCAAACGTCGTTGACTCCCTCTCTTACTCTTTTGTCCACCATTCCCAGAGGCGCTGCGGTTCTTGGCCGTGGCCATACTTCCGCCGTTTGTTCGTCCAGAACCGCTCCATGGCAAGTTTTGGCCAATTTCCGTGCGAAGCGGATACCGTGCGAGCTGTCCGTCTCTTGGTTTCCTTCGACCAAGATTTGGAACATGGTAGCTGCGTCAGGCAGGACCGCAGTGATCTCTTCAGGCACGTCCCCGGCTTCGACAGAGAACGGCCCGTCGACGGTGAAGCTGTAGCCCCGCTTCGCCCCCCGCAGGACCATTACGCCGCTCTCATCGGAGTTTACTGGATCGGCATGAAGCCCTCGAGTATTGCCTACCAGCAGCATCACTTGGTCAACAGTAGGGGAGCCAGGACAGTAAACGGTCAAGTCGTAAGACATCTATATTCTTTCTCCCTTGGGCGGAAGCGCTACGTGGCAGGTCCAATCGTCCCATCCAAGGAGTAGGGAAGGTCCCTGAATTCGACATGCCCAGCGACGATGGCGTCGTTGAGATCTTTAGAGTAACCGGGCTTTCCTGGATCGAGCGGCAAGATCGTGTCTCCCCGTTTGTAGATGATTAGCTTGCCTGTCGGCTTGCTAGCGTCTGTGTGTCTGGCGTATTGGATGAAGTCCTTAATTTGGCTGGTCATCCTGAAGGTCTTGACATTTTTGACTTCGATGACGTTGCCGGTGAGGTTTCCGCCTACTTTTTCCATGAGGTCTGGGAACCGCATTCTTGTCATGCCCTGGATCTTGACGCCTGTCTTTCCAGTCGGGCTGACACCGAGCAATTGTTCGACGGCATGTTCACCCCATTTACCGATGAGTGAGATGCCCTTCGGCGGTTTGGCGTAGGCAGGATTGAAGTTATCGAAGCTACAGCTGTTGGCGGATACTCTTTGCATGAGGGGCTGGCCGGTTCCCGTTGAGTTCTCCTTGTACACACCTGCGGTGACGAGGAGGGTGGATGATCCGGAGAGGGCACTGACCCTGCCTGCGCCGCCGATCGTGCAGACGGCGGGGTTGTTGGCGTTCTTTTCGATCCATTTGATGGCGTCTTGGTGTCGGGTGAAGAACGCTGCTGCTTTGGGAAGGATCCTGCCGACGAGTGCGATGGCTTCGGCGGCTTTGAAGAGTTTGCCGATGGGCAGCACCCCGATGAGTGCCATACCGCAGGCTCCGATGTCGCCCTTGGTGAAGCAGTTGATGATGTCGGTGACTCCGAAGAAGTCCAGGAGGAGCTGGCCGCCTTCTCTGATAATGAAGTCGGTGATGTCACCTTCGGCGAGGGTTTCATGTGCTTGGCGTAGTTTCTCGGCATTTTCCGGTCCGCCGGCTGCTTCGGCTGCTGCGAGTTCCTCGTCAGTGACGTTACCGCTGGTGTTCGCGGCCGCTCTTGCCAGGTTCGCGGCGGCTTCCTCTTCGCGTTGCATGTTGGTGGCGATGGTGACGGCCTCGGTGGCTGCTGCTGCGGCTGCTTCAGCGTCCTTGCCTGCGTTGACGGCTGACTGCTGCGCGTTCGCTGCGGCCTGGCTTGCTGTGGCGGCTGCTGCTGCTGCGTTGTTCGC
>NZ_AKKK01000033.1 GCF_000281065.1 Arthrobacter sp. M2012083
CGGGGTGCGGCTTCCACGGGGATGCCGCACCCCGCCGTCGTGGTTTAACCCGCGCCGAGAGGGGGGAGATTTGGGGTCTGGAGACTAGGGCTTTCCAGGGAGCGAGGGGATCAGCTCCGAGGGAACCGGGACGGGGACGCCCGAAGGGCCGAGCTTTGCGGGATCGATCTTGGAAGGGTCGATCTCCGGTGGGGTCACGGGCAACCCGGGCGGTGTGGGGATGACACCGTTGCCGGGATCCCTGTGCGACGGCGTCTTGGGTGTGTGCGGCGACGCTCCACCGGGCTGTGGCTCCGGAGCGGGAACGGCAGGACTGACCGGCGCGGCAGGTGCCGGCTGGGGTTTGACCGTGGCAGGAGCTTGCTGGGGCTCTTCCCGGACAGGCAAGGGCTCGGGCGTGGTGCCGGCGGGGGCATCGGGCTGGGGGGCACTGCCGGAACCGGGGTTTAGTTGGGATACCACCGAACCGATTGCTGCCCCGAAATGCTGGAAAGCGCCCGGCAGGCCGCCCTCGGAAGCCACGGCAGCGGTGGCGCCGCCAGCCAAGGACACCGCCACAGCGAGGCCTGCAATGGCCGTCCGGCGCTTCTTCCGACGCCGGGCGGCAAGTTCGTCCACAGGGGGCTCATTCGCAAGAGCGGATTCCGCAGCAACTGTGGCAAGTACCGCAGTGGGCGCACCGGACGACGCCGCCGGGCCGCTGACCATGAGCGAGCGGACCGCGTCGGACGGCAAGGGGGCAGTGTTGGCCAGTGAACGGAGCTCGAGGAGTTCAGTGCGGAGACCGGCGTCGCCTGTGAGGCCGGCGTCTGCCAGCAGATGGTCGATTGCCTGCTGGTCATGCCGTCCGCGAGGCGTAAGTTGTTCGCTCATGATGTGCCGTTCCTTAGTAGTGCACGCTTCTTCAGTGCACTCAATGCCCTGCGCTGTAGCTGCTTGACGGCTCCTTGGGACTTACCCATGATCGCCGCCGTATCTTCCACTGACACGTCGGCGACGACCCGGAGGGCCAGCACCTCCCGATAATCGTCAGGAAGGTCATCCAAAAGTTCAGTGACGCCCAGACCGGCTACCCGGCCAAAGGCCTGGTCTTCGGCCGATGGCGACCGCCGCGCGTCCAGATCCGGTTCGTACGGCGTCGAGTCGGGCGTTCGTTCGCGTTTGCGATAGTGGTCCACCATCCGCGCATGCGCTATGGAGAACAAGAGTGTTTTTGCCCCTGGCAGCCCGCCGTGAAGCGTTTCCAGCTTCGGATACAGGGCAAGGAAGACGTCCTGCGTCACAGCTTCGGGGTCGTCCACGCCTCGTGCCCGGAGGTAGCCAAACACCGGTCCGGCGAAGTTATTGTAGGCAGCCGTGAAGAGCAGGGCGGGATCGTCCTGATCCGCCTGCACATATTCATCAGCCAAAGGGTCAAGCACCCGGGGATGCCTCCGTCCCACACACTACGTAGCGGGGGTCCTT
>NZ_AKKK01000034.1 GCF_000281065.1 Arthrobacter sp. M2012083
AAAAGGCTCGGGCGGGGTGCTTCCGGTCTCCCCGGAACACCCCGCCACGCTGTGCGCGCCATCGGTAGTCGGAACACGCATCGCAAAAGAAGGGAACACCATGTCGATCCGGGTAGGTGTGATTGGCGCCGGAATCATGGGCGCGGACCACATCAGGAACCTTTCCACCACCATCGGCGGCGCCGAAGTCACCTTTGTAGCAGACCTCGACGTCGACCGTGCCGCCGCGGCGGCACCGTCCACCGCGCGTATTACCTCAGACCCATCGGAGCTGATCAATTCCAGCGAGGTGGACGCCGTCGTCGTTGCTTCGCACGATTCCACGCACGCCGGCCTGGTGCTTGAATGCTTTGAAGCAATGACCCCTGTGCTTTGCGAAAAGCCGCTGGCACCAACACTTCTTGAAAGTCTGGAAGTAGTTGCGGCTGACGCCGACATCGTGGCCGCAACGGGCGCTTCGCTGCTCTCGCTTGGCTTCATGCGACGCTTCGATCCGGGTTATGTGGCTCTGCGGGAATCCGTGCGCGGAAGAAGGCAGGGCGAACCCCTTATGGTTCACTGCGTCAGCAGGAACGGCTCAGCAGCGCCAGGAACAACCGCAGAATCGGCCATCACCAACTCAGCCATCCACGAGTTGGACATCGTTCCATGGCTTCTGGATTCTCCTATTACGGAGGTTTCATGGCAGGCCGGAAAGAGCACCCGCCGTGCCGAACCCGGGCTGAAGGATCCATCCTTCATGACACTCCGCACGGCGGACGGGACGCTGACAACGCTGGAGCTATACCTCAACGCCCAGTATGGCTACACCACGCGCTGCGAGGTGGTCTCAGAATTGGGTACCACTTGCCTTCAGGAATCGTCCCTGCTGGGCATCGAACAGGACGGCGCAAGGCAGGGAGTGATCCCGGCCGATTGGCGGCCCCGCTTCGCCGACGCGTACCGGCTTCAGCTGCAGGCCTGGATTTCTGCACTCGCTGGCGGAGAGCCGACTCCCCTTGCCGGTGCACAGGACGGACTCAACGCCTCCCTCGTTGCACAAGCGATGATCCAGTCGCTGCATAGCGATGGGACGTCTACGAAAGTCAGCTACTCGTGACGCCAATGAGGCTCCCGCACTCCCGTGTGCCGGAATCCCGCGATGCTCCGAGTCTGCGCTGGGGCATCATGGGCCCCGGATGGATCGCCGAACGGTTCACCGAATCCATCCAGGCACACACCGGACAGGTGATCGCCGCCGTCGGATCCCGTTCCCTGAACCGGTCCAAGGCGTTTGCGGAGGCATTCGACATTCCGGCCGCCTATGGCAGTTATGAGGAACTGGCGGCAGCCCCGGACGTAGACATTGTCTACGTGTGTACGCCGCATACCGGCCACCATGCGGCTGCGGTCCTGGCCATCGACGCCGGCAAGCACGTCCTCATCGAAAAGCCCATCGGACTCGACGCAGCCCAGGCACGGGACATCGCCACGCGTGCCGAGGCTGCAGGTGTCTTCGCCGCGGAAGCCATGTGGACCTTCTTCCTGCCAAAATTCGATGTGATCCGGCAGATACTCGATGCCGGAACGCTGGGCACCATCACCACGGTGGTGGCGGAGTACGGTGAGCACTTTGATCCTTCGCATCGAATCTTTGATCCGGATCTGGCCGGTGGTCCGCTGCTTGACCTGGGCACGTACCCCTTGGCCCTGGTGACAGAGGTGTTGGGCAGTCCGCGCTATCTGCGGGCAGTCGGCCAGCCCCACGAGTCGGGGGTTAACGCCCAGTTGTCCGCCATCATGCAGTTCGACGGCGGTGCACAGGCTGTCGTGAACACCCACGTCCATAACTTCACGCCCACCGCAGCCACCATTGTTGGCTCAAAGGCCACCTTGGTAATCGACGGTCCCTTCAACATGCCCGGCGCATTCGAGATCAGGTTTCCCGACGGTTCCCGACTACGCCACGATGAACCAGCAGGCGGACACTTCGAAGGCCTTCACTATGAGGCCGCGGCAGTGGCCAGGGCCATTGCCGCCGGCAGCACGCAATCCAGCGAACGGACGCTGGCGGCCTCCATCCGCACCCTGGCAGTCGCCGATGAGATTCGACGCCAACTGGGCGTGGTCTTCCCGGTACCAGTCACCCCTCTACCTTCAAAGGAAAATCATGAGTGATGTCATTCTTGGCTTGGTTGGCGTAGGACGCATCGGCGTCATGCATGCCAACAACATCGTCGCCCTCAAGGAAACTCTGGGTCGCAGGGGCGTCAATATCCGCCTGAAGTTGACCGATGTAGCTACGGAGCATGCCCGTTCCGTCGCTGTTGGATTGGGTGCAGAGTTTGTGCCTTCGGTGACGGAACTTCTCGACTCCGGTGTGAATGGCTTGATTATTGCTACGGGAACGGCAACCCATCCGGAATTGATCCGCGCCGGAGTGGATGCCGGCGTTCCGGTGTTCTGCGAAAAGCCCGTGGCCATGAACGTCTCCGACGCGCTGCCTGTGCTGGACTACATCAGGGAGAACAACGGCGTGGTGCACATCGGCCACCAGCGACGCTTCGATGCAGGCTATCTTGAGGCCAAGCGAGCGTATCAGGCCGGGGAGTTGGGGTGGATCCATTCCCTGCGCGCAGTTACCTGCGATATGACGCCGCCCCCGGTGGAGTTCCTGGCGACATCCGGGGGGCTGTTCCGGGACTGCTCAGTCCATGACTTCGACATCCTTCGGTGGCTGACGGGCCGCGAAATCGTGGAGGTTTATGCCAAGGGTTCCAACAATGGAGACCCAGCCATCGGGAACGTGGGTGACGTGGATACGGCTTTGGCCCTCATCACTTTCGACGACGGCACGGTGGCCACGGTTTCCGCCAGCCGCTACAACGGGGCCGGCCACGATGTGCGGTTGGAGATACAGGGGTCCACCAGTTCGGTCATGGTGGGCCTGGATGAGAAGACAGCATTGAGGTCGGCTGAGGCTGAGGTCGCTTTCCCTGGTGGGGAACCGCATCAGACCTTCGCCGAGCGTTTCGACCAGGCATACCGCTCCGAGATGGTTGCCTTTGTGGAGTTGGTGATGGGGGAGCGCGAGAATCCCTGCAGCCCGGAGGACGCGGTAGCAGCCTCCCGTGTGGCAGATGCGGCCCAGGAATCGTTGGCAACCGGTACGCCCGTGCGGGTTGCCCTCAAAGTATCCAGCTGACGCTTCTGCCGAAAGTGCCCCTTTCTTTGACTCTGTTGGATTCGAAGAAAGGGGCACTTTCATGCTTGAAACTAGACGCCGAACGGCAGCCGCGAGTCGATGTCCTGGCCTTCCCAGCTCTGCCGTACCCAACCATGGTGGGGGTCGTCGCTGATCAGCCATTCGCGAACGGGCCCCGGGCCCGCCATGACGTTCAGGTAGTACATGTCGTAGCCCGGTGCTGCCATTGCGGGGCCGTGCCAACCATAGGGGACCAGGACTACGTCGCCGGTCCGAACTTCTGCGGAAACGTCGATGGGACGCTCGTCCGAGGCGTAGACCCGCTGGTAGCCGATTGCGTCGGCATCCGCCGGTGCGCCTGAGCCGACGGCTACCTGTGTCTCGAAGTAATAGATCTCTTCAAGGTGGGTTTCGCCGTCCTTTTCCTCATCGTGCTTGTGCGGGGGATAGGAGGACCAGTTCCCGGCGGGGGTAAGGACCTCACACACGATAAAGCGGTCGGCCTCGAGTGCTGCCGGGGTGCCGAAGTTGTGTACCTGCCGCGAACAGTTACCGGCGCCCCGGAATTCCACGGGCGTCTCGGCAGCAGTGACGAGGCGGGTCGGGTAGGCGGTCTGCGCAGGGGCGGTTGCGATGGCCACACGCCCGCCGTCTGCCGAGCTGATGCTGACGGATTTTCCGGTACCGGAGTACAGGACGTCGCTGGGTCCATGAAACACGGAGGCCCGGCCCGCAAGGGCATGATCGACGCCGTCGACGGTGACGGTGAAGGCGCCGCTGAGGGGAACCACGATGCGTTCCTCACCAACAGCAGGAAGCTCGACGGCGGCGCCCGCCGGAATGGTGGCGACCTTGAGGCCCGTGTGTTCCCAGCCATCAATGGCAATGGGGGAATCAGAGGTGCCGAGCGAAATGTCCCACACGCCGTCGGCGGCGGAACCCAACGGGTAAACCCAATTCGTCATGGATGGGGAGTCCTTTGTGTTAGCTGTAACAGTTGTTTTGGCCTCATCAGCGCTGTACGAGCGTCATTTCAAAGCTGTAGGAATCGGCGCGGTAAACGTGGTGGCCGGTCTCCACGTGGCGGCCGGTGTCGTCCACAGCCGTGCGTTCCATGGTGACCAAGGCGGAATTCACTTCGGTCTCAAGGAGGGGTGCCTGGTAGTCATTTGCGATCATGGCGCCGATACGTTGAGTGGCCAGGCGGAAGTTGACGCCGCCACGGCGCAGGATTGAGTAGAGTCCCTCAGCCGCGAGCATGGCTTCGTCCATGGTGGCGATGTCGTCCCGTACCCAGTTCTCCATCAAAGCCAGGGGTTTGCCCCCAACTTTACGAAGACGCGTGAAGTGGTAGACCTTGGAGCCGGCGGGCAGCTCCAGCGCCGCGAGGGTGGCGGCGTCGGCTTCCTCGTGGGAGAAGCTGAGCACTGTGGTGGTGGGCTTCTTGCCGTTGTTGGTGAGATCGTCAAAAAGGCTGGAAAGTTCCAGGGGTCGACGGACCTGGCTGGATACCACTTGGGTACCTACGCCGCGTTTGCGAACCAGGAGGCCGGAGCGAACCAACTCGTCCATGGCCTTACGCATGGTCGGCCTGGACAGGTTGAGCTGGGCTGCGAGGTCGATTTCGTTCTCAAGGCGACTGCCGGGCTCCAACACTCCGCTGTGGATGGCGGCCTCGATACCCTGTACAACTTGGTGGTAGAGAGGCACGGGAGAAGAGCGGTCGATGTTAAGACCAAGTTTTGTAACCACTGGATACCCCGGGTTTCAGGCTCAACCTCTTGCCTCCGGGTGGATGCTCAAGGCATGTAGCCATTTGTTCGCTTGATAGGACATAGTTTATCCCTCGATGGTAGCAGCCAACTTTCGATGGTCAAATGGTTTGTGTCAGTGCACAGGACGTCGGGAGGATGGGTGCAATGCCAAAGACCGGAAAAAACGATCACGCCCGCAAGGACGAGTTGCCGTCCACCTTGCAGCGCTCGGACCAGAAGGCCCAGGACACTTTTGCCAAGACCTACGACTCCGCAATGGATTCCTATGACAATGATCCGGGTCGGGCGGCCCGCACGGCTTTCGCGGCTCTGAAGCACAGTTACGAAAAGGTGGGCGACCACTGGGAACCCAAGGAGGAACGCGGACCTTCCGATGCCCGCGCGGAGGAGGGCATGGACTCAGCCAAGCCCACGGCCGGGGGTGTGGACGCCAATGCCTCCAAAGAACACCTCTACCGGCGCGCACGGGAGTTGGATATCAAGGGCCGCTCAAAAATGGACAAGAATGAGCTGGTGGAAGCACTGCAGAAGGCCAACGACGCCGCAACGCGAAAGGCCCGGGAAGGCTAGCCCCTCATCATTCCGCCTGGTCTTGAGTCGGTACGACATGCGCCAAATATGCAGGAACCGGTTCACACCGGCATAGTTAACGTCTTGGGGTTGCACTTTATGGGTACAGTCACCGCATGAAGGCAGGACAGAAACGAACAGGGGCTTAACTTGGCAGGGAATGCGACCTTCCGGCACAGCAACACCGCGCTGCTCTCGGTGAGCAGTGTCGAGGCTCCGAGGATAGTGAGCTCCACGGATTTCGACCGGAGATTGGCTTCGACCCTGCAGCGGCTGAAGTTTCCACCGCGATTGCTCGAGCGCGTTGCCGGCATCACGCACCGCCGCTGGTGGGCCGCCGGAACATCGTTCGATGACGCTGCGGTGGAGGCGGGCGCAAAAGCCTTGGCTGAAGCCGGCGTCGAGGCCTCGGAAATCGGCTTGCTGATCAACACTTCGGTTACCAGGCGCAACCTTGAGCCGTCCGTGGCGGTCAAGATCCACCACGAACTCGGCCTGCCGTCGTCGGCCATGAACTTCGACTTGGCCAACGCCTGCCTAGGATTCGTGAACGGCTTGATCCTGGCGGCCAACATGATCGATTCGGGCCAGATCCGGTATGCGGTCATCGTCAACGGAGAGGACGCGCAGGGCACCCAGGAGGCCACGCTGGCGCGACTCCAGAGGCCCGAGACCACGCGCGAAGACTTTAACCGGGAGTTTGCCACGTTGACCCTTGGGTCCGGGGCTGCCGCGGCCGTGCTGGGCCCGGTGGACGAGCACCCGGGAGCGCATCGGCTTGTGGGCGGCGTCATGCGTGCCGGCACGGAACACCACGAATTGTGCGTTGGAGGCATCGATGGCATGTCCACCGACACCAAGGGCTTGCTCGACGGCGGCCTGCAGCTTGTGGTGGACGCTTGGCATGAAGCCCAGCCTGAATGGGACTGGGCCAGCATGGACCGCTATGTCACACACCAAGTCAGTAACGCCTACACCCAGGCGATCATCGATGCCATCGACCTGGACCCGGACAAGGTCCCCATTACGTTCCCACACTGGGGCAATGTGGGGCCCGCATCACTCCCCATGACGCTCGCGGACCAGGCTCAGTCATTGACGTCGGGTGACCGGGTCCTGTGCATGGGTGTGGGTTCGGGGCTGAACGCAGGAATGGTGGAAATCGTTTGGTAGCCGCCAACTGGCCCGGAGTGGACCCGGAGTGGTCGCGGACGATCCGGGTTGCGTCCACGTCGGAGGTGGACGCTCGGGGCTCTGTTCGCCGCTGGCATTTACTGGATAACGGTGCCCAGCTCTCGCGCCGTGGCCTGGCGCCGATAGGGACTTTGCTGTGCGTGCATGGCAATCCCACCTGGTCCTATTTATGGCGGACGCTGCTGAACGCGGGATCAGACACCGCCCATCCATGGCGGGTTGTTGCCGTGGACCAGCTGGACATGGGTTATTCAGAGCGTACCGGCACATTCCGCCGCTTGGCTGACAGGATCAATGACCTCGGTGATCTCACAGATGCGCTCGGCTTGGAGGGGCCGGTTGTTACGGTGGGCCATGACTGGGGTGGCGTGATCAGCTCAGGCTGGGCACTGGAGCACCCAGAGCTCGTCACGGGTGTGGTGCTGACCAACACTGCCGTCCATCAACCCTCCGAGTCGCCAATCCCGCCAGCCCTTCGGCTGGCCTTGCACCCCGCGGTGCACCGGTGGGGCACCACGACGTCGGACGCCTTCCTGCGCGTGACGCACTCGCTGGCAAACCCGCCGCTGCCGGCCGACGTCGGAAGGGCTTTCATGGCTCCCTACCGCGGAGCCGGACGCCGGGCAGGGGTGGGGAATTTTGTTGCGGATATCCCCGCAGATGCGGACCATCCCAGCTTCCCGGCGCTGACCCGCGTAGCGGAAGGCCTGCGCGGCCTTAAGGTTCCGGTCCTGATGCTCTGGGGTCCCAAGGATCCGATATTTTCCGATCGGTACCTCAAAGACCTTATCGGCCGGCTTCCGCATGCTGACGTCCATCGCTTCGAAGGAGCCGGACACCTCTTGCCGGAGGACCGGGACATTGCCAAGCCGGTCTTTGACTGGCTTGCTGTGCAAGGTGCCGCAACCAGTGGCGACGATTCCCAAGTGGCCGCTGCAACGGTCAGCGCTGAGTCGGTCAAGGATGCGGCCGAAGAGAAGAATCCAGCGTTCATCCCACTGTGGGGATTGCTCGGCGAGTTGGCTGCTGGTCCGGCAAACGAAGACATTGCTGTTGCCGAAATGTCGCCTGATGGCAGCGTGAGCCGTTCGCTCACCTGGCAACAGCTGGACCGGAACATCCTTGACCTGTCCGATGGCCTGCGGGAAATCGGTGTAGGGCCCGGTAGCCGGGTGAGCCTCATGGTCCCGCCCGGCACCGAGCTCACGGTGGCCCTCTACGCCTGCCTGAAGTTGGGTGCGGTAGTAGTGGTGGCCGACGCCGGACTGGGAACCAAAGGCATGAGCCGCGCCGTGAAGGGCGCTACCGCGGACTTCCTCATAGGCATCGACAAAGCACTCGCGGCAGCCTCGGTGCTCGGCTGGCCGGGGCGGCGCATCAGCGTGCAGGACCTCCCCGCCACCCGCCGTCGAATCCTGGGGGTTGAAACCTCGCTCGCGGCCTTGGGGCGGCGTGGAGCAACAGGCGGCGCCGGGCGCGGCGGCGAGGTGCCAAGGACGAATGTGGACCCGGCTGCCCCCGCCGCTGTCCTGTTCACCTCCGGCTCCACTGGCCCCGCTAAGGGCGTGCTGTACACCCACGGGCAGCTGGCCGCGATGCGGGATACGGTTGCCGCCACGTTCGGGATCCGTTCCGGTGCCCGCCTTGTAGCGGGCTTCGCCCCCTTTGCTTTGCTGGGTCCGGCGCTCGGAGCGGTTTCGGTGACCCCGGCCATGGACGTTACTGCGCCCCGCACCTTGACTGCCCGGGCACTGGCAGACGCTGTCGCCGCCATCGACGCTACCGTGGTCTTCGCCTCGCCCGCAGCGTTGCGTAATGTCACTACTACCCGGGATGACCTGAGCGGGACAGGCCGCATTGCGCTTCAAAACATTGAGCTACTCCTGTCCGCAGGCGCTCCCGTCCCTGAGCGGCTTTTGGCACAGGTGCAGCAGTTGATGCCCCAAGCGTCCCTGCATACTCCCTACGGGATGACGGAAGCGCTTCCGGTCACGGACATCAGCCTGGAAGAAATTCAAGCCGCGGAAGCCGACGCGGCCGCCGGGACCGTGATCGGAGCCGGGAACGGGGTTTGCGTAGGAAAGCCCGTTTACGGAGCCTGCCTGGCTGTTGTTCCGTTGGCAGCGGATGGAACCGCAACCGGATCGAACCTTGTGACCGAGGCGGGGGTCACCGGCGAGATTCTGGTCAGCGCGCCGCATGTCAAGGAAGCCTATGACAGGCTCTGGCTGACCCAACGGGAAAGTGCCAGCGTGGCCGGATGGCACCGAACGGGCGACGTGGGACACTTCGACGCCGTTGGCCGGCTCTGGGTGGAGGGACGCCTTGCCCATGTTGTGACGGCACCCGGGACTGTGGTGACGCCGGTCGGGGCAGAACAATCCATCGAACGCCTGGACGACGTACGGGTGGCTGCCATCGCCGGGGTAGGGCCGTCGGGAACCCAGGCGGTGGTAGCAGTGGTGGAGACCGCGCCGCCTGTCCCGAAAGCCGGCCCCGCCGCGCCGCAACTCGCGGGGCGTGTCCGACGAGCTGCCTCCGAAGCCGGGGTCGCTGTCAGTGCCGTGCTGGTGGTCCCCGCGCAGCCAACCGACATCCGGCACAACGCCAAGATCGACAGGAGCCGTCTGGCCCACTGGGCTTCACAGGTGCTGGCTGGCGGACGACCAGGGAAGCCATGAGGGTCCTCGTTACCGGTGCCAGCGGGCTCCTAGGAGGGGAAGTTGCACGGCAACTACTCCGCCAAGACCATGCCGTCGCAACCTTTCAGCGCCGCCCGTCGGGGGTGGACGGCGCGGAGGACTTCTGCGGCTCCATTGACGATGGTGCGGCTCTCCGCAACGCAATCGACGGGGCGGAAGGAATCATCCACCTCGCAGCCAAAGTGTCCATCACGGGGCGCGCAGCCGAGTTTAAGGCAGTGAATGTGGAGGGAACCCGCCGGTTGCTCCAAGAGGCCCGGACGGCGGGGGTGCAGGACGTCGTGTATGTCTCATCACCGTCGGTAGCCCATTCTGGCGCAGCCATCGTGGGATCGGGGGCGGAGCAGGCCGACCCACACCACGCGCGCGGCGACTATGCCCGCACCAAGGCCGAGGCGGAATTGCTGGCCCTCGCAGCGGATCGGCCGGACTTCCGGGTGGCAGCAGTGCGCCCCCACATTGTGTGGGGCCCGGGCGACACCCAGTTGGTGGAACGCGTCCTGGCTCGCGCCAGTCACAGTCGTCTGCCATTGCTCGACGCCGGCGCTGCCCTGATCGATACGACTTACGTGGACAACGCCGCGTCCGCGATCGTTGCTGCCCTCCACCGCATGGAGCACGTCCATGGCAAGGCCGTGGTGGTGAGCAATGGTGAGCCCCGGCCGATCGGCGAGCTGCTGGCCGGAATTTGCTCAGCAGGTGGCGTGGCCCCGCCGTCGTGGTCTGTGCCGGGCGGTGCTGCAAGGGCAATCGGAGCTGTGGTGGAAAAACTCTGGACCTTGGCGGGGCGCAAAGAGGAACCGCCGATGACCAGGTTCCTCGCCGAACAGCTATCCACCGCCCATTGGTTCGACCAGCGAGTGACCCGCGAGCTCCTTGACTGGGCACCTGCTGTCTCGATTGATGAAGGACTGGCCAAGCTGGCCGAGCACTACGGTTCGAGTATCCGGCCATAGGGGAAGCAGGCCGACTGCGGTAGAGCGGTTTTGCTTTTTCACCGGATCAGTGTTGCCAAACCCTAACCGCAGGATCAAAGTGAGATAAATCAGATCACTTACATGGTCCGTGGACCGTGTACGGGCCGGGGGTGGACATGAGCACCACGTCAGACAACGCCTTGGAAGCAACGCCTGAAGGCGAGGAACCGCAGCTAAAACGCGTGCTGGGACCCAAACTTCTCCTCCTCTTTATTGTCGGCGACATTCTTGGGGCCGGGGTCTATGCGGTTACCGGGACCATGGCAGGAACAGTTGGTGGCATCGTCTGGTTGCCCTTCCTGCTCGCCTTTGTCGTCGCCACCCTCACCGCGTTTTCCTACCTTGAGCTGGTGACGCAATACCCTCAGGCAGCAGGCGCTGCGCTGTACACGCATAAGGCCTTCGGGATCCATTTCGTCACGTTCCTTGTGGCGTTCGCTGTTGTTTGCTCCGGCATTACCAGCGCGTCGACATCAGCCAATGTCCTTGCCCAGAACTTTTTTGGCGGCTTGGAGGTCAACGGCTGGATGGATGTGCCGGACCGTGGCGTGATCACCGCAGTGGCACTGGGCTTCATGCTGCTGCTTGCGTTGATCAACCTGCGCGGCGTGGGGGAAAGCGTTAAGTTCAACGTCATACTTACCGCCGTTGAAGTGCTGGCACTATGCGTGGTGATCGGGGTTGGCTTCTTCGTGATGGCCCAGGGAACCGGCAATGTCCAGGAGATCTTCGTTTTTACCGACTATCAGGACAAAGGGCTGTTCCTTGCGGTCACCGCTGCGACGTCCATTGCCTTTTTTGCCATGGTCGGCTTCGAGGACTCGGTGAACATGGTTGAGGAGACCAGGAACCCGGAGCGGATTTTCCCCCGCACCATGTTGACTGGCCTCGGCATCGCAGTGGTCCTCTATATGCTGGTGGCTGTGTCCGTGGTGAGTGTGCTGACCCCGGCAGAGCTGGGGGAGATTAGGGAAGCTGAAGGAGCGGCGCTCCTGGAAGTGGTGCACAAGGGATCACCGGATTTCCCCATCGACAAGATCTTTCCTTTCCTCGCCGTCTTCGCAGTGGCCAACACGGCGTTGATCAACATGTTGATGGCCAGCCGGCTGATTTATGGCATGGCACGCCAGCACGTTCTGCCCCGCTCCTTGGGAAGAGTCTTGCCGGGTCGTCGTTCGCCGTGGGCTGGAATCGCGTTCTCCACCGTCCTTGCCATGGGGCTGATTTGGTACGTCAGCATCGACCCCTCAAGCAACATCGTGGCTAATCTTTCCGGGACCACGGCGTTCCTGCTGCTGTGCGTGTTCACCCTGGTAAACGTCGCCTGCGTCGTTCTTCGCCGAAAGCGGGATCCGCACCGGAAGGTGTTTTTCACTTCCCCGGGACAACTGCCGCTGGTGGCAGCCGTACTGTGTGCCTTCCTCGCTGGTCCGTGGGTGGGCAGGAACCCCATCCAGTACCAAGTGGCTGGGGGTCTCATGGCCATCGGCGTGGTGCTGTGGTTCATTACCTGGCTGATCACCAGGAAGACCAACACCGGAGGGGGAGAACCAGCCCGCGCACAGACGGATTCGGGAAGCGAAGGACGACAGCAGCCACCGAAGGAATGACCCGGACGAGATCAGGTCAGATGGTCAAAGTCTCCCCGCGTCCATGCTGCGTGCCGTTGAGCCGAGTCGAGCAGGACGTCTTTCGCTCCGGAGGCGATGACGTTGTTGAAGTTGCCGTAGATGCGGTCGAACGTCAGCATTTCGAGTTGAGCTGCGATACGTAGCGCCACTGCGCCGGAGAGTGGTAATCGATTGGGATAGCTGCGCATGAATGCGACTGTGCGACGATCGGGATTGGGAAACACCGTGTCACCGGTCAGCAGTACGCCTTTGCCGCGGGCTCCTGCTGCCCAGTGCGCCACCGCACTGCCTGGGAAATGCCCACCCGCCTGATGCAGTACCAATCCATCGGTGATTGTTGTGCTGCCGGACCAGTAGGTAACGCTTGGATCGCTGCGGCCGAGCCATTCGCGGTCGGCCTCGGCAACCAGGACCGGGACGTTGCCAAGACGGCGCGACCATTCCACCTGCACGCCGAACATGTGCGGATGGCTGGCGGCAATAGCCGCGACCGGTCCGTGTTCGAGGACCGATGCTACAGCGTTGTCATCGACGTAACCCACGGGATCCCACAGCAGCGAGCCCCTGGGCGTCACCACGAGCTGGGCAGTCTGTCCGATACCGGCTTTGGGCTTAGTGCTGACTGCTATGAGTCCGGGTTCATTTTGCTCCAGCACGATCTTCCGCCCAGTACCGGCAAGTTCGTCCAGACTGAGCCATTGCTGTCCGTCCTCGGGAACGTATTGCCGTTCGTCGGCGCAGATGGGACAAACGTCCGGCGTAGGCTCGTCGCGTTCAACGGCGCAGGTCGCGCAGATCAGCATCTTTGATCCTTCCTCGGCATTTTGTATCCGGCTGTCCCGCCAGGTATCGGGAGATGATCATCATGCTTACTATTGTGGGGCAGTCGAAGTCGGAGAGGGATACCACACTAGGAGCGGACATGGCACTGAGCAAGGGAACACGCGTGGAGTGGAACACCCCGCAGGGCAAGACCCACGGAAAGATCGTGGAAAAGAAGACCAGTGACTTTGTGTTGGACGGCAACAAGCATGTGGCCAGTGAGGACGAGCCGCAGTATGTGGTGGAGTCGGAAAAAACCGGTGCCAGGGCAGCGCACAAAGGCTCCGCCTTGACTGAAAAGAGCTAGTCGAATGGCACCGCAACACGAGGTAGTCATCATCGGCGGAGGCAACGCAGGTGTGTCATTGGCTGCGCGCTTGAAGCGATATGGCGTCAAGGACATCGCCCTCATCGAGCCCAAGGAGCATCATCTGTACCAGCCGTTGTTCTCGCATATCGCCGGTGGTCGGGCCCAGGTTAAAGAAGCAGTCCGGAGCCAGGAGTCAGTGATGCCCAAGGGCGTCGCATGGATCAAGGACAGGGCGGTAAACGTGGACGCGGAGGCTAACTCGGTGACGCTGGAATCCGGTTCCGCGGTGACCTACGGACACCTTGTGATGTGTCCGGGGCTGCAGTACAACTGGGACGCGGTGCCGGGGTTGGCTGAGGCAGTGCATTCACCTTACGGCGCCTCTCACTACGAGTTTGAGCTTGCGCCGAAACTCTGGACCCTCTTGAGCACCATGCAATCGGGCACCGTCATCTTCACCATGCCATCGGGGCCTGTTAAATGCGGCGGAGCCAGCCAGAAACCGATGTACTTGGCCTGTGACTACTGGAGGGATCAAGGCGTCCTGGAGAACATCCGGGTGGTCATGGTCCAGCCTTACCCCACAGTTTTCGGAGTTCCCGAGGTAGACCGGGAGCTTGACCGCAAAATAGCCGAGTACGGGATCGAACTGAGGACAAACAGCGAATTAGTGGCGGTGAATCCCGCCGCACGCACGGCCACTATCCGAAACAATGCGGACCACACGTCGGAGGACTTGCCCTACGATGTCCTCAACGCCGTGCCGCCCCAGTCTGCGCCGGAATGGCTCAAAACCACGAACCTGCCAGCGGAAGGGGACCCGCACGGTTTTGTCGAGGTGGACACGGAGACGTTGCGCCACCCAAGGTACCCCAACGTCTGGTCACTGGGCGACGCTGCAGGAACCACCAACTCCAAAGCCGGCGGGGCGCTGCGCAAGCAGACCAAGGTTCTGGCGAAAAACTTGTTGTCGGCCCGCAAAGGCGAAACGCTCAGCCAGAAGTACAACGGATACTCCGTATGTCCGTTCACTGTTTCGCGGAGCACCGTGGTATTCGCCGAGTTCGATCCCGAATACCGGCCCATGCCAACCATCCCAAAGGTTCCCACCTGGAAGGAAAGCCGGCTTTCCTGGTGGGTGGACCGCGATATGTTCCCGCAGGTTTACTGGCACCTGATCCTCAAAGGCCGCGCGTAGGACGCAAGAGACCGGTCCGGCCAATAGGCCGGACCGGTCTCTGCTGGTGAATCTGGTGTTGCGAACCTAGGCGGGCTGGATGTTCTCCGCCTGTGGACCTTTGGGACCCTGCGTGATGTCGAATTGGACCTTCTGGTTCTCCTCCAGCGAGCGGTAACCGCTCGACGTAATCGCTGAGTAGTGAGCAAACACGTCAGGGCCTCCATCGTCCGGGGCGATGAATCCGAAACCCTTTTCAGCGTTAAACCACTTAACTGTTCCTGTTGCCATGCCTTTATTTCCTTCACCCGGTCGCTGGTCGGTCCCGCTGGTCGGTTTGCCGTCCCTGCCACTCACGATATGAGCCTATGGGCCGGTTCCGCTTGGGGCAACACATTTGCGCAGACGCGTAGGCGCCGGTGGGAAGAACGTCCGACGGCGGGAGGCCGCCGTCGTTGGCTTGTTGCCTTTGCCGGGGCTGCTTCAGGGCAGCCGGGGTGCGTCACGCTTTGGGTGGAAGCAATGTACGGTCCGCTGTCTCCGTGCGGCCTAAGGCACGAAGCGCCAGCAGCGGAAACAGGAGTACCGAGAGCATCCCTGCGCCTACGAGGGCCGAGGAAACCCCACTGCTGATGAACCCATGCTCCCGGCCAATGGTTGTCACGGCAACGATGATTGGCAAAGCTGTGGCCCCGAACAGCATGAGGGCCCGTTTATCCGCTCGGGTGGACCCAAGAGGCGCAGCGAGCAATGACGGCAGGCCGCGGATGATCAGCAAAAGAGCCAGGAACAGGGGGACCATGGCCAAGGTCAGGGGACTGGAGGTCAGGGCGCGCAGATCGAAGTCAATGCCGGTATCGATGAAGAAGATGGGGACCAGGAAGCCAAAGGCGACAGCGTCGATTTTTGTCTCAATGACTTTCCTGTCTCCTTCAGGAGCGCGCGCAATGGTGACTTTCCAGAGGACCCCGGCGGCGAAAGCGCCAAGCAGCATGTCGAGTCCCAGGACCATGCTGAGCACTACCAGCGCGCTGAGAATCAACAAGATGGAACGCATGGCGAATTGGCTGCTGGTATGCAGTGTGGCGGTGACTTGGGCGTGGAACAACGTGTGCCGTGCCTGGGAAGCAAGGTAAATCGCCACACCAGTCAGGAGAACGAAGCCGAGAAGGACTCCCGATGCCACGCCGAGCTGTTTGCCACTGAAGAACAACGAGATGGCAATGAGCGGACCAAACTCGCCCGCCGCACCCAAGGCAGTTACCGCAACACCAATCGGCGACTTGGCGGCGCCGGCGTCCCGAAGGATGGGCAGCAGCGCGCCTAAAGCCGTGGAGCACAAGGCAACGCCGATAATCACGGCTGCCTCCGGTGAGGGGCCCAGGACGAAACCCGCCCCAATGCCTGCGGCCAAGGAAATAACCCAGCCCGCAGACGCGCGGTAGATGGGTCGGCCTCGGATTGCCGTGAAATCGATCTCGTTGCCGGCCACGAAGAACAACATGGCCAGTCCGAAGTCGGCCAGCGTATCGGTGAATGCGGTGGACTGCACCCATCCCAGGAGGCTGGGGCCGAACAGGATGCCAAGAACAATTTCAAACACAACGATTGGCACTTTGACCCAACGGTCAAGGAGTCGGGTGGCAAGCGGTGCCACGACAGCCAGGACCGCGATGAGGACCAGTGACGTGGACAAGCCTTGCATCGGCAGTGCCTCCGGTACCTCGGCTGCTACAGGGAAAAGTACTCCAAAGCTACCGCCACCACTCTCGCTGCGCCAGAAGTCCCGCACCGAAAGTCCTGGCCCTCGAGCCACCTGATCCGGGTTCCCTGAGCAGCCGCGAAGCAGCATACTGATTCGAGGAAGGCGCCGCAGCACCCCGGCATCCGGCCGGGGACCATGATAAGGAGTGCACCGTGGGAATCCTCACCGCTAACCTGTTCGTTACGCTTGACGGTGTCTACCAGGCACCGGGAGGCCCGGAAGAAGACAGAGACGGTGGCTTTGAATTCGGAGGCTGGCAGGGCGCATATTTTGACGACGAGACAGGCGAAGCCATCGGAGCGGGGATTGACCGCATGGACGCCTTGCTGCTTGGTCGAAAAACCTACGACATCTTCGCGGGGTTCTGGCCTCGTCAGAAGGACCACATCGGCGAGACCTTCAATGCCTTGCCAAAGTTTGTTGTCTCACGAACCTTGACCCGGCCGGAATGGGAAGGCACCACTGCTCTTGCGGAGGTTTCGGAGTTGGCTGAAGTGAAGGAGCGTTTCGAGGATATCCACATGTTCGGCAGCGGACACCTTATTCGCTCGCTGCTGGAGGCGGACCTTCTCGATCGACTGAACCTTTTCCTTTACCCGCTCACCTTCGGCTCGGGAAAGCGGTTGTTTACCGATGGCTCGGGATTCCCGGCGGCATTCCGTTTTGCGCAACCTCCGCGAGCCTTCCCGAAGGGAGCGGTGTTGCTCTCCTACGAGCGTGCCGGTGTGCCGGTTACGGGCATCACCATCGGCCAGGACTAGCCGCGCCTTCAGGATTTGTGCAGCATCAGGAAGCTGGCCGTCCGGGCCATTCCTTGCCCGCCCACGGGTCATAGTCCGCGATGAGCTCTTCTTGGTGCGGTCGCCTGTCTTCAGGGATGTGCTGGAGGTTTACCCGCACCCGATACCAAAGGGAACTCGATCCCCGCATCCCGTCGACAAGGACGTCGGCAGGGTGCAGCAAGGAAACAACGTCAGCGTGCCGGGCCTTCCACTCATCGAGTGCTGCCTCGGCCTCCGGCTTGGTCTTGGTGCGGGCCACCTCTATGAGGGGCATCGTTGACACCCGGCGGCCCGATCCGTCGCCGCTCCTGGGCGCCTTCTCGGCTGGACCAAGCTCGGCAGCCAGGGAAAGAAGCCCATCCAGCGAGCCGGCCGCGTCGTCGATTCCCGCATGGGGGTCGCCCAGCTGCGAGAAACGATCGGGTACGGAGCGGACTGTGAACTGCTCCGGACGGGCGGAGCGCACCTCCTCCCACGTGAGCGGTGTAGAGACGCGGGCATCAGGCCGGGAACGGACAGAGTAGGCCGAAGCTACGGTGCGGTCCTTGGCGTTCTGGTTGAAGTCAACGAATACGCTCTCCCCACGCTCCTCCTTCCACCATTTGGCAGTTGCCAGCCCCGGAGCACGGTTTTCCACTTCACGGGCAAGGGTCTCTGCGGCCAGCCGCACATCGCGGTAAGACCACTGCGGTGCTATTCGGACCAGGATGTGAAGCCCCCGTGAGCCGCTTGTCTTTGGCCACCCCACCAACCCGACATCATCCAGGACATCCTGCGCAACGTAGGCGGTGTCCACAATCCGGGACCAGTCGACGCCGGGCATAGGATCCAAATCCACGCGCAGTTCATCCGGGTGGTCAAGATCCTCCGCGCGCACAGGGTGCGGGTTGAGGTCCAAGCATCCGAGATTCACCACCCACGCCAAACCGGCAGCATCGCGGATGACCGTCTCCTCGGCGGAGGTGCCGGATGAGTAGTGGAGAGTTGCCGTGTGAATGAAGTCAGGATGGTTTTCAGGGACGCGTTTCTGGAAGAACGGTTCAGCGTCGATACCCTTGGGAAAGCGCTTGAGCACCATCGGACGGCCGCCTGCGCCTCGCAGCGCTCCCTCTGCCACTGCGAGGTAGTACTTCACCAGATCGAGCTTCGTCAGCCCGGGCTCGGGAAACACCACCTTGTCCGGGTTGGAGATGCGGACCTCGTTGCCGGCAATGTCGAGGATCTCGGCCGGGGACTTCGACGGGTTCATGCGGCCACGCTAGCAACCAACAGCCCTCCCAGCCAGAGCTGGGCCGGGCCGACTATATTGGCCCTGTCAGCCCAACACCACCATTGAGGGAGCCTGCACGCTATGGCCAAAGAACTTGCCACCCAACTCATCGAACAACTCCAGGCTGCCGGCGTGCAGCGGATCTACGGAATCGTTGGCGACAGCCTTAATCCAATCGTGGACGCCGTCCGGCAAACTGGAGGCTCCACGAAGGGCGGCATCGACTGGATCCATGTTCGCCATGAGGAAGCGGCCGCATTTGCTGCCGCTGCAGAGGCCCAGTTGACGGGAAAATTGGCTGTCTGCGCGGGGTCATGCGGACCCGGAAATCTGCACCTGATCAATGGGCTGTACGACGCCAACCGCACCGGAGCCCCGGTGCTTGCCATCGCGTCGCACATCCCCAGCAAGCAGATTGGCAGTGGTTTCTTCCAGGAAACGCATCCGGACCGGCTCTTCAACGAGTGCTCCGTGTATTCGGAGATGATCAGCACGGCCGAGCAAGCACCGCGGGTCATGCACAGCGCCATCCAGAACGCTGTTGGCCTTGGGGGAGTTGCGGTTGTTACCCTTCCGGGCGACATCGCCGGTCTTGAAGCTACGGCACCAACCCCATTGCCGGCCACCTTCCGTCCGGCGGCCGTGGTGCCGGATCCAGCCAGTGTCCGGGAGCTGGCTGACGCCATAAACGAGGCCGGTAAGGTGGCTATTTTCGCCGGTGCCGGCGTCGAAGGGTCGCACGATGAACTGATTGCCCTGGCAGAACTGGTCAATGCACCAATCGGCCACTCCCTGCGGGGCAAGGATTTCGTTCAGTACGACAACCCTTTCGATATAGGAATGACCGGGCTGCTCGGCTATGGAGCGGCGGCCGAAGGCATTGAAGATGCGGATCTGCTGATCCTGCTCGGCACCGATTTTCCCTACGACCAGTTCCTGCCGGATACCCGCACGGCCCAGGTTGACCGGGCCGCCCAACGGCTGGGGCGACGGACCGACGTCGACATCGCAGTCCATGGCGATGTCCGTCCAACCTTGACGGCGTTGCTGCCCTTGGTGACGCCGAAGAAGAGCCGACGCTTCCTTGACCAAATGCTGAAGAAGCATGACCGCCTGATGAACAAAGCGGTGGGCGCCTATACGCGCAAAGTAGAGAAGAAGCAGCCCATACACCCCGAGTTTGCGGCTTCGCTGCTTGACCAGGTCGCAGCGGAAGACGCCATCTTCACAGCCGATACCGGCATGTGCAACGTCTGGACTGCGCGTTACATCAACCCGCTGGGCACCCGTCGGCTGATCGGTTCCTTCCTCCATGGATCCATGGCCAACGCCCTTCCACACGCCATAGGTGCGCAGTTGGCTTATCCCGGGCGGCAGGTGGTTTCCGTGTCGGGCGACGGCGGCCTATCCATGTTGATGGGTGAACTCATCACGGTCGCCGCACACAAGCTACCCGTGAATGTGGTGGTGTTCAACAACTCCACGCTGGGCATGGTCAAGCTCGAAATGTTGGTGGACGGGCTACCCGACTTCGGAGTGGACGTGCCGGACGCCAATTACTCTGCCGTGGCCAAAGCCTTGGGTTTCCACTCCGTGCGCGTCACGGATCCGGCGGACATCGAGGCAGCGTACCGGGCGGCATTTGCGCACCCCGGGCCGTCCTTGGTGGAACTCATCACCGACCCCAACGCCCTCTCCATTCCACCGAAGATTTCGGGCTCACAGGTCCTTGGATTCGCTACGGCCATGTCCAAAGTGGTCTTGAACCGTGGTGCGGGGGAAGCTGTCAGCATGGCGCGAAGCAACCTGCGCAACATTCCCCGGCGTTAGCCTACGGCCGGCTGGCGGCAGCGAGGTAGGGCGCTGTCCGGCTTGTTCGGGAACCCGCGACGACGGCTGGCGGGCCTGCCACCATGATCTCGCCGCCGGCGTCGCCACCGCCGGGACCCAAGTCGATCACCCAGTCAGCGCCTGCCACGACATCCATCTCGTGTTCCACCACGATGACCGTGTTGCCGGCATCGACAAGCTTGTGCAACTGGGCCATCAGGAGTTCGACGTCGGCGGGGTGCAAGCCGGTGGTGGGCTCGTCCAGCAGATACAAGGTGTGGCCGCGTTGGATGCGCTGCAGTTCGGTGGCGAGTTTGATGCGCTGTGCTTCGCCGCCGGAAAGCTCCGTGGCCGGCTGGCCCAAACGAAGGTACCCCAAGCCCACGTCGTGAAGGGTTTGGAGGCTGCGGGCAACGCCGGGAATGTCAGACAGGAATTCGGAGGCTGCGTTCACGGTCATGCCCAGGACGTCGGCAATATTCCGTCCACGGTAGGTGACTTCCAGGGTTTCGGGATTGAACCGCGAACCGTGGCATTCGGGGCAGGGTCCGTAACTCCCGGGGAGGAACAGTAGTTCCACCGCCACAAACCCTTCTCCCTGGCAGGTTTCGCAACGGCCCCCGGCCACGTTGAACGAGAAACGGCCAGCCCCGAAGCCACGGGAACGGGCTGCATCAGTGGCTGCGAACTCTTTCCGGACTCCGTCGAAGAGCCCGGTGTAGGTGGCCAGGTTGGAGCGAGGCGTCCGCCCGATGGGCTTCTGGTCCACTTTGACGAGCCGGTCGAGCTGGTGCAGCCCGGCTACCAGGCCCACGGTGTTCACCTCGTGCGGAGCGTCTGCTTCGGGGTGCAGCTCGGCACCGACCACCTCGGCGAGAACATGGCTGACCAAAGTGGACTTACCCGAGCCGGACACGCCGGTTACCGCTGTCAGCACGCCGAGTGGGAACTCAGCATCCACGTCGCGAAGGTTGTGCCTGTTGATGTTCTGAAGCCTGAGCCACTCTTTCGGCGGGCGGATCTCTTTCGGCGGACGAGGCTCTTTCGAAGGACCCGGGTTGCGGCTATCAGGAAACAGGAATGGCCGCGTGATGGAATCCTGCACATCAGCAAGTCCGGCCACGGGACCGCTGTAGAGGACCTGTCCACCGCCATCGCCGGCCCGCGGTCCGACATCGACCAGCCAATCGGCTGCCCTGACGAAATCCATGTTGTGCTCCACCACGAACACAGAGTTGCCTGAGCTCTTGAGTTGGTCCAGCACTGCGAGGAGCGGCTCGGCATCGGCTGGGTGGAGTCCTGCTGATGGTTCATCAAGCACGTAGATGACGCCGAAAAGCCCGGAACGCAGCTGTGTGGCGATCCTGAGGCGCTGCATCTCGCCGGGAGAGAGCGTCGGTGTCGAACGACCCAGTGCGAGGTATCCCAGGCCCAGATCCAAAAGTACCGTGACCCGGCTTAGCAGGTCGCGGGTGATAGCGACGGCTACCTTATTGGTTTCACCGGAGGTCTCAGTGCGTGAGGCTGTGCCGGCTGCCGTCAATTCCGTGGTGGGGCGGATGATGTTGGCCAAGTCGGTCATCGGCAGCGCATTGAGCTCCGCGATGGTCTTGCCGGCGAACGTGACGGCAAGTGCTTCCGGCCGGAGCCCGCTGCCGCCACACTGCGGGCAGCGCCCGGTTTCCATGAAGCGCAGCACCCTGTCGCGCATGGTGGAGCTTTTCGAATCGGCCAGAGTGTGGAGTACGTAGCTTTTGGCGCTCCAGAACCGGCCCTTGTAGGGCTTGGCGACCCGGTCCCGTTGAGGTGTCACTTCCACAACGGGCTGCTCTTCGGTGAAGAGAATCCAATCGCGGTCCTTCTTCGGTAGCTTCCGCCATGGCGTGTCGACGTCGTAACCAAGATGTGTGAGGATGTCGCGGAGATTCTTACCTTGCCAAGCGCCGGGCCACGCAGCGATGGCGCCGTCCCGGATGCTGAGGGACGGGTCGGGAACCAGGGAATCTTCCGTGACCGTGTGGGCGACTCCCAGTCCGTGGCACTCAGGGCAAGCACCGGCAGAAGTGTTGGGGGAGAAGGCGTCGGAATCCAATTGCCCGGCCCCCTTCGGATAGCTCCCGGCTCGGGAGAAGAGCATTCGCAGGGAATTGGACAGCGTGGTCAGTGTGCCAACGCTGGAACGGGCGGTTGCCGTGCCCCGGCGCTGTTGGAGGGCGACGGCGGGTGGCAGCCCTGTGATCGCTTCCACCTTGGGATTGTGGCCCTGTTGGATGAGGCGCCGCGCGTAGGGGGCCACGGATTCGAAATAACGGCGCTGGGCTTCGGCAAAGATGGTGCCGAACGCCAGGGACGATTTTCCGGAGCCCGAGACTCCAGTGAACGCGACGATTGCGTCGCGGGGTACGTCCACATCCACATTACGGAGGTTATTCTCGCGGGCTCCGCGGACCCTGACGTACCCGTCCTCAGCGTCGGCAAACTGTGCTGCCCCTTGGGGGGAAGCTGGGCGCGGGGCTATTGTCAGTTTGCTGTCCATTGAAACGACTCTATAGGGCGCCAGTAACCCAGGCGATTCGCTGCGGCCATGTCGGGAACTTGCCCAGCGGTCCCATAACCTTTTGTCCGGGACGTTAGCGCTGCTTTGAAAGCTTCACTGTGAATCTTTCGCTTGATTGTCTCGTTGGGGGAAGACTCGTGATCGGAAAAATAGTGTCCGCCTGGTTCCTTGCGGCGATTTTGGCGGCGTCGCTGCTGGTGTTCGCGGCACCCGCGGAGGCAGGCCAGCAGGTGTACAACCCATGTCAACGCCTCAGTGCCGGGCAGGTGAAGTTCCCTTCATACGCGGCCAATCGCGTCACGTTCGCCACCGCGACAGACAACTCACAGTCGGCTGTTGTCATCACGGGGTGTGTACGGGCGGGGAGCGGGTACACGCAGGAGTGGCAAACCACTGGGTTCGCCGGCTCCAAGGGGTTCTCGGCGCAGAACCGGGCATGGGAAGACACTTGGAAGTCTCCCACCGGAAGCTTTAGTTTCACGGAGGCCTTGGGCCGGTCCAATCCGGGGACCGCTTTGAAGTACTACACGGTGAATCCCAATTCCCGCTGGGGAGGTGAACATGGACCCACCTATAACCAGTACTTCGAGGGGCTGGGCGGCGAATCGGACGAGAACCTTTGGACATATATGAACCAAGGTTTCTATGAGCAGGCCGCGGTGATCAACTGGAACCGATACCCGGACATGCCAACTGTCCAAGGGGCTTCCTATGCGATTTTCTTCCACGCCGGAAACGTCCCGAGCGCTGGCTGCATTTCAACGCACTTGGGGACCGTAACCCAACTCCTGAAGACCAACCGGCCCGGTGACCGCATCATCATGGGCGCCGTGGACGACGTCTTTACTCCCTACAGCAGTTCACCGTTCGGGGCTATCACCAACAAGTACGCCGCAATCGGTGGGCCCGCTTACGCCGGTGATCCCATCAGCAACGAAATGTATGGCCTCAAAAATGGTGGAGCCGGCCAAGCTTTCCAACATGGCTCCATCTATCACTCGCCACTGTCCGGTACCTTCTTCAGCACAGGAGTAATACGGGGCAAGTGGGGTTCAACAGGATTTGAAAATGGATTCCTCGGTTACCCGGCGTCCGATGAGGTACGGATGACCCGGGGAGCCTTGGGCCAGGCATATCAGAATGGATCCATCTACTGGGGCGGCAGCACAGGCGTGCACATTAGTATGGGCGCCATTCGCACTGCATGGGGTTCCACCGGATACGAAAGAGGCTACCTCGGCTACCCAACCACGGACGAGATATCCGGCATGGCCAAGGGCGGCATCGGTCAAGCATACGAAGGTGGCTCCATCTACTTCACGCCCGCAACCGGAGCGCACGTCAGTACTGGCTTGATCCGGAGCAAATGGGCATACCTCGGCTATGAGGCGGGCATCCTGGGGTACCCGGTCACGGACGAGATCCGGGGCATGGTGAATGGTGGCGTCGGACAGGCGTACGAAAACGGGTCCATCTACTACTCGCCTGCCAGCGGCGCACACCTCAGCATGGGTGCGGTGAGGAACCTCTGGGGCCAGCACGGATTCGAGAAGGGCCAACTCGGATACCCAACCTCTGATGAGTACGTTTCAGCGGGCACCATAGTGCAGGACTACCAGGGAGGTAGCATCCGCTGGTTCGGTTCCAGTGGCAAGGTCAGCTTCAGATCCAGCTAGCCCATGCCGCCCTGGAGCAGCCGACGCGTCACCTCTGCCAGCAGCTCGACACCACGCAGTGCATCCTCGTCCGTGGTGTACTCGGCCTCATTGTGCGATATTCCTTCCACGCTGGGAACGAACAGCATGACGGTTGGGACCACGTCCTTCATGTTGGTCGAATCGTGCCCGGCTACGGTCATGATGTTCGTGTGCGTGAAGCCCAGGCGTTCAGCGCTGGCGATGCCTAGGGCAACACCTTCTGGCTGGTACGCCACCAAGCCCCACTGATGTGTCAACTCCATGCGAATGTCCGTACGGGATCGGTCACTGGCTTCGCCTGCCCATTTCCCCAGAAGATCCACCGCCCGGGCAAGTACGTCTTCATCCGGGGACCGAAGGTCAAGGTTCATGGTGACTTGCCTGGCTATGGTGACGAGGGAATTGGGAAGCACATACAGTTCGGACACCGAGGTGTGCAACAGTCCCGGATCAAACTCCGCTGCCAGTTCCCGCGCGGCAGCGATGAGCAGGGCCGCACCGTAGAGGGCGTCCCGGCGATCCTCCATGCGTGTGGCGCCGGTGTGTGATTGGGCACCATCGATCGTTACCCGGAACTTGCTGGCAGCCCAGGTGCGGTCCACCACCCCCACCTGTGTGCCGCTCTCTTCAAGGTTCCTGCCCTGTTCAATGTGAATTTCAGCGTAGCGGGCAACGTTGGCGAGGGTCGGGGCAGTGCCGTCCGGGAGGAGGTGCCCACCGGTCAACGCCTTCGCCACGGTGGTTCCGCTGTGATCAGTAGTGGCCAATGCGTCCTCGAGCGCAAGTTTCCCGGTGAAGACCGAGCTCCCCATCATGCTTGGCGCGAAACGGCTGCCTTCCTCGTTGAACCAATTGACAACAGCAAGGTTGTAGTGGGGGTCCACCTTCCCGGCTCGGGCTTCCGCCGCCACGATGCTGCCGGCCGTGGCCGCTGCGAGCACCCCGTACGCGCCGTCGTACCTGCCAGCCAACGGCTGGGAATCGAGGTGGGAGCCAAGCAAAACATAAGGAGCTCCCGGAACCAGCTCGATGGTACCGAATTGGTTACCGGCATCATCCACCGTCTCCGTGTACCCTCGCCGGGTCAGCCACTGCCCGAACCAGCGGCGGGGG
>NZ_AKKK01000035.1 GCF_000281065.1 Arthrobacter sp. M2012083
GCGAGTTTGGATTCGACGTAGCCGGGTTCGTCCCAACGCCAAGCGTCCAGGTGGTCTCCGGAGACGGCGATTTCCAGGCCGTCGTAGCCCCAGCCCGAGGCAAGGCGCGCAACTTCCTCGAAGGGGAGGTCGGCCCACTGGCCAGTGAACAAGGTGTACGGGCGGGGCATGTCAGGCTCCTTCGGATACGGCTGCGTTGAGCTGGACGAGTGAACTCTTGGCGGCCGCGGATTCTTCCACGGCGGCGAGGATGTGTTGGACGTTCAAGCCTTCTTCGAACGACGGCGACGGGGCCTCACCGGCCGCGATGGCAGTGAGGAAGTCGCGGATCTGGTGGGTGAAGGTGTGTTCCCAGCCGATAATGTGTCCTTGCGGCCACCACGCTTCCAGGTAGGGGTGCTCGGGCTCGTTGACCAGGATCCGGCGGAAGCCCTGCTCGCGGACCGGCACGGTAGCGTCCAGGAAGCCGAGTTCGTTCAGGGCCTCGAGGTCAAAGAGGATGGTGCCCTTATCGCCGTAGATTTCGAGCTTGAGGGAGTTCTTCTGTCCCGTTGCTACCCGGCTGACTTCCACTGAGGCGATTGCTCCGGAGGCGAGGGATAGCGTGGCCCAAGCGGCGTCGTCGACCGTGACATCCTCGGGACCATCAGCGCCGGGGCGGCGGTCCACAAAGGTGTGCAGACGGCCGGAGACTTCGGTGACGGCATCGCCCAGGAGGAAAAGGACCTGGTCGATGGCGTGAGAGGCGATGTCGCCGAGCGCGCCGGAACCGGCAGTTTCCTTGCGGAGCCGCCAGGTCATGGGGGACTTGGCGTCGGAGAGCCAGTCCTGCAGATAGGCGGCGCGGATGTGCCGGACGATTCCGAGCCGGCCTTCGGCGATGAGTTCCCGGGCAAGGGCCAGGGCCGGGACGCGGCGGTAGTTGAAGCCGATCATGGACTGAACCCCTTGGGCCCGCGCAGAAATGGCTGCTGCGGTCATGGCTTCGGCTTCGGCGATGGTGTTGGCCAGCGGCTTTTCCACCAGGACGTGTTTCCCGGCGGCCAGTGCGGCGGTCGCGATTTGGGCGTGCATCCAGCCGGGGGCGCAGATATCGACGATGTGGATATCGTCGCGTTCAATCACGGAACGCCAGTCGGTGGCGGACTCGGCCCAACCGTACTTTGCGGCGGCCTCCGCGACGGCATCGGCGTCCCGACCGACGAGCACTTTCTGTTCGAAGGCCGGGACGTCGAAGAAGCTGGCCACGTTCCGCCACGCGTTCGAATGGGCCTTTCCCATGAAGGCATAGCCGATGGCGGCAACCCCCAACGGGGAGGATGCGTGGCCGTTGGCCGGGGAAGGCGTATGGTCGGACGGGTGGGCGGGGGTGGTCATGTTCTTCTTCATTTCCTATCGCTTTGCGGGCTGCTAGAGCGTTGCGGTTTCGGGCGCCCAGTCCTCAGGGAGGGCGGCCGAGGCAGGCGCGTTGCTGGTGACGTCCACGAATGAGCCCGATTCCACGGATTCGGAGATCGAGACCATGGTGTCCAGCACGTGGTAGGCGAGCTCGCCGGTGGCCCGGTGCGGTGCACCGGAGCGCAGGGCACGGGCCATGTCCAGCACGCCCAGGCCACGGCCGTTGGCTGGTCCGGTGGATGGAATGATCTCGGGTTCTTCCGCCCCGGGGCGCCACAGCTTCAGGTCGCCGTCGAAATAGTTCGGATCCGGCAGCGACAGCGTCGCCTCGGAGCCGGTGATCTCCACAAATCCCATGCGCTGGCGCGGGGACTCAAACGAGAACACGCTGTGCGAGGACTGGCCGCCCTCGAACTGCGCCATCGCGGACACATGGGTGGGGACCTCGACGGCGAATTCCTCGCCGGCCTTGGGTCCGGAACCGATGACGCGGGTCGCCTTGGCGGAGGAGCCGACGGCGGCCACCTTGCGGATCGATCCGAAGGTCTGGATCAAGGCGGTGAGGTAGTACGGGCCCATGTCGAACAAGGGTCCGGCACCGTGCTGGAACAGGAAAGCCGGGTTTGGGTGCCAGGATTCAGGGCCGGGTGTCTGGAACGTGGTCATGCCGGTCAGCGGTGTGCCGATGTCCCCACGCTCGATGATCCGGCGGGCGGTCTGCAGGCCCGCTCCGAGGAAGGTGTCCGGGGCGGTGCCGAGGCGGATACCCGCCGCGTCAGCTGCTTTGAGCAGGCCGAGCCCGGATTCACGGTCCAGGGAGAACGGCTTCTCGGTCCAGACGTGCTTGCCCGCGTTCACCGCCGCTGTGGCGACCTCGACGTGCGCTGCCGGGATGGTCAGGTTCACGATGATTTCGACGTCGGGATGGTTCAGTGCCAGCTCGGGGGCACCAAATTCGGGGATCCCGTATTCCTTGGCCCGTGCCTCGGCGGCGTCGACGAAGAGGTCCGCGATCACCAGGACTTTCAGGTCCGGGAAAACGGTGAGGTTGTCCAGATACTGCTTGCTGATGTTGCCCGCGCCGATGACGGCGACGCCGACCGTGCCCTTACGGGTTGAGGGTGCGAAGCTCATGCTTGTACTCCTTCGGCGGCCTCTGCGCTGGCTGCAGCGGTCAGATAGGCCAGGCTCTCAGTGATGCCCTGGAAAATGTCACCGGAGTAGTCATCGAATTCCACAACCCCTACTTCCAAGGACTTGGCAGCGGCGATGACGTCCAGCACGGGGATGGTGCCTTGGCCGGCGGGCTGCTGTGCCTTGGTGTCGGTGTTTCCCGGGCCGTCCTTGATATGGATGAGCTTCACACGGTCGCCCAAACGGGCGAGCAGTTCCACGGGATCCTGGCCACCGACGGCAACCCAGTAGGTGTCTACTTCAAGGACGAGCTCCGGATCCAGCAAGCCCTCAAGGTACTCCAGGGCGGTCTTGCCTTCGATGGTGGACTCAAGCTCCCAGGCATGGTTGTGGTAACCGACACGGATGCCGTATTCAGCACCCTTCTTCGCTGCAGCGTTGAGCTTGGCTGCCGTGCCCTGGATGGTCTCGGCGTCCTGCCAGTGCTCGGCCGGGAGGAAGGGATCGATCACGGTGGTGATGCCCAATTCCTTGGCCGCTGCAAAGATCTCGTCCTGGTCCTGGGACAGGAGCGGTGCGTGGCCGGAAGGAGCGGTCAGCCCGTTCTCCTTCAGTGCAGCTCCGAGCTCCTTGGCAGTGGCCACGAAGTTGTACGGTTCAACCTGCGTGAAGCCGATCTCGGCAACCTTCCTGATGGTTCCAGGCAGGTCCTCCTGGATGGCATCGCGGAGGGTGTACAGCTGGAGTGAGTACGACATGGGGTTCCTTTTCCGGGAAGGCGTTCTGGAATATCGGCGAGATGGCGTCAGTCTAGTGAGCCGCTGCCGAGGGAGCTACAGATTCCATCAACCGTGGTCTGATCATGAACTTCTTTCAGCCTAGAGGGACTTATGCCGAGCGTCTACCAAAAGTCGCAAGAAATTCGACCGACTTCCACCGGATGACATGCATAAGCAATCATGCTTCACTAAATGCATGACATCTGAGGCCGGAATCGACGCCGGATACAACTCCGCGCCCGAGGCCGGCAATCTCTCACGCGCCGGTAATCTCTTCCAGCTCCTCCGCGACGGCAAGGCCCGCACCCGCGCGGAGCTCGCCGAAACCACGGGGTTGGCCCGGTCCACTGTGGCCTCACGCATTGACGCCCTCATCAGCTCGGGACTCGTCGGGCCAGCCGGTGAAGCGACCTCCACAGGCGGCAGGCCGCCGTCGCGCTTCGCCTTCAATCCCGCCGCGCGCGTGGTCCTGGCGGTCGACGTCGGTGCTACCCACGTGATTGTTGCCGTCACCGACCTTAGCGGCAGCATCCTTTCCGAACGGCGTTTGGGGCAGGAAGTTGCAGACGGACCCGAGGTAGTCCTGGGTCGCGTAGTCTCCGCAGGCCGCCAGCTTCTTGCCGAGGCAGGGAGGGAACTCGGCGACCTCGCCGGCATGGGAATCGGACTGCCCGGGCCCGTAGAACACGACACCGGACGCCCCGTAAAGCCGCCGATCATGCCGGGTTGGGACGGGTTCGACGTCGCCACTTACGTTCAGCGCTCGTTGCCCGTTCCGGTGTTGGTGGACAACGACGTCAACATCATGGCCCTCGGCGAACGAACCGCGTACTGGCCGGACCATGACAACTTCTTGTTCATCAAGGTAGCCACCGGCATCGGCGCGGGAATCATCAGCAGCGGTGAACTGCAGCGCGGCGCCAACGGCACCGCCGGCGACCTCGGCCACGTCCGGGTTCCCCGCGGCGACGACGTCCTCTGCCGGTGTGGCAACCAGGGCTGCCTTGAGGCGCTTGCCTCAGGTCCCGCCGTCGCGCGCCAACTCCAATCGCAAGGACTGGAAGCTTCTACGGGTGCCGATGTCCTGCGGCTCGTGGGCGAAGGAAACCTGCAGGCGATCCAGGCGCTGAGGCAGGCCGGGCGCGACGTCGGCGACGTACTGGCAACCGTGGTCAACCTGCTCAATCCGTCCATGATCATCATCGGGGGAAGTGTGGGCGAGGCCGGAGAACACCTCGTGGCAGGCATCCGTGAAGTGGTCTACCGGCGCTCCCTGCCCCTGGCGACCACGCACCTGCGCATCGGTATTTCCATGGCCGGAGACCACGCGGCCATCCTCGGCGCCAGCCGGATGGTCACGCAGCATGTCCTGTCGCCGGCAGTGATTGAGGCCACGCTCCAGGCAGCGGGATAAGCGCTCCTTATGGCCTTTCGCGGCGCGGGAGCGTGATAGCAATGAAAGTGATGAAAACGCTTCCTGTCACCTTTCGGCCTGTCCAATGAGCCAGTTTCTCGCCAAGATTCCCCGCGGCTGGCTGATCCTTGCGTGCATCGGGCTGATCGCCCTCAACATGCGAGGGCCTTTCGTGGCCGTAGCGCCCGTGGTGGACTCCCTTCGGCAGGACCTCGGTTTTTCACCGGTTGAGCTCGGACTGCTCACCGGCATCCCGGTGCTCTGCTTCTCCCTCGCTTCGCCCTTGGCCTCACTTGCGGGCCGCCGCCTTGGGGCTGAAGTCGCCGTGATGCTCACGTTGCTCGGCGTGCTGGCCGGCGTAGTGATCCGCTCCAGCGGCGGCGGCGTTTCGGTGATGGTGGGAACGGTCATCATTGGTGTGGCCATCACTATCGGCAACATCGCGGTGCCACTCATCATCCGGCGCGACTTCGCCCCTCGGCGCCAGGCAACCGCGATGGGCGTCTACACAGCTGCCCTCAACGTCGGCTCGTTCCTCACATCCGTGGCCACGGCACCACTTGCAGAGCTGGTGGGATGGCGACTTTCCTTGGCCGCGAGCGCGTTGTTGGCCTTGGCGGCCATCTTGTTCTGGGTGCCCGCTGTTGGTGCCCGGAAGGCCTTTGTTCCGCTGGCGGTTCCGGCTCCTCCCCCCTCTGCGGCCGGTCGTGTTGCGGGTGTTCGATGGCTGACCGCGGGCCTCACACTCGGTTTTGCGGGCCAGGCGTTCTCCTACTACGGGGTCACCGCCTGGCTGCCGAGCTTCCTGTCCGACGAACTCGCCATGGGTACCGCCGACGCCGGTGCAGGTTCCTCGCTGTTCCAGATTTTCGCCATTGTTGGCGGCCTGGGCGTTCCGCTCCTGGCACGCTTCGCCAGTACGACGACGGTAGCGGTCACCTTGAGTACGCTGTGGCTCACGGTTCCCGTGGGTCTATTGCTGGCGCCTTCGTGGTGGTGGATGTGGTCCTCGCTGGGCGGTGTCGCCCAGGGTGGCGGCATCACGGTGATCTTCATTGCCATCATCAAATTCGCGCAATCACAGGCTGCCGCCGGGAAGATGTCCGCCGTGGTGCAAGGCGTTGGCTACTGCTTCGCTGCGTTGGCTCCCACTGTCGTTGGGTTCGTGCACAGTGTTACCGGAGGGTGGACGGCGCCGCTGTTGGTGATCCTTGGCTCGGTGCTCGCGTTCTGCGTGTGCACCACGTCGTCCGTGCGCTGGGTGGCCCGGCAGCGGTAGCGGGCCGTCGATATGGAGGCGGGCCGGGCATGGAAGAGCCCCGTTGCTGGGCTGCCTCCCCGACGGTCGGGGTCACTTGTTGCGAAGAGTGCAGGCAGCCCAGCGTCGGGGCTTGATGTGTCGTTACCCAGTGGATCTAGGCGGCGACGAGTTCCTCTTCCGTAGCCTCCTCCCGGGCCTCGGTGAGGAAACGGGCGTAGGCGGGGATGGTCAGGAAGGTGGGGAATTCCTCGGCCAGGGTGACTTCTTCGAAGATGGCACGGGCGTCAGCGAAGCGGTCTCCGTCGAAGCGTTCCAGGCGGGCGAATTCCTCGTCCAGCATGTCTTCCACCCATTCGCGGGTGATGATGTCGCCGCGGTCGGTAATGGCGTGGGAGTGGATCCACTGCCAAAGCTGGGACCGGGAGATCTCGGCGGTGGCAGCGTCTTCCATGAGGTTGTGGATGGCCACAGCTCCGTTGCCCCGCAGCCAGGATTCGATGTAGCGGATGCCAACCTCGATGTTCAGGCGAACGCCGCCTTCGGTGATGGTGCCCTCGGTGCTGGCAATGTCGATCAGCGCCCGGTCATCCGGTGTGACGTCCTCGCGGGAGCGGTCCAGCTGGTTGGGGCGGCTTCCAAGAACTGAGTCAAAAACTTCCCGGCAAACAGGCACCAGGTCCGGGTGGGCCACCCAGGAGCCGTCGAAACCATCGTTCGCTTCACGGGTCTTGTCCGCCCGGACCTTGTCGAACGAAGCCTGGTTTGCTGCTTCGTCCTTGCGGTTGGGAACAGCGGCTGCCATGCCACCGATCGCCATGGCCCCGCGGCGGTGGCAAGCCCGGACCAGCTGCTCCGTGTAGGCGCGCATGAACGGCTGGGTCATGGTCACCTGTCCGCGGTCCGGGAGCACGAAACGCGGTCCGCGGGTACGGAAGTTCTTGATCAGCGAGAAGATGTAGTCCCAACGTCCGGCGTTCAAACCTGAAGCATGATCGCGCAGTTCGTAGAGGATCTCCTCCATCTCGAACGCGGCCGTGATGGTTTCGATCAGCACGGTGGCGCGGATGGTGCCCTGCGGGATGCCTAGCAGGTCCTGAGCCAGGACGAAGATGTCGTTCCACAGCCGGGCTTCGAGGTGGTTCTCGATCTTCGGCAGGTAGAAGTACGGGCCCTTGCCCTGGGCCAGCAGGCGGCGGGCGTTGTGGAAGAAGAAGAGCCCAAAGTCCACGATGCCGCCGGCGATCGGCTTGCCGTCGATCAGCATGTGCTTTTCCGGCAGGTGCCAGCCGCGGGGACGGACCACGATGGTGGGCAGGTCCTCGGCAGCCTTGAGCTTGTACTCTTTGCCTTCCGGGGAGGTGAAATCGATCCGGCGCTCCAAAGCATCGGTCAGGTTCAGCTGGCCCTGGATGACATTGCGCCACGTCGGCGTGGACGAGTCCTCCATGTCGGCCAGCCACACCTTGGCACCGGAGTTCAGGGCGTTGATGGTCATCTTCTTGTCCACCGGGCCCGTGATCTCCACGCGGCGGTCCTCCAAACCCGGAGCCGGGGGAGCCACACGCCACGACGGGTCGTTCCGGATGCCCTCAGTTTCCGGACGGAACCGCGGATCCTGGCCGGCGGCGATCTGCCCACGGCGGGCGTGCCGTGCCTGCATCAGCTCCTGACGACGGTCAGCAGTAGCCCGGTGCAACTGGCCGATGAACTCCAAGGCGTCCGGAGTCAAAACCTCGTTCTGCCGGCAGATGGGCTGCGCGGTCAAAGTGATGCCATTGATAGTGAAGTTGTCAGTGAAGCTGTTCATTCTAATACTCCTAAGAAAAGGTTCGACGGCGGCGCCTCGGTGAGGTGGACACGTAGCAGGCAGAGCATCACCGCTCCGTAGGCCGGAGGCGGCAGCCGCCGTCGGAAGTGGTTAGTGGAACTGGCCCTCTTCGGTCGATCCGACCAGTGCGAGGGTGGATGCGTTCGGGTTGAGCGCGGTTGCGATGTCGTCGAAGTAGCCGGTGCCGACTTCGCGCTGGTGCTTGGTGGCGGTGTAGCCGCGGGACTCGGAGGCGAATTCCTTTTCCTGGAGCTCGACGTAGGCGCTCATGCCTTCCCGGGCGTAGCCGTGGGCGAGGTCGAACATCGAGTAGTTCAGGGCGTGGAAGCCGGCCAGGGTGATGAACTGGAACGTGAAGCCCATGGCACCGAGTTCGCGCTGGAACTTGGCGATGGTGGTGTCGTCCAGGTGCTTGCGCCAGTTGAAGGACGGGGAGCAGTTGTAGGAGAGCATCTGGTCCGGGAACTCGGCCTTGACCGATTCGGCGAACTTGCGGGCCAGTTCCAGGTCCGGGGTGCCGGTCTCCATCCAGATGAGGTCGGAGTACGGGGCGTAGGCCTTGGCTCGGGCAATGCAGGGTTCGATTCCGTTGCGGACCTTATAGAAGCCCTCGGCCGTCCGCTCGCCAGTGATGAATTCCTGGTCGCGCTCGTCAACGTCGGAGGTGATCAGCGTTGCGGCTTCGGCGTCGGTTCGGGCAATGACCACGGTGGGGGTGCCGGCGACGTCGGCTGCCAGGCGGGCTGCGTTCAGGGTCCGGATGTGCTGCTGGGTGGGAATCAGGACCTTGCCGCCGAGGTGGCCACACTTCTTTTCGGACGCGAGCTGGTCTTCCCAGTGAACGCCCGAAGCACCTGCGGTGATCATGGACTTCATGAGTTCGTAGGCGTTGAGCGGGCCACCGAAGCCTGCTTCGGCGTCGGCGACGATCGGGACCAGCCAGTCCTCAACAGTCTTGACGCCCTCGGCATATTCGATCTGGTCTGCGCGGAGCAGGGCGTTGTTGATGCGGCGGACAACCTGGGGGACCGAGTTGGCCGGGTACAGGGACTGGTCCGGGTAGGTCTGGCCTGAGAGGTTGGCGTCGGCGGCCACCTGCCAGCCGGAGAGGTAGATGGCGCGGAGGCCGGCCTTGACCTGCTGTACTGCCTGGTTGCCGGTCAGTGCGCCAAGGGCGTTGGTGTATCCGCCGGTGGGTGCTTCCTCGGTGAGCTGCTTCCAGAGTTTCTCCGAACCGCGGCGGGCCAGGGTGTGCTCTTCGGAGACGCGACCGCGGAGGCGGACGACGTCGGTGGCCGAGTAATCACGGGTGACGCCTTCCCACCGCGGGTTGGCGGACCATTCAAGTTCCAGCGCTGCTGCCTGCTCGCTTGCTGTCTCCTGTGCGGAGTGCTGCTCTGCTGGTTCAAACGATGCGGTCATTGCATGTCTCCTAAGTGGTGCCCGGGCCGGCCTCCGCTGCGCCTTTGCTGCATCGGCCGGCTTGCCCGGGGTTCGTATTTCTTTTCGTAAGACCTACTTTTCTGCACTTCCACGAGGGTTACTAGAGGAAAACCATGGAAAGAAATGCACTTCTTCGCGTATTCTCAAGAAATGTCACCTGTGAGTTGGAATCGCGAAGCCGCATCGCCGTCGTTGTCCGCTGCGTCCCCTGAACTGGACGTCATCAGCCTGGGCCGCCGCGTGCGCCATCTACGCAAGCAGGCCGGGCTGACCCTTGACGACTTGAGTGCCGCCGTCGGGACCGCACCGAGCCAGCTGAGCCTTATTGAAAACGGCAAACGCGAACCCAAGTTGGGTCTCCTTCAGCAGCTCGCTGCGTCGCTGAATGTGACCATCGATCAACTTCTGGGAGCGGAGCCGCCGAGTCGTCGGGCAGCCTTGGAGATTGAGCTGGAGCGGTACCAGCGGGGACCACTGTATGAGTCCCTCAACCTGCCCAAAATCCGCATCAGCTCGCGGCTTCCGCTCGATGTGCTGGAGTCACAGGTGGGGCTGCTTCAGGAGCTCGAACGCAAACTTAATGAGCAAGTCGCGACGCCGGAAGAAGCCCGCCGCGCGAACGGCGAGTTGCGTGCCATGATGCGCGAGCGCGGCAACTACTTCCCCGAGTACGAGGCGGAGGCGCAGAAGGTCCTCAAAGGGGTGGGTTACACCACCGGTCCGCTGAGCCAGCACGTCATCGCGGACATCGCCGAGAACCTGGGTTTCACCCTGCACCATGTGGGTGATCTTCCCCATTCCACGCGCTCCGTGACCGATTTGAAGAACCGCAGAATTTATCTGACGCAGAACCAACGCCAGGACCACGACCCCCGTTCAGTGCTCCTGCAGGCGCTTGGCCACTATGTGCTGGGGCATGAAACTCCGCGAAACTACGGGGATTTCCTGGCGCAGCGAGTGGCCACCAACTACTTCGCGGCCGCTTTGCTGCTTCCCGAACAAGCAACCGTGGAATTCCTGCAAAAAGCCAAGGCCGCCAAGGAAATTGCCGTGGAGGACATCCGGGATGCCTTCGCAGTGTCCTACGAAACCGCCGCGCACCGCTTCACCAACCTTGCCACCAAGCACCTGGGCATCACCACGCACTTCCAGAAAACGCATCAGTCCGGCATCATCTACAAGGCGTACGAGAACGACGGCGTGACCTTCCCGCAGGATCACACCGGGGCGATTGAAGGGCAACCGTCGTGCAAAGCATGGACCTCGCGCGCCGTATTTGACGTGCCGGACAAGTTCAGCGCGTACAGCCAGTACACGGACACGCCATCGGGCACTTACTGGTGCACGGCCCGCACGGAGCGCTCCGCTGCCGGCGAATTCTCGTTGAGCATCGGGGTGCCGTACCAGCACGTGAAGTGGTTCCGAGGCCGGGAGACCACCGCCCGTGCAACGTCCAACTGTCCGGACCCGAACTGCTGCAAGCGGCCGCCGGAGTCTCTGGCTAGCGAGTGGGCCGGCAACGCGTGGCCTTCCGCCCGCGCACATTCACACCTGCTCGCCGCCATGCCGCCCGGCGCCTTCCCCGGCGTGGACGAGACCGAGGTCTACTCGTTCCTGGCGGCGCACTCCGAACGCTGACGCTCGCTCACGTCCCTCGTGCTTGGGCGTGACGCTCGCTCACGTCCCGGCACCATTTGGCGATCCCTCTCTCACGTCCCTCGTGCTTGGGCATGACGCTCGCTCACGTCCCGGCACCATTTGGCGATCCCTCTCTCACTTCGCGTGAATTCCCTCCTCAAACGGAGCACCATGTAAGGACAACGCCAAACAGGGGATGGGCCATGAAACGAACTTGGAGAGTGGCAGCGCTGCTCGCGGCAGCAGCCTTGGCGAGCGGCTCCGCGACTATCAGTGCCTGCGCGCCGCAACCAACCGACGTCGGGCTCCAAACCGCCGACGGTGTGACTCGCGTTTCTGTCCAGACCACCGACTATTCGACGCAGCTTGCGGCCTTCAACACCTCTGCACGGAAGCTCGGCGCCACACTGCTGACGGACGGCGGCGACTCCGCCACCGGCAACGTAGTGTCGTCGCCTGCCAGCCTGCTGATTGCGTTGAGCATGCTTCGGGCCGGGGCATCCGGGGCCACAGCTCAGGAGATGGACTCCGCCCTGGGGTTGCCCAAAGAGGGGCGCGACGAAGCGATGAACGCACTGCTCGCCTCCCTCGAGAAGTTCGACGGCGACCCGGGCTCAGTCGATGAAGGGAACCCGCCGCGTCAGCCGGTCATGCACGCCGCCAACGGGCTGTTCGTTGACGAAGGCGTGCCCACCGGCGAGGCCTTTCTCACGACGCTCGCCAAACATTTCGGCACAGGCGTATACCCGGTGAACTTTCAGGACGAGGCCGTGACCAAACCAGCAATCGACCAGTGGGTCGGTAAGAACACCGGCGGCCGGATCAAGGAAGCACCCGCACAATACGATCCTGACAACACCTTCAGCCTGCTCAATGTCCTCTACTTCGCCGCCGCCTGGCAGACGCCGTTCGACGCGAATGACACGGCGGACGGCCCCTTTACCAAGGGCGGGGAAGTATTCGACGTGCCAATAATGCACTCTTCGCTCACCATGGCGTACGCCGAAGCTCCCGGATGGAAGGCCGTGGATCTGCCTTACGCCGAGGGTTTCGTCATGCGGCTGGTACTGCCCGACGGCGGTGCTTCGGGTTCGGCTGGTCCGTCGGCGGTTTCCGCGGAGGTGCTGGCGGACGTGGCTAAAGGGTTGGGTTCCGCCAAGCAAGGCATGGTTCAGATCAGCCTCCCCAAGTGGGACCACAAGACCACGTTTGAGCTGCGGAGAATCTTCAAAACACTTGGACTTGACCAGATGCTGGCCACGGACAAAGACTTCGACGCGATCCAGCAGGGCATGAAACTGACGCAGGCGGCTCAAGCTGCCAACGTCACCGTTGCCGAAAAGGGGACCATTGCCTCCGCCGTGACCCAGATGAATGCGGAGGCCTCCAGTGCCGTGGTTCCGGACCGGGAGATCGTCTTCGACCACCCCTTCCACTACCAGATCGTTCACCTCGAGACAGGAATGCCACTGTTCACGGGATGGGTGGCGGACCCGCGAAGCTAGCGGACCAGGCGCTGCACCAGCACCGCGGCGGCTTCGATAACCTCGTCGGCCTCACGCTTAGTGGGACTGAGGGCCACTTCCTGCCCGGCGACGGTGATGATGTCGGTGATCACCGCAACGGTGAGCCTGCCAAGGGTGTCGCCACTGGCGCCCAGGAGCACGGAATTCTGCCGGACCCATTCACGGCCACGTTCGCGTCTGAGCACCTCGAAGCCCGGGGGAGTGTCGCCTTCTATGAACACCCGCTCCAGGTCCCGGTGTTTCCAGGTGTAGTCGAAGTAGCTGCGGCTGCCGACGTCGAACAGTGCCAGGGGATCGTCTTCGCCGGCCTTGCGTGCCTTGGCCACGGCAGCAGCTACGAGTCTTTCGTGTTCGTTTTGGTAGTCGTTCCAAAGGGCCAGGAAGAGCTCGGTCTTACCGCCGAAGTGGTGATAGAGGCTGCCCACGCTCGACCCTGCCCGCGCCACGATGTCCGAGATGCTCGCGTCGGTAAAGCCATGCTCAACGAACACGCTGGCGGCCGCGTCCAGCAGAGTGCGCTGTGTTGCGGCGGTGCGGGTCCACTGCCAGGAGCCCGCAGTGGTGGCTGCATCGGATGTTTTGCGAACCATGCTGTGGGCTCCTCTCGCAGGCAGGACGTCGACCGGAGTGTCGAACAGCGATTTTTTGAAATCCTACCTTCCAAATAATCCACATAGCCAGCAACAAGCCTTGACTGTTCCTTGGGGGACAAGAAATAATTCTGGAAGTCTGTTCTAGAAATGCATGTTGCGGTGTGTATCCGAATGCTGCGATTTTTGACGTCGAACGCCCCGAAACCCGGGTGCCGTTTTCACCGTCGGGCTGCAACTGGTTGAATCGCTATATAGCGCCAACTGGTCGCAGCCAAACAAGCCAGAGAGGAACGCGGCCTGATGTCCGTTTCAAGCAAGTCGTCCGGGATCACGTCGAACAGGTGGTTCAAACCCGTCGTCGTCACCGCAGGAGCTTTGGTGGTGGCACTGATCCTGGTGCTCGTTGCGCAATGGCTCCGGACCCTCCAGCCCGTCCAGCAGTTCCTCACCGACTACCCCGGGCACTCGGCCATTCCTGAAGGTTCCCCCACAGGGTTCCCGGCCTGGCTTGGCTGGCAGCACTTCCTCAACATGTTCTTCATCGTGCTGATCATTCGTTCCGGCTGGCAGGTACGGACCACCACGCGCCCGGCTGCCAACTGGACCCGGAACAACAAGGGTTTCATCAAGACCAAGAATCCCCCTACCAAGATCAGCCTGGACCTGTGGTTCCACCTGACCCTGGACGCGCTGTGGGTCCTGAACGGCATCATCTTCATCGTGCTGCTATTCGCTACCGGCCAGTGGCTGAGGATCGTTCCCACCAGCTGGGACGTCTTCCCGAATGCCGTCTCGGCTGGGCTGCAGTACGCGTCACTGAACTGGCCTGTTGAAAACGGCTGGAACAACTACAACAGCCTCCAGCTACTCACCTACTTCATCACGGTCTTCATCGCCGCGCCCTTGGCCATCATCACGGGCATCCGGATGTCCGGAGCGTGGCCCAAGAAGGCTGCGATCAACAAGTTCTACCCGATCGAGCTGGCCCGTAAGATCCACTTCCCGGTGATGATCTACTTCGTTGCCTTCGTGATCGTCCACGTAACCCTGGTGTTGGCAACCGGTGCCCTGCGGAACCTGAACCACATGTACGCCTCCAGCGACGACAGCAACAGCTGGTGGGGTTTCGGGATCTTCGCTGCTTCCATCGTCTTCACGGCGGCCGCCTGGTTCCTGGCCCGCCCCTTGTTCCTGCGCCCGATCGCTTCGCTCATGGGCAAGGTCTCGCGCTAGCCCTGATGCAAAGAAACAGCCGCCCCGGAAAAGATTCCGGGGCGGCTGTTGTCTTTAGCCAAGAGCTAGGACAGGGCCCCGCCCTGCCATAGGGCATCAAACGGAGCACCCGAGGACACGCGGTTCTTGATGCCAGCGGTCACGAAAGCCTTCGCCGTGCGGGCAGCTTCCAGCGGTGTCGCACCCTTGGCCAGTTCGGCAGTCACTGCGGCGGCCAACGAGCAACCGGCACCCGAGACGGCGACTTCGCCAACCTTCGGGGCGCGCAGGACCTCCAGCGTCTCGCCGTCATAGTAGACGTCGACGGCGTCCGGGCCTTCCAGCCGAACCCCACCCTTGGCAAGGACTGCTGCGCCGCTGATCTCATGGATGCGAATGGCGGCAGCTTTGAGCGACTCTTCGTCAGTGATGGTGAGTCCGGAAAGCGACTCGGCCTCGAAGTGGTTGGGAGTGACGAAGGTAGCCAGCGGAAGGATCTGCGCCTTCAAGGCCTGGTCAGTGTCCAGGGCGTGGCCGGGTTCCTGTCCCTTGCAGATCAGGACCGGGTCCAGCACGATGTGCCTGAAGGAGGCGTCGGCCACGGCCTTTTCCACGGTGCTGATGGTTGCCGGGCTTCCGAGCATGCCGATCTTCACTGTGTCCAGCACCGAAGGTGCGCCGGAAGCGGCACCATATGCCGCCGTCGTGGCTTCCAACTGGTCTGCAATGACTTGCTGGTCCACCGGCACAAAGCGGTGGTTCCAGTTGTCCTGCGGGTTGAAGGAAACAATGCAGGTGAGGTTCGCAATGCCGAACACTCCGAGTTCCTGAAAGGTCTTGAGGTCGGCCTGCGCGCCGGCGCCACCGGTCGCTTCAGAACCGGCGATGGTCAGGGCAATGGCAGGGGCAACGGCTGAAGTCATGTGTTCCATTTTGCCATTCGCCCCGTCAGTCGCCGATTTTCGCGCCTCCCGGTTAACCGTGCAGCGCCCGGTAAGCGGCCTCTGCAGCCGGATGCAGGGGCAGGCCGGACGTGTTGATCAGCGTTTCCGGGCTGAGGAATTGAACGCCAGTGCTGGACTTCGGCACCAGGTCCTGAGCCTGCTCCACCAAAAGCTCCACGGTCTGCCGAACAACATGATCCGCCAGGTCCCTGCGGCACAGAAGCAGGTTGGCCACTCCCACGGTCCATACGGCAGGTGCGTTTCCGTAGCTGTTCGCGGGAATGAGGACGCGGTCGTAGAAGAACTCCGACTGTGCCCGTGTTGCAGGGATGAGTTCGGAGAGGTCGAGGAGCCGCACGCCAAGGTCCTGAGCCGCGGCGGCGATGGGCGCGGTGGGAACCCCTCCGGACTGGATCATCACGTCAATCGAACCGTCCTTCAGGGAAGCCAAGGCCTGGTTCAGCCCAAGGTTGACCTGCCTCACAGCCCTTCCCGGCCCGGCCGTCTCGCCTGAGAGTCCTGCGGCTTTGATGATCCGCCCGGCTGTGAGGGTTGTCCCTGATCCCGTTTCGCCCACGCCTGCGGTCTTTCCTGCGAGGTCGGCGAAGGTTCGGATTCCGCTGTCCTCGCGCACGATGCAGTGCACGTAGTTCTGATACACCTTGCCCAGCGCCACCAACTGCCCGTCGTCCTTGCCTGGGGCTGGGGCTGCGGCTGGGCCTGGGGCTGCGGCTTGCCCGGCAGCGTCGGCCAGTGCGATGGCGAGTGTCGCCTCCCCGGATAAGACCCGCTGGATGTTGTCGAGACTTCCGCCGGTGGTCAGCGCGACTGCCTCCTCAGCCACCCGTTCACGCTCCAGCAGGTCCGCGAGGAGGGTGGCAAACTCTAAGTAGAAGCCGCCGGATTCGCCGCCGGCAACTGTCAGTTCCTGTGGCCGTTCCTCCGGTGTGCATGCCACTGTTGATACGAGCAGGCTGCCGCCCAAGCCGAGCACGGCAGCTGCTTTGAGGGCCCTTCGCCGGGAGATCGTAGGGAACTCAGGCATGGATTGACTCCCCAGGCCGCGCGAATTCGAGCCGGGCAGTCAGCCCGTGTGGCTCGTTCGCTTCCAGGACCAACTTCGCTCCATTCGCTTCCGCTAACCGTTCCACAATGGTCATACCCAGACCATTGCCGGGAATCGTGCTGTGCTGTGGTGCCCGCCAGAACCTGGTGGTGGACGCGGCGAGTTGATCGGCTGGGAGGCCGGGACCGTCGTCGGAAATCTCGACGGCGGTGCCTCCTTGCGTCTGCCGGCTCGCCACCGTGATGCGGGCGCCCGGGGCGTACTTGATGGCATTGGCGAGGAGTTCACCCACCATGTGCGCGAGTTCATCCGGGTCACAAACGATCTGGTTTTCGGACGCTGGCCCCTCCAACGTCAGCTCCGACCCGGCAAGGCGAGCGGCCGGCGTCGCCCTCTCCACTTCGCCCTGGAGGACCGGGAAGGGATCGATGACGGCCAGGCGCTTGTGCTCTGATGCCGGTTCCACCCGGGCAGACCCTTCAGAGGCGCGATGTTCAGCGGTTGCCAGCTTCAGCACGCCGTCGAGCATTTCTTCCACCCGCTCAAGCTCCGCAACAACGCCTGCTGCCGCTTCTTTCTCAGGCTCCGAGCGTAAGGCGAGCTGCAGCAGATCGATCCTCAGCCGCAGCGCCCCAACAGGGTTCCGGAGTTGATGCGAAGTATCGGCGATGAGCCGGCGCTGCGACTCCATGCTCTCGCTCACGGTGCCTGCCATGGCCGTGAAGGAGCGGCTCAGCTCCCGCAGCTCAGGCGGACCGGCTTCGGGAAGCTGGCTGGTTTTGCCGGTGGCTTCGAGCTCGTGGACTGCCTTGCTCAGCCGGTGAACCGGGCGCAGAACCCAAGCCGTAATCCGCGATGCCGCCACGAGCAGCAGCATCCCCAGCGCCACCGCGGCAAACCCGACGACGAGCCACCGCTCCCTTAACTTCTGCCGGGCTGCGTCGAGATTGACTTCAACAACCACTTCGCCGAGTACCTGGCTGGCCGTGCCGAAGGACCTGGAGATGAAGTCGTTGCCTGTGCCGAACGCCCGGATGGGGTTCAGCGTAGTGTCGCTGAGATTGAGGCTCGCCCGGTTCAGTGCGTCGCTAACCTCTGGTTGGTCCTCGCTGAGGCCTCCGGAGCGGACGGTTCTCTGTTGGAGCCGGATCAGGATTCCTTCACCATAAAGCTCGGAATAGCGGTCCATCTCGCGCTGCAGTTGGGTTGTGTTGGCGTCCTCCACGGCGTCGCTGGCCAGTTGCGCGAAGCGGTTAAGGGCTGCGACGCGGTTGATCTGCAGTTCCTGGGTGAGCTCCCTGCTGGCCGATGTCAGGATCACACTGGAAACCGTCACCACAATGACCACCACCAGCAGGCTGAGGATGCCGAGGACGCGGACCTTCACGGTTGCTCTACGCGGTAGCCGACGCCTCGGACGTTGATGATGAACCCGGGAAGCTGGAGCTTGGACCTGAGGCCGGTCAGGTGCACATCCAAGGACCGGGAGTGCGCCAGGAACGCATCGCCCCAGAGAGCGTCCAGGATCTGCTCCCTGGTCACCACTGAGCCTGCGTTCCTGACCAGGAGACTGAGGAGGTCGAATTCGGTTGCCGTAAGGGCGAGTTGTCGTGTGCCCACCGAGGCCACCCGGCGGTCGAGGTCCACCTCGAGTTCTCCGAGGACGATGGCGTGCGGAGCATCCTGTCCGGAACGATTGGTGCGCCTGGTGACTGCCTCGATTCTGGCGAGCAATTCCACAAGTTTCACGGGCTTCACCAGATAGTCGTCGGCCCCGGATCGGAGGCCAAGCACCACGCTCCGTTCGTCGTCCCGTGCGGTCAGGATCAGGATAGGAATCTGCGTGACCTGGCGGAGTTTCCGCAGGACATCCAGGCCATCCAGGTCCGGGAGGCCGAGGTCCAGCAGGATCACTTCGTGTTGCCGGTGGGCCAGGAGTGCGTCCTCGCCGCGCGATACCCGGGTGTGCTTGTGGCCGGCGGAGGCGACGGCTGCGCTCAAGGCCGACGCCATGGCGTCGTCATCCTCGACGATGAGCACGTGCACTGTCTGGTTCCTTTGGCTTGCTGTGGGCTGGTTCGCGGGTTTTGGTTCGCTACTAGAGCTTAACGTTGTGAGGCCCGCTCTGCTCTCTTCGGAGTATCCAAAGGGCGCAAAGCGGGCCTCACAAGGTAGCCAGGTCAGGCGTTGACCAAGTCCTTCTTGTCGTCGTCGTCCTTTGCGGTGCCCTTGGCGGCGAAGGCGTTGCCCTGCTCCGCGTCCAAGTGTGTCGGCTTCTTGTTCTTCAGCGCGAAGATGTACACCAGCAGTGAGATGAAGATGGCGGCGGTGACGTAGGTGAAGAACATGTCCACCTGGCCCGATTTCTGCAGCGCTGCACCGATCAGCGGAACCGTGCCGCCGAACAGCGAGTTGGCAATCGCGTAACCGAGTCCGACGCCGAGCGCGCGGATGGATGCCGGGAAAAGTTCAGCCTTCACCAACGCATTGATGGACGTATAGCCGCCAACCATGAGAAGGCCGCCGAACATCAGGAGGAAGGCCACGAACGGATCCTTGGTTCCGGCCAGCGTGGAGAGCAGCGGCCACGTGAACAGCACACCCGTCACGCCGAACCAGATCAGCAGCGGCTTCCGGCCAATCTTGTCGGAAAGCATGCCGTACACGGGCTGCAGCAGCATGAAGATGAACAGCGCCCAGAAGTTGATCACGGAGGTATCGGTCTTGGCGATGCCGGACGTATCGTTCATGAACTTCAGGATGAAGTTGGTATACGTGTAGAACGCGACGGTGCCGCCCAGGGTGATACCGATGCAGATGAGCAGCGGATTCCAGTGCTTGGTGAACAGCAGCTTCATGGTGCCGGGCTGTGCTTCGCCCGCAACCTTGACGTGCGCAGCGCGGAGCTGGTCAGCAGAAAGGGTTTCCTCCATCGAGCGGCGAAGCCAGAGAACAACCAGTGCAGCGGCGCCACCGATAGCAAACGGAATCCTCCAGCCCCACTCGGTCAGGTCATCCTTGCTCATAGTGTTCTGCAGGATAACCAGCACCAGGAGGGCCAGCATCTGACCACCGATCAGAGTGACGTACTGGAAGCTGGAGAAGAAGCCTCGGCGCTTTGCCGTTGCAGCCTCGGACATGTAGGTGGCGCTGGTACCGTACTCGCCGCCCACCGAGAAACCCTGGACCATGCGGATAAACACCAACAGAATCAGGGCCCAGAGGCCGATGACATCCTGCGTCGGCAGGATGGCGATGGCAAAGGAACCGGCGGACATCATGGTCACGCTGAGTGTCAGCGCAGCTTTGCGGCCCTTGCGGTCGGCATACCGGCCGAAGAACCAGCTGCCGATCGGGCGCATGAGGAACGACGTCGAGAAGACCGCCATCGCCTCAAGGCCAGCCTGAAGGTCGTCCGAGGAGTTGAAGAAGTGCGACTGGAAATACGCCGCGAAAACCGTGTAGACGTAGAGGTCGAACCACTCCACGAGGTTGCCCGCGGAGCCCTTGAGGATGTTGCTCACGGCTTTCCGTGTCTGGGCGGCTTCGCTCAGAGGTGCAGCTTGTTGGGTGCTCATCAATGAACCTTCCTGGACGGCGCCTGGGACGGCAGCCGTGTCTTGCCTGAGTTCGTTCTGTCCATGAAGCTGGTGCTCATGGCGTCCTTGCGCATGGCTCTTCGTCGACTAAGAAAGGTCCTCCAAGGTGAAGAGGACATGTTCCAAACTATGGGTGATGCACGGCACAGCCAACGTGGGAGCGGATTTCCTAACACTTCCTTAGGTTTCGGGCGACGTCGGTTAGTGCTCGACGGCGGTCGCTCGCCACAGGATTCCCGGCTGCAGCTTCGGCTGTGGCTTTCCCGGGCGGCCGGGGCTATCTTCTTGGCATGGGTGCAGTTCTACGAACAGCCCGCGCGGTGAAAAGGGAGGCAGCCAGTATTCCGCTGCCCCCTGGGCAGGTTGTGGGCCTGGTGCTGGATGTAGTCCTCGATCGTCTGCATCCGGGTTCCGTCCCCGGGCGCGACGTCCGACGCCGGGCGGCCGGTGCGGGCTTGGCTCTGACCGGCGCGGGAATCACCGCTTGGGCCGTTGCGGAGCGCCGACGTAAAACGACTGGAAGCTTTGCTCTGGGTCACCCCGAAGGTTTGGTGACCAGCGGACCCTATGCAGCGAGCCGCCACCCGATGTATCTGGGGTGGTGGTTGCTTCACGCAGGTGTGGCGGTTTCCAGAGGTTCCGCTTGGGCTCTGGTGACTCTGCCTGCTGGAATGCTGGTGGAACATCTGGGCGCGCTGTGGGAAGAATCCATGCTCCGACAGCGATTTGGCGAGGCATACGCCGACTATGAGAAAGATGTTCCCCGCTATATAGGTTCACCGGCATGGTTGATGCGCACCAGTTTCCAGATGGCAAGACGGCCAACGCCGGCGGCGACGGCTATGGACGAGGAAAACAGGAGCGAACCCGTGGATGAAAATGCGCCGAAGGGCACACACATGAGCAATCCCGCAGCGAAGAATGCGGCCACGTGAACCCACTGGTTCCGAACGCGTCGCAGGGCCAGTCCGAGGAGTGAACCAACCGAGGCGCCAACTGACCAGACTGGAAGCAGGCTGAGCGAGCGTTCGGTTGAAGGGGCGATTATGTGAGCGAGCGTTCGGTTGAAGGGGCGATTATGTGAGCGAGCGTTCGGCTTTGCCATTGGCTATGTCGTTGAGCGCGCCCGTCAGGGTTGGGTGCTCAAACGCGAATCCGGCGTTGAGCAGTTTCCGGGGCTCCACCCATCTGCTCTTCAGCACCAGCTCCGTTTGCGTGCGGATCAGAACGGCTCCGGCTTCGAGCAGCCAGGCCGGCGTTGGGATGCCGAACGGGACACCCATGCTTTGCCGAATCAGTGACATGAGCTCATGGTTGTCCACGGGGTAGGGCGTTGCCGCGTTAACTGGACCGGTCAGCTCAGCGTGGGCGTGCACGAACATCACCGTCCTGAACAGGTCCTCCACATGGATCCAGCTAAACTTCTGGTTTCCCGGGCCCATAGGTCCGCCCAAGCCAAACCGGGCAAGGTTCCGGAGGGGGCTCATGACACCACCGGCCCCCAGGACGATCGCAATGCGCAGCGGCACCTTCCGCGTTGCCGGAACAACAGCAGCCGCCAACTCATCCTCCCAAGCCCGGGCCACGTCCACGGAGAACCCGCTGCCCAACTCGCCCGAGACGTCGGACTGTGGGAGATCTTCCGCGTGCCGGTAGATGGTTCCGGTACTTGAGTTGATCCAGGTCATAGGCGGTTCAGCGCACGCAGCAATCGCCCGCCCCAGGGTCCGCGTGGTCAACACCCGGGAGTCCAGAATCTCCCGCCGGTGCCGCTCGTCGTAGCGGCAGTTCACGGAGCGTCCGGCGAGGTTCACCAGCAGATCGGCGCCGTCCAGCGTTTTGGTGATGGCGCCGTCGTCGTTCCAGCGGGCGTCAGCCGACGCGTCCCGCCCAACGGTCCGGACCTGCCACCCCTCGGCAATGAACCGCTGCTTGAAGTAGCCGCCAATGAAGCCGGTGGCACCAGCGATCACCACTGACTGCGGGCTCATGAGTCTGCCTTGACGCTGCGCACGAGGCCAAGGACGTCGTCGAACACTTTGCTGACGCCGGGAATCTTCGCGAGCGACAGGCCCCGCGCCACAAGTGGTGCCGCGCCATCGATCAGCTTGCGCGTGCGGCGTTGATCCTCGGAGCGGTCGTAAACCCAGAACAGCGCTACGCCCATGTACGCCAGCCACAGCAATTCGGGCAGATCCCCGCGCAGCTTTTTCGCGACGGCGGGGGAGGAGCCCTCGACGGCGGACCGGAAGATCGCGAGCGAGGCCGCGCGGGCGGCGGTGGACGCCTCACCGAACGGGTTGACGGGCGACGACGGCCGGATCGCCGTCGCGATGAAATCGGAACCGAACTGGTGGTACGGAGACATGACGTCCACTCCTGTGTGCAGAACTGCTTTGAGGCGCCCGGCGAGATCATAGATGCCTTCGAGTGCCTGCGCCGCCACTACGGCGTGTTCTTCCTGCACTTGGACGTAGAGCTCCTGGACGAGTTCGTCCTTTGAGGCGAAGTAGTAGTAGGCGTTGCCGACCGAGACTCCGGCCTCCTGGGCGATGGCGCGCATGGTGGTCTTTTCGAAGCCGATTTCACGGAACATCTTCAGTGCGACATCGGCCACCAGCTGGCGGGTCTGTTCACTCTTTGCTGCCATTCGGTCCACCTCGCGGAAAGTTTTGAACGTGTTCAAGAATAAGTATGGCATCAGTTCTGAACGTGTTCAAAAGCGGGTTTGTGAGCGAGCGTTGGGGTCAAGAACGTGGGAGGTGAGCGAGCGTTGGGGTCAAGCACGTGGGAGGTGAGCGAGCGTTGGGGATGAAGGAGTGGGAGGCGAGCGAGCGTTTGATTCAAGCACGTGGGAGGTGAGCGAGCGTTGGGGATGAAGGAGTGGGAGAATGGAACCGGTGCCGGGCCGGATGCCCCACCAACCACAGTGCTAATACAGCGGGGTTCCCTCACCAAGGAGCCTGCGCGAACCACTACGAAATGGATGACCCATGCCCTCGCCCTCAGGCTCCAGTACTCTGAGCAAGCCCGCTCCGCGCTTCGCTTCGATCGGCTCCCCGTATTTCGGCATCATGCTGGCCATCATGGCCGTGGTGCTGATCCTGTCCAACATCGGCGCTTCCAAAGGCGTGGTGATTGGACCGATCATCGCCGACGGCGGGTTCTTCCTCTTCCCGATCGCCTACATCCTGGGTGACGTGATGAGCGAGGTCTACGGCTTCAAGGTGGCCCGCAAGGCCATCATTACTTCGTTCGCGCTCTCGGTGTTCGCATCGCTCTGCTACTGGATCATCATCGTGCTGCCGGGCTTCAACGACGAGTACGGCACAGCCAAGCAGGCAGCCATCGAAGGTGCCCTGGGCCCGGTTCCGCTGATCGTCCTCGGTTCACTGCTCGCTTTCCTGGCCGGGCAGACCATCAATTCCTGGATCCTGGTGAAGATGAAGGCGCGCACGGGCGAGAAGTCACTATGGGCGCGCCTGATGGGCTCGTCCGTGGTGGGCGAGTTCGTGGATACCCTGATCTTCTGCACCATCGCGGCGTCGGTCATCGGCATCACGGACTTCGGTTCGTTCCTGAACTACGTCCTGGTTGGCTTCGTCTACAAGACGGCCGTGGAATTCCTGTTCGTCCCCGTCACCGTGCTGGTTGTTGGCTGGATCAAGAAGCGCGAGCCCAGCTACGGGGTAGCTGCAGCCTAGCCTCGGGCCGAGATCGCCGGAACCGTGTGAGTTCGCCGGAAGTTTCCGCACGCTCACGCGGGCTTCCGGCGATCTCGACGCCTACGAGTAGTACCGGCCCAGGGTCTCCGCCTTGAACTCGAAAAAATCCCCGGATTCGATGGCCAGACGGGCGTCGTCCACCATCTTCACCACGAAGCGCTCGTTATGGATGGAGATCAGGGTTGCAGAGAGCATTTCCTTGGCCTTGAACAGGTGATGGATGTAGGCCCGTGAATAGTTCACGCAGGTGTAGCAATCGCAGCCGTCCTGTAGCGGCCCGAAGTCCGTTTTGTACTTGGCCCCGGACAAGTTGAACCGGCCAAACGGGGTATAGAACGCTGAGTTCCGGGCAACACGGGTGGGGGAGACACAGTCGAAGGTGTCGGCACCGTTCTCGATAGCCGTGAAGATGTCGTCCGGCTCGGAGATGCCCAGCAGGTGCCGGGGCTTGTCCTCGGGAAGTTCCTCGTTGCACCAGCGCACAATTGTGCCCAGGTTTTCCTTCTCCAACGCACCGCCGATCCCGTATCCGTCAAAGGGCATGGCGCCCAGGTCCTGGCAGGCCTTCCGTCGCAGGTCCTCGTACTGCGCTCCCTGGATCACGCCGAACAATGCCTGGTACGGCTTGCCCACGCGGGAAGAAGTCAACGACGCGTGCTCGTCCAGGCATCGCAGCGCCCACAGCCGCGTTCGCTCCAACGACTCCTCTTGGTAGGCCCGGGAGTTCTGCAACGTGGTGAGTTCGTCAAAGGCGAACATGATGTCCGCGCCGATCTGGTGCTGGACCTGCATGGAAATTTCGGGGGAGAAGCGGTGCCGATCCCCGTTGAGGTGCGATTTGAACCAGACACCGTCGTCGTCAATGTGCGCCAGCCGCTCCTTGCCGGGCGCTACTGCGTCGTCGGGTCCTGAGCTGTCCACGTTCTTCATATCGATGACTTTTTTGAACCCGGAGCCAAGGCTCATCACTTGGAATCCGCCCGAGTCAGTGAAGGTTGGCCCCGCCCAGTTCATGAACGCGCCAAGCCCGCCAGCGGCGTCGAGAATCTCGGGCCCCGGCTGCAGGTAAAGGTGGTAGGCGTTGGCCAGGACTGCCTGGGCACCGAGCCCGGCGATCGACTCAGGCAGCACGGCCTTGACTGTGGCTTTGGTCCCGACGGCGATGAACGCCGGCGTCTGGATGGTGCCGTGCGGTGTGGTGATGGTTCCGGTTCGGCCCAGGAAAGCGCCGCCGTTGGCGTCTACCTGAGCGTCCGACGGCGAGCACGTTTCCGTGAGGCGCTTACCCACGGAAAAGGAGAACTCGGATTGCCGGTGGGACAAACTGGGCAACTCAGGCCGCGCATGCGGAGTGGAACCCGGCGCAGCAGAAAGATCGGACAAAGACGCAGAAGCAGGAAGGGAAGCTGGCACGCTACCAAGTCTGCCAGCTTTACCGCGGGTAACCTGCCCAAAAACCCCTGCTAGCCGTAGTTCTCAGCCTTCCAGTTGTCCCACGAGGACCGGATGTCCGCCAAGGTGTGGGCCCCCAGATCGTAGGTGGAGGCAATCACCATGGAGCCGCCGTCGGGCCTTTTCTCCGGAATGGGCAGTTGCTCCGCTACGATCAGCAGTCCTTCCCCATGCTCGGCGTAGCTGTGCACGGTGAGGCCCACCTGGTGCCGGCTTTTGAACCAGACCTTGCCGGAGATCTTCTCACCGGTGGCAAGAGTGAGTGAGTACTCGTCCCCAACAGGCGGCAAATCCCCGAGTCCCAGTTTCTCAATCGCCGGCCCACCTTTACCCGGCAGGGAAATGAAGTGGGTCCGGCGTTGCCCGTGTGGGTGCCGTTCCAGCGCGAATCGCAGCTGATGCAGGAAGGTGAGCCACCCCTGAGTGATGTCCTCATCCCATTCTGCCCATTCCGAGTTGTGGTCGAGGGCGGCCCTGGTGACCCGCACTTCGGTACCACCGGAGACGGGGTGGAGCTCAAAAACGTCGCCGCCGTTGACGGTCAGGCTCGTGTGGTCGGGCCCCTCAACAACATCGGTGTTGAAGTAGATCTGTTTGATTTCGTCGGCAAGATCGTCGGCTTCCCAGCCGTGCCATTGAGCCACCAACGACGGTTCGCGCAGCATTGTCCAAACCTGCTGCGCGTCGGCATTAATCACAACGCTCAGATTGTTCGTCATGGCCCCGAATCTACCGCCGTTGGCGCCCACATAACAGGTCTTGATATTCCCGAATAAGCGGTACAGGAAAAGCTAGGCGCGCACCGACTCAAGTTCATTGCCGATCCGCCGGGCCAGCTCGTCCTCGTCGATGGTCTTCGATCCACCGTGGGCGCGCAGGAACATCAACGCTTCTAGCCGGAGGAACCGCCATTCGCGCTCGGCTTCGTGGTTCCCGTTGTCGATTGCGCGGAAGATTTCCTTGTCGTACAGATTGGGTTCGTTCAGCGAACGCTGCCTGACCCGGGCGTTGATCCGCGCCTTGAAGGGGTCTTCTTCCTGGGACTCGGGCGCGCGCAGCAGTTTCTCGTAAACCGCGGCACGTTCGGTTTGTCCGGCTTCGCGGCAAATGAAACTGGATAGCGCCAGGGCACGTTCGATCGATGCCCAGCGGTCCAGGTTGCCGTCAAAGGGCAACACATTCAGCAAGTCGGCGACTGCCAAAGCATGGTCCGGATCGCGCAGCACAATGCAAAGATCGAAGGCGAGATCGCTGAGGTCCCGTAGGCAGCTCCCAGACTTCGTGTTGATGCCCTTCGCGAGCCGATCCGCCAGGACCTGCACACCGTTCTTGCCCTTATGGTTGGCAGCGGCGGCACGGACCACGGCTTCGGGTGTGCCGTCCGGTTCAGGGATGAGGGCCAGCTCTTCGGCGCTGGGACCGGTGTGCGTCGGCGGCGTTTCCGGGCGCGGAGGAACGACGACGGCGGGCCCCGTGGGAGCGTCGGCGTCGCCCCCTGCTGAGGTACTGGAGCCGGAGGGGCTGGTGTCAGTGGTGCTTTCGTCCGCGGCGCTGGAGTCGGCGCCTTCGGAGTCCACCGGAACTCCGTCACCCACCGGAACGCTGGACCCTACAGCGATCCGCAACGTACCGCCGTCGAGCATTGTCACCAGCAGCAACGCGGCCACGCCGTAATCGTCGTTTTCCACCTCAACGGCGGCAATTTCCTCGGCCGGCCCGTCACCGGGTGGGAACACAAAATCCCCGGGCCGCAGGTCCCCAGCCTGCTTTTCCATGTATTGCTGTGTGGCTGGGCTGTGAGTCATCGGAAGTCCTTTGGTTCTCGTGGGTCCGCCGTCCAGTCTACAAAGACCAGCTGGTGAAGGGGCCGGGACCCGCTAGAGAACGATGCCCGAGAAAGCCAGGGCTTGCCGGACGAGGTTCCCCCGGCCGCCGTCGAATTCCTGCTGGACGTTGTCGCTGAGCACCTCTTGCGGCGTCATCCACGTGAGCTCCAAAGCGTCCTGGCGGGGTTCGCATTCGCCGGTCACAGGAATGATGTAGGCCAGTGAAACGGCGTGCTGGCGGTCATCCGTGAAGCCCGTCTGCGACGGAGCCGGGAAATATTCGGCCACCGTGAAGGGAACAGGGCTGATGGGCAACTGCGGGAAAGCCAGGGGGCCGAGGTCCTTCTCCATGTGCCGCAGGAGCGCCGCACGGATGGTTTCGCGGTAGAGAACGCGGCCGGAGACGAGGTAGCGGACCATGTTTCCGTCGGCGTCGCCCTGAAGGAGGGTGCCCACTTCGTTCACATAGCCGAGCGGATCCAACCTGACCGGAACGGCCTCCACGTAGACCATGGGGAGGCGGCCGCGGGCTTCGAAGAGGTCTTCATCTGAAAGCCAGCCTGGATACGGGTCGGGTGTACGTACGCTCATGGTTAAGTTCTACCGCATCCCCAGCCGAACTTCCTTGGCAACGGCGCCGTGGCTGCGGCGTTACGCTCTCGGCTGTATTACGCGGCCGTGACCGGTGACTTCTCCACCACAATCGACGCCGGCGCCGCGCCGCTCACAGCATCCGGGTTGGCAACGTACAGGACGTCTTCGGAGATCCTGGTCTCTATGTCCGCAGCTTTGAGGCGCGCCAGCAGTGGTTCCAGATCGCCGTCATACTCAAAGGCGAGGTCCCCGTTGGTGGCGTCCGCGCCGTGAATAACCCGAAGGATTCCGCCGTTCTTGGTGGTGAACGTGGCCGATTCGTCGTCCTCCGTGCGTGGCCGGGCGCCGATGTTTCGCAAAACATTTGCGGAGAACGCCACCAAGGGGCTGACCCACGTCGCTGCCACCGTGAGTGCTGGATCGGCATCACTTGATGTGGCCCAGCTACCATCTGCTGCCTGGCGCGCGGGGAAAGCAAAGAACTCGAAACCGTCGTCGGCCGAGATACGCACCGTGGGCCCGTAGGAGGCTTCATGGAGCTCCGCCTGGGTGCCGTCTTCCTCGGTGCGGCGGGCGAACTCCTCCAGATTCCCTACCTCGACACTGAAAATCGTGTAGCCATCCAGTGGGTGGCCGTGTTCCAGCCGGCCCAACGCGACGCGGCCCGAACCGGCGTCGAACTCCTGCCAGTCGCCGTCGTCCACCATCTTCACCAAACCCAGCGCCTGCAGCAGCGAGGCCCACTGCTCAAAGTGCGATGTGTAGTGGATGGGGCGGGCTCGCAACATTGGTCCTCCTGGGCTGGGTCCTCGCGGTTCGGGTGTCCGCTCCCAGCCTATGCCGCGTGGCCTTGCCGGGCACGGCGCGTTTCACAGGAGAATGAACCATGCCCAGTGAACTTGAGGAACTTCTTGTCGCAGACGGCGCCGCCTGGCGCTCTTGGCTTTCGGAGCATGCCGCTGAGAGCCCCGGCGTGTGGCTGATCCTGCACAAGAAGGGCGGCAACGTCACGGAGTTGGACTACGACGCCGCCCTGGATGAGGCCCTGTGCTTTGGCTGGATCGATGGCCAAGCGAAGAGCCGCGACGCCGAGAGTTACTTCCAGCGAATGACGCCCCGCGGCCGCAAGAGCATCTGGTCAGCGCGCAATGTGGGCCACATTGCGCGACTGGAATCCGAGGGCAGGATGACCGATGCCGGACGAGCGGCCGTCGAAGCCGCACAAGCTGATGGCCGCTGGGAAGCTGCCTACGCCGGGCCAGCCGATTCCGTGGTTCCGGATGACCTTGCGGCAGCTATCGCCGCAGTCCCGGAGGCCCAGGCGATGTTCGATTGCCTGACCTCCCAGAACCGCTTCGCCCTCATTCACCGCACCAACGGGGTCAAGCGGGCAGACACCCGTGCGCGCAAGATCGCCGGTTTCGTCGAGATGCTTGCCCGTCACGAGGCCCCGTACCCGCAAAGAAAGCGTCCCGCGTCCAACGGCAGCTAGAGCGTGGCGGCAGCTTCCAGCGCCATCCAAGCTTGAAGCTGCGTGGAAAGCTCGACGGCGGCCCCCACCGGATACGTCTCGCTCGCCGGTCGCTGGGGGTCGAAAGAGAACACAATGGCTGGAGTTCCCCTACGAGCCTTGGCCTGGTCTGGGTTCTCGCGGCGCCCGTCCCAGAACGCTTCGGCTGTGGCGAGAACCAAAGACCTGGCCGTATCCCGGGTTGTGCTTGGTAGCCGGGCGTCACGGGCTGCCAAAGCGAGATAGCGGAGCAGGATGCCGGTGAAAAGACCACCATCGCCCGTGCCGTCACCGCGGATGACCTGCGCGCCGGGAAGCGTCAGTTCGCTTTTCACTGCGTCCACAAGCAGGGCGGCCCTGCGCAGGTTGTCATCACCGCCCAATTCCAGCAACGCACCCAGGACCGGGCCTTGGTTGTAGGTGTAAATGGCCTCATCCACCACCACCTTGCCCTGACTGATCCGAAGCCCGTCCCGATACACGCCACGTTCCGGGTGGAGGAGCTTGCTGTTGAGCCAGTCCACCAACTTCTGTGCTCGCTCTGCGTGGTCGGTACGAGCGTAATAAAGAGCCACGGGGGCCGTGGCAGGGGTGTTCTTGAAGTCCCGCTTGGTGCTCCAGTAAGTACCGCCGCCAAGGTCGTCCGTTGAAGCTGAATCGAACTGCAAGGTCAGGCTCTTGCGCACATACGCGTTGCGCCGCCGACCAGGTTTCTTGGTCTCCTCCGCCAGCTTCTCCAAGCGCAGCGTGGCGAGTGCCAGCCACGCCATGTCGTCGTAGTAGTCGTTGACGAATCGCAGCAGGTTCCGCAACCGGATTGTGGTGACCAGCCGCGAAGCGAGCCGGCCCGCGCTCGGGCGGGAGTCGCCGTCGAACTTTGTTCTACTTGCGAGTTCGCGGCGGCCCGCATCCACCAGGCAATCGACGTAGTGCGCTTGCCACCAGTAGTGCCAAGGACCAGAGACGCTTTTGACGGTGTTGCTGGGCAGGCTCACTGCACCGATGTGCGTACCGGGCAGGAACAGTAGCCGCCTGCCGAAGCTTCGGCTCACTGATCGGGCAGCCTGGTTGGCGCGTGTTGCCCATTCGGCGGCGTCTGTGGAGGGGGCCGGCCTTCCGGCTGGCTCGATCTGGCTGGACATGCAATTAGCCTAGCTGGGCCGGAAGTGTGCGCTTGCCCACAATTCCAGTTAACATGCATTAACGGATTTGGGTCTGCATCAAGGAGGATGAATGGACATCAAGGGCACGGTCGCGCTGGTAACCGGCGGGGCATCAGGGCTAGGGGCCGCTACCGCGAAGCGCTTGTTCGACGCCGGAGCTTCGGTGGTGCTGGTGGATCTGCAGCAGTCGGCTGGTGACGAATATGCGGCCAGGCTGAATTCGGCACGTTCGGAGGTGGGGGAGTCGGGCCCACGCGCTGTCTTTGCTCCAGCCGACGTCACCAACGAATCTCAAGTCCAGGCCGCCGTCGACACCGCCATGTCCATGGGACCACTCCGGATCGTGGTCAATTGCGCAGGTATCGCAACACCAGGGAAAGTCATTGGCCGCGAAGGCGTGCTGCCGCTGGAGAACTTCAACAAGGTCATCCAGATCAACCTCGTGGGCACTTTCAACGTGATCCGCTTGGCCGTTGCTGCCATGGTGGAAACCGAGCCCATCTCCACAGAACTGGGTGGGCCTGAACGCGGCGTCATCATCAACACCGCCTCCGTGGCCGCCTTTGAAGGCCAGATCGGCCAGCCGGCCTACGCCGCATCCAAAGGTGCTGTGGCAGCCATGACGCTCCCCTTGGCACGGGAGTTTGCGCGTTCACTGATTCGCGTAGCCACCATCGCCCCCGGCATCTTTGAAACGCCTATGATGGCCGGACTTCCCCAAGCGGCCCAGGATTCCCTTGGACAGCAGGTCCCGCATCCCGCACGCCTGGGCCGTGCTGCGGAGTACGCAAACCTGGCTGCCCACATCGTGGAAAACGCCATGCTCAACGGGGAGACCATCCGACTCGATGGCGCCATCCGTATGGGACTCAAATGATGGGCGATTACAGCGGCTCTCCAGGGCCATTGCCTGGGACGGCAGTGCCCGGTCCGTCGTCTGTAGCGGATCTTCCCACGGCTGACTTCTTCGACTTCGAGTCGCTGCTCAGCGTTCAGGAACAACGGAAACTCAACGAACTCCGGGCTTTCCTTGCGTCCGAGATCGCACCATACGCCGGGCAGTGGTGGGAGAAAGCCGAGTTTCCCGAACATATCCTCCCTCAGCTCGCGGCCCTCCGGCTCAGCGCGCCCGCCCAGCGCGGATATACGCACCTGTTCGCCGGCCTGGTCATTGCCGAGATGACACGCGTCGACACCTCGATCGCCACGTTCTTCATGGTTCACCACGATCTCTTCGTGGAGTCGCTGTACGACTTTGGCAGCGACGCTCAGCAGGACCGCTACCTCGACGACGCCTCCAATCTCCGCACTACCGGCGCCTTCGCGCTTACGGAGCCGGATCATGGGTCCGATGTCGCCGGCGGAATGGAGACCACTGCCCGCCGTGTTGAGCGGGCAGATTCCGACGGCGGTGATTACTGGGTGATCAACGGCGCCAAACGCTGGATTGGGAACGGGACGTTCTGCGACTACATGTTGGTATGGGCCAAGGACGAAACAGACGGCGCCGTGCGTGCCTTCATCGTTGACGCATCCTTGCCGGGCATCACCCGGAGTCGCATCGAGAACAAGATTGCCCTGCGAACCGTGCAGAACGCCGACATCGTGTTTGTGGACGTGGAGGTAGCTGAGACAGACCGCTTCGCTGGCATCAGCAGCTTCGTCGACACCAACCACCTGCTCCGAGGCTCCCGCATCATGGTGGCCTGGCAGGCCGTTGGCCAACAACTTGCAGCCTTCGATGTCGCCCGGCAGTACGCCGTCGAGCGCATGCAGTTCGGTAAGCCGCTGGCCAAGTTCCAGCTCATCCAGCAACATCTGGTGGACATGCTGGGAAATGCGGTGGCCAGCATGGGGATGATGGTTCGGATAGCGCAACTGCAGGAAGGCATCTTCACAGATGCGCAAGGAGTGCGGCACGGAGGCGCAGAGATGGCGCAGGTGGCGCTTGCCAAGGCCTACTGCAGCGCCAGGATGCGGGAAACCGTGGCGTTGGGCAGGTCAATCCTGGGCGGGAACGGAATCGTAACCGATTACCGCATCGCGAAGATCTTCGCCGATGCCGAAGCCATCTACACGTACGAAGGCTCCTACGAAATCAACTCGCTGATCGTTGGCCGTGCAGTGACAGGGGTTTCCGCAATCGCTTAGACGTCCCGGCCCAGACCACCGTGGCTGTCCGGGCGCTAGTCTTGCGGAAGCTTCTCTCCGGCTTCCACCCGAACATCGATTGAATTGCCCCGGACAGGCATTGGGCAGGTGCCGTACGGAGTGAATGCACTCGGGTAGTTGATGGCGCGGTTGAAGTCGATCATCACGGTCCCGTCGGGCCGAGGCCGGGGGATGAAAACCTTGCGCCATTCGTCCGTGGTCTCTCCGTTGGTTTCATCGTGGAACGTTACGTTGAGCGCGCCCAGCTTCTCTTCCTCGGCGTGCAGCCGGATTTCGTGGGGAACACCCGGTACCCGGAACGCCACTTCGCCCACTGACCTGTGGATACCGTCCACCAGGGGGTTCGCCGTGCCGATGGGCACGTCCTTGGGCTCATCGTAGGCTTCGAACCGGCCCTCGATAACCCAGCCGGGGTCGTATTCGTAGGTGGGGACACCTTTGAAACCAGTCATCACGGGGGAGTTGTTGTCGCGGGTGCGAACAGCGTACTTGTCGGCGCGCATGGCGAGTTCCACCACGACTTGCTTGCCGTCCTTGCCTCCAAACTGCACCCACATGAGCGACTCTTCGTCCTGCAGTGTGGCCGTGATGGTCCCCTCGACGCCCTGTCCCGTCTCGACGAGCGTGAGCCCATCCGCAGCGGCCGCCGTCAGGAAAGCCGTGGTGCCGTCGGTGGACCAGAGGCCAGGGACGAGTTCCACCTCGGAAGGTTCGGCCTCAAGCCATTGGAAAGATGTGAGCGTCAGCCAGCCGTGTTCGGTGGCAAGAGCTGCATTTCGGCCTGCACGGAACCGCTCCCAACGGGCGAGTTGGGCGTCGGTTGCAGTGGTGGGCGAGCTCATGGTTCTCCTCGGCGGGTTCGCGTCAATTCGTGGCGGTTGCACTTGCCTCAACTATGCGCCGGGTCTGGGCATTCCCCGAATCCATACGACCTCAACCGGACCCTTTATCTTGGATCGGCTCGCGCTGGCCCTAAGTCATGCCAGCG
>NZ_AKKK01000036.1 GCF_000281065.1 Arthrobacter sp. M2012083
AACGGGTCGACGTTGAGGGTGGATTCGTTGCCCATGTAGGCGCCGCCCTTGCCGGTGCCCATACCGTCCTGAGGGGCGATGTAGAGTTTGGTACCGCTGGCTGTCGCTGCGATGTTTTTCACGGCGTTCGTCGCGCTGGCCGGGGTGTAGGTGTTGCTGAACCGGGCATCGAGGTAGGGGCTGATGACCGCTTCACGGGTGGGCAGGTACTTCTCAATGGCCGCGTTCTGGATCCGGTAGAGGTCCGTGACCGAGGTCCATGCAGCGCTGTCAACGAGCGGCATTTCAGTGGTGTGGTAGAAACCAGCCAAGCCGGGCACGTTGTTGTTCGCGGACTGGAACATCATGAACCGTTCGGTGAACTTGCCCAGCGTGGCGCTGTAGCTCATATCCGGCAGCCACGCGTAGTCGGTGCGTTTGATGGGTGCGGGCATGCCGGCGTAGAACTTCATTCCCAGGCCCGTGGCCGCGTTCGCCACTGACACCACGGGATCAGCGTCCGCGGTCTTGCCGCCGTCGATGGCCACGACATCGTACGTGTTGTCCGTGGAGTAGCAGCCGTTCTCCAGGTTCGGGATCAACAAGATCGTGTAGGTGCTGCCGTTGAAGTCGACCTTCTTGTCTTTGGCGCACTTCAAAGAACCGCCACCCCAGTGGCTGGCGTTGCTGAAGGTGAAGACCCTGTTGATCGTGTACCCGGCCGTGATCGATGTCAGGCACGGCACGCCACTGATCTGGCAGTTGCTGTACGCGGGATCAACGGTGCCATCCGTTTTCAGCACCTGCTTTGAGGCGTTCAGCGTCGCGGGCTTAAGGATGCTGCCGAACGTGATGACCGTGTCGGCGCCCACAGCCTTCATCGCCGCAAGCTTGTCCACGTTGGTCTGGTGGGTCTTGGACGAGTAAATGAAAAACCCGCTCAGCGGGTAGTTATTCGGCGTCTCCGCCTGCGCAGGCGCGCCGCCCAAGGCGGCTACACCGGTCAACGCCGCGGCGATGGCTGCAAGAGCCCTGAATCTTCTTTTCATGATGTTGGTTCCCCCATTTTCGTAGTAGCTGCACTCTGAGCGGTGCAGACAGCAAGGGATGCTACCTTGCCGGTCCGACAGGTAGCGTCCTGCTTCTTGTGGTCGTTAGTCCTGCAGGACGCTCAACAGCTCGTCGGGAAGGTAGAGGTTGACGTCCTCGCCTTCGTTGCTTGAAATGTTTTCCACGGTGCTTCCGTTCCACCAGTACAGAAGCGGTGCCAGCGGGGAGGGGTGCTGGGAGTGGACGGTTCCGGCGAACATGAGCATCGCTTTGATGTCCTCGATGCTGGTGGCTTCACTGACCAGGTGCAGGCAGAGAAAGTTTGTTGCGGGGATGGTCACCAAGGCTCCGAGTGGTCCGGGCGTGTAGCCGAGTGATTCGACGAACTTGTCCATGCACGCGATCCATGATGCCTGGTACACGGATTCGGTTTCGAAGACCAGGAACGAGCCGCCTTCGGCAGTGAATTCCTCGGGTTGGCCGGGACCTGCGTCGGTCAGGTTCCTGAATGCCTTGTCCCAGAGAAGATCAGCCCCGCCGGCGAATTCGACCTGGTCAGCGGTGAGATAGGAAACGGATTCCGGGGAATCCAGGGCGATCAGCAGCGGAAGCCGGGCAGTGGGCCGGACGTAGGAGTAGGCGGACGGGCCGTGCTGGCTTTCCATCCAATCCATGGTGTGGGGAGCTATGAACTTCGGGTACACACCGGCATGTAGCTCCTCGACGGTGGCCTTCGATGCCGGCGTGCTGCTGAGGAATCCGGCGAAGTGTTGTTCGACCATCGCCGGCCATTCCTTTTCAGAAAGAGTGGCCGCCTTGCGGCTGATCGCAAACAATCCGTACTTCTGGTCGTTGTCCCCGTAGAGGTGATCTCCGGCGTCGGTGACCGCGGCTCCTTGCCTGCCCAGGACGGCGGCGCAGAGCGCGCGGAGTTTGTCGGCCTGTTTGGTCGTCAGGTCGGGCAAATGCGGGTCGGCAATGCCTTTTCGGGAAAAAAGTCCCACGATTTTTTCTCGTTTCCGTTTAAATGAAGTTTGAAGGGCCGCCGGTCCGGGCGGCCCTTCAAACTCGATTGGTGGTTAGCAGGTCAGGGCATGGTGGAACGGAAGATCTTCAAGGGCGACCATCCCGATCCGACGGTAGTGGGGTTGCCCCAAGCACCGTTGGCGTTGATCGGGTAGTACTTCAGTTCCCCGCCGCTGGTGCGTGCCAGCATGCCGGTGGTTCCGGGTCCTGCGAAGCCCGACGTCGGGGACATGGCCGTGATGACGTTCCAGCCCCAACCGACAACAGCCGGGGTTACGTTCAGGAAGCCGCCCGTCCCGTTACCGCGGTAAAGCTTCAACTCTCCGGCGCTGTTCTTGGCGACAATATCGGTGGATTTGTCCTTGTCGAAGTCCATTTGGACGATCTCCAGGCCTGACCATCCTTGACCGATCTGGGTGTGATTGCCGACCCGGCCGCCGTTCGGGTTTTCGTAGTTCCGCATGATCCCATCAGTGCTGGTTGCAATGATGCTCGGGTAGACATCAGCAGTCTTCCACCGGCCGATGCTCAACTGCCAACCGCTCCATCCTTCACCGATGACTTCGTAGCCGGTGTAGACACTGGTTGATCCGCGGTAGAGGCGGAGCTTTCCGTCGTTCCACTGAACAACGAGGTCCTGGAAACCGTCAGCGTTCCAGTCGGTGACGAAACCGGACTGAAGGCCTGACCAGCCCGTACCAACGGATACGCCGTTCAGGAGCCCCGGGGAGCTCGTCGCTTCGTACTGGTAGAGGTTGTACATGCTGCCGTCGGGGCTGACGGCCACGACATCGGAGGCGCTGAGGTCGAAGTAGTCTCCGGTGCTCAGGGTCCACTTCACCCGCTCGGTAGCTCCGGTGACCTGGTTGACGTTGGCGGTGCTGGCAGTTCCTTGGAACTGTGCCACGGCCTGGTTGCCCACGTTCTTGATGGTCGTCGTGCCGTCAGTTTGGGTCAGTTCCCACTTCTGGTGAGCACTGACGGGGTCGGAGCAAGTGGCGACGGCGATCTGCGGGGAAGTCCCGGCGTTCGTGTCACCGGTCAGGCAGGTTCCGGTGGAGACGTTCTTGATGGTGAAGGTGTTCGGAGCTCCAGCATCTTTGAATTCCCATTTGCGGTTGGGGTTCGTACCGCAGGTTTCTGTCCGGACGACTTCGTTGTTCACGTACAAGCAGTTGCCGTTGGCTCCGGTGGCCCGGATCTGGGCAACGGAGCCATTGGCGACGTTCAGGGAGACCAGGGATTTGATCCAGTCCGTGATGTTGTCGACGCGGCTACCCGTTCCGGGCCCCGTGGTGGCGGTCTGCGCGTACAGGCATCCGTTTTGCCAGCTGCGGCTGTTGACCGCGACCAGCTCCGGACCGTTTGCCGTCGTACGGAGTCCGGGTGCGCCGCTGTCGCCTGCGCACAGGGCGACTCCTGCTGCCCCGGGGCTGATCTGCGTCGTTTCGGCTGTCAGGGCGCCTGAAACGAACGTTCCGGTGTGCTTCCCACCGGGAATCCAGGTGTCATGGGTCCGGCCGAACCCGGTAAAGCTGAGCTGTTCGTTGTTCTGCAATGCCGTCGTTGGAAGATTGACAGGAGCCACGGTCACGGGTTTTGCGAGCTTAACCATGGCCATGTCGCGGTCACCGCGGCGTTCGACGTGGATGACACCCAGACCCGTCTTGTCCCGGACCGCTGTGTCAACTCCGAAGAGGACTTTGATCTTCTTTGTCGGAACGCCCGAGTTCAGGCTCGCGTACTGGGCGGGATCCTGCTGGAAGCAGCTCGCGGCCGTAAGGACCCATTGGGCGGCAACGAGCGTGCCGGTGCAGGTGTTGAAACCGGTGTCGATTTTCACGACGAAATCGTTGGTGCCCGCTGGTGTGGCCGGGCTGTTGCTGATGGCCTGAGCTGGCGCCTGGGCCATCAACCCCACTGCCAGGCTGAGGGCTGCTGCCGCTGCGACCGATGCGGTCCGTTTCATGATCTGTGGTTTCCTCACGGGGTCACGACCTTCACTGGGGCGGTGCAGTCGGTGTCCTGCTCTGTGCCGGTGTAGTTGACCTTCAGTTCCACGACGCTGGCTTTATCAGTCTGCCCTCGGACGGTGGAACGGCAGGTAGCTTCGACGCTTCGGGATTCGGTTTTTCCGTCCAGAACCGTGGTGACGACAGTGTCACTGAATCCGGCGTCGATGCCGAATGATCCTGTGATTTCCATCTTCAACCAGCCCGGAGTGCCGTTGATTTTGAAGCAATCGGTCTGCGTCATTTCGCCTTGCGGGGAATCAACCCAGTGGTCAATTTCGATCTGGGTTTCATCAGTGGCCACGCAAGGAACCCACTGGATGTTGCTGTTGCCGTCCTTGAGGACGATCTTCCGTTCCGGGCCGAGGATGTCAGCGCCGGGATGGATGAAGTTCTCTACCGTGAACGACGGCTCGGTAGCCGTCACTTGAGCCGGAACCTGAACGTTTTGCGGCCACGCCGCCATGACAGGAGGTGCCAACGCTGCCGTCATGCCAGCCACCCCCACGAAGGCCGCGATCACTGTCGCGGCGCGTTTCCGGCCCATTTGTCCCCCTATTTTGTGCGTTAGGGCTGTTACTGGGGCAGCCCGTCCCCGGATGCGATGAGATGAAATGACCGGCAACGCATTGACCGACCGGAGAGCGCCACGATCGGATTCCTCAGGTTCGTGCCGTACTTGACGTCACATTTCGAACGGATCCTAACAGACGATATGGAACTTCTTCTCCTCGGAGTTGAGGGTCAGCTGTCACATTTAAGAATTTATTCAAAGCTCTGGACGAATACTGGTTTGTGTGGGTAGCGTTCGTGCCGACAGCCCTTCTTACGGCCGCTCCTCTACCCAATGAAGCGGCGGGTTGTTCTTTTTTGGCCTCTTTGGCCTCAAACGCTCGTGCTTCTTTGGGGGACTTTCATGACTTCTTTCGTTGTGCGCGGAATACGCCGCGCCTACCTCATCGCTTTCATCGGCGCCGCACTGGCGATTGCTTTGGTAGCCGGCCTGCTCTCGACCACGGTGAGCGCCCGCGCTGACGACGGCGGCTTGATAGTCCCGGCCCCGGTAGCCAGGGCAACGGATGACGCCGGGGTCCTGCGGCTGTGGAAGACAGGCGGACCAACCGTCCGAGAGGCCGCTGAAGCCGCTCTGCTCGGTGGACCCGACGCCATGGCGAAATTCCGCGACGGAGTCAACGGCGACCCCGCACCCCAGGACGTCGCGCTCCGCCAGGACCTCCGTCTGACGGTCGTGAAGCTCTCCATGATCGGTGGCGAGCACGTCCGGGCAGGGGCGAAAAAGGCACTCGATGAGGGCGACGCGGCGATGAATGCCTTCGTCACCCAAGGATGGCGCTCAGCCTGGGTCGGCGATAACCGAACGCAAGTGACGTTCCTGCTCGACACCGGAACGCCGCACGTACGATCGTCCGCGTCCAAGATGCTCGATCACGGCACGGAACAGAACATCCAGGACTTCCTGCTCAGCGGCAAGAAAAAGGCCCAGGATCTGGACAACCGCGTCAAAACGTATCACCTGATCGAAACAGGCTCGAAAAGCGTTAAGATCGCAGCCCAAGCCGCCCTCGACACCGGTTCTCCACAGCTCATCGAGGACTTCCTCCGGTACGGTCAGTTCGTTGCCTCGGCCCGGGACATTGAGACAGCCACGATCGGGCAGCTGACCGATCAAGCCAAAGCAGCCAGCGAGATAGCTCGTGGAGAAAAACTCAAGGCCGAGGAGTCCTCCAAGCAGGCCCAGACAGCGTCCCTGCTGGCCAAGCAAGCCTTGGACAAAGCCAAAGCCGAAGCAGCCCAGGGTCAACAAAACGCCGAAAAGGCCACCGCGGCAGCGCAGAGGGCCGCCAGCCTTGCCGACCAGGCAGCCACGGCGGCGGATATCGCCGTTAACGCAGCCCAAGAGGCCCGCCAAGCCATGCTCGCCGCAGCAAACGCAGCCTCAAACGCTGCAGCTGCGACGTCACGGGCGAACATCGCCGCGTCCAACGCCCTCGTGGCGGCCTCAGCCGCAGCCGGTAACGCCGGCATGGCCTCCGCCGCGCGCACCGCAGCAGAAGTAGCCCGTGACGCAGCCAAGAACGCCCAATCCGCTAAGGACGCCGCCGACGCCTCCCGGGTTGCGATCCAAGAATCGCTCAATGCCGCGAACTCCGCCGGCAGCGCGAAACTCAATGCGCAGGAAGCAGCAAGCCTGGCAGATGCTGCCGCCGGTGAAGCAGGTGTTTCCGCCGAGGAAGCAGCCCGCGCACGTGCCGCCGCTGACCGTGCAGAGAACGCAGC
>NZ_AKKK01000037.1 GCF_000281065.1 Arthrobacter sp. M2012083
GCCCGCTGTTCCGTTGTTGGTTAACCACGGAACAGCGGGCCAGCGACGTTTAAGTCAGTTACAGCAGCGGGCGCCCGGCCATCCGCTCCAGTCGGCTGATCCGTTCCTTCATGGGCGGGTGTGTGGAGAACATGCGCCGCATGCCCCCGCCACGGAACGGGTTGGCGATCATCAGGTGTGAAGCATTGACCAGCCGCTGGTCTGGAGGGAGCGGCAGTTGGCTGACGCCCGACTCAATCTTTCGCAGGGCTGAGGCGAGCGCCAGCGGGTCGCCGGTCAGCTCCGCACCGTCTTCATCGGCGTCGAACTCACGCGTACGGGAGATAGCCATCTGAATCAGGGACGCCGCGAAAGGCGCGAGCAGGGCCATGGCGATGGTAGCCAGCGGGTTGGCGTTGCGCCGGTCCCCGCTGCCAAAAATCAGCAACATCTGGCCCACGGAGGTGATGACGCCGGCCACCGCAGCAGCTACCGACGAGGTGAGGATGTCGCGGTTGTACACGTGCATCAGCTCATGCCCCAGTACTCCCCTGAGTTCGCGGGCGTCGAGCAGGTGCAGGATCCCCTCGGTGCAGCACACGGCAGCGTTCTTGGGATTGCGTCCGGTGGCGAAGGCGTTGGGCGTCATGGTGGGTGAGAGGTAGATCCGCGGCATGGGTTTGTTGGCACGAGCGGACAGCTCCCGAACAATCTGGTACAGCTGCGGTGCTTGTGCCTCGGTGACGGGGTAGGCGGCCATGGAACGGATGGCGATCTTGTCACTGTTCCAGTAGCCATAGGCCGTGGTGGCCACACCGATCAGCGCCATGATCCAGATGGGCGTGGTGCTGCGCGTCCCGGCCGCGATGATGGCGCCCAAACCCAACAACACCGCCCACAGCACACCGAAGAGCGCCGCGGTCTTGAGTCCATTGTTGTGTTTATGCACGGTTGTTCTTGTCGCTTTCGTTGTCGCAAGGGTTCTGTACGGAATAACGCCGACGCCGCCCCTCGTGTTCCGTTGTCAGCCTACGTGGGCGCACGGGTGGCCTGCCGTGTGGTGACTGGCAGCGTCAGGGCACCGGATGCTTGGCGTCGTACGCGACGAATCCGGGCTGCATGCGCGAAGCAAACCATGCAACAAGGATGCAGAGGAGCCCGCCCAGCAGCAACACTCCACCTTCGCTCAGGAACTGGGTGACACCGCCAGCAAGCATGTCCCCTACCCGGGGCCCTCCGGCCACCACCACGATGAACACGCCCTGGAGTCGCCCCCGCAAGTGGTCCGGTGTGGCTGCTTGCAGGATGGTGGTGCGGAAAACGGCACTGACGGAGTCCGAGATTCCGGCAAGGGCGCAACAGAATGCTGCCGGGATCAGCCAAGGCGTGACACCGTCGCGGCCCGCATCCCCTGCCAGCAGCACCACCAATCCGAAGCCGGCAATGGACGCGCCCCAACCCATCACGGACCACACCACGGCGCTGCCCTGCTTGCGGACCCGCCCCAAGGGCCCGGAAAACAGCCCGGCCAGGAAAGCGCCCACGGCCGTTGACGCGAGCAGCACGCCAACAGTGGTTTCGCCCCCGCCGATCATTACCGCACCGATGGCCGGCATCAGCGCTCGGGGCTGGGCACAGATCATGGCGATGAGGTCGATGATGAAGGTCATGCGGACGTTGGGCCGCGTCCCGAGGAACCTAAAGCCCTCCACCACGGAGCGCAGCCCTGGCCGAACGGCATCCTTGGACGGCGGGAGGGGCGGGAGTTTGAAGAGCCCCCACAGTGCGAAAGTGAAGCTGATGACGTCGATGGTGTAGGTCCAACCGAAGCCGATGGTGGCCACGAGCACGCCCGCCAGAAGTGGCCCAGCGGTCATGGATAGGCCGAACGTCAGCATGCTGAGGGCGTTGGCCGCGGGAAGGAGGTCCTTGCGGACCAAAAGCGGGATGATGGCGCTCCGGGCGGGGCCGTTGATGCCTTGGGCGCCACTTTGGATGGCCACCAGTGCGTAAAGGAGCCAGATATTGCCGATCTCCAGCCACGCCTGCAAGGCCAATCCGGCCGTGGTTACCCAGAGGACAAGGGAGGCAATGATGGCCACTTTGCGGCGGTCGTAAGCGTCCGAAACGGAACCCCCGTAGAGCCCGGCGATCACCAACGGAACCAACGCAAAGATTCCCAGGAGGCCCACGTAGAAACTCTCCTGCGTGAGCCGATAGACCTCCAGGCTGACAGCCACCAAGGTCAACTGGGTTCCGATGGCAGCTACTGAGGCCCCCAGCCAGAGCCGCCGAAAAGCGGGACTCTCCTTCAGGGGAGTGATGTCTGCCAGTAGTTTCGCCACCGTCCTACCTTAACGAGCATCACAGCAACCTCTCGCAACTCTCCCCGGCTGCGGAAGGTGCTTGGTAGGCTCACCCCGGGGAAGGAGTTGAGATGGGCTTGGAGCGACGTTTGCTGTACCGTTCGGGGTTTTGGGAAATCGCCCGGCCGCGGCATCCCCTCACGGCCGGGCACATCTTGATCAGGCTGTCCGATCCGTCCACCGAATTTGCGCAGGCTTCAGCGGCGGACTGGCTCTTTTGCCACAACCTGGTACGCGCCGCACTCCATGACGTTCTGGGGGCAACCCGCTTCTCGGTGATGTTTGCCCACCGGTGGCACCCTTTGGGCTCTGCCATAGGCGAGCCTGTCGCCGAGTCCTCAACCCCCACGTTCCACCTCTTCGGGCGTTGGGACGGAGAAACTACGACGCCGGGTGCTCAGCTTTCGTTGCCGGCCCACCGTCGGCTCGGCGAGCCTGAGCACATCTTGGAAGCCACCGACACGGCGGTCCGTGAGGCGCTGCGACTGAGCCGACCTGAGGCCTCCGTGAGTTCCGAACCCGGGGCGGGCGCCGCCGTCGTGCGTTCTTCCGAAGACAAGCCCTCTTCTGACGCTGGTCCGCTGGTGCGGACCATGGAAACGGGGCCCCGCCATACGGTAATCGAACCTGTCCGGGCTGTGGCGAACGTTCGTGACATCCTGCCGGCGGAACTGCTGGCCATGGCTGGGGCCTTGGCCGCTCTTCCCCTCAGCGGAGGCCTCAGCGGTTTCAGTTGCCTGGCATTGGAATCCGAGACAGCAGACGCACCTCTGCGGGTCCATGCGTTGGGTCGATCCGCCGCTGAAGACGTGAATCCCATGGAGGATCTGTTCCGTTCACCAGAAGTTAGCCTTGCCTTATTGTGAACTGCTCAAAATAAGTGTTTCAATGAATGCATGACAGATCACACAGCCGAGCAAGCAGAATGGGCCGCAGCCCTGCATGCCCATGGCCGGCGTGTGACCAAACAGCGGCTGGCCGTGCTTGCCGCCGTCCAGCACCATCCGCATTCTCCGGCAGAAGGCATTCTTGCCGCTGCCCGCAAAGAGCTTCCCGAACTGACGGCGCAGTCCGTTTACGTAGTGCTCAGCGACCTCACGGACCTGCAGATGCTGCGCCGCTTCGAACCCCCGCACTCCCCGGCGCTGTACGAAACCCGGGTAGGTGACAACCACCATCACGCCGTGTGTATCAGCTGCGGCAAGGTGGAGGACGTGGATTGCGCCGTGGGACACGCACCGTGCCTCACCCCGCACTGGGATGAAAATTCCAAGCCCATGACCATCCAGATCGCAGACGTCCTGTACCAAGGCATCTGCCAGGACTGCCAGTCCAAACAACAGCTTCCCGTAACTTCCGTAACTCAGAAATAAAGAAAAAGGAGAACAATGACTGCCATTTCAACAACCCAGTCAGGTGCCCCCGTTACCTCCGACGCGCACTCGAAGTCCGTCGGCGCTGACGGTGCCATCATCCTCACCGACCACTACCTGGTGGAAAAGCTTGCACAGTTCAACCGCGAGCGGGTTCCGGAGCGTGTAGTGCACGCCAAGGGCGGCGGCGCATTCGGTACGTTCAAGACCACCTCGGACGTTTCGGCTTACACCAAGGCAGCCTTCCTGCAGCCGGGCGTCGAGACGGACATGCTGATCCGTTTCTCCTCCGTTGCAGGCGAGAACGGTTCTCCCGACACCTGGCGCGACCCCCGCGGTTTCGCCGTGAAGTTCTACACCTCCGAGGGCAACTACGACCTCGTTGGCAACAACACCCCCGTCTTCTTCATCCGCGACGGCATCAAGTTCCCGGACTTCATCCACTCCCAGAAGCGCCTCCCGGGCAGCCACCTGCGTGACGCTGACATGCAGTGGGACTTCTGGACCCTCTCCCCCGAGTCCGCACACCAGGTCACTTGGCTCATGGGCGACCGCGGCCTCCCGGCTTCCTGGCGTGAAATGCAGGGCTACGGCTCGCACACCTACCAGTGGATCAATGCCGCCGGCGAGCGTTTCTGGGTCAAGTACCACTTCAAGTCCAACCAGGGCGTCAAGACCATCACCGGTGACCAGGCTGAGCAGCTTGCCGGCTCGGATGCGGACTTCTACATCCGCGACCTCCAGGAGAACATTGCCGATGGCAACTTCCCCTCCTGGGAACTGCACGTCCAGGTCATGCCGTACGAGGACGCCAAGACGTACCGCTTCAACCCGTTCGACCTCACCAAGGTTTGGCCGCACTCCGACTACCCGCTGATCCACGTGGGCACCATGGAGCTGAACAAGAACCCGGAGAACTACTTCGCGCAGATCGAGCAGGCCACCTTCGCGCCGTCGAACTTCGTACCGGGCATTGCCGCCTCCCCGGACAAGATGCTGCAGGCCCGCATCTTCTCCTACGCAGACGCACACCGCTACCGCGTGGGCACCAACCACGCACAGATCCCGGTGAACCAGCCCAAGAACCAGGTCAACAACTACAGCCAGGACGGACAGGGTCGCTTCCTGTTCAACTCCCCCTCCACCCCGGTGTACGCACCCAACTCGGTGGGTGGCCCGGCTGCTGTTGAGCCCGCTTCGCCTGCTGGTGGCTGGGAGAACGACGGTGAGCTCACCCTCTCCGCCCACACCCTGCACGCTGAGGACGACGACTTCGGCCAGGCCGGTACCCTGTACCGCGAGGTCTACGATGACGCTGCCAAGGCCCGCCTCCTGGACACCATCACCGGTGCCGTTGGCGGCGTGAAGAACGCCGACATCAAGGAACGCGCCATTCAGTACTGGACCAGCGTTGACTCCGATCTTGGCGCCAAGCTGCGCGCCAACCTCGGTGCAGGCCAGACCGAGTCCGACGCCGAAGCAGCCAACAAGCTCTAAGCGTCTCTGCTCTACTGCATTTACAGGAACACCCCGTTGCGGATCTTCTCCGCGACGGGGTGTTCCTTTTGTTTTCCACATAGCTCTTGTTGGCTATGGCTGGGCGGGGATGGGCATCCCTAGGATCCTTCTATGAGTACATTCGAGGGCATCCCAACCGCCGCATTCCGTTTCTACGCCGAGCTTGAAGAGAACAACAACCGTGAGTGGTGGCTGGAGCATAAAACAACGTACGACGCCGAGGTGAAGGGACCGCTGACAGCCCTCCTTTCGGAGCTGGAGCCGAAGTTCGGGCCGGCAAAGATCTTCCGGCCCAACCGGGACATCAGGTTCTCCCAGGACAAATCACCGTACAAGACAGCGCAAGGCGCCTTCGCTGCCAGCCAGGAAGGCGTCGGTTTCTATCTTCAGATCAGTGCCGACGGGCTGCTGATCGGCGGCGGCTACCACTCCCACACGCCCGCCCAACTGGCACGTTTCCGGGCGGCAGTGGATGCTCCTGACAGTGGATCGGAGTTGCAGCGAACCGTAGACGCCGTGGCAGCGGCAGGCTTCGCCATTGAGGGTGAGACCCTCAAGACCGTTCCACGGGGTTTCGACAAAGAACACCCACGCGCAGAGCTGCTCAAGCACAAGTCCTTGTCCGCCAGCGTTGAGGTGGGTCAGCCGGAATGGTTGTCCACTCCCGCAGCCCGTGACGAGATTGCTGCCCGCTGGGAAGTGCTGAGGCCGCTGGTGGAGTGGGTCAGTGAGCATGCTGCGCCGTAGATATTCTCTGATGTTGGTCCTCGAAACTCACCTCAGACGCCCGCACGTTCGCCTGGCCGTGGTTATTGAGATACGCCGGCGTTGCGTCGAGGAGATTCACAAGGTCTTTGCCGTTGGCCTTCCCAAACACACTTCCCCAATGGCAGGAAACCGCAAAGCGCCAAAGACCGCCGGAGTCGTATGTTGTCTGCTGCTCCTCTTGCCGTTCGCCGTACCGGCGCTGGGAAGCCGTGGCGCCCGATCTGTTCCCAGCATCCCTTTGCAACCGGGCGTGACTTGCCGTCTTGAGTAACTAGCCCGGCCGGTTGGGGGGGGTGGGCAACGTCCATATAGGTCTCAGCGCAGAGATATGGATGTGCTGGTCCATGCTCCGCGACAGCTCGTAGGATGTCCGGCCTATCCTCGTCCTCAGGCTCCCCTGGGCGGGTTTCAAAGTCGACCCAGGCGCAACTTCCCAATTGCTTGCTTTGCTTGTTTTGCTGCCAGCGGACCTCGGCTATAAAACAGCGATACTTTTCCCCACCCCTGATAAGAGTCCATGTCCGGATCAGCGGCAGCCCTCCCTTAGTAGTGACACCGGCATAGGTAGCCAGCCGTCGTCAACTCCTAGGATCGGTTGTCACTCGACGCGTCAAGCCCACGCTCACCCACTTCTGGGTGAGAACATCGACGTCGACGCTCTGCAGCACTGAGCACCGGACCCGCGTCAAAGGAAGCTCTGTCGCGCAAACAGAATGCTCCATTCGCCCAAAAAAAGGTAAGACTCCTGCCTGTTTTGTATTTCAGTGAATTAGTAAGTTACTTGTAATAGCTGGTGTTTATATAGTCAATAAGTGCGGAATACGACGAGCTGAAAGCGCGGAATACCCAACTGGCTGCATACGGACAGGGCTATTCGTCAGTCATTACAACCTTCGAATCAGAAAGCTTCAAGTTCGAAGCCGAACGGGCCACCGCGGAAATCACCGAACGAACAGATTTGACCTACACAACGGGAGGACCGCCGGAGAGCTACAGGTACGAGCAGATTGTGGCGTTCACAAAGACGGACTCCGGATGGACAATCGACCCGGTCAAACCCAAGAATGAAGGCGGCTTACCACCTTCAACAGTAGTCAGCGCGGCACAACTGGCCCCGGCTCCCGGGGCTCGAAAGCCCCTTATCCTAGGACCAGGCCAGGTAGCCACTGAGGCGAAGGCTTCAGCACCTAACTCCCATGTACCCCAGACGAAGCCGGGTACCGGTCCCAAGTCGGACCAGGAAGTCACACTGGCCGCAGGGTACAACTACACGGCCATGACCAACTACGCCCTCAACTGGGCACTTGGCCGCAACGGCGCTTACCGATCATTCGGCAACGACTGCCAAAACTTTGTCTCCCAGTCGCTGAAGGCGGGAGGGTGGGCCGACCAAGGAGGTTGGTATACCTACGACAGCAGCTGGTGGTACACATTCGCCAATCAAACGTATTCATGGGTGGGTGCCCAAAACTTCCACAACTTTGCAGTCGGCCAAGGCCGGGTCAGCTATCTGAGCTACCTAAATGACCTTGGTCCTGCAGACGTATTGCAGGTGCATTGGCCTGAAGGTACGCCTGATGTCGACCATTCCATGTTCGTGACGTACTCCCCGTGGAGTGCGGGTACTCGTGACATCCGCGTTAGCTATCACACCACCGATACCCTCAACAGGAGTATCTGGAATCTTTATTCATCATTCCCATACGCAACCTGGTACGGCCTGCGGACCTAAGAGCTAAGCTAAATACCATGCACAATCTAGGACGGACATTTTTTGTCATATTGCTCTGCATTTTCGGTCTGGTGCTCGGCGGTTGCGACAGAACTTTCGACCCAGACATGGGACAACGCAATTCCACAGCCGAAACTGTTATTAGCGCTGCAAAGAATGGTGATCAAAAAAAGCTCTTGGAACTCGCGCTTGTCGACATGCAAGAAAGAGAGGCCGAAGCCAACGAACTCATCACCAAAGCCCAGGCTCTTGCATCCAGCGGATACGAGATCCAGTACCAGGAACATCACGGAGCACCTGACAACTACCTGGTGACAGCCAGCGATAACGAAGGCGATGATCTCACCTTCGAGCTCGACTGGCATGAGTCACGATGGCAGCTGGCACTAGGAACGGCTGGCCCACCGAAATCACCCGCCGCAACACCGTAGTCCGCACTGGAACATTCCGCTCTACAACGGCGTTCAAAGAGCGGCGATTAGGGCAGTAAAGAGAAGAACCCGGGAAGCACGTTGAACTGTTCCCCGGAAGTTGGATTTGAGAATTCAGTTCTGACTTCCGGGGAGCAATTTTGCATTCGCAGAGTTCGTTGCATGAGGTCCAGCGCGAGACCGCTGTAGCGTGGTTGGAGAAGTGTCTTGCGGATACGGCGACAGCTAATCGGTTGGGCGTGTCCCACTGGCCGGTCAAGAGTCTGCAACTGAAGTAAAGGATTCGTGGGCAAGGAGCGGTGAAGGTCCAAGCCCTCAAGGCCCGCGGCCGGTTCTGCTGCAGATCGCCGGCCTGGCCCGATCGACGTTCTTCTATCACTGGGCCCGCTTTCTTTCCCCTGACCGGCGGGAGGCGCTCAATGCCGCGGTCACGGACCTCTTCACGACGAACCATGCCCGGTATGGTCACCGCCGCATCCACGGAACTGCCCAACACTGGATGGACGGTTGTGAAGAAGACCTGCTGCAGCTGACGCGCTCACTTGGGCTTGCCTGCAAGGTCAAGCGGAGCAAGCGCTATAACTCCTACCAAGGCGTAACAGGGTGCCGCTGCGCCGAATCTGCTGAACCGCGAGTTCAATGTCACCGCCCCGAACCAGAAATGGGTGACGGACGTGACCGAATTCAGCGTCGGGGACCGGACACTCTACCTGTCACCAGTCATGGATCTCTTCGACCGGCAAATCATCTCCCATACCATCGGCACGTCCCCGAACCTGGACCTCACCAACACCTCGCTCCGCGAGGGCCCTGACCTGCTTGGAACCCGATCAGTACCCACTCGTTCATTTCGGACCAAGGATTCCAAAACCGGCACGATTCCTGGCTCGCTCTCTTCGAGGGCGCCGGAGCGGTCCAATCCATGTCTCGCAAGAGCAACTGCTACGACAACGCGGTGATGGAGAACTTCTTCCGCCACCTCAAGGAAGAGATGTTCCGCGACGTACGGTTCATCAGCACGGAAGCACTGGCCACCCATATAGACGACTACATCCACTACCACAAGACCAGACGAGACTCGACAAACCTCAAAGGGCCTGAGCCCAGTTCAATACCGGACCCAGGCCCTCGCGGCTTAGGCTTTTATTTTGGCCAGTCCAACTTTCGGAGCCCAATTCATGATGGTTCCCGGGCCCTTCGTGGAGCTAACGAGTGCAGCTGTCTGACAAGCTGCCGCGATTGGTTTAGACCTTCGTGTAGCTGTCTTCGTCCTCGTCGCCCTTGGGCTGGCGGCTTTCGGCGGCACCATTGACGGAGGCCTTGGCTGCGGCGAATTTCTCATTCAACCGCGAGTGGCGCTGGCCGTAGGCGAAGTAGATGGCCATGCCAATGACCAGCCAGATCGCGAAGAAGATCCAGGTTTCCACGGCCAGGTTGGTCATGAGGTAGAAGCAGAGGACTGCGGAGACCCACGGCAGAACCTTCCCGAACGGGACCCGGAACGCTGGCTTGAGGTCAGGCCGCTTCTTGCGCAATACCAGAATGCCAAGGCTGACCATCACGAACGCGGACAGCGTTCCGATGTTGATCATTTCCTCGAGCAGGTCCACCTTGGTTACGCCTGCAACCAAGGCTACGGCCGCACCACAAATGATCTGCAACCGGGCCGGCGTCGAGCGCTTTTCGCTCGTCTTGGACAGCGAGCGGGGCAGGAGGCCGTCGCGGCTCATGGCCAGGACCACGCGGGACAGGCCCATGAGCAGCACCATGATTACCGTGGTCAGGCCCACCAGGGAACCGAACGCAATGATCTTGGCGGCGTCAGTGTTGCCCACGGCCTCGAAAGCCGTGGTCAGGGTGGGGTTCTTTACCTCGGCCAACTGCGTGTAGGACACCATGCCGGTCAGTGCGAGGGAGACCAGGATGTAGAGCAGCGTGACCACGGCAAGGCCACCGAAGATACCGCGAGGCAGGGTCTTCTGTGGGTTCTTGACCTCTTCGGCGGAGGTTGCCACCACGTCAAAGCCGATGAAGGCAAAGAACACCAGGGCTGCGCCCGCGAAGACGCCGAGGGTTCCGTACTGGGCCGGAGCAGCGCCGGTGAGGAAGCCGAAGAAGGACTGCTTCATGACGTCGGCGGCGCCGGAGTCGGTGGGCTCAGAGGCAGGAACGAAGGGGGTGTAGTTGGAGAACTTCACGTAGCTGAAGCCAACAACGATCACGAACAGCACCACCGCGATCTTGATCAGCGTGAAGACGTTGCCAACGCGGGCGGACAGCTTTGTGCCCAGCACCAGCAGGACCGTGAAGATCGCGACGATGAGGAAGGCACCCCAGTAGAGGTCAACACCAGCCACTTGGATTGACGGGGGCATTTCCACACCCATCAGGCCAAAGACCGTACTGAGGTAAATGCCCCAGTACTTTGCGATCACGGCTGCGGCGGTGAAGAGTTCAAGGATGAGGTTCCAGCCGATGATCCACGCGAGGACTTCGCCCATGGTGGCGTACGTGAACACGTAGGCGGACCCTGCCACAGGGATCGCTGTGGCGAACTCGGCGTAGCACATGATGGCCAAGGCACACGTGACAGCTGCGATGGCAAAGGAAATGGTGACGGCAGGGCCGGCAAAGTTTGCGGCAGCCTTGGCACCCACGGAGAAGATCCCGGCGCCGACGGCAACGGCGACGCCCATGATCATGAGGTCCCAGGTGCTCAGGCTGCGCTTGAGCTTGCGACCGGGTTCGTCGGCATCGGCGATCGACTGTTCAATCGACTTGGTCCTGAAAATGTTCATAAAAATGCCACATTCTGGATGGGGGTGGTATAGGACTCATCAAGAATAGTGTCCGGCCAATGGACGGCCATATTTATCCCAGATAGTGAGACGAACCACGAAAAGCTGTGACGGCTGTGGCTGGTGTGACAAAGGCACGTAGCCCCCGTCACACCAGCCA
>NZ_AKKK01000038.1 GCF_000281065.1 Arthrobacter sp. M2012083
ATTTGCTCCATACCCCCACTCTTCCAGCGAGCATGAAGCACCATAAGGCGGCAATCCTCCTATGTGGAAAACCAGCCAACCCCGAACCCGACACAGAACCCCACCCCTGGCCGTACTACTCACCACTGCGCGGGTCCCGCAGCCAACATATACGGACCAACCACCCCCACCCCGAGGAGCGCACGCCGGTCACACAAGAGAGGCCATCACTCGCGTCTTGCGCTGAAGGGTGACTCCCGTCATACTAAATGAACGCTATTCATTTAGTGACAGTCGTCTCACGGAGTAAAGCCCCCATGATTGAAATCAGACACCTGGAAGCCCCGACTTCCATCGCCACCCGCCCGGCCCCGCATGTCCGCCCGGCCGGACTGGTCTATCCCAACGCCAAGCCAACCGCAAAACAAACCCAGGCAGCTACCGCGTGAGCGCCTGGCGCATGCCGTCGGAAACGGCTCCGCAGGACCGCGTCTGGATGGCATTCCCCACCGGCGGGTACACCCTGGGTGACACCGAGGAAGAGGCTCACGCGGCACGTACCACTTGGGCGGCGGTGGCTAACGCCATCATTGAATTCGAGCCCGTCACCATGGTGGTATCGCCGAACGACGTCGACACGGCCGCGCGCTATCTGGACCCACGCGTTGAGCTGGTTACCGCTGAACTCAACGATGCCTGGATGCGGGACATCGGACCGTCATTCGTGCTGGATTCCAACAAGCAACTGGGCGCCGTGGACTGGATCTTCAACGGTTGGGGCGGCCAGGACTGGGCGGAGTGGGACAAGGACTCACTCATTGCCGAGGACATCAGCGGCCGCGCCAACGCCCAGCACCTTCCTTCGGGGATCGTCAACGAGGGCGGTGGCATCCAGGTTGATGGCGAAGGCACCGTCCTGGTCACTGAGACTGTGCAGCTCGATCAGGGTCGCAATCCCGGCCTGACCAAAGCAGACATCGAGCAGGAACTTGCCCGCACCGTCGGCGCCACCCACGTGGTGTGGCTTCCTCGCGGCCTCACTCGTGACTCCGAAAAGTTCGGCACCCGCGGCCATGTGGACATCGTGGCCGCGATTCCTGGCCCTGGCACCCTTCTGGTCCATTCCCAGCAGAACCCCGAGCACCCCGATTACATCGTCTCCCGCGAGATCATCGACTTCCTGCGCACCACCCATGACGCAGCAGGCCGGGACTGGAACATCATCGAAGTCCCCGCCCCGGAAACCCTTAGCGACGACGAGGGGTTTGTGGACTACAGCTACATCAACCACCTCGTGGTCAACGGCGGTGTTATCGCCTGCACTTTCAACGACCCCATGGACGAGAAAGCACTCCGCATTCTCGCCGACGCCTACCCCGGACGCCACGTAGTCGGTGTTGACGCGCGCGAACTCTTCGCACGGGGCGGCGGTATTCACTGCATTACCCAGCAGCAGCCTTCGGCCATCTAGAAAGGGCCTCACATGAGCCAGACAATCCGCCGCAGCGGCAATGAAGCTGCAGAGTCGCACGACATTAGCGGCAAGGGACTGAAGACGGGGCAGTTGGGGCTCCTCGCCGTCGTCGTTCTTGGCATTTCAACCATCGCCCCGGCGTACACGCTGACCGGTGCGCTGGGTCCAACCGTCAATGAAGTCGGGCTCCAGTTGCCCGTTATTTTCCTGATCGGGTTCATCCCGATGATCCTTGTATCGCTGGCCTACCGCGAGCTCAACGCAGACTCCCCGGACAGCGGCACCACCTTCACGTGGGTCACCAAGGCCTTCGGTCCGTGGGTGGGGTGGATGGGTGGCTGGGGCTTGCTCGCAGCCAACATCATTGTCCTGTCCAACTTGGCCGGCGTCGCCGTGGACTTCTTCTACCTGTTCCTGGCACAGGCCACGGGCTCACCCGAGCTCGCCGACCTCGCCTCAAACAAGCTGCTCAACGTTGCCACATGCTTCGTTTTCGTGGCGCTTGCCGTGTGGGTCAGCTACCGCGGACTGCACACCACCAAGATCGTCCAGTACGGCCTGGTGGGATTCCAGTTGCTGGTACTCGGAATGTTCGTCGCCATGGCGTTCGCCAACTGGTCCACGTCCGAAACCGCTGTTCCGTTCAGCTGGGACTGGTTCGACGTCACCAAGATCGAAACCTTTGGCCAGATCGCTGCTGGCATCTCGTTGTCGATCTTTGTCTATTGGGGCTGGGACGTCTGCCTCACGGTGAACGAAGAAACCGCCAACGGCAAGAAAACCGCGGGTCTCGCCGGAACCCTGACGGCCGTGATCGTCTTGGGCATCTACCTCCTGATCACTGTCGCCACGTTGATGTTCGCAGGAGTCGGAGACACCGGAATCGGCCTGAACAACGAAGAAAACCACGCCAACGTCTTCACTGCACTCGCGTCACCGGTCATGGGCCCCTTCGCGATCCTCATGTCCCTCGCAGTACTCTCCAGCTCTGCGGCATCACTGCAGTCCACGTTCACCTCGCCTTCGCGTAGCCTGTTGGCAATGGCCCATTACGGCGCCCTGCCGGAGCGCTTCAGCCACATGAGCAAGAAGTTCTCGACGCCGGGCTTCGCCACCATTGCGGCCGGCGTCCTGTCCGCGGGCTTCTACGCGGTGATGCACGTGATCAGTGAGAACGTCCTGAACGACACCATCCTGGCCTTGGGCCTGATGATCTGCTTCTACTACGGACTGACTGCCATCGCCTGCGTCTGGTACTTCCGTAACAGCGTGTTCGCCAGTGCCAGGAACTTCTTCCTGCGGCTCGTATGCCCGCTGATCGGTGGAGTAGGCCTGTTCGTGGTGTTCCTGCAGACAGCCGTGGACAGCTGGGCTCCGGAGTTCGGCAGCGGCTCGGAGATCTTCGGCGTGGGGCTCGTGTTCGTCCTGGGCATCGGGATCCTGGCCCTGGGCGCCGTGGTCATGCTGATCATGTCCCGCGTTCGGCCCGGGTTCTTCCGCGGCGAGACCATTCGGAAGGATACGCCGGCCTTGGTAGTTCCGGAATAGAGCACCGGGTAAACGCCGAAAACGCTTGAAAGCTGCCAGTTCGCCGGAATAGTCCGGGCGAACTGGCAGCTTTCGTGGGTTTTGGCGGATTTCCCGCGATCTGGGCGCTTCCCGCGAACTGGCGCTCTACCAGCGGTGGGCCACATCCACCACCAGGCGCGAACCGCCGTCGGGCCCATCCAAAATGAAGACCCGGAACGGAAGGCGGGCCCGGACGCCCAACCCAATGCTGGTGGTGCCCTCAAAGCTGCCCGCGTAAACCACCTGCCGGAACGTCTGGTAGCCGGAGACGTTGGAGAGTTCCGCTTTGGCTGCCGGCTCGTAGGTCGGCTGGCTGTACTGGTTGTACGACGGCGCCGTCACCATCACCTGAAGATCCGCATCCCCCAGCACAGGGATGGGGTAGCCAGTGGCATCCTGAGTCACCACCGGAACGTACTGAACCACGTAACCGGCAGCCTTTCCGGTCATATCAATCACCAAGCGGTCATAGCAGGGCTGTTGACCCGTGCGAACGTTGGTGACATGTGCGGAGCTCCAGTCGAGATCGGCCTTGGCCATGGAACCCCACGAAATACCGCAGTATGTTGCTGCCGAGGCTGGCCCCGGCGCCACCAGACCGAGCCCGGCAGCTGCCAGGACCGCTGCCAAACCCGCTCCAAATTTCCTCATTTTTGTGCCCCCTTCAGGCGAAGTTGATACTTCAACTGTAGGAGTGCATCGGGGGCTTTGGGTCGGTTGTGGCCGCTTCGGAGCGCAACCGTTAAATGGGCGTCAGTGTGGTCACAAGAGGGTCATACAAGGGCAGTTTTGCGGGTGTTTTGTAGTTGCTCAAGGGCCCTTGGAGCACGTGTTCGTAACCCAAGATAACGAGACCCAGGCGTTACTTAGCCTTCGCAGTCCTTGCAGTACTTAAGACCGTTCTTTTCCAGCGCGATCTGGGACCTGTGCCGGACCAGGAAGCAGGAGCCACACGTGAATTCGTCAGACTGCTCCGGGACCACAATGACGGTCAGTTCTTCACCGGAAAGGTCGGCGCCAGGAAGGTCAATTCCTTCGGCCGTATCGTTTTCCTCGACGTCAATGACCGCAGTCTGTGCAGTGTTCCCACGTGATGCTTGAAGGGCCTCAAGCGATTCAGCGGGAGACTCTTCTTCTGTCTTGCGCGGGGCATCGTAATCAGTAGCCATTGAGGGTTCGCTTTCGTTGCTGCAGAGTGCCTATCCCGGCACCTCAGTGAAGCAGTTTAGGGCATGTTACACGCGATTAACGAATGGTGTGCCCAACGCGACATTCTGCAGCATTCCAAGCGGCTTCTAGGACCCTGTGCCCGTTCTCGCGGCGTGCGCTTGGATGGCCTGCGCACTGGCCACAGTGACTCCACTGAGGGCCGGGAGCCACGCCAAGTCACGCATGTACCCATGCCCAGCAGCGTCCTCTTCCACTGTGCAATCCAGGACGTAGGCTGCCTCGATCCAGGCTGCAATGGTGGTACCGACTGAGATGGCAAGCGAGGCCAGTGATCCGATCATGCGGCAACGCTAGCCACCTTGGGTTTGGAGGCAGTTTCCGGTTGGTCACGAGCTTGTTAACTGTCAGGCAATACGGTTTATCTGTCCTGCAAAGCCTGCTCCACGATGTACTCCGCTATCGCCATGGACGAAGTAGCCCCGGGGGACGGTGCGTTGCGCACCAAAACTGTGTCCCGTCGTCGTGCAATCACAAAGTCGTCCACCAGGGAACCGTCACCATTCATGGCCTGCGCGCGGACGCCGCGGGTGCCGGGAAGAACGGTGGCACCCTCCAGTGAAGGAACAAAGCGCATGGCCTCGCGAATGAACTTTTTCCTGCTCACGACGGTCTGGAATTCACGAACAGCTGAGGGCACATTTTGCCGGGCGAAGTTCCAGAATCCCGGAAAGAGCGTGTAATTGAGGACGTCGCGGACATTCACCTCGTTCCACGCATAGGACTCGCGGCCAAAGGAGATAAACGCATTCGGGCCGAGCATCATTTCGCCGTCGATGCGTTTGGTGAGGTGCACTCCCAGGAACGGATGTTTGGGGTCGGGCACCGGATAAATGAGCCCGCGCACTTGATCCCGCGCTTCCTCACCCAAGAGGAAATACTGGCCGTAGAACGGTACGATCCGTGGCGTTGCCGCCTCGCCGGTCGCCTTGGCCACGCGGTCCGACTGGAGACCCGCACAGGCCACAACAAGGTCGTAGTGTTCGCCGCCCTCTTCGGTGGCGACCACCACTCCACTGCCCTGCTGCTCGAGCCCTGTCACCTCCTGCCCCAGGCGGATAGTCCCGCCCGAGCTACGGACGTCCTCAGCGAGCGCATTGGTGATGGCCGTGTAATCAACGATCGCCGTCTCCGGCGAATGCAATGCAGAAAGCCCGACGGCGTTCGGCTCCACCTCGCGTATCTGATCACCCCGCAGCATCCGTGCACCCGGGACGCCGTTGGCTACGGCTCGGGCGAAGATGTGGTCCAAGCGGGTTGATTCCTCGGGACTTTGGGCGATGACCAACTTGCCGCAAGCCTCATAAGGCAGGTCCTTCATGGCGCAGAATTCCTGCAGCAGTTCCACTCCCCTGCGGCATAGTTTTGCTTTCAGCCCGCCTGGTTCGTAGTAAAGGCCTGCATGGACCACACCCGAGTTATGTCCGGTTTGGTGTGCGGCGAGCCGGTCTTCCTTTTCGTAGACGGTGACCTGGACGTCGTCGAGCTTGTTGGCAAGTTCCCTCGCCACCGCAACACCGATGATGCCGCCACCCACCACGGCGCAACGCTTGGTGGTCCTCATCTGTGGAGGGTTGGACATGGCACTCCTCGTCATTGGGGTCGGTCCGTGTCAGTCACAGCATTTCACAACCCGTGGCGCGGGCATGGTGATGGCACGCAAAAGGGGCAGCACGCGAAGTGCCACCCCTTCTTTGATGCGTGAACGACTAGGCAGCCGTGGGCTTGTCGAAACGCTGACCGGCCGGGTTGGACGGCAGGAGCGCGAGCACGAATACTGCAAGGGCGCCAAGGAACGGCACCAGGACAAGCAGGGCCAGCCACCCGGTGAAGTTGCCATCATGCAGGCGGCGGACCAGCAGCGCGATGGACGGGACGAGCGTTGCCAGGCCCCAGATGCCGAGGATCACATAGAACGCAACGGCTCCGCCACCGAGAGTGACAGTTCCGGAATCGCTAACGGTTGCTCCTGCTGAACCGACGACTGTAGCGAGGGTGTTGAGAATGGTGGTTACGATGACGGACACCAAGGTCCACCACCAGTATTCGCTACGGCTCGCACGGCCGGAGAAGTCGGCGTACTTCTTGAAGAAACGCTTTACCGCGGCGCCAATCGGGGCGCCGTAGTACGGAGCCCACAGCGGCGGTTCGCCGGTCTGTGCACCGTACTGTTCGGTCTGTTGCGGTTGTTGCGGGTAAGTGCTCATTTGTTGTATCCCCCGGGTTAGGTGTGAGTTGTGACGAAGTGTCTTACTCAGAGTGAGTCGTGCTTATCGTAATGCCCTGACGGCGAATTAGGCAGTTCGATGGAGGAAATTAACCCGGATTTAGCTTGGTAACGGAATATTTCGTCCCGGGACCGTCAACGCGGGCGGCTCCGGCATGTCCTCACCGGGCGTATTGCTTTCGAAGGTCCATCTTCCGGATTTTCCCGCTGGCGGTTCGCGGCATCTCCTCAACGAACACCACTGACTTGGGGATCTTGTACCGCGCCAGCCGCCCCTCAAGATGCGAGCGCAGTTGTTCCCCGGTCAGGGATTCGCCTTCACGCAAAGTGACGATCGCCCGCGGCACTTCTCCCCATTTCTCATCATCAACTCCGATCACGGCTACGCTCGCCACAGCGGGCAGCTCCGCAATGGCAGCCTCCACCTCCGCCGGGTAGATGTTCTCCCCACCGGAAATGATCATGTCCTTGATGCGGTCCGAGACGAACAGGTAACCTTCGGCGTCCTGGTAGCCCATGTCGCCGGAGCGGAACCACGACGCATCGGAGTAGCTTTCGGCGGTGGCCTCCGGCCGGTTCCAGTACTCCTTGATCACGTTGGGGCCGGAGATCTGGATCTCTCCCACCTCACCGAGGCCGGCAACGCCGCCCAGGGGATCGGCAATCCGGACGTCCGTAAAGAAGTGCGGCAGCCCGGCAGAGCCAGCCTTCTCCTTGGACGCCGAGACCGGCAACATGGTGGCCCCGGGCGCGGTTTCAGTCATGCCGTAGCAGCTGGTAAACCGGATGCCGCGCTGCTCGTACGCGTCCAACACCCTCTGCGGAACCGCGGAACCGCCGCAGGTGAGCTTGTCCAAGGACGTGAGGTCCGCCGTCGACCATCCGGGATGGTCGCAAAGCATCTGGAACGTGGTTGGGACGCCGTTGAGCGTGGTGACCTTGTGCTGCCCTACCAGTTCCAGTACGCGGCCGGCGTCGAATTTGGATTCAAGCACCACCGTTGCGCCCTTGAGCAGCACCGGAAGCAGGCCCATATCCAGCGACGCTACGTGGAACAGCGGCGAAATCATGAGCGCCACATCGTTGCGGTTCAGGTCCATGTCCACCACCGTGTTGATGCAGTTCCAGGTGATGTTTCCGTGCGTGAGGAGCGCCCCCTTGGGCTTGCCGGTGGTACCTGAGGTGTAGAGGATCATGGCGGCGTCCTCCAGCGTTACGGCTTCATCCAGCGGTGTCACAGACTCAGCCTCAAGCACCTCGCCATAGTGCTCGACGCCGGATGGCAGCTTGAGGGCGGACGCCTCAGTGACGTCGTCGGGCGCCACCACGAGACGATGGGTTACCTCTGTGTCGAGGCAGGATGCGGCGGCTACGACCTCCAACGCAGCTGAACTGACCACGAGCCGAGCGCCTGAGTCCTGCAGTTGAAACTGCAGCTCAGGGGCCGCCAAACGAGTGTTGAGCGGAACGAAGATGGCGCCGAGCAGCCCGCAGGCGAAGAACGCCTCCACAAAGGACGGGTGATTCTCGCCGAGGTAGGCCACCCTGTCCCCCTTGGCCACTCCCCTGTCCTTAAGGGCGTTGGCCAAGCGGTCGGTCCTGTCTGCGAGGTCCGCGTAGCTCAAAGTCTGTTCACCGGAAATGACTGCCGTTTTGGTCCCGGACTTGATCCGGCGCCGGTGCAGCCAGGATCCAACTCCGTTGTTGTTCATGGTGCGGTACTCCTAACTGACCGTAGAGAGGTCGTTGTTCTTAGACTCCCGCGTCAGCAGGATGAAGACAATCGATACCAGCGACATGACGGACAGGAACACCACCACAGGGACGATGCTCTGGCCGGCGTCCTTGTAGAGTCCGGCAACGATTCCCGGGGTGAAACCAGCACCGATCAGGGTTGCCAACTGGTAACCAACGGCAGCACCGGTATAGCGGTTAGTGGTGCCGAACTGCTCGGACACGAACGCTGCGAGCGGTCCGTAAAGGGAAGAATGCAGGATCAGCGCCACCGTGAAGGCCAGGAAGACCAAGGCGACGCTCCCGGAGCTCAGCATCCCGAACATAGGGAACAGGTAAAGGATGAACAATGCCAGGCCTGTGACCATGACGGGACGGCGTCCGAAGCGATCAGAGAGCCTGCCACCCAGGAGGACGAACAGGATGGAGATGGCCGAGGCGCCTGCAAATGCATAGAGCACGCCCTGCTGAGGTGCGCCCTTTGATACTGCATAGGTCACTGAGAACGTAGGCAGCACTACCTGCAGGCCGAATCCGGCGGCACCGGCAAACATGATCATGATGAGCGCCTTGGGACGCTTCAGCACTTCCAGCAGCGGGATCTTGCGCTTGGTGCCTTGGGCGCTTTCCTTGGCGACAGCTTCGGCGAAGATCGGGCTCTCGGAAACCCGCAGCCTCACGAACATCCCCACGATCAAAAGCACGAAGGACAACAGGAACGGCACACGCCAACCCCAAGCCAGGAACGCGTCCTGAGGAAGGGCCGAGAAGATTCCCATCACTACGGTGCCGAGGACTGCGCCCGTCGGGGCACCGGCGTTCACGAAGGACGCAGCGAACCCACGCCGTTTGGGATCCGAATGCTCCAAAGCCATGAGCGCGGCTCCACCCCACTCACCGCCGACGGCGATTCCCTGGCAGACGCGCAGGACCACCAGGATCACGGCACCCCAAGGACCGATGACATTGGCTCCAGGAATCAGGCCAATCAACGTGGAGGCAATACCCATCATCGCCATGGAGATGATCAGCATGCCCTTGCGGCCGATTCTGTCGCCGAAGTGCCCGAAGATGATGCCACCCAAAGGGCGGGCAACATAACCGGCAGCGAACGTGGCATATGCGGCCACGACCCCCACCCACTCATCAGTACCGGCGAAAAACACCTTGGGGAAGGCAACCGCTGCTGCCGTCGCATATAGCAGGAAGTCGTAGAACTCGATGGTGCTGCCCAGATAGCTGGACATGATGACCGTGCGCGCCTCTTTGCGCTTTGCGGCCGTGCTCGACGGTGCGAGCGCAGTGTGTCCTGTCATGGCTGTTCCTTGGGAGAAGAGGGAGGGGATTGATTTTTACTTGTAGAAACGGTTCCTACTTGTAGAAACGGGCGAGGAACTCGGCGACGACGGCTGGCCGTTCCTGGCCTTCAATTTCGATGGTGGCGTTGACCTTGATCTGGGCGCCGCCTTTGACTTCGGTAACCTCGGCGATGGCGCCCTGCATACGGACTTTGGAGCCGACCTTGACAGGGGATGTGAAGCGGACTTTGTCCAGGCCGTAGTTGACCTTGGTAGTCACGCCGTCCACGTCGAAGAGCTCTCCCCAGAACGGGATGATGAGGGACAGGGTGAGGAAGCCATGTGCGATCGGAGCGCCGAACGGACCGTCCTTGGCGCGTTCAGGATCGGTGTGGATCCACTGCTGGTCGTCCGTCGCATCGGCGAACAGGTTAATCTGCTGCTGGGTGATTTCGCGGTAGTCGGTGGTGCCAAGGTCCTTGCCGGACATGGTGAGCAGGGTGTCGAAATCGACGACGAGATTGGGCATCGTTGCCTCCTGTTTGTTGTTGTTTGAAGAGATTTAGTTGGTGAACGCGCTCTCGCCTGTTAGGGCGCGGCCGATGATGAGGGCGTTGACCTCGTGGGTGCCTTCATAGGAATAGACGGCTTCCGCATCGGCATGGAAACGCGCGACGTCGGCGGCGAGAGTGATGCCGTTACCGCCTACCACTTCGCGGGCCAGCGCGACCGTTTCGCGCATCATCAGACTGGTCTGCATTTTGGCCAGGGCCGAATCTTGGTCCCTATAGATCCCCTGGCCCTGCTGTTCGGTGAGCCGAACCACCAGGGAGAGTGACGCGGTAATGTTTCCAAGCATCCGTGCCAGCTTTTCCTGGACGAGTTGGAAGGAACCCAGCGAGCGGCCGAACTGCTGGCGTTCTTTGACGTACGCCAATGCAGCCTCGAACGCGCCGGCCTGGATGCCGGTGGCGATCCACGCAACGTCCGAGCGCATCGCGCGCAGCATCACGGCGACGTCCTTGAACGAATTCACGTTATGCAGGCGCCTGGCCTCGGGAACCCGGACTGTGTTGAGGGTGATGTGGGCATTCTGCATCATCCGCAGCGAGGTCTTCCCCTCGATTTTCTCCAGGCTGACACCGGCAGCAGTTCGGTCCACGAGGAACGCCTTGACCTGTCCGTCGGCGACGTCGCGGGCGAACACACACAACACGTCCGCTGTGGAAGCACCTCCAATCCACCGCTTCGCACCATCCAAAACCCAAGTTCCGCCGTCGGATTCTTTGTCAAAGCGAGCGGTGGTAGACAGTCCGCCGGCGATGTCCGAACCGTGCTCCGGTTCAGTCAACGAGAAGACTCCCTTGAGCGAGAAGTCGACGACTTTGGGCATCCACTCCCTCTGCTGTTCCTCGGAGGCCCCCACCCCGATCGCTGTCCGGAACAGCCCTGCCTGCGCTGTGTACCACGTGGCCAACGACGCGTCCGTACGGGCAAGTTCAAAGACCCGGAAGCCGTGGTAAATCCCCCTTGCGGGTGCCTCGACGGTAAGGTCGGCCGGTTCCATCAGTTCAAGGTCGATCAAAGGTTGCGCAAGTTGTTCCGGGAACTCGCCAAGCTCCCAGTACTCGGCCAGCAAGGGCTTCGCCTGGGTGTCAAGGAAGGTCCGGAGCTGGCCCAATACTTGACGTTCGCCGGCGGTCAGGAGCGCTTCGGCGTCGTACCAGTCGGCTACGGAGTACAGCCGCTGATCCGTAACTGGTGCTGTCGTCGTCCCCATTTCAACCACCCAGCCCGAGCAGCCGGACAGCGTTGTCCTTGAGAATCTTGGGCCGCACTTCATCCTTCAGTGGCAGGTCAGCGAACGCGCCGAGCCACTTCTGCGGCGTGATCAGCGGGAAGTCCGTGCCGAACAGCACCTTGTCCTGCAGCACCGAATTGGATAGACGAACCAGCGATTCCGGGAAGTACTTCGGTGACCATCCGGACAGGTCAATGAACACGTTGGACTTGTGTGTCGCGATGGAGTTCGCCTCGTCCTGCCACGGCACTGAAGGGTGGGCCATGATGATCTGCAACTCCGGGAAGTCAGCGGCCACGGCATCCAACAACAGGGGGTTCGAGTACGCAAGTTTGATCCCGTACCCGCCCGGAAGGCCCGCACCCATACCGTTCTGGCCCGTATGGAAAATACACGGCAACCCCAGCTCTTGGAGGGTTTCCCAGAGCGGATAGAACGTCTCGTTGGAGGGGTCGAAGCCCTGCAGCGACGGGTGGAACTTGAACCCACGGGCCCCCAGTTCGACAGCCTGGTGCTTGGCGCCGGCGATCGCGTCCTCCCCCGTCCGCGGGTCCACGCTCCCGAAGGGAATCAGTACATCGTTATTCCGCGCCGCCCCGGCAATCAGTTCCGGGATGCTGTTCGGTTCATGCTTGAGCTGCGTACGTGCATCGACAGTGAACACGACGGCGGCCATGTTCAGTTCGCGATACACCTCGGCGATCCTGTCCAACGACGGCGTCCGGTCCTCGGCTTTGAAGTACTTCGCCGAGGCCTCCGTCAGGGCATCAGGGAGCGAGCCGTGGCCGCAGCTGTCCACCTCGAGGTGGACGTGCATGTCGATCGCATCCACCGCGGAAGCACTGATGCCCAGTTCGTAGCGCCCGGCCATGACTATCGTGCCTGTACCGGTTCAGGCCTAGCCGCTTCAGATGTAGCGGGCTCGGGCTGCAATTCGGCGGGCAATGGCAGGAATTCCTCACCGAAGCTCTGCAATGCCTGCGGGCCAAACAGCGAGTCGGCGTTTTCCTCCAGTGCCTCGTAGCTCCAGCCGCCTTCACGGTATTCGGTGCTCGCCGCCGTCGGGTGCGTCCAAACCTGCAGCCGGTCACCCCCGGCACCGATGGCCTGGCCGGTGATCCCGGCAGCCGCATCCGAGGCAAGGAACGCAATCAGCCCGGCGACGTCGTCGGCCGTGCCAAAACCGAGGTCATGACGGAAGAAGGACGGCATTGCCTCACCCCGTTCCTCCGCCTCAACAGCTTTCTGGAAGTACGGAACGGTCTTGGTCATGGCCGTAGCGGCCACCGGGATCACGGAGTTGACTGTCACGCCAGCCTTTTTCATCTCAAGGGCCCAGGTCCGAACCATGCCCACAATCCCGGCTTTTGCTGCGGCGTAGTTTGTCTGCCCGAAATTGCCGCGCTGGCCGGTCGGCGAGCCGATGGTGATGATCCGGCCGGCGACGTTGTTTTCCTTGAAGTAGGCGAATGCCTCACGCACGCACGTGAATGTGCCCTTCAAGTGCACATTGATGACCAGGTCAAAATCCTCATCGGTCATCTTCAGCAGGCTCTTGTCCCGCAGGATCCCGGCGTTGGTCACCAGAATGTCCAAGCGGCCAAACGCGGCAACAGCGCCGGCCACCAAAGCCTTAGCAGCATCAGTCGAACCCACCGGAACCACCACGGCGGCGGCCCGGCCGCCGTCGGCCTCGATCTGCGCAACAGCCTCTTCAGCGGTCTCAGCGTTCACGTCGTTGATCACGACGGCGGCACCCTGGCGGGCGAGCTCCCTCGCGTAAGCGAGTCCAAGACCCTGTCCACTTCCAGTAACGATTGCAACTTTGCCGGTCAAGCTCATGGCGTGCTCCTTCGCATGCAGTAACCGGCTGGAGCCGGTGAGGCCGATCCCCCTACGGCGTGAGATCCTTGTCATGATCAATGAGAATACGGATCATTGAAAAAGTCAACGATTGTTTTTCATTACTATTGGAGTTGTCATGGGCCCGCAAAGCATCGAAGTGGAAACCCCGCGCCTGGCCGCAGCAAAAATCGGCAGCGATGTGGGCCTGTTGCTGGCCAAACTGCATGCCACAGGTTCACTCCTGAACAACAAAGCACTGGCCGATTACGGACTCAGGGAGCGTTCTTTTTCAGTGCTGACACTCGCTTGCAGCGGCTTGGAACCCACGCAGCGTGAGCTCGCCGATTTCCTCAGCCTGGATCCCAGCCAGGTGGTCAGCCTCGTAGATGACCTCGAACACCGCGGGCTGGTTAAACGAGCCCAAGGCAAGCAGGACCGACGAGCCAAGATCATCGTCTCCACAGCCGAGGGTCGGCGGATCCACAACAAGGCACGGGCGGCATTGGAAGTATGCGAGCAAACCCAACTCGCAGCGCTCAGTGAGGATGAGAACGCGCAGCTAAGGGCACTCCTAAAAAAGGCGCTGTGGGGCTAGGACCCACAGGGGTTGCCGTTCGATGGACATCTGCACAGCAGCCCCCGGCTACCGTATGCACCTGTCCATATCGGCAACGAGGCTCTTCTGTCAGGATCGGAGACTATGAACTTCCCTCTCTTCCACGATCCCCTGCAGGGCACCGTCACCGTTGACGCACCTGTTCGCGATCCTCAAATCCACCGCCAAACCCGTGCCACCAACCGGCCACCTCGACAGGCAACACATGGATCCAAGCCTGCGCGAAGCTCACGGCAGCGTGAGGTAGCCAAAGTCGCCGAAGACCTCCAGGCCTTGATGGCGAGGACCACTGGGCGGCACTAGTCTTGTGAGCCCCGGCCAGCCACCTTTCCTGTGATAACCCGCTACCATCCACTCCATGGGCATCCACATCGGCACCTCGGGCTGGAGCTACGACCATTGGGAGAACGTGCTGTATCCCCCGGGCCTTCCCGCAGCCAAGCGCCTGGGCCTTTACACTGCGCGATTCACCACAGTGGAGCTAAATGCGAGTTTCTACCGATGGCCTCGCGATACGTCCTTCGCGAGTTGGAGGGAGCGGCTCCCCGCCGGCTTTGCCATGTCGGTGAAAGCGCCACGGGGCCTCACGCACGGCAAGAGGCTCTACAGTCCAGAAGTTTGGGTGGAAAGGATCGTCCGCTGCTGGCACGAACTCGGCGATAAAAGGGCTGTGCTCCTGGCGCAGCTCCCACCTGATTTTGAACGCGACGACGCCCGACTCGACTACTTCCTGGGCAGGGTTCCGCAGTGGATTCGCGTCGCCGTCGAGTTCCGCCATGACAGCTGGGACCACCCGGACGTGTACTCGCTGCTGGAACGCCGAGGTGCCGCCTACTGCATCATGAGTGGCGCCCACCTGCCGTGCATCCTCCGCGCCACTGCACCATTCGTGTACGTTCGACTGCACGGCCCGGACCATGAGCACCTCTACGGCGGCTCCTACTCCGATGACGATCTCCGATGGTGGGCGGACCGGATTCGGGAGTGGGACTTGTCCGGCAAGGATGTCTATGTCTACTTCAACAACGACGGCGGTGGTAACGCCGTGCGGAATGCTGACACTCTGCGGTGGCTGCTTGGGGTTGGTTGAGCTCGCTACGCCAGCCGTCCGCGCACGATTTCGCTGACGGTCTTGCCGTCAAAACGCCCTGCAACCTTGGCGGTGACGGGCTTCATGACGGCCCCAATGGAACGCATGGAAAGCTCCTGGCCCTCGGCCTTCAGCGCCTGGACGGCTTCGTCGACGATTGCTTCCACTTCTTCCCGGGTCAGGGGCTTTGGCAGGTACGCCTCGATGATTTCAGCCTCGGCGATTTCGGCGGCTGCTCGGTCGGTTTCGCCGGCCTCCGTGTAGATGCGGGCTGTGTCCCGACGCTTGGCGGCTTCCTTCTGGAGCAGTGATGTCACCTGGGCGTCGTCCAACTCGACCGGCGTCTTCCCGGACTTCTCGCGGGTAGTAATCTCGCCCAGCACGTTGCGGACAGTGGTAAGGGCGGTCTTGTTGCCTGCCTTCATGTGGTCAACGACGTCGGCTTTCAAGCGCTCTTTGAGTGTCATGATATTGCTCCTTGTTCGGGGTTCCTCCTGCCATCTTCCCAGCTTGGGCGCTCAAACAGGTCTCGCGCCGCACGAACCGCCAGTCCCGACGGTATCCAAGCAGGCGGTAGTGCCGAGCTCATGGCTGCAGCCAAATTCATGCTTGCGATCTGAATAATAAGCATGCTTAGCTTATCGAGTCGCTGGAATCAGGTTTACCCGCGAAACCAGCTGACCCGTCAACCGCACAAAGGAGCCGGAGCGCTTAGGAGGAACTCCCATGCCACTTTCAGAAAGGGAGCGCAAGGTACTGCAGCAGCTTGAGCGCGAGCTCTTTATCCAAGACCCGCATTTGGCCCGGCAATTGGAATCCGGAGTTCCCGTACGCGGTCCTGTTCAACCCCGCATCCGCGACGTCATGGCCGCCGCCGCCGGAGTGCTGTTGATCCTGCTGTCCATCCCTCTGCACGTATTTCCGCTTGCCTTGGCCGGCATACTTCTTATCGCCCATGCGTGCTTGGCCCACCGCAACTACAAAAGCGAATCCTCGTCAAGACTCTTGTGAAGGCAATGCACCCGGTGGATCCTGTTCCGTTGATTCTTTCTCCATCGGTCCGCTGACCACTACCTGCGCAGGGCTGTGAAGGAGGTAGCCATTGAGCCAGGAGAACAAGGCCCGGATCTTTTGCTGAAGACCGGACAACAGCGCGAGGTGCACCAAAAGCCACGACAGGAAGGCAAGGATGCCTTGCAACTGGAGGCGCTTTCGGCCCAGCTCAGCCACTGCGGCACCGCGCCCCACCATCGCCATATAGCCTTTGTCCACATAGCGGAAGGGCGTCCGGCTGCCGCCACTGAGCTCCGCGAGGATGTTCTTTGCCGCCCACTTTCCGGCCTGTTGGGCGACCGAACCCAGTTGCGGCAATTTTGCGCCCGTGGAATCCGTGATGTTGGCTGCATCTCCAATGACGTAGACTCCTTCCGCATCGGGGGCAGTCAAGTCGGGTCGGACATCGATACGCCCGCCCCTCCCTTGGGCAAGACCCGATCCGGCTATGAGGTCGCCGGCCTTTAGGCCCCCGGCCCACACCACGATTTGTCCGGGTACGGAACTCCCGTCCGCCAAAGTCACCCCGTCCTGCCGGACTTCAGTCACGCCCACACCCATGTGCAGTTGGACTCCCACCTTCTTCAAGTGGTCCGTGGCATAGCTCTGGGACTTCTTGGAGAACATATTCAGGACACTGGGAACCATGTCCACCAGGTGCACCCGGCAGCGCGCTGCCAGCGCCGGCGAGAAGTACTTGCTCACAACGTATTTGACGTTTTCGGCCATTGCTCCAGCCGTTTCAACACCAGTGGGCCCGCCTCCCACCACAACCACGTCCACAGACCCGTCGGAGTTCCTGTCAGCCTGGTCCAGCAACCGCGTGAGGCCCGTCCCAAGCCTCGTTGCATCGGTGACCGAATACAGCGGGAAGGCATGCTCTTCCGCGCCGGGCGTATTGAAGAAATTCGGGACCGCCCCGACCGCGATCACCAGGATTTCGGCACGCACGGAACGGCCATCCGCAGTCCTGACCACTCGCTCAGCGGCGCTGACGGATTCCACCTTCGACGTCACAACCTTGACTGTCTTGTAGCGGCGGAAGACCGAACGAAGCGGCCGGGCGATGGCTGACACTCCGATTTGCGAGGTCGCCACCTGATAAAGGAGCGGCTGGAACTGGTGGTAGTTGTTCGCGTCGATCAGCAAGACACGAACACCCTTGCGTCCGAGCTCCTTGGCTGCTGCTACGCCCGCGAATCCGGCACCGACAATGATGACTGGGTATGAGTCCTCCATGCGAGCAACTTACTTCACTCCCTCTCCGGACAACAGGGGTTCGCGATCGCCGTCGAGGGTTTATCTTCTGGTCCTATGGGTACGCAGTGGGTAGTGTTCTGCATTCGGCGACGCACGCGAAAGGGTGATCTTTGTGAATGAGGACGGGCTGACGGACGCAGTGCAGGAGGCCGGCGCTGTGGAGTTGCTCCTGATCCGGCATGGCGAGAGCGAAGGCAATGTGGCCGCGACGGAGGCTCGTTTGGCTGGAGCCGAAGTGATTGATGTTCCGGCCAGGGATGCTGATGTGAACCTATCGGGCACCGGACGGGACCAGGCCAAAGCACTGGGAACGGCGCTGGCCAGGATTGCCGATGAACTCCGCCCGGACGCAGTTGTCTCTTCCCCCTATGCACGGGCCAGGCAGACCGCGGAAATTGCTGTTGAGGCCGCCGGCTGGCCTGTGAAGGTGCTCACCGATGAACGCCTCCGCGACCGCGAACTGGGCATCTTGGACCGGCTTACACGTTTGGGCGTGGAGACCCGATATCCGGACGAAGCCGAGCGGCGGCTGTGGCTGGGCAAGCTCTACTACAGGCCGCCGGGCGGGGAATCGTGGGCCGACGTCGCACTCCGCCTTCGTTCAATCCTGGATGAGCTCAACACCCTGGGAACAGGGCACCGGGTGATGCTGGTCTGCCACGACGCCGTCATCCTGCTGGTCCGTTATGTTCTGGAGGGCATGTCCGAGCAGGAAATCCTTGACCTTGCAGCGACCACGTCAGTGCTGAATGCATCCATCACCCGGTACGTGCGGCCTTCGGGCGCGGGGCCCTGGGAACTGGAGAGCTTCAATGTCGCTGACCACCTCACCGAACAGGGTGTCACGGTCACAGAACACGCGGGAGACGCCAGTGTCCACCCACAGTGATTCCAGCACACCCACACTGGTGACACCCTCGCTTCTGCGTGAGTGGCCGTTGCCGGCGCCCGGAGAAGACAAGTACTCACGCGGTGCCGTGTTGGTCATTGGTGGAGCCCGGGCGACCCCTGGCGCCGCTTTGCTCGCCGGGACCGCAGCCCTTCGTGCAGGGGCGGGAAAGATTACCTTGGCCGTGGCCGAATCCGTAGCAGTGCAAGTGGGGGTTGCGCTGCCGGAGTGCGGCTCGATCGCCCTGCCCGAGACCGCCGACGGGTCCGTGAGAGGTGAAGGATTGGACCGGATCTCGTCCTACCTGGAACGGGCCGACGCCGTGCTGATCGGCCCAGGTTTGGACGATCTCGAATTGGCGGAATCGCTTTTGCGAGCGCTGCTGGAGCGGGAGGAGTCGCACGGTGCCACGGACGACGGCGGAGCTCCAGCCGTCGTTCTTGATGCCTACGCCTTGGGCGGATTGGTGAAGATCGAGGACGAGTTGGGGCCGTGGCGGGGGCGGCTGATCCTGACCCCGAACCCTACCGAGGCCGGACTTCTCCTGGGCAGGGACGTGGATGATCTGGGGGCTGATGTTGCTGAGGTGGCCCGGCGATTTGATGCGGTGGTGAGTTGCCAAGGATACATCGCCGCTCCGGAGCCTACGGAGGACTCGGTGCTGTGGAAGATCACCACGGGCTACGGCGGTCTGGGAACATCGGGAAGCGGCGATGTTTTGGCAGGAGCCATCGCCGGACTCCGGGCTCGCGGTACCAGCGATGCCCAGGCCGCGTGCTGGGGCACCCATCTTCACGCGGCCGCCGCCGACCGCCTGGCTAGCAAGCTCGGGCCCCTGGGTTTCCTTGCCCGGGAGCTCGCTGACGAACTGCCCGCCCTCATGCTGGAGCTCAATACCTGATTCCCCTAGGCTGCCTTCATGGGGACCTGGCGAAGTAGTACTCAATCATCGCGTGTGATGGTAAGCATCCTTGGGCTGCTTGCAATAACGGCTTACGCTCTCTGCGCGGCGTTGCAGATCCTGGTGTGGAATCCTCTCTCCGCTGTTCCGGGCGCCACCCTGAACGAGATTCATGAGGGCCTGGCCCGACGCAACGAATCAATATCGTTGGCCGCGGTAGTCACGTGGTCAAGCATTGGATCGGTTCTTGGTGCCCTCGTGGTTCTGCTGACTGCAAGACGCGTTATCTCACGGATGAGAACCGTTGCGATTCTCCAACTCTTGATCTTGGTGCTCGGCGCTCCTATGTATTTCTTCGCATCCTTCTCCCCCGGCATGGCCTTGGCGGACGCGTTTTTCATATCCGGCGGCGATTACTCTCCTTGGGGCAGGCTGCTGTATCTCGTGAGCGGGACGGCATTGACCGGCATGCTGATAGTGATGATCTTTCGTGGTAAGTCCGGCGTGCATTCGGCCCGCGCCTAGGCAGGCTTCAGCAATTCATGCTCGACGACGGCGGTGCGCGACAGGGTCTTGTAGCCCTCCTGTTCGAAGAGAACAGTCATGACATCGTCCTCGTGCCGCATCACCAGGCCCGGACCCCATTCTTTGTGGATCACAGTGGACTGCAACGGAAACAGGTTCTCTTCGTCTGAGGTGGGGTGTTTGGCGGAACCCGGCCCGGCGTCGTCGTGAATGTCAGCGCATACATCACAGTTGCCGCAGGGCTCCGGCAGGTCCTCCCCAAAGTAGCCCAGCAGGAACTGACGACGGCAGGCATCCGTCTCGGCATAGCCTCGCATCATGGTGAGCCGCGACTGGTCCACGCGCTGCCGCGCCTCAGCCAGTTCGACGGCGCGGTCCACCAATGTGGTCAGCTTGGCCTTGGAGCTGAGTCGGGTTCCCCGCTTGCCTGTTGTCACCGCGCCGGCTTCCTCCAGTTGGTTAACCAGCGCCGTGACTCGGCGGGCAGGGAAACCGCTGAGCTCCACCAAGGCGGTCTTTGGAGCAGGCGCACCGGCATTCTTGATGACTTTCAGCACCGCCATGAGCGACTCCGCGTCCGGAGCGTGGGTGGCGAAGAATTTACGCAGCCCCAAGTCCTCGGCACGGTAGTGCAGTATCGCGAAGGCCTGTTCACCATCGCGGCCGGCGCGGCCGATTTCCTGGTAGTAAGAGTCCAAGGACTCCGGAATATCCGCGTGCACCACAAACCGGACATTGGGTTTGTCGATCCCCATGCCAAAGGCAGTGGTAGCAACCACAACGTCCAGTTGGTCATCCAGGAATTGCTCGTGGATTCTCTCCCGGTCGGAGTCCGTGCGGCCTGCGTGGTAGGCCTCGGCACGGAGACCGTGCTCTGCCAGCTTGGCCGCGTATTTCCCGGTGTCCTTGCGGGTAGCGGCATACAGCAGCCCCAGCCCCTCCGCCCTGGCAAGCCCTACGACTTGTTCCACTACGGCTTGTCGCTTGCCTCTGTCCTCTTGGTGCCGGACAACGTCGAGGCTGATGTTGGGGCGGTCGAAGCCTCGAACCAGGACCAGCGGCTCTGTCATGCCGAGCCGCCTCACGATTTCGTCACGCACAGGTGGGGACGCCGTTGCGGTGAGGGCCATGACCGGCGGCTTACCCAGACGTTCGCGGACGTTGCCCAGTTCGAGGTAGTCCGGCCGGAAGTCGTGGCCCCAGGATGAGACGCAATGTGCCTCGTCCACCACGAACATGGTGATGTCCAGCTTGGCGATCCGCTCCACAGTCTCCTGCTTGGCCAATTGCTCGGGGGCAAGGAACAGGAAGGTTGCTTTGCCGGTCTCGGCTGCCTGCCAGGCTTCCTCCACCTCGGAATCGCTGCGGGATGAATTGATGGCGACGGCAGCGCCCTCACCCAAATCGTCCGTCAACCCGTCCAGCTGGTCTTCCTGTAAGGCAATGAGGGGAGAAACGACGACGGCGGGCCGGCCCGTTTGGTTGTAAAGGTGCAGCGCCGCGACTTGATACGTAGCAGACTTTCCGTACCCGGTAGGCATGACGGCCAGGACATCACGCCCCTCCACGAGGGCGGCCATGCCGGCGAGTTGGCCGTCGCGCAGCTCAGGCAAGGAAAAGGAAGAGGCCGCCAGGGCGGTCAGGGCAAGGTCATCGGACATTAAAAAGTGGCTCCGCGTTGTGGTTCCTGCGGCCACTTGCATCAGCCGAGATGACCAGCCTAGCGCGGTCGGGCACCCGCCGTCGTATGCTGTTTCTCCGTTTGTGGATAACCTCGCATTCGTGACGTTAGCGCGGACCCTGCGAGCGTACTTGATAGACAAGATGGGTGACGCGGGTTCCAGGAACGATCACGGGATCATCGAGCGGGATGTCCGTTGCCAGATCTCCGAACCAACGGATTCCGCTTCCGAGCAGTACCGGCACCAGGTCAACACGGATTTCGTCCATGACCCCGCGGCGCAAGCACTGCTGCACCACATCCGCGCCGGCAACGCCAATCTCCCTGCCATCGGCCAGGTGGGCGGCACGCTCCAGTGCCGTTTCCAGGTCCCCTGCGAATTCAAACGGCGCGGGCTTGCCATCCCGCCGGACCGGTGGCCAGTCCGCCGGGGGTTCGCGGTGCGTCAGGACAACCGTTGGTGATTCATTAGGCGGGTGACCGCCCCACCCCTTGGCCACGTCGAAGATACGTCGGCCTGAGATGAACGCGCCCTCCCGCGGAAGTGACTTCCAGTAGTCGGCGTCGGCTTCGCTGAGATGAAACGGCACAGGGTGGCCGGGCATCCAGGTTTCAACGGGTCCGGCCTCGTACCAATCGAACAAGGGCCCGATTCCGCCATCCTCGCGGGCGATGAATCCGTCAAGGGACATGGAAAACTGGGCTGATACGCGACTGTTCCTGTACATGGAATCAGTGTCGTGGCACCGCTGGAGTTGTCAAGGATGATGCCCAACCGCAATGGTCATCAGGGTACTTATAAACGGTGGCAGTTGTGCCTATGCTTAGTCCATGGAGCCCACTTCAGCCATCCTTCTAGTGTTTATCGGAGTGGTTGTCTGGCTCGGAGCCACCATCCTCCCCTTGGCCCTGCTTCCCTCCTCGCGCGCCGAGGAGGAGCACAAGCCCAGAGCACGCCATCCCCGCCAGCCTCGACGTGAGCCGCGCGCCGTCCACCGGTTTCGACCATCCTCACTGAAGGTCCGCTCGGGACACCACGCCCATGCGCGGCCCCACGGCGCTTAGCCCAAGGGCCGCCGGCTACAGCGGATTACCAAACTCACGGATGGTGATTCCGGTGAAGTTCGCGGGGCCACCGTCCGCATACAGTGAAAGCCCTGTGTCGCCGTCCGCGAAGTGAACCTGCTGTGAAATCACGGTGTGCCCCGAGTTCACAAACACCTCAACGCTCTGCGTGTCCACAAAGATGCGTAGGTGCACTGACCGCGCATTGACATCGATAGGCGCTGCGGCCCGAGTGTAGGGCACGAGCGTGTACCCGCCCTGGTCTGAAGGCCCCCGATCAACGTATATCTCGTCGCCGAACTTGCCGATATTGGTATGACGGGAACCGTCCGGGGAACGGCCAACGGATACCCCCACATTGGTGGCCAGGTTCCATGAAATGTCGAGCTCCAGCTCGTAAGCACGCCCACTCCAGGGCAGTACCACGCTGCCGTTGACTGTGCGGTCGGGCAGGATCGTGGTGGCGGTGACATAACCCTGCAAAGCGGCAACCGGGGAGCTGAGCAAGCTGTACCAGCCTCCCGATTGCCGCTCCAGCCGCAGTTCACGCGTGATGGAGTTCTGCCCGTTGTAACCATCGGAGGCATCCGTGGGTACGTCGCGGGCGGCGTACTTCCAGTTGTTCATCCAAGCGATGGCCAGGCGCTTCGTTTCGGGGGCCTCGACGGAGGGCCACGTCACGGCGGCATACCAGTCCCATCCCCAGTCGAGCCATTGCGGTGTGAGGTCATCAGCAACGAATGCCGTCCCGTTCCAGGCGCCCGTCCAATAGGCGAAGGTCATGGGCAGATCGACGCTGTATGCATCCATGCTCGCACCAAACACCCAATGCCGCGTGCCGTCGTCGGCGGTGATCTCGAACAGATCCGGACACTCAATACCTCCCAGGGCGTGGTTCGGGTAGTCGAAGTTGGATTTCCAGTTCCAGTCCCGCAGGTTTGGTGAGGTGTAGAACGCTGCGTATCGAGCCCGCCCGATCACACACACCCACTCATCGCGTACTGCGTCCCAGTGGATCTTCGGGTCACGGAACCACTCAGCGTTCTCAATCTCAGCTTGGGTGGTAGCTGTTCGTCCGTCAGTGTTCACGATCACCGGGCCGGGGAGGGCGGCGAACGTGTAGCCGCCGTCCGTTGACCAGTACAGGTATTGCTCTTGGTACTTTCGAATGCCGTCCGTTGGCTGGGTAGCCAGCGCGACTACCGCTCCGGCACCAAAACCAGCAGTGTTCGCGGTGTCCACCACCGCCGACCCCGACCACACCGGGAAATCCGGCTGCAAGGGCATCACCACACCGTGGTGGGTGAAGGCCACGCCGTCACCGGTAGTTGCGTGATCCCACCCGCCCGGGCCGTTGTTCTGACCTGAGTGGAGATAGTAGAGCTGGTATGCGCCGTTGGTGTAGACCGGGCGTTGCGGGTCACACAGCCAGCCCGAAGGCGGCGTCATATGGTAAGCGGCCCGAAGGGAGGTCTGGGCGTGCGCCACCGCCAGGGGCTGGAGTCCACTGAAGGAAAGGGCGAGTGCCCCAGCGCCTGCACCTTGCAGGACGGAGCGTCGTGAAATGTGGTGCGTCATGAATGGGTTTCCTCTCGAGTCCCGCGGGCGCAGTTGACCGCTGGACGTCATGTGGTGGGCACAGCGGCAGCGCAGGGACGTCCATGTTCCCGGCAGCCAGCTGGCCGATGTGTGAGGTAGAGAAACCGGTGATGGACTGCCATGCCCGCGTTCAGGGGCTGTTGGCTCATCGGCTACGCAGGACGTTAGCGGGATGCACGTCAGCTGGTCAAGCGTTTTAGCGACAAAATATTTCCGGAAGTGACTTTTGCTAAAACGCTTGAACAACGCCTCATTCCGCGCTAACTTACGAGTGATCAAACGCTTTAGCAGAATGGACATCAGCGCAGATGAAACGCTCAGTCTTCTTCCAACCCGCCAACGGCTGGGTTGGGGACCTTATCCCTTTCGAGAAGGACGGGGAGTTTTGGCTCTTTTACCTTCATGAAGACCGCTCAACTCCTAAACCGGGCACCTCATGGAATCTGGTCACCACAAAAGACCTCACCCAGTTTGAGGACCATGGCGTTTCGTTGCAGCACGGCAGCGAAACCGACTTGGACTTCAACGCCTACACAGGCAGCATCATCACGGACCGGACCGGTGTGCACCACCTGTTCTACACCGGCCACAACCCCCGTAACCTCGGCCCGGACGGCGCACCCCTTCAATTGGTGATGCACGCCACGAGCACTGACGGTATGAGAACCTGGCAAAAACACCCCGAGCTCACCTTCGGAGCTCCGGACGGCTACGAGTCCGGTGACTGGCGGGACCCCTTTGTATTTTGGGATGACAGCAAGAACCAGTGGAGGATGCTCCTCGCAGCAAGGCACTCAACCGGTCCGGAACGTCGCCGCGGCGTCATCGCGCAGTGTGTGTCCACCGACCTGATGACCTGGCAGCACACCGAACCGTTCTGGGATCCGCGTCGGTACATTACCCACGAATGCCCGGACGTCTTCTCCTGGGGAGACTGGTGGTACATGGTGTACTCCGAATTCTCGGAATCGTTCACCACCCGGTACCGCATGTCCAAGAGCCCCGACGGGCCCTGGACCGTGCCCGCCTTGGACAGCATCGACGGCCGCGCCTTCTACGCGTCAAAAACCGCTGAGCGGGAAGGGCGGCGCTTCTTCTTCGGATGGATTGCCAGTAAAGAAGGCAACGCAGATCAGGGTCCATGGCAGTGGGCCGGAACAATGTCCGTGCTGGAAGCCCTCCAGAACCCCGACGGGACACTGGGTTTTTCGTTCGCAGATGAACTCGTGGAGAGCTTCTGGGACGACGTCCCCCTGTCCTTGGACAGTTCCTTACCGGCTCGGCTCCACGTGCCGGACGGTTACACAGCGATAGTCTCCGACGAGGAACTGCCCCAGCAGTTTTACGCCAAAGCCGTCATTGACATCGCCGCCAACACCACCGAGTGCGGGCTTCTGCTGCGATCTAGCGACGACGGCGACCGGTCCTACGTTCTGCGATTGGAACCCAAACGCGGGCGGCTTGTCTTCGACCGCTGGCCGCGCACCATCACCGGGGACGCACAGTGGCACGTCTCGGGCGACGTCCCCTTCGATATCGAGCTCGAACGGCCCTGCGACCTCACCCCTGGCGAGCACACCCTTGAGGTCATCGTCGACGGCGACATTTGCGTCGCCGTCGTCGACCGTCAGGTTGCGCTCAGCACCAGGATCTACGACCTGACGGCAGGGAGGATCGGCGTCTTCGCCGGCGAAGGAACCGCCACCGTCACCAAACTTGAGATACGTCAGCGCACCGACAACTGAATACCGCCCCATCCCCAACCTCTGTTCAATCAAGGGAGATTGCCGCTATGAAGAAACTATTCCGTGCCGCTGCCGTCGCAGCCGCCGCTGCCCTGGCTTTGACAGCCTGCGGCGGCGGCGGAGCCGCCAGTGACCCGTCCAACGTCAGCCCCACCGGAGAGATCAAGCCCCGCGAAATATCCTGGTTGCTCTCAAGGCCCGCCGACGGAGCTGTCATCAACATCATGAAGAAGCTCGCGGACGACTACGCCAAAGAACACCCGGGCTTCGCACTGAACCTCATCACCACCCCGGACCGGCCCTCCTACATTCAAAAGCTTGAAACTCTGGCCGCGGCCAACAAGCTACCGGAATTGTTCGATACCGATGCAACCCCCTTCGCGCGGGAACTGGCCAAGCAAGGCAAAATGGTGGACGCCGACAAGCTCCTGAAATCACTGGACGTGTACGACGATTACCGGCCCGGCGCACTGGACTACCAGCGTTTCGACGACGGCTCCCTGTACATGATTCCGTTCCAATTCGAACTCGAATTCATCTGGTACAACAAGGCACTGATGGAGAAGGCCGGCGTTTCCGTGCCAAAGTCCCTCGATGACATCCCCGCCATGTGCACGGCCTTGCGGAATGCCGGGATCACCCCGATCGCAATCGACGGACAGGACCAGTGGCCGCTGGAACGCTACGTCGCGTACCAGCCGTTCCGTGAAGCGGGGCCCGACTTCGTCCAGAAGCTAAAGAAGGGCGAGGCATCCTTCTCGGATGAAGCCGGCCAGAAGACTGTGAAGTGGATGGCTGACCTCGGCAAGGCGAAGTGCTTCCAGGAGGGCTTCTCCGCCCAGGGATATTCAGACGCGCAGAACCAGTTCACCTCGGGACAGGCCGCCATGTACAACATCGGTACCTGGGAACTTCCCAGCCTCGCCACGGACAAGCTCAACTCCGAGGTGCGCGACGACATCGATTTCTTTACCTTGCCCACCACTGAAGGTTCGGTGACCGCTGCGAACGAGTTCGTATCACCCTCCGGCATTGGGATGGCAGTGAACTCGAAGACCTACGATCCGTTGGTGAGCGACTTCCTGAAGTTCGCCTTGGAGAAGTACCCGGCTGAATACGCTGCTACCGGGGCCCTTTCTCCCACCACCAACGTACAAACGGCCATCCCGGCGAACGCGACTCCGCTGTACAAGAAGGCGCTCGAAACGGCCGACACCCTTGGGGACAAGCAAGCAATGCCGTGGGATACCCAGCTCGACCCCACCACCAACGGCCGGCTGCAACAGGAACTCGTCCTACTGGTCCAGGGCAACATTACGCCCGAACAGTTCACCAAGACCATGGACGACGCCATCAAGCAGAACGCCCCCAAGTTCTTCAAGTAAACCGAAGCGGCGGGGGCTCCCAACGCCCCGCCCGAAAGGCCCACCATGCTACCCAACAGGTCAAGAACCTCGGTCCTGGTTTTCCTGCTTCCACCCCTGCTGCTCTACTGCGCAGCCGTACTCTTCCCGATTCTTCAGTCGTTGTTCCTGAGCTTCTTCTCCTGGAACGGCATCAGCGAGATGGAGTTCGTAGGGCTCGCCAACTATGTCCGGATGCTCACCGCGGACGACATTTTCTGGAGGTCCTTCTTCAACGCGCTCCTCTACCTGGCCATATGCCTGGTGCTGCAGCTCGGCGGAGCACTGGTTGTAGCCAGTCTCCTCACGTCACTTCGCCGGGGCCGGGAACTCATCAAAACCCTCTACTTGCTGCCAGCTGTGATCTCCACCGTGGCAATTGCCTTCCTCTTTGTCCGTATTTACTCCATTGACCCGGTGGGCCTGTTGAACCAGCTGTTGCATTGGATAGGTTTGGGTTCCTTCGAACGGGCCTGGCTCTCCGATGTGAACACGGTGCTGGCCGCCGTATCCGCCCCCGAAGGCTGGCGGTTTACAGGGCTGTACATGCTCATCATTTACGCCGCCCTGATCGCCGTTCCCAAGGAACTCGAAGAAGCAGCTGTCCTGGACGGCGCCTCGAAGTGGACCCTCTTCACCAAGATCCGGTTCCCTTATATACGTCCCGTGTGGATTACTACCACCATCATGGCCACCACCTACGGCTTGCGCGGTTTCGATATCCCGTACCTCATGACCAACGGTGGCCCTGGGCAGTCCTCCGAGCTGCTCACCACCTACATGTACAAGACAGCCTTCACCAGCACGGACTTCGGCTACGCAAGTACCATCTCCGTCTTCATCGTGATCGAGTGCCTCGTCGCCGTCGGCCTCATCTTGTTCATGCTCAAGCGGAAGGCAGATTCATGATCACCCAGACAGCCCCGTCCACCCCGCGCGCTTCGACTCCGCCCTCGCCGGTTCGTCAGCGACGGCGGCGCAAGCCGAGCCTGTACCGGACACTCTCGCGGGTACTGATTATGCTCATCGTCATCGTGCAGGTCTACCCGCTCGCCTGGCTGTTCCTTACCAGCTTGCGGACGGAACACGACTTCGCAACCGGCGATCCCTTCGCGCTCCCCAGCTCGTGGACGTGGGAAAACTACGCGAGGGCCTTTGAAACCGGCGATCTGGGCCGGAACATCCTGAACAGCTTCATTGTCACCATGGGGGCCAACATCCTCATAGTGTTGTTCGGCATGATGGCTGCGTACGCCATTCAGGTTCTCGGCTTCCGCCTGAGCCGGTTCGTCCGCGGTTTGTTCCTGGTGGGGATTATTGTTCCCGTTCAGATCGCTTTGGTCCCACTGTTCATCGACTACTCCGCAGTGAACCTGTTGGACACTTACCAGTCGATGATCATCCCCTTGGCTGGCTTTGCCTTGCCCATGTCCATTTATCTGTTCTCGTCCTTCTTCGAGTACATTCCGCGGGAAACCTACGAGGCCGCATCCTTGGATGGTGCCGGCCCGTACAGGATTTTCGGTTTGATAACCCTGCCACTATCTCTGAACACCGTGGTCACCGTTGTCCTGGTGAACAGCATCTTCATTTGGAACGACTTCATCTTCGCCAACACTTTTGTTCTCTCCGAGGACTTGAAGACGATTCCCTTGGGCCTGCAGAACTACATCGGGGCCATGGGCAAAGTGGATTGGACAGCCACCTTTGCGGCCGTGTGCGTGACCATCACTCCGCTGCTCCTGGTCTTCCTGGTTCTCAACAAGGCCATGATCCAGGGCTTGGAAAGCGGGGCGACGAAGGGATGACCGCCATGGCAGGCGGATATACTCCAGAAGGAGGACAGATGATTTCGCAGGAGAAAAATTCGGGCAACGCGGCCGCCCCCATCGTTCATGCCGCAGTGGGCCGCGCCCATCCGGTGACCCTCCGTGAAGTCGCTGAACTAGCGGGGGTTTCCACTGCCACGGTCTCCCTGGTCATCAACAAAAAGAAGAACGCGCGCATTGCAGACGAGACACGTCAGCGGGTCACTGAGGCAATTGCTCAACTGGGCTACCGTCCAAATGCCATGGCCAAAACACTGGTCAGTGGAACCTCGAAGTTCATCGGGTTGGTGGCCGACGGCGTCGCCACCACGCCCTTCGCCGGCCAGATCATCCACGGTGCACAGGATGAAGCCTGGAAGCATGGTTACGCCCTGCTGATCGCCAATACCGAAGGCAATCAAGACCTCGAAAAAGATGCCATCGCCATGATGCTGGAATACAAGGTCCGCGGCATCCTGTACTCGACGTGGTTCCACCGCCCCACCGATATCCCGGATACCCTTCGCGAGGCAGATTTTGTCCTGGTCAACTGTTTTTCCCCCGACGCCGGGGCCGCGCGCGCCGTAGTACCGGATGAAGCGCAAGGTGGGCAGTCTGCCACTGAGATCCTGCTCCGCGGCGGTCACCGGCGCATCGCGTTCATCAACACCACCACCCCCGCACCTGCCAAGGACGGTCGACTCCAGGGCTATAAGGACGCACTCGAAGCCGCTGGAATACCTTTTGATCCCGATTTGGTGCTCGAAGCGTACCCGGATCAGGAAGGCGGCTACGGCGCCACGCAGGATTTGCTCGAGCTTGGGGTTGGCGCCGTGTACTGCTACAACGACCGTATGGCCATGGGGCTTTACGACGGCCTGCGGGAAAACGGCCTCTCCATCCCGGAGGACATTGCCGTGGTGGGCTTCGACAACCAGGAAGTCATCGCCGCCCACCTCCGGCCGCCGCTTTCAACAGTGTCACTGCCCCACTACGAACTAGGCGCTGCGGGCGTTCGGATGCTGTTGGGCCTTGATGCCGCGCCTCTCGAGTCCGCTGTGAAGATCGCTTGCCCGGCGGTTGAGCGCGACTCCGTTGCCGTTCATTCGCCCGCCTAGAGACCTGTTGTCATTGCTTGTTGCCCGAGGGCTTGGATAGGAATAGCGTTGAGGTGGAAGCCCAGTGGTCCCCCATCACTGGGCTTCCCTTTGGAACCGGCAGCTTGCGCTTCAGACCTCTGTGGGGGGGTCGCTTAAGAAAGGAGATCGACCTGATCAGTTTTCTTAAGGCGACTGCTGCAGCCGATGAATTGACCGGGATTGTAGGTGTCGCCGCGCAGGTAATCGAAGCCCTCGGTGAATGGGGCGTGGGCTTGCTGACGCTTCTGGAGACTGTATTCCCACCCATACCCAGCGAGGTGATCCTCCCACTGGCTGGATTCCTTACCCAGCAGGGAAGCATGAACCTGATCCTGGTGTTCGTCACCAGCACCCTCGGCGCATATGCCGGCGCAATGCTCCTCTATTGGCTGGGGTACAAGGTGGGGTTGGAACGGTCCATCAAGCTACTTTCGAAACTGCCGTTGGTTGACCGGGAAGACTTCGAGAAGGCCGCTGATTGGTTCGAACGCCACGGTAGATCAGCAATTTTCTTTGGCAGGCTGCTACCCGGCATTCGCAGCCTTATCTCCCTCCCGGCGGGTGCCGAACGCATGAACCTGCTGACGTTCAGCCTTTTTACCGTGGCCGGAACCGGCGTATGGAACGCCCTGCTCATTGGAGCGGGGTCACTGCTCGGCACGCAATATCACCTTGTGGACCAATACTCACGATTCCTCAATTACGCCGTGTACGCAGGACTTGCCGCCTTCATAGGGTGGCTCATCATTCGAAGGGTCAAAAAGCGCAAGGAAAGCACTAAGTAGTTGGGGAAAGTATCAGTTACGGAGCCACAGTTGACGGCCACTAGGCTGGCCCTATGCCCTCGCCGTGGACCTTCCTCATCTCCCTGCACGCCATCGCAGCCGGCTACGCCTTAATCTTCGGCGCCGTGAACCTGCTCCGCCGCAACAAAGGCAGCGCAGCGCACAAGATCCTGGGCCGCATCTGGGCAGTGGCCATGTACGTCGTAGTCCTCACCTCCTTCGGGATCAGAACCATCGATGGCGGCTTCAACTGGCTCCACGCCCTCTCTGTGCTGACGTTCTGTACGCTGACCATGGGCCTATGGTCCGTCCGCCGCGGCAATATCCGTGCACACCAGCGGTTTATGACAGGCAGCTACTTCGGACTCATCGGTGCGTTCATCGGCGTCGTAGCCGTACCGGACAGAAGGCTCCCACAGATGGCCATCCATGACCTCGCCGGCCTCACCCTATGGGTGGCGGCCCTCGCACTTACCGCCGGGCTGACCGTCGCGGGGCTGATGCAACTGCGCCGAAAGGCCGCACCTGGGATCAGCACCCGAAGGTAGAGCCTATCCAAACCCTTTTTTCGTCTTTACTTTTTGAGGATCCTCCTCATAAACAGACGCATACAAAGCGGCCTTTCACTCGTCCGTGGAAGGTCGCTTTTGTCTTTCCGTGAGATGCCGAAGCATCGGACCAACGGCCGAAGCGGCCAAACTACCCGCATATATGGGCATTTCGGCATTCCCACAGGCGATTCGTACCTAGGTAACTGACACTCCCGGGACCGAGGCTTAAAGGACAGCATCACCGCCCTACCAAGGAGATCCCGTGACTACTTACAACCTGGCCCTGATTGGTTTCGGAGGCGTTAACCGTGCCCTGGCCGAACTGATCCGCGACGAACCCCGGCGCTTCGCTTCCCTCGGATTCGAGCTCCGCGTCGTAGCCATCACCGACCTTGCTTTCGGTTCGCTCGTCCAGGGCGACGGCATTGACCTTGCAGCCATCCTGGCCATGCCCCGCGGATCCTCCTTCGACGGTCTCCCCGGCGGCAGCTCCGACCCCCGGAACGAAGACGTCATCAAGAACAGCCCCGCCGACATCGTGGTCGAAGCGACCTTCACCAGCCCAATCGACGGCGAACCGGCCGTCTCGCACGTGAAGTGGGCCATCGAGTCGGGCAAGCACGTGGTGACCACCAACAAGGGTCCTGTCGCTCTCCGAGGCCCTGAACTGAGCAAACTCGCCGCAAACAACGGCGTCCGCTTCGAATATGAGGGCGCCGTCATGAGCGGCACACCTGTTATCCGTCTTGCACACAAGATGCTCGGAGGTCTCGGGTTGACCGCAGTCCAGGGGATCCTGAATGGAACCAGCAACTATGTGCTGGGCCGCATGGAAGCCGGATTGCGCTTGGAAGAGGCAATCGCCGAAGCCCAGGAGCTCGGCTACGCGGAGGCTGACCCGACCGCGGACATCGGCGGCTCGGATGTCCGGCTCAAGGTCGCCATTCTGGCCAACGAACTGCTCGGCGCCAACATACACCCCGGCGATGTAGAAACCACCGGCATCCAGGACATCAACAGCGATGACGTGTCCAAGGCGTTGGCAAGCGGACTTCGCTGGAAGTTGATCGGCGAAGCCCGCCGCGAAGCGGACGGCCGGGTCGTCGCCACCGTCAAGCCGATCGCCTTGCCGGCCGATCACCCACTCGCAGGCATTTCCGGTGCCACCAACGCCGTGTCGTTCACCACCGACCTGCTCGGGGCAGTCACCGTATCCGGCCCGGGTGCTGGTCGTGTGGAGACCGCCTATGCGCTCATCTCCGACATCATGGCCGTCAACGAGTTCGTAACAGGAGCCGTCCGTGCCTGAAACAGCGATTGCCGAAGCCAACTCCCCAGTGACAACCCAAGATCTGCTGGTGCACAACAAGTTTGACGGTTCCGTTGTGGCAACCTTGCCCCAGTGCAGCGACGCGGAAGTACAGGTGGAGCTGATCCGTGCCGCTTCCGCCACCCCGGCAGCGGCCGCCATGCCCCGCCACGAGCGCGGCCGGATCTTGGACACTGCCGCGGACCTTCTTCAGGAGCGCTCCCAAAAGGTCGCGGAACTGATCGTTGCCGAGGCAGGCAAAACCATCAAACAGGCACGCAAGGAAGTCGCACGGGCCGTCAACACCCTCAAGCTCTCGGCAGCGGAGACGCGCCGGAATATCGGCGAAGTAGTTCCCTTCGACTCCTTCGCAGGCTCCGAAAACCGGCAGGGTTGGTTCACCCGTGAACCGCTGGGACTCATTGCGGCCATTACCCCGTACAACGACGCTTTGAACTTGGTGGCCCACAAGCTCGGCCCCGCGATTGCCGGCGGCAATACCGTGATCCTGAAGCCGTCGCAGCTGACTCCGTTGACAGCCATCCTTCTCGTGGACCTGCTGCGTGAAGCCGGCCTGCCGACGGAGTTCGTCACCGTTGTCCTGGGTGACCGCACGATCGCGCAGACCATCATCTCCTCCAAGCTGGTCCGCATGGTTTCCTTCACCGGAGGTTTTGCCACCGGGCGTGCGATCGCCGCGAGCGCCGGTATCAAACGCCTATCCATGGAACTCGGCGGCAACGCACCCGTCATCGTGTTCGACGACGCCGACCTTCCCACCGCCGTCGAAGCCTGTGTCTCCGGCTCCTTCTGGGCTGCCGGACAGAACTGCATCGGCGCCCAGCGAGTCCTTGTCCAAAGGACTGTCTTCGATGCCTTTCTGAAGGACTTCGTCGCCCAAACGGCGGCATTGAAAACCGGCGACCCTCGCAACGATCAGACCGACGTCGGACCCATGATCAGCAACGGTTCCGCTGTCGAAGCGAAACGCAAGATCGATGACGCCGTCGCCGCCGGGGCACAGCTACTCACTGGCGGCACCCTCAACGGACCGGTGCTGACGCCCGCTGTGCTCACGGGCGTCCCCCGCAATTGTGAAGCCTGGAGCGAGGAACTGTTTGCCCCCGTAGTCCTGGTGGAACCGTTCGACTCCCCCGAGGAAGCCATCGAGCTGGCCAATGACAGCGAATATGCCCTGCAGGCCGGGGTGTTCACCAAGGACCTGGGCCGGGCACTGGCAACCGCCAAGGCGATTGACGCAGGCGGCGTGATGATCAACGACTCCTCGGACTACCGACATGATGCAATGCCGTTCGGCGGTTCAAAGTACGGCAGCATGGGCCGCGAAGGCGTCCACTTCGCTTACGAAGAAATGACCCAGCCCAAAGTCATCGCGATCGCCTCATGAACACAGTCGTGCGAATTGAACAGGACAGCCTAGGGACCTTGGCGGTCCCCGGATCCGCGTTGTGGGGAATCCATACCGAACGCGCCATCCTCAACTTCCCCATCAGCGGCATCCAGCTGGGAACCCACCGGCACCTCATCCGTGCCCTGGCCTTAGTAAAAAAGGCTGCGGCGCTGACCAACACCGAGCTGGGCCTGATCCCGGCAGACATTGGCCACGCCATCGTTGCAGCCTGCGACACTGTGGCCTCAGGCGACGTCGATCAGGCTTTTCCGGTAGATGTCATCCAAGGTGGCGCTGGGACTTCCACCAACATGAACGCCAACGAGGTCATAGCCAACCTCGCTTTGGAAGGCTTAGGCCATCCCCGAGGCTCCTATCATGTGGTCGACCCCATCGGGCACGTCAACAAGTGCCAGTCCACCAATGACGTCTACCCGACGGCGGTGCGCCTGGCTCTCGTGTTCGCGCTGGAGGATCTCTTGGAGCGCCTGGCCCTGCTTTCGGGTGCGTTCGCCGAACGGGGTCAAGCGTTCGCATCCATCCCGAAGGTTGGTCGTACGCAGTTGCAGGATGCGGTGCCCATGACCCTCGGCCAGGAGTTCACCGCGTTCTCCGTGACCTTGGAGGAAGACCAGCGCCGGCTGGGCGACGCAGCTGCGCTGCTGCTTGAGTGCAGTCTAGGTGCCACCGCCATAGGCACGGGCATCACCGCCGATCCGATGTATGTTGAGCGTGTCATCGACATGCTTTCAGCCGTCAGCGGCGTGACGCTGGTCCGTGCCCACGACTTCGTCGAAGCAACGTGGGACACCGGCGCCTTCATGACGTTCTCCGGAGCGCTCAAACGCACCGCCATCAAGCTCTCCAAAATCTCCAGCGACTTGCGGCTGCTCTCCAGCGGACCGCAGACAGGACTGACCGAGATCCGGTTGCCCCCGCGCCAAGCGGGCTCCTCGATTATGCCGGGCAAGGTCAACCCCGTGGTGCCCGAGGTCGTCAACCAGATCGCCTTCTTCGTCGCCGGAGCTGACGTCACAGTAACCATGGCGGCAGAAAACGGACAGCTTCAGCTGAACGCGTTCGAACCAGCCATAGCTCATGCCCTGCTTCAGTCAGTGAGCTGGCTGACCAACGGTGCCGATGTGCTGCGGGACCTTTGCGTGGAGGGCATTGAAGCGAACGAGGCTTTGCTGCGCTCCCGGGCGAGGGCCTCCACAGCGCAGGCCACTGCGCTGCTCCCGTTACTGGGCTATGCAGTGGCTGCAGAGCTCGCACACCGCGCCCTTGCTTCAGGGCACAGTGTGATGGATCTCGCCGTTACCGAAGGCCTGCTCCTGCCCGAGCAGGTGGAGGCGCTAATGGGCGTCTGACTCGGGTCAAGCGTGCAGCAAATCCGGCGTTGCGGACTCACTCTGGTCCGCAGCGCCGGATTCCTTTAAGTACCAGGGGTCAGCGCCCCACTTAGCGTGGAGTCTGCCTGTCTATCACAGTCGAAAGGGACAAGGCAGTTGTTGTGTCGCGGACTCCGGGAAACTCTGAAACCTGCCGCCAGATTTCCTGGATCCTGGCTGCGTCAGGTGCCTCCACCCTGGCAATCAAATCAAGCTCCCCACTCACCACGTCGCAGGTGGTAATTTCCGGAATCGCCCGTAACCCGGCAATGACGTCACCACCCCTCATCCTGTCCTGACGCTGAATCAGGAGCACGGCGTTGACCGTGGGCGTTCCGTTCCCCGCGGATTCCTTGATGGTGTAACCGTTGATGAAGCCGTCCCGTTCCAGCCGTTCAATTCGCTGCCGCACAGCGTTACGGGAAAGCAGCACCTTCCCGCCAAGTTGCGCCAAGCTGATCCGGGCATTTCGACGAAGCTCGGCAAGAATCTGCGCGTCTATCTCATCGCGTGGATTCTTGGGCATGGGCGCTCCTGACTGAGGGGGTTGAACATGTGGTCGGGCGATCCCGCACAAAGCATCTATAACGACAGCCACTGCCCGGTACACAACCCGTTCGACGCGGACAGCATGTCCACGTGGCGAATTGTTTGCACATCTTCCAGCGGACGCAGGACGACATCCCGGGACGTCGTAGCTGGCCGTCAGAGCCTGGAACGCACACGGTCGACGTCCTCATCGACGCGTTCAACCACTGGGACGGATCCATAAGCTTAACCTTAATCGTCGATAACAACATATCCCATCGCGAAAGCTGTCCAGGGTGTCACGGCGCCATCTCGTGCGAGCATGATCGTGCGGCCGCCATTGCGGAAGCGTCTTCTTGCAGAGCCCTCTTTCCAGCTTGCAGGTGCCGCTTCCCCTGGAAGACCGCCCTCAACTCTGTGCGTACCACTCCGGCGCATGGCCGGGACCTAGGACTCTATTTTGATGCTCAGGTCCGGGCTAGACCTGGGAGTAACAGAAGGTGAAGGGTGGCCGATCGTGATGTGGGGTTATGGACAAGGCATGGTGTGGATGTGGCTCTGGGTTCCTCTGCTGCTTGTCGGGATCGCGCTGCTTGTACTGCTGGCAGTTAGGGTCTTTGGAAACGGCCATGGCGGATACGTGCCAACCGGCCCACAGGGGCCCGGCGAACCGCCGGCGGTGAAAGGGAGCAGGGCCCGTCAGATCCTCGATGAGCGCTTTGCGAAAGGGGAGCTCACAGCAGATCAGTATCGCGAATACCTCAAGGTGCTCGGTGAAGGCCCGTAGAGGATCTCACCGTCGTCGGGGTAGTGCCTCAGCGGACGATGCCCCCCAGAAGGACCCCGCGATAGACGCTGCCCGACAGGAGACCGACGGCACGTACCTGCGCCACCTGCGCTGCCGCCGGTAAAGCTCTTCCACAAGTCACGTCGATGCTTGTAGGCTGTTGATCGGAGAGCCGGGAAGCCTGGTCGGCCCGCGTACGAAAGCGCGCGGCACGCCCCAGGCAGCCGCCTTGGGTGTGATTGTTGCGACCAAGGAAACGGGACGGCCATGCAAGCAGAATCATCTCCAGTCATCCACACCACGCAGCTGGTGAAAAACTTCGGGAGAACCGCTGCCCTGACCGGGCTGGACCTTTCGGTAACGCCGGGCGAGGTGCACGGCTTCCTCGGTCCCAACGGCGCGGGAAAGTCCACCACATTACGGATCCTCCTGGGCCTGATCCGCCCCACCTCGGGAACTGCCCGCGTTTTTGGCATCGATCCGTGGGTTGAACCGGTGCGGGCCCACAAGGACGTCGCCTACGTCCCGGGCGACGTGACGTTCTGGCCGAACCTTTCCGGCGGTGAGGTCATAGATCTGCTCTCCGGGCTCCGCGGAGGAGCCGACCAGCGGCTCCGGGCCCAGCTCATTGATGAGTTCGACTTCGACCCCCGCAAAAAAGCCCGGACCTACTCGAAAGGCAACCGGCAAAAAGCTGCCCTGATCGCCGCTTTTTGCCGACCTGCCAGGCTGTACTTGCTCGATGAACCAAGCTCGGGCCTTGACCCGGTGATGGACGCGGTGTTCCGCCAGCACGTGCGCCGGGTCAGCGCCGAGGGGGCCACGGTGCTGCTCTCCAGCCACATCCTGGCCGAGGTGGAACAGCTGTGCGACAAGGTCACCATTATCCGCTCGGGGACTGCTGTGGAATCCGGGACGTTGGCTGAACTGCGGCACCTGACCCGGACGCGCTTCCGGATCACAACCGAGGCGAACCCCGAAGCCCTTGCGGCCTGGCCGGGAATCCACGAGCTGCGCGTCGACGGAAACACCATCGAGTTCGATGCCGACGGCGCTGACCTGGGTTCGGTATTGGATGCCTTGGCATCGGCACATATCTCGGGCATTACCGCGACCCCTCCTTCCCTGGAGGAGTTGTTCATGCGCCACTACAACCAACAGCCTGCCGGACAGAACCACCAGGTGCTGTGATGAACACCGTGGTTCGCCTGACACTGCTCCAAACGCGCCGCGACCGTGCCGAACTCACGGCCTGGATCCTGGGGATTGCCGGGCTTGGATATGCGGCCGCGGCCGCCGTCACCACGCAATTCGGCGGAGCCACGGACCGCGCCGCCCTGATGACAGTGGCAGCGGCCAGCCCGGCTTTCCTCTTCCTCCGGGGTCTACCGGACGGCATCGACATCGGGGCCGTCACCTTCTTCCAAGGCTATTCATTCACTGCCGTGCTGGCAGGACTGATGAGCACGTTCCTCGTGACCCGGCATACCCGCGACGATGAAGACCAAGGCCGCGCCGAACTGGTCGGTTCCACCCCCGTGAACCGGGCCGCACCCCTGCAGGCAACCCTGGCGCTGGGCGCCGGCGCCAACATGGTCCTTGCCGCGGTTGTCGCTGCCGGTTTCATGAGTGCAGGGCTCCCGACCTCCGGGTCAGTGCTGGCCGGAGCGGCGGTGGGGGCCGTGGGCCTGTTCTTCATGTCCGTCGCCGCGCTGATCGCACAGATCATGCCCACGGCCCGGAGCGCGAACGGTGTCGCAGCTGCCGCGGTAGGCGCAGCCTATCTCGCCCGGGGCGTCGGCGATGCCCTCGGCACCGCCGACGCATCACTGCTTCGAGTCATGGCGGCCTGGCCCTCCCTGCTTTCACCCATCGGTTGGGGCCAGCGTGTCCGGCCCTTCACCGAAGCTGACCCTTTGCCCCTGGTGGCTCTGACCGCCGTCGGCGTTGTCCTTGCAGTCTTGGCTGTAGCGCTCCGCAAGGGCAGGGATCTCGGGGACAGTTATGTGGCGGCGAAAGATTCAGGGCCCGCGCAGGCAGGTTCCGGACTGCGGTCCATGCTCGGGCTCTCCTGGCGTCTGCATCGCGGAACCCTTGCCGGGTGGTGCGTCGCCGCAGCAGCGCTCGGAGCGGTCGCCGGAACCCTGGGTCCGCTCGTCAGGGACGCACTGTCAGGCAACCCATCCCTGATGGAACTGATGGCCAGGATCGTGCCCGGAGACGCGGGAATGGTAGATCTGTTCACCACAGCTCTGCTGGGCATCGCCGGGATCCTGGCAGCCGCAGCTGGAATCCAGGCAGCGCTCAAGCTGAGGGCCGAAGAGGTCGAAGGACGTGCCGAACAGCTGCTGGCCGTACCGGCGTCCCGATCCCGCTGGGTCACCGGAAACCTTGTTGTGGCCGCACTTTCAACCACAGCCGTTGCAACTGTGGCCGGCACCGCCGCCGCCGTCGCACTGTCCCTGACCCAGGCCGGCGGAAGCGGCCCGGGAGCGGTCTTTGCCGCCGCACTCGCCCACATCCCGGCGGCAATCGTCTTCCCGGCAATCACCGTGCTCGCGTTCGCCCTGATTCCCCGCTGGAGCAGCTCAATTGGTTGGGGTGCACTGGGCGCTGCACTGGTCCTTGGACAGTTCGGAGAGCTGCTCGGACTCCCTGCTTGGCTACAGGACCTAAGCCCGTTCCGGCATTCCTCTGCCATGCCCGTTGAAGCCTTCAACCCAGGCGGCGCGCTGCTGATGGCCGCCATTGCCATCACCGGATCAGCGGCAGCAGCATACCTGATACGGCAAAGAGACCTCACTGCCTGAACGACGAAACGCATCAGGACTTGCAGGGACCACGTCCCGGCTCCAAGTTGCTTCACTGGATACCCCTCCACGCTGGGTTGGTGAACAAACCATATGGAACCTCTGGCATGGAAACCGACCCTCAACACTCAGCTTCGGGACCGCTCGAGATGGCGGTCAACCAAGGAGACCACCGCAGCCGATACGACGAGCCCTGCTGCCAGGTATAAGGGAAGCTGGGCCGCGGGCGCGATGAGTGCCCCCGCCAGTGCTGTCCCCGCCGAACCGGCAGTAATTTTCAGGGCGCCGATCCAAACGAATACCTGACCTCGCGCAGCGGCTGGCGCGTATTCGCTGCGGGCCGCCAAGGTGGAGGCGAAGAAGTAGGAGTTCAGCACGCCGGCACAAGCAAAGGCCGCAACCGCCGTCGGGAATATCCCCGCTACGGCTGCACCGCCCAAGGCAATCCCTACCGCAGCCGCCAGCCAGGTCATTAATGGGTCTGCGTCTGTTCGCAACGGCCTGATCATGAAGCCCGCTGAGCCCACGAGACCGCCCAGTCCATATGCTGCTGTCAAAATGCCGGCTGCTGCCGGCACTACCCCCAGTTCGTCTGTGGAAGCCACAGCTGTGATCGGTAGTGCGGCCACTGACAGTGCCACAACAACGGTCATGTAGAGGGTTCGCCGCAGCGGGCCGTTGGAGATCATCATCAGAAGCGTCCGGCCAGGCCGGGGAACTTCCGCGGCAACTGAAGCCGGAGGCGTGTAGGGCAATAGCCTGATGACGGCAGCGGCCACGAACGTTGATGCTGCAAGGATCAGTGCTGCAGCGGCAGGATCTGCCCAGGCGGACACCGCCGCAACCAAGGACGGCCCGATCGTCCCGCCGATGCCGTAAGTGGCCACATCCCAGCCCTGAGCGCGCCGTTGGCTGGTTCGCTCAGGGCCGGCGATTGCTGCCAGCCTGCTGCTGATACCGCCCGTGAGGAGAGGGCCGACCAAGCCGGAGGCGATGAGCAGGAGGCCTGGGACGATGGGTGGGGTTACCGGGAAAAGAAGAACCGCTGCCGCGAGGGTTGCCCCATGAATCACACACGCCCACGCAATTGCCGTCCTGCCATCCCGGGCCGTATCCAAGCTGCGCGCTATGAGGGGCCCAAAGAGATGCGGCGCCGTGATGCAAGCACCCAAAATTCCAGCCAACCAGCCGGGTGCTCCGCTCGTGGTTGCGAGCAGAACTATCGCGACAACTGCGCCGCCATCGGCACTCCGTGCCAGCGTGGCAGCCAGGACATAGCGTGCAAGGCCACCGGAAGAGCCCGGCTGGTTCGTCCCACCGTCCTGGTTCTTCCCAGCCAGGCCAACTGCCCCGCTCCGGGCTCTGCCTTCGGTTGTTGGGGAAGATCCATCCTGAGACATCTAAGCTTCCAACCCACAGAGCCGAATGGCCTCTGCCACCCTTTCCCGCCCCTCGGAATCCAAGCCGCGGAGGGGCAGCGGCAAAGCCGAGGACGGCACGACGCCCAGATCCTCAGCCAGCGCCGCAGTGACGCGAAGGCTTCCGTAGGTGCGGAACAGGGACCAGAGGGGCTCCAGATCCGAGGAGGCGGCCAATGCCAGATCGCTTCGGCCCGCGACAGCATGATCAACCAGAGCCCTTGCCTGTTCGGGCAACACGCCGGCAATCACTGAATACCAGACGTTGCAGCCGGCCAGTAGTGCCTCCGCTGCCGCCCAGTCTCCACTGATGCCCAGTGATGTTTCCTCCGGCAAACCGGCCTTGAGCTTGGCAACCCGGGCGGCTACTTGACCGGAGGCGGGCGGCGGAATCTTGAGGGAGGCAATTCCCGGAATCCTGGCAATCCTGGCGTGCAGGTCATCGCTGAAGGTGAAGCCGGTGGTGCTTGGGTTGTCATAGACAACCATTGGAAGATCGGACTCAGCCGCCACGGTATCGAAGAGCCCGAAGACCTCGGCCTCCGATAGCTTCTGGTAGGACACCGGGGCCAGGAGCAGAGCTGAAGCACCGGCGTTTTGGGCATCAGCGGCAGACAGCAGCACGTCCCGGGTGCGAACTGCACCAACGCCAGCGAGGACAGGCACCCCATTGGCAGCTTCTACGGCAGCTTCAAGGACTGCCCTCCGTTCCTCGCGGGAGAGATAGGCGTAGTTTCCGGTCGAGCCGAGAACACCCAGCGAATCTGCTCCGGCCTTCGCAGCACGGTTCACCACCCGGCCAAGTGCTTCCAGGTCGACGCTTTCACCGGCCATGGGGGTGAGGGGGAATGCACTAAGGCCGTTGAACACTGGCTCCTACTTTCGTCTTGCCGCAAAATCGCAGCGCTTCGTGGTGACGTGGTCCATGCTTCCAAAGGCCTTGGTCCTACACTAGGTCCAAGAACGCATAAGCCCGGAGGTCCAAGTGAGCGAAGCGGAAATACCGATTGAACTGGACAGGAACAGCCCAACGTCGCTCGCGGCGCAAGTGGCCGGCAAGCTACGCACCGCAATCCTCAATGGCATTCTCCAGCCAGAGCACACGCTGCCTGCGACCCGAAGACTCGCAACAGAACTGGGCATTTCACGGGGTGTGGTGGTGCGCGCATTCGAACAACTGGCAGGCGAGGGGTTCCTTGAGAGCAACGGCGCGGGCGGGACCAAGGTGGCAGTCCGTCCCGACATGCACTCCCGCACCTTCAACGGGAAACAACCTAATAGGAACCCGCCCGCGGCTGACGTGATAGACCTGACGCCAGGCCGTCCATCCGGATCACCGTTTCAGGACAGGCAATGGCGTAGCGCCTGGAAGTCGGCCATAGCGGAACCGGGGAACATCCAACTCCCACCAGCCCTGGGGACCATGGCACTCCGGGAAGCGGTGGCTGATCACCTTGCCGTATCCCGAGGGCTAGCCGTCGATGCAGAAGACGTCATCATCACCGGTGGCACCAGTGACGCACTGCATCTCGTAGTAGCCATGCTCCGCAAACGCTCGGCACAGCCGCGCATCCTGGTAGAGGATCCCGGCTACCCCACCGCCCGCCGGGTCATGACGGCGGCCGGCGCTCAGCTGGCGACAGCGCCGGTGGATCAAAACGGCCTGAACAGCTCTCAGCTGGCCGTGCTGGAGGAAATACCGGATGCAGTTCTGGTGACCCCGAGCCACCAATACCCCTTGGGCGGCAGGATGGCCGTCCAGGAAAGGCTGGGGCTGCTCAAGTGGGCAGACCAACATGGTGTTCTGGTGCTGGAGGATGACTATGACAGCGAATTCCGGCACAGCAGAATGCCTCTTCCGGCCATGGCATCCCTCCCAAGCGCGGCCGACGTCGTCCTGCTGGGAACGTTCTCCAAGAACCTCAGCCCGTGGCTGCGATGCGGGTACTTGGTGGTTCGGGGCGACGCCGGCGAAATACTAAAGGCCACGAGGGAGGCCTTGGACACGCCCGTGGCCGGGGTGCTGCAGTCAGCTATCGCCCACTACATAAAAGGCGGCGGGCTTTCCCGGCATATCACTCGTGCCAGGCGCGAATATGCTCACCGCCGATCCCTCCTCATCGACCGCCTGGGCCCCCGGGATGACTTGGAACTCACCGCACTCGACGGCGGGCTGCATGCCGTCATTCGCTTCAAAAGCCCCAACGCTACAAGCGTGGCCACAAAGGCCTTGGAGTTAGGAGTTCGGGTGGTTCCCTTGGCCGGATACTACGCCGATCGCCCCGCCGAAAACGGTTTGGTCGTTGGCTATGGGGCCGTCTCCGACCTGCAACTTACCAAGGCCCTGGCTGTTCTCTCGGGCCTGATAGGAGGCGGCGCTTAGGGGGTTATGAGTGGGCATCGGCGCCGTACTCACTCCCGCGCTTGCCGCCAGAAAAACCCCTCCACCCCGGAAAAATCCGGAATGGAGGGGTTCGTGGAGCCCCCTGTCGGATTCGAACCGACGACCCCCGCTTTACAAGAGCGGTGCTCTGGCCAACTGAGCTAAGGAGGCACGCTCCGGTTACCCGAAGCAACGCGCGAAAGAGCGCTAGATAAGGTTAGCCCAGACCATCCCCGTCAACGAAATTCGCTACCAACAGCGCACAAGCAATGGCCCCCACGCAACAGCGGCCGGCCTCCCGCAAAGGGTGACCGGCCGCCGTCGTGATTTCCCAGGGGTTAGCCCTTGGCGGTAATTGCCGTCTGGATCTCGGCGTTGAGGTCGGACCTGCCGTCCCACTGCTTGCCATCGATGAACACGGTGGGCGTACCGGTGACGCCGATCGCTGCAGCTTCCTGCGTGGCAACCTTCACCCACGGACGGAACTGCTTGCTGTCGATGCAGGAGTCGATGTTGGCCGCACCGATTTCGGTAGCCATTTTCTTGAGGTCGTTGTCGGAGATGCCTGCTCCGCCTTCAGCCGGCTGGCGTTCGAAGAGCAGGTTGAAGAATTCCGCGTACTTCTCCGGGGAAGAGTTGACTACGCAGGCAGCAGCGTTGGCCGCGCGGGATGAGTAGTTGGTGGTGGACTGGCGGTCCAGGAAGCCGAGGGCGCGGTACTCGACGGAAATCTTGCCTTCGTTGCGGAGGTTGGTGAGTGACTCGCCGTAAGCGGTCTCGAACTGCTTGCAGACAGGGCAGATGAAGTCAATGTAGGCAATAACCTTGACGGGCTTGCCGGCCTCGGCTTCGCCACCGGGCACGGCCACCGTAGCCGGCTTGGTGGCAAGAGGAGCCGGCACATCTGCCACATTGACGGTGGCAGGTTCGGACTTCACAACTTCAGTGTTGGCAAGCAGCGTGATGCCGCCATGAACGTTGCCGTTGGCCGGTGTCGGTCCCTGGTCGGCCACGGGCGCGTTGTTCTGAGCGTTACCGATAACCACAAACGCAACCAAAGCGATGATGACCACCACGGCCACAACGATGCCCCAGCCAACAAGAAGCTTGTTGCGCTTCTCCTTCTTCAGCTGTTCTTCGCGGATTGCACGCGCTTTCTCCCGCGCCTGGGCGGTCTTTTCGGCCTTGGACAGGCGTGGTTCGTTTGCGGGGCTCATCAGTTCCTCGGGTATTCGACGTCAATGTGCATAGCTAGGGCAACGGGGTCAGTTTACGGGAGCAAACTTGAGCTTTGCCCCACACCTCGTGGCCCGGTTGTTGAACGATCAACTGCCGGGGAAGATTCCGCTAGTAGGCTGGGAGTTGAGTCACAGCAACCCCAGGGAGCGTTAATGCAGGATTTGGCAAGCGAAAAGCTCACCACCGAACCAAGCGCCAAGGCCTCTCCTACAAAGAAGCCTACGGCGAGCACGTTCGATTTCATGGTGGTTTCCAACCGGCTGCCCGTGGACCGGTGCAGCAGCGACGGAAACGACGACGGCGGAGATGGCTGGCGTCGTTCGCCCGGCGGCCTGGTCACTGCTCTCGCCCCGATGATGACGAAGTCCGACGGCGCGTGGGTGGGTTGGCATGGCGCCCCGGACGAGACTGTGCGCCCGTTCAGCCATGAAGGCATGGACCTGGTGCCGGTTCAGCTCAGCAGCCACGAAGTGGAGCTGTACTACGAAGGTTTCTCGAATGCGACCATCTGGCCGCTCTACCACGATGTCATTGCACCGCCCGAGTTCCACCGCACGTGGTGGGATTCGTACCGCCAGGTCAATAAGAAATTCGCCGACGCCGTCATTCGCCACGCAGCCGACCGCGCCACAGTGTGGGTCCAGGACTATCAGCTCCAGCTGGTTCCCCGAATGCTCCGCGAGGCCCGACCGGACCTGAAGATTGGCTTCTTCAACCACATCCCCTTCCCTCCCCCGGAGATCTTCGCTCAGCTCCCGTGGCGCCGGGAGATCATTGACGGCTTGCTGGGTGCGGATCTTCTGGGGTTCCAGCGCCCCAGTGACGCAGGCAATTTCATGCGTTCTGCACGCCGATTCCTGGGTGCCAGCGTCAAGCAGCAGCAGGTTCACGTGAAGGGTCCGGACGGCGAAGTCACGCACATCGCCAGGGCGCAGGCCTTCCCCATCTCCATCGACGTTGACCAGATCCGCGAGCTCGCCGCCAGGCCTGACATCATCGAGCGGGCCAAGCAGATCCGCAAGGACCTGGGCGATCCCAAGACCATTTTGTTGGGTGTTGACCGACTGGATTACACCAAGGGAATCGGTCATCGCCTGAAGGCCTTCGAGGAACTCCTCCGCGAAGGCAGCATCAAGGTGGAGGATGCCACCCTTATCCAGGTGGCGAGCCCCAGCCGTGAACGCGTGGAACAGTACAGGCTGCTGCGCGAGGAGATCGAAGGCACGGTTGGCCACATCAACGGCACCTACGACACCATCCAGAACACTGCCGTGCGCTACCTGCACCACAGCTATCCGGTGGAGGAAATGGTGGCGCTGTACCTCGCCGCGGATGTCATGCTCGTCACCGCACTGCGCGATGGCATGAACCTGGTGGCAAAGGAATACGTCACGGCCCGCTCCGAAGACGACGGCGCCTTGGTACTCAGCGAGTTCGCCGGTGCCGCAGACCAACTCAAGCAAGCGCTCCTGATCAACCCGCACGATATCGACGGCCTCAAGTCGGCCATCCTGCGTGCGGTGAACCTCCCGCCCAAGGAAGCCCGCCGCCGCATGAAGCTGATGCGCAAGCAGATCCTGGATCACGATGTGGATCATTGGTCAGCAGAGTTCCTGGCTGCGCTGGAAGAAAAGGTGGTGCGTGATGACAGCTGAGAACCTTTCCCTGTCACCGGAACTCCTGGACGCCATCCGGCGCATTTCCGGCACGGAGCACCTCCTGGTTGCCCTCGACTTCGACGGCACGCTGTCCCCTCTGGTCGACCACGCGGAGGACGCGCGTCCCTTGCCCCGTTCCGCTTCTGCACTGGAGGCCCTCGCCCAACTTCCACGCACGACGACGGCACTCATCTCGGGCCGCGCACTGGACAGTTTGCGGCTGGTTGCCTCACCTCCGGCGGACACGCTGCTGATCGGCAGCCACGGCGCCGAGGTCTGGCTGGGCGAAGGATCCCTGGGCCTGGAACTGGACGAAGACCAGCGGCTCAAGCTGGCCGCGGTCCGTGAGGTCCTTGCGGAAATCGTGAACATCGCTCCGGGAACCTTGCTGGAGGACAAACCTGCCGGCGTCGTCCTCCACACGAGGATGGCCGACGACGACGTTGCGGAAGACGCCGTCGAGGCCGCGATGAGGGTGCTCCGCGAGCACCCAGGCGTCTACCTGAAGACGGGCAAGCGCGTGCTGGAGACGTCCGTCGTCCATGCATCCAAAGGTGAGGCCGTGGAGTTCCTCCGTCACGCAACCGGAGCTACGGCCATCCTGTTCGCAGGCGACGACGTGACCGATGAGGATGCCTTGGGACGATTGATGGGCGACGACGTTGGCATCAAGGTGGGCTTGGACTTCACTCAAGCGCAGTACCGGGTGGAAGCGCCGGTGCACGTGGCGGAGCTGTTGGAGGCTTTGCTGCGGGAGCGTCGGCGGGTCACCGCTGAGGCCTGAAGCGTGATGGACTCAACATGTGACGTTCGTAACATTTAGGTAGTTAGTCAAAAAGTCTGACATACTCTTGGTTGTGATGTGACGCACAGTACCGTGCGGCGTCACACGATCCTCCCCGGCCATTGGCCGGGGAGTTCAACTGAAGAAAATGAACCATTCACAACGGATCGTCCGGCACGTACCTGCCGGTGAAGGGATTGATAACTGTGGCTACAGTTACTTTTGATAACGCTACGCGTCTGTACCCGGGCACAGATAAGCCCGCCGTCGATAAGCTCAACATCGACATCGCCGATGGCGAATTCCTGGTCCTCGTTGGGCCCTCCGGTTGCGGTAAGTCCACCTCGCTGCGCATGCTCGCAGGCCTTGAGGACGTCAACGCAGGCCGCATCCTGATTGGCGACCGCGACGTCACGGACGTCCCGCCGAAGGACCGCGACATCGCGATGGTCTTCCAGAACTACGCCCTGTACCCGCACATGACCGTTGCGGACAACATGGGCTTCGCACTCAAGATCGCCGGCGTCTCCAAGGAAGAGCGTGCCGAGCGTGTCCGCGAAGCCGCCAAGCTTCTTGACCTTGAGCAGTACCTGGACCGTAAGCCGAAGGCACTCTCCGGTGGTCAGCGCCAGCGTGTTGCCATGGGCCGCGCAATCGTCCGTAACCCGCAGGTCTTCCTCATGGATGAGCCGCTTTCCAACCTTGACGCCAAGCTTCGCGTCCAGACCCGTACGCAGATCGCATCCCTGACCCGTCGCCTCGGCGTCACCACGGTTTACGTGACGCACGACCAGGTCGAAGCAATGACCATGGGTGACCGTGTTGCAGTCCTTAAGGACGGCCTGCTGCAGCAGGTCGACACCCCGCGCAACCTCTACGACCGCCCGCAGAACGTCTTCGTTGCAGGCTTCATCGGCTCCCCGGCCATGAACCTGCTCGAACTTCCTGTGGTGGACGGCGGCGTCCAGTTCGGCGGAACGGTTTACCCCGTGCCGCGCGACGTCCTCGAAGAAGCCCACGGCCAGACCGTCACCGTCGGTTCCCGCCCGGAAGACCTCGAGACTGTCGGCAACGGCGAAGGCCTCCAGGTTGAAGTTGACGTCGTCGAAGAACTCGGCGCCGATGCCTACGTCTACGGCCACACCATCCTGGATGGCAAGAGCCACGACATCGTTGCCCGCGTCGACGGTCGTCGCCCCCCGATGAAGGGCGAGTCCATCTTCGTTCGTCCGCAGTCCGGCCACGTGCACCTGTTCGACACGAAGACGGGCCTCCGCCTGGGTGACTAGTTCCTACCGGTACCCCGGCGCTAACGCGTCTGTACGTTCCGCAGTGTGATAGCGGCCCGACCCCTCCCGGTCGGGCCGCTCTCGCTTTAACTTTCTCCCGGAAAGAACGGCATGAACACCACAGATAACCTGATCCCACGGCCTTCGCACGTGGCACTCCTGGATGACCAGGCTTTCACGCTCGCATCCACAGCACGGATCGCCACTCCCCACCAAGCACTGCCGGTGGCTGAGCAGCTCGCCTCGGTGCTGCGCCGCGGCACCGGTTTTGATTTGCCCATAGCTGAGGAAACCCGCCCGGGTGACATCACACTGGAGTTGGTGGAAGCGTTCGACGGCGGCGCGGAAGCTTACGCGATCAGCGTCACCGAGGGCGGGGTCAGGCTTATGGCCTCCACTGCCGCGGGACTTTTCAACGGAATCCAGACGCTTCGCCAGCTCTTTCCGGCGGCCATTGATGGCGCAAGGAACGAGCGGGCCGTTGACGGCGCCGACTCAGGCGAACACACCTGGGTGATTCCCGCCGTCGAGATTGCGGACGCCCCGCGATTCGCGTACCGCGGGCTAATGCTGGACGTTGCCCGCAGCTTCTTCACCGTGGAGGAGGTGAAGGAGCAGATCGACGTTATGACGCAGTTCAAGCTGAACGCCCTGCACTTGCACCTTACTGACGATCAAGCGTGGCGGATCGAGATCCACGATCCCGGGTCTGCGGCCAACCCCTCCGCAATGCCCTACGCAAATCTCACCGAGGTGGGCGGCAGAGGCGCTGTTGAGGTCCCCACGGCCACGCCTGTGCGGGGCCGCGAGGGGTTTTATACGCAGCAGGACTTCAAAGACATCCAGGCCTATGCCGCTGGCAAGAACGTCCTGGTGGTGCCTGAGATCGACCTCCCGGGACACGTCAATGCTGCCCTCGCCGCCATTCCGCAGCTCAGTCCCGACGGCCAAGCCAAGCCCATGAGCACCACGTCGGACGTGGGCTGGTCAACTCTCACAGCAGACTTGCCAGCGACGTATGAGTTCGTACGCGAGGTCCTCGGCCAGCTCGCTTCCATCACGATCGGCCCATATCTCCACATTGGTGGCGACGAAGCCCTGGTGACCGGTCATGAGAACTACGTGACCATGGTTCAGGAGTTTGCCAACATTGCCGCCCAGACGGGTAAAACAGTAGTGGGCTGGAACGAGTACGCCGCGGGTGAGCTGCCCGAGGGTGCCGTGGTCCAGTACTGGCACGGCGACCTTGCTCCGGTGGTCCATCAGGCAGAGGCCGGTGGTTCACCCGTGATCATGTCGCCGGCCGCCAACACATACCTGGACCAAAAGTACGCTCCGGACTCGCCAATCGGCCTCGAATGGGTGGAAGGCGGACCGTTCACCTGGGCGGAGTACTACAACTGGGATCCTGCCCAAGGCGGGCTAAAAGACCACCACATCCTTGGCGTCGAAGGTCCCCTGTGGACTGAAACAGTCCGTGACAACCTGCAAGCCCAATGGCTCCTTTATCCGAGGGCGGTTTCCCTGGCCGAGGTTGCCTGGTCCAGTCAGGAGGTTCGGAACGCCGGAGACTTCCGACGACGACTCGGCGCCTTGGCAGAGCGACTCACCAGGCAGGGCGTCGTCTTCCAGGAAGCGCCCGACGTCGAGTGGTCAGCAAGGTCCCCATGGACGATCCCCGAAGCGGCGACGTCCTTTCCTCCCAAGTACGGAACAATTGAGGCATGAGCGAGCAAAACGAAGCCCAGTGGCACGACGAACCCACCGACTACGGGCAGATCGGAAAGCTCCCCAGGACTGAAGCGGCAAGTGCGCAGGACACCGCACCACCGGCGAGTGTCATAGGATCCCTGAACATCACCGCAGCCGCTGCGGATCCGGAGCTGCTGGACCTCCCGTGGCACATCGCCTTGGAAGACTGGCCTGCCGAGAACCTCGCCGCCCTCCCGCGCGGCATCTCCCGGCACATCGTCCGCTTCGCGCACTTGGGTGGCTCGGTCATCGCCATCAAGGAAACCTCGGAGCACGTTGCCCGCCACGAATACCACATGCTGCGTAAACTGGCCCGGCTGGACGTCCCCTGTGTTGAGCCGGTAGCTGTCATTACGGGCAGGACCACCGCCGAGGGCAGGCCGCTGAATCCGGTACTGGTTACGCGGCACCTGAAGTTCTCAATGCCGTACCGTGCGCTGTTCTCGCAGATGCTCCGCAAGGACACCCTCACCCGACTCATTGATGCGCAGGCGTTGCTGCTGGTGCGGTTGCACCTCATCGGCTTCTACTGGGGTGACGTTTCGCTCTCCAACACGTTGTTCCGCCGTGATGCCGGCGCCTTTGCGGCTTACCTGGTGGACGCCGAAACGGGCGAGCTCTACCCGGACCTGTCCATGGGCCAGCGGGAATACGACCTCGAAATCGCCCGCGTCAACATCGCCGGTGAACTGATGGACCTGCTGGATGGCGGGCTCATCGAGGAAAAGGTGGACCCGGTGGCCACCAGTGAGCTGATCATGGACAGCTATCGTCGACTCTGGACCGAGCTGACGGAGAAGGAGTCCTTCGAGCTCGGCGAACGGTGGCGGGTGGGTGCCCGCATCCGGCGACTCAACGAGCTCGGCTTCGACGTGGAGGAATATGCCATCAAGACCACGGCGGACGGCTCCACCATCCAACTTCAGCCCAAAGTCGTCGACGCCGGTCACCACCAGCGCCGCTTGCTACGCCTTACCGGACTGGACGCCCAGGAGAACCAAGCACGCAGGCTCCTCAATGACATGGACCAGTTCCGTGCGGACAACAACCCGGACCTGGACGAGGAAATCAGCGCCCACATCTGGGTCAGCCAGATCTTCGAGCCCATTGTGCGTTCCATTCCCCGGCACTTGGCCGGGAAGCTGGAGCCCGCGGAAGTAGTGCACGAAGTTCTGGAGCACCGCTGGTACATGAGCCAGAAGCAGGACAGGTATGTCCCCTTGGCCGAGACCGTTCAGTCCTACCTGGACACGGTGCTGCAGCACCGCCGTGATGAGGCTGCCATCATGCTGAACCCGGACACGGAGCTGCTCAAGATCCTTGAGGTAGAGGTGGAGGAATCGGGTCGGTACGACGAAGTGGATGAGTACCCGGACGCCGACGACTAGCTACGGCTCCAGGGTCTCGGCGAGGCCGGCCAGGACTGGTTCGCGGCCCAGTTCGATGTGCGAGTACGCCAGCGAATAGGCCAGGTCCGGCTTGCCCTTCAGGATCGCGTTGCAAAGTTCCGTGTGTTCATCGCGCTGGAGCTCGTTGCTGCGATTGTGCGCCAGCCCGAAGATCCAACGCATCCGTCCGAACAGCGGTTTCACGGATTCAATCAGCAGCCTGTTCCCCGAGAGGCGCACGATCTCGGCGTGGAGCTCGGCGCTGATCACGGCGACGTCGTCGGTGCGTTCGTCGTCGATGGCTGCATTGGAGGCCTCCATAAGTTCTTCCAGCCGGCCGCCGTCGCTGCCCTCGGCGACACGTGCGGCAGCCATCCGCGCGGCGAACGTCTCCAGGCAGAGGCGAACGTCGAAGAGTTCGTTGACGTCGGTCAAGGTCAGTTGGCGCACCACGGCACCGCGGCGCGGGAAGGTCGCGACGAATCCGTCCTGCTCCAGCCGCTGGATGGCTTCGCGCACGGGAATGCGGGAGACGTTGTAGAGCTCGGAGAGTTCGCGTTCCCGCAAACGCATACCTTGCGCGTATGTGCCCGTGACGATGCCCTCCAACACCAGCTGGTAGACGTTTTCCGCCCGGGCCTCTTCATCGCGGCCATTTCCGGTTTCCGGCATCGCCTCAGCCACTGTCAAACTTCCCTTCATGCCAGCGTCCGCTCCCTGTGCCGGACGGCGCCGGTCAGCGTTCCAACCGAGCATACACGGGAGGAAACAGCTCATCCGCCCCACGGTTCCGGGCGTCCCGGACGGTGTAGGCGTTGCGCATCTTATCGAAGAGCCGCGACGGTGCTGGCGGGCGTGCAATAGAAGCAGGCTATAGATTCACTATCGAAGGAGTAACCCATTGAATACCCTGATCCGCGCCGTCCGCCCCTGGGGGCAAGCGCTCAGCGACGTCACCCTGGTGGCGGGCGAAGCAGGCGGCAAGATCGTCGCCGTCGAACCGCATGATCCGGCCCGTGTGCTTCCAGATGGCGTTACGGTGGTGGATGGCCGCGGACGTTTGCTGCTCCCGTCCTTCTCGGACGTCCACGTTCACCTTGATTCCACCCGCATCGGCCTTCCGTTCCGGGAGCACACCGGAGGTCCGGGCGTGTGGACCATGATGATGAACGATCGTCAAAACTGGCGCAACGCGGAAGTCCCCCTGCAGAATCGCGTGAACGACACCCTGGGCCGGATGATCGCCCGGGGTACCACCCGGGTCCGCTCCTACGCGCAGGTTGACGTGGACTGCAGGCTTGAGCGTTTCGACGCCGTTGCTGCCGCCAAGGAGAAATTCGCGGGCCAGGCTTCCGTGGACATCATCGCTTTCCCCCAGGCTGGATTGTTGCTGGAGGAGGGGACGGTGGAGCTCATGGAGGAGGCGCTGAGAGCCGGTGCCAACGTCATGGGTGGCATCGATCCCTGCACTCTTGACCGCGATCCGGCCAAGCACCTGGACATCGTGTTTGGCCTGGCAGAGAAGTACCAGGTTCCCATCGACATCCACCTCCACGAGCCCGGCGAATTGGGCGTTTTCAGCACCGACTTGGTGCTCGAGCGCACCCGGGCGCTGGGGATGCAGGGAAAGGTAACCATGTCCCACGCCTACCAATTGGGCAGCGTTAATGAGGCCACAACGCGCAGGCTCATTAATGCCTTCGCGGAACTGGACGTGTCCTTGGCCTCGGTTGCTCCGTCTGCTGCAGGCCAACTTCCCATCCCCCTGCTCGCCGAAGCCGGCGTTCGTTTGGGCTTGGGCGAGGACGGCCAACGTGACTACTGGTCCCCATACGGCAACACGGACATGCTGGACCGCACCTGGCAGCTTGCCTTCACCCACGGTTTCCGCAAGGACGAGCTGATCGAGCACTGCTTGGCCATCGCCACGATCGGTGGTGCGAGCATCCTTGACCCCAGCGCTACCAGGCTGAGGGACACGGCCCATCGTCCCGGCGTCGAGGTTGGCGATCCTGCGGAACTGTTGCTGGTGGATGGCGAAACTGTGGCTTCCACAGTGATGGACCGTGGTAAAGACCGGACCGTCATCCACGCCGGCAAGGTGGTGGCTGACCAGTTGGAGCTGGTCTGAGGGCTACTCGCCTCGCGCCGTGGGCGCGTCATCCAGAGGCGACCACCACGTCACAGGAGGCGTTACCTTGAAGCGACGGCCCGTCACCTCGCTGGGCGTGATACGGATGAACTGGTCCTTCTGGCCGGCTTCCCACGGGAACAGCAGGAGTCCGATGGTATCCAGCACGTCCTGCGTCAGGTTCACGGCCGACGCTTGGCCCTTGACCACCACGCTCCAAGCCACCCCTGTTTCGGCGTTGACGCCGTCGGCTTCGATGGCCACGGGCGCGTCGCCCAGGGCTGCGTGAAGTTTGGTGCCTTCGCCCGTCCGGAACACCATGGTCCCGTGATCCACTTTGTAATTCACCGGAAAGATGTCCGGGTGATTGTCCACCCACACGGCAAGCCGGCCCACCGAGACGCCACGGAGGAGCTCCCAGCATTCGTTGGTTTCCAGGATTTCCGTGGCGGGTGTTTCCGGCTGTTGAGTCCCTGATGGTGAGTTCGTCATATCGCCGAGGATACGCCGGAGCATAGCTCGCCGACAGTGGCCGAACACCGTCTAACGGACTATTCACCCCCGCGTGCGAGAGTGAATAGTCCGTTGGGGGATGAATTTCGGCTCACGGGCTCAACGTTGACTACGGGGCCACGGATCGCCAGGAAGCCTGCAGCAGCCAGAATCACCGCTTCGGCCGCGAGCGCCCAGAACGTAACTTCCCAACCTCCTGTCCAGGTATGGAGGAGTCCGGCCACGAGTGGGCCGAGCGAGGCAAGGGCGAACCCCAGCCCTTGGCTCATGGCCGAGAGCTTTCCCGCTGTCTGCGGACCGAACGAACGGATCACCACCAACGCCATGGCAAGGCCAAAGCCTGCACTCTGGACGACTCCCAGGATCCCCACCATGACGAACTGCAGACCCGCTGGCGCCGTGAGGACTCCCAAAAGCGCGAGGGCCACGGCCAGTCCGAGGCCGGGTGCCATGATCCGCAGAATGGCAGGACGACCGGCCAGCACAGGAGCCAGCAGGCTTGCGGGGAGCCCGGCAAGGCTGAACCAGGCCAGCAACGCAGCAGCGTCGGCCGATGACAGCCCTTTGGAGACGAGGTAAACAGCCAGCCATGACGTGATCGCAAAGTAGAGCATGGCCTGCAATCCAAAGAACGCCGTCACAGCCCAGGCTGTGCGCTGCTTGCGCAGCGGCGTGACTTCCGCCGGGTTGACGGGCGCCGGTAAGACAGAGGACGACGGCGGGTCCTGCGTCAGCGGCGAAACCGCCGCGGCCCCGGCTTCACGCGCTGAACTCTCTGCCGCCGTCGACCGTCCTCCGGAACGGTGGATCAGGAAGGCTCCCAACAGCGCTGGGACAGCCCACACAGCCAGTGCCGATGGCAGGTTGCCGCCGAAGGCGTGCTCCAGTGGTTGGACCAGTCCCGCCCCAAGTGCCGCTCCGAGCCCGAATCCCATGGTGCACAGTCCTGTCCACCAGCCGGTGCCGCGGTTTGCTTTGACGATCTGGGGCACCAGGACACTCGCGCTCATGATCGCCATGCCGGCCAGGAATGTGCCCGGCAGCAGGAGTGCCGGCACGGTCGCCCGAACCACCAGCGCCGCAGCGAGAACCAGCAAGGCAAGAGCCACAGCCCGCCCGGTGCCGAATCGCCTAGCCAGCCAAGGCCCGATGGGGCCGGAAATACCAAACGCCAGCACGGGCAAAGTCCCCAACAACGGCAGCAGCGTGGGGTCCAGGTTGAAAACTATCGGGATCTGGTTCATGACCCCGGCGACGGTCGTAATGGCCGGTCGAAGGTTAACTGACACCACAACAAGTGCGAGCAGCACCAGGCCAGTCATCAACCTAGGGTTTAATCCCGCCCCAGCCACCCGCTTCACACGCACGTCATTCCCCTCATAGCCACTTTGGTATACCAAGTAAGACTAAGAGCTGATACGTGGAAAGTAAATCCTACAAATTCTGCCAACTAAGATGACGTAAAGCGCATACCTCATCATTTTTGGAATACCAAGGAGCGCCAAGGGTGAACCGCAAGGGCTGACGGAGGTGATAGAGCGTCACGCTCAAACACGCGGGAGGTGATAGAGCGTCACAGGTCGCCCACCTATGGCGAGCGCGCAGGGCGTTGCGGCCCTGCGCGCCGGCTCAAAGGCAAAGACCCTAGATAGCCTTCCCTGGGTTCAGAATCCCCTGCGGGTCGAACAGTTCTTTGATCCGCCGTTGCAGCTCCCGCACGGGCTCGGGCTGCTCCAGGCCGAGCCATCGCAGCTTGTATTGGCCAACACCGTGCTCACCGGTGATGGTGCCGCCCATGTCGAGTCCCACGCGGATTGATTCGTCCAAGGCCGCATTCAACCTCTTCAAAGCCTCCGCGTCTGTGGCCGGGTCCACCCTGTCCATCCAGAAGGTGGGGTGCAGGTTGCCGTCGCCGGCGTGGGCCACTACTTTAAGGCGGACCTGGAACCGGGCTGCCATTGCTTCGAGTTCGGCGACGAAATCTACTAGTCGCGAACGCGGGACGGCGATGTCTTCTCCAACCCTGAATTCGTCGTCCACTTCGACACCGCGGCTGTTGCGTCGCATTTCCACCAACATTTCGGCTTCGGCGCTGACTTCCGTGGTCACTATGGCGCCGCCGTCAGCAAGGACCTGCCGGACGACGTCGGCCTCCGCTGCGGCACCAAAGCCGTCGGTCTGGATCAGAAGCAAGGATTTGCCGCGTTTTTGGAGGTCGCCGCCGTGGAGTTCGTCAAGCTGCACCAAGGTGCCGTTGTCCAGGAGCTCCATGATGGCGGGCTGTACCCTGGCCCTGCCCACGGCGAGGACTCCGGCGGCGGCGCTTCGGAAGTCCTGGTAGAAGGCCGCGATGGTGTGCACCTCGCGAGGCAGGTACTTCAAGCGGACGGTCACGCCCACCACGATTCCCAGCGTCCCTTCAGACCCAACGAGCAGCGCGGTGAGGTCATAGCCTGCCACGCCTTTGAAAGTCTGATGGCCGGTGTGCATCAGTGAGCCGTCGGCCATGACAACGTCCAAGGCCAGCACGGAATCGCGTGTTACGCCGTATTTGGCGCAGCGCAGTCCTCCGGCGTTGGTGGCCACGTTGCCCCCGATGGTGGACATCTTGTAACTCGCCGGGTCGGGCGCGTACATCAGACCGTGATTGGCCGCGGCAGCGTTCAGTTCCGCGTTGATGACGCCGGGTTCGACGACGGCGGTCTCGTCGTCGGGGTTGAGGTCCAGGATGCGGTTCATCCGTTCCAGGCTCAGGATGATGCAGCCTTGTGTGGCGTGTGCCCCTCCGGAGACGCCGGTTCCGGCTCCCCGGGGAACGATCGGCACTTGATGGGCGGCGCAGCGGCGAACAATGTGTTGTACGTCTTCCACTGACTCAGCCCACACCACAGCGCGGGGCAGGTGCCTTTCCAGCAGTGGTCCTTGGTCCACCGAGTACGCGGTAAGGGTTTCTTCATCGTCCGCCACTTGCCCGGCCCCAAGTCCAGCTGCAAGCTCCTCCACGAAAGTCCCCGGGATGGCACGTGGTTGGGTTGCTTCCCCCCGGCCCACCGTACGTTCCTTGATGCTTTCCCCTGATGTTCCGGCGATGGCTGTTTCGTCCGACAAGGCTTTCCCTCCACATGAGCACCGCGGACACGCCAAACCGGCAGTCTTCGCAGTCTTTTCCTTGCCAGTCTAGCCAGCACCGGCATGGCATCGGGCGCCCTCTAGTGCAGGGGCAGCGAGGTTCCGGAGATCACCCAGATTCCTGCAGAAATACCTTCCGAGCATAGACGAACACTTTCGACGCCGGATGGACCGGCAGTTGCCGTTGCCACCGTTCCGGAGTGGTGCAGTGGCGGCAAGAGCAAGGCCTCAAGCTGCGCGTCGCTGAGAACCGAATCGTCGAGGACCACATCGGCAGCGTCCCTTGAGACGAAGACCAGCACTGACGACTCCATGGTTTCCCGGACAAAGATCATGGCGTCGCCTTGTGCGTGCAGCCATCGCACGCCGCCCTCAGTCAGCGCGGGCAGTTCCCTGCGGAGCCGCGCAAGGCTTGCGTAGACGGATCGCAGGTCCTTGACCACGCGATGCTTGACCACAGAAGCCGGCTTACCTTCCAATCCCCCCTCAGCCCACGGCATGGGAGTCCTGGAGTCCTCGCCGTTGAAACCTTCGAATCCAAACTCATCGCCGGCAAACATCACCGGAAGTCCCGGCAAGCAGAACGTGAGCACCGCACCCGCTTCCGGACCGCCGTCGACCATTACGGTTGCCGCACGCGCTGTGTCGTGCGTATTGAGGGCATTCATGTTGTTTTGTCGCACACCCCAGCTAAATCCCGCTGCGAGGTCCTGATGCGTCGCGAGGAAATCTTCGGCGGAGATCCTGTTGGGCCCGGACTGGGGCGAGCCGAAGAAGTTGACGTTGGGCGCGTCTTTCGCGAGCCAGGACCACAAGGGGCGGGTGAGGTTGGAGCATGTCATGGCGCCCTGCCAGTGTTCGCCGGTGACATCGGGGGCTGCGTCGGAAGTGGACTCCGCCAGGAGGGCGGCGTCCGGGTTGATCTCACGGACCCGGTGGGCGATGAGCCGGGCTACTTCATGGTTGAGATCCACGGATCCAAGGCGTCCGGTCATGTTGCCGACGTCGATCCTCCATCCATCCAGGTTGAACGGCGGCTTCAGCCAGCGGGCCACCACTGAATCCTCGTCGGCCACGAAGCGCCGGCGGAGGGCGTCCGAGGACCAGTTCAACTTGGGCAGGGACGGGACACCCCACCATGATTCGTAGCTGGAATGGTCGGCACTGAAATAGTAATAGCCGGCCTCCTCCGAACCGGGATCCGCGAGCGCTTTGACGAACCACTCGTGCGCGGCGCCGGTGTGGTTCGCCGTGAGGTCCCCCATCACTTTGATCCCGCGCGCGTGCGCGGCTTCAACCAAGTCCACCAAAGCCTGGTCCCCGCCCAGGAGCGGGTCCACGGAATCGAACGTTGATGCGTCGTAGCGGTGGTTCGATCGCGCCGGGAAGAACGGTGTCAGATAGAGGAGGTCCACGCCCAGTTCCTGCAGGTGGTCCAACTTGCCTGTGATTCCCGGCAAGTCTCCGCCATAGAACTGCGTGGAGGCCAACTCACCCGTCCCCGCTACCGGGGTGTCCCAGGAACACTCAATGGCCCAATCAGGTGTGGGATGGTTGCCGGCCTGGACCGAACGCGCGAACCTGTCCGGGAATACCTGGTACATGGTGCCCTTGTGCAGCCATTCCGGAGCCGGGGCAAACGCCGTCAGCCTGAAGTCCGCGGCATCGGACACGTCCCGTCGGAACAGTCCCTGGGCGTTGAGGTTCCAGTAGCTCCGTCCGATGGTGCTGCCCATCGCTGCGCTGGCGGCAGCACCGACGTCGTGCGTTTGAGTGACTTCCAGCAGGAAGCGGTACTTAGCCACCGGATTCGCCACGAGCATCGCCCCTTCCCACCAATCCCAGCCATCCGCGGAGCGTAGCCGGATGGCTGCGTCGTAGCGGGGCTCACCGTCCTGGACCGAACGGACCCAAACTTTCGACGCCGGACCCCAGCCCTGCGGTACGCGGACCCGGAGGCGTACGGTATCGCCCAGGGACACTGACCCGGATTCGGTGTTGGATACGAAGAGACTCGAGCCGTCGTGGTGCGGAAGGGCGATTGGCATGGTCAGCCTTTCACTGAGCCGGCGGTAAGTCCGCTGACGATGTATTTCTGGAGGAAGAGGAACAGTGCCATGACCGGGATCGCGGCGATCACGGCCCCGGCCGCGAAGACACCCCAGTTCTCGGAACGCTGCTGGGCCACGTAGGAGTAAAGCCCGACGGCGAGTGTCTGGCTGTCCGGATCGGTCAGCACCACGCTGGCGATGACGAACTCGCTGGAAATGCCGATGAAGGCCAAAAGACCCACAACCGCCAGAATGGGCGTGACCAGGCGCAGGATGATGCCGAAGAAGATCTGCACGTGGCTGGCGCCGTCGATCTTGGCGGCCTCATCCAGTGACTGCGGAACTGTGTTGAAGAACCCGTACATAAGGTAGGTGTTCACACCCAGCGCTCCGCCGAGATAGACCATGATGAGGCCCAGCTGGCTGCCCAGCCCCAAGGCCGGAATTACCTGCGAGATCCCGCTGAGGAGCAGGAAGATCGCGACGACGGCCAACAGTTGCGGGAACATCTGCAGCAGGAGGAGGGTCAAGAGACCCATCCGGCGGCCTTTGAAGCGCATGCGGGAAAATGCGTACGCGGCCATGGCGCCGAGGAAAACGGTAGCGGCTGACGTTACCGTACCTACCACCAGAGTGTTGACGAACCACCGTCCGAAAGGTCGGGTGGGGTCGCTGAAGAGCGCCACGAAGTTGCCGGTGTCGAACCTGGAAAACAGTCCGTTGGAACCCACAAGCGTGCCATTGGAATCCAGGGCAGCGGAGAGCACATAGAGGAGCGGGAACACGGCGAAAATGGTGGTGATGATGCCCACCACATGCCGCCAGCCTTTGTCCTTGAACCAGACCCCGAAAGGACGGCGCTTTTGGGCTAGCGGCGACGGGCCGCCGTCGAACGTTGTTTCCTTGCTGGAGGCGAATGTGCCTACGCTCATCAGTTCACGTCCTCGAGTGCTTTGGTCTGCTTGAAGCTGATGGCCGAAATGGTGGCCACGATGATGAAGATGATGATCGCGAGCGCGCTGGCCAGGCCGTAGTCGCGGCCCGTGCCTTGGCCGAACGCCACTTTGTACACCAGCGTGATGAGGATGTCGGTGGAACCGATGTCGCGGTCAGTGTCCGCGAAGCGCGGCCCACCGCCGGTGAGCATGTAGATGACGTTGAAGTTGTTGAAGTTGAAGGCGAAGGAGGAGATCAGCAGTGGTGCCACTGACACCAGCAGCAGGGGCAACTTGATGGAACGGAACACCCGCCAAGCTGAGGCCCCATCCATGCGGGCTGCCTCGTCGATTTCGGACGGCAGCGACTGCAAGGCGCCGGTGCAGACCAGGAACATGTAGGGGAACCCAAGCCACACATTGACTACCAGCACGCTGATCTTGGCCAGGACGGGGTCCGTAAGCCAGCCGATGTTCGCGCCACCGAGCAATGTTTGGTTCAGCCAGCCGAACTCGGGGTTGAGAATTCCGGACCACACCAAGCCGGACAGGAAAGCGGGGAAAGCGTAGGGCAGGATCATCAGGATCCGGTACGCCTTCTTACCCCGAAGGTCCTCACGGTTGAAGGTCATTGCCAGGAAGAGGCCCATCACAAATGTGAGGGCGACGGACGCAATGGAGAAGGTGAACGTCCAGAGGATCACGCCCACCAGCGGTCCGCGAAGGCTGGGGTCCGTGAAGGCCCGGACGAAGTTGTCCATTCCCACATCGATTTTCCAGCCGGTGGCCAAGGCCTCTCCGTTAGGATCAGCAAAGGCGCCTTTGCCGTTGTCGCGGTATTCCGTGCCGGTTTCGGTGTCCACGAAGGTATCCGTGGCGGCGTCGTACTTGAGCGCCGGTTTGAACTGGTAAGCCGTGCTGCCGTCTGCTGTGCGCAACGTTCCATCGGCGGGATCGTCCGAAACCGGGACCGTGATCTTCAGGATCTCCTGCTGGTTGGCCACGATCTCCTGGAACTTCAGCGTCTGGTAGCCCGGCAAGGAGTTGGCCTTGCCCGTTGAGTCTTTGCCTGCGTCCGGGGCCTCGGCGAGCGGATCTTCGCTACTGCCGAGTTGCGCCCTCCCCGCCGGATCGGTGAACAGCAGATAGAACTCGTTGTCCTTGGTGAGCACTGATGCCTTGTAAGCAGGCGAATCCGGGACACGTTTCTGCGCTGTCAGCTGGATGGCAGAAATGGCATCGTCCTTAGTGCTGTTGTGCCCGTCGCCGTAGTTGGTAAAAGCGATGTAGCCGCTGAACACCACCACCAGGACTTGGAACACCAGGAGGAACAGCACACCGGGAGCCAGGTATTTGGCCGGGAGCCCGCCCTTGCGGAGGTAGATCCAGTTAATGGCCAGAACCACTAGCGACGACACCGCCAGTGCCGCCCACGATTGGCTGAGGAAAAGCATCATCAGGACGTACACCGCGAAGGCGTCCACAAGTCCCAGCAGGACAACCTTGAGAATGGTGCCCTTGAGGGAATCCGGATGGCGTGCGGGTTTGGCTGGACGGCCGGGCTTGGCTGGACGGCCGGCGCTGCTGGCAGCCTCAGCCGGGGCCGCTTGGCCTTGACTTGAGGGCTGTTCGCGGAGATCTGGTTTTGGCATTGTGGATCCTTGGGTGAAGCGGTTGGCGGCAAGCAGGGCCGGGCGGTGGAGTGCCGCCCGGCCCGGGGCAGACCGGTGGAGTTATCCGGTTGTGGTGTTAGCCGCCGATCTTGGACTTGATGCTGTCGGCCATCTTGGTCCAGGCCTCCGCCGGGTCGCCCTGGCCCTTGATGATGGCCAGTTCGGTAGCACCCCAGTCAGCCCACACCGCGCTCATTTCCGGGATGGCCGGCATGGGAACGCCGGTGGCACCGATCTTGCCGAACGCCTCCACCACGGGATCGCTGGCGGCCTTGTCGAACGACGCCTTGAGGGCCGGAGGCCGTCCTCCTGCTGCATACATCGAATCCTGCGCCGACTCGGAGGTGAGGTAGTTGGTGACGAACTCGTTGGTGGCCAAGGCATTGGCACTCTTGGCGCTGATGAAGAAGCCGTTGACGCCGATGAACGGCTGGGCGGGCTCGCCGCCGGCGGTAGGCAGCTCATCCACGGAGAACTTGATGCCCTTCTTCTGGACGTCCGGAACGTTCCACGGGCCCGTCACGAAGTACGGGGATTCGCCGGCCAGGAACTTCTCCTTGGCAATGTCACCCGTGATGTTGGAGTTGATGATCTTCTCGCCGGCATCGCCCCAGGCGGCCAGCTTCTTGGCGAATTCGACGCCGGCAGCGTCACCGATGAGCAGCTGCTTGGCGTCATATTCGCCGTCGGCGTTCTTACCGAAGACCTGTGAGCCCATGGAGGACTGCAGAGGGTACAAGTGGTATGGGTCGCCCTGCTTCGGGTCCATGCCCACCAGGAACGGGAAAGTGGCTTTGCCGTCTGCCACGGCCTTCTTGCCGTTGGCCACTACTTCGTCCAACGTGGCAGCTTTGCTGTCCACGATGCTGGTGTTGCGCAGCAGCGCGATGTTTTCTATGGCATACGGGACACCGTAGACAGCGCCGTTGTAGGTCATGGCCTTGATGGAGGAATCCTGGAACTGTCCGGCTTTGTCGCCCAGTTCGACGGGTGCGATCACACCATTCTGAACAAACTTTCCAATCCAGTCGTGGGGTCCGACGATCAAGTCCGGCCCCTGGCCTGTGGGCACCTGCGTGATGAAGTCGTCGCGCACGGCGGCAAAGTCCTTGACCACGAGCTTCACCTCAATGCCGGTATCGGACTTGAACTTCTCCGTAATGTCCTTCAACGCCGGGGAACGTTCGGCGTCCACCCACATGGTGATGACACCGGCTCCTGCGGCCTTGAGGTCCGGTTTTGCGGCTTCCGAGCTTGGCGCGGTGGAGGCGCTTCCACCGCAGGCGCTCAGTGCCAGGGCTGCGGCCACGGAGAGCGCCCCGGTGGCGAAAACGCGCCGGGTGGTCTGAGTCGCGAGGGTATTGTGCACCTTCATTGGTGTCCCTTTCCTTCTTTTTGCTTCGACGGCAAGGGCTTAAGGCCCGTCGCATCGCCGGTGATATGGCTCACAACTGCAAGCGCTTCCACACACTACAGGGCTTGCAGCATATTTGGAAAGCCCTGCCCTCCCAAATCGCGCAAAGACAGCACCCTTAGGACTGGAAACGTTTACAACTCTGGGATTTCTCTTCTACGATGTGTTCATGTCCGTTGATTCATTGCTCTCGGTTGCGAGCCCCGAGCCCACTACTGTTTTCACGCATCTGACCCCGGTCCACGACGCCTCGATGGCGCACGGATGGTGGCGTTCCGCTGTGATCTACCAGATTTATCCCCGCTCTTTCCGGGACCTCAATGGTGATGGCGTAGGAGACCTGGCGGGCATCACTGCCGAATTGCCGCAGCTGGCGGCGTTGGGGGTGGACGCCGTGTGGCTGTCCCCCTTCTATCGCTCACCCCAGCGGGACGCAGGATATGACGTCAGCGATTACTGCGACGTCGATCCCCTGTTCGGCACCCTGACCGACTTCGACGCCCTCATCGCAGAGGCCAACAGGCTCAACCTGCGGGTCATCGCGGACCTCGTCCCCAACCATTGTTCTGACCAGCACGTCGCCTTCCAGGCAGCACTTAGGGCGGGCGCAAACAGTGCGGAACGGGACATGTTCATTTTCCGGGACGGCCAAGGAACTGACGGCAACGAGCCACCCAACAACTGGCAATCGCACTTCGGCGGCCCGGCATGGACACGCATCATCGAACCCAACGGTCAGCCCGGCCAGTGGTTCCTGCACCTCTTCGACTCCTCACAGCCGGACTTCAACTGGGACAACCCTGCCGTTCATGCTGAGTTTGAACGCGTTCTCCGCTTCTGGCTGGACCGCGGCATCTCCGGCTTCCGGGTGGACGTTGCCCACGCGCTGGTCAAGGCGGCCGGCCTCCCCAACTGGGGTGGGCGTGCAGACGGCAACAGCACCGACGGTTTCCCGGGCCATCATGCTCCGATGTTCGGCCAGCCCGCCCTGCACGATATCTATCGCCGCTGGCGCTCGATCCTGGAAGCGTACGGACCGGACCGCATCCTGTGCGCCGAAGCCAACGTGGACCCGCTCCCCCGGCTGGCACAGTGGGTACGTCCCGACGAAATGCACCAGGCCTTCAACTTCCCCTACCTGCACGCAGGGCTGGATGTGAACCGCCTCCGCCACATCATCACCGACTCGCTGGTCTCGCTGGACGCCGTGGGTGCCCCGAGCACCTGGGTGTTGTCCAACCACGATGTGGTAAGGCACGTTTCCCGCTTCGGCTACGACGGACCAGGGCCCCGCGACGGTGACGGCATTGGGCCTGATGACGTGCAGCCCAACGAAGAACTCGGACGACGACGCGCTGCCGCAGCCACCATGTTCATGCTCGGACTCCCCGGCGGCGCGTACCTCTACCAAGGCGAAGAGCTGGGCCTACCCGACTCCTCGAGCATCCCCGGGAGCATGCGCCAAGACCCCACGTTCGCCCGCACCGACGGAGCCCGCATCGGCCGTGATGGCTGCCGCGTGCCGCTTCCTTGGCGTTCGTCCGAACCTCACTCCGGGTTCGGCAGCGGCATGGACCCCTGGCTGCCCCAGCCCGAGTCCTGGCCCGCACTGGCGAGGGACAAGCAAGAGTCAGATCCGGCGTCGCACCTTAACCTGTACCGCCGGATGCTCGCCCTCCGGGCTACGCACCGGCTCGGCGAAGGCTCCCTCGCCTGGGTGGAGGACTACTGTAGCGAGGCCTCGCTGGCCTACCTCAACGGCAACACCCTGGTGATCATGAACGTCGGGGCTGAGGCGATGCCGCTTCCTGCAGGGGAAACCATCCTGCGGAGCTCCGCTGATGAAGGCAGCGATCCATCAGGCGCTGATCTACCAGGCATTGATCTACTAGGCTCGGGGGAGACAATCTGGCTCACAGCCAGCTAACCTTCCCCCCAAGGAGCAGCATGACCGGCATCAAGGACGTAGCCGAGCGAGCAGGGCTGTCCGTTGCCACGGTCTCACGGGCGCTGAGCGGGAAAGGCAACGTTTCCCCAACAAGCCGGGAACGCGCCCGTGCCGCAGCTGCCGAGTTGGGATTCGTGCTTTCCTACCACGCGTCGAGCCTGGCCTCCGGGCGCACGCACAACGTCGGCTTGGTGGTGCCCTCGGTCCACCGCTGGTTCTTCTCAGCGGTGATCGAAGGCGCCTCCGCCGCCTTGCTCGAGGCCGGCTACGACCTCACCCTATACAACATCGGTGAAAACCCCGCGCACCGGCAGAGCGTCTTCAGCGACTTCCTGCTCCGCAAGCGGGTGGATGCCGTCATTGCGGTATCCCTGGAACTTAGCGAAGACGAAATCGAGCAGCTACACGCCGTGCACCGCCCTATTGTGGGTATCGGCGGTCCCTTGCCGGGAGCGTCCACCATCAGGATCGACGACTCAGGGATCGCCCTGAAAGCCACCAATCACTTACTGGGTCTGGGGCACACCAAGATAGCGCACATCACCGGCCACGAAGCCTATGACCAAGACTTCCACCTTCCGGGAACCCGCCGCAGCGGTTTTGAAAAAGCAATGAACGACGCCGGCTGCCCGGTCAGGCCGGAATGGATCGTTTCCGCGGACTTCACCATAGAAGGCGCATACGCGGCCGCGAGGCAACTGCTGGCCAGCGCACCTGAACGCCCCACAGCCGTTTTCGCAGCGTCGGATGAAATGGCCATTGGCACCATCCTTGCCGCCAGGGACTTCGGCCTGCGCATCCCCGACGATCTCTCCGTCATGGGAATCGACGGGCATGACCTGGGCAATGTCCTTGGCCTAACCACCATCGATCAGGACGCCAAGGGACAGGGGGCGTTGGCTGTCCGGACCCTGCTGGGTGCCATCAACAACGGTCTGGTTCTGGAACCAGCAGACACGGAGCACCCCACCAAGCTGGTGGTGCGGACAAGTACTGCTGTGCCCAAACCCGGCACATCCTAGGACGTTCCTAGGACATTCCTAGGGCAGCCGCCGTTCCATCACGAGCTCCAGCTTTGACGTGTCCTGCGGATAAGGCCGGCTGGCACCCGTGGTTTCGAATCCGTGACGCCTGTAGAACGCAAGCGCCCTTGAGTTGTTCTCATGCACCCCAAGCTCAATGCTTTCCGCTGCCAGTTCTTCCGCTGCAGCCTTGCACGCCGCGTTCAGGAGTTCGTCGGCAAGTCCCAGCCCTCGATGCTCGGGTGCGACATAAACGCTGATCAGCATAGCCTGCAGCGGCTTCTCCGGGCCCTGGGGGTGTTTGAGCACCACGCGCATCAGGCCGCAGAATCTGCTGCCGTCTTCGCCGCCATCGGCAACCAGGGTGATACTGGCATCGCCGGACATCGCGGCAGCACGTTCCTGCCATTGGGTGTCTGTTTGCCGACGCGCAGCATCCAGGCTTTCCACGTAGGCCATGGGCGTGTCTGTGAGCATCTCCAGCCGGACGGCCCTCAACAGGGGCCAATCGTTCGCGTGGAGCCTGCGGAGCCTAGGCAACTGCTCCGCCCATGAATCTCACGTAGCGTTCCAGGACACGGGGCCAACCTTCGGCGTATGACGCGCGCGAGGCTGCGGGGTCTTCCGCGCCCTCCCAACCGTCGTGGACCAAGCGAACTTCAGTGCCCTCCTCCACGGCCCGGAATGCTACACGGATCTCGGTGGACCAGAGGGGCGTACTTGCCGGGTACCAGCTGGCGTGGAAGGACAACGGCGGTTGCCAATCGTCGATGGTTCCCCACACGGAGGTACGGCCGTCCTCGGCCGTTTCGAGGATCAGGTTCTCTTCGAACTCAACATGTGATCCCTCGCCGAACACACTCTCTCGTTCCAGCGGCCACCAAAGATGCGGGTGATCCGTGAATCCTTGGAAGGCGTGTGAGACGTTCGTGGGGACAACGACTGTAATGATGAGCGGCTCCAGCGCATCATTGTCCTGCTGGGACGGCTCGGGATCCGACTCGGGATGGCTGAAGAGGTTTTCCATGACCACCAACTCTACCGGGGGCAGAAGGCACACACGTGGGTTAATCAGAACTGTTAAATGCAAAGAGCCCCGACCATATAGGTCGGGGCTCTTCTCAAATGATGTCCGGCGGTGTCCTACTCTCCCACACCCTCCCGGGTGCAGTACCATCGGCGCTGTGGGTCTTAGCTTCCGGGTTCGGAATGGGA